>NZ_JALKAN010000020.1 GCF_023015965.1 Allomuricauda sp. F6463D
TCTGACTTCGTACTTCCAACCACCAACCATTAACCATTAACCAACGAGCAGTAGGCAGTACTCAGTTGGCAGTACTCAGTAGTTTAACTTCGTACATCTGACTTCGTACTTCCAACCACCAACCATTAACCATTAACCAACGAGCAGTAGGCAGTACTCAGTTGGCAGTACTCAGTAGTTTAACTTCGTACATCTGACTTCGTACTTCCAACCACCAACCATTGACCATTAACCATCAACCATTAACCAGTAGTCTAACATCTCACATCTAGCATCTAGCATCTAAATATCCCCCGTCAATTTAAAAGCAGCATCCATCAACTTAAACAGCGCAGGGATAAGATCGTCCACATAATTTTTTTTGAAATGTTCCATCT
>NZ_JALKAN010000021.1 GCF_023015965.1 Allomuricauda sp. F6463D
CTTACCATAACAGCCAACGCAACAGCAGATGCAGGGTCCGACGAGACCATCTGCCAGGGAGATGACCTGGACCTCGCCCTATCCACCACCGTCCCTACCGCATCCGGGCAGGACGACCTGGCATGGAGCAGCGCAGGGGACGGGTCCTTTGACGACAGTACCATCCTGACCCCCGTATACACCCCCGGACCCAACGACATCATCGCCGGGAACGTGGTGCTCACACTGGAGGCCACCAGCACCAACTGCGGCGACGCACAGGACACCATGACACTGACCATAACAGCCAACGCAACAGCAG
>NZ_JALKAN010000022.1 GCF_023015965.1 Allomuricauda sp. F6463D
TTCTATGCTGTTTTTATCAAAAACTACCTTGGCAACACCGAAACATACGATTCATCGTACGGCCTGCCTGATTTCGCAATGGCAAAGGACTGTTTGAGTAGTTTGTTGGCCACTGCGATCAATGCCAGCTTCTTGCTCTTTCCCTTTGCCGTTATCCGCTCATAGATCTCCTTGCAGGCCCTGTTGTGCTTACAGGCATTGAACGAACACAGGAACAATAGGTTACGCAGTTTCCTGTTTCCCACCTTACTGATCCGGGCCCGGCCCCTGACACTGCTTCC
>NZ_JALKAN010000023.1 GCF_023015965.1 Allomuricauda sp. F6463D
ACAGATGGTGGTGGGACGGAATCCGTAAATTTGATAAGTACGGATCTGAACAACAATTTAACAGCAGGCACGGATGGAGCACTTTACCTGAACGTGGCCTCCGTATCCATAGCCGAGACCAATACTACATTGTCCTTTAATGATACTACCGGCGAACTGACCTATAACAATGAGCTTGGCAACAATGCTGCAGTTGATATTTCAAGTCTTGATGATAGTGCAGGAGTTTCGGCAAACGCTTCGGACATAGCCGACAACGCTTCGGATATCACCACGAATAC
>NZ_JALKAN010000024.1 GCF_023015965.1 Allomuricauda sp. F6463D
ACTGATGGCGAGGGGACGAGCAGTTTCACGGACGACGACTCGGTGGTTGTCTCGATAGACGACCCGGCTCCTGTTGCGGAGGGCGATGCGCTCACCGCGACGTTGACCTTCACGGTCAGTCTTGACGTTGCGGACCCGTTAAACGCCACCACGGTCAACTATACCATAAGCGGCGGAAACGAGGACGGCACGACGGCGGATGTTGTCATCCCCGCGAACAGCACGAGTGCGACGATAGATGTCACGACCAACGGTGACACGGTGATCGAGGCCGACGAGGT
>NZ_JALKAN010000025.1 GCF_023015965.1 Allomuricauda sp. F6463D
GTGGTTCCTTAACAACAAACATACTTCGTTGACTCTTTTTTGAACGGATGCACATATCCGTCCCATATTATGTCATATAAAAAACTGTTCTTTGTTTTTTGTCGGTAACTATCGATGGAACAACAGGGACGTGCCGAAATAAACTCGGCATAAAAATCTAGGTGGCCATGGCGACGGGGCCCACCCCTTTCCATTCCGAACAGGGAAGTTAAGCCCGTTTGCGCCGATGGTACTGCCACACCAGGTGGGAGAGTAGGTCGCCGCCTTCCTTGAAGCCCTTC
>NZ_JALKAN010000026.1 GCF_023015965.1 Allomuricauda sp. F6463D
GTGGTTCCTTAACAACAAACATACTTCGTTGACTCTTTTTTGAACGGATGCACATATCCGTCCCATATTATGTCATATAAAAAACTGTTCTTTGTTTTTTGTCGGTAACTATCGATGGAACAACAGGGACGTGCCGAAATCAACTCGGCATAAAAATCTAGGTGGCCATGGCGACGGGGCCCACCCCTTTCCATTCCGAACAGGGAAGTTAAGCCCGTTTGCGCCGATGGTACTGCCACACCAGGTGGGAGAGTAGGTCGCCGCCTTCCTTGAAGCCCTTC
>NZ_JALKAN010000002.1 GCF_023015965.1 Allomuricauda sp. F6463D
AACGGGTCCGCAACGTCAAGACTGACCGTGAAGGTCAACGTCGCGGTGAGCGCATCGCCCTCCGCAACAGGAGCCGGGTCGTCTATCGAGACAACCACCGAGTCGTCGTCCGTGAAACTGCTCGTCCCCTCGCCATCAGTTGCACTGAGCGTCCCGTTGTCAGTGGAGTTCAGGGTAACGGTGACCACCTCGTCGGCCTCGATCACCGTGTCACCGTTGGTCGTGACATCTATCGTCGCACTCGTGCTGTTCGCGGGGATGACAACATCCGCCGTCGTGCCGTCCTCGTTTCCGCCGCTTATGGTATAGTTGACCGTGGTGGCGTTCAACGGGTCCGCAACGTCAAGACTGACCGTGAAGGTCAACGTCGCGGTGAGCGCATCGCCCTCCGCAACAGGAGCCGGGTCGTCTATCGAGACAGTCTGCCCAAAGCCAGTTCCAATTCCCAAAAAGAGAAAAAAGAACCCTAATAGACCGAAACGTCCAAAAATGATAGGAAGCATAGTTGAGGCTTTTGTATGTAAGTTCGACATCACCGGTTCAATCAGTTTCAATTGGGTTAAACACATTGCAAAAAGTAGGTGATTTGGTAGCCCCCAATATTACAAAAAAGGCGAGGAACATCCTCGCCTATTAGTTTAAATTTCCATTTAATCGGATAAACTGTGTTGCTTGCCTACGAAACCACTGCAGAGCTGGTTTCGGCCTCTCGGTGAATTTTCTTTACCAAGCCTTGCAATACCTTGCCAGGCCCCACTTCCACAAAGGATGTGGCCCCGTCTTTTACCATTTGTTGCACGCTTTGCGTCCACTTTACGGGAGCGGTCAACTGCAATATCAAATTCTTTTTTATTTCCTCGGCATCGGATACTGCTGTAGTGGTCACATTTTGATAAATGGGACAGCTGGGCTTCTTAAATTCCGTGGATTCTATGGCTGCGGCCAATTCTTCGCGGGCAGGTTCCATCAAAGGGGAATGGAACGCACCTCCCACAGGCAATAACAATGCTCTTCTAGCCCCGGCCTCTTTCATTTTTTCACAGGCTATGTTTACGGCATCCACCTCACCGGAAATCACCAATTGTCCGGGACAGTTATAGTTGGCCGGTACTACAATACCTTCCACCTCTGCGGTAATTTTTTCCACCACCTCATCTTCCAAGCCTAAAACAGCGGCCATGGTACTGGGTTGTTTTTCACAGGCTTTTTGCATGGCCAAAGCACGTTGGGACACCAATTTTAAACCGTCTTCAAAATTTAGGGTGCCGTTCGCCACCAAGGCAGAAAACTCCCCCAAGGAATGCCCTGCTACCATATCGGGTCTGAAATTATCGCCCAATACCTTGCTCAGGATCACGGAATGCAAAAAAATGGCCGGTTGCGTCACCTTGGTCTGTTTTAGATCCTCGGCATTCCCCTCGAACATGATATTGGTTATGGAAAACCCAAGAATATCGTTTGCTTTTTGAAAAAGTTCCTTTGCTTCTGTATGGTTTTCGAACAAATCTAGGCCCATACCTACAAATTGTGCGCCCTGTCCTGGAAAAATATATGCGTTCATCTTAGTCGAGTTTTTTTAAGTGGAACAAAAATAGGGAATATTCTTTGATAGCTTTTGAATGGCCATACGCTCAATTGCTGGATTCATTGAAGGCCGCGCAACCTTACATACATCAATCTTCTTTGAACCAGCTAGAATATTTTACATAATTTTCGGCAATCCTATCTATCTCCCCCTTCGAAAGTTCGGGACTGATATCCTTTATTTTTTTGGCGGGCATCCCAGCGTAGATACTTCCAGCCTCCACATGGGTACCTTTGGTAACTACCGCACCGGCAGCTATAATGGAGTTGCTCTCCACCACACAATCGTCCATAATTATGCTTCCCATTCCAACTAGCACATTGTCTTTTATAGTGCAGCCATGTACAAGGGCATTATGCCCAATGGATACATTATTACCAATGGTTGTTGGGGATTTTTGATAGGTACAATGGATTACCGCCCCATCTTGCACATTTACTTTGTTGCCCATTTTTATAAAATGGACATCGCCACGGATCACAGCATTGAACCAAACACTACATTGGTTGCCCATGCTAACCTCGCCCACAATGGTGGCGTTTTCGGCGATAAAACAATCTTCTCCTATTTCGGGTGATTTTCCTCTTACGGTTTTGATAATCATTAAATTATAAGTTTTTGAGGTTTATTGACCTAAGTGCTGATTTAAATAAGGGGCAATTTATTTAAAAAACGATAAAAGATCGGCTTTTTTGGACGCGGATACGGAAAGTTCCTTGCCATTGGAAAGCACTACGCTGCCACCTTTTCCTTTTTTGTATTTCACTACCTCGGATACATTGACCAAATAGGATTTATGAATGCGAGCAAAAGAGTACGGTTGCAGTGCCTCATCAAAATACTTGAGGGTTTTGCTCACCACTATCTTTTTATTTTCCAGGTAGATTTCGGTATAGTTGTCATCGGCTTTGCAGAAGTAAATATCGGACACGTCCAGCACTTGGAAGCCATCTTGTTGGGGCAATGTGATTTTCCCAGAAGTATGAATGGATTTAGCCTGAAGGACCTGTCCTTCCAAAGCGTTTTCTTTTTCCTTTACCGAACGAACATAATCCACCGCCTTGATCAATTCATCAATATTGATGGGTTTCATTAAATAATAAGCCGCATGATGATTAAGGGCATCCATTGCATATTGATTATAGGCCGTGACAAAAATGGTCTCAAAGGTGCGGTCAGGAATCTTGTCCAACAAATCAAAGGCATTGCCAAAGGGCATCTCCACATCCAAAAAAACCAGGTCCGGACTGTGTTTTTTGATTTGCTCAAGGCCTTCTTGGATGGTACCCCCCTCCCCCATTAGTTGTACACCCTCGCAATACTTAGCCAAATAGTTCCGAAGGATTTCCCGACTATTCGCTTCGTCTTCCACAATGACCGCTTTTAATTCCATCATTGTTTTTTAAGTTTAAGGGATACCCTAGTTCCAGTTTTATCATCATTTAGGTCGGTAATGGAAACATCCACTCTATTTTTATACATATCGTTCAAGATTTGGATTCGTTTTTGAATGTTGCCCATACCCTTCGATTTTTGTTTCTTTTGGTTGGTAGTCTTCAACTCGGCAGACTTCTTCCTTCCGATACCGTTATCCTCGATACAGATTTCCAACATATCATTGGTGATTTGTTTTACCCGTATTTTTAAAAATCCCTTCTCATCCTTATATCGCAACCCATGCCAAATTGCATTTTCGATGTACGGCTGAAGCAACATGGGCGGAATTTGGAAAGCATCTACATCTATTTGGTTTTCTACTTCGATTTCAAAGTCAAACTTATCCGAAAAACGTGAATGTTCCAGTTTCACATAGAGTTCCAACAGCTCCAATTCCTTGGCCAAAGGAATAAAATCCTCTTCGGAATTCTCAAGCACACTGCGCATCAGCACGGAGAACTCGCTCAAAAACCGGTTGGCACTCCGCTCGTCGCTCTTGGCGATATAATTGTTTACGGAGTTGAGCGCGTTGAAAATAAAATGTGGATTCATTTGGGTACGGAGCGATTTGAGGGCCAAAAGGTTATTGGCCAGTTTTTGCTGCTTGTTGCTCCTATAGTACAAAAAGGCAGTGATCGCCATAAAGGCAATCCCAAAAACAAGGGAATAAATAATCCATTTTTGACGTTTGCTGGTCTCCTCGTACAACTGTTGTTCGGTAACCGCCAAACTATACTTGCTTTGGCTAAGTTCCCGATCTTGTTCCAAACTGGATATACGGTTTTGGGTATTCGCTATCTCTCGATTAAAACGGGATGCACGTGATATTTCCTGTTCCTTTCGCACGTACAAACTATCCACCACTGCCACATAGTCCTGATAGGATTCCAAGGCCTTGGTATAATCGCCCTTGTTTCGGTACACTTCGGACAATTTTCGAGTGGCATCTTTTTGTACTGCTAAATCATCGTCCTTATCGGCTTCCACAATACTTTTTTCGAGATAGGGAATGGCCTCGTCCAGTTTGTCTTGGGCGATGTAGGCGTTGGCTATTTTGTAGTTGATGCGCTGTGAGGTAATGGTATCCTTTAACGTTCCGAACTTTTCCTCTTTTGCCAAAGTGGTTTTTGGCAATTGTTCAAGTTCGTTCAAGTTTTTTTTGCGTAATTGGATCTCATCATCGTAGCGATTCTTTTGATTGTAAAAATCTGCTACTTTTTCACTTTCCTGAATCAAACGTTCTGGCGCCACTTGCTTTGAAAGGCTTAACGAATTTTGATAAAACCCTTCTGCTTCGATTACCTTGTCTTCACTTGCAAAGACATCTGCGATTTTAGAACTCAAATCAATTTCTTTGGGTGAAACCTGGTTTTTTTCGGCAATGAGGAGTCCTTCTTGATAGTAGTCCTGTGCTTTATCAAGGTGGGACAGTCCTTTATTGGCATCTCCCAAGGTTTCAAAAAGCAGTATCCGTTGGTAGGGCACCATGTTCTTAACTTCCACCAATGGCTCTAATGTAACGATTGCATTTTCATAATCCGAGGTCAAGACATAGGCCTGGCCCAACATAACTTTTGTCTCATTGGATTCTTGGGCAGCCAGTGCATCTTTCAAATTATCTATGGCTAGATCATACTGTCCATGGATCATATATATTTCACCAAGGGCCCTTAAAGAGGATGATAGTTCACGTTTGTTCCCTGAACTGCCCAAAGGCTCAATGGAACGAGCAATAAAGTCGATACTTTTTTCAAAATCGGTCTTTTTATAAACAGTGGCCGAGTCCAAAAAACGCTGATGATCCCTTAAGTTGGTCATTGCACCCGAAATCCCACGTTTTTCTTTTTTTGACGGAGTACCATTTTTATATCCTTCCACAAGCACATCTACTTTCTCGTCCGACTTTATTGGATAACGCACTGTTTCCAACTCTGCTCCCTCAATAATCAACACATCCCCAATGGATGCTTTTATATTAAACTCGCCCAACGCATTGGTAGTCGTGTACGTGCCCTTATCCGTAGAAACCCGCACACCAGAAATGGGCACATAGTTCTCTCTTCCCTTAACAGTACCTTTGATCTCCAACACATCCTGATTGTTGCCAATCTGGGCAAAAGCGCTCAAGGAGGTCATCAACACCACTATTATTATGTATACTTTCCGAACCATAACTTAGGTAAACATACTGCTTCCAAAGCATTTTAAAAAATAGGATGGTACCGAAACTAGGTGAAAAACACTACGATAGTGCCCGCTAACTAAGTCAATGGTTCCGGTTACTCATGTAAAGCTCCACTTCACTCATTTACGATTTTAAATACATAAAGATGCCGATACATTTACCCCAACATTAAAAAAACCATTATATCATGAAACAAATAAATTATCTATTGAGCTCAGCTCTTTTGCTATGTATAACGGGAACAAGCTATGGTTATAATCTAAAAGCACAAAACGAAGAAAAACCAACATTGGAAATCCAATATAGCGATGCAAAACCTGCAAACCAATACGCAAAGATTGCGCTATTACTGGACACCAGTAATAGTATGGACGGGCTAATCAATCAAGCCAAAGCACAATTATGGGATATTGTAAACGAATTTACCCATGCCAAATGTGGCACCAACGTAAGACCATCACTTCAAATTGCACTTTATGAGTATGGAAATGACAATCTATCATCCCGTGAAGGCTACATTCGACAGGTTTTAGGGTTTAGCAATGATCTGGATGAAATCTCGGAAAAGCTTTTTTCTTTGACCACCAATGGAGGTGAAGAATACTGTGGCCAAGTAATCCATAATTCTTTAAAACAATTGGATTGGGGGAAAAATGCGGACGACTTAAAGATGATTTTTATAGCGGGCAATGAGCCTTTTACACAAGGGAAACTAAATTATACGGATGCAGCTACCAATGCCAAGGAAAAGGATGTGATCGTGAACACTATTTTTTGTGGCAATTACGAACAAGGCATCTCTACCATGTGGAAAAAGGGAGCTATGCTCACCGGTGGGGAATACATGGCCATAGACCACAACAGACAAGTGGTACACATTGAAACTCCATACGATGATGTCATTATCAGGTTAAATTCCAAATTGAACAATACCTATGTTTCCTATGGTTCGATGGGCAGACAAAAGAAAGAATTGCAATCCGTGCAGGATGCCAATGCCGCAGAACTGGAGGAAGTAGCATTTGTAAAACGCGCAGTGAGCAAAAGCTCTAGATTGTACAACAACTCACAATGGGATTTGGTGGATGCGGCAGAGGAAGATGAATCCATTATTTCAGAATTGAAGGACAAAGAGCTTCCCGAGGAGCTTCAAGGAAAATCTGAAAATGAAATCAAGGCTTATGTAAAACAAAAGAAAACGGAACGCGAAGAAATCCAAAAACAGATACAGGAACTCAACAACAAACGTGAAGCTTACATAGCTGAACATCAAAAAGAAGAAACAGGCGAGCTTGAAAGTGCCATGTTGTCTGCCATAAAAGCTCAGGCTTCAAGGAAAAATTTTACTTGGGATTAGGCTTACTTTAGTACCGTTTATTCTAAATGGCCTGCCCAATATGGGTGGGCTATTTTAGTTGTTGGCTGCTGGACAATAACAATCGTATCGTTTGCCTTGATCGCTCTGTCCAAAATCGTACCCTAAAGTAATTTGGTGGAAACCTCCGTTATCAAAACGAATATCTCCAGATTGATAGGAATAATTATAGGAAAACATAAACTTGTTTACATTCACCCCTATAATCGGCGTGAACAACTGTAACCGTTGCTCCCCAAATTCTCCATTGGCTTGGTATTGTGCTCCATCAAAGCTTCTTCGGTAAGAGAGTCCAGCCCATACGGTGCCAAAACTTACATCCCGGTACACTTTGGCGTTCAAATCCACGGTTTTTTCTTTGGTAAAATCCGTCATCTGAAACAAAATGGAAGGTTCTATACGGGTAGTTCTTCCAAAAACATATCCTACAGAGAAAAGGTAACGTCTCAAATTATCAAATTCGGCGGCAGTGTACAGGTCACGACCACTTCCCAATATATTTAAAATGGCAGCATGTGCATAAAATTCCAAATAGTTATACGATGCCCCTAGATCAACATTAAAATAGCTCGAAGTATTTTTTACTCCGGTAACCACTGGGTCTGGAATCACAGATACAAATTCAGTCTCGTCCAAGCTGCTTAAAATGACACCTGCACTCAATCCAAAAGATAATTGGTTGAGCGTTCTAAAATCTCCTGCCAATTGTAAATGATGGGCATAGGTAGCCTTAAAACCTGTTTGTGAATGGTAACCATTGGAATCGTTAAAAAGTATACCCCCTATCCCACTGCGCTCACCAACCCTGGAATTAATGTTCAAGGTTTGCAAACTGGGCGCCTCATCCACATTGAACCACTGTTTTCGAGCTGTCAAACGGATTTTGGTACCTTCAGAAATCCCTGCCATGGACGGGTAGACCAAATAATAATTGTCTGCCAAGTAATCAAAATACACGGGAATACCTTCCTGTGCCTTGGCCATCGACCCAAACAACAGGGCAATGATAATTGAGGTTAAGATACGTCTCATGTGACGGTTGGGGCTAAATGATTGTTCAATGCAATAAAACAATAAGATAACGGTATGCTTCACACATTATTATAATATTTTGCTGTACATCTTAAGTATTGGTACTTTTGTGCCAAAGATTCATGATGAAAGAATACAATATAACAGTAGTTTCGACCAATAACCCCAAGATAATCAAATTGGAGGCGAACCATTTTTTGGTAAAGGGCAACTATGAGTTTAAAAATATAGATGAAGCCAAAGATTCGCCTTTGGCACAACAACTTTTCTACCTTCCATTTGTTAAAACAGTGTACATTTCCAGCAATTTTGTGGCTTTGGAGCGTTTTGACATTGTGGAATGGGATGATGTAAAGGATGAGGTGGCCCAGCAATTGGTGGAATACCTAAATGCCGGTGAGCCCGTGGTGAAGGAGGAAGAAATCAAAAAGAAACAACCTATCACAGTATATGCCGAAGTAACCCCTAACCCAGCGGTTATGAAGTTTGTGTCCAATAAACGCATTGTTCCCTCTACTTACGAGTTTAAAAATATTGATGAGGCCAAAGATTCTCCCTTAGCCAAGGAACTGTTTCATCTACCATTTGTCAAAGAGGTTTTTATGGATGAAAACTACGTGTCCGTAACAAAGTATGAGGTAGCGGATTGGGAAGAAATCAACATGCAGCTGCGTGAATTTATCAGGGATTATTTAGCTGATGGAAAGGACGTTGTAACAGTGGAAGCCATCCAAAAAACTAAGGAAATGGTGGAGCAAACCACCACACAGACCAATTACGATGATACTTCCCAACAAATCATAGATATTTTGGAAGAATACGTGAAGCCGGCCGTAGCTAGTGATGGTGGAAATATTCTTTTTCAGTCCTATGAGGAAGAAAGCGGTACCGTAAGTGTTATCCTTCAGGGTGCTTGTAGTGGTTGTCCATCGTCCACGTTTACCTTAAAGAATGGTATTGAGACAATGCTAAAGAACATGATGGGCGAAAAAATAAAGGAAGTGGTGGCCCTTAACGGCTAATTTAGCTCGTTTTACTGCCGTATTTCAGTCAAAATTTCTTATATTCAAAGGAATCATAAAAATACATTGTACATGGCAGTTTTAAAAGTTATAGAAGTATTGGCTAATTCCGGAAAAAGCTGGGAAGATGCAACCAACCAAGCGTTGGAACAAGCCTCAAGATCAGTGAAAAATATACGTTCCATCTACATCAATGAGCAAAGTGCCACAGTAAAAGATGGAAAGATAGACGATTATCGGGTAAACGTTAAGATTACCTTTGAGGTTAAGTAATTTAAGACCACTTTTATAAAATGCGTCCTTTAAAGGACGCATTTTTTTATGGCCAAAACTGTTAATCAAAATCAAATAAAGTGACCCGTAAATATACCAATGCCCTTATCCACGAAACAAGTCCATACCTTTTGCAGCATGCACATAACCCCGTACATTGGGAAGCTTGGCATCCCAATATATTGGAAAAGGCCAAAAAAGAAGATAAGCTTTTACTTATAAGTATAGGGTATGCAGCCTGTCATTGGTGTCACGTAATGGAAACGGAATGTTTTGAAGATGAACAGGTAGCCAAGGTTATGAACGAGCATTTCATCACTATAAAAATAGATCGGGAAGAACGACCAGATGTAGATCAGATTTACATGGATGCCATCCAAATGATATCAGGTCAAGGTGGATGGCCGCTCAACATTGTTGCGCTACCGGATGGAAGGCCATTTTGGGGCGCAACATATGCCCCAAAAGACAATTGGATAAATTCCCTGAACCAACTCGCTGAACTTTATAAAAAAGATAAACCAAAGGTAGTACAGTACGCCACAGACCTTACCAATGGACTCCAAACCATAAACATGGTGGAGAACGATAAACAAAGTGACCTATTCACTTTAGAAGAGTTAGATAAAGCAGTACAGCATTGGTCACAATACTTCGACACTTTTTTGGGAGGCCATAAACGTGCTCCTAAATTTATGATGCCCAATAACTGGGATTTTTTATTGCATTACGCCACGGTAAACAAAAAACCAGAGCTAATGGAGTTTGTGGACATTACGCTTACCAGAATGGCCTATGGGGGAATTTATGACCATGTAGGCGGTGGGTTTGCCCGATATGCTGTAGACACCAAATGGCATGTACCCCATTTTGAAAAGATGCTGTACGATAATGGTCAGCTGACAAGCCTATACGCCAAGGCCTATGCTGTAACGAAAAATGTATTGTACAAAAATGTGGTCGAGGAGACCATTGGTTTTGTGCAAGAAGAGCTGTTGGATAAATGTGGTGGGTTCTATTCCTCTTTGGATGCCGATAGTCTTGACAAAAACGGTGAATTGCAAGAAGGGGCATACTACATCTGGACCAAAACGGAGCTTATTAATTTGTTGGGCAATGATTTTGAAACTTTTGGTGACTACTTCAATATTAATTCCTACGGACATTGGGAAGAAGAAAACTATGTACTCATCAGGGACAAGAGCGATGAAGAAATTGCGCAAAAATACGAGATTACTGTAGCCGAGCTGAGAAATAAACTGAAAGAAAACCTCAGCCTGTTGAAAAAAGAAAGAGCAACCCGTCCTAAACCACGATTGGACAATAAAATTTTGACTTCTTGGAATGGTTTAATGTTAAAGGGACTTGTGGATGCCTATCGCTATGTAGGTGACCAACAATACCTAGATCTTGCATTGAAGAATGCAACCTTTATTTCTCGTGAAATGATAGCTAAAGACTTTTCCTTGTATCGCAACCATAAAGATGGCAAGAGCACCATCAACGGTTTTTTAGACGATTATGCCACAGTAATTGATGCCTACTTTTCACTATATGAGGTTACTTTTGATGAAACTTGGCTCAATTTGGCCAAAAGCCTGCTCGAATATTCCAAAAAACACTTTTGGGACAATACTTCGGGCATGTTCTTCTACACCTCGGACAAAGATCAATCTTTAATCAGGAGAACCATAGAAGTGGACGACAATGTGATTTCATCCTCCAACTCCATGATGGCCGTAAATCTGTTTAAATTTCATAAGCTCTATCCGGAAGAAAACTATGTTGCTATAGCCAAGCAGATGCTAAAGAACGTTCAAAAAGATTTTGATCGCAGGGCACAAGGTTTTTCCAACTGGTTGCATTTGGTACTGTACCTAAATCAAAATTTTTATGAAATCGCCATTGTTGGCAAAAACTATAAAACCATGGGACAAGAAATAAACAAAGCGTATGTACCCAATAGTATCTTGGTCGGGTCCCAAAAAAATGGAACCATAGCATTGCTAAAAAACAGGGCCTTACCCGGAAAAACCCTTGCCCATGTATGTAGCGAAGGTGTATGCAAGCTCCCGGTCACTAGCGCCAAAGAAGTCTTGGAACAGCTATAACTCCTTAACATTAACAATTGTTTAAAAACCTTTTCTTTTATTTCACCTCAATATTAATTACGTTGTTATTAAACTAAAACTATTATGAAAGAATTAGAGAATTATCAAAAATATGTAGACCAAGCTATTGAATGGGCTTTTGGAGTTATTCCAAATCTTATTTTAGCCATAGTAATTTTTTTCATTGGCCTTTGGGTCATCAAGTTTATTAATAAAATGACACGTCGGTTCTTCATCAAAAAAGATTACGACGAAACCCTTGAAACTTTTTTACAGAGTTTCATCAGCATTACACTTAAAATATTGCTGTTTGTTTTGGTAATTACTCAATTAGGGGTTAAAACATCTTCTCTGGTAGCTATAGTAGGTGCTGCTGGACTAGCTATTGGTTTAGCACTTCAAGGATCACTTGCCAATTTTGCTGGTGGTGTACTTATTCTCGTCTTTAAACCCTTTAAGGTTGGTGATTGGATTTCCGCACAAGGTGTGGACGGAGCAGTTAAAGAAATTTCTATTTTCAATACAAAATTGAATACGTTTGGAAATCAAATTGCCATTATCCCCAATGGACAATTATCCAACGGAAACGTAATCAATTATAATATGGAAAAAACTCGTAGGGACAAGTTTGATGTAGGCATCGGGTATGGCTCCAATATTAAGGAGGCAAAAGAAATTCTATTAAAGATTTGCGCCGACAATCCAGATATCAATACGGAGCCTGCCCCAGAGGTTTATGTAGGTGAATTGGGCGATAGTTCTGTTAATCTTACCTTACGTTTCTGGGCAAACAATGATGTTTTTTGGTCGGCACATTTTTACGTGATCGAACAAACAAAATTACGTTTTGATGCCGCTGGGATTGAAATTCCGTTCCCACAACGAGTCATGCACAAAACCGCTGAAGATTAATTTTTCTTCTTTTTCTGTTGTAGGACAAAATCCTTGAGGTAGTAGGGCTCAAAGTAGGCTACATCTTCAAATTGTTTCGAACCAAATTTTTTAATGGCTATCGAAACCATGTCCTTGGCCGAGGGAACTACGGATTCATCGAAAATAAAGTTGGGGTGTTGTACGACACCCCTACATTTTTCGGCCCCACTGCCCACAACATAAACCTTGTTTTCTTCAATATACTCTGCGAAAGAGTTTTCATTGATGACCTCTGCTCGGGTTTCGCGCACTTCTTTATAATCGGAATCAAACACACTGGAATATACTTCCATGCGTCTGGCATCCAACACAGGAATTATTAATGCCCCTATTTCTACATCCACTTGGTGAGCCATACTTTGAAGCGTTGGAACGGAAATTAAGGGTATATCCAAAGAAAAACACAGTCCTTTTGCAGCTGACACTCCGATACGGAGTCCTGTATAAGACCCTGGACCTTTGCTGATGGCAACAGCATCCATGTCCGATAATGACAAAGAAGCCTCTTTCAAGGCTTCTTTTATATACAGGTGCAATTGTTCCGAGTGCGAATAACTCACTGCATTATTTTCTTTTAGGACAATAATTTCATCATCCCTGGAAATGCTGACGGAGCAATTGGTAGTTGCGGTTTCTAAATGTAATATTATGGCCATAGCGGCCACAAAGATACTAGTTTAATGAAATGGGAATGCCAAAGTAGAACTCCAAAATTTTCAATCTAAAAATATAATCGTACTTGGTTCGGATCACATCGGCCTGGGCATTCTCTACTCTAGATTGCGCTTGGCTAAAATCAAAAGCATTCATCAACCCTACTTCATAGCGTTCTTTTGCATAATCATAGGCCAAACTTCTTGCTTCAAGTGTTTTTTCGGCAGCTGCATACGCTTTTTCAAATGTACCTACATCAACATATGCTTGTTGAATAACATTTTCCAGATCCAGTTTATCTTGCTCCAACTGCAATTTGGCCTTTTCCAAACTAATTTTAGACCTCATTACATTGTTACGCGTGCTCCATCCATTAAAAATCGGAACATTTAACTGTGCTCCATAACTGATCCCATCAAAAATCCACAGTTGGTCTGTTAAACTTGGTGTGTAAGGTAATCCATCCCCATCTGGTATTTGGGTTACATCGGAATACCTTGTGCCATACTGGAAGAAAGCGGACAAGGTTGGCAAATATGCCCCTTTGGCTATTTTAAGGTCTTCTTTGGCAAGATCTACAGTAGTTTCTGAAAATTTGATATCGTTTCTGAATCCCAAAGCTTTATCAAAAATAACCTTCGGAGAGTTTTTAAGAATATCGGAAGGGGGAATAGCAAATTCTTCCTCTGCAATATCAAAATTTTCGTAATCTGTTATCTGTAATAATTGAGCAAGATTTACTCTGGATATCAACACCAAACTTTCACCATTAATTATTTGTTGTTCTTGGTTGGCAGCAGTCGCTTCTATTTCCAACAGGTCGCCACGTGGAAGAACACCGGATTCCACCAATTCCTTGGTTCGTTTTAAATCCTGTTCCGTAACGGCATATTGTGCCCTAAAGGTTTTCAGTTGTTCTTTATTGGATACTACTTGCAAATAGGCATTAGCTACGTTCAACCGGATATCGTCCTTTAGGTTATCTAATCTATATTGACTCGCAATGGCACTCATTTTGGCCCTGTTCAACTGATTTATGTTTCTTAACCCATCAAACAAGGTTATACTGGAAGTTGCGCTAAGATTAAGATTATTGGCCGTGCTATTTGTTGGCAAGTTGTTTGTTGGATTAATGGAAAAACCCGTATTACTTGATGCCGAAGTTGAACCATTCAAACTGGGAAGCAAATTACCCACAGCATCGGATTTATCAATTTTAGCGTTCTCCAAATCCAGTTCAAATTGCTCTACGGACAGATTGTTTTCCACTGCATATTCCACACATTCCTGTAATGTCCATTGACGCGCCTGTGCACTCGAAAAAGTGATGGCAAACAACAATAGAACCAATGTTATGCTATTTTTCATTCGTTTTTTGATTTTGGTTGTTAAAATGATGGTCCGCATAGATTAATCTTCGTCAGATTTTTTCTCAAGCTTGTTCCAAACCTTAATTTTATCATCTTCACCAATCCCGGAAACTATTTCTACATCAATGCCGTCACTTACACCGAGCTCAAGATCTCTACGTTCAAATTCGTTTTCTCCAACTTCCACTTCTACATATGGCTTTTCGGTTTCCTTATCAAATTGAAGCAATGCTTCTTTTAGAGAGAGTACATCTTTCTTCTCCTCTAAAACTATAGATGCATTGGCACTATAACCAGCTCTAACATATGATGTGCTGTCACTTGCTGTAACGTCCAAATCACCTTCAATTTTAAACTGGACCGCTCCTTCTTCTTCTACACCTTTGGGGGCAATAAACTTGAGTTTCGCATTAAACTTTTGTTCTTCCAATGCTCCCAAACTAATCTCTAATGGCATTCCAACATGTAGCTTTCCTACTTCGGCCTCATCTACTTCACCTTCAAAAATCATCTGGTTCATATCGGCAATGGTAGCAATAGTGGTACCATCATTAAAATTGTTACTTTGAATCACTTGATCTCCCTCTTTTACGGGAATTTCCAAGATGGTCCCTGAGACCGTCGCTCTAATATTGGTATTGGCACTTGCTGATCCTCCGGCCGAACCTTTTCTAATAATCTGGTAATCTGCCTGTGCATTCTTTAATTCTTGCATAGCTTGCTCATAAGTCAACTTTAAGTTGTTGTAATCCTGATTGGAAATAACACCTCTTTCAAACAAGGTCTTATTTCGGTCATATTCCAATTTAGCATTGTTAAGCGCCAGCTCGGCATTACGGACCCTACCTGCTGCTTGGTTCATGGATTGTTCGTTGGGAACAACTTTAATTACCGCGATCAGGTCTCCTGATTGTACTCTTACACCTTCATCCAAATGGATCTTATCTATAATCCCGGATATTTGAGGTTTGATGTTGATCTCATCCTCAGGAATAACCTTTCCAGTAACAATTACCTTGTTCACTATATCCTTACGTTCGGCAGTTTCTGTTTTATACAACTCCACTGGAGTACTATTCTGCTTTAAAAAGTATACGGTCGCGGCCAAAATACCAATGACCCCTACCCCTATCAATCCGTATTTTACATACTTGTTCATTACTGTGTATTTGATTTCGTTATTTAATTGTGTTGATTATTATTCTTCTCTTAATGCATCTATGGGCTTAATCTTTACAGCTCGGTTGGCCGGCAACAATCCGATGAGCACACTCAGTCCCACCATTAGAACAAATGATATGATAAACTGCGGCACACTGATCATTGGTTTTACAAAAGGAAAATCATCCCCACTACCGAACATGGCATCCAATATGGATAAAATTCCTACGGCTATTGCAAAACCTATCAATCCGGCAAAGGCTGTCAAAACAATAGCTTCCACTACGATCTGACGTTTCACAACCTTGGGAGTGGCCCCCAAGGCTCGTCTCACCCCAATTTCTTGTGTACGTTCTTTTACGGTAATTAAAAGGATGTTACTAATGGCAATCACACCTGCCAATAGTGTAAAGATTCCAACAAAAAATGAAAATCCCTTGAGCACCGTGGTAAATGCGGTGATATTGTTGAATATTTCCGACATATCAAAACTACCTATGGCACGCTCATCATCCGGATGTATATCATATTTGGCCTTTAGAATATCCTTGATTTGCTTTTCAACGAATGGCACCGGGGTATTATCCTCGACGGCTATTGCCATCCACCCCATTCGGTCGCCAGAATTGAAGGCTCTTTGGAAGGTAGTAAAAGGTATAAATACTGCGTTTTCCCCATCGATATTGATATTATTATTGGGCTTATAAATACCCACAACGGAAAAATAAATTCCATTGATTCGTATATCTTGTCCTATCGCCTTTTCTCCTTTATCAAAAAGAAGTTTATAGGTTTCTTCTCCAATAACACATACTTTTTTTGAACCTTCGATATCATTCTGGTTCAGGAATCTGCCTTCCACCAATTTCTTTTTGGTGATATTGTCTATTTCCGGAAAATCACCATACACCGCAGAACCACTGGTTTGCCCATTTCGGTATACGGTCACAACACCTCTGTGACTTCCAAGCTCAATCCGTGGCGCCAACACCTCAATTTCCGGTATCTGTTTTTTAAGGATGTCGGCATCTTCAACTTTGTATCGGATTCTACGTCCACGTTCAAAACCCTTGTAGGGTTCGGAGGTGGATTGTCCCCAAACAAACAAACTGTTTGATGCCGTTCCAGCGAAAAGTTTATTGAACCCGTTGCTCATACCATTGGCCGACCCCAACAACAGCACCAAAATGACCATGGCGAAGATGACTCCCAGCATAGTGAGAAAGGTCCTGAACATATTTTTGCCCAGCGTATGAAAAATTTCTATCCACAAGTCCCTATCAAATAACCACATATCTATTTATCACTTAGTGCTACAATGGGTTTAACGTTTGCGGCTTTCATAGCTGGTAACAGTCCCGCCAATACTCCTGCAATTATTAGAATAATAGTGGCCGTGACCACTGTGGAAAGGTTTACCGAAGGATTGCTAAAAGCCGGCGTCTGAATCATTGGCCCTACTGCGGCCAATATCATCCAGGCAAACAACAGTCCCACGAAGCCAGAAATGGCAGTGATAAAAACGGACTCCAACAATACTAGGTTCACTATTTGACGGGGTCTTGCCCCAAGGGCTTTCCTCACCCCGATTTCTTTTGTTCTTTCCTTGATTGTAAATACCATGATATTACCGATGCCCACAATCCCAGCAATGAGTATTAAAAAGCCAACACCGATACCGATACCCTTCAGTACCGCGGTAAAGCTGCTGATATTATCAAATGCTTCTGCGTAGTTCCATACATAAAGACCGGCTTGATCTTCTGGATCAATTTTGTATCTGCGTTTCATAAGAATTTCCAATCGTTCCGAAAACTCCAGTGCTTTGGATAAATCGTAGGTTGGGTTATATGTCAATGCTATGACATTGATATCATTAGTATTTCCATAAATACGTTGATAAGTGCTTACCGGAGCGTACACCCTTCTTTCCGCATTATCGTCACCATCATCCGTAAAAACTCCAATTACTCTAAAAGGCAAACCATTGAACTCTATAAATTTCCCCAATGGTTCTTCCTTTTTAAAAAGGTCTTCTGCCACTTTTCTACCAATGACCGCAACTTTTGCCTTGTTGATGACATCGGCTTCGTTAATATACCGACCTGCGACTACCAATGTTTTTTCTATCGCTTGATGATCTGGATGGGTGGCGTGAACGGAATACGACCCTGTTTCGCTTTTATATCTTGCCGTTGCATTGGCGTAATATCTGGCACTTATGTATTCAATATCGTCCGGAAAGCTTTGTTTGATGTATTCTAAGTCTTCGTTCTTCAACTGGATACGTCTACCTGCTTCAAAACCGCCGTATGCCTTTGAAGTGGTTCCTGGACGCACAAAAATGGAGTTGGTGGCATCATCGTTAAATTGACCAGTGAAACCGTTTTGCATACCGTTTACCGAGGCGAGGAGCATCACCAAAATAAAAATGGCCCACCCCACGGAGAAACCTGTCAAAAAGGTCCTCAGCTTATTGGTCTTAAGCGTATTGAAAATTTCCTGCCAAATATCCCGATCAAACATATTGTTCCGCTCTTACCTGTTCGATTTTTTTATCCTCTACTATAATACCATCCTTTAGGTGTACTATACGTTTGCACATATGAGCAATATCCTCCTCGTGGGTTACCACCAAAATGGTATTGCCGTCATCATTAATTTTTTGGATAAGATCCATTACCTCGTAAGAAGTTTTACTGTCCAAAGCTCCAGTGGGCTCATCTGCCAATAGGACCTTGGGTTCTGCAGCCATGGCACGTGCAATGGCCACCCTTTGTTTTTGTCCTCCAGAAAGTTCACTGGGCAAATGGTGTGCCCAGGGTTTTAAGCCAACTCTTTCCAAATACTTCAAGGCTTTTTCTTGGCGTTCTTTTCTGGGTACTTTTTGGTAATACAGTGGAAGCGCTACGTTTTCCAAAGCGCTTTTATAATTTATCAGGTTAAAGGATTGAAAAATAAATCCCAAGAACTTGTTTCTATATTGGGCAGCTTTGGTTTCGCTCAAGTTTTTGATAGGTACACCATCCAAGGTATATTCCCCGGTGTCAGCGCCGTCTAACATTCCCAGAATGTTCAACAAGGTTGATTTTCCCGACCCTGAAGATCCCATAATGGCAACTAGTTCTCCTTCGCCAACATTAAAATTAATTCCTTTTAAAACATGGAGGGAGTTACTCCCCATTCTATAGGACTTATGAAGATCTTTA
This sequence comes from Allomuricauda sp. F6463D, assembly GCF_023015965.1. Lineage (GTDB taxonomy): Bacteria > Bacteroidota > Bacteroidia > Flavobacteriales > Flavobacteriaceae > Flagellimonas. The sequence goes on from NZ_JALKAN010000002.1 coordinate 18,348, forward strand.
ATTTCTATCATGATTGGTGTAGTTAGCTATCTTACTTTAACCTCTGCTAATAAGACTCAACTGTTGTTGATTTGTTACAAAAAGTTTTATTTTTTTTTTAACCTGTGATCAAAAGGATTGTGATTGTTCATAAAAACATGGTAGCTACATTTTCAATTAGTACCACAATTCACGTATCATTTATATACGAAAAACAATGGTTCGTAATTTTGATCAATGAATTACGCAAACGAACAGCATTAATCCAATTAAAGTAGCTTGAAGAGAAAATTCTTCACAAGGGTTTTCTAGCCTCTCATTTTTTTATAAATGAAATAAAATAGGCCAGCTATCAAAATGTAGGGAATTACCATTAGGTAAACAATTCCATTATTGATTGCTTCTGCTGTTTTTCCATCAGATTCGCTTTCCACAACTGCACGGCACATGGCACACTGTGCTTCCATAACAGTGGGAAGAACCAATAGAATAAGCAGTACAATCAAGAATTTTATTTTCATGGAAAAATTAATAAGGGTAATAAGGTGAAATCATGATATATACCAAAACGCCCGTAATCGCAACATACAGCCAGATTGGAAAGGTGTATTTGGCCCATTGCCTATGGCTTTCAAAATCATCCAAATAAACTTTGGAATACGTTATCAATACCAAGGGGATTACCGAGATGGACAACACTATGTGCGTCATCAAAATAAAATAATAAATAAATTTAATAGGACCCTCGCCGCCAAAAATAGTGGTTTCGGAAGTCATGTGATAGGCTACGTACATAACCAAAAACAGTGCTGACAATACAATATTGGCGGTCATTAATCTACGATGGATCAATTGACGCCCGTTTTTAATGGCTATAATAGCTATAATTAGTAAAATGGCAGTAAGGCCATTGATTCCTGCATATATTGGGGGCAAAAAAGACAATGGCTTTGCGTTTGGGATCTTATATCCAAACAATAAGGCGACTACCAATGGTATCGCGACTGAAGTAATGGTAATAAGTCTATTGTACCTTTTCTCTTTTATAGAAATCTCCTCTGTCATTCTTCCAACAGTTTTTTAATATCCTCTTTTAAGATGGTAATTTGTTGGGTCTCCCCCTCGGCGTTTACCCCTTGTTCCTCGGTAATGGTTCCTCGGTAATAAATAATCGGGTTACCAAATTCATCCTTACGTGAACGAATGTACCCATTTTTATCAACCAATGCGAACATACCGGAATGCTCAAAACCTCCAGGGGCTTCCTCATCTTCATTGGCAAAGATATAAAACCCTTCTTGCGCCAATTGATATATCTCATCTTGATTACCTGTAAGCAAATTCCAATCTTCATCGGTAATCCCATATTTGTTGGCATATTCAGTTAATACGGATGGGGTATCATATCTTGGGTTTATTGTAAAGGATGCAACTCCGAAATCATCATTATTTGGAAAAGTGTTTTGAAGTTCCACTAAGTTCTTGGTCATTACCGGGCAAATGGTAGGACAGGTAGTAAAAAAGAAATCGACCACATATACTTTGCCCAAATAGTCTTTATTGGTGACCAAAACGCTGTCTTGATTATAAAATGAAAAGTTGGGCACTTTTCGTTTTTCGCCTTGGTTCACAACAAAACCTACTTGTACATCTTTGGAACTGGCGCTTATGCGGTCGTTTTCGACAATTGTACCAGTTTTAACACGTTTAGTAATTTCGTAAACGGCAAATATTCCGAAAATTAAAATAATCGCAGAGACCCAAACGTAGGTGTGTTTTCTTTTATTATTTGCTCCTGTCGGCATTGTTCTTTTTTAAGGCCAAACGATATTCAGCCAAGATAATCTTGACATCGTCCACCATTTTATTATTCAATTCGGCTACGGAAGAGGTGTCAAAACCATATTTCACACCTTCATCTTCATCATCATTTCTCCCCCTTAACTTAAGGTCTTTGTCAATTATAAAAACATTGGGGGTGAATAAGTTTTCATCCAAATCTATATTTGTTTTTAATGATTTGAAAAACTCTTTTATTTCAGTTTCGGTACCAAAAGTAAAATGCCATTTGTCAACATCGGACAATTTGCCAAGTTCATTCTTCAATTCGGCTATTTGTTCTTCATACCCATTGGGAACGATCATTACAATTTGAAAATCGTTGAAATCGCCAAACCTTTTATATATTTTTTGGTTTAAATTAAAAGCATTCCCTTGCTTGGCATCAATATTGTTTCCCAAAAAACCCAAAATCGTGATTTTATCTTTGAGTTGTACAGTGGGGTGGAACGTGGAAACATTTGAAATGTTTTCACTAAGTACGGGCAAGCGTCCAAAATTATTTACCCCTGATGCAAAAAATAAATACACCACTACAGGGAGAATAAAAAGGACTGCTAAAACTATTTTCTTTTTCATAGTATTGAACCGTACAAAAATAAAAAAAGACGGTTGGAAAACCGTCTTTTTGTTCTGTTAAATAAGTTCTTAAAAGTCCCAGGTTATAAAACCATCCTTAAATACGCTATAGATGTAATCTGCTTCAAAAAGTAGAATAAACATTAAATAAAAAACAAGGAATACGGGAGTCCAAACAATTACCCTTCTCAAAGAAGTTTTCTCATCTCTTAGGTGCATAAAATCCCATGCAATATAATATGCCTTTACCAATGTTAAGATGATGAATATCCAGTTAAGCAACTTCATACCCAAAAAGTAGCTATGGGTAAGTGCCCTCGGCTTTATTATCCCCAATACAACTTCTATAATTGTTACTATGGAAAGGAAAATAAGTACACCCCAAATTTTTTGGGTGTTGGACTTAAATTTTAAAAGTCCTCTGAAAATTGCAAGTTTATGCTCGTGTGCCATTTATAGTCAATTTTTTAAACCAAATAAAAGAATGTAAATACGAATACCCATACCAAATCCACAAAGTGCCAGTACAGTCCAACTTTTTCGACCATTTCGTAATGGCCTCTACGTTCATAAGTACCCAATATTACATTAAAGAATATAATAATATTGATTACGATACCACTGAATACGTGGAATCCGTGGAATCCTGTGATAAAGAAAAAGAAATCGGCAAATAGTCTGTGCCCATATTCATTATGAACAAGGTTGGCCCCTTCAACCACTTGATTGGCATCCAGTATTTTTGCCAAGGATTCTTTTCTATCCAATAGGGTTTTTTCGCCCTCTTCGTTCAACTGTTCGGTACGAATTAAAATATTTGGCGTTGCTTTGAATCCTTCCACAACTTCATTTAAGGAGTAAGAGGTTTGGGATCCTTCCGCTTCAAACCAAATACCTTCACTCGATTGGTGTTTCACCCTTTCGCTTGGAAGTGTTTCGGCAAAATCGGCCAAAGCGGCTCTTTCACCTGTTTCTGCATTCACAAATTGAAGGATTCTACCTGAGTTGGTTTCTACGGCTCCGTAATCTCCTTTTATAAATGTTGCCCATTCCCATGCTTGCGAACCCACAAAGATGATACCACCAATTATGGTAAGAAACATATAAAGCGTAACCTTCTTTTGCTTTAATTTATGACCAGCATCCACAGCAAGCACCATGGTCACCGAGGACATAATCAAAATAAAGGTCATAAAGGCCACATAATACATGGGGTAGTTCCCATGGAAAAAAGGAACGTGCGTAAATACCTCATCGGCTATAGGCCATAGTTCTATGAACTTGAACCTTGAAAAGCCGTAGGCTATTAAAAATCCAGAAAAAGTCAAGGCATCCGACATGATAAAAAACCACATCATCATTTTTCCATAGCTAGCGCCCAGAGGTTTATTTCCACCTCCCCAAACACTGTCTTCTGTACCGGTACTTACCGTTGCATCCATATAAAAGGTCGTTTTATTAAAACTTTCACAAATTTACATTTTTTGATTTATTGGAAAAGATAAACTTGAATGAAAACTGCTTCAATCAAAATTTATTTCACGAAATACATAAATAGAATTAGATATACCCATATAAAATCCAAAAAATGCCAGAAAGTGGCTCCCAATTCCATCCCCAGCATATTTTCCGGGTTGTATTTATTTCCAATTTGCCGTACCAAAACCACCAAAAGTGTTACTAAACCAGCAACAACGTGTGCGATGTGTACCGCTGCCAACAAAAATACGTAGGACATTTTTATATTACTAGTAGGACCGGTAAAATAATATCCGCTCTCCAACATTTGTGAAAATCCGACAAATTGCAATGAGATAAAGGTAATTCCCAAGGCCAAAGTGGTGAACAAGAGTGTGGTTCCCAACTTTTGATTGTTTTTACCTACTGCCTTTTTTGCCATAAAATAGGTAATACTACTTAAAATTATTATGGCTGTACTTATAAAAAATGCACCTGGAAGCTCCAAATCGCTCACCCAATCCTCCCTTTTACTGCTTACGATATAAGCACTGGTCCAACCAGCAAAGCTCATAACCAAACTCACTATACCAAACCAGAGCATCATTTTTTTTGCTCTCGCATTCTTCTCTTTTGCTGTTCCTTGGGTCAAATCCATATTAACTTATAAACTTATCTATTACGTATACTATTTGAATCAATGATATGTAAGTAACACTGGCCAACATTAGCTTTCGAGCTGATGGATTGTCCCTATTCTCGTATAGTTTGAATGCAAAAAATAGCATCGCCAATCCAGCTAACAATACTATTGCTGCAGCGGAAATGGAAAGATGCAAACGTCCTGTAAAACCAAATACCGGAATAATTGAAATAACAATCATCCATATGGTATAAAGAATAATTTGCAATGCAGTGCCTTTATCTTTATTACCCGTAGGCAACATTTTAAACCCAGCTTGTTTATAGTCTTCATCAAGCATCCAACCAAGCGCCCAAAAATGAGGGAACTGCCAGAAAAATTGAATCATGAACAATGTACCTGGTTCTATACCAAATTCGTCAGTTGCAGCAACCCAGCCCAACATAAAAGGGATGGCTCCGGGAAACGCCCCAACAAAAACAGACAGCGGTGACTTGGTTTTTAATGGAGTGTACACACTAGTATACAAAAAGATTGAAATGGCTCCAAACATAGCCGTTTTTGGGCTTAGTGCAAAAAGTGCCAATATGCCAAGTATTGTGAGGAGTACCGCGATGATCATCGCAGTACTTACAGATATTCTACCTGAAGGGATAGGCCTATTTTTGGTTCGCTTCATTAAAGCGTCCAAATCTCTTTCTATAATTTGATTAAAGGCGTTTGATGCCCCTACCATACAGTAACCACCAAACATGAGCAAGAGTAAGGATAAAAGATCAATCTCATAGGCTCCCAACAGATATCCAGCAATGGACGAAAAAACCACACTGATAGCCAACCTAGCCTTAGTAATCTCCTTAAAATCAGTAAAGAGCAAGGAAAGGGTGTTATTTTTTACAGAACCTACGGCAGATTTCATCCACATGTTTATTGGCTGGCAAAGATAACGCCAGTGTACATCTTTTGCAACCAAAGACGATGTTTTATGATAGTTATGCTTAAAGCCAAAAAAGCCCGAGTGAAGATATCACCCGGGCTTTTTCCATTCCTGTCTCGACAGGAACAATATAAATTTTACTGCAACTTAAATGTAATTGGAATACTAAAAGGTACTTTTACTGCTCTACCTCTCTGTTTCCCAGGAGTCATATTTGGCAATTTTTTGATAATACGCATTGCTTCGGCCTCCAAGTTCTTGTCTGGTCCACGCATTCTAATATTACCTATACTACCATCTTGTTGAATAACGAAAATAACGCTTACCCTACCTTGAACACCCATTTCCTGAGCAATTTCAGGGTAACGGAAGTTTTTACGGATGTGTTTCTGCATCATTTCTTGGAAACAAGCTTTCTTATCACTTGCCCCTTCGCAACCTGGAAATACAGGAACATCTTCAATTACGGCAAAAGGAACACTAATATCCTCTTCCACCTCTTCAACTTCTACTTCTTCAATTTCAATTACCTCTTCCTCTTGACTTGTTTCCGTGGACTCGATAACGGTTTCTTCCACTTCTTCTTCATCTTCTACAACCTCGATTATTTCCGGGGCAGCAGGTGGCGGTGGCGGTGGCGGTGTTTTAATTTGCTCGGTCATTGGCACTTCTTCATCCAATTGGTCTTCAACATTCATTGAAATGTCGTAGTTACTGACCTCGTCATATTTTTTCCACTCCATGGCTCCGTAGACCAAAGCCAAAACAGCTGCCAATCCTATAACAAAATAGAGTGCACTGTTTCTACCTACGTCCGCTTTTGGGTTCTTTTTTGGTTCCATCCTTTTTCCTTTTCTAAATTTAGTGTTTGCTAATTTAATTATTAATTGGTTAAATAAACAATTAAAATTTCCATTTTAACGGGTTTTTCTTGGAAAAACCCCATCTAATCAACCCAATCCCTGCAAATGTGCCTAAAATATTGGCTAATACATCACCAAATTCGGCCATTCTATCCGTTGTAACGGTATACTGTAATATCTCAATAATTATGCCATAGACAATAGCTGTAATCACCACAATCCTAATAGTTCTATTTATATTTAAGACTCCATTAGTTCGCTCACGAAAACATAACACTCCCAAAAAAGCGAACCCAGAATAAAATATAAAATGTGTGATTTTATCGGCGTATGGGACATTTAAACTTCCTGTATCCAAATCCATACCCGAGAAAGAAAATAAGCTGAGCATTGTTATGAACATTGCCCAGCTTACAAACAGTATTGTGTATTTGTATTTTTTAAGCACCTATCAATGCCTTGTAATCTTCAGCACTCATAAGGCCATCTATTTCCGAGGCCTCACTGATTTTTATTTTTATCATCCAACCATCGCCATAAGGGTCTGAATTCACCTTTTCGGGCTCATCTTCCAGAGATTCATTAAACTCAACTATCTCTCCACTCAATGGTAAAAAAAGATCTGAAACTGTTTTCACGGCTTCAACAGTACCAAATACCTCTTCTTTATCCAATGTTTCATCCAAAGTCTCCACTTCCACATAAACTATATCTCCAAGTTCACTTTGGGCAAAATCGGTAATACCTACGGTGGCGATATCTCCATCCACCTTAATCCACTCATGGTCTTTTGTATACTTTAATTCTGATGGTATGTTCATTACTATATATTTGAATTAGTCAATGAACAAATGTAATGGATCGCTGAAAGCTTTTCAAAGAAACTTTTTGACAAAAAAAGAAAAGTGAATTAGTTACCAAAGTTATACCTCAGTGTAAAGCCGGCATTAATTGTCGTCTGCGGAAATGCGGTGGAGACTGCAAATTCCGAAAAAGAATGGTCGTAAAAGAACAACGCATTTAAACTTTTGCTTAAAGCATAGTCGGCCGTGAACTTTACGGACATTAATTTTTGACCGGAGGTAATTTGATTGTTATCGATATCCAAATTACGGATAATGGTTATATTATCTCTAAGTGAAAGATCTGCTTTAAGGTTTAAATCTCCTTTTAAACGTGTTTTTTCACCACCAATATTGGTCACAAAGTTTACATCTTTAAAGCGATACCCAAGTCCCAATGTAAATTCATTTCCATTAATCTCTGTCAAAAGATTGTTATCAAAACTAAGGGACAAAGTTCTACTTGTCCTCACTTCGGCCAAGAAACTAAACGAATTTTGCATTTCGAAATCCACCCGCATTAAAGGACTAAACTCATCGGTAAGCACTACATTATTAATAAGGGTACTAGGCAGCAAGTCTCCATTTTCCGAATCAAAAGTAGTGTTCTGGCGCTCCAAATTCGTCTGAAAGGAGTTGACACTATATGCCGCACGATATCCATGGCTCAAGGAAAAACGCTTGAATTTCTTTTTAAACCATCGGTTCTTCATTAACCCCGTATACTTAAGGTTCCAGTTTGGGATTGGGATATCCCTGAAGGCATCCATGTTCACTCGTTCAACATCTTGACCTGTATAGGCGGCAAAGAAAGCCGGCAGTAATACATCTTGTTGGGTTTTTCCATAACGCTCCGGAAACCCATCCTCATCCAGTTCACCTAAGTTTTCTCCTCTATCGGAGACCAACCTATTAGCTATGGTTATCCTGTTTTGCTTGAACTGTTCAAATGTTTCCGAATCAAATTCATCGCTTTTATTGAACACCGTCCCAATCATTACCGTGGAAATACTAAAGTTCCCCATTTCATTGATCAATCCATCTTGACCGTTCATCCATTTTTCCGGACTGTAACTTTCTTGGGAGGAACTCATATAATTTCTATCGGCACTTAAATCTATGGTCAAATCCTGAGTAGGTTGTGCAGTTGCAGTAATATTTAATTGTTTGTTCATATTTTGCATAAACTGCGTGCTGTATTCGGGATAACCGGTCAACCAACCATTACGGGCCGCTTCAAAACGCACGTCGGATTGACTTCCAAAAACAAAACCTAAGGTTGGGCGGGTTGTTCCAATGAATCCGATTGACTGTGTGTAACCGGGCAGCACTGTTCCCCTGTTTTCACTATAGTTCACATTCACCCGTTTTACCATGGTAATGATATCCACTAAAGTATTAAACCCTTTGCTAGTTTTGCGAGGACCATTGGAGCCAGTATCGTTTACAGGATTACCGGCCTTGTCCCTTCTTACCGGAGGCTGATTGGTATTTACTTTGCCATTACGCTTTTTTAGACCCAAAAAGTCATAAAAACGCTGCATGCTCATATTCGCTGTTAGATTGTGGGTGCTGGCATTCTGAACCACATTGATATCTTCATTGGCCACCTCGCGCAATGCATCTCCTCCTCGTTGCCAATCAAAATTACTGGTATAGGTATATTGTGCATTTATAAAGTTGAGGAAAGGAATTTTACTAAAAGGAAGCTCGTAATTCAACTGCATTTGTTGGGCATGCCTATTGGGCTCTCCTATATCAAAAAAACCATCCCAGAGATCAAGTGCCTCATTTATTCCTGAGTCGGTGTCATCGTCCACATTAAAATAATTACGGACTATATTATTATTGGAAGAGGTTAAATTCAATCTCAAGGATTTGGTAATACTATAATTGAGCGCGTATTGCCAATTAAACAAATAATTACGCTGTTGCAGTAACGGAAGTTCTAACGCATCCACTCCTGGCTCCAAGACATCCCGGTACCTTTGTTGGTTAAAGGAACGGTTATAGTTGGTGTTAACGGAAAGGCTGGTCGGCAATACATTAAAGTTCAGATCTTTTAACCACTGCCAATATTTACCTGTTAACATTGAGTCTTTTTTGGCGAATGGTGCCACAGGTGCGGGTTTAAAATTATGATTGTAGACAAATCCTGTTGAAATATTTTGATCCCTAAGCTCGGCCACCTCAAAATCCCGATGATCTGTTTCGTTGTATGAGTAATTAAAGGTGAAATTTTCCACATCGAAGAAATTTTCCTCTGCTTCTTCTCCTCTATTTTTTCTGACACCAATTAAATTAATACTCGTACGCTTGGTATAATCTTCTGCTTGTTCTTTGATTGTTTCGGCCTCCTCTGCTGTTGCCGCAGCTGCAATCCTATCATCCAATTTTAGATCATCGTATACCGGGTCATATTCTGGAGTAATCAGGGTTTCTGAAATCCCATAATTAAACGGCAATTGCAAATTCCACTTTTTTGGAAATAATTGTCCCACATTTACATTTGTCACCACATCATAGGAGATGGCATCTTCCAAAGCACGTTCGGTCGGGGTCTGATCTATAGACCCAAAGCCCGAAGTACTCCTGCTCCCAGTAGCCGTTACATTCGCAAAATCGGCCATGTTAGCATCCAAAGCTGCAGTTGCGGCCCATCCTCCACTATTTTCAAGACCAACCAAGCGAAGTTCATTGAACCACACTTCTCCACGGGCCGGAATATTATCAATATTTTTAATACCAACCATCATTCCACGGATACTGCCCAAAGAGGGGTTTCCTCGAATCCCTATTCTAACCCTACCCAATGTACGTGGAGCAAATTCATCCACCAGAACTGCCTCACCATTTATAATCTCATAATAGTTAATATCATTTAAGGTCTGATCAGAAATCCCTTTTGATTTTACTTTGTTCAAATCACTTAATGCCACATCGAGCTCGTTGACATCCGGCCAAACTTCTTCTGCCGAGGATGCTCCAAACGAAGTAAATTGAAGCGGCAACTCTATCTGATAAAAGTTTTCCGAAAAATCGGTGCCAATCCTTAAGAAACCGACCAATGGCGTATCGCTATCGGAATAATCTGCATTGAATATTTTTTCTGAATGCATGAACATTTTTAAACGTTCGTACTGGCGCACATCAATGTTCACATTTTTAAATACTCCTCGGGAATCCTCAGGTTCCAAATTTTCCACCACAAATGATAACGATTGCTCATTTTGTCGGATAATCGTATTGTTATTGTTCAATTGTTCACGAACCACCCCAGGAGGCAAAACATATGGTATGGGCTGTCTCCCATAGTTTTCTTCAATGTTAACCGTGTTCACATCGGTTACGGTAGCATCATCCGAGGGGTCATTGTCCACATCGGGCTGCAAAGAGTTGGTATACGTCCTCCAATCACCACGCACCAAATCCAAAGTTGCAAAACGCAAGGAAACATCACTAGTAAATCCAGTAAGATACATGCGCATAAAGCTAATGGACCTAAAATCCGAAATTCCACCGACCGCATCGGTAAAATCACTCAAAGGAATTTTATATTGAATCCATCTTCGGTTCAATTGGGTACCGTTGGGCAATGTTGGAGTTTGTCCTTCACGGATATCGGTTACGTACTGATCATCTATAGTGGTATTGGGTTTAATTTGGATTCGGTATTCATAATAACTATTCACCGTATTCATTGTCAAATCCCTATCAATATCTTCAACATCGGGCAAGGTGGTGGAACCTCTATTGGTATCGGTAACAGCAACTGGAGAGTTCCCTTGCGTATTATTAAAGTCCAAATAGCGTTCTAGGATTCCTCCATCCCGGTTTAAATAATATTGATAATTATCCAAAGCAGGATCTTCCGCTGGCCCGTTATAAATGGCCGCTTCTGCAGTATCATTCAATCCGTCCAGCCCTACATCTTGAAGAGTCCTATTGGTTTCATCAGCATCAAAGGCATATACCAAAGATTGTGTGGAAGGTACTTGTCCCCAAATAGTTTCCCTTGGCACTTCGTTGTTGGTGCTTGCCGGCAGTCCATTTTCGTATTGCTTTCTTCCATCCTTTAAGATGTCCTCAGAAATATTTCCCAAATTAAAGATCAACTCTCCAGCATTGGAATCAGTAGTTTCACCGTCAACATACGGATCTAAGACCCAAAACTGAACAAACTCCACGTTGGACTGCTCAAAATTGGTACTACTTAACGGTCTCATAATACCCGCCCATTTTGCTTCTGGGGTTTCTGACTCGAAACTAGGGTTGGCGTTATATGGTCCTTTTTGGTTAGGATAGTATACTACATCCAAAGTACTCTGTACTTGGGTTTGTCCTTGTGCAATATCTGTTTCGGTAAACACTTCATCAATAAAAACCCTACGAGTAGCGTTCAAAGAAATATCGTTGTCAGACATTCCAGAAGGTCTTTGGTTGGTGTAAAAAATGGGGTCAATAGTATACCAGGCCATTTTTGCCCGCTCGTGCCCCACATCAATACCTGTTCTATCATCCACAAATTCCACGGGCGGACTTGCCAACGTCCATCCCAATGAGGAACGGATGTCGATCAGAGCCTGTGCGCCTTCAAAATCATCCAAATAAGTTGTGGTTTCACCTTCGAAATCTGCGTTTTTTGGTGAATTGGGTCTTAAAAATGCTACTTCGCCTCGCAAGGACAGGTTGGAGGGCACATCCGTATCAATGTTCGGCAATTTATTTGCCAGTCGAGTCAAAAGAGGGATTTCGGTGCTAAAATTTCCATTTAAACCGAAAATGGTATTGTTCACTGGCTCTATGCCATAGTTAGATTTTTGGGTAAGTGGTCGCTCATTCAAATTAAGCATGGTCCCTCCCAAAACAAATTTATCATTGAATTTATGCTCAACATTTACCCCTGCAAACCTTCGTGTTTGTTGACCGAACACAGCATTATTTTCTACAGAAATATTTATCGGTGTATTGGATGCTTCCAAACTGGGGTCCAATAATTGAACTGTTCCCGCTTGATAATTAACCGTATAATCGATTCCTTCTTGTAATTGACGACCACCAGCAGTTACGTTTACGGAACCTTGTGGCACATTGAAAGCTCCAATTGGAATGCCATTGCCAGATTGTGAAGTGTACTGCCCTTTTATCTGGAAACGATTCTTTTCGGCATCCTGTAAAGAAGCTGCTTTGGTCTTGGCATACATATTCCGGAACACATACCGTGCTTGGTTAGCGTTATATCCCTGATCGTTGTCCACATCATACACACCGCCACCTAAAACTTCAAATAGATATTCTCCAAACGGTTCTGTCTTTGTAAAGATTATACGTCCAGATTGTGAATCCACAGTGATTCCTTCCACATAATCAAAAAATCCATCACCTCCAGCTTGCACATCATTATAAGTGTTCAAACGGTCCAAATTAAACACGTTGAGCAATATTTGATCCTCCAAACCTATTGGCCAACTAGCATTGGGGTCCACAGGAGTTATATAATTTCTTGGCGTAGGATCGGAATATAGGATGTTCAGTTTAAAATCTTCTTGATTTAATTGATAGGCTCCGGTCGAATAGATATTTTTCATCATCAGATCCCAAATAGGATCTTGCACATTAGTAATGTTGCTCTTTAATAGTTTTAAGACCAATGAATTGTTTTCGATAAAACTGGAATCTAGAGAAACTGATGTTGCATCGACACCTCCATTGGCAAATTCACCAACTTGATATACTTGTCCATTATAGGTATATTGAAAAGCAACACCAAGCACCTCGTCGTTACTCAGACTTTGGCTCAAGGAAATGTATCCCAACTGCGAATCAAATTCATAATCCCTTCCTGGTTCGAGCTTTCTGGCATTTTCCAAAATAGCGTAGTCAAAACCTTGATTTACGTTATATCCAGGAACATTAAAACCTGCTTCTACCGTGGCAATATCTCGAATGGATTGCGTAAGCGCTCCGGATCCAATTTGATTGGGGTCATAAGCGTTTGCAGCATTTTGAGGCAACCCGGTTGCCACTGCCGATGCATTGAAAAAACCAGCTGGATCCCCGTTGTTGGCTCCAATACGGGTATTGTCGGAAATGGCTTCCCCAAGATCCTGTATTGCCACTACATTTCTTACATTTTGTGTTTGTTGGTTCCTATTGGTCACCCAAACTTCTAGTCGGGTAATTTGCACCTGACTTTGAATAAAGGGATAAAATTCAAGGGCACGGTCATACGTATCACGGAAATAATGCGCTAAAAAAAAGTGACGGTCTTCATCATAATCCAATGCGGTAAGCGAAAATTCATTTACTGTTCCTCCACCTTGGGCCACCACCGTATTACTTTGTGAGCGTTGTTCAGAAAAAACTGCAGTTACGGTAGTTTTACCAAATTGCAACTGTGTTTTTACACCAAATAAGCTCTGCGCCCCAGTAATGAGCGAACTGTTTAAAGGCATACTTACATTTCCCACCTCTATCTTACGGAGAATATCGTCTTCCGTTGGGGTGTAATCTAATTTTACTAGGTTCTGAAAATCGAAAGTTGCTTCGGTATCATAGTTGGCGGTTACCTGAAGTCGTTCTCCCACTTTCCCCAATAAACTTAGACTTATTCGTTGATCAAAATCAAAAGAGAGGTTTGTTCTGTTTCTTGGTGATAGTGCAGGATTATCATTTTTTTGCCATAAAACACCGAGGTCCATAGCAACGGACCCTTGTGGAATTACCTCAATAGTACTTCCTCCAAAAATAGTTTCAAAAAAGTTACTGTTCACATAAAAGTTGGGCAAAAGATTTTTCCTAGCTTCCTCGCTGCCCTCCTTCTTTCCAGCATAGGCATCCGCTTTTTGTTTGAAGTAGGATTTCATTTGCTCCTTTTCAACAAGATCGTAGTATTGTTCAGGAGTGAGAATTACCGGATAGTTGACATTGAAATCGCCAATACTTTCGGTATAGACATAAGTGTTCGTTTCCGAATCGTAGGTATATTTTGCAACAATGCTATCAGGGTTTTCCATGATAAGGCGACCAAGCTCAACTCCTGTCTTTACAGAATCCTGTGCCTGCTCGTTGGTTTCCTGTGCCATTATTGTGGATATGGACAGCAAACAAACAACAAAGAAAATGTACTTAAAACGTATTGGTTTAAGTATTGGTTTTGCCCCTTTTTTCAAACTAGTTACAAATTTTTCAGCGCCAGTTTAATAATGTTCTCTACGCTTATCGAAGTGTCTTGGGAAAGTACCTTGTCAACCACCTTTTCAGATTGCTTTCTGGTAAAACCAAGAACCTCTAAAGCAGATAACGCTTCTTCTTTATTTGTATTGTTTGATTTTTGTGAAACTTCACCGATGTCGTAGACTTTTAAAATCTTGTCCTTTAAATCCAAGATTACACGCTGGGCCGTCTTTGCGCCAATCCCTTTCACTGACTGGATTGTTGGCACATCCTCATTGGCAATGGCATCCCTTACATCGGAAGGGGACAAGGAAGATAACATGGTGCGCGCTGTGCTTGCACCAACACCAGATACAGAAATCAATAAACGAAAAACTTCTCGTTCCGATTTCTCAGCAAAACCGAATAGGGTATGAGAATCTTCCTTGACCAATAATTCGGTATAAATAAATATGTTCTCCTCATCAGAAAGCAAGGAAAAAGTATGCAAAGAAATGTTTAAGAAATAACCCACGCCACCACATTCCACTATGGCATATGTTGGCGTTTTCTCTACAAGTTTTCCTCTTAAATGGGCAATCATCAACTATTCGTTTTAGTTATTTCCCTTGCATTTTTGCTTTCTTTCTTTTTTCTCGTTCTTGGGCATCGATTACAGCAACGGCGGCCATATTGACCATTTCATCTACACTGGCGCCCAACTGCAAAATATGTGCAGCACGAGTTAATCCAACCATGATTGGCCCTACGGAATCAGCATTGTTAAGGCCTTTTAATAATTTATACGTAATGTTGGCAGATTCTAAATTAGGAAAAACTAAGGTATTTACTTTTTTTCCTGATATTTTAGAAAATGGAAAGTTATTATTACTCAATTCAGGGTCTAAAGCAAAGTCTGTCTGAATCTCTCCATCTACTACCAGTTCAGGATTTCTTTCATGAAGAATCTGAACAGCTTCTCTGACCTTTCGTGCATTGGGATGACTTGAGGACCCGAAGTTAGCATATGAAAGTAGTGCCATTACTGGTTTAAATCCAAAAGTTTTGGCCACATTGGCCGTCATCTGGGCAATTTCAGCCAATTCTTCAGCATTGGGATCAATATTTATTGAGGTATCTGCCAAAAAGAGTGGACCGCGATCTGTGATCATAATGTTCACTGTACTGGCATTTTTTACATTTTTCGCTCTTCCCAAAACTTCAAATACAGGTCGCAATACTTTTGGATATGCTCTGGAGTAACCGGAAATCATACCATCGGCATCTCCCTCTTTGAGCATCATAGCACCAAAATAGTTCCGTTTGCCCATATTAACGCGAGCGCTATATTTAGTCTCTCCTTTTCGTTTTCTCAATTCCCATAACCTCAAAGCATATTTAGACCTTATTTCACTAAACTCATCGGAACGGGGATCTATAATCGGCACCTCTGCATCAAAATCCAGTTCTTTCTTTAAATTCTCTATAGTCTGCTTATCACCTAACAAAATTGGGGTGGCAATTCCTTCATCATACACAATTTGTGCAGCTTTCATCACGTCCAGCAATTCGGCTTCTGCAAAAACAATACGCTTAGGATTTACCTTTGCCCTATTGTGCAATAATCGAACTACTTTGTTATCATTACCAGATCTCAGATACAACTCTTCTTCATAACGATCCCAATCTTGTATTGGTAACCTAGCCACTCCACTTTCCATAGCGGCCTTTGCTACTGCAGGTGGAATTTTGGTGATCAATCTAGGGTCGAAGGGTTTTGGAATGATATACTTTCCGCCAAAAGTCAGCCTTGTGGCATCATAGGCTATGTTCACCTGCTCGGGTACTGGCTCACGAGTCAATTCGGCCAACGCGCGAACCGCAGCCATTTTCATCTCTTCGTTTATTTTAGTGGCCCGTACATCCAACGCCCCCCTAAATATAAAAGGGAAACCCAACACGTTGTTTACTTGATTGGGGTGATCGGAGCGGCCAGTTGCCATTATAATATCTTTTCTTGTCTTGCATGCCAAATCATACTCAATTTCTGGGTCTGGGTTGGCCATTGCAAAGACAATTGGGCTCTCCGCCATGGAAGTGAGCATTTCTGGAGTTACAACATTAGCAATGGATAGTCCGATAAACACATCGGAATCTTTCATAGCTTCTTCTAAAGTATCAATCTTTCTATCGCTTGCAAATTCCTTTTTCTGGGAAGTAAGGTTTTCTCTATCACTACGGATAACGCCTTTACTGTCCAACATGACAATATTTTCAGATCTTGCTCCAAAGGCCTTGTACAAGCGCGTACAGGAAACTGCTGCTGCACCGGCTCCACTCACTACAATTTTGACCTCTTCAATTTTCTTGTTGGCAATTTCCAAGGCATTCAACAATGCCGCAGCCGATATTATTGCAGTACCGTGCTGGTCATCGTGCATCACTGGAATATCCAGCTCCTCTTTTAATCTACGTTCTATTTCAAAAGCTTCAGGAGCTTTAATATCCTCAAGGTTGATACCCCCAAAAGTTGGAGCTATCGCTTTAACTGTCTCAACAAACTTATCAACATCGGTAGCATCAAGCTCTATGTCAATGCCATCGATATCCGAAAAAATCTTAAATAGAAGACTTTTACCTTCCATTACCGGTTTTGAAGCTTCGGGGCCTATGTTGCCCAAGCCCAAAACTGCCGTACCATTGGAAATTATGGCAACAATATTTCCTTTGGCGGTATACTTATATACGTCATCTTTGTTCTTTTCAATCGCCAAACAGGGTTCCGCGACCCCAGGGGAGTATGCTAATGCCAAATCCCTTTGCGTGGAATAAGGCTTTGTTGGTACTATTTTTATTTTTCCTGGTTGTGGCTTTGCGTGGTATAGCAATGCTTCGCGACGTTGTTTTTCCTTGCTCATATGATCTAAAATGAAGACGTAAAGTTAGGGTATTCCTCGGTTTTATCAGAACATCTATAAAATCAAATTTCGACAAAAGTAAGAATCAAAAAAATAACGTCAGCTAATCTACTGCCATGCCATCAGTTATGAATCCAACGCATGTTGTTCCTTTGCTTTTGTCACACTAAGGCGCATGGCCAAAATAGCTGCAATGGCAAAAAACACGGCTGCAAAGAGCATGGCGTTTACAGAATTTGCACCTAAAAAGTTTTTAAAAATAGCTCCAAAGGTGAGTGTTTGTATACCCATTGGGATTACGATCATCATATTTAATATACCCATATATACACCTCTTCGTTCTTGAGGTACAATTTTGGAAACCATACTATAGGGAATACCCATCATTGCGGCCCACCCAATACCGAACAGCACCATAGGGAACAATACGTAAACCGGATCTTGGATATAAGGTATTGCAAACAGGGCCATTGCAGTGCCGAACAAGCTTAACGCATAGACCTTTTTTCCGCCATATTTTAATGTAAGAGGAACCAATACTAAAGCAACCACCGCCGTAACAACATTGTACGTAGTACTCATTTTAGCTGCTTGGGCAGCAGCCTCTGAAGTATCAAAACCAAGTGACACTCGAAACAAAGGGGTGATAAATTGCCAGTATACAAAAAGGGCGTACCATTGAAATAAATATACTGCGGAGAGTTTCCACATAAACTTGGGCATCTCCTTAATTGCTTGTGCTATTTCCCTAAACGGCACCTTGAACCTTTCCGCAAAAGAAAGAGCCTTATGTTTATTGATTTCGTGTAGCTCCTCATCTGTCGGTGGAATTTCCGGTGTTTTTAAGACCGACCACAAAATAGTAGCAATGGAAAGAAATGACCCTATGAAAAAGGAGTAATACAACCACTTAGGAACAGTTCCCTCTACTTCTTGACCTCCTCCGAACCAGTCTTGGAACAAAAAAATGGAAGCGTTGGCCAAAAGTATACCCGCCCCAACAAAAAGGCTCTGCATTTGATAACCAATACTGAGTTGAGATTCGGGCAGTTTATCGCCCACAAATGCACGGTATGGTTCCATAGCCATGTTGTTCCCGACATCCAAAATCCACAACAATCCCACTGCGAACCATAAAGTCGGACTTAAAGGAAAAGCAAATAGACACAAACTTCCGAGTATGGCACCAATTAAAAAGAAAGGTTTCCTCCTTCCCCACCTTGGCGACCATGTTTTGTCCGATATGGCACCAATAATCGGTTGTACTATTAATCCCGTTACAGGACCTGCTATATTCAAAATTGGGAGTATTTCCTCTTTGGCTCCCAAAAAGAGAAATATTGGGTTAATCGCACTTTGTTGAAGTCCAAAACTATATTGAATCCCAAGAAATCCAACATTCATATTAAAAATGTGCCAAAAACTTAATTTGGGTTTTTTGATTTTAATCATTCTTTAGGTTTAGCTGGTCCTCAAAAAAATCCTTACATAAATATAATTAATTCAAAAACATTGTTCAATATAATGTTTTTTCTGCTTGGGGTGTGCACACGCTTACTGTTTTGAATTTACCTACAGCTATTTCTTTTTCCTCAGAAATTCAATGTTTTGTTTAAGACCCGAGAATTTGGTTCTTTTTACCGCAGATTTTTTAAAAACTTTTTTAAAAACATCTTCCGTAATTTCTTCCCAATCCTTCTTGGTAAACGACAAAAGTTCTGGATTTGGATTAAACAGGGGCTCGCTATGTGATTTGGAAAAACGGTTCCAAGGGCAAACATCTTGACAAACATCACAGCCAAACATCCATTCATCCAGTTTTCCTTGAAACTCGTTCGGAATCTCGTTTTTTAGTTCAATTGTAAGGTAGGATATGCATTTACTTCCATCTACTTTATAAGGCTCCACAATGGCTTCCGTGGGACAAGCATCGATACAGGCGGTACAAGTGCCACAATGATTGGTTACAGGAGTATCGTATTCGAGCGCTAAATCCACTATAAGTTCGGCCACAAAATAAAAAGAACCTACTTGCTGGGTAAGTAAGTTACTGTGCTTACCAATCCATCCAAGGCCACTTTTCGCCGCCCAAGCCTTATCTAATACGGGAGCCGAATCCACAAAAGCCCTTCCGTGTACCTCACCAATTTCTTCTTGAATGAAATGGAGCAAATCCTTTAGTTTATCCTTTATCACAAAGTGATAATCCATTCCATATGCGTATTTGGAGATTTTGTAAGAATCAGAATTCTGCTCTTCGGAAGGAAAGTAATTCAATAGTAATGAAATAACCGACCGGGAACCCTCCACTAATTTCGTTGGGTCCAATCGTTTGTCAAAATGGTTTTCCATGTACTGCATTTCACCATGCATATTCTGGTTGAGCCATTTTTCTAATCGAGGGGCTTCTTCTTCAAGAAATTCAGCTTTGGAAATGCCACATGATAAAAATCCGAGACGCTTGGCTTCGGCCTTAATCAATTGTGTATGTTCTTTGGTTTTCACCAAGCTAAGATAGCTATAGTTTTACCCAATTATGTAGGTTTACAACCACAGGCGTGATCGTGAAGAATAATGATACACTATTTTGTTTTGATAATATCATACTCCTCTTGGTAATAATCAATTATAGGTTGAAACGGTCCTAGCTGATGTTGCTCCTCGGTAAAAGGGTCGACATAAGGACCGTAAGGAGTAGAAACTGGTTTTTTGGCCAAATCTGGAAAGTCTACTTCTCTATTAGGCTTTGTTGGACGATTTTTTTGATTGATGTATCCTGCTACGTCATAAGCTTCCTCATCGGTAAGTATGGGATTATCAAAAGTAGCACCAAAGGGCATATTCCCTTTTATAAATTGAGCAGCAGTAATCACACGGGTCATTCCGGCTCCATTATTATAGGAATCATCTCCCCATAAAGGTGGATAAAGATATAAATCATTCTCAGGCAGCCTTTGTCCTTGCCCATCGGCACCATGACAAAGCACGCAGTGTTTTATAAACACAGTTTCTCCATGTGCTAAATCAACAGCTCTTTCCGGTATCTCCACTTTCACAAATCCTTGCCCTTCAATTTTTCCGTTTGATGGTGCTGTCCGGCCCAACCAATCCATATAAGCAATCAATGCTTTCATTTCTAGGGCTGATTCCGGCATCACCTTACCATTCATGCTCCGCTCCATACACCCATTGACTCGTTCTTCGATGGTACCTATTTTATTCTCACGTCCTCTAAATTGTGGAAAACGTTTTACCACACCAATAAGGGGTGCTGCATAAGGTTTTGTTCCTCCGTCGATATGGCAACTTGCACAGGCAAGGTTGTTTCCTGCAAATATTCTTGTAGTGTCTTTCTGTTTGGGACCTATATGTACCGATGTATTTCTAAATATCTCAAAACCTAACTTGATTTCTTCATTTTTTGAAGAAGATGACAAGTTATACACATTGTAATCCATATGGTATACATCATCTAGAATTGGGGAAGTTTCATTATTAAGTCCATCAAAATAGCCTAATCCCCCCAACACAATGGCAAATGCCAACACAAATATGAGAAAAACACAAATGCTTAATTGCAAACACAATTTTTGTACTTGCTTTATCATTTTTCCTACTGCTTTTGAATTGGATGTATCCATGTATCTTTTCAGTTACCACGCTCTTTACCAAACTACATGAATTAAACTGGAAGTCGAGGCTATTAAACAACAAATTAGGAACAGTTGTATTTCACCTTAAAAACAAATTTTTCCGGAAAAACACAACAAACGTGTAAATTACAATTTTTTGTCAAATTAGGGAAGTTGAGTCCAGTTTTTAAAACAATCCTTCCTGCCCACCTCTTTGCACTTTACCTAAGTGTTTGTAGGCAAGTTCAGTTACTTCTCGGCCTCTTGGGGTACGCATTATAAAGCCTTGTTGAATTAAAAAGGGTTCGTACACCTCTTCCAAGGTTTCTGCACTTTCAGATACAGCTGTAGCCAGTGTTGTTATACCAACAGGACCACCTTTAAATTTTTCAATAATGGTGCTCAGTATTTTATTGTCCATCTCATCCAATCCGTGGGTATCCACATTTAAAGCCTTCAACCCAAATTGGGAAATTTCAAGGTCAATCTTCCCGTTTCCCTTGATTTGCGCAAAATCGCGAACCCTTCTCAATAAGGCATTGCATATTCTGGGTGTGCCCCTACTCCGCCCTGCTATTTCTATCGCTGCATCGTTTGTAATTGGAACCTTCAAGATTTCCGCACTACGTTCAACTATGGTGGACAATAGTTCGGTATGGTAATATTGCAATCGGCTTTGAATGCCAAATCGGGCTCGCATGGGTGCCGTAAGCAAACCAGACCTTGTAGTAGCTCCTATCAACGTAAAGGGACTTAAGTTTATCTGTACGGTTCGGGCATTGGGCCCCGATTCAATCATAATATCAATTTTATAATCCTCCATTGCAGAGTACAGGTATTCTTCAACGATTGGACTTAATCTATGGATTTCATCTATAAAGAGAACATCGCGCTCTTCCAAGTTGGTCAAAAGTCCGGCTAAATCGCCTGGTTTGTCCAAAACAGGCCCAGAAGTAACTTTGATATTAACACCAAGTTCATTTGCCAAAATATGGGCCAGAGTGGTCTTTCCCAATCCCGGGGGTCCGTGAAAAAGGGTATGATCTAAAGCCTCTCCCCTTAGATTGGCGGCCTGCACGAAAATCTTTAAATTTTCGAGCACTTTGGCCTGTCCCGTAAAATCATCAAAACTAATGGGCCGAAGCGCCCTTTCAATATCAAATTCTTCTGGGGACAGATTTTCGCCTGATGGATCTAAATTTTCGTTCATGGTTCAACAAATATAGTTGAAAACACAAACCACCTAAAGCCATAGTTACTAAAATACCATTAAGCATCACTTCTTAAATATCTAAACCTTAACTTAGATATGTTTTTATACACGTCAATTTAACCCTATATGATTACGACAAGTTATTCCGTTGGAATTCTACAATACATCCCTTTTTTCTATGTTATTTGGTCCGATGACCTACTCTCTGCTTCAGAAATTTCGGTTGTTCAAAAAGCAATTGAGAAGGATAGCTCTCTTACCTCAAACGAAAAAAAGCAATTGCAAAAGTGGTTGGTCAGAGAACAGCCACCTGTTGATGATGAAATAAAAAACTGGAGACAAGCAATTACCAATTCCCGCACTAAACTTATAGAGAGCGACACCTATCCCCTTTCCTCGCTTAGTAAACGATTAGTGAGTGCCAACAACCTGAACGAACAATTAAAACACATTGAGGTTCATCTGGGAATACAGCCAAATCATTACAATCATCTGTTTGATGTGGAAGTAGTCCAAGAAAAAACTTCCGATGAATATGATGCTAAAATTTTGGATGAAATCCTTAAAGGAAATCATGCTGAGGTTATAGACGGGTTTAGGAACTTTTTGGACAAGCCCGATTTTGATTGGGAACTTATTAGAAAGAAAGAAGATTTTAGAAATAGGATTTTACAACAAGTACAACTTTTAGGCAAAAAGGGGTACGGCGCCATGGCATACCCTACGGAGTATGGCGGCACCGGAAATATGCCCGCTTATGCATCTATTTTTGAGCACTTGATGTTCGTGGATGGCAGTTTGGCCGTAAAATTTGGTGTTCAGTTTGGGCTTTTCGGCGGAAGTATCCAAAAATTGGGTACAAAAAAGCATCACGACCAATATTTGACCGATGCTGGAACAACGAAACTACTGGGTTGTTTTGCCATGACAGAAACTGGGCACGGTTCTAATGTTAGAGGAATTAAAACAACGGCTACCTATGAAAAATCATCTGACTCCATTATTATTCACACACCAGGAAAAAACGATAACAAAGAATACATTGGCAATGCCCTGCATTCTAAAATAGCAACGGTTTTTGCCCAATTGATCGTAAACGGTAAAAATGAAGGAGTACATGCCATTTTAGTTCCGTTGAGAAATGAAAAGCATGAAGAGTTGGAAGGAGTTACAGTTGAGGATAACGGATACAAATTAGGTTTAAATGGAGTGGACAACGGAAAAATCTGGTTTCACAACGTAAAGGTCCCACGTGAAAATCTTTTGAACAAATACGGTGAAATATTGGAAGATGGTACGTATGATTCACCCATTAAAAATCCGAACAAACGATTTTTTACCATGTTGGGCACTTTGGTTGGAGGACGCATTTGTGTGGCTCGTGGTGCTCTTGGAGGCAGCAAAATGGCGTTGGCCATTGCTGTAAAATATGCACTGAACCGAAGACAGTTCAATGACAATGTGAAAGTACAGGAGGATCTTATCATGGACTACCCAACGCATCAATTAAGGCTCACCCCGGCAATTGCGGGGGCGTATGTGTATCATTTTACTTTAGAGGAGGTAATGAAACGTTATAGCGATGATACCCAACCTGATAAAAGAAAAATTGAAACCCAAGTGGCTGGATTAAAATCAATCATTACTTGGTTTGCCAATGATACAATTCAGGAATGCAGAGAAGCTTGCGGTGGTAAAGGGTATTTATTGGAGAACCGCATTGCAGACCTTAAAGGCGATGTAGATATTTTTACCACTTTTGAAGGTGACAACACCGTATTGCTTCAACTTGCGGCCAAAGGTATTCTTTCCGATTTTAGGGCAGAGTTCAACAGTGCCGGATTTGCATCGGTTTTAAAACTTTTACAAACTCAACTTACGGATAAGCTTACGGCTATCAACCCTTTATATTCCAATAAGGTTGATGCGGAACATTTGTACAATCCAAAATTCCATAAACATGCATTTAGCTATAGGACCAGAAGACTGACCTATACCTTAGCGATGCGTATCCGTAACTACATGAAAAAAGGAATTCCGTCCTACCAAGCATTTCTTAAAGTACAGACCCATTTATTGGCTTTAGGGAAAGCCTATAGCGTGGAACTGGCCTACACTATCTTTTGCGATAAATATGAAAATATATCGGACTTAAAGTACAAAGCGTTGATGGAGAAAACAGGCTGCCTTTACGCTCTTGATCAAATAAATTCGGATGCTAGATGGTATTTGGAACAAGGATACATTGGTAATACAAAATCAAAAGCTATCCGACAACGAGTGGAAAGGCTATCTACGGAACTACGACCTCACATTGAAGTGTTGGTGGATGGTTTCGGTATTCCCGAACATTGTCTAACTGCCCCGATTTCAAAGTAATTGTCAGTTTTGTTTTTTAATAAGTTGGGAAGTATCCAAAAACTCGTTTATGATGATTTTAGGTGTACCATAAAGGTAAATACTTGCACCTTCTGTAGCATTCAGAATTAAGTCTCCAAATGCATGTACTCTTGCATTAGCCTTACCTGTAATGGCAAGTTCACAGTAACCTATTTGCATGAGTTCACCCCTGTATTTGGCATCTTCCAACAAATTGATCTGCAGTCTTTCGGAAGTACCTTCCATTGTCAACGCTGAGCTCCCTTCCATATCCAAAACTCCCGCATTAATTTGTGCATAGACATAGGCCTGAGCTCTTTGATTCAGGTTAACGTTTAAAGAGTCAACCTCCACATGAAAATCACCCCTACTGGTATCTTCCAAGTTGATATCCATAACCGCTGCGTTAGCTTTTATATCCAACTTAGTGTTGTTGAAACCATCTATAAATAATTCATCTGATTCAATCACATCTTGAGAAGTTATACTTCCATTTTTGACAGTGATTGCCAAGAGTTCGGTATAGTTAACAGTAATCTTCAATTCTTTTTTAGCGGTAATATTATAGTAAGAGCTAATCACCAAAGTACCGTCCTTGACATCAAATTTTAGAACATCGACCAAATTATCATCAGCGATAAGATGATATCCAGGGCCTAATGATTTATTAAGGTTGATTTCAAGATCATCATTTAAAACAATGGCGTTGAACGGAGGGAGTTCTTCTGTAATCTCCGTCACTACTCGGCTACCTTTTAGTTTAGGTTTTCGTTGTGCAATGGATATAATTGGACAAAGGATAAGTAAAACTATAAGCGACTTTTTCATCATGATTGTCTTTTGAGAGAGGACTAATACTATTTAAAGATATACAATTCACCCCAAAAAGGAATCCAAAAAAAAAGCCCATCCAAAAGGACGGGCGTTTTTACACTAATATAAATCTTTTTAATGATTGAGTTCTTCTTCGTTCTCCTGAAGTGGCACGTCTTGTGGAACAAAATCCTGCCCTGCAATAATATACTCACCATTCTCGTATGTTTTACTATAATCGTAAGACCAACGATAAACATGTGGAATTTCTCCCGGCCAATTTCCATGAATATGCTCACGTGGAGTTGTCCATTCCAAAGTATTGGCATTCCATGGGTTAACGGGTCCTTTTTTACCATAAAAAATACTGGAAATAAAGTTGTAAACGAAAATCAATTGGGTGAGTGCAGCTATAATCGCGAACACTGTCATCAATACTTGAACGTTTGTCAACTCATCAAACATTGGAAATGCCGTATTTTCATAATATCGTCTTGGAACCCCTGCCATACCCACAAAGTGCATAGGGAAAAATATACCGTAGGAACATACAGCCGTAATCCAGAAATGGATATAGCCCAAGTTCTTGTTCATCATTCTTCCATGGAACATTTTTGGGAACCAATGGTAAATACCAGCGAACATACCATACAATGCTGAGATACCCATTACCAAATGGAAGTGAGCAACTACAAAATAAGTGTCGTGAACGTTAATATCCAAAGTACTATCTCCTAAAATAATACCAGTAAGACCTCCTGTGATGAATGTAGATACCATTCCTATGGAAAAGAGCATACCAGGGTTGAGTTGTAAATTCCCTTTCCACAAAGTAGTTATCCAGTTAAATGCTTTAACGGCAGATGGTATGGCGATCAAAAGTGTTGTAAACGTAAATACCGATCCCAAAAATGGGTTCATACCGGATACGAACATATGGTGACCCCATACTATAGTAGATAAAAATGCAATTGCAAGAACAGAGGCAATCATGGCTCTATAACCAAAAATTGGCTTACGGGCGTTAACGGCCATTACCTCCGAAACAATTCCCATAGCAGGCAAAATAACTATATAAACCTCAGGGTGTCCCAAAAACCAAAACAAGTGTTCATAAAGTACTGGTGAACCTCCTTGGTAATGCAAAACCTCTCCTTGGATAAAAATATCTGACAAGAAGAATGATGTACCAAAACTTCTATCCATTATCAGCAACAAAGCAGCTGAAAGTAGTACGGGAAAAGAGACGACACCGATTATGGCTGTAACAAAAAATGTCCATATGGTCAAAGGCAAACGTGTCATAGACATTCCCTTTGTTCTTAGGTTTATAACTGTAACGATATAATTTAAAGAACCTAACAAGGATGACGCAATAAATATTGCCATGGATATTAACCATAGGGTCATACCCATACCTGAACCAGGCTGTGCCATTGGCAATGCACTTAATGGTGGATATACAGTCCAACCAGCAGCTGCAGGTCCTGCTTCTACAAACAATGACATGATCATGATTACTGATGAGACGAAGAACATCCAATATGAAACCATGTTCATAAATCCGGATGCCATATCTCTTGCTCCAATTTGCAATGGAATTAAAAGGTTACTAAAAGTACCACTCAATCCCTGTGTAAGTACAAAAAAGACCATAAGGGTACCATGTATGGTAACCAATGCCAAATAGATATCGGCATCCATTACACCGTCTGGTGCCCATTTACCCAAAAACGTTTCGAAAATTCCAAAAGATTCACCTGGCCAAGCTAATTGCATTCTAAACAATATTGACATGGCTATACCAATGAATCCCATAATAAGACCAGTAATCAGATATTGCTTGGATATCATCTTATGGTCCTGACTGAAAATATATTTTGTGATGAAAGTTTCCTTATGGTGATGTCCATGATCATCGTGGTGATCATCGTGACTTACATGGGCTACTTCAGACATATTCCAATTAATTTTTTTTCGTTATTCTATTTTTGTTAGTCTACCTGGGCTGTATCGTCCAACTCAATATCAACACCTTCTTCCGTGTTGAATGCTTGCTCTTCAGTTTCATCAACCATCACAGTTTCTTTGAAAGTTTTTTGTTCTGCAAGCCAATTATTGTATTCCTCCTCGGTTTCAACTATAATCTTCAACTGCATATTATAGTGTGATTTTCCACATATCTTGTTACATAACAAAACATAATCAAACTCCCATGGATCCGAGTTGGGTTTTCCTTCGGCAGCCCTTTGCGCCCTAATTGCGTTGGTTCGTTTTACCTTATCCACTACATCAGGATTCAAACGCATTTCTTCCGTGGTTACCGTAGGCGTAAACGAAAACTGTGTAATCATTCCAGGGACACAGTTCATTTGCGCTCTAAAGTGAGGCATGTAAGCAGAGTGCAATACATCTTGAGACCTCATTTTAAAGTTTACTTTTCTTCCTACAGGCAAATGCAGTTCTTTTACTATGATATCATCCTCTGCATTAGGATCAGATTCATCCAATCCAAGTACATTGGCATTGGCAATATCAATCAATCGTACGTTGGCATCACCGAGTACATTATCTTCTCCTCCATATCTAGCAGTCCAACTAAATTGTTGAGCGTAAAGCTCTACCACCAATGGATCATCATCCTCGTTGATATCCATGATATTGGTCCATGCATACAATCCCCAAAGTATTAAACCTGCCAATACGATTACAGGAATAATGGTCCAGATAAATTCCAATTTATCGTTATCCGCAAAAAAGAGTGCTTTTTGCCCCTTTTTACCTCTGTATTTGTAACCAAAATAATGTAATAGAGCTTGGGTAATTGTTTGTACAAAGAAAATAATGGCCATAGACGCAAACATCAATTGGTCATATTCCGTACCATGTTCAGATGAGGCATCAGGCAATAATATCTTTCCATATTTAGCAAAACTAAAAATGGTTATCCCGTAAATAAAAATCAAGAAAATGAACAAAAGATAGCCATTGTACTTATTGTCAGAATCTGACGCTATCTCCGAGCGCTCTGTTTTAGTTTGCGATAATTCAAAAATCTTGGTCATCTGCCATATAGCAATCGCAACCAATACTAAAACAGTCAATGTTAATAATGCAGTCATCGTTTATCTATCTAAGACTTAAATCGTATTAATAATGAAAATGTCTACTCTCCTCTATAAATGGATTTCGTTTGGGCTGCAATGGGGCTTTTGTCAAAGCAGTAAACACCCAGTACACAAATAATCCTCCAAAGAACAAAATACCGCCAATCTCAGGAAAACCAATATACCATTGGTCACCCACTGTTGCAGGCATAACCATATTATAAATATCTAAATAATGGCCGAAAAGAACCACAACACCGGTCATAATAACAAACCAGTTCACTCTTTTATAGTCACTGTTCATAAGAACCAATAACGGGAAAACAAAGTTCAGCACCAACATTCCAAAGAATGGTAATTGATAATCTTGAAAACGAGCTATATAATAGGTTACCTCTTCGGGTATATTAGCATACCAAATAAGCATAAATTGTGAAAACCATAGATACGTCCAAAATATACTTATTCCGAACATGAACTTGGCCAAATCATGAATATGGCTATTGTTAACCTGCTCCAAATATCCTTTTGATTTTAAGTATACCGTTACCATAGCGATTACAGTAATTCCCGATACAAACATACTGGCAAATAAATACCATCCAAACAATGTACTGAACCAATGTGGGTCCAAACTCATAATCCAATCCCAAGACATCATTGATTCGGAAATGAGATAGAATACCAAGAATGCCGCTGACCATCTAAAGTTCTTTACAAAGTTGCTATTGTCATCCGACTCATCTTGTGCCAAGGATAGTTTTCTTGAATGTTGACGGTAAAAAATCCATCCACCCAAGAAAATAGCAGCCCTGATCAAGAAAAATGTTGAATCCAAATATCCAGCTTTACCTTGTAATAATTTATCGTGAGCCACAGTTTCTGCATCCATCCACACAAACATATGGTTCATGTGCATGGTAGAAAGAAGCAAGATTACAAACACTATAATCCCGCCAGGGATCAAATAAGCTGTTATTCCTTCCATTACCCTGAACAGCAATGGCGACCAACCAGCCTGTGCGGCACGTTGTATAGCGTAAAAAGCCAATACTCCCAAAGCTATCATAAAGAAAAAGAATGCAGCCACATAAAGTGCCGACCAAGGTCGGTTTTGCAACTGATGCAATAAATGTGTATCGTGAGAAGCATCATGCTCTTCGCCATGCGAAACCTCTGCGCCATGACCTTGTTCTTCTCCATTAACCACAGCTTCTTCTGCATGTCCACCGCCATGTCCATCGTCATGCGCTGCCACCATGGCCTTGGCTTCTTCCACTGTTGATGGAGCTGACAAAAAACCGATTGCCAAGAAAATAACTCCAAGCCCCATGGCAATGAAAGATCCTATTCTAAGTTTGTTTGAAAAGGTGTACATAGTCTATTCTTATCCTATTATTTTGTTAGGTCTTCCTTTAATTTCATCACATATTCGGACACTTGCCACATTTCTTTTTCATTGGCGAACTGTGCGGCATATGACCCCATGGAGTTCAACCCATAATAAATCGTGTGGTACGTAGTACCTACTGTAATATCTCTAGCCATGTCGGCATAGCTGGGAACACCCAATATTTTTTCTCTTTTTACAAGATTCCCTTGTCCGTCACCACTTGGACCGTGACAAACAGCACAGTAAATAGCATACAGCTCTGCACCTTTTGCCATATTATCTTCATGGTTCAAAGAATCCAATGGACTTGTATTCAATCTTGCAAGTTCTTTACCTTCTGGAGTGTTTTCAAACTCATAGGGCATGTATCCTCTATTTATGGTTCCCTCTACAGGCAACAGGGCTACTGTGCCATCAGGAAACAACCCATTGTCAACTCCTTGATAGGTTTCATATCCTACAGGTTCGTACATGTTTGGCATGTATTGGTAGTTTGGACTGTTTTTATCTGCACAAGAAGCTGCAAACAGCACCAAGACCAAAGCAACACTTATTTTACCTAATTGCTTCATATTATTAAGACTCCTTTTCTGTAACTTTTACTTCCACCGCACCTGTTTCCCATAACAAATCGGCAAGTTCTTGTTCGTTATCATGAATTCCCAACTCCATTAAAAAATGGTCATCAGTTGTTCGTTTATCAGGGTTTTCTGCTTTTTTAAACGGCCACATTCTACTTCTCAAATAGAAAGTGATTACCATCAAGTGGGCTGCAAAGAAAACCGTGAGCTCAAACATAATTGGCACAAAAGCGGGCATGTTTTCGATGTAGCTAAAGCTTGGCTTACCGCCAATATCTTGTGGCCAATCCTCAATCATGATAAAGTTCATCATAACAATAGCAACCGTTAATCCTAAACATCCGTAAAGGAAAGATGTAATTGCTATTCGGGTATCCGCCAGACCCATTGCCTTATCTAGACCATGTACTGGAAACGGTGTATACACCTCCTCAATATGATGGTGCTCTGCCCTAACTTTTTTTACGGCATGCATCAACACATCGTCATCGTTGTAAAGTGCTTGTATAACTTTTGATGCCATGATTATTTTTTATCGTTTAACAACTTTGCCTGACCTGCCCAATCGTCGCGTTGCGCACGACCAGGGAATGTTCCCGTAATGGAGTCCAGCAAATCATATTCTTTTTCGGTCATCCTTGCAACCTGAGCGTAGGTATATATGCCAATTTCGTTCAAGGTACGCTCCATTTCCGGCCCAACACCTTTTATCTTTTTCAAATCATCGGGTGTTTCGGTAACAGAATCAAAGGACCCAACGGCACTCAACAATTCAGACACACCCACTTTATCTCCTACAGTAGGTTTCACCTCTCCCATTAAAACATCATCCGTAATAATTTCATCTTTGCTCACCACTCTATTAACACCTTGTGGCATTTGGTACAACGGCTGACCAGAATCTCTCAACTTTTTATATTTCTCTCCAGATGCCTTCAAGATTGATTTTACTTCAGCTTGAGCGATTACCGGGAATGTTCTTGAATATAACAGGAACAGTACAAAGAAGAATCCGATAGTTCCGATAAAAATTCCAATATCCACGAACGTTGGCGAGAACATTGTCCAAGAAGATGGCAAGTAATCCCTATGCAATGAGGTTACGATAATTACGAAACGCTCGAACCACATCCCTATGTTCACCACAATAGAGATAAAGAATGAGAACATAATACTGGTTCGTAATTTTTTGAACCACATGAACTGTGGAGAGAACACATTACAAGTCATCATGGACCAATATGCCCACCAATAAGGACCTGTAGCCCTGTTCAAGAATGCATATTGTTCATACTCCACACCGGAATACCAAGCAATAAACAATTCTGTGATATAAGCACATCCCACGATAGAACCTGTAATCATGATTACAATATTCATCAATTCGATATGCTGTACTGTAATATACGCTTCTAAACTACACACTTTACGCATGATAATCAAAAGCGTGTTCACCATGGCAAAACCAGAGAAAATTGCACCAGCAACAAAGTATGGTGGAAAAATAGTGGTATGCCATCCAGGAATCACCGATGTGGCAAAGTCAAAAGATACAATGGTATGTACAGAAAGTACCAGTGGTGTGGCCAAACCAGCCAATACCAAAGAAACTTCTTCAAAACGCTGCCAATCTTTGGCTCTACCTGTCCAACCAAAGCTCAACAGGCTGTATATTTTCTTTTGGAAAGGCTTTACTGCCCTATCACGAATCATGGCAAAATCAGGCAAAAGACCTGTCCACCAAAACACCAAAGACACTGATAGATACGTTGAAATTGCAAAAACATCCCAAAGCAATGGTGAATTAAAGTTCACCCAAAGTGACCCAAATTGGTTAGGAATTGGAAGTACCCAGTATGCCAACCAAGGACGACCCATGTGAATAATTGGGAACAATCCTGCCTGAACCACCGAGAAAATGGTCATTGCCTCTGCAGAACGGTTAATTGCCATTCTCCATTTCTGACGGAACAGCAAAAGTACCGCTGAGATCAGTGTACCTGCGTGACCAATTCCCACCCACCATACAAAGTTGGTGATATCCCAGGCCCAGTTAACGGTTCGGTTAAGACCCCAAACCCCAATACCTGTGGAAACGGTATAAATGATACATCCTAGACCCCAGAGGAATGCCACTAATGCGATGGTGAAAACAATCCACCATTGTTTATTGGCCTTTCCCTCAACCGGACGGGCAATGTCCACTGTTACATCGTGGTATCCTTTGTCTCCGACCACTAAGGGCTTTCGAATAGGTGCTTCGTAATGCGACGCCATAATTTATCTTCTAGTTACTTCTTTTTTTTATTGATTAAGCCTCGTTGGTGTTTCTAACTTTTACACGATAGAAAACATTTGGTTTTGTTCCTACATGCTCCAACAAATGGTACATTCTATCATCTTCCTTCAACTCCGCCACTTTACTATCTTGATCATTGATATCCCCAAACACCATTGCACCACTGCTACAAGCTGCAGAACAGGCTGTTTGGAACTCACCATCTTTTATAACTCTTCCATCCCTCTTAGCATCCAAAATGGTCTTTTGCGTCATTTGGATACACATGGAGCATTTCTCCATTACACCTCTTGACCTAACATTTACATCAGGGTTAAGTACCATTTTACCCAAATCGTTGTTCATGTTAAAATCAAACTCATCGTTGTCACTGTACAAGAACCAGTTGAACCTACGTACTTTGTACGGACAGTTGTTAGCACAATATCTTGTACCCACACAACGGTTATATGCCATGTGATTTTGTCCTTGTCTACTGTGAGATGTAGCTGCCACCGGACAAACAGTCTCACAAGGAGCATGATTACAGTGTTGGCACATTACAGGCTGAAATGCTACTTGTGGATTGGCAGATGGATCTTCCATTTCCCTAAATCCTCCAAGTGAACCATTATCTCCCCAAAGACCATCCATATTCTCTTTCTTCTGATTATCCCCTTCAAAGGTTTCTTCGGAAGAATAATATCTATCAATTCGCAACCAGTGCATATCTCTAGAGCGACGTATTTCGAGCTTTCCTACCACAGGAACATTATTCTCGGCATGACAAGCGATTACACATGCACCACAACCGGTACAAGCGTTCAAGTCTATGGACAAGTTAAAATGATGTCCTATACTTCTATCAAATTCATCCCACAAATCAGCATCTGGAGAGGTAACTGGTATCTCATTGTGATTAAGGGTCACCTGCGGCATATGGTTCCATTCCGTATGATCTTTGGTATTGAAAATCTCCAAGGTAGTTTCCTTGATGATATCACCCCTGCCCATTAATGTCTTTTGCGATTGCACACAAGCAAACTCATGGACACCAGAAGCTTTTTCAACAGCTACAGATTGTACATCGGAGAAATTGCTATACAAAGTATAAGCATTGACTCCCGTTGCCATTTCTTCTTGCATTCCAGCTTGTTTACCGTAACCAAAAGATAGCCCAACAGTTCCCACTGCCTGACCCGGCTGTACGATAACAGGAATATTATCCAAGACTTTTCCGTCTACGGTAAGGTTCACATAATTTCCATTAAGACCTCCATCAGCCTCAATTGTATTCTCCAACCCCCAAGTTTCGGCGTCAGCTTTGGAAACAGTTACATAGTTGTCCCAAGAAACCCTTGAAATAGGGTCTGGAAACTCTTGCAACCATGGATTATTGGCCTGACGACCATCTCCCATCCCAACTTTGGAATAAAATACCAACTCAGTACCTGGACTTGTTGAATTGACCAAGGCGCGAATTGCCGAGGCAATTGGTACAATTTCTGGCTGTTCTATTCCTGAATCAGAATTAGTAGACCCCTGATTAGCATCCTCAACATTTGTTATGGCAGCTTCAAAGACACCATCTTGCAACGCTTTGTTCCAAGAGCCTCCTTGCAACACATCCGCATTCCAAGTCTCCTTAATATATTCGTAATATGTTTTCTCTACACCCATCCATGTTAAAAGTGCTGTTTGAAACTGTTTTGTATCAAACAACTCACGAATCGCAGGCTGCATTAAACTATATTGTCCTTTTTTAAATTCGGCATCACCCCAAGACTCCAAATAATGTGAAGCCGCAGCAACGTAATCCGATGACTGGGCGGTTTCGTCATTTATGTAAGCAAAGTCCACCGAAACATCTACTTGCTCAAGACCGGAAAGAAACTCCTCGGGATTTGGCAAAGTATACATAGGATTAACCCCATCCATGATCAATGCTCCTACTCGACCTGCATTCATATCAGCAATTAATTTGCCGACTTTTGCAGTATCACCTTGACGCACATATTTTGGTTGTTCAGCATCAAAAGCTTCACTTCCCAATAACTTATTGATGGCCAATACAACTGTCTGTGCATTCTCGTCGTTAAGACCACTCACCACTACAGCTTTACTACCAGCCTTTTTAATTTCGGCAGCTACCTTATCCACAGCTTCATCAACATCAGATGTTCCACCACCAACATTACTACCATTTAACTTGCCATACAATTTGGCCAGCGCAATCTTTTGCTGGGTAGGTGTCATTGGATATCGCTTATCGGCATTAGCACCAGTCAGTGACATATTGGATTCCAACTGTACATGCCTGGACATTTTCCCATCCTTTGGGATACGACCTTTGGCATAGCCAGTGTCATAACCCCCTCCTTGCCAATCACCAAGAAAATCTGCCCCAAAAGAAACAATTAGATCAGCTTTCTCAAAATCGTAATCCGCCAAGGCTCGTTCACCGTAAGCTTTAGTAAATGCATTTAAAGCAGCATCTTCAGAAATTGCATCGTAAACCACATGATTTACATTTTCACCATAAGATGCTTTAAATTCAGAAATCAATTTTGTAGTGGAAGGGCTAGCGTAGGTCTGCGTCAACAACACCACTTGCTTACTGGAACCCTTCAAGGCATTCAATTTAGCAGTAACGGCAGCATCTAAAACATTCCACTCCACTGGCTCCCCATTTGCCATAGGTCCCTGCACTCTTTTACTGTCATACAAAGACAATACAGAGGCCTGCACTCTGGCATTGGCACCGCCGTTTATTTTGGCAACGGTATTATTTTCAATCTTGATAGGCCTTCCTTCCCTAGTTTTTACCAAAATACTGGCAAAATCAAAACCATCCGCAATAGTAGTGGCGTAGTAGTTGGACACACCAGGAACAATGTTGTCCGGCTGAACCACATAAGGAATGGATTTACGAACAGGACCTTCACATGCCGCAACAGTAGCAGCGGCCGTACTGAAACCTACATACTTCAAGAAATCCCTTCGAGATGTATTGGAGGCAGACAAATTTTCCTTGTCCCCCAAAAACTCATCAACGGGAATCTCCTCTGTAAACTCGTTGTTTCTTAGCGCCTCAACAATGGAATCGTTCGGATTCAACTCCGCTTCACTTTTCCAATATTTTTTGTTTGATGCCATACGATATATCTGAGATTATCTTCTTTTAATTCTTAATAGTGACATTTTCCACACTCCAAACCACCCATCATTGCAGCGGTCAATTTCTCAACACCATACTTTTTGGACAATTCCTCATGGATTGCCTCATAGTACGCATTACCCTCAACCTTAACATCGGTCTCACGGTGACAGTTTACACACCAACCCATAGTTAATGGAGAGAATTGCTCAACAACTTCCATTTCCTCTACCGGACCATGACAGGTCTGACATTCTATTCCAGCAACGGATACGTGCTGAGAGTGATTGAAATAAGCAAAATCAGGTAAATTATGTATTCTCACCCATTCTACAGGTTGCGAATCCCCGGTATAACTTTGATTTTCCTCATCCCATCCAACGGCCTTGTACAACTTTTTAATTTCACCTGTATAAAATTCATTGGTATGCCCAGCAGCTAAATCTTCTGCAGACGGCCCCTCCGGATTACCTGCATATTCATATATAGACTTATGACAGTTCATACAAACGTTAAGCGAAGGAATGCCTGATGTCTTAGAAACTCTTGCTGAAGAGTGACAATACTTACAATCTATCTTATTGTCACCAGCATGTATTTTATGTGAAAAGTGTATAGGCTGCACAGGAGCATATCCTTGGTCCACCCCTACTTGCATCATCCATCCATAAGCAAAGTATGCACTTGCCAGAAGCAAGAACACAACACTCACCATCACTAAAAATTGATTTTGAACAAACGCCTTCCACAACGGTAAACGTTTTGCTTTCTCTTGCTCCAGAACAACACCATTTGCTTCAGCGATTCTTCTCAAGGTCTTGTTCACCAAAACCAACATTATAACCAACAGGCCAAACACCAGAACCAGCGCACCCAATATAACCTCATTGGATATTCCAGAACCAGAACCCGATGATTCACCTCCAGCAGCAGTTGCAGCAGTAGCAGCAGCCGGCGCAGGTGGCGGGGCAGCGGTATAAGCCAAAATATCATCGATATCTTGATCGGACAACGTTGGAAAAGGCGTCATTGCCGCTTGATTATACTCCGCATAAATTTTGTTGGCATAAGTATCTCCAGAAGCGATCATTGCAGGACTATTTTTAATCCATTCATAAATCCACTCCTTGTCCAATCCTTCATCCTCAGCTAACCTAGCCTCTACATTAGCCAATGCAGGACCGGTCATTTTACGCTCCATGGCATGGCATGCCGCACAATTCTGATTAAAAAGCTGTTTTCCATTCACTGGGTCGCCCCCAGTAGCTGGCTCCTCCGTAGCCACCTCGGCAACGGCTTCGACTTCTTCCTGTGCATAAAAAGGTGCGGAATACAGTAGGAGGGTTAAACCTAAAACTTTAGAAAATAGATGGCGGTATAAAACCTTTTTCATATTCATTAAATTTCTATCGAAATCTTTGGCATGATTCTTTCTATTGAGTTTGAGAGCAATAGCTTTTTACCCTACCAAGAATGGCAACAAAAGTAAGACATACAGGCATTTTTTGAAATGTTAAGGTATTTATAACTTATAATTTATAAAGATTCTAAATAACTTTGTCCCAACTTGGTTATTTTAGAATAATCTACATTTGCAATAAGCTTAAACATCACAACACTGGAACAACATGAAAACCAAGGCATTTACAGTTATTTTAATTAGTTTGGCCATCCAAGTTTCCGCCCAGGAAGCACAAGTGACCATTGAACAAGATTCAAAAATCAACGAACTGGTTAAACTTTACACCAAAGCACAAGCAAATAGTGGTTTTTATCAGATTCAGGTCGGTTTTGGCAATTACAAGAAAGCACAAGAGCTGTTGAATCAAGTTGAAATTGATTTCCCTACCTGGTATTCCAAAATAGAGTTTGAATCACCCACCTATCGCGTAAGGCTTGGTAGGTTCAAAACCAAATTGGAAGCTGAACGGAAATATTTAGAGGTTCGAAAAAAATACCCTGAAGCTATGCTTCTTAAACCCGACGAAAGAGAATCGAAGTCATAAAAAAAACCCGCTTTATTATAAAGCGGGTTTTTTTTATTTGCATTAATATGTATTATAATTTCTTCTTTACCGCTACTTCTTGGAAAGATTCTACAATATCCCCTTCGCGTATATCATTATAATTCTTTATCTGTAGACCACAGTCATATCCTTTGGAAACTTCTTTGACATCATCTTTAAAACGTTTCAACGAAGCCAATTCTCCAGTATAAACAACTACACCGTCCCTAATCAACCTAATACGTGAGTTTCTAAAGATTTTACCGCTAGTAACCATACAACCGGCAATGGTCCCTATTTTAGAAATCTTGAAGGTCTCCCTTATTTCCGCATTACCCGTGATTTCTTCTTTCATTTCCGGAGACAACATACCTTCCATTGCATCTTTCAGGTCATTGATCGCATCATAAATGATAGAGTATGTTCTGATATCGATTTCCTCTTTATCTGCAATTGATCTGGCATTGCCCATTGGACGCACATTAAATCCGATAATAATTGCATCAGAGGCACTTGCCAACAATACATCAGATTCTGTGATTGCACCAACTCCTTTATGAATAATATTTACTTGGATTTCATCTGTTGATAATTTTTGGAACGAATCCGTTAAAGCTTCCACCGAACCGTCAACATCACCTTTAAGGATAATATTAAGTTCTTGGAAATCGCCCAACGCAATCCTACGTCCAATTTCATCCAATGTAATATGACGTTGCGTTCTCACAGATTGCTCACGTTGCAACTGTGAACGTTTCGCAGCAATCTGTTTTGCTTCACGCTCATCTTCCAGAACGTGGAATCTATCTCCTGCTTGCGGAGCTCCATCCAGACCTAAAATTGAGATTGGCGTGGAAGGCCCGGCACTTTCAATATTATTCCCTCTTTCATCATGCATAGCTTTGACCTTCCCACTACAAGTTCCGGCCAACACATAATCACCAATGTTCAAGGTACCGGTCTGCACTAATATAGTGGCAACATAACCTCTACCTTTATCTAAGAAAGCTTCCACAACCGTACCAACTGCAAATCTATCGGGATTTGCTTTTAGTTCCAATAATTCAGCTTCCAACAATACTTTCTCCAATAATTCAGGAACTCCTTGACCTGTTTTGGCAGAAATATCTTGGGATTGGACTTTTCCTCCCCAATCTTCCACCAACAAATTCATACTGGCCAATCCTTCTTTTATTCTATCTGGGTTTGCCGTTGACTTATCAACTTTGTTGATTGCAAATACAATCGGCACTCCCGCAGCTTGTGCATGACTTATAGCCTCCTTTGTTTGAGGCATAATATCGTCGTCCGCGGCAATTACAATAATTGCAATATCAGTAACTTGAGCACCACGTGCCCGCATCGCGGTAAACGCTTCGTGACCAGGAGTATCCAAGAATGTAATTTTCTGTCCATCTTGCAATGCAACTCCGTATGCTCCAATGTGCTGAGTAATTCCACCGCTTTCACCAGCAATTACGTTTTCTTGTCGAACATAATCCAACAACGACGTTTTACCGTGATCCACGTGACCCATTACTGTAACTATAGGCGCCCTTGGCTCTAAATCTTCAGGAACATCCTCTACCTCTTCAATGGTCTCCTCTATCTCCGCAGTTACGAATTCAACTTCGTAACCAAATTCATCAGCTACAATCGAAAGTGTCTCAGCATCTAAACGCTGATTGAGCGTAACCATGATACCCAAGGACATACATGCCGATATAATTTGGGTTGTGGAAACGTTCATCATGGTAGCAAGCTCATTGACAGTAACAAACTCTGTTACTTTGAGGATCTTGCTCTCCATTTCCTGTTTTTCAAGATCTTTTTCCGTTTGCTGACGGTGCTGATCTCGTTTTTCCCTACG
This sequence comes from Allomuricauda sp. F6463D, assembly GCF_023015965.1. GTDB lineage: Bacteria > Bacteroidota > Bacteroidia > Flavobacteriales > Flavobacteriaceae > Flagellimonas. The sequence goes on from NZ_JALKAN010000002.1 coordinate 57,990, forward strand.
GTATTTAGCTCCTTTTCCTTTACTGGATTTCCCTTGAAGTTTTTCAAGAGTCTCCCTTACTTGTTTTTGTACTTCTTCTTCGGTAGGCTCAACCTTTGGTGCTGTTGAACGCTGTCCTTTTCTTCCTGCTGCACCTCTATTATTACGCGCACCACCTGATTGTGGGCCACTCTTAACAATCCTTCTTCTACGTTTTTTACGCTCCGCTCCATCGGATGCTCCTCCTTTGGATTTCTGAGCATCTTCCTTCTTCTTCTTAACGGGCTTCTTAAACTGGGAAAGGTCTATTTTATCTCCAGTAATCTTAGGTCCGGAAAGTTTTTGATACTTCGTTTTTATAGTGCCTGTTTCAGGATCTTCTGAAGCCTCCTTTCTTTGTTCTTTCGCCTCAACATCTTTCGCCTCTACCTCCTTAACCTCTTCTGGCTTTTCCTTAACCGCTTCTACTGGTTCCGGAGCCTGGGGCTTTTCTTGCTCTTGCGGCTCCTCTTGGACTTCTTTTGGCTCTCCCTCTTTTTTGGGGCTTTCTATCTTAGGAGTTTCTTTCTTAGGAGATTCTTTTTTTGGTTGATCAGGTTTTTTGTCCAAATCTATTTTACCAACAGTCTTGGGCCCTGTAAGCTCAGCTTTAGCTTTCACTACGTGCTGTTCTGCCTCTTTCTTTTCTTTGGCTAACCTACGTTCTTCCTGTTCTTTCTCCATTCGGATTCGGATAGCTTCCTTTTCTTTCCGCTTTTCCTCACCAACTTCCTTGGAAGCAACCTTTTTGCTCTTATCCGTTTGGAATTCATCCAACAGAACTTGATACACCTCATTGGAAATCTTTGTTGTAGGCCGAGCCTCTACCTCATGCCCTTCCGAGTTAAGGTAGTCGACCGCTCTATCCAGTGAAATATTCAATTCTCTAAGAACTTTGTTCAGTCGTATTGTTGGATTTTCTGCCATAAATAATTTTACTTGCCCTAAATTTTCGCTGCTAATATAAGCCTAATCTTCAAATTCTTCCTTGAGGATGCGAACGACCTCTTGAATTGTTTCTTCTTCCAAATCTGTCCGCTTCACCAAATCTTTAACATCTTGTTCCAAAACGCTGCGTGCAGTATCCAACCCAATCTTCTTGAGTTCTTCGATAACCCAGCTTTCAATTTCATCGGAAAACTCGGTCAACTCAACATCTTCCTCAACACCTTCACGGAACACATCTATCTCATAGCCAGTTAATTGACCAGCTAATCGTATGTTATGCCCACCTCTACCAATTGCCTTGGACACTTCCTCTGGCTTTAGGTAAACTTGAGCTGTTTTTTTCTCGTCGTTCAGTTTTACTGATGACACCCTAGCAGGACTAAGTGCACGGGTTACCATTAATTGCGGGTTATTGGTCCAATTGATAACATCTATGTTCTCATTCCCCAATTCACGAACAATGCCATGGATTCTGGATCCTTTCATACCTACACAGGCACCTACTGGATCAATTCTATCATCATAAGAGTCCACTGCGACCTTAGCTTTTTCGCCAGGTATTCGGACTGCTTTTTTAATGGTGATCAAACCATCGAACACTTCCGGAATCTCTTGGAAGAACAATTGCTCCAAGAAAATAGGCGATGTTCTGGACATGATAATGGCAGGCTTGTTTCCTTTAAGCTCCACACTTTCGATAATTCCACGAACATTGTCTCCTTTGCGAAAAAAATCTGATGGAATTTGTTTTTCCTTTGGAAGAATGATTTCATTCCCTTCATCATCCAATAAAATTACGGCGCGATGTCTTATATGATGTACTTCGGCCGTATAAATTTCACCTTCTAAATCCTTGAACTGTTTGTAAATGGTAGTATTATCATGCTCATGAATCTTAGAAATCAAATTTTGACGTAATGCCAAAATTGCCCTTCTTCCCAGGTCAATTAGTTTAACTTCTTCCGAAACATCTTCCCCTACCTCAAAATCTGGCTCGATTTTTCTAGCCTCAGATAAGGATATTTCCTCATTTGGCTCTTCCACTTCGCCATCTTCCACAACAATTCGGTTTCTCCATATTTCTAAATCTCCTTTGTCGGGATTGATAATAATATCAAAATTGTCGTCAGAACCAAATTTCTTCTTAAGTGCACCTCGGAAAACTTCCTCCAAAATTGCCATAAGGGTCACCCTGTCAATAAACTTATCGTCCTTAAACTCCGAAAAGGATTCGATGAGCGCTAGGTTTTCCATTTTCTACTACAATTAAAATTTTAATTTAACTTTTGCCTCTTGAATGTCAGAAAATGCGATTTCTTGCTTTTTCTGCACTGTAATTTTTCCTTTACCTATAGGCTTCGGCTCACGCGCCTTCCACTCCAAGGTAATACTATTTATCGAACTGTCCACCAGTGTTCCTTCCAATTCCCCGGAACTGGTCTTCACCTTTAATTTTCTTCCGATATTTTTTTTATACTGTCGCGGTAACCTCAATGGAGATGCAGCGCCAGCAGATGTAACCTCTAGGGAAAAATCCTCTTCTTCACGGTCTAGATTATGTTCTATCGCCCTACTAACATTCATACAGTCCTGAAGACTCACACCCTCATCACCATCCAATACAACTTTGATGCTATTGTCGCCGCCAACTGTAAAATCGACCAAGAACAAGGAAGAATTTTCTTCCAAGGCTTTATTGAGCAACAACTGCACTTTATTCTTCAACATATAATTGAGCAATAAGTAATAAAAGAGGGGACTCGAAGTCCCCTCATGAATACTTTTATATCCGTTCAGTGGTGCAAATATACAAATAATAATATCGCATGTGCAACCCCTACCAACACAAAAATAACGCTTCCCATTCTATTGTTCAGCAGATTAACTATAGCCAAAAAGATTTAAAAGTACCATTAATGCTTTTTGTGATCAGTATTTTAAATAAACAAAAACATTGAATAAAAAATAACAATCCATCAATTCCAGAGCCTTAACACCCATTTTATGTGCTTTCACAACAAATATTTTGAACTGAGAACCTACCCCATATTTTTGTAGTTTAATCAATACTGTACATGTATATAACCTCGTTCTACAAGAAGAAAATGAACCATTTTCCAAATAAATGGATGTTTATATTGGCATTTTTTCTGTTGGGAACATTTCTTTCCTTTGCCCAAACAACTATTTGGAGTGAAAATTTCGATAGTTATAACAACAATACCCAAAGTGGAACAGCAACCGGATCTTCATCCACAAGTTGGACAACTAATCAAGGTAACAAATTATCCGTGCGGAACAACGCATTAAGAGGTAGAAATTTGGGCTCGGAAGGCACATGGGAGATTAACTCCATTGATATTACTGGATATGACTTTATCAGCTTCAGTATGGACACAAGGGTCAATAATCAAAACCAAATGGACAATGGTAGTGATTACTTTATTGGTGAATACCGTTTAGATGGAGGATCATGGCAGGAGTTCGTGGATGTTTCAGGATCAAGTTCAGATCCATTGGATTCCTCGTATAAAGTAAATTTACCCACTTCTGGAAGTTCTTCCCTGGAAATTAGGGTTCGAATGGACAATAACAATAATAACGAACAATATTTTATAGATAACGTAGTAGTTGAAGGTGTTTCTGGAATATGTAATGGAGAAGTTGACTTTGAATTTTATGACAGCATCCCAAGTGGCTACACAACCGACAATATACCGACCTCTGGCTTTCAAGGTTCTGGAGTATTTACCAGTTTTGATGTGGACGCCTTGCAAGCACAAGAAGACCCAGGGGACACCAATAGCTTTAGTATAAGATATAGCGGATATATTCAAATAGACACCCCGGGCACTTATACCTTTTACACCACCTCAGATGATGGTTCCAAATTATTCATTGATGGTACAGAAGTAGTAGATAATGATGGAAACCATGGCACCGAAGAAGAGTCTGGCAATATTTCCCTTACATCGGGATTACATACTATTACCGTCTTATATTTTGAAAATAGTGGTGGAGAAATATTGACCGTTCAATATCGGGGCCCTTCCATTTCAAAACAAAATATTCCTTTTTCAAAATTATATTCCACCTGTAGTCAACCCATTGCGGATCTCGATAATGATGGAATAGATGACGAAACCGATATCGATGATGACAATGATGGCATCTTGGATGTTGATGAATGTGGTGATGCTGGCGGAAATTATGTTCAGACTGCAACTAGCATACAATATTTTAATAACGCATCCAATGCGGAAGGAAACCCCGGCACCACCTACGCTGCCAACTCGGTTTCAACCTACGAAGGTCAGTCCATACTATTGTTCCAATTCGCTGAAGACATACCAGTCGGAACTACCGTAAGTGTATTCCTTGGAGCTGACCCATCTGTTTCAAATACTAACATGCAGATTCAAAATACCAGTGGCAACTGGATTGCCAATGCCAACAATATTCCATCTGGATCAATTACGGAAATTACGTTTACTGTTTCATCCAGCAATTTCCAATCCTTCAGGGTTATGGCTTATCAAGTAGGAGCCCGCGTGTACGGAGCAAGTTATGGAGCCACTGTTGATTGCAGCACCTTGGACACGGATGGCGACGGTATACCCAACTATCAAGACTTGGATAGTGATGGAGATGGCATCCCAGATAATGTGGAAGCACAATCATCAACAAGCTACATCTCACCATCCGGAATAGATGCAAACAACAACGGTTTGGACGACGCATATGAAAGCGGTGGAGTTTCATCTATAGATACTGACGGTGATGGAACCCCTGATTTTATGGATACGGACAGTGACAACGATGGCACCAACGACACCAACGAAGCCGCATTGACTCTTTCTGGGTCCGATAGCGATGGCGATGGACTAGATGACACCATTGACACAACTACAGGGTATGGAGACCCCGGAGGCACCATTGACAACCCAACAAATACAAATGGAAGCACGCTAATGCTACCCGATTCAGATGGAGATCTTGGCTCTGGCGGAGATTTAGATTTTAGGGACGATACCGTGGATGCGAACGACCCACCTACCATTTCGGCAACAGGGGACCAACAATTTTGTCCTAGCGATACTATTTCAGTAGTAGAAAGCGTAAGCATTACAGATTCCGATAGCAGTACTTTGGATGCTGTTTACGTACAAATTACTTCCAACTATGATGTTTCTGGCGATCTATTAAGCCTAACGGGCACACACCCAAACATAACCGCAAGTTGGGATACTTCGGAAGGAAGACTGTTATTGAACGGTCCAGCTACGTTGGCCGAATTTGAGGCTGCAGTTGATGCAGTCGTGTTCCAAACCACGGCAACCGTAGCTTCAGGGGATACCAGAACGTTTTCGATAGTATTGAACGAAGCCAATTACCTAGAATCAACAGGGCATTATTACGAATACGTACCCTCGCTGGGAATTACGTGGACAGCTGCAAGGAATGCTGCTGCACTAAGAACATTTTATGGACTTCAGGGATATTTGGCCACCATAACGGTACAAGACGAATCAGACCTATTGGGAGCACAAGCTCCTGGCGCTGGATGGATTGGCGCAAGTGACGCAACCACGGAAGGAGATTGGTACTGGGTCACTGGCCCAGAAGCAGGAACGCTCTTTTGGAGAGGGACTGCTGGAGGCACTGCATTTGCCTATGAATTCTGGAACTCTGGCGAACCTAACCAATCTGGAAATGAGGACTATGCACATATTACTGCCCCAGGGGTAGGGCTCGATGGCTCTTGGAACGACCTTTCCAACACTGGAGCCTCAAGTGGGGTCTATCAGCCTCAAGGGTATTTGGTGGAATATGGAGGTATGCCCGGAGACCCTCCTTACCCTGATTTAGCAGCCACCACGACCATTACTGTTGAAAACACTGCCCCTACAGCCAGTACACCAGAACCTATATCTGTGTACTGCACTAGCGATATACCTGCAGCAGACATCACAATCATAACAGACGAAGCAGATAATTGTGACCCAAATCCAACCGTAAGCTTTGTTAGCGATGTAAGTGATGGTGGGAGCGATCCTGAAATTATTACTCGCACCTATAGGGTAACGGATGCAGCTGGAAACAGCTTGGATGTTGAACAGACAATTACCGTTACACCACTTGCAATATCGACCCAACCCAGCAACCAAACCGTAGTTGTTGGCAACAATGGGAGTTTTTCGGTAGTAACAGCCAACGTAGACACCTATCAATGGGAAGTGAGCACGGATGGAGGTAGTAATTTTACCCCCATTTCCGATGGTTCGGAGTACACGGGAACTCAAACTGCAGATTTAACCTTAAACACACCGGACACCAACTATAACGGATTCATTTATCGAGTACTCGTTTCCAATAGCAATGGATCGTGCAGCCCACTCACTTCCGCTGAAGCAACCTTAACCATGAAAGCCGGTAGAGTTATCACCAACAGAGGTATCACATTTAGAGTGAACAAAAACTAAAGCCCTCCAATTTAAAGGGGAGGTTTACCAATATGTTGGAGATGAAATCGTGATTACATGGGAACAAAAAAATGGACTCATGAACGAAAATTGTATTCGTTGTTTTTACTCCATGAAAAAAAGTTTACAGAAAAAATCGGAGTATTTCGAGAAAACCTACGGAATGATACCGTCTTTTAGGGCCGGTTTGCACATGGGCATAGTGACGACTGGAGAAATTGGAGCTTTAAAAAAAGAAATCTTCTTTACAGGTGACGTCTTAAATGTTACTGCCCGAATTCAAAAACTTTGCAAACAGTTTCATCAAGAATTGATTGTATCCGAGCAACTGGCAAAGCCACTGGGCAAAAAAGGAGTTGACTTCGCTACTTTGGGCACAATGGAACTGGAAGGCAGAAAAAAACCGGTAAAACTTTTTGTTCCTAAATAAAAAAACCTCCCTTTCGAAAGGGAGGTTTTTGTTGACCCACTAGGACTCGAACCTAGAACGACTGGACCAAAACCAGCTGTGTTGCCAATTACACCATGGGTCAGTACCTTATTTGAGCGTGCAAATTTATAACAAACTTTTGTTTCAACAAATATTTTTGATAAGAATACTCGCTATTTTTCTTTATTAAGGGTGTTAAAGGTTTTGCAAAATTGACTAATCTTCTATTCTAGATTTACTAAATTCGCCACAATTCGGTTAATAACCAACTCTATGTTTTCAAAAGACTTTAAAAAATGGGACACCATCTTTGGATGGATTTCCTTCTCCATCGCCTTTATAGTATATGCTCTAACCGTTGAACCCACAGGGAGTTTTTGGGATGCAGGTGAATATATATCAACTTCTGCAAAATTACAGGTCGGACACCCTCCTGGAGCGCCCTTATTGCAGATGATAGGTGCATTCTTTGCCATGTTCGCTTTTGGCGACGAGACCAAAATTGCCCTTATGGTAAATGCCGTTTCAATAGTTTCCAGTGCTTTCGCTGTACTTTTCACTTTTTGGACCATCACCAATTTGGTGGGCAAATTGATATCCACAAAAAGTGACATAAACAATAGCAAAGCTATCGCCATTCTTGGCAGTGGTCTTGTTGGAGCACTCGCTTTTACTTTCTCGGATAGTTTTTGGTTCAATGCCGTTGAAACCGAAGTATATGCCATGGCAAGCTTCATTATGGCATTGCTACTTTGGTTAGGATTAAAATGGACAGACAATTTGGACGACCCAAGGGGTCACCGCTGGCTAATGCTAATCTGTTTTGTGATAGGTCTTACCTTCGGTATACAATTTATGGGCTTTTTGGCCATTCCATCTATAGGTTTGCTCTATTACTTTAAAAAGTATAAAACCACAACCGTAAAAAACTTCTTATTGGCAAATATTGCCGTAGTCACGGCCCTCATTTTGGTATACAAATTTTCTTTGACCTATGTATTAAAATTGTTTGGTTGGAGCGAAGTGTTCTTTATCAACGAAATTGGGCTTCCTTTTAATTCAGGTTCCATTATCATGGGGCTTCTATTTGTTATTGTATTTTATTTTGGATTGAGTTACACCCGCAAGCACAATTACTATAGCGCCAATATTATTGTTCTCTGCCTAATGTTCCTTATTCTAGGGTTTTCATCTTGGTTGATGCTCCCTATTAGAGCAAATGCCAAAACAGTAGTTAACGAAAATAACCCCGCCGATGCCCGGGCATTGTTGGCCTACTACAATAGGGAACAATACCCTGGTGTGGACAGTCCTGTTTATGGCGCCTATTATTCGGATACTTTTGCCCAATCAGGTGAAGATAGGGACGATAGTCCCAAGTATGAAAAAGACTTGGAATTGGGTAAATATGTAATTGTTAATCATTACGAAGGTGCTATCCCGGGACCCAATGAAAACCATGTTGGCATTTTGCCCAGAATGTGGAGCGATCAGCATGCAGAAAATTATATGCGTTACTTTGGAGCCTTGGATTTCCGAATTAAATCGGAATTTATCTCCAATAATGAGCTTAGAGAAGCTGTCAATCAATTTAAAACGGCACATTCCCAAGGAGAGCTGGACACCGAACAATATATTCGATTTTTACGTGAGTTCGGAGAGTACATCGAAGTAGAACCCCCAACCGTGGGACAAAACCTTCAATATCTATTCGATTTCCAATTCAGCTATATGTTCATGCGCTACTTCATGTGGAATTTTGTTGGTAAGCAAAATGATCTACAAGGCAGATACGATGATAACGGAAATTGGCTGAGCGGTATCAACTTTATAGACAGCATACGTCTGGGAAGCCAAGAAAATCTACCCAGCGACTGGGAAAACAACAAAGGACGAAACACCTATTTCTTCCTACCATTATTACTGGGAGTTCTAGGCATTGTGTTCCAGATTTCCAAAAACCCAAAACAATTCTGGGTTCTGCTCGTCTTCTTTTTATTTACAGGGCTGGCCATACAGTTTTATACCAACCCCTACATCTTCCAACCCAGAGAACGGGATTATTCTTTGGTAGGCTCCTTTTATATTTTTTGCATTTGGATCGGCCTTGGGGTCTATGGCCTCTTTGAAGAATTTAAAAAGCTGATCTCTGCAAAAATAGCAGCGCCTGCCATTACAACCCTGTGTCTTTTGGCTGTACCCTTGTTAATGGCCTTTCAAAATTGGGACGACCATGACCGATCTGGTCGATACACCGCCCCAGCCACAGCAAAATCCTATCTGGATTCGTGTCAAGAAGATGCAGGAGCGATATTATTTACCATTGGGGACAACGATACCTTCCCGATTTGGTATGCACAGGAAATCGAAAATTATAGAACCGATGTCCGCGTAGTCAACACCAGTCTTTTTGCTACAGATTGGTATATAGATCAAATGAAACGCAAAGCGTACGAAAGTGACCCGATACCTTCACAATTAACACACGACAAGTACAGTTATGGGACAAGGGATGCCGTATACTATCAAGGTATTACAGAAAATCGTTGGGATATTAAAGATTTTATGAATTGGATTGGCAGTGATAGGCCTCAAACCAAATTCAGGCATATTTTAACCAATCAAGGAGCCGATTTGAGCAATTATTCAGAGAGCACCTTGGATATTGTGTACTACCCTACCAACAAAATCAGGATTCCTGTTAATAAGAAAAATGTATTGGAAAGTGGATTGGTAAAAGAAAAGGATTCCGCTCTTATTGTGGATTATATTGATATAGATTTACCACAAAATGCACTTCCTAAAAACAGGATCCTTATGCTGGATATAATCGCCAACAATGACTGGAAACGCCCAATATACTTTTCTGGAGGAAGTTTTGACAACGCAGAATATATTTGGATGAAAGATTATCTACAACTGGATGGTCTCGTATACAAATTAGTGCCTATTAAAACTCCAAACAGAAACTCTTTTGAAATGGGCCGTATCGATACTGATTTGATGTACGACATTGTTAAAGATTGGGATTGGGGCAACTCAGGCAGTGATGATATTTACCACGATCCACAAACGCGCTCACAAGGGCTTTCGTTCCGAAGTAATTTGGCCCGTTTAACAGAAACACTTATAGCAGAAAATAAAATAGATAAAGCGAAGGATGTAATCAATATTGCCATGGAAAATATGCCCGTGGAACATTATTATTTCTATGCTTTTGTGGAACCGTTCGTTGATGGCTATTACAAAGTAGGTGAAACCGAAAAAGCCCGTGAATTGTTCGGTAAACTCAAAAAGGTGTATCAAGAACATTTGGAGTATTATGCCAACATCCCTTTGGATGAGCAATATGAAAAAATAGATGACATCCTATCCGACATGCAGGCGTATCGTAGAAACATTGACATCCTTATAGAAAATAGCGACAAAGAATTGGCTGAGTCCGAAACAATCATTTTCAATGAGTACATAGATATGTTCTCACAGTTTGTCGATGAAGAAGAAGATGTATTGGATGAGCCTTTGCCGATGGACCCCGACATGGAAGATTCCATTCCATTGGACACTATAGAAAGTGTATCGGACACTGCGGTTCCAAAAGAATAAATGCAAAAAGCGAGGCTGACGCCTCGCTTTTTAAACTAAATATATTCGTTTAAAATTCCAATAAGCGTATTTGCATCTTGCTCCCCACTCTGGCGCCACACCATCTCACCTTTTTTGTAGATCATTAAAGTAGGTAACCCTTTAATACGAAGTGCTTGTGAAAGTTCTTTGTTCTTGTCCACATCAATTTTGATCACTTTGCCCTTATCACCAAGAGCAGCAGCGACATCACTCAATACTGGGTGCATAGAGGTGGACTGCTCGTTCCATTCTGCATAAAAATCTAATAGCACAGGGACTTGTAAATCTATAAGTTCTCCGAATTTGGACATGTATTCTCAGGTTTACAGTCAAAAGTAATAAAAAATGTGAATGTTTTTACAGCATGTCAACACATTGCACAAACTTGAAACCCAATTTAGACCTGGCCTTTCTTTTTCAAAGTAATCACTGAAATCTCCGGCCAAATACCAAAACGACCAGGATAGCCTATAAATCCAAAGCCACGGTTCACATTAATGAATTGCCCAAGTTCCTTGTATATGCCCGCCCAATATTTGTAGCGCCATTTTACAGGACTCCATTTTACCCAACCGGGAATCTCCACTCCAAACTGCATGCCGTGGGTGTGCCCGCTCAAGGTCAAATGAAAGTGGTAATCGTCTTGGAGCACCACATCTTCCCAATGGGATGGATCGTGACTCAATAATATTTTAAAATCTTCCTTGGAAACACCTTCCTTGGCTTTTTGTAGATCACCTGCTTTTTTAAATCCTCCGCGACCCCAATTTTCCACACCAAGCAAGGCAATTTTTTCACCATCCCTTTCCAAAAAACGATTGGAGTTCAGTAAAAGATCAAAGCCCATTTCTTTTTGCATGGTTTTTAGATCCTCCAGGTTCTGTGCCTTTTCTTCTTCGGTATCCCAAACCGCATAATCTCCATAATCGTGGTTTCCCAAAATGGAGAACACACCGTCTTTGGCATCCAAATGGGAGAACACCTCTTTCCAAGGTTCCAGTTCTTTCGAACGGTTGTTTACAATGTCACCGGTAAAGAAGATGGCATCACTTTTTTGCTCATTGATCAAACCTACCCCGTATTCCACCTTTTTATAATCATCAAAACTACCACTGTGCACATCAGAGATCTGGGTAATTTGATAGTTATGAAAAGCATCTGGAAGGTCATCAAACTCTAACTCGTACTTCAACACCTGATAATTATATTTACCACGGTACATTCCATACAACAAAGCACCAAAAGGCAAAGCTGCCAACCCAAGGGCTATAGCGCTGACAAACCTTCTGCGCGAGGGAAAATAACCTGCCTCAACATCCGACACCCCGACAATCTTATTGTATCCAAAACCCAATAAACGTACTATATCCTCCAATAAAAGAAAGAAGCCCAAGACCAAGGCCAACAAAAAGAATGCGGCAAAAATGGTTCCAGCAATGGCAGCAGTACCTTTGAATCCGTCGCTTGGATCGTAGGTCATTACTTTTATGGTCAAAAATATCAAGGCAGCCAAAAACACTACAATATAGGTCCAATGAAGCAACGGACTTTTAAACAAGGTTTTGAATGCTTGAAAACCATAAATGGCCAACACCACATAAAGGATGGCGAAGACAATAAATCGGGACATACAATTTTTTTACAAAATTAGAGCTAATATCCTATTCAGCAGTACTTTTTAATTTTATTTAACGGCCGCAACAATAGTTTCAAGGATATTTAAACCAGAAACTGCGACTTCGCCTTCCACTAAATGTTTTGTGGAATTCATACTAATTTTCCCGTTCAACTCGATTGAATTTCCAAAGGAAGTTCCAGAACAATGAATGGCCTTTAGGCCGATTGTTTTAAATTTTGATGCATTGCTCGGCGAAATACCACCTCCTGCCATAATGGTCATGGAACTATTTTGCTGCCAAAGTTCCAAATGCTGTATTCCCAGTTCCGCTGATGGTTCTCCACCTGAGGATAAAATGGTTTGCACCCCCATATCTTCAAGCTTATTGATGGATTCCAACGGATGAGCAACCCAATCAAAGGCACGGTGAAATGTAAAATGCATCGAATGGGCCAGTTCCACTAATATTTTGGTTCTTTCAATATCAATGGAAAAATCGTCCATCAACACACCCGAAACAATGCCATCCACACCAAGTGCTTTACAAACCAGAACATCTGCTTTCATCACTTCAAACTCCATATCGGAATAGGTAAAATGACCGCTTCTAGGTCGAATCAGCACATGTATTGGAATATCTAACTCTTTTTTAACTAACTCAATAAGTCCCGCAGATGGGGTGATGCCGCCCACTCCAAGTTCCGAGCAAAGTTCAATCCTATCAGCTCCAGCCTTTTGAGCATTTAAGGCCGACTCTAAAGAGTTGGCGCAAACTTCTACCAGCATATTGTATATTTATAATACTTAAAATTAAACATACCAACCCATGGAACGACGCAAATTCCTTAAAAATTCTAGTTTGTCCGCTGCCGGGCTGGTTTCCGCTTCCACTTTGGCCGCCTGTAAAACGGAACCAAAGTCCGAAACAGCCCCTGCGGCAATAATTCCAACTCCAAATCCCGTAAAACCAATCGTAGTCTGCACTTGGAACTTTTTCAATGCTTCGGAAAAGGCATGGGATGTCTTACGATCGGGCGGAAATGCCTTGGATGCCGTCGAGCTAGGGGTAATGGTCGAAGAAGCTGACGAAACCAACGAAACCGTAGGCAAGGGCGGTCGCCCCGACCGTGATGGCAGGGTCACTTTGGATGCCTGTATCATGAACAAGGACGGTAATTGTGGTTCCGTAGTTTGCATGGAAAACATTGTACACCCCGTTTCGGTGGCCAGAAAGGTAATGGAAGAAACCCCACATATTATTTTGGCGGGCAAAGGGGCTGAAAAATTCGCTTATGAACAAGGGTTCAAAAAAGTGGATTTGTATACAGAAAGTACCCGAAAACAATATGAAGAATGGCTGAAAACCTCCAAATACGAGACCACCATAAACATAGAAAACCATGATACCATAGGCATGTTGGCCATTGATGAAAATGGTGATATTGCCGGTGCCTGTACAACTAGTGGCATGGCCTACAAAATAGCGGGTCGCGTTGGGGATTCGCCTATAATCGGAGCCGGACTTTTTGTTGACAATGAAGTGGGCGGAGCAACGGCCACCGGAGTTGGCGAAGAGGTGATCCGTACCGTGGGCAGTTTTTTGATCGTGGAACTCATGCGACAAGGCAAAAGCCCACAAGAAGCCTGCGAAGAGGGGGTAAAGCGCATCATGAAGAAAAACGAGGGCAGAAAGGATTTCCAAATCGGGTTTTTGGCCATCAACAAAAATGGGGAAACAGGCGGCTACTGTGTACATCCCGGTTTTACCTATCGGGAGTATTCCGATAATGGTCACGAGAACCGAGAAGTTATAAGTTTCTACGAATAGATATTAGAACCAAAACCGTTTCGCTCTCAGATTCAAGAAGCAAGACTTTTTTTTGTAAAAAACTATATGTCTCGTCTCTTAGCTCCAGTTTCTTGCAACTGATAACAATAGCTCTAAAATCTAATATCTCACATCTTATATCTTTTTAAACAGCAATTCGTACTTTTAAACCTGCCTTTTATTATTGTTTATTGAACATTGCTAACTGACAATTAAAAAATACATGTCCGAACAAAAACGTCTTTTTTTACTCGATGCCTACGCACTTATATTTCGTGGTTATTACGCCTTGATCAAAAACCCACGAATCAACTCCAAGGGAATGGATACCTCAGCAATTATGGGATTTGTAAACTCCCTTTTTGATGTGATCAAACGTGAAAACCCCGATCATTTGGCCGTTGCTTTTGACAAAGGTGGCAGTGTGGAACGTACCGAAATGTTCGAAGCATACAAAGCCAACCGGGATGAAACCCCTGATGCCATCCGTATTGCCGTACCATATATTCAGCAAATTTTGCAAGCCATGAAAATTCCCGTAGTGGAATTGGCAGGCTATGAGGCCGATGACCTGATAGGCACTTTGGCAAAACAAGCTGAAAAGGAAAACTACAAGGTATTCATGGTTACGCCCGATAAGGATTTTGGACAATTGGTGAGCGAGAACATTTTTATGTACCGCCCTGCCAGAATGGGCAACGGTATCGAAATATGGGGTATTCCCGAAATACAGAAACGCTTTGGCGTAAAACGTCCGGAACAAGTAATCGATTATTTGGGAATGATGGGCGATGCAAGTGATAATATCCCAGGATTGCCCGGTGTGGGAGATAAAACTGCGAAAAAGTTTTTAGAGCAATTCGACTCCATGGAAGGTTTGTTGAGCAATACCGATCAGCTCAAAGGCAAAATGAAGGAAAAAGTAGAGGAGAATGCAGAGTTGGGCCGTTTATCGCGGAAGTTGGCGGAAATCAAAATTGATTGTGATGTGCAATTCCAAGCGGAGGATTATGAAATGTGTCCGCCCGATGCAGAAAAAGTGCAGGAGATTTTTGAAGAACTGGAATTCCGAAGACTCAAGGACCAATTCATCAAAATATTTTCGGGCGAGGCGGAAACCACCACCCAAGTGACCAGTACCAAAACAGCCAAAGCAGAGGCCAAAGTGGCGGGAAGCGGTCAGTTTACCCTATTTGGGGCAGACCCTTCGGACGCTGCTGCCACCATCAAAGATGTAAACAGCCGAAAAACCATTGCCGATGTATCCCATTTTTATCAAACCGTAGAGAGTGGACGAGGCATGGAACTCTTTTTGGAACTATTGATGAAACAACCTTCGGTTTGTTTTGATACCGAGACCACCTCCCTCAATCCTTTGGAAGCGGAACTGGTGGGCATCGCCTTTAGTTGGTCGCCCGGCAAGGGCTTTTACGTGCCCTTTCCAGATAACGAGAACGACGCCAAACCTTTGATTGAAAAATTGCGTCCGTTTTTTGAATCGGAAACCATTGAAAAGGTGGGGCAAAACTTAAAGTACGACATCAAGGTGATGAAAAACTACGGAGTGGAGGTGAAAGGCAAGTTGTTTGACACCATGTTGGCCCACTACCTCATCAACCCTGATATGCGCCACAATATGGACGTACTAGCAGAAACCTACCTCAACTACACACCCGTTTCCATTACGGAACTTATCGGCAAAAAGGGCAAGAATCAACTCAGTATGCGCGATGTTCCTTTGGAAAAACAAACGGAATATGCGGTGGAAGATGCCGATATCACCTTTCAGTTAGGGTTAAAATTTACACCGGAGCTCAAAGAGGCCCAAACCGATAAATTGTTTGATGAAATTGAGATTCCATTGGTTCGCGTATTGGCCGATATGGAGTTGGAGGGCATCAATCTAGACAAAGATTATTTGAATGGCCTTTCAGAACAATTGGACATCGATATAAAAGAATTAGAGCAAAAAATATATAAAGAGGCGGGTGAGGAATTCAATATTGCCTCCCCAAAACAGTTGGGTGAAATCCTTTTTGGCAAATTGAAGCTGGTTGACAAACCCAAAAAGACCAAAACGGGTCAATTTTCCACTTCGGAAGATGTGCTCTCCTATTTAGCAAAAGACCACGATATTATTCGGAGCGTACTGGATTACCGTGGATTGGCGAAACTAAAAAGCACTTATGTAGATGCGTTGCCCAACGAAGTACAGGAAAAAACAGGCCGCGTGCATACCGACTATATGCAAACCGTTGCCGCAACGGGCCGATTGAGCAGCAATAACCCAAACCTTCAGAACATCCCCATCCGAACAGAACGAGGGCGACAAGTCCGAAAAGCCTTTATCCCACGGGATGAAAACTATGTTTTATTGGCAGCGGATTATTCTCAGATAGAACTCCGTATTATTGCGGCATTGAGCGAAGAAGACACTATGATTTCAGCCTTTAAAAATGGTGAGGATATTCATGCTTCCACGGCATCCAAGGTATTTAACGTACCAATCGAGGAAGTGACCCGAGAACAGCGTAGCAATGCCAAAACGGTAAACTTTGGGATTATTTACGGAGTTTCCGCCTTTGGACTGAGCAACCAAACGGATTTGAGCCGTGGCGAGGCCAAAGAACTGATTGATACGTATTACAAAACCTACCCGAAACTACGCAATTACATGAGCGAGCAGGTAGATTTTGCCCGTGATAACGGCTATGTGCAAACGGTATTGGGACGGCGTCGCTATTTAAAGGATATCAACGCGGGCAACCAAGTAGTACGCGGGGCAGCAGAACGAAATGCGGTGAACGCTCCCATTCAGGGGAGTGCGGCGGATATCATTAAAATTGCGATGATCAACATCCACAAAAAGCTTTCCGAAGGAAAGTACAAGACCAAGATGTTATTGCAGGTACATGATGAATTGGTATTTGATTGCTATAAACCCGAACTGGAAGAGATGAAGGAACTCATTAAAAATGAAATGGAACATGCCTACGAACTTTCGGTACCGTTAGATGTGGAAGTTGGGATTGGTGATAATTGGTTGGAGGCGCATTAGGCATATCTTTTTCTCCTCAAATATGGAAAAGAGTATCAAATTGAAATTTATCCTTTTGGGTTTGTAAGTCTACATCACCGTTGTGGACAAACACCTTTCACAAGACTTGCTTTCTGATTTTAACGAAATGAAACCCTCCAAAATCATACTCCCAATCATTGTGTTGTCACAGTTTTGCTGCACATCGCTTTGGTTTGCGGGCAATGGGGTCATGGGCGACTTGGTTAGCACTTTTGGGTTAAGTGAAAGCGCAGTGGGACATTTGACCTCAGCGGTTCAATTTGGGTTTATAGTCGGCACCTTAGTATTTGCCATTTTATCGATTTCCGACCTCTTCTCCCCATCCAAAGTGTTTTTTTGGTGTGCTGTTTTGGGTGCATTGTTCAATTTAGGGATGATTTGGGAAGGTAATGGCTTGGCGAGCATTCTTTCCTTTCGATTTTTTACAGGCTTTTTTCTCGCGGGCATCTATCCCGTAGGGATGAAGATTGCTGCTGATTATTACGAAAAAGGTCTTGGTAAATCCCTAGGATATTTGGTGGGCGCATTGGTGGTCGGAACAGCATTTCCACATTTATTAAAAGAGATGACCCATGCATTGTCGTGGAAAGCGGTGCTAATGGCCACCTCATTCTTAGCCGTTTTGGGTGGCGCTCTAATGGTAAGTTTAGTACCCGATGGCCCATTCCGAAAACCAGGTCAAAAAATACATTTATTGGCATTTTTAAAAGTGTTTCAAAATAAAACTTTCCGCTCCGCAGCCTTCGGCTATTTTGGTCACATGTGGGAATTATATACATTCTGGGCATTTGTTCCCATTATATTACAAACTTATATGCTGGTTCATCCAAATGTAAGCTTCAACATTCCGTTATTGTCCTTTATAATTATTGCCATCGGTGGTTTGGCATGTGTGCTGGGCGGCTATGTAGCAGAAGTATTGGAAACTAAAAGTGTAGCGTTTATGGCTTTGTTGTTTTCCTGTATTTGCTGCTTGATTTCTCCTTTGCTTTTTATACAGGATTCCGAAGTGGTTTTTGTGGCATTTCTCATTTTTTGTGGCCTGGTGGTTATCGCGGACTCCCCCCTGTTTTCTACCTTGGTGGCACAAAATGCATCCCCCGAAATAAAGGGCACGGCATTGACCATAGTAAACAGCATAGGTTTTGCCATCACCATCATCAGCATTCAGTTACTCAATGAAATGCGAATCTGGACGAGTTCCAATATGGTTTATATGATTTTGGCTTTGGGTCCAATTTTGGGTTTGATGGCAATGGCATCAAAAAACAAAGTGCACAATGCCGTCACCAAATAAATCAGTAACATTAAAAATTGATATAAACTCTTATGACAGAACTTCAATTTTTTACCGGTAAAACCTGCGGGGTCTGCAAGGTGCTAAAACCAAAATTACTGGAAGCCGTAGAGGAAAACTTTCCAAATGTGAGCATCCGTGTGGTGGATGTTGAGGAAGAAACGGAGCTTGCCGGACAATCTATGGTATTTACATTACCAGTGGTCATCATTAAAGTTGATAATAGGGAAATGGCTCGTTTTGCTAGGAGTTTTGCCGTATACGAGGTTATGGATAAACTAAAACGCCTTAGTGGGGAATAACATCCACACCCTAAAAAACAAAAACTTCAAAAATTAAAAAAGACACCCAACCGGTGCCTTTTTCATTCCTTTTCATAGCATTACCTCAATTGCCAAAGGAAGGGCCAATTCCAGAGCAGATGCTGAGAAAGTTCTGGGTTATATCAAGGAAATGGGCGGGAACTACGTACGCCTATCCCACTACCCCCACAATGAGCACATTGTTAGGTTAGCTGACGAAATGGGAATTTTGGTCTGGGAGGAAAATCCTGTTTACTGGACCATTCAATGGAGCAATAAAGAAACCTACACAAATGCTGAAAACCAGCTACAAGAAATGATTGTAAGGGATAAAAACCGTGCGGCTGTAATCATCTGGTCCATGGCCAACGAAACCCCAGTAAGTGAAATACGAACCACCTTTTTGGGCAACCTCATCAAAACAGCCAGAAAAATGGACCCTACACGATTGATAAGTGCGGCACTGGAACAGAGCAGTGATATACATAATCCTGATATCAAACATATTGATGATCCATTGGCCGAGTTAGTGGACATACTTTCCTTTAACCAGTATATAGGTTGGTATATCGGCACCCCCGAAATATGCAAAACCACACAATGGAAGATTAGCCAAAACAAACCCGTGGTCATTTCCGAGTTTGGAGCGGGCGCCAAACAAGGGTTCCACAAAGATAAAACCACCCGATGGACAGAGGAGTACCAAGAATATCTGTACGTAGAAACTTTGGCAATGTTGCAAAAAATAGATCAATTGAGCGGAATGTCGCCTTGGATCTTGGTAGATTATAGGTCCCCAAGAAGACCTCTGCCCAATATCCAGGATGATTACAATAGAAAGGGATTGATATCCGAAGACGGCAAAAAGAAAAAAGCCTTCTGGGTGCTAAAAAATTTTTATGACCATTGGGAATAAATCAGTTTATAAACGGCATGAAAACACTAACTTTCCTATTACTTAGGATGGCGTTGTGAAATTAAACTACATTTTTCTATTATTGGCCTTGGTCGCTGAGATAATCGGCACCATTGGCGGCTTTGGCTCTTCGGTGTTTTTTGTGCCGCTGGGCAATTTTTATTTTGATTTTTACTCCGTTTTGGGCATGACGGCCATTTTTCATCTGTCCAGTAACTTGAGTAAAATCTTTCTATTCAAAAAAGGATTGGACAAAAAGCTGCTATTGTACATCGGGGTTCCATCCGTGCTTTTTGTAATTGTAGGCGGGTTTTTGTCCAAGGTTGTAGATAGCGGTGCATTGGAAATAGTGTTGGGTGCATTTTTGGTTGTCTTCAGTCTTTTGTTCCTCATCAAAACTGAGATTATCGTACTTCCCAATAAAAAAAACTCCATAATCGGAGGGGCATTGTCTGGTTTCTCTGCAGGACTTTTGGGTACCGGAGGTGCTATTCGTGGGCTTACCATGGCAGCCTTCAACTTGGAAAAAAATGCCTTTATTGCCACCTCGGCATTTATCGACTTTATGATTGATTTTTCGCGAACCTTTGTCTATTACGGAAACGGGTATATTGGAAAACAAGAACTGACCTATCTTCCTTTTTTGTTTGCCATTGGATTGGTGGGCACTTATTTGGGCAAACGAATATTAAATTATATCCCACAGGACAAGTTCAGGAAAATCAGTTTAATCTTGATTCTACTTATCGGGCTGGCAACGATAACCATGTTGGGGTTTGATTACTGGGGGTGATCTTCTTCGTAGTTCTCGCCTATTTTGTCCAAAACCCTTAAAAAGGTTTCAAACTCGGAAGCCCCAATATCTTTTAAAGCTAATTTTCGCAATTGAAGCGCTCGGGGAAGGGTCAAATTCAAAATTTCCTGACCCTTGGGTGACAATTCCAACTTAAAACGCTTTTGGTCCCCTTCAAAACGAGTTTTGGAAATCCACCCTTTGCGTTCCAATCCTCCAATCACCCTGGAAGTTGTGGCACGGTTACGAAAGTTTTCATTTACAATATCTCGCTGACTTGCCCCCTCCCCTAGTTGGTGGATTTGATGCAAAATCACCCATTGCTCAATAGTAGTATCCACCCCAAGTTCATCAAAGGTGCGCAAATATGCTTTTTGGATCTTACGGAGTACCAAATCCAAATGGAACCCCATTCCCTGTATTTCATCTATACGATTGAGCATTCTTCTAGGAATAGCCACAAAAATAGGGATTCCGATTTTGTTGACTATGACGACATCAAAATATCGCGATAAATTTTAACTCAAATTTCTGTCAACAAAACCACTTTGATGTTTCAAAATCATTATTTTTGTTGTTGATGCAACAATAAAGACTGAACAATAAAAAAATATACTACCATGGAGACATCAACAATTTCAAAAGCACAGGAAACTTCCGCAGATTTTATGCCTATTAATGGAACAGACTACGTAGAGTTATACGTTGGTAATTCCAAACAAGCCGCACACTTCTACAAAACCGCCTTTGGTTTTCAATCCTATGCACAGGCTGGTCTACAAACCGGGCTCCAAGACCGTGAAAGCTACGTTGTGATACAAGACAAAATCCGATTGGTACTGACCTCTCCCCTTAAAAGTGGAACAGTGATCGGAAAGCATATCGACAAACACGGTGATGGGGTAAAAGTTGTGGCCCTTTGGGTGGATGATGCTACCCAAGCGTATAACAACGCTATGGAAAGAGGTGCCAAATCTTACATGGAACCACAAGTGGAAGAGGACAAAGATGGAAAAGTGGTCCGTGCTGGAATTTACACTTACGGTGAGACTGTTCATATTTTTGTAGAGCGAAAAGATTACAATGGAACATTTCTGCCAGGCTTCAAAAAATGGGAGACACCAGACTATAATCCAGCACCAACCGGTTTAAAATTTGTAGATCACATGGTTGGTAATGTTGGGTGGAACAAAATGAACCATTGGGTCAAATTTTATGAGGACGTACTTGGTTTTAAAAACATTCTTTCGTTTGATGACAACGATATCTCTACCGACTATACCGCTTTAATGAGCAAAGTAATGAGCAATGGAAACGGTCGTATCAAATTTCCTATCAACGAACCTGCCGAAGGCAAGAAAAAATCGCAAGTAGAGGAATATCTCGATTTTTATGAAGACGAAGGGGTCCAGCACATTGCCGTGGCCACCGATGATATTATAAAAACCGTACGTGATCTAAGAAGTCGTGGCGTGGAGTTCTTGCAAGTCCCCGACACCTATTATGACGCCGTTACCGATCGTGTTGGTGAAATTGATGAGGATATTGCCCCATTAAAAGAATTGGGTATCTTGGTGGACCGTGACGATGAAGGGTACTTGCTTCAAATCTTTACCAAGCCCGTAGAGCCCAGACCTACTATGTTCTTCGAAATTATCCAAAGAAAAGGAGCTCAGTCATTTGGAAAAGGTAACTTTAAAGCACTGTTCGAAGCCATAGAGCGCGAGCAAGAGCTTCGGGGTACATTACATTAATCATAGTTAAGAGTAATGAGTGTTGTGTTATGAATCTTCTGAACTCTAAACTCTGAACTCCTAACTCAAAACTTAGAAAAGATGCCTATATACCATAAACTTGGGAAGATTCAGCAAAAACGGCATACCCAGTTCAAAAAACCAGATGGCAGCTTGTACTACGAGCAGCTTTTTGGCACTATCGGATTTGATGGAATGTCCTCGCTATCCTACCATGTTCACAGGCCCACGCAAGTAAAAGAAATTGGCGAAGCATTGGATGTAAGCCCAAAAATTGCAGTGGAAAAGAACATTACCAGCCGAAAGTTCATCGGTTTCGACGTAGCCCCCAAAGATGATTTCTTGGAAGCTCGCGAACCACTCTTGGTAAACAACGACGTACATGTTGGTTTGGCCGCCCCCAAAAAATCCATCACCGATTATTTTTACAAGAATGCCGATGCAGATGAAATGCTCTTTATCCATAAAGGGTCGGGTACGCTAAAAACTTTTTTGGGAAACATACCTTTTGAATACGGCGACTACCTCATCATTCCACGTGGGATGATCTATCAGATTGAATTTGACACCGAGGACAACCGTATTTTGTATGCCGAGTCCTTTCATCCAATCTATACCCCAAAACGGTATCGGAACTGGTTTGGACAACTTTTGGAACATTCCCCTTTTTGTGAGCGCGACTATAAATTACCACAAGACCTTCAAACCTTTGATGAAAAAGGCGAGTTTTTGATGCAAATCAAAAAACAAGGCATGTTGCACCAACTAGTGTATGCTTCACACCCTTTTGATGTGATAGGTTGGGACGGTTACAATTTTCCTTACGGATTTTCCATTCATAATTTTGAACCGATTACGGGACGTGTACATCAACCACCACCAGTGCATCAAACTTTTGAAACGGGTGCTTTTGTGGTTTGTTCGTTCTGCCCAAGGCTGTATGATTATCACCCCAAATCCATTCCTGCACCGTACAACCATTCCAATATAGATTCGGATGAAGTACTGTACTACGTGGATGGTGATTTTATGAGCAGAACCGGTATTGGACCCGGTTATATTTCCTTGCACCCAGCAGGTATCCCTCATGGACCGCACCCTGGTACTTACGAGGCGAGTATTGGCAAAAAAGGCACGGAAGAGTTGGCAGTAATGATCGATACTTTCAAACCCTTACAGGTCACGGAAAATGCCATCAAAATTGATGATGGGAAGTATTATACATCGTGGTTGGAGTAGTTTTGAATTAACTGAATGTCATTTCGAGCAGACAAAAAGTATTTTGCATGATCATAGATATACCCGAAAACTCAGATTTTTCGATTCACAATATCCCTTTTGGGATTTTTTCCACTAAAGAGAGAAGTCCACGTATTGGCGTCGCCATCGGAGACCATATTTTGGATATGGCTGCAGTGGCCGAATTGGACGTATTCGATTTTAACACAGCACTGTTAGAAAAAGACACCTTGAACGATTTTATATCCCTCGGAAAAGAAATCACCACACGCGTCCGAAAAAAGATACAGTATTGGTTAAAAGATGATGACTCCGTTTTGGCAGGAAAGCCAGAACTCTTTGTGAAACAATCCGAGGCCCAAATGCACATGCCCGTTACCATTGGCGATTACACGGATTTTTATTCGAGTCTGGAACATGCCACTAACGTAGGCAAAATGTTCCGGGACCCCGAAAATGCCCTTTTACCCAATTGGAAACACATTCCAGTGGGATACCATGGCAGGGCAAGCTCCATTATTGTGAGTGGACAACCCATTTATCGACCTAAAGGTCAAACCATGCCCAATGGTGCTGATACTCCGGTTTTTGGCCCAACAAAACGCTTGGATTTTGAACTGGAAATGGGTTTTATATGTGGTAAAGACACCAACTTGGGTGAATCCGTTTCCACGAAGGATGCCGAGGATTATATTTTCGGGCTGGTGCTGTTCAACGATTGGTCGGCCAGGGACATCCAAAAATGGGAATATGTGCCACTTGGTCCGTTCTTGGCAAAGAATTTTGCATCGTCCATTTCGCCCTGGGTAGTAACTTTGGAGGCCTTGGAACCCTTCAAAATAGAAAGTCCCACACAAGAACCCGAAGTATTGCCATATTTGCAATTCGAAGGCGCAAAGAACTATGATATCCATCTCGAGGTGGGCATTACCCCTGAACAAGGACAAGAAACCATCGTTAGCCATAGCAACTTTAAATATATGTACTGGAACATGTGTCAACAATTGGCGCATCATACCGTAAATGGGTGTAACATAAATATTGGAGATATGATGGCCTCCGGAACCATTTCGGGTAAGGAAGAAGATAGTTTTGGTTCTATGCTGGAACTGTCCTGGGGAGGTACAAAACCCATCAAACTCAAAAATGGAAACGAACGAAAATTTATTGAAGATGGCGACAAAGTAACCCTTAGAGGTTATACTAAAAATGGCGATATTAGAGTTGGATTTGGTGAAGTAACCACTAAAGTCTTACCTGCCAAATAATTTTGGAAGCTAAGCTTACTCGAAGTTACTTGATCAGTGAAATGTGATTTCCAATAAGCTCAATCTCCTGAACTATACAATTAAATGGATTCCTACTTTTGGGAAAATGTTAGAAAATAAAATATGATCAAAACCATAGATCCAACCACAATACCTCAACCTGAACTGTACAGTATTTTATCAACCGCAGTGGCCCCAAGACCGATTTGCTTTGCCAGTACGGTAGATGCCGAAGGCAAGGTAAACCTAAGCCCGTACAGTTTTTTTAATGTGTTTAGCTCCAATCCACCTGTAATGGTGTTTTCCCCAACGAGAAGCGGTAGGGACAATTCCTTAAAACATACCCACCAAAATGTGGTGGAAGTGCCCGAGGTTGTCATCAATGTCGTAAATCATAAAATGGCGGAGCAGATGTCACTTGCTAGTACTGCTTATGATAAGGGGGTCAACGAATTTGTAAAAGCTGGTTTTTCCGAAGTGCCCAGTGTAAAAGTAAAACCACCTCGAGTGGGCGAAGCTCCAGTTTCGTTTGAATGTACCGTTTTGGAAGTAGTAGAGATAGCCCAGACCCCTGGTGCGGGAAACTTGATTATTGCACAAGTGGATATGATTCATGTGAACGATGATTACTTTACCGATGGCGTGCTGGACACCGAAAAATTGGATTTGGTGGGTCGTATGGGAGGCAACTGGTATATCCGCGCTATAAAAGAATCCTTGTTCGAGATTCCCAAGCCCATCCGTACACATGGGATTGGTGTGGATGCATTGCCCAAGGGCATACGTGAGAGCGATATCCTCACTGGAAATAACTTAGGGCGCTTAGGGAATATGGAAAGTGTGCTTTCAACAAAGGAGATTAAGACGGTTATAGCCAACGAAGGCGTAAAAAATGCCTCTAAAACCGAACTGCACTGCTTGGCCAAGCAGCTGTTGGAAGATGGTGATACTGTAAAGGCAATGGCTTATTTATTGTATGCAGAAAATTTATAAAGTTCAACTAACAATGGAAGAGTTTTTGAAGTCATCTTACTTTTTGTCTAGTCTAGGTCTTATTCTAGATATCATTGGAGTTATTATTCTATTCTTTTCACACGGAATACCTCTAGCAAGTGGGGCATTATTGAATACAAAAAGGCAAAAAGCCGGTCTCATATTTTTACTATTTGGTTTTACACTTCAATTGTTAGGAACATTATGTTCTTATTGATTGAAAGATCAGAAAAACGATGAAAAAAGATATCAAATCCATATTCAAACCACATTTAGAACCGAAAGAGGTGTATAAAGGCGGAAAAAACACGCCTCCCTCAAATAAAAAGATTTATAAGCTATCTTCCAATGAAAATCCATTGGGTGCATCGCCCAAAGCCATTGCTGCGATGAAAGCTATTTTGGACAAGATTGATGTTTACCCGGACCAGACCGATATTCGTTTACGTATGACCTTGGCCCAAGATTTTGATGGCCAGTTGAGTGCTGACCAATTTTTGTGCGGGAACAGTGGTTCGGAGGTTATCGACATGCTGCTTCGGGCTTTTATCAATGAAGGAGATGAGGTTATTTTTTCCAACCCTTGCTTTCTGCCCTATTCTGTTTTCTCAAGATGGTACGGTGCCAAACAAGTAGATGTTCCACTGTTGCACCCCAACTACGATTTGGATGTTGAAGGTATTTTAAAGGCCATCAACGAGAAAACCAAAATTATTTTCTTGACCAGTCCCAACAATCCTACGGGGACGTATATTCCAAAATCTGTAATGGACGACTTTATGGCCCGTGTTCCCAAAAACATTGTGGTAGTGTTCGATGAAGTTTACCGCCACTTTGCGGATGCTGACGATTATGTTACCGCATTGCCATATGTTTTGGAGGGCCACAACGTTATCGGTCTCAACAGTTTTTCCAAAACCTATGGTCTCGCAGGGCAACGTATCGGGTATGGGTACACTACGCCCACCATTGCTAATTATGTGCGTTTGATCCATAAACCTTTTTTACTCCCATTGACTTCCATCGAAGCCGCCATTGGTGCATTAAATGACAATGAATTTGTTCAAAAAACGGTAAAAACTGTGCTAGAAGGCAGAAAATATATTGCCAGTGCTTTTGATGATTTGGGCATTACATATTGGCCGAGCCAAGGCAACTTCTTTATCATTGACCCACCGTTACCCGAAATAGCGTTTACGGATAAAATGATAGAAGAAGGCATTATGGTACGACCTGTTTCACAGTTTGGAGCTCCAGGAAAAGTGAGGATAACCATAGGCAATGCAGACGCTAATAACGCATTGGTATCGGCATTGCGGAAGATTATGGCTAAATAATGCTTCGGGCTTTCTGTTGAGAACTTGAAACAATTAAGGGTTAACGAATGATTCAGATGCTTCACGCTATTAAAAATGATAACTATATGTGAACAAGCGTCATGCTGAATTTAATTCAGCATCCCATCCCCTATTCCACCAAATCCAATTAGGTTCAGTATCAAGTACGGAATGACGGTTAAACCTTCAACGGCATCTCGATTTCATTAATCTAAAAACTACAACACAAACCGATAGGTTGCCTTCAATAAAAAGATGTTTTGGGGTTTTTGACCAAAAATATTATCTCCCAAACTAGGCAACAATCCTTCGGCAGGGTTTCCGGATTGGGTCACATCTTGAGACCAAACCAAGAAAATTTCGGAACCTGGGATGTATTCCCAACGAATCACCAAATTGGAGCGGAATTGTACAAAGGAAAAATCGGGATCATCAAAACTAAAATCCCCTACGCCATCCAAATCTTCATCAATGCTATAAAAATCATCAGATAAATTGGTTTGGTCAGTACTGTATTGCACAAATCTATTTTCAAACGTTTTGGCCAAGGGATCGGTGATGTGTTTAAAGTTGGAATACCGCCCTCTGGAAATAAAGGGCTGTCCCCAATATTGAATCGTCAAGTTGGGGTTAATGGTGTAGTTTAAGCGAAATGACATACTCAAGGTTCGCTGGTTGATTTCACCATTGAGGTATCTTGACGAGCCGTTCACATCATCAAAATTATCAATAAACTGCAATTTATCATGATTGATCTGCAAGGATGGAAATGCAGAAATCCGCAATGCATTTATGGGCTGGTACACAAATCCACCTTCCATATAATAGGTTTTAAAGGAGTTATCCAAAGCTTTTCTTCCATTATGATAGAAAGAAAATCGCAACTTTTTTCTAGAATCGGTATTGATACTGTTCCAAAAGCTCATCCAAGGAGATTGCCTTAACCTAGGGCCGCCTCTCAATGCAAAATTGGAATATTGAATGGGTGCATAATTGAATCCTATGTTAGTGTTCCAGTTGCCCTTCCAGTTTTGCCAACTATTGGTGTTGAACTGTAGATAATTATGATTGCCTTGAAAATCCCAAGCCGTCCAGTGATTATAATTGATACCAACCCGTCTAAATGTACTGTCCGGTTTTAGGGTCTGGTAACCTATCCATGTATAATGTCGTATATCGTCCGCCTGACGCTGAAAGCCAATATCGTTCAGTTCCAATTCTGGTGAACGCCAAGTGGCACCCGATTCAAATTTCCAGTGGCCATTCCCTACTTTGCCAATTTGCACATTGCCCCCCGTACCTGTTAATGAAGTTCGCGTAGTATCCACGGCAACGTGCTCCGCACCTATTCTATTGAACAAATGCGTGATGAATTCCTGGGTATTGGTAATGGCCTCCTCACTGCCCCGCACATGACTCATGGTAAGATTACCTCCAAAATACCAATCCCTGTTTGCCCATTGGTGTTTAAAATCCAATCCGCCCGTGTAAGCGGCATCATGTAAAAAATTGAGCTGCTCAGGAATTTGTTCACGATTGGTCGCAGTAAAGATTCCTCCTATATAAGAATTTCTTTGGTTAAAATCTTTTTGTAACCTCCCTACAAAATAATTGGACAAAGGCTCCACCATTTCTTTTCTGCTATCCCCATCGCCATTTAAAATAGTTGCCGTTCGTTGCGCCGTTACACTTTCCAGCACGCCAATGGCCCACCCATCCTTGGTTTTTCCACTAAATTTTGCTGCACCAATAATCGGGGTATTGTTGGGTTGATCCACAAACTCATCATCTACAGTATCAGGATAGCCTTGTGGGCTCCTGCCAATTCTACGGGAATAGAAGATATTATCGGAACCAAATGTGTTACCAGCTTCCGATTGTGAAACGGTAAAGTCAAAAATATTCTTGTTTTCCACAAAAAATGGCCTACGCTCCTCAAAAAAGATTTGAAAGCCATCCAGGGCTATGGCAGATGGGTCTGCATCTACCTGTCCAAAATCGGGATTAACGGTCAAATCCAAAGTAAGGTCATTGGTAATCCCAATTTTGGCATCCAGTCCCACGGTAATATTACTCTCACTACCATCCCTAAAAGGGTTGCCGTCCTCTGCTTCATAGGTTTCGGTCTTTGCAACGGTGTAGGGCTGAAGTTCCAATTGTTTTTGGGGCTGGATATTTGTAAGTCCGTGAAGTTCCCCAAATTCACTAACCCAACCAGGCTGGTCCACGGGTTTACGCTGCCACACAGAGCGTTCCTCATTTCTGAAAAAACGGCGTGTTGATTGTAAGCCCCACACTTGCTCTTCTGCTCTTCCAAATTTTAACTGACTTAACGGGATACGGAGTTCGGCCGTCCATCCTTCATCATCAATATTGGTTTTGGCATACCAGATGGGGTTCCAGCTGGCGTCCCAATTATTACCATTATTGGAAATAAACTCATCACCCTTGACCCCTGCAGCGGTAATGGTGAATGAAAATGCTGTTCGTTTATCAAAATAGCTATCTATATTGAATTCCACCCAGTCACCATCAAAACCATCTCTTCGGGACAGTCTTTTTACGATCTTACCGGGTTCGGAATCATAGCAACGTACTCCTATATATATGTTCTTACTATCATATAGTATTTTAAATTTGGTTTGATGGGCAGGCGGTGTATTCTCATCGGGTTGCCATTCGATATAATCCCCGCCCCATTCCACAATGTTCCAAACCTCATCTTCCAATATTCCATTAATGGTAGGTGCAGCATAGTTGCCCAAGGTCTGGGTAATATATTTTTTTTTGATGATGACCTCGGTAGAGTCTTGAGCTTGAAGATTGTTAACAAAAAGAAGGGTCAGTAATACCAGAACTGTATTTCTCACTTGATTCGTATTTTTGCATTTGATTGATATGACAAAGACAGTTAAAATTGGATAGCGTTACACCTATGTATTTTTTTAAGTTTTTTTTAACACTTTCATCTACCTTATAGTACTCTTTTATTTAACCCTATGATGGAATTGAAAAAAGTAGAAAAATATTCCTAATCAACCGTTTGTATTTCAATCTAATAATTGTACATTTGCAGCCCGTTAATCGGGATTAGGTTATTAAATCAATAATATTCGAGAAGTGGATACATTAAGTTATAAAACTATTTCCGCCAATAAATCAACTGTTGACAAGCAATGGTTACTAGTTGATGCTGAAGGACAAACCTTGGGAAGATTGGCATCTAAAGTGGCCAAGTTACTCAGAGGGAAATACAAGACCAATTTTACTCCCCATGTTGATTGTGGAGACAATGTTATCGTTGTCAATGCTGAAAAAATCAATATGACGGGCAATAAATGGGAAGAGAAGGAATATCGAAGATATACCGGGTACCCAGGTGGACAGCGTTCTGCTTCCGCATTAGAAGTTTTGGAAAAACATCCGGAGCGAATTATTGAAAGCTCTGTAAAAGGAATGCTGCCAAAAAACAAACTTGGAGCTGACTTGTTCAGAAACCTAAAAGTATATGCAGGTTCCGAACACGGACAAGAAGCGCAAAAACCAAAAGCTATAAACTTAAACGACTACAAATAATGGAAGTGGTTCATAAGATAGGTAGAAGAAAAACCGCTGTGGCTAGAGTATATGTTTCCGAAGGATCTGGAAACATCACAGTAAACAAAAGAGATCTTAACGATTACTTTACTACAGGTACGTTACAGTACAAAGTGAGACAACCTTTCACTTTAACTGAAACCGACGGCAATTACGATGTAAAAGTAAATGTTTTTGGTGGTGGTATCACAGGTCAGGCTGAAGCTGTTCGTTTGGCTTTGTCCAGAGCAATGTGTGAAATAGACATAGAAAATAGGGCTGTCCTTAAACCAGAAGGTTTATTGACGAGAGACCCAAGAATGGTGGAAAGGAAGAAATTCGGTCAGAAAAAAGCCCGTAAAAAATTCCAATTCTCCAAACGTTAATATACTTTGGGTGTTTCGGCACTCGATTATAAATAAGTTCATTGAAAACCCTGAAAATATGTACTATACTTTCAGGGTTAAATTTTTAACCAAGTTGTCGTTGTTCTAAAAAGGATAATGTAAATGACTTTTTGGAAACTAGTTTAGCATCTAAATGGGCAGGGCGAACAAAATTTTGTGACCACCTGCACATTGCTACTACAACGGAACGTAAACTAAGTACAAAAAAAATGGCAAGTAAAATTGAAGTAAAAGACTTACTGGAAGCAGGTGTGCATTTTGGACACCTAACAAGAAAGTGGAATCCAAACATGGCTCCTTACATCTACATGGAGCGTAACGGAATCCACGTAATCAATCTCTACAAAACGGTTGCAAAACTTGACGAGGCTAACGAAGCCCTTAAAAAAATTGCATCCTCAGGAAGAAAAATCCTTTTTGTAGCCACAAAAAAACAAGCAAAAGACATAGTAGCGGACAAAGTATCCAAAGTAAACATGCCTTACATCACAGAAAGATGGCCCGGCGGTATGTTGACCAACTTTGTTACTATCCGTAAAGCTGTTAAAAAAATGGCTGCTATCGACCGCATGAAGAAAGACGGAACCTTTAACACGCTTTCTAAAAAAGAAAGACTACAGGTTGACCGTTTACGTGCGAAATTAGATAAAAACTTAGGGTCTATAGCCGACATGACGCGTTTGCCAGGTGCACTTTTTATAGTTGACACCATGCGTGAGCACATTGCAGTAAAAGAAGCTCAAAAATTGAACATTCCAATTTTTGCAATGGTAGATACCAACTCTGATCCTCGCGATGTGGATTATGCTGTTCCCTCTAACGATGACGCAGGCAAATCCATTGAAATCATTATGGAATCCGTAACACAAGCAGTTGCTGAAGGTTTAGAAGAGCGCAAGAGCGAAAAAACTGGTGGAAAAGACAAGGAAGAAGCTCCTAAAAATGAGGAAAAAAAGGCTGAATCTACCCCAAAGAAAGAGGAAAAAGCCGCTGAAGAAAAACCAGCAAAAAAAGCTGAAGCTGCTCCAAAGAAAGAAGAAGAGCCTGTTAAGGAAAAACCTGCAAAACAAGAAGAGGCCAAACCAGAAGACCTTACCAAAATTGAAGGTATAGGACCAAAAGCCGCCGAAGCTTTGGCCGCCAATGGTGTAGGCACTTACGCTGAGCTAGCTGCCTCCGATGCTGATAAGGTAAAGGAAATCTTGAGCGAAGCCAGCTCAACCTTAGCTCATTTAGACCCAACGTCTTGGCCGAAACAGGCTAAAATGGCGGCTGATGGTAAATGGGACGAACTTAAAGAATGGCAAGACAACGTTAAAGGAGGAGTTGAATAAACCCCAACATATTTAACCTTGTCCTAACACAAACACTTGCATAGTGTTTTACTTTACATAAAATTTAAAAAGAAAAGAAAATGGCAAAGATTACCGCCGCAGAGGTAAATAAACTAAGAAAGACCACCGGAGCTGGAATGATGGATTGCAAAAAAGCTTTGGTTGAAGCAGAAGGTGATTTTGAACAAGCAATAGAGATCCTAAGGAAAAAAGGTCAAAAAGTTGCAGCAAAAAGAGCAGACAGAGAATCTTCTGAAGGTGCAGCTATCGCAAAAGTAAATGGAGATAACACCCAAGGTGTAGTGATCTCTTTGAATTGTGAAACAGACTTTGTTGCCAAGAACGATACTTTTGTTAAGCTTGCAAACGATTTAGCTGATTTGGCACTAGGTTTTGATGACAAAGACAGCTTTCTTGCCGCATCCATCGATGGAATCAGCGTTAATGAAAAATTAACTGAACAAACCGGTGTTATAGGTGAGAAAATCGAAATAGGAAGCTTTGAAAAACTGAACGCCCCATTTGTAGGGTCATATATTCATGCTGGAAACAAAATTGCTACTTTGGTTGGATTGTCCGCCAATGTTGATGGTGCCGCTGAAGCAGCAAAAGATGTTGCTATGCAAGCTGCTGCCATGAACCCGGTAGCTTTGAACGAAGATGGCGTTGACCAATCAATTATTGATAAAGAAATCGAGATTGCCAAAGATCAATTGAGAACAGAAGGTAAGCCAGAAGATATGTTGGATAAAATTGCTCAAGGCAAATTGAAACGTTTCTTTAAAGACAACACTTTGGTAAACCAAGCTTTCATAAAAGATAGCAAACAAAGTGTGGCCCAATACGTTAAATCTGTAGATTCTAGCTTAGAAGTTGCTGGATTTGCACGAGTGGCACTTGGTTAATTTACCAAAAACATAAATTCAAAAACCGCTTCCTTAAGGAAGCGGTTTTTTTTGTTCCAATATCTAACCAAGAATTCTTCATTTCCCATAAATAATTTTGATTATTTTTGTCCGGACTTCAATAAACTTTTAATGCACTACAAAAGAATTTTATTAAAATTAAGCGGAGAAGCCCTAATGGGCGAGCAACAGTATGGTATTGATGCCAAACGATTGGAAGGATATGCCGAAGAAATAAAATCCGTTATCGACAAAGGTGTTGAAGTTGCCATCGTAATTGGGGGAGGAAACATTTTTAGAGGACTAGCCGGTGCCAGCCAGGGAATGGACCGGGTTCAAGGCGATCACATGGGAATGTTGGCCACCGTAATCAATGGTCTTGCACTACAAAGTGCACTTGAATTGAAAGAAGTGCAAACTAGATTGCAATCCGCTATAAAAATCAATGAGGTAGCCGAACCTTTTATTCGAAGAAGAGCTATTCGCCATTTGGAAAAAGGAAGGGTAGTAATCTTTGGAGGTGGAACAGGGAACCCTTATTTCACCACGGATTCTGCGGCGGTTTTACGGGCAATTGAAATAAAGGCAGATGTAATTTTAAAGGGAACACGTGTAGACGGCATTTACACTTCGGACCCCGAAAAAGACAAAAATGCAACAAAATTCGACACTATTTCCTTTAACGATGTGCTTTCCAAAGGACTTAAGGTAATGGATACAACAGCATTTACGTTGAGTCAGGAAAACGAATTGCCCATTGTAGTTTTTGATATGAATACACGTGGCAACTTAATGAAAATAGTTTCTGGAGAAAATATTGGAACTGTGGTCAATGTTTAAATTGACAGATATTTGATTTTACTTTAAAAAAATTTCTAAGTTATGAACGAAGACGTAAAATTTATTCTTGATAGCACAAAAGAAAACATGGATGCCAGTATTGATCACTTGCAAAAGGCATTAACAAAAATAAGGGCCGGTAAGGCCAGTCCCATGATGCTATCCACGGTAATGGTAGATTACTACGGGTCACAGACGCCACTATCCCAAGTATCCAATATCAACACTCCCGATGCTCGAACCCTCTCTGTTCAGCCGTGGGAAAAAAATCTTCTTGGCGAAATAGAAACTGCTATCATGAATTCCAATTTAGGCTTTAACCCCATGAACAATGGGGAAATGGTTATCATCAATGTTCCTCCATTAACCGAAGAAAGAAGAATACAATTGACAAAACAGGCTAAATCCGAAGCCGAAGATGCCAAAGTAAGTATCCGAAGTGCCAGACAGGATGCCAACAAAGAACTAAAAGCATTGGATATTTCTGAAGATTTATTAAAAAATGCCGAAGTGGATGTCCAAGAGCTAACCAATACTTTTAGCGATAAGGTGGATACTATCTTGACTTCCAAAGAGGCCGAGATCATGAAGGTTTAAAACTTGAATTTTGGCAAGATTCTTTCCTAGGAACACAACATTTCATTTTCTACCTTTGCGCCCAACAAAACCCATATGGTAGCAAAGCTCACTAAAGGATTTTGGCCTAAGGTCGCAAGAATCATCCTTCGTAATAGAATCCTTATTCTTTTAGGAGTAGTTGCTTTTACTGTATTCTTGGCAATGCAGTGGAAAAATATGCGGTTTTCCAATACGGAGGCCAACATTCTGCCCGATGACCACCCAGCAACGGTTGAATATAGCCTGTTCACTAAAATATTTGGAGAAGAAGGCAATGCCATTGTTTTGGCCATTAAAGATTCCTCCCTCTTCACCCCAAAAAACTTCAATAGATGGAACACGCTAAGTAAACAGCTCGACGCATTTCCAGAAGTTGATTATGTGATTTCGTTGGAGAACTTAAAAGAGCTTAAAAAGGATAGCGAGACCCAGACGTTCGTCATGGAACTTTTAATTCCATCCCCCCCACAAACCAAACAGGAAATAGATTCTATAAAAAACCATTTGTTCAATGAACTTCCATTCTACGACAATTTGGTTTACAACCCAAATACCGGAACCATTCAAACCGTTGTTTATTTGGACAAGGATATTATGAACACCGAGGTCAGGAATGAGTTTATTTTAAATGACCTTGGAGAACTAGTTAACAATTTTGAAGAAGAGACCCAAATGGATGTGAGGGTTTCCGGTATGCCATACATCAGAACCTGGAACACAAAGTCCATTGTGGATGAAATTGGTCTTTTTATTTTAGGCGCACTATTGGTCACCTCTATTATATTTTTCTTTTTCTTTAGAAGTTTCAGGGCCACATTCATCTCCATGTGTGTTGTGATCATTGGCGTAATGTGGGCATTTGGGATTTTAGGATTATTACAGTACGAAATCACCATCCTGACTGCCTTAATACCCCCACTGATCATTGTTATCGGTATTCCTAATTGTATTTTTCTTATTAACAAATATCAGCAAGAGGTTAAAAAACACGGCAACCAAGCATTATCGTTACAAAGGGTAATATCTAAAATTGGCAATGCAACGTTAATGACAAACATTACCACGGCATCAGGCTTTGCAACCTTTATCATATTGGACAGCCAATTACTTCGTGAATTTGGTATCGTGGCTTCCATGAACATTATTGGAATTTTTATTCTATCCTTATTGATCATACCCATTATTTACAGCTTTATGCCGCTTCCCAAAACCAAGCATCTAAAGCATCTCAATAAAAAATGGATGGATATTTTTGTCAACTGGATGGAAAATATGGTAAGAAACCATAGGATTGCCGTTTATATTACAACCGTTGCCGTTTTGGTGCTGAGCATTATTGGAATTTACCAGATGAGGATTACGGGAAGTAGGATTGAAGACCTCCCAAAGAAAAGTCACTTTTATAAGGATATCCAGTTTTTTGAGGCAGAGTTTGATGGAATTATGCCCATGGAAATTGTTGTTGACACCAAACGAAAGAACGGGGTAGTTAAACCGGCAACGTTAAAACGAATGGACCAGCTAGGTACGGTAATCGACGAAATTCCAGAGCTTTCCAGACCTATTTCCATTGTGGACTTGGTCAAATACTCCAAACAGGCATTTTATAACGGAATTCCAAAGTACTATCAACTACCGACCAGTCAGGAGAACACATTTATAATGAATGCTGTTCAAAAATCATCTACCGATGGGACAGATCTTTTACAAAGTTTTGTGGACAGTACCGGTCAGATTACACGTTTAACGACCTACATGCGCGATGTTAAAATTGACCGTATGGAGGAAATAGAGAAAGATGTACAGGAAGCCATCATCAAACAGTTCCCTGCTGAGAGATACACCGTTTATATGACCGGTAAGGCACTCTTGTTCCTAAAGGGAACAAAGTATCTAGTGAAGAACCTCCTGTTGTCCCTAGCTTTGGCCATTGGATTAATATCCTTATTTATGGCCTATCTCTTTCGGTCCTATAAAATGGTCATCATATCCCTGGTTCCCAATTTATTGCCATTGGTAATCACGGCAGGAGTAATGGGCTTTTTGGGCGTTCCTATAAAACCTTCTACCATTCTTGTTTTCAGCATTGCTTTTGGCATATCGGTAGACGACACTATTCACTTTTTGGCCAAATACCGGCAGGAGCTTACCGCAAACCGCTGGCATATTAAAAAATCGGTGTATGCTGCATTAAGGGAAACCGGGGTAAGTATGTTCTACACCTCTATTGTTTTATTCTTCGGGTTTTCTGTCTTTATCATTTCAAGTTTTGGCGGTACAAAAGCTCTGGGAGGTCTTGTATCAGCAACATTGTTGTTCGCCATGCTGTCCAACCTGATTTTATTGCCTTCACTACTTCTTTCTTTGGAAAGAAGTATTGCCAACAAACAAGTGCTCAAAAAACCTCAAATTGACATTTTACCCAAAGAAGAGGATAACTTAAAAGATAAATAGTGTTTGCAACGACCATAAAATAGGTCGTTCCATTGCCATCTTTTTTTTATCAAAAACCTATCTTTACCAATTAAATTACCATAGTCTTATAATGATGTCTTATTCCATAAAAGAATTGCTAGAAAAGCAACCCGTAGGAGATTCCGTTGAAGTGAATGGATGGGTAAAAACATTTAGAAGCAACAGGTTTATAGCCTTGAACGATGGTTCAACCATTCATAATCTACA
This sequence comes from Allomuricauda sp. F6463D, assembly GCF_023015965.1. Taxonomy (GTDB): domain Bacteria; phylum Bacteroidota; class Bacteroidia; order Flavobacteriales; family Flavobacteriaceae; genus Flagellimonas. Next base: position 95,282 of record NZ_JALKAN010000002.1, read on the forward strand.
ATGTGTCGTAGATTTTGAAAATTTGGACGAAGGTTTGCTTAAACAAATTTCAACAGGAGCTGCCCTTAAGATCACCGGAACTTTGGAGGAAAGCCAAGGTCGTGGGCAAAGTGTGGAAATACAGGTCACTGATATATTTGTACATGGCACGGCGGATCCCGAGACCTATCCCATTCAACCAAAAAAGCACTCATTGGAGTTTTTAAGGGAAAAAGCACATTTAAGGGTTAGAACCAATACGTTTTCTGCGGTAATGCGGGTAAGGTCCATGCTTTCCTTTGCCGTACACAGCTATTTTCAAGAAAACGGTTTTTATTACATGCACGCCCCCATCATCACAGGATCCGATGCGGAGGGCGCAGGGGAAATGTTCCGTGTTTCCACACTGGATACCAAGAACCCTCCTTTGAAAGAAAACGGTGAGGTGGATTATTCCGAAGACTTTTTTGGAAAAGAGACTAATCTTACTGTATCCGGTCAGTTAGAAGCTGAGACTTACGCTATGGGACTCGGCAAGGTTTACACTTTTGGACCCACGTTTAGGGCCGAAAACTCCAATACATCGCGCCACTTGGCAGAATTTTGGATGATTGAACCAGAAATGGCCTTTTTTGATCTGGACGCCAATATGGATCTTGCAGAAGATTTTATAAAATATATTATCCAGTATGTTTTGGACCATTGCCAGGATGATTTGCAATTCTTGGAAAAACGTCTTTTGGACGAAGAGAAGACCAAGCCACAGCAGGAGCGTTCGGAAATGGCATTGATAGAAAAGTTGCAATTTGTAGTTCAAAACAATTTCAAAAGGGTATCTTATACCGAAGCTGTTGAGATATTAAGAAACAGCAAGCCAAATAAAAAGAAGAAATTTCAATTCGTAATTGACGAGTGGGGAGCTGATCTTCAAAGTGAACACGAACGGTATTTGGTGGAAAAACACTTTAAGTGTCCTGTTATTCTTTTTGATTACCCAGCCAATATCAAGGCATTTTATATGCGTTTAAACGAAGACGGCAAAACAGTACGCGCCATGGACGTACTCTTCCCTGGAATTGGTGAAATAGTTGGTGGTTCACAACGTGAGGAACGCTTGGACGTGCTACAACAAAAAATTAAAGAACTGGATATCGACGAAAAAGAGCTTTGGTGGTACTTAGATTTGAGAAAATTTGGTACAGCAGTACACAGTGGTTTTGGACTTGGATTCGAACGCATGGTCCAATTCGCAACCGGAATGGGTAACATCAGAGACGTAATTCCTTACCCAAGAACACCTCAAAATGCAGAGTTTTAATTTGAATTTATTAATTTAAAGGAAGTAAGGTTGTAAAAATCAATCCGTATGCTGAAACAACATCTACAGTTTAAGCTTTCCCAAAAACTGTCTCCACAGCAGATTCAGCTCATGAAACTTATTCAATTGCCCACACAGGCCTTTGAACAAAAGTTAAAACAAGAGTTGGAAGAAAACCCTGCTTTGGAAAGTGGAAAAGAAGAAACCGATGTTTTGGATGATGTTTATGAGGACACCTACGATGATTCCGGTGACAATGAAAACATAGATACCGAGGAAATCAACATTGATGATTACCTCAGTGACGATGAAATTCCGGATTACCGTACACAAGCAAACAACTATAGTGCCGATGATGACGATAAAAGGGTGCCCTATGCCGCAGGAACATCTTTCAACCAATATTTACTCAATCAGCTCAATACAGTATACCTAAACGACCAAGAATGGGCAATTGCGGAATTTTTGGTTGGCAGTGTGGATGAAAGCGGTTATATACGCAGACCACTTGCGGACATTATGGATGACCTCGCCTTTACACAAAACATTTATATTGAAGAGGAAAAAATCGAAGAGGTGCTTAAGATCGTTCAAGATTTAGACCCTCCCGGGGTGGCTGCACGTTCTTTGGATGAGTGCTTGATTATTCAACTTGAACGAAAAGAGCAAAAACCATCCGTAGAACTGGCCATTAGCATTTTAAAAAGGTCTTTTGATCATTTTACTAAGAAACACTATACCAAGCTTCAACAAAAGCACCATATTTCCGAAGATGAACTTAAAGAGGCTATTTCAGAAATAGAAAAACTCAATCCAAAACCAGGTGGAGCGTACTCTGGAAACACCCGCATGATTGAGCATATTGTACCGGATTTCTCCATTAAAATTGTTGATGGCGAACTGGAACTTACCCTTAACGGAAGAAACGCCCCAGAACTTCATGTTTCCAAAGATTACAGTAATATGCTGGAAGGGTACAAAAATGCCAAAGAAAAATCGAAGTCGCAAAAGGACACGGTAATGTTCATCAAACAAAAGTTAGATGCGGCAAAATGGTTCATTGACGCCATAAAACAGCGTCAACAGACACTCTTTATCACTATGAGCACCATAATGGAATATCAGAAAGAATATTTTATGACCGGTGATGAGAGAAAATTGCGCCCCATGATCTTAAAAGATATTGCGGACAAAATTAACATGGATGTTTCCACGGTTTCCCGGGTAGCGAACAGTAAATATGTAGATACACCCTATGGAACCAAATTGATTAAGGATTTCTTTTCTGAATCCATGAAGAATGAACAAGGAGAAGATGTTTCAACCAAGGAAATAAAAAAGATTCTGGAGACCGTTATCAACGACGAAGAAAAGAAAAAACCGCTTACAGATGCAAAATTGGCAAAAATTCTGAAAGAAAGAGGCTATCCCATAGCCCGACGAACTGTTGCCAAATATCGGGAACAGCTGGGCATACCCGTGGCAAGGTTAAGAAAGGAGATTTAATGCGCCATATATTCCAAATTATATCTTACCTGTTCCACCCATTGTTTATACCAATAGGAGGTACAGTACTCTATTTTATGGTTGCCCCGTATAGCACCCTGGATACCCAGAGTGGTAATATACTACCCATTTTTATCCTTACCGTGATTATCCCTATCATCTTTTTTTTGATATTAAAAAACGTGGGGGTCATCAGCTCTATATTTTTACCTACCCTCCAAGAGCGCAAATATCCTCTATATATAAGCTGTATTATCTTTTTGATGATATTATATAAGGTAATCCCCAATAACTACGTACAAGAACTCTTTTACTACTTTACAGGCTTGTTAACGGCAACCAGCGCCGCGCTAATACTACTGTTCTTTAAATTTAAGACAAGCATGCACCTATTGGGTATGGGAAGCATTCTTACCTATATGATTGCATTGAGTATACATTTTGAGACCAATATTACTCTTGCAATTAGCATGTTCACGCTTTTCACTGGTATGGTAGCCACTTCTAGATTGTACCTTAAAGCACATACAATAAACGAACTATTGATAGGATTTATTCTTGGCTGTTGTTCGCAATTGATTATTTTGAAATATTGGCTATAGGATATAAAATATCAATCCAATTCTCAAAACCTTAACATCGATAGGGGTACCCGATTCCATTACAACACTATCTTTAAACAATGTGGATAACCCATAATAGGCATGAACATTCCATGTATTGTAGCCAAAATTTAATGTGACTCCGTATTGAAAACTTTCAATATCAGGGTTTGAAAAGCTAGTTGTTCCTTCTTCCATTACCAATTTAGATCTAGCAGAAAAAACATAACCGAACCTTGCACCAGCATAAATTCGCCAAAACTTATACTCATTCGCGGTAGAGGTCCTCCATCGTAATTCAAAGGGAAGCTCAACTGTATGCATGCCCAATTTACTCCTGTTGAAATCTGATACATCCACGACTTCATATACAAGATCGTTTGATGATTCCGTGACAATCATATTGGAAAAATAGCTGTTCATAGCATATCCTAAGCCCAAACCGATACCAAAATTTCTTCTTTTGTTTAATGGAATGTCCTTAATAATACCAGCTTGAAGATTATAGGAAAAACTACGTTGTACAACATCATCCGGTTTATCTAGAAGCATATTATATCCAACGCAAACATAAAATTGATCTTCCAGGTATCTGTCATCAGATTGATTGTCATCCCCAATATTGGCTTGGCCAAATACGGATACCGACAGAATCAAAAAACAAATGCATGGTACAAATTTAAGTATGATACGAAACATGATGTGATCAATATATTAAACAAAAAACGCCCCAAATTAACATTTGGAGCGTTTCCCACTAAATCTAAGCTATTGCCTACTGTAGATTGTTAAAAGCATCCCCTTCATAAGTGGTATAATTCACTTTAAGGGCATTAACCTCTCTCAATTGTCGCTTAATGTCAGTGATAAGACCCATATTTGCATCTTTATCAACTTTCAAAGCAGTAGTCAATACGTTTTGAAGTTCTTGTGGTTTTTTTGCACGTTCTGCCAAAATAAATGAACCTACTTCGTCCACATTGGCAAATTTATCATTCAACTGGATTTTTGGTTCTGTACCAAAAACCTTTTGATATTCCCGAGTAGGAGTTCCTACGTAAATGTAAATAACGCGATCCTTCTTTTCCAGCTTCTTGATTTCAGAAGCATTGGGAAGGGTATTGGCAACCATTAACGAACTATCTTTCATTGTGGTTACGGTCATAAAGAAGAACAGTAGCATGAAAACGATATCTGGCAACGAAGCCGTTGACACCGCTGGCAATTCGCCATCCTTCTTTTTGGTAAACTTAGCCATATTAAATAGTTTTAATTGGTTGTTGTTTCTGCCTCTGAAAGCTTTTGTGGAAACATATCTTGGATACGTTTTACTTTGTCCTTCAGATCATCTCTTACACTTGACGGGGTTTCCGGGTTAAGATACTCCGCCTCCATATCGGTAAAATCTCTACCGAACAGACGTTGTGCTTCTCGGTTACGCAAGTCGTTATACGCACCTACCAATTCATTTTGAACTGTAATGTAAGTACTATACTTGGTTTCCCTGTCATTCTTTAATGAAATAATGGCTTTTGTTGGATTGTCTGATGATGATGGATCCTTAGTACCTTTACAGAAACTACAAGAACCATCAGCGTTGTTCTCTAGAAAAGCTATCGCAGTTTCTCTCAAATTCTTAATATCCATCAAATTATCTTCAACCAAAAGTTGTCCATTCTTGTTAATATTAACAGTAAAAATGTTTTTCTGTCTAATAATAACATCCGTCTCTGGCGGCTCTATTGGCGGCAACATACGATCCAATCCTGCATCCGTTTCAATGGTGGTGGTCACCAAGAAAAAGATCAGCAAGAGGAACGCGATATCCGCCATGGAGCCGGCATTTACTTCCGGCGCTCCGTTTCTTCTAGGCATAATTAACTTTTTACTTTACAAACATTCTTTTCAATCCTGGGAAAATCATTAGTGCCACTGCTACTACAGTTAGGATAAAAAATACATTCAATCCCATACCAATGTTTTTCACAGTCCCTTCCGTGGTTTCAATACCCCTATTGGACATTGTTTCTACCACAGCCATATTGTCTGAAGAAATCCCGTAAGATATAGCTACAACTATAGCCAATCCGCCTATTGCGAACAAGGCCTTCTTTAAACTTCCTTTAGTGGTAAACAATTTAGCAAATCCAAAAACTAATGATGTAATAACAGCAATAGCCAATAAGATATACATAATTATGAACATAAAGTTCATTGCGCCACTATTAATGGCATTTGGATCATCGGCAGACGGAAGAGAGAACCAAAGCACGGCTGCAAGCAATCCGATGACGATGAGTAATATTTTCACTATTTTATTCATGATTCTCGATAGTTTTTAATTCGTAATTATTTCTTGTGGGCAGCCAACATATCAATCAATGCAATTGAGCTGTCTTCCATGTCATTTACGATACTATCGATTTTAGCAATAATATAGTTGTAGAAAATTTGAAGGATAATCGCTGTGATCAAACCGAATACAGTTGTTAATAATGCAACCTGAATATCGCCTGCAATCAAGGAAGCACTCAAGTTACCTACAGCTGCAATCTTCTGGAAGGCTGCAATCATACCTATTACCGTACCCATAAATCCAAGCATGGGAGCAATAGCGATAAACAAGGACAACCAAGAAACGTTTTTCTCCAATTGACCCATTTGTACACCTCCGTAAGCAACAACTGCTTTTTCAGCGGATTCAAGACCTTCATCAACTCTATCCAAACCTTGGTAATAGATAGAAGCAACAGGTCCTTTTGTATTTCTACAAACTTCTTTGGCAGCTTCAACACCACCAGAAGCCAAAGCATCTTCAACTTGTTGCTTCAACTTAGTGGAATTTGTGGTTGCCAAATTCAAATAAATAATTCTTTCGATGGCAACGGCCAATCCCAAAATCAAACAAAGAAGTACAATACCCATGAAGGCAGGACCCCCTTGAATAAATTGTTCTTTCAACACTTGGGTGAAACTCGAACTTGCTTCTTCTTGCAACATTGCTGCAGATGCACTTGTAGTTCCCATCACAAACATTCCAGCAGCGGCCAGAGTAAAGGATATTTTTTTCATTTTACTTAAACTTAAATTTAGTTAGTTAATAATATAAAGATATAAAAATTTTACAATTGAAAAATAAAAATACCTAGCAGAGAGGAAGGGATTCGAACCCTCGATACACTTTTGGTGTATACACACTTTCCAGGCGTGCGCCTTCGACCACTCGGCCACCTCTCTATTATTCCATTTAGGCCGACCAATAAACGAAAAAATAATTAGTTATAGAAATTTGAAGCGTTAATTTTAAACCATTTCACCGCGAAGTGATGTCTCAAAAATTGTCTTGAACAATTTGTCGGCAACCCTTGTCCCCAACAGGTACATCGCTTTGGTTACGGCCGCTTCCGTTGTAATATCCTTGCCATTAACCAGTTGCATCTCCTTCAGCTTTTCACTGGTCTCATAATGCCCCATAAAAACACTTCCTCCCGAGCATTGTGTCACATTAATAATGTGTAATCCTTTTTCTTTTGCAATTTTTAATTCATTCAGAAACCAATCGTCCATCGGCGCGTTTCCCGCTCCGTAGGTTTCCAAAATTAGTGCCTTTAAATCTGGAATATTTAAGGTAGATCGGAGCACATTTTTATTTAGTCCGGGAAATAATGTAAGAATTGCCACACGATCATCAAGCGTTTTATGAACTTGGAGCCCCTTAGTTTTTGACTTTTTTTTCAATAAATAATTATAATGAACCTTTAAATGCACCCCAGATTCAATCAAAGGAGGATAATTTAAGGAAGCAAAAGCCTCAAAATGCTCCGCATTAATCTTGGTGGTTCTATTGGCACGATACAGTTTGTACTCAAAATAAAGACCGACCTCTTTAACAACGGGCTCTCCATTTTCTCGAAGTGCAGCAATCTCAATAGAAGTAATCAGGTTTTCCTTGGCATCGGTGCGCAAGTCCCCAATCGGCAATTGGGACCCGGTAAAAATGACCGGTTTTTCTAAGTTTTCCAACATAAAACTGAGTGCCGATGCAGAATAACTCATGGTATCGCTACCGTGCAGCACCACAAAACCATCATAATTCTGGTAATTTTCTTCGATCATGGATGCAATTTTGATCCAATAAGAAGGATTCATATTCGAGGAATCTATCGGGTCTTCAAACGAAACCCCTTTAAGATTGCAGTCCAATTGTTTTAGTTCAGGAATATTTTTGACGAGTTCATCAAAATCAAACGCTTTGAGCGCTCCAGTCTTATAATCCTTTACCATCCCTATGGTTCCTCCGGTATAGATAAGCAGTATATTGGTTTTATTCTTCATATATCAGATGCCAAATATTTCCCTTGAATTTTCCGTAGTAATGGACGCAATTTCCTCTTCGGACATACTATATATAGACGAGAGTTTTTCCAACACCTTTATTATATACGAGCTTTCATTCCGTTTTCCACGATAAGGTGTCGGAGACAAATAGGGTGCATCGGTTTCTAACACTATGTGTTTCAAATCAATTTCATTCAAAAATTTATCAATTTTCCCATTCTTAAAAGTAGCTACTCCCCCAATGCCCAGCTTCATGTTATATGACAAAGCTCGATGGGCTTGTTCCAAATTTCCCGTAAAACAATGAAAAATTCCAAAAAGACCCTCGCCCTTTTCCTGCTCCAAAACCTCGAACACCTCATCAAAGGCATCACGACAATGAATCACTATGGGCAATTGGTATTTTTTAGCCAGTTGAATTTGATAAGCAAAGGCTTCTTGTTGTTCCTTCAAAAAGGTTTTGTCCCAATAAAGGTCGACACCAATTTCACCAACGGCGTAAAATTTTTTCTTTGACAACCATTCTTCCACATGGGCCAACTCATCTTTATAGTTTTCCTTAACATGGGTAGGATGCAGACCCATCATTAAAAAAACATTCTCAGGATAGTCCGACTCCAAATCCAACATGGATTGGGTATAGGTGGAATCAATAGCAGGGATAAAAAAGCGCTCTACTCCCGCATCAAGGGCACGCTGCACCATTTCAGCTCTGTCCTCATCAAAAGCTTCACTATATAAATGGGTGTGCGTATCGGTTATGATCATATTTTTTTCTTGATTTTTAAATCTATATTCATTGAATCGTCTCTTCCCTCGTACAACTCTATCGCTTTTTGGAATTTTAACGCTCCTGTTTTGGTTTGGTCATATATAAACCCGTTTAATTCGGGTTGATTTTCTTCTATCCATGACACTAATTTTTCTCTATTCCTGACCCATATTGAATCATTAAAACCAATATATTCAACAATATCAATACTATAAATGGCTCCATCCTTAAATTTCATGATCTCTTTGGTGATGAATGGCCTATTCTGTAAAAATCGAATTCGTTCACATTCCTTGGAGACCTTTAAATGTAAATCTCCACTCACTTCTTTTATTTCCAAAATTTCATAGTGGGGGGCAAATATGGAATCCCATTGAAATAATGAATGATACTCTTCCTTTGTAAAGGTTCTTATATAATTCACTTCGTTGAACCGAATACTATCCAAAAACAGCCCGGTCACTTGATTGTAATCTGATACATTCAATGCGCCGATATAATTTTCAGCAATTTTCACTTTGTCAATTTCCATGTTTTTTTGACCACAGGATATTGCTATAATTACACAAAAAATGAAGACAGCAACCTTTTTAAAATCTAAATAAGTCATAACACAAAAATAGGTTTATCTTAGATGTCCCAAAACTTTGTTTTTGTTTAACACCTCAAAATCCCAATAAGGGTCTTTCCCAAATGGCATCACTTAAAAAATTTCTAAAATCCAAAGACTATATTAAAATACCTTTGGTATTTACTGAAACCAACCATTTTGAAATAGTGGCCCAGATCAATGGGGTATCGGGTAAATTTATTTTGGATACAGGTGCTTCGAATACTTGTGTTGGGTTTGATAAAATAGCTTTTTTTGAAATGGTGTCCGAAGCAACTGAGATTAAAGCTGCAGGTGCAGGTGCTACCGAAATGGAAACATTGATTTCCAATAAAAACAAGATTCAGATCGGGGATTGGAAAAAAAAGAAACTTAAAATAGTGCTTTTTGACCTTACCCATGTAAACCAAGCATTGATCAATCATAACGCTACACCCGTGGACGGAATAATAGGTGCAGATGTGCTCGAAAAAGGAAAGGCAATCATTGATTACAATAAAAAATGCCTTTACTTAAAAAAGTAAAGGCACTTATTTTCTGATCTCCAATCCAAAATGGAGGCTGCATTATTTTATAGTTCCAACGCTTTTTTCACGTTGCCATCCATCAACAATTCTTCAGGACTTTCCAATGCTTCTTTTATTGCAACCAAGAACCCAACGGATTCCTTTCCGTCAATAATTCTGTGATCATAAGATAGCGCTACGTACATTACCGGTGCAATGGCAATAGCTCCATCCCTAACAATGGCACGTTCCACAATATTGTGCATACCTAAAATTGCACTTTGTGGTGGATTGATAATTGGGGTTGACAACATAGAACCAAACACACCCCCGTTTGTTATGGTAAAGGTACCTCCAGTCATTTCATCTACGGTTATCTCTCCCTCTCTTGCTCGTATAGCCAAACGTTTTACCTCTGATTCGACGCCTCTGAAAGTCAGGTTTTCGGCATTTCTGATTACAGGAACCATCAATCCTTTTGGACCGGAAACCGCAATACTGATATCACAAAATTCATAGGTGATCATTTCCTTACCATCAATCATGGAGTTTACGGATGGATACATTTCCAATGCCCTGATGACTGCCTTGGTAAAGAAGGACATAAAGCCTAGACTTACGCCATGTTTACTCTTGAATTCTTCTTTATATTGTTTCCGAAGTTCAAAAATTGCTGACATATCCACTTCATTGAAAGTGGTCAACATCGCTGTTTCGTTCTTTGCAGAAACCAATCTTTCGGCAACTTTTCTACGCAACATGGACAGTTTGGAACGACTCTCACCACGGTTACCCCCTGTAGGAGTCCCCATAGATGGAACTGCTTTCACAGCATCATCTTTGGTGATGCGCCCATCTCTCCCTGATCCTGAAACGGATGATGCAGAAATTCCTTTCTCATCCAATATTTTTTTGGCGGCTGGAGATGGTGCTCCAGAGGCATAGGTTTCCTTTTTAGGCGCCTCTTTCTTTGGCGCTTCTTTTTTAGGTTCTTCCTTCTTGCTTTCTTCCTTTTTATCCGAACTACCGGATGAGCCTTCAGGCTTTTCCGCACTGGTATCGATGAGGCAAACTACCTCTCCTACAGCCACAGCATCCCCTACTTCAGCTTTTAAGGTAATAATTCCGCTTTCCTCTGCTGGAAGCTCCAATGTTGCTTTGTCCGAATCCACCTCAGCTATGGCCTGGTCCTTCTCCACATAGTCACCATCCTCGACCAACCACTCGGCGATTTCTACCTCTGTAATGGATTCCCCTGGTGAGGGGACTTTCATTTCTAAAACCATCTTGTTATAGTTTATGCTTGAATTATCTTATTAACATATTGTCCTTACTCTTGTCAAAAACGTAGTCCAACACTTGAGTATGTCGTCTTTTTGAACGCACGGAACTACCCGCTGCCGGTGCACCGTAAAATCTACGGGATGCCACCCTAAACTCCTTGGCCTCATCCAAATGCATCAACATGTGGCTCCATGCCCCCATATTCCTAGGTTCCTCCTGAGCCCACACAATATCGTCGGCGTTTTTGTATTTTTTGATAATGTTTCGCATCTCTTTTGCTGGCACTGGGAACAATTGCTCCACTCGCACCAATGCTACATCATCTCTTTTTAAATCTTCTTTTTTCTCCAAAAGGTCATAATAGAACTTCCCGGTACAGAATACCAATGTTTTTACTTTGGAGGCTTTTGCTTCGGCATCATCTATTACCATTTGGAAGCCGCCGTTGGCCATTTCCTCTTTCGTGGAATGCACTTTCGGATGCCTCAACAAGCTCTTAGGGGTAAATACAACTAACGGCTTACGGAAATTGGCCTTCATTTGTCTACGAAACAAATGAAACAAGTTTGCTGGAGTAGTCACATCTGCAACGAACATATTGTCCTTGGCACAAAGTTGTAAATATCTTTCCATACGAGCCGATGAGTGTTCAGCACCCTGTCCTTCATAACCATGAGGCAACAATAACACCAATCCATTCTGCATCTTCCATTTATCCTCTGCAGAAGACAGGTATTGATCTATAATTATCTGGGCTCCATTACTAAAGTCTCCAAATTGCGCTTCCCAAATGGTAAGCGTTTTAGGACTCGCCATGGCATACCCATAATCAAATCCCATTACGGCATATTCAGAAAGAAGCGAGTTATAGATATGGAATTTACCATTTTGGTTATCTCCCATTTCATTTAATAACACTACCTCTTCTTCATGCATTTCCGTTTTGATGACAGCATGCCTGTGCGAAAAAGTTCCCCTTTCCACATCTTGTCCTGTCATACGGACATCATACCCCTCTTCAATTAAAGATCCATAGGCTAAGAGTTCTCCCATGGCCCAATCTAGCTTGTTGTCCTCAAAATACATTTTATGGCGACCATCCACCAATCTTACAAGCTTTCTCAGGAATTTTTTATTCTCAGAAAGCACCGTAATACTCTTGGCAACTTGATCTAACTTAGTAAGATCATAAGTGGTATCCATAGGTTTTAACATCACCTCTTCGGTAACTTGTTCAAAACCTTCCCATTCATCTTTCATGAAAGGGGTTATCCTAGTTTTTTCTATTTTTCGGGAATCCAGAAGATCTTCCTCTAGTTCCTTTTTATAATTTTCCTCGAGTTCTTTTACATAGTTCTCATCGATTATTCCCTCGGCAATCAATTTTTCGGCATAAATATCCCTTGGGTTCTTATGTTTTGAAATCGATTTATATAAAAGCGGTTGTGTAAACTTAGGTTCATCCCCTTCGTTATGACCGTACTTTCTATAACCTAATAAATCCAAGAAAATATCGCGCTTGTACCGCATTCTATATTCAAGTGCGAAGGTGGTTGCATGCACCACGGCCTCGGCATCATCCGCATTTATATGAAGTACCGGAGACAAGGTCACTTTGCCTACATCAGTACAATAAGTAGACGATCTTGCATCCAAATAATTTGTGGTAAAACCAATTTGGTTGTTCACCACAATATGAATGGTACCTCCTGTTGAATAGCCATCTAAACGGGCCATTTGAATTGTTTCGTATACAATTCCTTGAGCAGCAAAAGCGGCATCCCCATGAATCAAAATCGGTAATACTTCGGATATTTCATCACTGTGGTCACGATCTTGTTTAGCTCTTGAAATCCCCTCCACTATGGAGTTTACGGTTTCCAAGTGTGATGGGTTCGGAGCAATGTTCATATTGACCATTTTCCCAGAATCCGTTTCACGTTTTGAGGTCCAACCCAAGTGATATTTTACATCACCATCAAAAATGGTTTCTTCGTAATCTTTTCCATCAAATTCACTGAAAATATCCTTAGGTGATTTGCCAAAGATATTGGTCAATACATTTAAACGCCCTCTATGGGCCATACCCACAACAAATTGCTTAACTCCTTTGTCCGCTGCTTTTTCAATGATTACATCCAAAGCAGGAATAAGTGACTCCCCTCCTTCCAAAGAGAATCGTTTTTGTCCAACATATTTGGTATGCAGAAAACTTTCAAAAGAAACCGCTTCGTTCAATTTTCGGAGGATATTCTTTTTCTCTTCAGCGGTAAAATTCGGGCGGTTGTCATTTACACTGAGCCAATCTTGAATCCATTTAATACGTTCAGGTGTACGGATATACATGTATTCCACACCTATTGAATCGCAATAAATACTCTCCAGATAACGAATAATCTCCTTTAATGGTGCCGGACCGATACCAAGTATTTTACCTGCATCGAAAACTGTATCCAAGTCTTTTTCCGACATGCCAAAATTGGCAAGCTCCAAAGTGGGTTCGTATCTTCGTCTTTCCCTCACCGGGTTTGTTTCGGTAAACAAGTGACCTCTGGAACGATACCCATCAATTAGACGGATAACCTGAAATTCCTTTTGAAGCGTTTCAGGCATTTCCACTTTCTTCCCATTGGAAAGCACCACCGTTCCACCCTTGTCCGATTCGATTCCCATATCTTCTAGGGAACCTTCCAAACCAAAATCAAATCCTTGAAAAAAAGCCCTCCAACTGGGCTCTACATTATCGGGATTCGTTAAATACTTTTCGTACTGCTCCGCAAAAAACGAAGTATGCGCAGCATTTAAAAATGAATATTTGTCCATTCTTTCTGTTTCTCCAAAACTTTATGGAAAATTTTGTCAAAAATACGAGTTTTACCTTTTATATGCTTACGTTTTCCTCAATTTCTTATCCGAAATAAAAACTATGCTGTAGAATGAAGAGTAAAGCGATAAAAATGAAATTTTTAACTCAAATTAACAGCGGAAACTAAAAATAATTTAAACTTGAGACAATATCATACCAATTAAATAATACCCTAGAAAAAAAGATTAATACCTTTTCTTGGATGATTTTAAGTGCTCCTTATTATCTTAGAAGTTCGATATCGATTTCCATAGCAATGGGCTTGCCACCTTTTTACCTTTACTGCCTGCAAAATGTAATGGTTATTACACTTAAGCAATAAGTGCGTCCATTTTTCCTAGTATTGACAAACTATATAAGCTAAATATAAAAATTATGAAGTTCGGACAATCCAGTCCTGATAGATAATGGTCAGCTACTATATTTAGCCTTGAACCATACTTTTTGCCATTCTCGTTTTAACAATAAGAAAGATACCTCCGCCGAAATTTCAAGGACATCGGACGGAGGTATCTTTTTAACTTCTTTTTCTGAAATATCCACAACATATAAAAGATTGAGATAGTCTTGGAACTTTTCCATTATCAAGTAATAAATCTTCTCGTGGATGGTACTCTTCAATTCTTCTGGGTATATGTCCTCAGAAATAGAGATAGGCACATTGGCCAAATCAAAATCCTTTTTAATCTGTTTCAATAATTTTGGATAGAGTTGCTTTTGCCTAACGATTTCCAACAATTCCAAACTGGTATCAAAGTTGGATTGCATATCCTATTACTTAAGAAGAAATAAATTAAAAATTATTGGTTTTTAAAGATTGCACCTTCTTTCATAACAAAAGAAACATTCTTCAAGGATTCAACATCCTTCTCAGGATTCCCTTCTACCGCAATAATGTCCGCCAAATAATCTTTTTTTAATTGACCTAAATCATCCATTCCCAATAGAGCCGCATTGGTAATCGTGGCTGCCTTTATAGCTTCAAGCACCGGCATACCTGCTTCTACCATATACACGAATTCCCGTGCATTTTCTCCATGAGGGTATACACCGGCATCCGTACCAAATGCAATTGGCACTCCTTTTTTATATGCACGTGCAAACATTGACTGAATCTGTGGACCGATCTCTCTGGCCTTTTGAGCGACAACCTCTGGATAGTAACCAGGCTTGGCACCATTTTCAGCAGCTTGCTTTCCAGCCGTAATGGTAGGAACCAAATACGTATTGTGCTCAATCATCAAATCCATCGTTTCATCACTCATAAGCGTACCGTGTTCTATGGTTTTTATTCCACCCAAAATAGCTCTTCGCATACCTTCATCACCATGGGCATGGGCTGCAGTCAAAAAATTATAGTCCTTTGCTGTCGAAGTGATACTTTTTATCTCTTCCAACGTAAATTGTGGATTCTGCCCACTTTTGGCCACACTCAACACACCTCCGGTAGCGGTAATTTTAATAACATCCGCACCATCTTTGTAACGCTGTCTTACTGCTTTTCTGGCATCTTCTATAGAGTTTACCACCCCTTCTTTTGGCCCCGGATTACCCATTAACGCCTTCTTCATACCATTTGTTGGGTCGGCATGACCGCCCGTAGTACCAATTGCCTTTCCGGCCGTAAAAATCCTTGGCCCTTCAACAAGCCCTTTGTTTATGGCGTTCCTTAAGGAAATGTTCACACCGCTTCCTCCAAGGTCACGCACTGTAGTGATTCCGGCCATTAATGTTTTCTTTGCATTAACAGTAGAGTTAAAGGCCACATCCGCCTCATTTAAGGTGAATTTTTGAATATAGGCTGCTGGATTTGACTCAGACTCGATATGAACATGCAGATCGATAAAGCCAGGCATGACCGTCTTGTTCTTTAAATCGACAACCACATCTTTGGAGCCGCCTTTCTTATATCCGTCCAAAACTGATTTAATATGTGATCCGGAGACAACAATGGTTTTTTCAGTCAAAACTGTTCCATTATCAACATCAATAATACGACCACATTGTAAATAAGTATCCTGGGCAAATACATTTACTGCAAACAGAATAACTGTTAGGGTAAGCAATTTTTTCATTAGTATGGGATATTAGTTAGTATTCTACAAAAATAACGATATCTACCTTATTCATTGTAGTGCTATGGTCAACAAAAAAAAAGCCTGGCTAAGACCAGGCTCTATGACTAATATCTAAATATATTCTTTTTATCCTTTTTAACTTCTTACTTTTTTCTCCCATTCCCAAGCAGATTTCATAGCATCATCCAAAGTACATTTGGCATTCCAGCCCAGAACTTCGTTGGCCTTTGTTGTATCGGCATACGCTTGGACAACATCACCATGTCTTCTATCCACAATTTTATAATTCAATTTTTCTCCAGAAACACGCTCAAAACTTTGGATGACTTCCAGTACGGAACTTCCTTTTCCTGTTCCTAAATTAAATACCTCATAGTTGCTTTCATTCTTCCCTTCCAAAAGACGTTGCAGTGCAGCAACGTGCGCTTTGGCCAGATCCACCACATGGATATAGTCCCGGATACAGGTACCATCCTCGGTTGGATAATCATCCCCAAAAACAGAAAGTTGTTCGCGCAGACCAATGCCTGTTTGGGTTATAAATGGCACAAGGTTTTGCGGAACACCAATGGGAAGCTCCCCAATTTTCCCTGATGGGTGGGCCCCAATAGGGTTAAAGTATCGCAAGGAAATCGCATTTAAATTCTGATTGACCTTACAAGTGTCCTTTATAATCTCCTCACCCACCTGTTTAGTGTTTCCGTAAGGGGATTCGGCAGGTTTTATCGGTGCGCTCTCGGTAATCGGCATTTTATCGGCTTGGCCATAAACTGTGCACGAACTACTGAAAATAAAGTTGGAACCACCTTTCTTTTTTAACTCTTGAAGTATATAAACCAATACCCCAAGATTGTTCTCGTAATACAAAAGTGGCTCTTTCACACTTTCCCCAACAGCTTTGGATGCCGCAAAATGGATTACCCCGGCAATATCCTGATGTTTTCTGAAAAATGCTTCAACCTTTGGTTTCTCCCTAAGGTCGAATTCCTCAAAAATTGGTAGTTTATCCGTTATAGCCTTAATCCCATCCAAAACATCAATGGAAGAATTGGAAAGATTATCCACAACCACTACTTCAAAACCTTCGTTCTGCAATTCAACAACCGTATGGGAACCTATAAATCCCAGACCTCCTGTTACTAAAATCTTCATTTTACTTATTTACAAAGTCAATAACCAAATGTGTGATAAATTCAATTTGCTCATCATCCAGTTCAGTGTGCATGGGAAGTGATATTACTTCTTTCACCAATAAATTGGTGACTGGAAAATCATCTTCGTTGTAACGTTCATCCGCATAGGCTTTCTGCCTATGCAACGGAACTGGATAATACACCCCAGATGGAACGCCGTTATTGTTTAAATGTTGTACAAGACCATCTCGTTTACCGTTTAATATTCTCAATGTATACTGATGGAACACATGACAGTCGAAGGCATTTTCATGCGTATCAAAATCACAGGATATTTTCGGGACTAGGATATGTTCTTGGTCTTTAAACGCTTGTGAATATTTAGAAGCAGCTTCCCAACGCTTTTGATTATAAAAATCCAATTTGGGTAATTTCGCCCTTAAAACAGCAGCCTGGATGGAATCCAAACGTGAATTGACTCCGACCACATCATGATAATATCTTTTGTACATACCATGGTTTACAATTCCTCGAATGGTGTGGGCCAAATCATCATCATTGGTAAAAATAGCTCCTCCATCTCCATAACAACCTAAGTTTTTGGATGGGAAAAACGATGTTGCACCAACATGACCAATCGTACCTGCTTTCTGTTTTTTACCATCCTTGGAATAATAGGACCCCCCAATGGCTTGTGCATTATCCTCAATCACATACAGATTATGTTTATCGGCCAAAGACATGATCTCATCCATATTGGCACATTGACCAAATAAATGGACGGGCACTATCGCTTTTGTTTTAGGTGTTATTGCCTTTTCTATCGCTGTAACATCAATGTTGAAAGTGTCAGGTTCCACATCCACCAAAACTGGGGTCAAGTTTAATAGCCCGATTACTTCCACTGTTGCGGCAAAAGTGAAGTCGGCCGTAATTACCTCATCACCAGGCTGAAGCCCAAAGCCCATCATACATATTTGTAGCGCATCGGTTCCGTTAGCACATGGGATGACGTGTTTTACATCCAAATATTCTTCCAGTTCATTTTGAAAAGCATGTACATGTGGGCCATTTATAAATGCTGAAGTGTCCAAGATTTCCGAAATGGCTTCGTTTACCTCGGTTTTTATACCTTCATATTGACCTTTTAGGTCAACCATCTGTATTTTTTTCATCCGAATAAATTAATAGTTCAAAATTAAGAAATTAAGATGCCATAATGCGCTCTGACCGAAAGAATGTATTTTAGCGAAAAATGATACCCTTGCGTTTTCTTTACAACATTTTGATAAACACTGCTTGGTTTGTGTTAAAAGTGATTGCTCTTTTCAATGGCAAGATCAAGTTGTTCGTCCAAGGTCGAAAGCGAGCTTTTTCCATTTTGGAAGAACAACTTACTCCGACGGACAAAACCATTTGGATGCACGTTGCTTCTTTGGGGGAGTTTGAACAGGGCCTCCCAATTCTTGAACTATTGCGAACGAAGTATCCTGAACACAAACTGGTCCTTACATTTTTTTCCCCTTCTGGCTATGAAGTGAAAAAAAATACATCTGCCGCTGACGTTGTGGTTTACCTACCTATGGACAGCAACTCCAAAGTAAAACGATTTTTAAATCTCGTAGACCCTGAACTGGCCATTTTTATAAAGTATGAGGTGTGGCCCAACTACCTTCACCATCTCAAAAAAAGAAAGGTGCCGACTATTTTGGTATCTGCTATTTTTTCCAAAAGACAGATTTATTTTAAATCCTACGGTGGATTTATGCGCAATAACTTACGCAAATTTGATTATTTCTTTGTTCAGGATAAAAAATCCAAAAAACTATTGGAATCTATCGGTATTACAAATACTAGTATTAGTGGAGACACTCGATTAGATCGTGTTTCCGAGATTTTGAACAGAAACAACCAGTTAGCTTTTATGGATCGTTTTAAAAACGACCAGCTGTGTTTGGTTGCAGGCAGCACTTGGCCAGAGGACGAAGAAATTCTGATAGATTACATCAACTCCACCAGCGAGAAGCTCAAGTTTGTTATTGCTCCCCACGAAATAAAGCCCGGTCATGTGGAAAAAATAACTTCGGGCCTAAAAAAACCAACCGTATGTTATTCGGAGTTAAAAGATCAAGTGTTAGAAGAATTTGACGTACTAGTAATCGACACCATTGGTTTATTGACCAAAATATACAGTTATGCCGATATCGCTTATGTGGGCGGCGGCTTTGCAACAGGGCTACACAACACTATGGAACCAGCTGTTTTTGGAATACCCATTATCATTGGGCCACAATATGATGGGTTCAAAGAAGCAGAAGATCTGGTATCAATTGGAGGAATTATCCCTATATCTAATAAAAAGAGCTTTGGTAAGCTAATGAAAGGTTTTATAAACAACCCTGCTTCCACCAGAAGTATTGGCGATATAAATTCAAATTATATCAATTCCAATAAAGGTGCTGCAGGTTTGATTATGAAGCGTATTTCACAAGATTATTTATAATATAGTTAACTATAGCAAAATTTACCTTGTATGGATAAGCGGATTTTAAGAATCTCATTAACTGCGGCCTTGGCAGGCTTTTTATTTGGGTTTGATACTGTTGTGATCTCTGGCGCCAACCAGCCCATCAAAGAAATATGGGGCACCAATTGGTTTTTGGGCGACTCTATTTTTACATTCCATGGTATTTTTATAATGTCCATGGCCCTATGGGGAACCGTATTGGGTTCGCTTTTTGGAGGTATTCCCACCGATAGATTAGGCAGAAAGAAAACCTTGTTCTGGATAGGTATTCTTTATTTTATTTCTGCTGTTGGAGCTGCCTTGGCACCGGAAGCCTATAGTTTTTCATTTTTTAGATTTATAGGAGGTATTGGTGTAGGAGCTTCTTCGGTAGCTGCTCCAGTTTATATTTCCGAAATTTCTACCGCCCAGACAAGGGGTAGGTTAACGGCTATGTACCAATTCAATATTGTTTTCGGTATTTTGATCGCTTTTGTATCCAATTATCTTATCGGGATATTTTTTGATGATGGCATCGCATGGCGTTGGATGTTGGGAATCGAGGGGCTTCCTGCGTTAATTTACACCTTTATGGTCCTCAAAATACCGTACAGCCCACGTTGGTTATTGATGAAAAACCGGGCCGATACCGTAATTATTGAGTCCATTACATTACTTGGTATTGCAAAGGACAATGCTGCTATACATTTGGAACAAATCAGGGTATCCTTACTAGAGTCCGCCGATGAGCAAAAAGAAAGTTTATTTTCAGGAAAATATAACAAGCCTTTGACATTGGCATTTCTAATAGCATTTTTCAATCAGTTATCAGGAATCAATTTTGTTCTTTATTATGCTCCTGAAATCTTGGAACGCGCAGGTCTTGCCTCTAGTGAATCCTTATTTAGTTCAATATCTATAGGAGTAATAAATTTGATATTCACCTTTATTGGAATTTCTTTGATAGACAAGTTGGGAAGAAAACAACTTATGTACATAGGTTCCATTGGCTATATTATAAGTTTGTCCATGGTAGGTTGGTGTTTCTACTCCGGTGCCAGCTCTCTACTTTTACTCATCTTTATTTTAATTTTTATTGCCTCGCACGCGATTGGCCAAGGCGCTGTAATCTGGGTATTCATCTCAGAAATATTTCCGAACAAAGTTCGTTCATACGGACAATCGTGGGGTACAGGTACCCACTGGGTGTTTGCTGCCCTTATCACCTTGCTAACTCCTACTTTTTTAGATGCTGAAATTGGAATTTTCAAAGACAACCCGTGGCCTATCTTTATATTCTTTGGGGTAATGATGGTGCTTCAGTTATTGTGGGTAATATTTATGATGCCGGAGACCAAAGGCATTTCTTTGGAAGCGCTGGGAAAACTCCTTAGTCCAAAAAAGAAAAATTCCAATTAATTGATTTACAGTATAAACCAAAAACAGGCCCATTAATCGATTAATGGGCCTGTTTTTATATAAAATGCATAAATAATTCCGTAACTTGATAGAAATTACACTATTATGGAGGATGAAATTAGCATTGGAGATAAGCTCATGATTGCTTTCTTACGGGTCTTGGTATTTATATTGATTGTGATATTGATAGCCATTCCTGTTCTCATTGCATTGGACTTTGTTGGAGTGTTATAGGCACTGAAACGTTCTATTTAAATATCACATCTTGTTCTTTCATTGATTTTGTGACTAGCTCAATATAAGAATCTATAGTCTTATTTACATCCTCGGGTTCCGTTACATCCACTTCGCCCCTCCAGATCAATTCTATTTCCTTACCAACACATATGCAATAGAGTGAAGTCTCCGAATGATATATATTGAAAGTATCATAGTATTCGGGATCGTAGTAAATCTCTTGATGCTCTAAATAATCGTTGGTGAACCTCATGAACATACTATCCACATCATTGATATGATTCTTAAATGTTCTTCGATTTTCCGTACCAACCACTTTGGTGAACAAAATAGCATCAAATCCTTTGTCCAATAATTGCTGTTCCACTTCTTCCAATTCCGCTTCGGATCGTTCCGAGCTTGTAAATTCCACATCAAAGAGATCCATACTGCGCACAGCATCAACACCCTGTCTCTTGAGGGCATCAACAAACCTGGTTTCATACTCCATACGTGCATTATCATCTTGTATCATGCCTACCACTAGTACTTGATACGCATCAAACAACACTATATCGGGGTTCTTCCAGGTACTTACCAATCTCGTTGTGGAACACCCCATTAGGAGTATCATGCTTATGAGTATTACTTTTGATTTCATCACAATGGGTTTTAATGATTGATGCACAGTATGGTTCGTGGTCTTTTAATGTGTAGAAAATGTAGCCTGTCTTTTCTCGAGTTGCCTACTCAAATCCTCTATCGTCTCAGACATGGATTTTTCAAAATCATCAGTATCAGATTTGGCAAAAATTCTAGGACCTGGCGCACTCAATTCAATTTCACAAATTTTACCCTCTCCAGTTCTATCATTCTCGGTTTTAAAAAGTACATTGGCCTTAATCAACCAGCTATACTTTTTTTCCAACCCTTCCATTTTTTTCATTAACAACTCGGTCAATGCTTCACTAGTCATCATTTTTTGATATTGAACTTGTACTTCCATGATTTTTGTTTTGATTTAATTCAAATCTATAACTACTAGAAATAAAATTTAATGACAAATGTCAGTTAAAACCTCATTGTTATCCCAAGAAGAATGGCTGACCTGTACTTTGAAGTACCGAGAACCAAAACTCTCCTTCCAAATCTATTTTTTTTCTTTTTTTGGTCACATCGGAAATTGGTGCATAAACATAGCTATTGTTCACTCTACTGGCCACAAACTTGGTCTTGCCCGCCATGGCCCCATGAACCGCATGATAGGCCAACCTGCTACAATACACACTATCACTGGAGTTTGCAGGAGCACACCTAATAATATAACTAGGGTCAATGTATTTAATGGTTACAGGACTTTTTTCCTCAAAGTGTTCCGTGATTTTTTCCTTTAGGAAAATTCCAATATCCTTATGTTGGATATTTCCGGAGGCATCCTTAACAACTTCGTTGTCCTGGAACAGTTGTTGTCCCGCTCCTTCGGCAACCACAATAACAGCGTGTTTTTTCTTTTGCAAGCGTTTTCCCAAAACCTCGAGAAAACCATCCTCGCCTTTCATGGTAAAATCCATTTCCGGAATCAGCACAAAGTTGACCACGGGCATGGCCAAAGCCGCAGATGCAGCAATAAAACCACTATCCCTACCCATTAGTTTAATTATGGAAATACCATTGTAAGCCCCGGTAGCTTCATTATGGGCATCACGTAAGATTGAACTGGCCACATCAAAAGCAGTTTCAAATCCAAAAGACTCATCGATCAAATCAATATCGTTGTCTATTGTCTTGGGTATTCCCACAACGCTTATTTTGGCATTCCTTTTGGATATTTCTTCACCGATGGCATTAACCCCTTTTAGGGTACCATCTCCACCGATGGCGAACAACATATCTATTTTATTTTTCTCTAGCGTGTCTACCATTATGGATACATCCTGTGCACCTCTTGATGAGCCTAAAAAAGTTCCTCCAAATTGATGTATATCTTTAACCTTGTCCGGGGTCAACTCAATCAATTCATGTCCTTTTTCCGGGTTGAGCCCTTCATATCCATAAGGTATCCCAACTATTTTTTTTACCCCATAAAAATAATGCAGCGCCATTACCAATCCACGAATCACATTGTTTATACCGGGACAAAGACCTCCACAGGTAACTATGGCCGCAGTAGTGTTTGCGGTATCAAAAAAGATTTGTTGTCGAGGGCCTGCCTTCTCTAGGCAAAGGGGTTGCTCCCCAGTTTTCAAACAATGATTGTAGTGCTCCATGGAGAGGTTAAAAACCAACTTATTCGACTCACTTACAAAATTGAATATATGGTCTCCCTTTACCGTGCTTAGTTTCAGGGGCGACTTAAACTGGGGCGCGCCCAAACTTTCTATATTAAATCTATTTTTATCGTTCACTATGATTAAACTTATATATGATCGGTCAAACTATGGTGCGAATCAATAAGAGGTCCCCCATTCATGATATCTTCTGATGCTTGACTCGAAAACTTATCAAAGTTAATATGGAACGAGTGGGCCAACTGAATGGCCTTGCTCACATAGGCACCTTTTTGCAGCCAAGTATTCATGGGATCCAAAATTTCTATTGGCACCCCTGGACAATATTTTGGCATAAATAAACCAAAAATTGGGTGTATATCGAACTCCACATCATCCAATTTATCTTCAAGAATGGCAGATATCATAGCCCTAGTATATTTTAGCTTTATTCTAGACCCTACTCCATAAGGGCCTCCGCTCCAACCCGTGTTGACCAACCATACATTGACCCCTGCTTCCTTCATTTTATTGCTCAACATTTCAGCATAAACGGTTGGGTGCAATGGCATAAACGGTTCTCCAAAACATGCGGAAAACGATGGGACCGGTTCAGTAATGCCCGCCTCGGTACCTGCTACTTTTGCCGTATATCCAGAAATAAAGTGATATGCGGCTTGACCAGGTGTCAACTTGGACAACGGGGGCAACACTCCAAAGGCATCACAAGTTAAGAAAAAGATATTTTTAGGGTTTGATGCATAGGATGGAACCTGAATATTATCGATATGCTCAATGGGATAACTTACCCTTGTGTTCTGTGTAATGCTACTATCAAAAAAGTCTACTTCCTTGGTGCCTTCCTTAAAAACAACGTTTTCTAAAAGTGCCCCCGGACGAATGGCCCTAAAAATATCCGGCTCCTTCTCTTCGGTCAGATCGATCACTTTGGCATAGCATCCACCTTCAAAATTGAAAATGGTGTTTTCCTTGGTCCAACCATGCTCATCGTCCCCGATAAGTTTACGGTTGGGATCTGCGGACAGGGTAGTTTTCCCCGTACCGGACAGCCCAAAGAATATGGCTGTATCCCCATCTTCGCCTACATTGGCGGAGCAGTGCATTGGAAGCACTTCCTTTTCAGTCGGAAGGATAAGGTTAAGGGCAGAAAAGATACCTTTCTTAATTTCCCCTGTGTATGCCGAACCAGCTACCAATGCAATTTTTTTTGTGAAATTCAAGATGGAAAAATTTCCACTTAAAATTCCAACATCAGAGGGGTTTGGTGTCTCATAGCCTGGGGCACAAAGTACCAACCATTCTTCTTCAAAGTCTTTTAGCTCGTTTTCATCCAAACGTAAAAACATATTTTTTACAAAGTAATTGGACCAAGGGTATTCCGTAACAGTCCTCACATTCATTTTATATTTTGGGTCTGCACAAACGGCCGCATCCCGCACAAAAACCTCTTTTCCACTAAGGTAATTGGCAACTTCATCATAAAGCTTGTCAAAATTTTCAGGGGAGATGGGTTTGTTTATCCTTCCCCACCATACTTTGTCCTTTGTATACTCATCTTTTACCAATAAACGGTCTTTTGGGGATCGTCCGGTAAATTTTCCCGTATTTACACAAAGGGTTCCGTTCTCAGTTTCGACCCCCATACCTTTGTCAAGGGTCAACTTCTGCAATGTTTCTCCATCAAGGTTCCAATGTGCTTGGACATTCTTCAACCCATATTTGCTAAGGTCTTTGGTTGTGCTCATAACTGTTGTTTTTAAATGATTAAAAGCTCCATATCCACGGAACCAATATTATTGTTGCTATAAAGAAAAGTAGGAGCAATGGTCCTCCCACCCTAAGGTAATCTGTAAATTTGTATCCGCCTGCTGCCATCACCATGGCGTTGGTGGTGGTCCCTACCGGAGTTAAAAATGCGGTCGAGGCACTTATGGCCACGGCTATCATAAAAGGTTTTGGTGAAACCCCCAGAGTTATGGATGCCATAACCGCTATGGGTGCCATCAAAACCGCAGTGGCCGAATTGTTGATGGTTTGGCTAAAGGCCGCTGTCAATAGAAATATACCTGCCAATAACGCTACGGGATGAATGCTCCCCAGTGAATTTACCAAGCTATTGGCCGCTAATTGTGCCACACCTGTTTTTTGCAATGCCAGTCCCATGGGAATCATGGCTGCGATCATTACCACGCTCGTCCAACTAATGCCCTTATACGCCTTGGAGATGGGCACACAACCCGTCAACATCATGATTCCAGCACAAACCAGTGCCGCAATTGCCCCGGGCAATATCTTGAATACCAAGAGCAAAATCATCAAAACCAAGGTTCCCATGGCAATATAACTTCTTGTGGTCAACTGATCTACATTTTTTGCCAGTGCCTCTGGACTTCCCGATATCACCAAGTTCTCGTACATGGATTTTAGTGAAATTATGTTTTCCCACTGTCCACGAATTACGAAAGCATCGCCCGCTTTGATCTTTATCTTACCTGTCAAGGGGACATTATCCCGGGACACGGCTAAAAGTTGTACTCCGGCTTGGCGGAGATAATGACCCAAATTAATGGTCTTGCCAACAAAAATAGACTTTGGCGTAATGATCATCTCGGCCATGCCCACCTCTTGATTGATCAGCTCTTTTTTGAGCATGTCTTTTTCAGGTTTCAGTGCCAGAACCCCCAAATGAAACTTGAGCACGAACTTATCCACTTCTTCCGGCTCCCCTTTTACCGTGATTATATCGTGATACCGCATTTCGGTATCCAATCCCGGCATTTCCACAAACTGTGGTATCCTATGGAGCTTGTTCGGATGTCTTCGCTTAAGGCGCATTATGGATATTTTGTGTTCACTCTCAAAATTCCAATCTCCTATTTTGGTATTGATCAGTTGGGACATAGACCTGATCCGCAGACGGTAAAGGTTATCTCCGATACTGTAGTTCTCGATCCATTTGTGCATTTCTTGATCAATGGCCATCGGCTTGTTGTTGGTTCTATGGTTGGGCAACAATTTATAACCGATATATCTAAAGTATAGCACGGAAATAATCAAGAGCGGCACACCTATCAATCCAAATTCAAAGAACGAAAAACCTATAAATCCATTTTCGACCAAGGCATTGCTCACAATAATATTGGGTGGTGTCCCGGTCAACGTAAGCAACCCGCCCGTATTGGATCCAAATGCCACGGGAATCAAGAGTTTAGAGGGCAGTGTACCCGCATTCCATGCCGCTGATACGGTAACAGGAAGCAATGCCGCTACAGTACCGGTGTTGCTCACCAAACCGGACAATATACTGGAACCTAGGGTTACAATTACCAATAAGCGCGAAATGTTCTTTCTCGCCCACTTCACAAAAAACTGTCCCGCCATGGCCGTCCATCCGGTCCTGGAAAGTCCCTCGCCAATAATAAAGAGAGCCGCGATCATGATTACCGTTGGATTGCTAAACCCGGTCAAAGTCTCACTAAGATCCAAAATACCAGTGAGAAAAAGAGAGAGCATGGCCATTAAAGCCACTACATCGGGAGGAAACTTCCCCCAGACAAACAATAAAATTGTAACACCTAAAATAATCAGCAGTGGCAGCATGCTCAAAAATCAAGGTTAGTCCAAAGCTAATACCGGTATCTCGGAATGCAAGGTCAACAGTTTTGTCAAACGACCTTCCGACGGTGTACTCCTTTCCGTATGGTTTCGTGGCAATATGGTTAACATATCTATCTTTTTTTCAGTGATATAATCCAAAATCCCCTGTTCAACATCCTCATTTTTACTAAATGAGTGTTCCGCATAAAAATGCTCTAAATAATATTTCAATAGGTTTTCATTGGATTCTTTAACTGCTTCTTCATCAAAAATAGACTCTTTATATATGGTAAGCACGTGCACCTTGGCATTAAATGTTCTGGCAATGTCCAAAAGAGTAGCCAAAACTGCTTTATCATCAATTTTTTTTCCTCCCATCACCAAGGCTATTTCCTTGGGCTCTTTAATCTCGGTTCCGTAGGGTATAGATAGCACCGGACAATTTGCCTTCAATACAAGTTTTGAAGTGTTTGTGATAGCTTCATCTGTTATTCTATCGCCCATAGTTCCCATCATAATTACATCCGACCCACTCTTTTCCTGAGTGGAAAGAATAGTACTGATTACCTCACCTGTTTCCGTTATAAACTCTGGAGATACTTTTAGTTTCACATTGAACGAATCAAACAATTTTAAAAATTTACTTCTTAAATTATCATTATCAGATTCATTAAGGGGCATAGTGCCCACATAAAGACCCAAAATATTTATGGAACGTTCTGTTCCCACAAAATTGGTCGCATATTCCAAAGCATTCAGGGATGCTTCAGAAAAATCAAAGGGAATCAATATTTTATTTAAACGGCTCATACCTAGTTGTAATTATTGGTTTAATTTATCCTCTCAAAAATAGAATTGGAGTTTGACGTATAATATGACGTAAGTCAGAATTTCCAACTTTTCCTCCATTATTACCTCAACAATTGTTTTTATAAAAAGTCCTATGAGTTATTTTTTCATCATAATGGCTATCTTTAAAAACAGTAAAAAAAGTAACATCGCAATATGGATTTAGTAATCGGGATTGACATAGGTGGAACTAAAACTAAAATTGGCTTGGTGGATGAACATGGTGAATGCCACGAGAAAACATTCTTTAGAACCAAAGAGTTTCCAAACTTGGATGATTATCTAAATAAAATAAAATCTTCCTCAGATGAGCTATTAACACAGTTTGGAACCAATGCCAATGTAATTGGTTGTGGAATTGGGGCCCCAAATGCTTCTAGTAAGAACGGGACCATAGAAAATGCAAGTAATTTAACCTGGAAAGGAAGTGTACCCTTGGTTAAACTTCTCAAACAGCGGATGGACATGCCCATTCGCATAATGAACGATGCCAGTGCTGCTGCTTTGGGCGAAATGCTGTTCGGAGGAGCAAAAAACATGACCGACTTTATTGTGATTACCCTTGGGACCGGTTTTGGCGCTGGTATTGTTGCGAACGGCAAACTTATAGATGGGTTTGATGGGTTTGCAGGCGAATTGGGTCATATAGATATGACCATGGGAGATGGCAGGTTAACCGGACTTGGCGTAAAAGGCGGATTGGAGGCCTACGTTTCCGCTACTGGATTAAAACGGACTGTTATGTTCATGCAGAGCAAATATATGGTTGAAAGCAGGTTCAGGGATATTGCCTACAATGACCTTCATGGTGAAGATATTACACAAGCAGCGGAAGAGGGTGACGAAATTGCCTTGAAGGCTTTTGATTATACAGCACGTATTATGGCACAGGCATTAGCCAATTTTACGGCTTTCACACAACCCGAAGCATTTATTTTGATGGGTGGGCTAACCAACAGTGGCAAGTGGATCATGAACCCCTTGGAAAAATACTTTAATGGTTTTCTATTGGATATTTATAAAGGAAAAGTAAAACTCTTACACTCCAATATGCAAGGTAAAACCGCAGCTATTTGTGGCGCAGCAGCTCTAATATGGGAAAGTAAAAAATAATTCCAACTATAGGAATCTTGAATTTATTAATCAATAGATAAAACCTTTTATAAGATTATACGATCCTTAGGAACTGTTGCTGCTTAAAAGGATTAAGGATACACACCAGAGGCCAACCCCAGAATTAAAACAGTGGCGGGGCAAACACCTTCATTACCACACGGATCTCACAAAAAAAGAATGTAACACTTCTTAGATTAGACCTATAACCCTTTAATTCTTAAAGGGCTGACATTCAATGGGAAACTGATTATTATCATGTTTTATGATTTTGAAGTACGCTAACTTTAAACTAGTTAAATAGTAAAAGTCATGAAACCTAAAAAAAACCCATATGCAGAAATTGGACGCAATAGCAGTCTTTATTTCATGATAGGATTAACTTCGGTTTTGTTCATTACGTGGCAATCGTTTGAAGTTAAGTTCTACGAAGAAGTTTCGAAAGTTTCAGAAGTTGTACAACTAACTGATGATCTTAAGGAAGATGTACCCATTACGGAAATACTGAGAACCGCACCTCCTCCCCCACCTCCATCAGCACCAGATGTAATTGAAATAGTGGAAGATGTGGAAGATGTGGAAGAAACTGTTATCGAAAGCACAGAGAGTAGCCAAGAAACCTTTATTGAAGATGCGGTAATAAGTATTGAAGAGGTTAATGTGGAAGAGGTTGAGGAAGAAGAGATAATCCCCTTTGCAGTGATAGAGTTTGTACCTGTTTTTCCTGGTTGTGAAATTTATCCTACCCAAGAGGAACGTAAAGCTTGTTTTAACCAAAAAGTACAGGAGCACATCAAGAAAAATTTTAGCTATCCCACAGCTGCTTTGGAAATGGGCATTGCAGGCAAAGTTTACCTTCAATTTGTAATAGACTCCAATGGACGTGTCACCAACATTCAGAAGAGAGGTCCCGATTTACGTTTAGAAAAAGAAGCTGAGCGCATCATTGCCTCCCTGCCAAAAGTTAAACCTGGGGAACAACGCGGAAAAACGGTAAGTGTTAAATACAGCATTCCAATTAATTTTGTTTTACAAAACGAATGAACAATCCTCGATGCAAAAAAAGCCCAAGAACCAAACTTGGGCTTTTTTATTTTTGATACCATGCGGCATTCCCATACTCTTTAGGTCGTGAGGCACTCTCCCTATTCTTGGCTATTAAATGGGACCTATCAAATTTTCTTGCCCTGTAGCCCAACAAGTGAAAGAACGACTTGGCAAAAAAGCGAGCGACTCGTTGATCAACCACCATCACATCTTTTTTACCATCTCTCCATTTAACCCCTGGCAATTTCACTAAAATATGATCTACCTTAAACCTTCGTAATTCCTTGGACAGCCACAACCATATTTTGGGTATAGGTCTAATAAAATAAAATCCCTCATTCCCCTGATCTTGATAGAGGGGCATAAAAATTTGTCGTTTCTTGGTTGTTTTCAACTGGACCCCATCAACAAGAGCTATATTTTTTCCTTTCGGCACTACTTGAAAATTAATAAACCCTGGGTACATTTTAAAATTACTATTATGGTCGATATCATGCTGATGATAGATTTCATAAAATCTATGGGGAGTGCTACTCAAATTAGAAATTGCATCTTTTATTTGTTGCTGTTCTATTTCAGGAATATTCACAGATTGGGTCAAAACCAAAGAATAACGAATAAATTTTAAACAATTTTCCACTGCCCTGCTATCATCGTGCTGTCCACTTTCAAAACCTAGTGAAACATAGCCCAAATCGTTGATATAACTTAACAAGGCTCCTTTTAAATACTCCTCTATACCCAAAATAATGGGTAAAGGGTAATTTGAGGCAAATTTACGGTTCAGTAAACTATCATTAAGAACCATGAAGGGAGACGTTTCGCTAGAGGTTGTATGAAGGTCCATAAAATAAAACGGTGGGGTCCCGGTATCCAGAATATTTTGTAGCAACCGAAATAATTGGCCCAGTTCATCCTCTTCATCGTGCTGGATTTCTTTAGTGCTAATGACACGTTCGATTCTATCTTGCAACCAAATTCTATTTAGGTCTTCATGTTGGAATCGCTGTTTGCTTCCCAAAGCTCCCAAATTTCCAGAAATAGCGTATACTTCTCCATTTACCGAAATGTTCTTGTTTCTAATTTCTTCTACAACCTCTTTTAAGGCAAAAACACCCGCAGTCTCATTTCCGTGAACACCTCCAAAAAAGACTATAGTGGGACCTCCTTGGCTTCCTTGGATATGATCTATTATTCGATTAACCTTTACTGTCCTACTAAGTGCTTTACTGTGAACTAATATCATACTGCTCCAAATCAACTTTACTAATAATTCCCACTATGTGGGCATCCATACAAACGGGCAAACAACCTATACTGTGTTTTACCATTATTTCTTTGGCAACGATTATCTCGGTTTTGGGAACTACACTTATAACTTTCTTGACCATGATATCGGAAACTCTTGCTTCATTTTTATCTAGCTCTTTAAATTTCTCGATATGGCTCCATGTAAGAAGCCCTGCCAATTCTCCTTTTTCATTTTCCACAGGAAGATGATGTATATTGTTCCATCTCATAATGGCCAAAGCCAAATTGGCATAATCATCCTCATACAGTTTCATAAGTTTTGTAGACATTATCTGACTTACCCATCGGAATGCACACTTAGTCTCCAACATTCCCCTTATGGGTTTCCATTGATGTACCGGTATATCCTCTTGCTGGTTTTTATACATTGCCTTGGTCAATTGCACTATGGCGCTGTCTAGCTTCATTTGTTTGTTGAGCTCCCTAAAATTTTTGATTTGCCACTCAGCACCGGTTTTACCATTGGCTCTGTTCTCAATAACCCCCAAAAGTCTGTTTATATCCGCTTTGTCAATATTAAACTTTTTGAGACCTTCATATGCAATGGGCAATAACTCTTGAACCACGATTTTTTTCATCGTCATGGCTTTCCCCATCCAAGAAAACATAGCATGACTTCCACTAGTGGCGGCCCTAAGAAAATTGAGCTTGACCGATTTAAAATCCATTAAACTGGGCATATCATCGTACTTTTTGGGCCTACCGGCCATAAGACCGACCCAAAAAGCGAAATTTGCCATCTCATCCGTAATGGTGGGACCTGCCGGAATGTACCTGTTCTCAATTCTTAAATGCGGTCTACCGTTGCCCACGCCATAGCAGGGTCGGTTCCAGCGGTACACTGTACTATTGAATAGACTTAATGCTTCCAGTTTTGGCACTACTCCATCTTTAAGCAAGTCTAAAGAATTGTGTTGGATGGGCTTCGTCAATAAAATACGATGTGTTGAAATATCCTGTTTAAATATTTCTGTAACCGAGTCTTTTTGCCATCTTTCACCAAAACCTACCCTGGCTACTTCTTCCTTGAGTGCCTTGGTCCATATTCGTGTATCCAAACTTTGCTGAAACAAAGCGATTCTAGTTTCTCGCCAAAGTTCTTTTCCCAAAAGCAATGGTGAGTTACAACAAACTCCCAGTACTGGTCCAGAAATGGCCTGGGCCCAATTATAGCTTTTAATAAAATCTTCTGGTGGTATTTGTAGGTGGAGTTGAAAACTGGTGTTACAGGCTTCGAACAAAACAGAATCGTGATGAAGCGCCAGCTCGTCCGCTCCTTTGATCCGTACCGTAAAATCATCGCCGCGCCAGGCGGTTAAAACTTCGTTGATTCTATAATACCTAGGAATTGGTGTCATAAAATCCATCCCCAGTTCATCTTTACTGATGGTGGGGAGTATGCCTGTCAGTATAATCTTGGTATCATTTTTATTGGCAGAATGTTTTACTTTCTCCAACAAACTCCTCAGTTGTTGCTCCACGATTGTAAAGCAATCTTTTTCCAACGTAAAGGGGTCAAGGTTAGCTTCAATATTATAGGTTGCAAATTCGGTGGTAAAATGATCATCATTTACATCTTTGATTATTTCCAATGCATTTGGGGATGGTCTATAATCTTCATTGATCAAACACATTTCCTGTTCGGCACCAATACGAACAATATCATCCTCTATCATTCCATCTTTGATCATGTTCTCCAAGGCTTGGATATCATCAATAAGATGTTGGGCAAAAACTTTCCGTTCTTCTTCGCTAAATGAACTTTTTCTAATATGTTCTCCCATAGAATAGTATTTATGAGTAACCAAAATCATCTAAAGATAGCATGTTGGGAAGATGAAAAACATGATACACATCAGGCTTTAAATTAATGCCGTGTACTATTTAAATAGCTACACTGACAATTATCATATTTTTTAAAAGCTATCAAAAGTAATTTTGAACCGTGATTGTAATGGTATAAAGCTTATGTGCGAATTAGTCCAAAAATACAATGTTCCAGGTCCTAGATACACCAGTTATCCTACTGTACCCTATTGGGACATGGAGGGTTTTTCTGAAAAAAAATGGAGGTCCAGCGTTCTTAAGGCCTTTGGTGAAAATCCTGAAGATGGAATAAGTGTTTATATACACCTACCATTTTGCGAAAGCTTATGTACTTTTTGCGGGTGTCACAAACGCATCACAAAACGGCACGAAGTGGAGCGCCCCTATATCAATACAGTTTTAAAAGAGTGGGAATTGTATGTTGACCTTTTGGGAACCAAACCGGTTATCAAGGAGCTTCATTTGGGAGGTGGTACCCCTACATTCTTTTCTCCCGAAAACCTAAGAATATTGATTGAGGGCATTGTCCGACTCAGCAAAAAAACAGATAAAATTGATTTTAGTTTCGAAGGACATCCGAACAACACTACCAAAGAACATTTGCAAGCTCTTTACAATGTAGGGTTTAGAAGGGTTTGTTTTGGTGTGCAAGACTACAACCTCACTGTACAACGTGCGATAAACAGGTTGCAGCCTTTTGAAAATGTAAAAAATGTTACCGAGTGGGCCAGGGAGATTGGATATACCTCTGTTGGACACGATATAATATACGGGCTACCGTTTCAAAATTGTTCCGATGTTGAGAACACCATAATCAAGACAAACGCATTGAAACCTGACAGAATTGCTTTTTATAGTTATGCCCACGTACCGTGGCTGAAAGGAAATGGACAACGTGGATACAAAGAGTCCGATCTGCCATCATCCGTTGAGAAAAAAGCACAATACGAAATGGGTAAAAGAATGCTTTCAGAATTCAATTATAAAGATGTTGGAATGGATCACTTTTCCTTGCCTACCGATAGCTTGTACAAAGCCTTGGAGAATGGCACCCTACATCGGAATTTTATGGGCTACACGCCTTCAAAAACTAAACTTATGATTGGTTTGGGAGCATCGAGCATAAGCGATAGTTGGTATGGTTTTGCGCAAAATGTAAAAAGCGTGGAAGAATATGAAAATTTGGTTTCGCATGGAGTTATTCCTATTTTTAAGGGTCACATACTTAGTAGTGAGGACGAGATTGTAAGAAGACACATTCTCAACATTATGTGCCAATTTGAGACCGAATGGAGCTCAAAAGAACGACAAACAGTTGATTTTAATGAAATTTTGGCCAACCTGTCGGAATTGGAAATGGATGGCTTGGTAGAAATAAACAATGATAAAATCAAGGTGACAGATAAGGGAAGACCATTTGTAAGAAACATAAGTATGGCCTTTGACCTTAAATTACACAGAAAAAAACCAGATACCCGAATATTTTCCATGACCGTTTAACCTAAAAATCGAATAAAATGAAAAGTATAATCGTACCCGTTGATTTTTCAAATCAATCTGAACAAGCCCTTAAAGTTGCTGCTTCCCTTGCGAAGCAACACAAGGCAGAACTATTAGTCCTACATATGTTAGAGCTATCTCCCGCCATTATGGGCGAATCAGGATATATCTCACAAGAACAGGTAGTGTATCTAATTAAACTTGGTGAAAAAAGGTTTGCTGAATTTCTAGACAAACCTTATTTAAAGGGTGTAAAGGTGGTTCCCGTAATAAAACACTATAAAGTATTCAGTGAAGTGAACGAAGTTGCCGAAAAGCACAATGTGGACCTTATCATAATGGGATCGCATGGGGCAGATGGTCTTCAAGAAATTTTTATAGGTTCAAACACCGAGCGTGTTGTTAGAACCGCTGACGTCCCTGTACTGGTAATCAAAGGAGATATTGAGGAATTTACACCAAAGACTTTTGTTTTTGCTTCGGATTTTGAGGTAGAGAGTGTTCCGGCACTAAAGAAAGCCAAGGAAATGGCCGATTTGTTAGGCGCTAAATTACAACCAGTTTTCATTAACACCCCTGGCGATGAGTTTTTGAGCAATGGAGATGCCAACAAAAAAATATCTAAATTTTTGGACACTGCCAATCTTGGATTAGCGGCAGAAATATTCAACGACTACACCGTGGAAAAAGGTGTTTTGAATTATAGTGATGCCATATCTGCCGACCTTATAGGTATTCCAACCCATGGCAGAAGAGGACTGGCACATTTCTTTATTGGAAGTATTGGTGAAGATATCGCCAATCATTCCGAAGTACCGGTGATTACATTTAAAATGTAACGGATTGTATTTTTGATTGGTTTCATACAATTCAATAAAAAAGGGGGCAATTTTACAATTGTCCCTTTTTTTATTCTTTATGCATGTTGTGTCTAGCCATGAAATCTTTCGTAAGCACCTTTTTCCAAAGCTTCCCTATGGTCTGGATGAGCTATGGAAATTAAGGCTTCGGCCCGTTGTTGTAGGTTTTTTCCAAACAAATTGACTATACCATATTCCGTAGCTACATAGTGCATATGGGCACGCGTTGTGGTTACCCCGGCACCTTGCTTTAAAAAGGGGGTTATTTTGGATACTCCTTTCTTTGTAGTCGAAGACATAGCTATTATGGGCTTACCACCTTTTGAAAGTGAGGCTCCTCGCATAAAATCCATCTGACCGCCCACTCCAGAAAATTGGTATCCCCCAATGGTATCGGCACATACTTGGCCGGTTAAATCTATTTCTATGGCACTGTTGATAGCTGTTGCTTTAGGGTTCCTACGAATTCTGGCTGTATCATTGGTGTAACCAGAGTCCCTAAAATCGCATATAGGGTTATCATCTATAAAATCATATAGTTTTCGGGAGCCTACTGCAAAACAACTTACTATTTTACCTCTTTTTACTGTTTTTTCTTTTCCGTTGATCACACCGCTTTCCAACAAGGGCAATACCCCATCAGAAAACATTTCTGTATGAATACCCAAGTTTTTGTGGTTTCCCAAATTGGATAAGACTGCATTGGGAATGTTCCCAATTCCCATTTGCAAGGTTGCTCCATCATCTATCAACGATGCCACATGCTTCCCTATTTGTTGTTCCACATCCGATATTTCGGTCGGATTATGCTCATGAATGGGCCTATCCACTTCTATGGCAAAGGATATCTCATCGATATGGACAATCCCTGTACCATGGGTGCGAGGCACTTGTGGGTTTATCTGTGCCACTATTTTTTTTGCTGTTCTAACCGCTGGCAATGTAACATCTACAGAAACCCCAAGAGAGCAATATCCATGTTTATCAGGTGGTGAAACTTGAACAAATGCAACATCCAGTGGAAGATAATCATCGGCGAACAA
Organism: Allomuricauda sp. F6463D; assembly: GCF_023015965.1. Lineage (GTDB taxonomy): Bacteria > Bacteroidota > Bacteroidia > Flavobacteriales > Flavobacteriaceae > Flagellimonas. The sequence continues at coordinate 131,850 of NZ_JALKAN010000002.1, forward strand.
CCATGGTATTTCACTCAAAAAAACCGGTATGTAGTCGCCCATGTATGTGTTTACAAATGTTCTAACATTGCCTCCGACAAAACATGCGTTCAAGGTAAAGGCATCGCAATAAGGCTTCCTTGTATATTTAGCGTCACCCTCGGTATGGATAGAGATAATCTCAACATCTTCTAATTCATTATGTCGATTACATAAAGCATCTATCAATTCATTTGGGGTCATGGCCGCTCCCTGAAAAAAGACCCGATCTCCTGATTTAACAATTCCTACTGCTTCATTGGCTGTGGTTATTTTCATAGTGGACTTAATTTTTTAGGGTTGATGACATTCTATCGTTGCCGTAACCGTGTCTGCCGGAGCTGCCTTCGGAGATACATAAGGAATTCCCAATCCAAGACCCCGTACAATAAACAAAAGGCCTATTATCACCACAAATACTGGAATCAATTTCTGTATTCTAGATTTAATGGAGGTACTGAACATTCCCTTGGAATAGACAACTAAAGACATAAGCGGAACAGTTCCCAACCCAAAAACCATCATATAAAGCCCCCCTTCCATCGGGCTACCCATTGCAACAGCCCCAAGCAAGGCCATATAAACTAGCCCACACGGTAAGAAACCATTTAAGAAACCTATCGTTAAAAAGGTGTCGGGGGATTTTTTTTTGAGCTCTGACCCAAGTTTGGATTGTACCTTCGCGATTATTAAATAAATGGGCGATAAAAACTTATGCCCGTTCAAATATTTACCCGGAATCAACACTAAAAGAATCATAAGCACACCAATACCTATGGATAGTTTTTGTTGGACCCCGAAAAGTGATAATCCTTTACCTAAAAGTCCAAAAAGTATCCCGATAACACCATATGCCAATAATCTTCCAAAATGATAAATAGATAACTGTACCGCCTTTTTTACATTATTTCCTTGGTCCAAGGGAAGCATAAAGGCTATTGGCCCGCACATGCCAAAGCAGTGGAGGCTTCCCAAAAGTCCAAGTACCAATGCAGATGTTACCATGATCAGTACACAAATTTTTGTTTGTGCAAAAAGGAATTACCTTCGTAGTTCCAGTTTATGGAAATGTCCCAACGACCGTCTACCAAGCGATTGTCAGGTATGAGCAAATGTGTTTGGGTCAAACTTATAGGAAAGTTTGTATCCAAATGCTTGTTAGACGGTCTATAAAGGGACACTGTACCCGTTATTTTTTTGGGGTCAAAACGTTCGGGAAAATAAATCATTAGACCCGCTTCCATTTTTTCAACCTTTAGGTTGGCATTCATTTCCAGTGCCATATTTGAGGCATCTATTTCTTGCTGATAAGACAAATCTTTTTTGTAGTAGTCTTCAGTTACCAAATCGTGGTTGGAGCTGTCATCCGTGCTCATCCTAAAAACAAAATAAAGTATGAAGGTTATAAACCCTATAAACGCCAATACTACTCCCGTTCCCCAATTAATCTTCATCTCGATTTTTTTTTAATTATAACTACGTGGTGCCAAAAACTGGGTTATCGTAGTTTCAATAAGTTTATCGCCACTATACACTCCAATCTTAAGCTTATCCTTGTCTCCATTCAATGCTGAGGCATTTATTTCTATAAACAATGTTCCCCCAGTCATTTTTTCCGCAGGAACGGTGAAATTGTCATTGGAAACCATTTTTATTTCACCATTATGCGACATCAGTTCAAAACGGACATTATCAATATCCTTTGTGGTTTTGTTCACTAATTTATAAGTGAAAACATTACTTATAATATTATTTTCTTTTCGTTCATACAATTGGCCGGGCAATCTTAAAATATTGGCTTCAACTTCATTTCTAAGAAACATCATCCCTATCAAAACTGCGGTCAATACAGCAAGAACAGCGGTATATCCTTTTAAGCGTGGTGTAAACTTAAACTTGGCTTTCTTTGTAATTTCATCTTCACTTGCGTAGCGAATCAACCCTCTTGGTTTATTGATGCTATCCATTATATGATCGCATTCATCAATACAGGCAGTACAGTTTACGCATTCCAATTGGGTTCCATTCCGAATATCTATTCCTGTTGGACATACATTTACACACTGAAAGCAATCAATACAGTCACCATGGCCCAAAGCCTCTCGATCTTCATTTTTTCTAAATTTTTTACGGCCATTGTCGCCTTCTCCTCGTTTATGATCATATGCCACCACAATGGATTTATTATCCAAAAGCACGCCTTGTAATCGACCATAAGGACAAGCAATGATACATACTTGCTCCCTAAACCAGGCAAATATGAAATAAAACACCCCTGTAAAGATCAACAGTGGAATTATGGTCCCTAAATGTGACATTGGGCCATCGGTGATATCAGCGATGAGTTGGTCGCTACCTATTAAATAGGCCAAAAAAACGTTGGCAATAAAAAAAGATATGATAAAGAAAATACTCCATTTCAATATTCTTTTTCTAATCTTTTTACCTGTCCATGGTGCCTTGGCCAATCGCATTTGTGCACCCCTATCCCCGTCTATCCAATACTCGATACGGCGAAAGACCATTTCCAAAAAAATGGTCTGGGGACACATCCACCCGCAGAAAATACGGCCATATGCAACCGTAAACAGCGCTATAAAAATAACCCCGATAATCATGGACACTACCACTAAATGAAAATCTTGTGGCCAGAATGGAAAACCAAATATATTGAAACGCCGTTCCAACACGTTGAACAACAAAAATTGATGCCCGTTAATTTTTATAAAAGGGGCCGCTATCAACAAAGCCAACAAAAAGTAACTTACATACTTTCGGTAATTATAGTATCTGCCACTGGGTTTCTTTGGAAAAATCCAGTTCCTTTTACCTTCTTCTGTGATTGTGCCTATGGAATCCCTAAAATTCTCTTCCATCGCATTTGTGGTTTATGGATAAATATTTATTGTCTTCGCCTCCGAAAGAACTACTTCATTGCAACTTCGGTAGAATCAACGGCCTGCTGCATTTCCTCTGGTACAGTTTCTTCCGACTCGGATTCTGTTCCATTAGATTCTTCTGGAGCATCTGGATCCACCCAAATTTCTCCTTCTGGATCCTTTGGATTGGCGGCTGTATTACCTTCCAAGGTGATTATATAACTGGCAACTTGCGCCATTTCAGCTGGTTTTAAGGTTTGCTTCCAAGCAATCATTCCTTTACCATCACGACCACCTTCAGAAATTGTGGTAAAGATGTTTTTAATACCCCCACCCAATATCCAATATTGGTCTGTTAAGTTTGGTCCTATTCCACCACCCCCGTCGGCCATATGACAGGCCACACAGTTGGATTGAAATATCTTCTCCCCTGCAGCTAGGTCAGATTCATCGGATAGAAACTCCACAGTACTGGCATCCACCAGGTCTTTTGCCGTTCGTTTATATTCCTCTATTGCCAATTGGGCAGCAGCCACTTCACGCTCGTATTCCATTTCTTGATCATAGTCTCCAATTATATGGAAACGAACCATGTATACTACTGCAAAGACAATGGACGCATAGAAAAGGTATACCCACCAAGGAGGCAACACATTGTCCAACTCACGTATTCCATCATAATCATGATCCAGAACAATTTCACCTTCACGCTCAATAGAACGGCTTTTGGTCAATTTACCCATTAAGTCTTTGGCCCACGTCCATTCGAACTTTTTGCTTTTGGCTTCCAAATAGCGCTCTTGACCTTCTTTTGACAGAGTTTGGAACATAATATTCTCTATGGACGCCAATATTAGTTCTATGGCAATGAGAATCATCAATACCAACAGCATAAAAAACTGTGTGACCGGAAATTCAATAATTGCTAGTTTATCACCAGAGTCTATAAAGTATTCCATTAATCCGAAGATTAAAAAGAATAAAACCGGGACTCGTATCCACCAAGGTGTTTTTGTGCTCATAATGTTATAGTTTGTTTTGTTGATCATCGTTATCCAATGGCAGTTCGGACATCTCCCTTATATGTTCTTTGGTGGCGGTAAACACCCACCAAAACAATAAAACAAAAAACACAAAGAAGATAAGCAGGGAAACCATGGGATAATTGGCTATCCCATCTATAGTTTCCATATGTTCCTTTACAAATTTCAACATGGTTATATTAGATTTTTGGTGCAAGAATCAAAACACTTTCTATGTTTAGCAGTCTAGACTTGGTAGTCCTTATTGTTTATACTAGGTTATTGACTCTTGGTTTATGATTACTTTTTTAATTCTCTTCTGTATTGGTTATTTTTATATCGGTGCCCAATCGCTGTAGATAAGCAATCAAGGCCACAATTTCGCGATCTCTCATTTCCACGAAATCCAATCCATTTTCTTTTGCATACTGTTTATCAGCTTCATACGTATTTTGGAATTCAGGATCCGTGTAAAGGTTCTTTTCAATTTGCTCTGCTTGTTCTGCCATTGACTGTGGTGCATTGGCAATATCTTCTTCGGTATAAGGAACACCAAGAGTAACCATAGCTTTCATTTTTGCCTGTATATCACTACGGTCGTGCTCATCTGTAACCAACCATTCATATGATGGCATTATAGAACCTGCCGAAGTACTTTGCGGATCATACATGTGGTTCAGGTGCCAGTTATCGGAATATTTTCCTCCGACACGCAATAGGTCTGGACCTGTACGTTTACTACCCCATAAGAACGGATGGTCATACACAAACTCACCTGCCTTGGCATACTCGCCATAACGTTCAACTTCGCTTCGGAAGGGTCTAATCATTTGTGAGTGACAACTTACACAACCTTCTCTAATATAGAGATCTCGCCCCTCCAGTTCCAATGGAGTATAAGGTTTTACACTTGTAATTGTAGGGATATTGGATTTGACTAAAATAGTCGGAACTATTTGAATCACTCCTCCAATTAATATGGCAATGGTTGCCAAAATCGTTAATTGAACTGGTTTTCTTTCCAACCAGTTGTGGAAGGTTTCTCCTGCCACACGTCTTTTGGAAACTCTTTCCAACGCTGGGGCTTCTGCCAGTTCATCTTCAACCTTACTTCCAGATCTAATTGTTTTAACAACATTGTAGAGCAAGACGAACATACCTAGAATATATAGTGACCCTCCAATCGCCCTCATCCAATACATAGGTATAATCTGGGTCACTGTTTCCAAGAAGTTACCATATACCAATGTCCCATCTGGGTTAAATTCTTTCCACATCAAGGCTTGGGTAAATCCAGCTACATACATAGGCAAGGTATACAATACAATACCCAAGGTTCCAATCCAAAAGTGAAAATTCGCCAAACCTTTGGAGTGTAGTTCTGTTTTAAACATTCGTGGCACCAACCAGTAAATCATACCAAAGGTCAAAAACCCATTCCAAGCAAGTGCACCTACGTGAACGTGGGCAATGATCCAGTCACTAAAATGGGCAATGGCATTTACGTTTTTCAAAGAAAGCATTGGTCCTTCAAACGTAGCCATACCGTAACCGGTAATAGCAACCACCATAAACTTTAATGTGGCATCGGTACGCACTTTGTCCCAAACTCCTCGAAGGGTCAATAAACCATTGATCATACCACCCCAAGAGGGAGCCAACAACATAATGGAAAAAGCCACTCCTAGGTTCTGTGCCCACTCAGGTAAAGCAGAATACAACAAATGGTGAGGTCCTGCCCAGATATAGATAAAAATCAACGACCAAAAGTGGACAATGGATAATCTATAGGAATAAATGGGCCTATTGGCCGCTTTTGGCACAAAATAGTACATCAGTCCCAAGAAAGGTGTAGTCAAGAAAAATGCCACGGCATTGTGCCCGTACCACCACTGTACTAGAGCATCTTGAACACCTGCGTATACAGAATAACTCTTAAGTGCGGAAACAGGAAGTTCCAAGCTGTTAAAAATATGAAGTACCGCCACAGTAACAAATGTGGCGAGGTAAAACCAAATTGCTACATATAAATGCCTTTGTCTTCTTTTAAGAATGGTTCCGATCATATTCCAACCAAATACTACCCAAACGAGAGTAATGGCTATATCGATGGGCCACTCCAGCTCGGCATATTCCTTAGTAGTAGTATAACCCAGTGGAAGCGTAATTGCAGCGGCTACAATGATTAATTGCCAGCCCCAAAAATTAATGCTACTCAGGGCATCGCTGAACATTCTGGCCTTTAACAAACGTTGCAAGGAGTAATACACCCCTGCAAAAATAGCGTTGCCCACAAATGCGAAGATAACGGCATTGGTGTGCAATGGACGTAATCGCCCAAAACTCAACCATGAAATACCTTCTGTAATATTGGGGAACAAAAACATAAAGGCCAACAAAAGACCTACTGCCATACCTACAACGCCCCAAAAAATGGTAGCGTATAAGAACTTTTGCACGATTTTATTATCGTAGCGGAACTGTTGAATTTCCATATTTATTGGTTTGTACTTTTAGTTTGTTTGATATCCTTTTTATTTGAGTTTGATTTATCCTTGACCAGTTCATCTTCAAACAACATTCTTACCGAAGGGGTATACGTGTCATCATACTGTCCGCTTTTAACCGAAAAAACGAAGGCTATAAAAAAGATTATGGCCACCGTTACACTAATGGCCAACAACACGTAAATAACACTCATACCTTCCCTAATTTAGAGGTAAAACTACGGTGATGGCTTACTACAAAAAATGACATATATCAGCTTTATTTATTTTTTAATTCTTTTCCAATGAAATTTGTGGCTAATGTTGTGAACAAGACTATGCTAATGGAACTCAACGGCATTAAAATTGCTGCGATTACCGGTTGCAACTGCCCTGTAACGGCAAAATATAATCCCACGACATTATAACAGAGGGAGAGTATGAAACTCAATTTAATTATCCGTATTGATTTTTTGGACAGTTTGATGAAACTTGGCAGCATATTTAGGTTCCCCGCGTCCAAGATTCCATCACAGGCCGGTGAAAATACATTGATATTTTCCGAAACTGCCAATCCCACATCACTTTGTGCCAAGGCACCAGCATCGTTCAATCCATCTCCGACCATTAAAACCGTGTTCTTTTCTTGAAGTTTTTTAATATATTCCAACTTATCTTCCGGTTTCTGGTCAAACATCATTTTTGTTTTTGCAGGGAGTACGTTCTCCAACTTCTTTTTTTCTCCATCATTATCCCCAGAGAGAATACCCAACTCCAAACTTTCCGCAAGCTCATCAAAAATTTGTTGCATACCTTCCCTGTAGGTATTTTTAAATACAAATCGCCCTTTCACATCTTCGTCAGAACTTATATAGACTGTGGTATTGGTAATTGAATTGGATTTGTTCTCTCCTACATAGGATGCTGACCCCACTTTTATAGAATGTTCATTGTACTTTCCTTCAATTCCTTTGCCTGTTTCTTCCTGAAACTCTTCAAGGGTCATTATGGCATTGGATTTTAAAATATTGTAGAGCGAGCGGCTTAATGGGTGGTTAGATGCTCTCAATGTAGTTTTTAAAAGCGCGGTTTCATCTTCCGTCAATTCCATGCCCTCGTAATGGATAGTATCTTTTTGATTTGTTGTAAGCGTACCCGTTTTATCAAAAATAGCCGTGTCAATTTTGGATAACCGCTCGATCGTATTAGTGTTTTTTAAATATAATTTATACTTGCCAAAAATTCGAAGCATGTTCCCCAATGTAAAAGGTGCCGCCAATGCAATGGCACAGGGACAAGCAATAATCAATACAGAGGTAAAAACATTGAGTGCCAAACTGGGCATATAGACCAACCAGAAAATGGTCGCCAAGGTGGCAATACTCAACACAGCAACAGTAAATCGTTTTCCTATACTATCGGTTAGGGTTTGAAACTGACTCGCTTTATCTTTTGAAAATATGGAGTTGCTCCATAATTGGGTAAGATAACTTTGGGATACCGACCTTAACACCTCAACCTCCAATACACCGGACAATTGTTTTCCACCGGCAAACAATTTTTCACCGGATTTTTTTAATACTGGCTCAGATTCACCTGTAACAAAACTATAATCAATCTCCGCAGTTCCCTTGATTAGAATACAATCTACGGGGATGATTTCATGGCTCCGAATCAATACCCTATCCCCTACATTAATATTATAAATTTGGATATTCTCCTCTCCTCCATTCTTTTGCAAACGCGTAACCGCTATAGGGAAATACGATTTATAATCACGCTCAAAAGAGAGATAGGAGTATGTTTTTTGTTGAAAAAATCTACCCAATAATAAGAAGAACACCAAGCCGGTAAGGCTATCAAAAAAGCCTGAACCTAAGTCAAAAGCAATATCTACGGTGCTCCTAACAAATAGCGTAAATATTCCCAAAGCAATGGGCACATCAATATTCAATAATTTTGAGCGGATTCCCTTGTAAGCTGAAATGAAGTAATCTATACCTGCATAAAACACAACTGGTAGGGAAAATGCAAACATCAGCCAACGGAAGACATGTTTATATTGGTCCAGCCAAAACTCTTCCACCTCAAAATACTCCGGAAAGGAAAATAGCATCACGTTACCAAACGCAAAACCAGCTACGCCCAATTTATAGATCAAGGAGCGGTCTACCTTTTTTCCTTTTTTGTTGTATTCTTCTAAAGAGATGTACGGTTCATATCCAATACTTCCCAACAACAAGACCAAGGCTTTAAGGGAAAAATCGTTTGTTTTATAGGTAACACGAATCGTTTTCTTTGGAAAGTCAACCTGTGAAACGGAAATGGCGGCATGTAACTTGTTTAAGTTTTCCAGCACCCAAATACAAGAACTACAATGGATGGAAGGAATGCTCAGTGTAACCACCTGGACATTTTCTTCATCAAATTCCACAAGTCTCCCTACAATTTCCTGGTTATCCAGAAAATCGTATTTCTTACGAATTTGGTTGGGTGTAGTTCCCGCTTTTCCCTCTAGTTCATAAAAGGTTGAGAGGCCGTTGGACGTAAAAATCTCGTAAACGGTCTTACAACCATTACAACAAAAATCCTTACCATCAAACGTTACACTATCCCTACCACACTCGTCGCCACAATGATAACAGGTCGAGTCGGTCATTTCACATTTGCTTTACCTAATGCAAATTTGTAATACTATTCCCCTTAAAAATATGATAATTATCAGTAAAATACTTTTGTTTATCAATTATTTTTGCTGAATCAGGTAAACAAATCAGTATGGAAAGCAGGTGTGAAAATTGTATTATTCGACAGTTCAACTCGCTCCGTGCCATGAGCAAGGATGAATTGAAAAAAGTCTCCGATTCCAAAACAAGTAAAACTATAAAAAAAGGCGAACCAATATTTGAAGAGGGAGACAAACTTAATGGGGTCTATTGTGTTCGAGATGGAGTTTCCAAGCTTTCCAAATTAAGTGCCAACGGTAAAGATCAGATAGTTAAATTAGCCACCAAGGGCGAAGTGCTTGGGCAACGTTCTGTGATTTCCGAAGAGAGCACCAACCTCTCCGCTGTAGCCATTGATGATATGGAAGTTTGCTTTATCCCAAAAGAGAGCATTAACAATACCCTTCAAAAAAACCCCAATTTTACATTGGAGGTTTTGCGCCATATGGCTCACGACTTAAAAGAGGCAGATGATGTAATCGTCAATATTTCTCAAAAAACAGTAAAGCAAAGAATGGCCGAAGCTTTTCTATATCTAAAGAACAATTTTGGAGAAGATGAGGATGGCTTTTTAGCACTAACGCTCACTAGAGAAGATATTTCCAATGTAGTGGGCACTGCAACAGAATCCGCTATCAGAATAATTTCAGAATTTAAAAAGAAAGGTTTGATCCATGCTTCAGGAAAAAAAATTGGAATTAAAGACGAACGCAAACTTTTGGAAATGGCGGAAGGGTTTTAGTTCTCTTTTAAAAAGCTGATAATTGTCATAGAATCCCTTGCTCCATAAATTTACTTTTATTGCATCATAATCTTAGTCAGATGCAGAAGATTTTAATACCTACGGATTTTTCAGAAAATGCATGGAACGCAATTGATTACGCCATGCAATTGTTTCGCAATACGCGATGTAAATTCTATTTGTTAAACACTTATACCCCGGTTATCCCAAGTAGTCGATTTATGGCAAAAATGGTGGATGGTGTAAGTATTGTTGATGCGGTAAGGAGGAATTCAGAGGAAGGATTGAACAAAACCGTGGAACGGATAAAAACCAAATATGGTAATCCCAACCATAGTTTTGAAACTGTTTCTTCCTTTAATTTATTGGTAGAAGAGGTAAAGGATATTGTTGAGTCACTTGGTATTCATTTGGTAATAACCGGCACAAAAGGAGCATCTGGTGCGAATGAAGTTTTTATGGGCAGCAATACCGTGCGTCTTATAAAATGTACCAAAAAATGTCCCATTTTGGCCATTCCGTACCACTATGAATATGTTACCCCTTCCGAAATTGCTTTTGCCACAGATTTCAAACGATTCTATACTTCTTCAGAATTATCCCCAGTTTTGGCGATGGCAAAGATGTTTAATGCCACCATACGGATTGTACACGTTCAGTACGGTATTAAAGCATTGACGGAACTACAACAATTCAATTTAAACATGCTACGACGTTATCTGGGCAACGTGGAGCATTATGTGCACACCGTATCTGAACTAAATTCTATTTCGCATACTTTAGAATCATTCTCCAAAGAATTGGACATCCATCTTTTGGCCATGTTAAATTATCAACATAGTTATATGGAAAAAATGACCCGTGAACCCATCATTAAAAGAACGGCATTTCATACTCAGATACCCTTGTTGGTTATTCCAGAATTGGGCATGGAGGGTGTATCCGAAGAATCAAAAGACGAAAAGGAAATACAATCCCACAATTAAATTAACCTCCGGTCATTATCTTTGATACCTTATTATATTTTACCTATAAGGATTAAGATTCATGGACATACAACACCTAATAGACTGCCACGAACGGATAAAACCATTTATCCATAACACACCAGTGCTTACTTCCCGGCTGATCAATGAAATGATTGGGGCTGAACTATTTTTCAAATGTGAGAATTTTCAAAGAATGGGTGCGTTTAAAATGCGTGGGGCCTCCAATGCCATTTTACAACTTACAGATGAGCAAAAACAAAGAGGGGTTGTTACACATTCATCAGGGAATTTTGCACAAGCACTGTCCCTTTCCGCACAAAGCTTGGGTGTAAAAGCCTATATCGTAATGCCAAATTCCGCTCCCGAAGTAAAAAAAGAAGCTGTAAGGGGCTACGGAGGCATATTAATATCCTGCGAATCCACTTTGGAGGCTCGGGAACATGAATCCAAACAGATTGCTAAAAAACATGGCGCTACTTTTATTCATCCGTCCAATGACGACCATGTTATTTTAGGACAAGGAACTGCTTGCAAAGAATTATTGGAACTATATCCCAATATAGATTATGTTGTAACTCCTGTTGGTGGCGGTGGACTTATTGCGGGTTCGGCACTATCGGCATATCATTTTGGTAATAATTGCAAGACAATTGGTGGCGAACCCTTTGAAGTAGATGACGCTTATCGATCACTACAAAGCGGCAAAATTGAGTCCAACAAAACCACAAATACCATTGCAGATGGTCTTAAAACCCAATTGGGTGACAGAAATTTTCCTATTATTCAACAATATGTGGAAGCAATCGTCCGTGTAACCGAAGAAGAAATCATTATGGCCATGCAACTGATTTGGGAACGACTCAAAATCGTTTGTGAACCATCGAGTGCCGTGGCATTGGCAGCGATTATCAATAAAAAAGAAAAATATTCCGGCAAAAAAATAGGGGTAATTGTTTCTGGCGGCAATGTGGATTTGAGCAAATTACCTTTCTAAAACTATTACTTTTTTTTAGGAAAAGTGATACTAAACGTGGCGCCTTGACCCTTCTTACTTTCTACTTCAATTTTTCCATCCATAGCTTGTACCTGGGTCTTTACCAAATAAAGTCCCAGACCTTTACCTTCAGTTGCACCACTTAACCTGCCGTACATATCAAAAATTTTACGCTCCTTTTCCGAAGTAAGTTCCATTCCAATCCCGTTGTCTGAAAACTTAAGTATTATTGACTGCTCCGTATTTTCTGCGGTTATTTGAATGATGGGAAGCACATTTTCCTTGGAATAATGGATTGCGTTGAGTATGAGGTTATAAAAAATATTGACCACATAGCTCTTTGCACCATATACATAATCTACATCTGAAAAATTGGTATGAATGGAAGCTTTATTTTTAAATATCTCTTCAGAAAGCAATCCGTCGACATCTTTCATAACATTTTTAAGAAGAACCTCCCTAAATTTTTCCCTGTCCGCTGATTTTAACGCCAGCGAATGATGAAGGTCCTTTATCGTTTGATCCAATGCCTCGGTAGTAAGTTCTATTTTTTTTATGATATCGTCGTTCATCTCATCTTTTCCCCAATCATAAATTTTGGACAACATTAAAAGATTGGATATTGGACCGCGAAGGTTGTGTGAAATAATTCGAACAAAATTTTGAAGCTCGTGGTTCTGTTCCACTATTTGTTTGTTGGACAACACATCCTTGGTAACATCCTGCGTTGTACCACTCATTCGAATTGGCATGCCTTCTTCATCATAATAAGTCTTGCCTTTTTGATGAACATACTTAATCTCTCCACTATCCACCACAATTCGATTGACGATATCGTGCAATGTCTTTTGTTCGATACATTTTTTCACATCTTCATCGAACGCATCTCTTTCCTCTGGATGTATAATCTCCAATAACAAATCGTAATTTGCCTTAAAAGTTGTTGGGTCTTTATCAAAAATCCTGAAAAGTTGATCAGACCAAGTAATTTCATTTTTTTTTATGTCCCAATTCCAATGCCCTACATTGGCAACTTCTTGAGCTTCTCGATACTTACGCTCACTTTCTCTTAAACGAAGGTTGTTGTTAACTTCTTCGGTGATATCCTTTTGCCAAACACAACATCCAATAACCTCTCCCAAGCTGTTCATAAAAGGTTGAAAGGAAAATTCATGGACCACTGTTTCACCGTCCTCTTCAAATGTATGTCTTGATGTTGTAGCGTAGCGGTTGAGTGCCCTTTCGCACCCCTGCTCACATGGTTTGAAGAAAAAATCGGACCGATAAACGACCTTAAGGTCCATGCCTCTTTCGGCATCCCCTAAATCATTTTGTAAAAGGCGGGACTTAAAGGATGTATTAAAAGCAGTAAGCTTGTAATTTCGATCCATGGCCCACACAAGATCAGCCCTATCCTCAACAATTTCAATTTTATTTTGAATAAAGGTGTGTTTCACATGTTAAAATTTATTCAGAATAAAATTAATAGCCCAATAGATAGTGGGCACTATTCCATATAAATTACTTATTGGCACTTTGCAGATAATCCTCCAAATGCTCAATCTTTAATGGTTTTGCAATAAATTCCTTCACATATTTCTCATACTTCTTAGCCTCTTCCTTATCTGCGTCGGATTCAGAAGACGTTACCAAAAGTACCTCATTGGATTCAGGAAAGTCCTCGAGCATCATAAACTCCAAAAATTCAAAACCACTCATCTCGGGCATATTAATATCCAATAAAATAAGTGTTTTTGTGTTTGGAGCGTCTCTAAACCTAAGATCATCAAGGGCTAGTTCAGGGTTAGTAAAGCTCTTAACCCTTTCTTCCAGTCCCATTCTTCTAAAGTGAATTGCATTTACAGTATTCACAAGGTCTTCGTCGTCGACCAAATAGATTTCTTTGTACATAGCGTGGGTGGTCAATTAATTTAGTTAGTATCTGTTTGGTTGTTAGGTTTTGCTTTTAAAAAATTGACAAATATCAATATTTTGTATTTAATAAAACTTTAAAAAAGTTATTTTATTATAACATTGATTATCGAGGGAACTTAATAATATGGCAATAGCAATAAATTTAAGGTTTTTTTTATTCAAAAATACCGCCTAAAAATTTAACTTATCACAACTTTTAATTGTTATGTATGATACATTACAAAATAAATATAAAAAACAATACACTCTTCATATCGGTCCGCTTCAAAAAATCAGTATTGCAGACCCTTCCACTTCATTGACCAATTTTTCAATATAAATAACAGAAACGCCTACAAGGCAAAGGATTAAAGAGTAGAGAATTAAAAAAAAAAAAGACCCTTCAATATGTGAAGAGTCTTTTTAGTGCGGGTGAAGGGAGTCGAACCCCCACGCCTTGCGGCACTAGATCCTAAGTCTAGCGTGTCTACCAATTCCACCACACCCGCGAATTGGAGTGCAAATATAATTCAATTTTCCGATTTGCAAATCTACTCCTATTAAAAACTTGTTTTTTGTACTTTTAAGGTCCTTTTTAATACATATATGAAAGATATCAATAATTACATCAACACGAACAAAGACAGATTTATCAACGAGCTGATCGACCTCTTAAAAATCCCCTCCATCAGTGCTGACCCAGGGCATTCGCAAGATGTTCTAAAAGCTGCTAAGGCTGTAAAAAAAACGTTGGAGGAAGCAGGTTGCGAAAACACAGAAATTTGTGAGACCAAAGGTTATCCAGTGGTTTATGGAGATAAGATCATAGACCCAAACTTACCAACGGTGCTGGTTTACGGCCACTACGATGTGCAACCTCCAGACCCTATCAACCTATGGGACTCCCCTCCTTTTGAACCCATTATCAAGAAAACCGAATTACATCCCGATGGCGCTATTTTCGCCAGGGGATCATGTGACGACAAAGGCCAGTTCTTCATGCATGTAAAGGCTGTGGAATACATGATCAAGAACAATACGTTACCCTGTAATGTGAAGTTTATGATCGAAGGCGAGGAAGAAGTTGGAAGCGATAGTTTGGAGGATTTCTTAAAGGAAAATAGCGAAAAATTCAAGAACGATATCATTCTCATTTCCGATACGGGAATGATTGCCAATGACACCCCTTCAATTACAACAGGCTTGCGCGGACTTAGTTATGTGGAAGTGGAAGTGACTGGCGCCAACCGAGATCTGCATTCTGGTATTTATGGAGGTGCAGCACCCAACCCCATCAACGTGTTGGCGAAAATGATTGCCGAGCTTCATGATGAGAATAACCATATCACCATCCCCGGATTTTATGACAAGGTGGAAATTATTTCAGATGAAGAGCGTGCCGAAATGGCAAAGGCTCCTTTTGATTTGGAAGACTACAAAAAAGCTTTGGATATTGATGATGTTCATGGTGAAAAAGGATATTCAACAACGGAACGTTTTGGAATCCGACCAACATTGGATGTCAATGGCATTTGGGGCGGCTACATGGGTGAAGGTGCCAAAACGGTAATCGCCAGTAAAGCCTACGCTAAAATTTCGATGCGATTGGTCCCAGATCAAGATTGGCATGAGATCACTGATTTGTTCACCAAACATTTTGAATCCATTGCACCGAAAAGCGTAAAAGTCAAAGTTACCCCACACCACGGCGGTCAAGCGTACGTTACCCCAATAGACAGTATCGGTTATAAAGCAGCTTCCAAAGCTATGGAAACCACCTTTGGGCAAACCCCGGTACCTCAGCGTACAGGAGGTAGTATTCCAATCGTGGCCCTTTTTGAAAATGTGTTCGACAGCAAAACAATCCTTTTAGGATTCGGATTGGACAGCGACGCCATCCACTCCCCTAACGAACATTTTGGGGTATGGAACTTTTTAAAAGGTATTGAGACAATCCCCTATTTCTATAAATATTATTCAGAGATGAAGGCTTAGAGCTTTTTAACGTATTTGGTGATAATCACAATTTGTTGACCATCTACTTTACCTTCAATGTATTCAGCATTTTCGTGATCCAGGGAAATCCGTCTAACGGCGGTTCCCTGTTTTGCGACCATGCTAGATCCTTTTACTTTTAAATCTTTCACCAAAACAACACTGTCGCCATTCTCCAAAATATTGCCATTTACATCCCTGTGAATTATTTTTTCACTTTCCTCTTCACCTTCACCAGTGGCTTTGGCCCATTCTAAAGTCTCATCTTCCAAGTACATCATGTCCAAAAGATCTTGTGGCCATCCTTCAGATTTTAATCGGTTGAGCATTCGCCAAACCACCACTTTTACCGCATCATGCTCGCTCCACATACTATCATTTAAACACCGCCAGTGATTCGGATCTGTTGTTTCCGGATTTTCTATTTGGTCTTTGCAAGTTTGGCTTATCAAAATACTCCCATCCAATCCTCCGGTAGAAACGGGTGGTACTTCATAAATTACCAAATCTTCCGTAACTCCGCTCAATTCACAAACTCCTCCACTTCGTGCCTGTAACTCTTCTAATAATGCCATTGGTATTTTTTTAGTGTTGCAAACTTACTTATTTTTCACTTTTACTTCTATTTCCACAGTGGAGTTTTTAAGTCTAAAATGTAACAAATCCACCCAATCTGCGTTCTAATAACCTATCAATCAAAAGAGAACACGATATGTTACAACGCTTTTTTATCTTCTGCTCTGGAGCAGATACAGGAATCCTAGACTCTTGTTCCAACGGGGAACGCAACAAATATGCAGGCATTGGAGCCACCGTATTTTTTACAGCGGTAATGGCTTTTATCGCATCAGGATATGCCCTTTACACCGTTTTTGACACAGTTTACACCGCTATTTTCTTTGGTTTGATATGGGGACTGCTCATTTTCAATTTGGACCGATACATTGTTTCAACCATTAAAAAGCGTGACAATTTTAAAGGGGAATTGCTTCAGGCTGCACCACGTATTGTTTTGGCATTGATCATTGCCGTTGTGATTTCCAAACCTTTGGAAATGAAAATTTTTGAAAAGGAGATCAATCAAGTCCTTCTGGAAGAAAAAAACGCACTCACCCTGAACAACAAGGAACAATTGGCACTCCAATACACTCCAAAGATTGAAAGTCTAAACCAGGATATTGACAACCTAAAAGGTGAAATTGCAACGAAAGAAGTCGAAACCAATGCACTATACGACACCTACATCACCGAAGCGGAAGGTACTGCCGGAACCGGTTTGTTGGGCAAAGGCCCTGTTTATGAAGAAAAACGGGAGAAGCACGATGCTGCTTTGGCGGAACTCAACAGTTTAAAAGAAACCAACGCAACCAAAATCGAAAATATTGAAGCCCAAATTACGGCCTTACAATCCGATTACGACACTGCGGTTTCTACCTCACAACCCATTATTGATGGTTTTGATGGACTCATGGCCCGCATCAATGCATTGGGAAAATTACCATGGTTTCCATCGTTTTTTATCTTTCTGTTGTTTTTGGCCATTGAAACAGCACCGATCATTGCCAAATTGTTGGCTCCAAAAGGCGAATACGATTATAAGTTTGAGGAGCAGGAAAGCGTAGTGGCCACTTGGATAACGCAAAAGGTAGAACAACGAAAATTATTAATGGCCACAGATGGAGAACTCAACCAGCAAATCTATGCCGATATAAAAAATGAGGAAGAATTGTACCGCTACAAAAAAGAAAAAGCAGAAGAATTGCTTCGTCTACAGGCGGATAGTTTCCATAAACTTCAAGTAAAAAACCTCTAAGTTACAACAGAGAGTTTCTTATTATAAATTATAGCTATAGAGTTATTCTTTATCGCATATCAGCATCATTCTTAATATGCACTACCCTATCTTTATCTGCTGTTGTAAGTGGCTTAGAGAAGCGAAATGGTTTTCAGGCAAAATCATAATATCGTTGCCGATGCAATCCGATTATTCTTCGAGAAAAGATGTATGGAAAACAAAAAATGGAACCGGAAAAGAGTCCTGAAATTAATAGGGAAATGCATTCTTGTACTGTTGGCATTGTTTATCATTTTGGTGTTGGTGATCAAAACCCCGTGGGCACAAAACCTGATTGTTTCAAAAATAACGGACTATGTATCCAGTAAAACCCAAACCAAGGTGGAGATTGATAGGGTCTTTATTAGCTTTTCAGGGGACATCAAAACCGAGGGGATTTACTTAGAAGATAAGCAAGGTGACACGCTGCTATATTCAGAAGAACTCCAATTAGACCTTCCCATTTATCCTTTACTTGTTAAGAATGAGCTATCCATCGATGATGTGGATGCAACCCATTTAGTCGCTAATATTAGCAGAAATAGCGACCCCGAAAGCTTTAATTTTTCCTTTTTAATAGATGCCTTTGCCACTCCTACCGATACTACAACCACCTCCCCGCCAATGTCCATCTCCTTAGGCGATTTTTATCTTAAAAATTGGAAAGTAAGTTACGATGATGTCCACTTGGGAACAAAACTGAAAGTTTCCCTTGGCGAATTGGAGGTTGATGTTACCGAATTCAATTTAGAGGAAATGAAATTTGGAGTCGATGATTTTGCTTTAAAAAATAGTCAGATTTCCTATAACCAGACCCAAGCCATTCCTGTCTCCAATGATACCACGGCAGCGCCCCAACCAAGAATTTCTATAAATGATTTCGAAATAGTGGAAGTTGCTATCGTTTACAACTCTAAGCCCGATGGTATACAGACCCAGATGCAATTATCGAATATTGGCTTGACGGAAATAGCCGTGGACCTTTCCAAAAACAGTTACAAAACAGATGAACTAACGCTAAAAAACTCAAGCATATTATTGGCACTGAATCAGGTCAAGGATTCGGTAAAAACTACTTCACCAAATACTTCCTTTGAATGGCCCGAACTTGAATTGCAAGTAAACGAGTTGAACTTGGAGTCCAATACTTTAAGTTTTTTCCAAAATGAGGCGGTAGAAAACGACTCAATTTTTAATCCTGATGCTTTTTCAATACAGGACCTAACGCTGAAATCCAATGATTTTAGGTATGCTCCAAAGAATTTTCATTGGGAAGTCGATAAGTTCACCTTTAAAGAGCACAGTGGAATTGCTTTGCAACAATTAGGCTTCGAGGCGGGCATATCGAACACGCATGCCGCCATTTCCAATTTCAACCTGCAATTGAACAACAGCTCGGCCAACGCCAATGCCGACATTCAATACCAATCTTTGGATTCAGCCTTAGACAATCCAGAGAACAGTCAGCTGCAAATTGCTTTGACCCAATTAAATTTACAGGCCGCAGACCTCCAAAGCCTATCACCTGAACTACAAAAAAATCCCTACGTGGATGCGCTCACTGCACACCCTATTACCGGCTCCATACTGGCAAATGGAAGTTTGAAAGAAGTAAATGACTTTAATACGGAATTGAACTGGGGCCCATCAACCATTCTCAATATAGAAGGAAGTCTTTCTAGCATCACCCAAATGGAAGAGTTTGTTTTTGATTTGAATAGCATCGCCCTACAGTCAACCAAAGAAAACCTGCAACGGTTTATACCAAAGGACAGTCTAGCATATAAGATTCCCGATACACTTTCACTCACCGGTGCGCTCAAAGGTAATCTGGAATCCTTTCAGACCAAAACAGTTTTAGCGATGCCCGAAGGAAAGGTAAATCTGGATGCCTTAGCAGAATTAGGAAATCAAAAGCGATTTGAAGTGGCAATAGCTTCCGATAGTTTACAACTGGGCATACTGCTTAAAAGCAACAAAATGGGTGCTATTTCACTACAACTGGAAGGCTCTGGCTCTGGAACAGAACTTTCCAATATGGACGCGAAATTGGATGGGACCATCTCCCAATTTGTGTTCGATGAATACAACTATAGCGATATAAATCTTACTGGCACCTTGAAAAATGGCACTGGAGATGTTTCTCTTTCCATGGAAGATGAAAACCTTAATTTAAACGCCATCACCTCAATCGATTTTACTGCTGAAAGCAACTCCATAAACCTTACTTCCAACATTATTGGTGCCGATTTAAGGAAACTTGGGTTTACCAAAAACGATATAAAGATAGCCGCAGATATAGAAGGGTCTTACAAGGGTACCTCCAATAGTTATAACATCGAGGCCTCTGTAAATAATGGAATAGTGGTGGCGGACAGTAAACAATATCAAATTATACCAATATTGCTAAATGCAAGCGTGGAAGACTCCATTACGGACGCCACTGTGAAAAGCGGTTTTCTTAACGGTGGACTGTATTCCAATACCTCCATCAACAGGGTCAGCACCGCATTAAAAAAGCAATTGGAAAATTATTTCTCCAATGACAGTACCCTCTCTGCAGATTTGGACGATGTTGAGGCAAAATTGGATTTGGCCTTAGTACCAACGCCTATTATTTCCGAAGTCTTTTTTGAAGGTATCGAAGATTTGGATTCCCTGAACATAGATGCCAACTTTAACGCAAGAAGAAAAAAACTGGACGTGAAAGTATCCATACCAAAGTTCACGTATGCCGGAAGCACCGTGGATAGTCTTGAAGTGAACCTTGAAGGTGATTCCACTAACCTAAACTTTCATGCAGGACTTAGAAATTTTGAATTTGACCCCATACTTTTAAAAAATACCTATGTGGAGGGAACTTTAAAAGATAAAGAGCTGGTTTTGGACTTCAATTCCATTAACGACTCTACACAAATAATGCATATAGGCTCCGAGCTCGTATTTAAAAAAGATACCCTGAGTCTACATATTTCTCCCGAAAACCTAATCCTGAATAAAAAGCAGTGGGAAATTCCGGATGACAATAAAATTATAATGGCCAATACTTATACGAGGTTTCAAGATTTGGTGCTTTCAAGAAACAGTCAAAAACTGGAAATTTCTACAACGGTTCCTCAAATGGAGAACGAACATATTGGAATTATTTTTGAAAATTTCCAACTCCAAACCTTTCTAAGCCTTTTAAATCCGACTGAAGCACTCGCCAAAGGTACTGTGGAAGGGAATTTTGTAATCCTTAACCCGTACGACGCTTCTGGATTGGTTTCCAAATTGGATATCACTGATTTTAGTTTGATGCAAACTCCTTTGGGCTCCCTAAGTTTAAAGGCTTCTTCCAAATCACTTTCCGGCTATGATTTTAATTTGATTTTACAGGACGGAGGTGCCGATTTAACATTGACAGGTGACTACGTAGCGAGAGAGAACGATGCGAATTTGAACATGGATTTAGACATTGAAAAATTTGAAACGAACATTCTCCATGAATTTTTTAAAGAAGAAATATCCAATCCGTCCGGAAATATTTCGGGGAGTATGCAGGTAAACGGAACCCTTAGCAATCCCTCCTATTCCGGCAGGTTGAATTTTAATGAGGTTGGACTTACATTATCAGCTTTTAAAACCAATCTTAGCGTGAATGGCCAAACACTGGATCTGAATGAAGAAGAAATCAATTTTGACAATTTCAGTATAAAAAATACTGACAAGGGATTATTGGTCTTGAATGGAGCCATTTTTACAGAAACCCTTTTAAATCCCGATTTTGATCTATCCATTAAAGCTAATAAGTTTATGGCACTCAATTCCAAAAAAGGAGATAATGAGTTGGTATACGGCAAGGCCATTGTGGACATGGATTTGGACGTGACCGGAAATCTAGAGCTACCTATCATTAATGGTACACTAAGCATTGGTGATGAAACAGACCTAACCTATTTAGTTCCCCAAAATCAATATGAAATTCAAGAAAGAGATGGTGTTGTCATCTTTGTCAACAGAGAAAGTCCTGATGCAATATTGACCAGAACTACCGAGAATGAAACGAACGCGGTTTTTGAGGGAATGGACATCAACACCACTTTGGAAATCTCGGACGATGCTATGTTTACGATAGTGTTGGACGAGAAAACAGAGGACATGTTGCAGGCTTCCGGCAATGCCAGTTTAAATTTAAATATAGATCCCAACCAAAATACACGCTTATCGGGCAGATTGGACATCAATTCGGGTTTCTATAAAACAAGTCTATATAATTTGGTAAGCCGCGAATTTAAGTTAAACGATGATAGTAGTGTAGTTTGGTCTGGCGATCCGTACGACGCAAAACTGGACGTTACTGCCACTTACGAATTAGAGACTTCCGCAGCACCGCTAATGTCCTCCATTAGTTATGGGCAGGACGCGAATATATCTGGTCAGTACCAAAAACCCGCTACATTTTTGGTGTATTTAAATATTGATGGTGAAATTACCTCTCCTCAAATATCCTTTGCCCTGGATATGCCGGAAAATGTACAGGGAAGTTACGGAGGCGGCGTGTATGGTCGTATACAACAATTGAATGAGCAAGAGGCCGAATTGAACAAACAAGTGTTTTCGTTATTGGCCTTGAACAGGTTTTACCCCACTTCCGGAAGCGATGGAAGCAATGGAGGTGCCGTTGCATTGGCCCGGAACAATGTTAATAATGTATTATCCAGCGAACTCAATGCCATTTCCAACAAAATATTGGGCAGTAGTGGATTTGAACTGGATTTTGATTTGGACAGCTTTCAAGAGTATCAAGACAGTGGGTATGAAGATAGAACGCAACTGAATATAAATGCAAAGAAAAAACTATTTGATGACCGTGTTATAGTTACGGCCGGCAGTGCAGTAGATGTAGAGGGAAGTGCATCCAGCTCCGATACATCCACACCCGTTATTGGTAATGTAACTTTGGAGTATCTAATAAATGAAGAGGGCACCTATCGACTTAAAGGATTTAGAAAACAGGAATATGAAAATGTTATTGACGGCCAAGTGATCATAACCGGACTTGCATTTATTTTTAATAGGGAATTCAACAAATTCAGTCAATTGTTCAATCCAATAAAGACCAGGACTGAAGAAGCTGAAACACTGGAAGGTGATAATGATAAATAGAACTAGTAATTCTAAAACTATTTTTTGAAAAATTTTGTAACAACATATCTATTTTACTGTAGTCTAGCTGTTTTTCTATTGCATTCCTGTAGCATAAAAAAATTCATACCGGAGGGTGAGCGACTTTATACCGGCGCAGAACTGGAACTGGATACCATTGGAAATGTAACAGGGTTGAAGGATATTAAATCCGAATTGGTCAATCTGATTGAGCCAAATCCCAATACCACATTCTTGGGAATGAAACCTGCCCTATATTTTCATTATAAAGCAAAGCGAGAAAAACCAGGATTTATTTACAGATTTCTTGATAAGTCCTTCGGTGAGGAACCTGTATATTTCTCCGAAGTAAATCCAGAACGGGTCGAGGATCTTTTATTGAACCGTTTGGACAACAATGGTTTTTTCTATAGCAGAACAGGAGCGGAAACTGTTTTAAAAGAAAAATATGCCTCGGTGAATTATTCAGCAAAGGTACAAGAGCCATACACCTTGGAAAATTATACAGTGGACACTGATTCCCTTCCCATATATAATGAGTTATTGGACCTCATCAAGAACACCCCTTTATCCAAAAATGACCGTTTTGACCTCGATCTTTTAAAAGCGGAAAGAGAACGGTTGGATTATAATCTAAAACAACGAGGATACTACAACAGTAACGCTAATCTTTTCATATTCGAAGCGGATACCAACCAATATAAAAATAGAAAATTCGACCTGTTCCTTCGTCTAAAAAAAGAAGTTCCGAAAAAATCTGGTTTACCTTATACCATCGACTCCATCACCGTTTATCCAAATTACTCCATAGAGGGGGATACTTTGCCATTGTCCAAAAAAAACCGGACCACGGTAAATGGAACAGATTTTATTCAGAAAGAATATTACTTTAAACCCGATTTACTGGAAACATACATACTGTTCAAAGAAGGTGACCTTTACAATGCCAATACCTCAAAACTTACCAGTAGTAGACTTTCCTCATTGGGAAGTTATAAGTATGTGAACATCCAGTATACCGAAATGGATACCACAATGACCAACGGTGATGGAGGCTCTCTTGCAGCCGATATTTATCTGGCACCATTAACAAAGCGTTCGGTAAGGGCGGAAATACAGGCTGTGACCAAATCAAATGGATTTACCGGTCCTGGGCTAGTATTGAGCTATAACAATAGAAACCTTTTTAAAGGTGGGGAAACCTTGAGCCTATCCACTCATTTTTCGTATGAATCCCAGCTTTCCTCCGGTGACAATTCCAATTTAAGCAGTATCGCTTGGGGAATTAAAGGAGACTTGATTTTTCCCAGATCCATTCCTTTTTCACCAGAAAATTTCAGGTATTCCGTGCCTAAGACGAAGATCTCTACAGGAATTGATTTCTTAAAACGCAGTCAGCTTTTCACCTTAAGCTCTATAAACAGTTCTTTCGGTTATACTTGGAAAGAAAATAGATATGTCTATCATCAGTTAGACCCAATAAGTATCAATTACTCCAAATTGTCCAACGTAACGGACGAGTTTCAACAAATATTGGACGATAACCCATTCCTTCGAAGAAGTTTTGAACAACGTTTTATTGCAGGCCTACTCTATAGTTTTACCTATGATGAGGTATCGGATTTGAGAAAGCAGTACCCTATCTTTTTTTCCTCCAACATCGATTTGTCAGGGAATCTATTCAGTTTAATTGACGGAGACTCAGGGACAATCATTGGTTCAGAATATGCACAATATGCCAAAATGGATGTCGATTTCAGGTTTTACTATCGATGGGACAAAGAACAAACATTGGTATCAAGAATATATGCCGGATGGGGCATACCCTACGGAAATAGTGAAACACTGCCCTTTGTGAAGCAATTTTTTTCGGGAGGGCCATATAGTGTGAGAGCTTTTGATATCCGATCTCTGGGTCCTGGGAATTTCAATCTCACATCGGAAGATGTCTCCACGGATTATTTTGACCGTTCCGGAAACTTAAAATTAGAAGCTAATATCGAATATCGTTTTCCTTTGTTCTCCTATCTTAAAGGTGCCCTTTTTGTAGATGCAGGGAATGTTTGGCTAACAGGAAATTATGAAGACTTGGAGGTTGACCAAGAAAACAGTGATTCTTCCAGCACGCTGTTTACCGATGGTAAATTTGAATCGGATTGGTTACAGGAAGTGGGAGCTGGATTTGGATTTGGACTACGGGTGGATATCCAGAACTTTGTAATTCGTTTTGATTTGGCCTCACCGTTCAGGGTACCGTATCAACCAGAAAACGACCGATGGAATATTCCTTTCTTTGGTAACAATGGAAACAAAATGACTTTGAACTTTGCCATAGGCTACCCCTTCTAATCCTTGATAATATCCATCTTCCTCAATAAAAAAGATGCATTCATATTCTGGCAAACACCCTCTTTAAACTTGTAATCAAAAAACAGCTCTCCGTTTACGATCTGGGCATCAAAATAACGATTTTCCACTTCGGGGAGCTCATCGGCCAAGGTACACAGGCTTAAATCGTGGGTGGCCACCATTCCGGTTGACCCATTCTGCACCAAACGTGCCACAAACTTTTTGGAACCTTCTGCCTTGTCGACACTGTTGGTTCCTTTCAATATCTCATCCAAAATCACAAAACAGTCATTTTTATCCAACTCCTCCACGATGTATTTTAAGCGTTTGAGCTCTGCATAGAAATAGGAAGTTTCATCTGCCAAAGAATCCGACGAACGCATACTTGTAAGCAACCGCACCGGAGCATATTTTACCTCTTTGCCCATAACAGGCAAGCCCATATTGGCCATTACAATTTGAAGACCGACCGCTCGCAAAAAAGTACTTTTGCCGGCCATATTGGCCCCTGTTACGATAGAAAAACGCCCTTTTCCGATCTCAAAATCATTCAAAACGTTCTTTTTGGGGTCCACCAAGGGATGGCCAACTTCTTTAGCACTGATTACAGTATCCCCTTGCACCAAGGCTGGATAGGTATGTTCAGGATGATTGAACGCATAGGTACCCAATGTAATGTAGGCATCAAACTGAGCAATGGCAGCAAACCAACCGGCTACATCCTTACCGTATTTTGATACCCAAGATTGCACTTTATAGGCATAAAAAAGACTGTACAGTCCAAGACCTTGAGCAAAAAATAACACTACCAAGTTGTATTGTTGCTCCAACATGGTCGTACGTTGGGTAAAGCGCTTCAAAATCATTGATGTTTTTTCGCCTTTTACCTCTAGTTTTGATTGTAGATCCTTCAATAATTCAGAAGAAAAACTGGTTTCTTCCAGTTCAGAAATCAATCTTTGATGTTGTTGGATGGTATCTTGCGCCTCGGACACTTTCACCGAAAATTCCAGAATGCCCTTGGCATATCTCCCTACAATTCCCAATCCCAAAAAAAACCATATCAAAACCAGACTTTCGGGTATTTTTCCCATAACCGCTACGGTAATCAACAATATGGAAATCCCTAAAAATATAGGCGCTCCGATTCCAGCCCATTTGGGTGTCACGCTTTTGTGGGATTTCATCCAATCGGAAACTACATCGGGTGATATTTTCGGTTTGGTCTCACCGGCCAACGCGGAAAAATGTTGTCGCCATTCCGGAAGTTTTGCCAATTCTTGAATGGCTTCTTGTTTTTTATCTATATCCTTTGGGATACCATCCAACAAAAGATTAGAGAAAACTTCACGGCCTTGTTGCAAAGTGGTCCGGTTTGCATATTGATAAAAGGAACCTCTACCAAATAGATCTAGATCTTGGGCGTATGGATGGTCGGGTTTTAAAAACTCCTTCCCATCCGGCAAATGGTAAAAACGGCGTTCCAAAATTTTTAGTTCCGTGGCATTGATGGCAATAAGCCGTTCCAGATACTTCTTATGGCGTTTTACATTGCTGAACCGCACTACCAGATATAAAAATAGTACAATGGAAAGCGGTACTAAAATCCATAGGACTGTGTTGCCCCAAAATAGGTAAATCGAAAACCACAAAGCCACAAATACGGAAAGACGAAGGGTGGCCAACAATGACAACCTTTTCTTTACCTGTTTTAGTTCAATTTGATGTTTGTTCCTTTGATCGGTATAAAATTTTTTCAAGTCATGCATTAAAATCAATCTAAATCGTTTAGCTCTTGTTGAAGCTTTTTTGTTAAACCAGATACAACCAAATCATAGGAATGATCCACCAAATCTTTTATCAATTGAGGGGGAAGCTGTTCCAAAAATAAGGTATTCCAATGCTTTTTACTCATATGGTACCCAGGCATGATAGCCCCATCGAACGTTTCCCTAAGTTCTTCGGACCTTTCTGGATCACATTTTAAATTACATTGGCCCGGTAGTCGCTCCAAAGGCACCAAGGCAAACATTTTGCCCATTACTTTGAACACCAAAGTATCGGCATCAAACGGGAACTCTTCCGTTACCCCTTTTTTGGATATACAGAATTCCCTAAGTTCCTCTATATTCATTGGTTGATTCCCTGAGAGTCATATACAATTACTTTATCCCAAAGATCCTCACACTCTTCAATAAAGACAAGGTGCGGAGGTTCTTCTTGGTAGGCTTCTTGATCTTCTGCCGATTCAAAAGATAAAATCAAAGAGTAAGTAAACGAATCATCCACCACATCCCGAACTGCCTTTGGTGGCTTGCCTATAAACTTGGTTTTGGCATATTTAGAGTTTTCCAAGAATTTTGTCAGGGATGCTTCAAACGTAGTTCTTGCAGTATGACTATCTGGGTTTTTGAACCAAAAAAACACCGTATGCGTAAAAGTATGGTCAAAATTAGTGCTCATATCGTTTTTGATTTGTACACAGCTTGAGGCAAATAAACCCACCAAAAGCAAGGTTATTATTTTAGTTTTCATAGTTACTCTTCTATAGATTGTTTTTTATCAGTTCCTATTTCCAAAGCGGAATAATCCAATTTCCACCCTATAGTTTCTACTATTTTCTCAACGACCAAAACAGCTTGTAAAGCTTCTTTTTTTGCGGTTTCCATCAACCCGCTCTCTGGTATTCTTTTTTTGATATGCTCCTTGGCCTCTAGGTTCAGATTGGTCAAATCCGTAGGAGAAAAACTGTTGAATATACCATTTTTGATGTCATAAAATTGTAGATCGGGTTCTATGGACAACACTTCCGGCTCTGGAAAATGACTCAGGATAATTTTCTTTTTATCATTTTCCGCCTTCATGTCCAGCTTATTGAGGTCGTACCCGATATGCGCTTTGGCTTTGATCACGATCAGCGCCTTTTTTTTGCTTCGGAACAGGCTCATAAAACTATCCTTGGTATTCTCGTAGTGATAGATTTCTGCAAAATCACCCTCTACAGAAACGAGTTTGCACACACTACGTATCTTGTTCAAGATTACGGTGGACTGCTCTTCTGTAATTTCTTTGTTCTTCTTTTTTCGAAATAGGGAATAGACCCAATACATCAATATTGCGCCCAAAATCAACCCTAAAACCATGTCTATTGCTTCACCCATTTTATGTGCCTATTTCACCCAAATGGGTAAACTTAAATCCTTTGTCATATTTTAATCCGTAGCCAAACATTCTGTCCAACGATGCATGGGAAAACAGTATTATCCCAACAAACTGGCATAAAGGTATTGAAAAGTAAATTCCAACAAAATACATTACTACGGCAATCCCTTTATGATGGAACAAATTATACATTATAGCTCCTGTTCTGTTTCCGAAAAGATATCCCAGCATACCAATATCCGGAGTTAAGAGTAACACCAAAAACCACCACCACGCGTAATCTAATTGATTGAAAAGGTAGATACCTAGAATGAACATCATCAACTCTTCCAATTTGAGGGTTGTTTTCATTTATTTCTCTTCAATTTTATACAAAACAGGTCTACTAGGGCTGGCATCATTTTCAAAGGGAGCCACTTGCAGGTTTAAAAAATAAGTGCCGTCCTCTACTGGGTTGGGTACATAAATAAACTCTGTGATGGTTGCCTTTGTCCTAGGTTTCCCGCTCATGTTCCAAAAAGCTTTATGTGCCAAAAGCTGCCCTCCGTCCCTTTCCTTATCCACCGAAGGCAGGTCGATGAGTAAATGCTCCACGCCTTTTTTTACCAAGTACTTAGCAGCTGCTTCGGTTAAATAGGTTGGGTTGGTATCCGAATATTTTTTAGAGCGCTTGTCGCCCAAATTCGGCATGGTCCTGATTACGATTGCCTGTCTCTTTTTGTTGCCCAAAGCGTATTTTATCTGCTTTTCGGAAATTACAAAATCATCTCCCAATTGTTCCGGTGCAACGGTGATCAGCTCAGCAAAAAAGAAGAAATTTTTCAGTTTTTTATTAATGGAGTTGAACGCTTCCGAAATATGTCCCAAACACTCCGTGTGGGTTACATGCGAGTGTGGATTAAACCAGATATCATTAAAATTGACCGGAGCTCCTTCCGAGACCTTTCCCACAAAACCATCTTGCTTATGGGGCACTATTTTTGGCGGTTCCAAATACCATGCATTCACATTTTTATCACCACCCTTGAGCGGTATTGAAATATCAAGAGGTTTGGTCAGGTCTATTTTATAGTTACGGGAGTTGTGTTTTATGGTTGCAATCATATATGTTGGGCTTGTTTGGGGTAATTAAGGCATTTCATAGGATAAATCCAATAATAAAGTTCTTTTTGGTTGAAATCTGCTAACTCCACAAATAGGTTGAAATATTTCATTGAAACAATTTGAACCTTAAACGTCATAAGCAATTTAAGGATATGAATTTAGATTATATCGTGACGAAAAGCTTATGGAGAACAATGAAATATTCATTCAATTAAGCCAAACCATTAAGAAAACATTTAATTAGCTAAATTAGTTGCCAGAACATCACAATAAACATGCACAAATTGATTAGTGCACCCCCAACTAAGAAATCCAGCTAAGTATGAACATTATTCCAAAATTGAAATCTTTACTATCGCTATTGATGCTAGCCTTAATTGGAACATCATCTATAAATGCCCAAAACTCTGATAACAAAATGGAAAAGCCAATTGAAGTTGCTTTTATCATGTTCGATGATTATGAAACCTTGGATGTTTTCGGGCCAGCAGAAATTTTTGGCCGTTTGGTGGATAAATATGCACTTAAATTTTATTCCCTCGAGGGTGGTGTGGTCACCAACAGGCACAAGGTCCCCATTATGACCGAAAAATTTGAGACCATGGGCAATGGCCCCAAAATAATTTTGGTTCCAGGAGGTATGGGCACCCGAAAGGAAGTAAACAATACCCAACTTTTAAATAAATTAGAAAAACTCTCCCAAACTAGTGACTATGTGCTATCTGTTTGTACAGGCAGTGCACTGCTCGCCAAATCTGGACTTTTGAAGGGTAAAAAAGCGACTTCGAATAAGCGAGCCTTTTCATGGGTGGTTTCCCAAGACACCAAGGTGGATTGGGACAAAAAAGCAAGATGGAAAGTCGATGGAAAATACTACACCTCTTCGGGAGTAAGTGCAGGCATGGATATGGCGTTGGGCTTTTTAGCTGATAGACATGGCATTGATTTCGCCAGAAAAGTGGCCAAGGAGATTGAATACAATTGGATCGAGGATAAGGATAATGATAATTTCGTAGCCGAATAGGTACTGCATTAATCCACAAAAAACAAATCACTAGCAATACCATCGGCTAAAAACTTGCCCTGTTTGGTAACCAAAAGTTTTCCTTCTTCCAAAAAAAGCAAATGGGATTCCATATACTTTTTGGATTGTTGGTTTAAATAGTCCAGATAGTTTGGTCCAAAATCCGAGGCTATTTTATCCAAATCAACCCCCCAAACAGTTCGTAGACCGGTCATCACATACTCATTGTACCTATCCGTTTTGGAAAGGGTCTCAATTTCCATGGGTAAAACGCCTTCACTTATTTTTTTGATATAGGTAGGGTTGTTTCGGATATTCCAGCTTCGGTGTTTGCCATCAAAAGAATGTGCCGACGGACCCACGCCCAAATAGTGTTTCCCCTGCCAGTATGCCGTGTTGTTCTTGGAGAAAAAACCAGGTTTCCCAAAGTTCGAGATTTCATAGTTCACAAAACCCTGCGCTTCCAACATTTCCACCAAAATATGAAACTGCTCTTGCGCCTGCTCGTCATCCACATCCGGAACCACACCTTTTTTAATGAATTTTTTGAGGGCAGTTCTGGGCTCCACGGTCAACGCATAGCTGGAAATATGGGGCAAACCAAAATCCAAGGCCTTTTGGATGTTCCGTTTCCAACGTTCGTTATCCATCCCGGGGATTCCGTAGATCAAATCGATGGTGATGTTATCAAAATGCTTTGTAGCTTCTTGGATACATTTTTCTGCCTCTCCCGCATTATGTGCTCGGTTCATCAATTTTAAATCTTCATCAAAAAAAGATTGGATGCCGATGCTTAAACGATTTATTCCTGATTTTTTATAATCCAAAAATAGATCTTTCGACTGCGCTCGAGATGACACCAAATCATCAGGATTGGCTTCCAGTGTGATTTCCGGATGGTCAATTACTTTGTAATTGTCGTACACCGACTGAATCAACTGTTGAATTTCCTCAATTGATAGCACCGACGGCGTTCCTCCCCCAAAGTAGATGGTTTCTACCTCATCCTCCACCTCAGATTTTCGCATAACGAGTTCCTTGCCAATGGCATTCACCATGACTTCCTTTTTTTCCAGTTGCGTGGAAAAATGGAAATCACAGTAATGGCAAGCTTGCTTGCAAAAAGGAATGTGGATATAAATTCCGGACATCAATTGTCAATTAACAGTAAACAATATACAATGATCATTTTGCTCTCTTTGTAGTTTTTAGGATGGAAAACATGATTTTCGAAAGTTCATCGGCCTTGGAAATTAGCGTTGCTGATTTGCTTTTAGGAATATAGTCTGAATCCGTCAGTAACGAAAGCCAATATTTTACTTCCAAACTCTCCTTGTAAGCTATTGAAATTTTGGCGGAAAAATCAGCCGTTGAGATAGCTCCATTTGCCTCACTGATATTTGCACCGATGGATGTTC
Organism: Allomuricauda sp. F6463D; assembly: GCF_023015965.1. Classification (GTDB taxonomy): domain Bacteria; phylum Bacteroidota; class Bacteroidia; order Flavobacteriales; family Flavobacteriaceae; genus Flagellimonas. Next base: position 163,654 of record NZ_JALKAN010000002.1, read on the forward strand.
CTGAACGCAGCATTTGCTTGGATAGCACAAACTCTTTTTTGGATGCCACTATGTGCTTGTATAAACTGACCGTTTGCAAGGCAAAATCATAAGATTTTTCGAGTAAAGGATTTTTGTTTTTCATAAAGTAGGTTCGTTTGGGAATTGGACATTACTTATTGTTAATTGCTAATTGTACATTGTTTATTGTTTATTGTTTATTGTTTATTGAAAACTGGTAATTATTATTTGATCTTACCCGGGTTTTGCTTCACAAAGGCTTCCCAACCCGTATAGCTTTTACCCACTTCTACCCTTCCTTCATTATAAAAGTGACAAACGGCTGCGGCCAAACCATCGGTACTGTCCAGATTTTTGGGCAAAGATTTTAATTTTAGTACACTTTGCAACATTTTAGCCACTTGCTCTTTAGTGGCGTTTCCGTTTCCTGTGATGGCCATTTTTATTTTCTTGGGCATATACTCCGTAATCGGAACTTCTCTGGAAAGACCTGCTGCCATGGCCACACCTTGAGCGCGGCCCAATTTTAGCATAGACTGTACATTTTTTCCATAAAAAGGGGCTTCAATGGCTATTTCATCTGGGTGATAGGTATCGATAAGCTCCACAGTGCGTTCAAAAATAAGCTTGAGCTTGGTATAGGGGTCTGTATACTTTTTGAGCATCAACTCGTTCATCTGCACAAAGTGCATTTGCTTATTGATGACCTTGATTATCCCGAACCCCATGATCGTGGTTCCGGGATCTATACCCAATATAATTTTTTCTGTTGCCAAATTTAGTAGGTATTTAGTACCAGCGGTAGCCTGAAACGTAGGCTTACCGGATTTCCTCTTTTCAATGCCGGGGCCACGGTGGTCAAATCGTTCAAACTATCAGAAATTTTGGTGTTAAAATCTGAAATTTCATTTAATACAGAAGTTTTCTCCTCCACGTTCAACACAGAAATAAAACCATGCTCATCTATCAGAAAATCGATATAGACCGTATCATTCAAATCGTTCCTTACTTCAAACTTGAGTCCTGCCAAAGCTTCGGAAAAATACTCAGTGATTAGATTTTGAAAACACTCCTGTTGGGCATCTTTGGGGGCGGTTTCGTCACAATCCTCAAAAAGGGGATATTGATCCACATCGTTCCAATCAATGGCCAAAAGCTCCTCATTGACCAATTTTTGGGTCTTATCCTCCTTGGACTCCAAAAGCTCGCAGGATACGAACAAACCCATAAAAATGATTAACAAAACTAACTTCCGCATGACAGGCCCAATAATTTGGCTGAAATTACGATTTTTTAATGAAGAACTATATAATGTAAAGAGACCTGAAAATGTTTCAGGCCTCTAATTATTACAATGCATTTACCTAAACACCATTAAAAAGTAACCGTAACCTTTCCCCTTAAATAAAAAGGCATGCCGGGTGTAAAATGAATCTCTTCAAACGAATTCGACTCATTGAACAATCGGCTTTCCGTGGCAAACTGTGTTTCGTTCCATTCTGTGTCGAACAAGTTTTCAACGATAAGACCAAAGGTCCAATTGTTTACACTATAACTTAGCGTTGCATCGGTAACGAAATATCCTTCGGCCACAATGGAATTGTCCTCGTTGGCGGGTCTATCATCAATATATCGGTAATTCAATCCTCCGGAAAAACCTTGATTGCCTCCAAAGGTTACCCCTCCAGCCATTGTAAAATCGGGTGCCAATGGAATGTAGTCTTCTCCATCCGCCTCCTCGGTGCTTCGAGCGTGCGTGTAATTGGCATCGGAATAGATGTAAAGCCAATCCAAAGGCTGGTACCTTGCCCCTACTTCGAACCCTATTCTTCTGGTTTTTCCACTGGGCTCCACAATTCCTGCATCACCCACGTACACAAACTCTTGATCCAAGAACAAAGTCCACAAAGTGGCGTTCAAGACCAATTTATCCATTGGTTTTATGATCGTGCCCAAATCCACACCGTAAGCAGCTGGCAGAATCTCTTCGCCACCATTCGCCACAACAACACGGGTATCGTTGGAGTGGAAACCAATACCCGTTTTTAAGAAGATCTGTGTATTTTCAGTTGGACTGTAAATGGTATTGAACTTAGGACTGAACGCCACTTTTTCTTCGCTACGGCTGTCATAAAGTTCACTGAGGTTGTTGACATAGTCAAATTTGAAATAATCCAAACGAACAGCTGGTTCAAACGTAAATTTGCCTGATTTAAATGCTGCGCCCGCAAATGCGTAGCTGTTCACCTCATCCACATCACCATAAGCCAAACGCTCCAACAATTCTTGACGGTTCAATGTGTGAGACAACTGGTTATCGTCCACATTGTCGTATCTAAAACCAATTCCTACATTGTATTTGAAATCCATACTTCCCAAACTGGCAGAACTGTTCTGAAAAACAGTTTTTGCCCCGGCCAATAAACGATCTTCATATTGTTTGATTTGATCCCCGTTCACTGGGTCATCCAAGAAAAAAGTGAAATTGGAATAGAGTTCAAAATCATAATGAGATACAAATGCCATCGTGTTGAGCGATTTTCCAGCACCCAACTTCTTATTATGATTTAAAACAAAGTTGGTTCTGCTCGTCTGTCCGCCTTCGGTATCGTCAATGGCACCAAAGCGACCAATCAAACCTTGGTCAACCGCCCTTTGTGGGATTTGACCGGAAGCATCCCATTTGCTTGAAAAGTGAGATGCTGTCAACAACAGCTCTTGTTCTCCGGGCAATGCGTAGCGATATCTTCCCATAATATTAATTCGATTAAAATTTTGTGGTGAATCAAACGGACCATCTGTTAAATACAGTTCAGAGGCCAAATACGCATTACTGTTCTGGTTATCCAGCACATTGAACATTCCCATAAACCTTCGCGTTCCGAATTGCCCCGCTTCTGTTGACAACAAACTCTTATCCAAGCTTTTTCGCAACTTTAGGTTTACGTAGCCCGCGGTATTAAAATTACCTTGGTCGGCATAGTAAGGCCCTTTTCCAAAGTTTACATTCTCGATAGTCTCTGGAATCACAAAGTGAAGATCGGCATATCCCTGTCCGTGGGCGTGGGAAACCATATTCACGGGCATTCCGTCCACATTGATGGCTACATCAGTACCGTGATCTACATCAAAACCACGTAAAAATAGCTGCTCAGCTTTTCCGCCTCCGGCGTGTTGGCCAATAATCAGTCCTGGTACCTTTCTTAAAATTTCCTGTGATGATTTTACGGGATTCGTTTTTAAATCCACATCCACCAATCTGCTCAAAGCATCCACTTCGGACACTAAAACCACCTGATCTAAAGAAATGGTACTTTCTTGAAGTACAATGGTAAGTGGATTCTGTAAATCAGCTTGACTCACCATTCGGGTCTCTGTGGCATATCCCAATCGAGAAAAATAAATGGTATCGTTCACTGAGGTCCTATCAAGAACAAAATGACCCGTACCATCGGTATGGCTATGTTGACCGCTGGTCTTATTAAATATACCAGCGTCTTCCAATGGGGAACCGGCTTCATCAACCAGCTTCCCTTTTAAACTTTGTGCAGTAATCGTGCCCATGAACAGCATAGACAATGCCGCCATAAAATATTTCATGTTGTTATTATTTAATTTGATTTGTGTGAAAATTTATCTCTCTAATTCATCAAAAAACAAGGGTAAGGTCATGCTGAACTCATATCAGCATCTCATAACCCATACTGTGATATTCATGCGACCCTGAAACAAGTCCAGGATGATGAATTCAAAACCCGTTTAAAAAATTAGTTTAGCTTAATTCAGCTATTTTGAGGAGGGGGGGTGGTCACACTGTGGCACCAAGAAAAGATCTTGTCTTGGTAGGCCCAATTGTTAATGGCACTGACCAAAAAATTAATTTCAGAAGTTAAATGTGTTTTCTCCACAAAGTGTTTGTCCAGTGTAAGACTGATTTTATCTTTCGAATCCTGTTCATCCGAATGATTGGCCTTTAATAAATCCTTTAAAGCTTCTAAACCTTCGTGGGAGTGTCCCGCCATGGCTTTTAAGGAAGCGTAATCCGTTGTTTCGTGATCCGAAGCAAAATTATGATGGTGTGTCGATGGAGTCAATACGTGTGAAACTTCGTGCAGGGTTTCCAACACTAAGCCATTAAAAAGTCCAAGTAAATAAAACATACACATAACGGCACATCCCGTTTGGATAATTCTTGATTTTGTATGTGTTTTATTCGTTTTCACGACCGATAGAAATCAGTTTCAAATGTACCAACGAAAAAAATAAGGGCAGGGTTTTATTTTGATTTTGTTTGTAACAATTGTCCATTACATTTGTCTTACAATAAAACACAGCCATGGACATTGCATTGCTCATTTTAGGGTTCCTTTTGATGCTGGTCGGAATACTGGGCAGCTTCTTGCCCGTTTTGCCAGGTCCTCCCATTAGTTGGGTTGGACTTTTACTCCTCTATTTAACCAAAGCCGTACCTGATAATTGGTGGGTTCTGGGAGTCACCTTTGTAATAGCCATTACCATCACCGTTTTGGATTATGTGATCCCCGCCATGGGCACTAAAAAGTTTGGAGGCACCAAAGCGGGCATGTGGGGTACCATCGTTGGGCTATTGGTCGCCATTTTTGTTCCGGTGTTCGGACCTTTGGGAATAATCATTTGGCCTTTTATTGGAGCCTTGGTCGGTGAACTATTGAACAAAGCCAATAAAAAAACCGCCCTTAAGGCGGCTTTTGGTTCATTTTTGGGATTTTTAACGGGCACTTTCATGAAGTTTGTCGTGACCGTTTTGTATGCCGTATTCTATGTGTACATCACTATAAAACATGCTGGGGAACTATTTACCTTTGCTTAGTCCAGCCACTCCACCTTTTCGCAAATAGGGGTTCTGGCGGATGGAATTAGCTCACCATCAAAATAACCCATATAGAAAAATCCCAAGCATTTTTCACCCGCTGCCAAATCAAAAAACTCATCCATGTATTTGATGAGTCCGGGGGAAGACCAGTAACTTCCAATTCCCAATTCTGCGCAGCATAGCCACATGTTTTGTACCGCCATGGAAACTGCGGCAATTTCTTCCCACTCGGGCAAACTTTCTTTTGGATCCCGTTGCATGCAAATTGCAATTACCGCTCCTGAATTGGATGGATTAAACTGTAGTTTTTTTATCTTCATCTGCTTTGGATTAGGATCCACCTCCTCATACTTATTGGAAAGGAAAATCCCCAGCTCCTGTTTCTTGTCCCCTGTCAACACTTTAAAACGCCAAGGCTCTGTTTTCTTGTGCGTAGGTGCCCAATTCGCCGCTTCCAAGATTTTTTCAATTGTCTCTTTATCGATGGCCTTGTCAATATATTGGGCCGGAAAAACACTTCTCCTTTTCTTGATCAAGTCAAAAATCATAATGTTCTATTAAGTTGAATTCCAAAGTTACTCCCCAAAACATTGTTATCATAATTTCATAAGCAAATCCATACATTTTTGAAGAGCCGGATTACGGTTATCCGTTTTCCAGACCATGCTCAATACTGCGCGTTGTTTAATTTTCTTCATTTCAATGAACTTCACCTTCATCTGAAACCCATATTGGAGGGTTGTCGGCACAATGGCAATGCCCAATTTGTTCTCCACCAGTTTAAAAATGGTCTGGGCATGAACCGATTTATGGGAAACATTGGGTGCAAAACCACCGTCCTCACAAATACTGAGTACGGTGTCGTAATAGGTAGGACTGTAATCTTGGGAAAAAAGGATAAAATCCTCGTTCGCCACCTGATTGATGTTCTTGAAATTCCCCTTATCCAAAGGATGTTCCTCGGGCAAAACCAAAGAAAAAGTATCTTCAAAAACAGGCTTTGCCTCCAACCCTTTGGGTACTCGGGACAACCGAACAAAACCCAAATCCAGACGGTCGGCCAATATTGCATTGATCTGCGCGCGGTTGGAAAGTTCCTCCAACGTAGTATGCACCGTAGGATACTTTTCTTTCAGTCCCAGCAATAAATTGGGAACCACATTTTGCATGGCAGAACCCAAAAAACCGATGCGTACCTCCCCCAAATGCCCATCGCCTATATGCTTCACTTGTTTTTTGGTCTGCTCCAGATGGTTCAAGATAAATTCCACTTCTTTTTTTAAGAACTCGCCTGCAGGGGTCAACCGGACCTTCTTTTTGTCCCGAATAAAAAGTTGTGTATCCAATATTTCCTCCATCTGTTTGATTTGCGTACTCAATCCAGGTTGGGAAATAAAGAGTTTTTCCGCAGCTTTTCTAAAATGGAGTTCTTCAGCCACGGCCAAAAAATAAATGAAATGTCGAAGCTCTATTTGATAATTCATACTTATTGATTCTTACAAAAATAAGTATTGGCAATTATTAAACCTAATTGATATTTTTATTCAAAAAGAAAAAAACATGGCTACAGACCGAACATTTCACTTTGGAGAAGACCATTTAACCGCTGGCATAGCATTGGGTATGGCCCATAGCGCAATAAAAGGTGTTTTCTCGGATACATGTCTCAAAAATGTAAATGCCAGTCATCAACGTGTTCAGCGTATCGTGGAAAAAGGCGATACTGTCTATGGCATCAATACGGGCTTTGGCCCTTTGTGCAATACCAAAATATCCAAGGAGGACACCAAAATCCTTCAATCCAATATATTGCAGAGCCACAGTGTGGGGGTGGGAAAACCCATCTCCAACGAGTTGGCAAAAATTATGCTGATTCTCAAAATCCATGCTCTTGCCAAAGGGTATTCGGGTATTGCAGAATCCACGCTGCAACGCATGCTCTGGCATTTGGGAAACGATGCCATTCCGGTGGTTCCCTCCCAAGGTTCGGTTGGTGCATCTGGCGACTTGGCTCCACTTTCCCACTTATTTCTTCCGCTCATCGGATTGGGTAAAGTGGAATTTAGAGGTCAAACCATAAAAACACAGGAACTTTTTAACCAAACGGGATTGAAACCTTTGGAATTGGGTCCAAAAGAAGGACTGGCCTTGATCAACGGAACCCAGTTTATTGCCGCGCATGGGGTAATGGTCGTACACAAATTGCAGCATTGTCTAAAACATGCGGACATTATCGGCGCCATGATGCTCGAAGGTCTGCAAGGTTCCATGAAACCGTTTTTTGAAGCATTGCACCAACTCCGTCCATTTAAGGGCAACCAACATGTGGCAGGAAGAATCCGAACCCTCCTCCAAGGTTCCGAGATTTTGGAAGACCATATCGATTGTGAACGGGTGCAGGACCCCTACTCCCTTCGCTGTATGCCACAAGTGCACGGAGCATCCCGAAATGCATGGCTCCATCTTAAAGAATTGTTAGAAATAGAACTCAACTCGGTAACCGACAACCCGGTCATCATAAATGATGAACTCACTATTAGCGGAGGGAATTTCCACGGACAACCCTTGGCCATGGCTTTGGATTATGCCGCATTGGCCGCTTCGGAAATCGGAAATATCTCCGACCGCCGTATCTATCTCGCCCTCGAGGGCAACAGCCCCGGTGTTCCTAAATTATTGATGAAAGATACCGGAATCAATTCGGGCTATATGATTCTGCAATATACCTCGGCAGCATTGGCCAGTGAGAACAAAAGCTTATGTTTCCCCGCTAGTGCCGATAGCATCCCTACTTCTTTGGGACAGGAGGACCATGTAAGTATGGGATCCATAAGTGGAAGAAAAGCACTCAATATTATAGAAAATGTGGAAAAAATCCTCGCTATCGAATTGTTGACCGCCGCCCAAGCATTCGAGTACAGAAAACCACTCAAATCGGGTGTTTTGCTTGATGAAATCCATACATTTCTGAGGACAAGGGTCGCTTTTGCCGAAAACGACCGTGTTTTTGCAGATGATATTGAGAAAGGAATTGAAATTATCCAAAACCGTGAAATCATCAATATAGTGGAAAAAGTTATGCAAGAAAAAGAACTTTCTTGGAACACGCCACATCTTGACCTATTTGAAACATATTAAAATGAACAAACTACAATTAATAGGACCGTTTACTCAATTACTTCCCATGACGGGGCTTCCCTTAAAAGGAGCCTTAAAAGATGAGCAACTGCCGATCATTGAAAATGGGGGCATTCTGCTTTCTAGAGGAAAAATTATCAACGTCGGGGTTTTTGATGAGTTAAAATCCGATGATGTCAAAATCTACCATATCGAAGGAGCACATGTTTGCCTCCCTGGATTCGTGGATTCCCATACCCATATTTGCTTTGGAGGAACCCGAGCCCGCGATTATGCCTACCGAAATGCCGGAAAAACCTATTTGGAAATTGCCAAGGCCGGTGGCGGTATTTGGGACACTGTTACCCAAACCCGAAAAGCATCACAAGTGGAACTGGCCAAAGGAATCCTATCTCGAAGCCAAAAACATCTCAAAAATGGGGTTACCACCATCGAGGTGAAAAGTGGTTACGGACTTTCCGTGAATGAAGAATTGAAAATGCTACGTGCCATAAAACAAGCCAATGAAATATCCAATGCTTCACTTATTCCAACCTGTCTGGCGGCACACATGAAACCTAAGGATTGGAACCATCAAAAAGAATATCTGGAAGAAATTATTGCAACCTTGTTTCCTATCATTAAAACCGAAAATTTGGCACAACGTGTGGATGCTTTTGTGGAAGAGAGTGCTTTTTCACCAGAGGAAATCAAACCGTATTTCCAAAAAGCCAAGGAAATGGGCTTTGATATCACCGTACATGCCGACCAGTTTACCACGGGCGGCAGTCAGGTTGCTGTAGACTTTGATGCCGTGAGCGCCGACCATTTGGAGGCCAGTACCGAAAAAGAAATACAGCTTTTGGCTAAAAGTAACACCATTGCAACAGCATTGCCCGGGGCATCCATTGGTTTGGGCTGTGCCTACACCCCTGCCCGCAGAATTTTGAATGCCGGCGGCGCTCTGTCCATTGCCAGCGACCACAATCCCGGCTCTGCACCCATGGGTGATTTATTGACCCAAGCCAGTATTTTGGGCACCTTTGAAAAATTGTCCAACACCGAAGTGCTTGCTGGAATCACTTTTAGGGCAGCTGCTGCTTTACGCTTGGCGGACCGGGGAAAGCTGGAAGCCGGAGCAAAAGCAGATTTTATTGTTTTTCCAACGGATAATTACCAAGAAATCACCTACCACCAAGGGCAATTAAAGCCTAGTGAAGTTTGGAAAAATGGAGAACCCATCAACTAAAAAACGCGTTATGACAGCATTTCAACAACAGCTATTGCAAGGCATACCCGAGCAACTACCGCCCAAAAAGTCCTATCCAAAAAACGGTAACCCAGCACCAAAACGGAAGGACATCCTCTCCAAAGAAGAGAAAAAACTGGCCGTACAAAATGCCCTACGTTATTTCCCCGAATCATGGCACGCAGAGCTTGCGCCAGAGTTTGCCGAAGAATTAAAAACCTACGGTCGTATCTACATGCATCGGTTTAAACCTGACTATCAAATGTATGCGCGATCTATCTCAGAATATCCGGCAAAAACACATCAGGCAGCCGCCATTATGCTCATGATCCAGAACAATTTGGACCCTGCTGTGGCACAACATCCCGAAGAACTCATCACCTACGGTGGCAATGGTGCGGTATTCCAAAACTGGGCACAATACCTGCTCACCATGAAATATTTGGCGGAAATGACCGATGAGCAGACCTTACACATGTATTCCGGACATCCGATGGGGCTTTTTCCATCATCCAAGGAAGCGCCACGAGTGGTGGTCACAAATGGCATGATGATTCCCAACTACTCCAAACCTGATGATTGGGAAAAATTCAATGCGTTGGGAGTAACTCAATATGGACAAATGACGGCCGGCTCCTACATGTACATCGGGCCACAGGGCATTGTTCACGGAACCGCCATCACGGTGATGAACGCTTTTCGCAAAGTATTGAAGCAAAACGAGTCACCTGAAGGGAAAATCTTTTTAACTGCTGGATTGGGCGGTATGAGTGGTGCCCAACCTAAGGCGGGAAACATTGCTGGAGGAATCACCATTTGTGCCGAGGTAAACCCCGAAGCTGCTAAAAAACGTCATGCTCAAGGTTGGGTGGATGAATTATTAGTGGATTTAGATCTATTGGTAGTTCGCACGAAAGAAGCTGTAAAAAACAAGGAAGTGATTTCCCTGGCCTACATTGGCAATGTGGTGGATGTTTGGGAGCGCTTTTACGAAGCCAACATTTTTGTTCATTTGGGATCGGACCAAACCTCTTTGCACAATCCTTGGGCCGGTGGATATTATCCCGTGGGACTTACTTTTGAAGCATCCAATGCCATGATGGTCGAAAATCCCGAAGCGTTCAAAGAAAAAGTACAGGAATCGCTTCGAAGACAAATCAATTCCATCAACAAACACACCGCAAAAGGCACCTACTTCTTTGATTATGGCAATGCCTTTTTGCTGGAAGTCTCCCGTGCGGGCGGTGATGTTATGGCTGAAAACAATATCGATTTTAGATACCCATCCTACGTACAGGATATTTTGGGGCCCATGTGTTTTGACTACGGCTTTGGCCCATTCCGATGGGTATGTACTTCGGGCGACCCCAAGGACCTCCAAAAAACGGATGCCATTGCATTGGAAGTGATGAAAACCATCAAATCCATAGCTCCTAATGAAATCCAACAGCAGATGCAGGACAATATCAAATGGATTTCGGAGGCTGAACAGAACAAATTAGTGGTAGGCTCGCAAGCACGAATCCTATATGCCGATGCCGAGGGACGAAGCAAAATTGCCGACGCTTTCAATACTGCCATAGCGAAAGGTGAAATCAGCGCCCCCGTGGTTTTGGGCAGGGATCACCACGATGTGAGCGGTACGGATTCTCCTTTTAGGGAAACCAGTAATATTTATGATGGCAGCAAGTTCACTGCCGATATGGCCATCCAGAATGTGATCGGGGACAGTTTTAGGGGAGCTACTTGGGTTTCCATTCATAACGGTGGCGGTGTTGGTTGGGGAGAAGTCATCAATGGCGGTTTTGGCATGGTACTCGATGGTACTAAAGAGGCTTCCAACCGATTGAAGAAAATGTTATTTTTTGATGTGAACAATGGTATTTCCCGGAGAAGTTGGGCACGGAACAAAGAAGCTCGCTTTGCCATTGAACGAGAAATGGAACGCTCTCCAAATTTAAAAGTAACTTTGCCCCATCTGGTGGAACCGGATATTTTGGACAATCTTTTTTAATCTGATGAAACACTACGAACCCCCAAAACAAGACCTCTGGACGGGTCGCATCTCCAATAAATGGCTGTACCTCCACGAAAAGGTACATTGCACGCCTTTGGAAGAAATTGCCGAAGCCCAGAAAAAATCCATTGCTCTTTTGGGATATGCTTGTGATGAAGGGGTACGGCGCAATCAAGGTCGTGTTGGAGCGGTGGACGGTCCAGGTGTAATCAAAAGTAATTTTGGAAAAATGCCCAATCATTTGGGGAGCAACGTGCTTTTGCATGATGTGGGTTCAGTTGTTTGTGTCGATGGCGATATGGAAGCTGCTCAACAAGCGCTTTCTGATGCGGTCACAACTCTTTTAGAGAAAAAACAGTTTCCCATTGTTTTGGGTGGCGGGCATGATGTGGCTTATGGCCATTACCGAGGTATCAAAAATCATTTGGATGCAAAAAAAGAAGGCCAGACCATTGGCGTTATTAATTTTGATGCGCATTTTGACCTTCGGAAAAATACGGAACAAAGTAATTCGGGCACTCCGTTTTACCAGATTGCCAAAGATTGCGAAAAGGAGGGCATTGATTTTAATTATCTCTGCTTGGGTATCCGAAAAGATGCTAATGATAGAACCCTTTTTCAAACGGCCAGAGACCTCGATGTCATCTATGTGATGAACGATACTTTCCAAATTCCTCTGCTGGAAGAAATCACTACCTGGATCAATGCTTTTGCCAAAAACGTGGATCATATTTACCTCACCATTGACTTAGATGGTTTTTCCTCCGCCTATGCTCCCGGAGTGAGCGCAGCTTCACCCATGGGTTTTAGTCCGTACATCGTTTTGGAATGTTTGAAAACCATTATTGGTTCTGGAAAACTGATCAGTATGGACATTGCTGAGATGAACCCCAAATATGATATTGATGGGCAAACTGCAAAATTGGCTGCTTCTTTGGTGCACCATGTGGCTCACAGTATTTCCAATAGTTGATAAAAACAAAAAAAGCCTTCCAAATGGAAAGCCTTTCATTGGCGAGCATCGGTTTGATGCTTCAACCTGATTCCAATCATCGCGACTGGAATCCAACACAACGAGACAAAGATATGATGATTTTTCCGAAATAAGGACAGCAGAAGTTGTTGATATTTATTTTATGGATTATTTCCTTTTTGTTGGAATATTTCCATAATTTAGCTTCCCCTTCAGCTAAACAATGAAAAAGACGATTTTACATCTTGATCTGGACACCTTTTATGTGTCCGTGGAACGCATCATCAATACAGAGCTCAAAAACAAGCCCTTATTGGTAGGTGGCACCAGTGATCGCGGGGTAGTCGCAGCTTGCAGTTATGAGACCCGTGGATTTGGGGTGCACTCCGGAATGCCCATGAAAATGGCCAAGGAACTTTGCCCAGAAGCCGTGGTTATCCGTGGAAATGCCGGTACCTACAGCAAGTATTCGGATGTGGTTACGGAAATCATCAAAGAAAAGGTTCCGCTTTTTGAAAAATCCAGCATTGATGAATTTTATGCCGACCTATCGGGTATGGACCGTTTTTTTGGTTGCTACAAATTTGCCACGGAAATGCGGCATAAAATCATTCATGAAACTGGTCTGCCCATTTCGTTTGGCTTATCTGTAAACAAAGTAGTTTCCAAGGTGGCTACGAACGAAGCCAAACCAAACAATCAACTTAAGATAGATTTTGGTTTGGAAAAACCATTTTTGGCTCCGCTTTCCATTAAAAAAATCCCAATGGTGGGCGATAAAACCTATCAAACTCTAAGAAATCTAGGAATACGACAGGTAAAAACCGTACAAGAGATGCCCATGGATATTATGCAAAGGGTACTGGGCGCCAATGGCAGGGTAATCTGGAAAAGAGCCAATGGCATTGACAATACACCTGTGATTCCTTTTCATGAGCGAAAATCCATTTCCAACGAAAGAACTTTTGACAGGGACACCATTGATATGGTCAAATTGAAGGGCATCTTGATTGCCATGACCGAAAACTTGGCCTACCAGTTACGAAGGGGTGATAAACTAACGGCATGCGTTGCGGTAAAGATTCGGTATTCTGACTTCAACACTTATTCCAAACAATCGCGCATTCCATACACAAGTGCCGACCATGTGCTCATCCCAAAAATATTGGAGCTGTTCAATTCCCTGTACAACAAACGGATGTTGGTTCGGCTCATCGGGATTCGATTCAGCCATTTGGTCTCTGGCAATTACCAAATCAACCTTTTTGAGGATACCGAAGAGACCTTGAACCTCTATCAAGCCATGGACCATGTCCGAAATAGGTTCGGTAGTCGGAGTGTTCTACGTGCTTCTGCCATGGGAGCCAAGACCATTGGCAGCATGCACAATCCCTTTAATGGAGAACCACCTGTGGTTTTGGCGCATCGGAAACAGTGATTAATTTCCAATGAGCAATTGACAACTGATAATTGATAACTGACACTTGTATTTAAACTGCCACACATATTACAGTTTACGGTTCGGAACCTTCTCGGAGGTGGAGCTATTACAATTGGCGCAACAAAACCATGTGTCCCAGTTAGTGCTCACGGACATCAACAACACCTCGGCCGGATTGAATTTTGTTCGAAAGGCAACCGATTTTGGGGTAAAGCCTATTTTGGGTATTGATTTTAGGAATGGAGTCCAACCCTGCTTTATTGGGGTTGCCAGAAACAACGAAGGGTATCTGGAACTGAATGATTTTTTGTCCCAGCACCTTCATGATAAATCAAAGATTCCAAACCGCGCCCCAACTTTTAAAAATGCATTTGTCGTGTATCCTTTTGAACAAGTACTGCTCAACGAACTGAGTCATTTTCAAGACCATGAGTATATCGGAATTTCCATTAAAGATCTGCGCAGGCTTCCGTTCTCGAAATTGGCAACGCTCAAAGACAAGTTAGTGGTTCAGCAACCCGTAACATTCAGGAATAAACAAGATTTTAATGCCCACAGATTGCTCAGGGCGATTGATAATAACCTATTGCTCAGTAAACTTTCAAAGGAAGAAGAGGCGGACGAGGAAGAAAAAATGTACCCTGTGCAAAATCTAGCCGCTGCGTTTTCAGAGTTTCCCCATATCCTTGAAAATACAGAAAAATTACTCAATACGTGCAGCATCCATTTTGATTTTTCCAAGGACAGAAAACCTCAAAATCTAAAAACTTATTTGGGCAGTGTGGAAGAAGATGAAAGACTTTTGGAAAAATTATGCATCGAAGGCCTCCCCTATCGGTATGAAGAAGTGAACGACTCCATTAAAAATCGATTGAACAAGGAGTTGGAACTCATCAAAAAAATGGGCTTTGTCTCCTATTTTTTAATCAATTGGGACATCGTTTCCAAAGCAAGGCAAAGAGGCTTCTTTTATGTGGGGCGTGGCAGTGGTGCCAATAGCATTGTGGCCTATCTGCTCCGCATCACCGATGTAGACCCCATGGAGCTTGACCTCTATTTTGAGCGCTTCATCAACCTTTACCGAACCAATCCACCCGATTTTGATATCGATTTTTCGTGGAGGGATCGCCCCGCGATGACGAAATACATCTTTGAACGCTTTGATCATGTTGCTCTACTGGGAACCTACGTCACTTTTAAAGAACGTGGCGTTATCCGGGAATTGGGCAAAGTGTTTGGGCTCCCACCGCAAGACATTGACTTTTTATTGACGGGAAGATATACTTTGGAGCAACTTGACCATGTTTCAAGATTGGTAATAAAATATGGAGGCCTGTTAAAAGGAAAACCCAACTATTTGAGTATTCACGCAGGGGGGATTTTGATCAGCGACAAACCCCTGCATTGGTTTTCGGCCACCCATCTGCCCCCAAAAGGATTCCCCACCACACAGTACGATATGGTCATCGCCGAAGATGTGGGGCTCTACAAATTTGATATTCTCGGACAGCGTGGATTAGGCAAAATCAAGGAGGCTTTGGAAATTGTTGCTTACAATCAATCTGAAAAATATGAGGGAATAGATATCCACGACATCAAAGGGTTTAAAAAAGACGCTGTAATCAACAACCTGATAAAAACCGCGCAATGCATGGGTTGTTTTTATGTGGAATCGCCCGCTATGCGGATGTTGTTGAAAAAATTACAGGTCGATACTTATTTGGGATTGGTGGCCGCCAGCTCCATTATCCGACCGGGCGTGGCCAAAAGTGGGATGATGCGGGAGTACATCCTACGCCATCGGAACAAGGGCAGAACCGAGGAAAAGGCCCACCCCGTAATGCTGGAAATTATGCCCGACACCTACGGGGTCATGGTCTACCAAGAAGATGTGATCAAGATGGCCCATCATTTTGCAGGATTAGATCTCGGTGAGGCCGATGTACTACGAAGGGGCATGAGCGGCAAGTTCCGTTCCCGGGAAGAATTCCAAAAAGTACAGGATAAATTTATTTCCAATTGCAGAAAAAAGGGATACGCAGAATCCCTGATCTCGGAAATCTGGAATCAAGTTGCCAGTTTTGCGGGCTATGCTTTTGCCAAGGGACATTCCGCTTCGTATGCCGTGGAAAGTTATCAAAGTTTATTTTTGAGGGCTTACTATCCATTGGAATATATGGTAGCCGTTCTCAACAATGGAGGCGGATTTTACCGTTCGGAATTTTATATACACGATGCCCGTATGATGGGTGCCACCATCCATCCACCCTGTGCGAACAAAAGCATGGCAGCAAACCATATTTATGGCACTCATATTTATTTAGGAATGATGTATCTCCGCGATTTGGAACATAGGGTCATGGAACGCATTGTAAAAGAGCGGATGCTTCACGGGAATTTCACCTCTCTAGAAGATTTTCTGGACCGTGTGTTCATCCGCATGGAACAACTCTCCATTCTGATTCGTATCGATGCTTTTCGGTTTACAGGAATCAACAAGCACGAACTCCTCTGGAAAGCCCATTTAATGTTGTCCAAAAATGACCGATCGGAACACCCAAAACTGTTTCCGCCAAGGCATCAAAAATTTCAAATGCCCCAACTGAACACCACCGATTTGGAAACTGCTTTTGAACAATTGGAACTTTTGGGATTCTGTCTTTGCAGTCCTTTTGAGCTTTTGGAAGAACCCCCTAAAAACACCAACGGACAAAAGGACCTACAGCAGTACCTCAACAAACACATAGATATTTACGGATATTTGGTCACCGTGAAAAACACCTCTACGCACCACGGCAAACGCATGTATTTTGCTACTTTAATGGATCAACATGGTGAAGTGTTCGATACGGTGCTCTTCCCTCCGATGGCGGCCAAATATCCCTTTCGTGGCAAGGGCATTTACCGGTTTTATGGCAAAGTAGTAGAAGAATTTGGCTTTTTGAGCATTGAGGTCATCAAGATGAAAAAGGAAAACTATATCCAAGACCCGCGGTATGCGGATATGAGGACAAGCAAAAAGCTATTGGGTTCGAACAAGTGATCGGAATACCGTAACTTAGGGAAGCAATAGAACCATCACATGAAAATTAGAATCAAGGGGAATTCTGTACGTTTTAGGTTGACCCAAAGCGAAGTAAAACAGTTGTCCGAAACAGGTTCAATAACAGAGAACACTGTATTTGGAACCAATGTTCTTCAGTATAAAGTAAAATTGATGCCCTCGATACAAAACCTACGGGCATCGTATTCCAACAATCAAATTGTAATGATGGTTCCGGAACAGGACGGAAAAAATTGGTTCCACAATGAGACTGTTGGTTTTGAAAATGGGATGGAGCTTCCCGAAGGGAAAGAGTTGCATCTATTATTGGAAAAAGACTTTACCTGCCTTGAAGACAGGAATGAAGACCAATCGGACAATTATCCCAATCCAAAACTGCAACATTAACCATGATGGACAAAGCTACAAAACGGAATATCTCTCTGACCGGAGACATCAAATTCACAGGCCTCCGGCTAAAGGATCCCATGCAAACCTCCGCAGGCCTTTTGGGAGTAAAGGAAACATTACGGCACAGTTTTAAGGAAATGGGCGTAGTCCGTTCTATGCGCGCCCTTTTGGAAATGAACCAAGAAGATGGTTTTCGCTGTCCCAGTTGTGCCTGGCCCGTACCTGAACATCCATCCAAAATTGCAGAGTATTGCGAAAACGGGGCAAAGGCCTTGGCCGATGAAGCTACCCGAGAGCATATCGGAGGAATTTTTTTTCAGGAACATTCCGTGGAGGAACTTTCTCGATTGAGCGATTTTGAACTCAACAAATTGGGTCGAATAGTGGAACCCATGGTACTGAAACCAAACAGTATACACTATGAACCTATCTCTTGGCAAGACGCTTTTGAACTGATTTCAGAGGAATTGCACCGTTTGGACAACCCGAACAAAGCCATATTTTACACCTCGGGAAGGTCCAGCAATGAAGCTGCTTACCTCTACGGTATGTTTGCCCGTGCTTTTGGCACCAACAATATGCCCGATTGCTCCAATATGTGCCATGAATCATCCGGGGTGGCGCTTACCGAAACTTTGGGTATTGGCAAAGGTTCGGTAAAGCTTGATGATCTGTACGGCGCGGAAGTTATTTTGGTTGTGGGACAGAACCCGGGAACCAATCATCCTCGAATGTTATCCGCGCTAGAAAAATGTAAAAAGAACGGAGGAAAGGTCATCAGCATCAATCCATTGGCTGAAACAGGATTGGCCAACTTTAAAAATCCACAAAGTGTTTCTGACATGTTGGGGAACGGACAACCGATTGCGGATATCCATTTACCCGTAAAAATCAATGAGGACATTGCTCTAGCCAAGCTTCTTTTGAAAAAATTGATCGCCCTTGATACCAAAAACGACAATGTACTGGACCATGAATTTATTGTGGAATATGTAGATGGTTACGATGACCTCTTAAAAGACCTGGACCGATACGATATGGAACATCTTCAGCAGCGAACAGGGGTGTATATGCGAAAAATTGACAAAGTTGCGGAATTGTTGGCCGAAAACTCCAAGATTGTCATCTGCTGGGCCATGGGCATTACCCAGCACAAAAATGCAGTGGATTGCATTAAGGAATATGTGAACATTTTATTGCTAAAGGGCGCCGTAGGGAAACCATTTGCTGGTACCTGTCCCGTTCGTGGCCATAGCAATGTGCAAGGAGATCGTTCGGTGGGCATTATGCACTACGTGAGCAGAACCTTAAATCACAATATCAGAGAGCACCTTAATTTTGACCCACCTACAGAAAAAGGATATGACACTGTAGAGGCCATCCATGCCATGCACGAGAAAAAGGCCAAAGTTTTTGTCTGCCTGGGAGGTAATTTTGTGATGGCGGCTTCAGACACAAAATATACGGCAGAAGCAATCCAGAATTGTGATTTAACGGTCCAAATAAGTACCAAACTGAACAGAAGTCACTTGGTTACCGGAAAAACCGCATTATTGCTCCCCACCTTCGGTCGTTCCGAAAAAGATGAGAAGAACGGAGACCTACAGTTTTTGACCATAGAAAGCAGTACCGGTAAAGTGCGGCAGAGCAAAGGTTTGTTGAAGCCAGCATCGGAGCATATAAAAAGCGAACCAGAAATCATTGCGCTCCTTGCCCATACATATTTTAGAGGCAATCATTCCATGAATTGGCACGCATTGGGACAAGACTATAATCTTATCCGAAAACTTATAGATAAGACCGTAAGGGGGTTTGAAAAAACGAGTGAACAATCCAAAGGGTTTGGGTATTATCTACCAAATAATGTGCGAGATCGAGATTTTCGGATGCTTCCGAATGGAAGGGCCCAATTATCTATCACCTCTTTGCCAGACCATGGGCTAAAGCCAGATGAATTGCTCCTAATGACGATTCGCTCCCACGACCAGTTCAATACCACAATTTATGGATTGAACGATCGTTACCGGGGTATCCACAATGAGCGTCGTGTGGTTTTTATGAACGTGGAAGATATGGCCAAAAGGAATTTGACCAAATTGGATGTGGTACATCTGCACAGTACTTATGATGGAATCCAGCGAACTGCTGAAAAATTTATCGTTGTACCCTATGAAATCCCGAAAGGAAACATGGCCGCTTATTTTCCAGAAACCAATGTATTGGTTCCCTACAATCATTTTGCAGATAAGAGCCAGACTCCTATCAGTAAATCAATCAAAGTAACTGTAGAAAACGTTTAATGATTTTGATTATTTAAAAGCTGGGATTCCTGTGATGTCCGCACCCGTAATCAACAAATGGATATCGTGGGTACCTTCATAAGTGATGACACTTTCAAGATTCATCATGTGGCGCATAATGCTGTATTCGCCGGTAATCCCCATTCCACCCAACATTTGTCTTGCTTCGCGGGCTATTTTTATGGCCATTTCCACATTGTTTCGCTTGGCCATGGAAATTTGTGCGGTGGTTGCCCTTCCTTCATTCTTTAATTGTCCCAAACGAAAAGCAAGCAATTGTGCCTTGGTGATTTCGGTGATCATTTCGGCCAATTTCTTTTGCTGAAGCTGATATGCGGCAATGGGCTTACCGAACTGGATACGCTCCTTGGCATATCTGAGGGCGGTATCGTAACAATCCATAGCGGCACCAATGGCTCCCCATGCTATTCCGTAACGTGCCGAATCCAAACAGCCTAATGGTGCTCCCAAACCACTTTTACCTGGTAGCAGGTTTTCTTTGGGCACCTTTACATTATCAAAAATAAGTTCCCCTGTGGCAGAGGCACGCAACGACCATTTGTTGTGCGTTTCTGGCGTGGAGAATCCTTCCATACCACGTTCCACGATTAAGCCATATATTCTTCCTTCCTCGTTTTTGGCCCAAACCACGGCAATGTCCGCAAAAGGTGAATTGGATATCCAAAGTTTGGCACCGTTCAGCACATAATGATCCCCGGCATCCTTAAACTTTGCCTCCATACCACTAGGGTTAGATCCATGGTTCGGTTCGGTAAGACCAAAACAGCCCATCCACTCGCCCGTTGCCAATTTCGGTAAATATTTTTTTCGCTGTTCCTCAGAGCCATAAGCAAATATGGGATACATTACCAAAGAAGATTGTACGGAAGCCGTGGAACGCACACCACTATCACCACGCTCAATCTCTTGCATGATCAATCCATAACTAATCTGGTCCAAACCGGCCCCACCGTATTCCTCAGGAATATATGGACCAAAAGCACCAATTTCAGCCAATCCACCAATAATCTGTTTGGGGAATTCTGCCTTTTGGGCATACTCCTCAATAATTGGTGAAATATCCCGCTTTACCCATTGACGGGCCGCATCACGAACTAGCTTGTGCTCTTCGGAAAGTAAATCGTCTAAGTTATAGTAATCTGGGGCTTCAAATAAATCGGGCTTCATTCAGAATAAATTTTAGGTAAATATAACATTTCATCTGCGTATTGTTACATTTTTAAATAAAATGCTTTGGTCAACTCAATATATTCTTTGGTGTACTGATGTCTTCCCTCCTCTATAACCAACGTATCGGTTTTTGGTTCACATAGATGGAAAGTAAACTCCATCAAACTTCTTTTAAAATCGGTTTGGGGGTTACCCTTTACTCTAGTAATTCGATTAGGAAACAATCCAGAGTCTTTGGCAAGGTCGATAAAATTTGCTTCCTCGTTAAAGGGAATAATCACAGTAAAAATTCCGTTTTTAATCAAAAACTTCGAAACGCCTTCGACCAATTCCCCAAAGGGCAACGAACTGCTTTGTCGGGCCTTGTCCCTAGATTGGTCACCACTTGGGACATCTTCAGCGTAGAACGGAGGATTGGAAACGATCAAATCATATTTTTCATCCATCTCATCCACAAACTCATCAAACCCTGCATGGTAACAAAACAGTCTATCCGCCCAAGGTGAAGCTTCAAAATTAGCTACACATTGCTCGTAGGCACCGTCATCCAACTCTATTGCATCTATAATTTCTGCGGTGGATCGTTGTGCCAATTGCAAAGAAATCAGGCCTGTTCCGGCTCCTATATCCAAAATCGATGCTGGATTTGTATCCAATGGTGTCCATGCACCGAGCAAGACCCCATCAGTTCCCACTTTCATGGCGCATTGGTCTTGGTCTATCGTAAATTCTTTGAATTTAAAGGGTTTCATTATATCAAATATAAAGCAATATCCTGTACAACATTTACAACTATCAACCCAAACCCATCATCCGTTAATTGATATGCCCCATCCGTTAATTCTATGGTCAATTCTTCAGTTGAAAATGGTTATTTCGCAATCAATTTTCGGGGTAATCCCGGATAAAATCATTTCCAAATTAATTAAACTTTAGAATTTTAAATTATGAAAAAAATCTTATTTGTATTCCTACTTATGCTGGCCGTGACACAGGTATCCCAAGCACAAGAAGAAGGTAAATTCCGTTTTGGATTAGATTTAGGCTACACTATGCCTAGCGGTGGTGGTGGTGTTTTAATCGCTATAGAGCCTAAGTACAATATTGCGGACAATATGAACATTGGTCTTCGTTTGGAATCTGCTGCCATGGCCAAAAATGTAGGAGAAACTGAGGCTGACTTAACCGCAAGCATGTCCTATATCGGTACATTTGATTATTATTTTAATTCAGGCTCCTCTTCTTTTGCTCCATTTCTTGGAGGTGGTGTTGGGTACAGCACTCTTGGCAACTTAAGCACAAGTGTCGACACTGAATTAGTAGATGCAGAATTTGAAGTAGATGGAAAGTTTGGAGGTCTTATTAGAACAGGTTTTGAAGCAGGTAAATTTAGATTGGCTGCTACTTACAACCTTATTGGCAAGACCGAATTGTTCGAAGGAGCAGAGATTAAAAACTCATATTTCAGTATATCCCTTGGATTCTACTTTGGTGGAGGCAAGTGGAAAAAATAAAATTTCGTCTAGTTTTATTAAGGGAAGAGGGGGGCAATTTCGCCTCCTTTTTCTATTTAGGATACTTTTCAATTTAGATATAAATCTACCAGCCCTTCTGGTGTTTTTACATGTATTGTTTTATTCTCCCTATCCACCTTGGTAATGATCGCATCACTAATGGGTATCAACAATTCTTTGTCACCCTTTTTCACTTCGAACAAATCTTGTGATGTACTGTCGTTTACCGATTCAACAACACCTATATCTCCATACACCTCGTCCATCAAAGTAAAGCCTATTACTTCATGGAAATAAAATTTATTGCCTGTTAATGGAGGCAACATGGTAAGTGGCAAGTATAGTTCTGAACCAATAAGCTTATCTGCTGTAGGTTCATCCTTCACTTCTTCAAAATCGATTCTAAGCAGGTTGGATTTGTGCAAGCGACATCTATCAATAAAAAATGGAATCAGATTGTTTCCTAGTGAAACAAGCACTGATTCCATTTTTTCGTAGCGTTCGGGTTCATCGGTATCCAATTTAACCAACACCTCCCCCTTAAAACTATATTTTGAAACGACTTTGCCCAGATAGAAACATTCTTCTTTGCGCATCGTCTTAATTTCTATTCTTCTTCTTTGGCAGCTTCCTCAGTTGCAGGAGCTTCTTCGGCAGGTGCTTCTGCAGTAGCTTCCTCAGTTGCAGCTTCAACAGTTTCTTCTGCCGCTTCTTCAACTACTTCTTCTTCTGGCAATGCAGCGGCAGCTCTCTTAGCACTTACTTCTTTTTCAGCTTCCAATGCTTTGGCTCTTGCTTCTGCTTCCGCTTTGCTCAAACCATCTTTCTTGTCTTGGATTTTTTGTTCTTTCTCTTCCAACCACGCTTTGAATTTCTCCTCAGCCTGCTCTTCGGTCATCGCACCTTTACGAACACCGGCCAGCAAATGATGTTTCATCATCACTCCTTTATAAGAAAGTATAGTTCTAGCAGTATTTGTTGGCTGTGCACCGTTCTGTAACCATTTTACCGAACCATCAACATCAAGGTTGATTGTTGCTGGATTGGTGTTTGGGTTGTAAGTACCCAGTTTTTCCAAGAATTTACCATCTCTTTTAGCTCTAACATCTGCAGCAACTACCCAGTAGAATGGTTTACCTTTTTTACCGTGTCTTTGAAGTCTAATTTTAACTGGCATATCACATTAATTTGTAGGGTGCCCGACCCTGATTATTAATTCTTTTTAATCGCTTGTTCGTTAAGCGGGTGCAAATATACATTTATTTGCTTATAGGACAGCGTTTCAACAAAAAAAAGTTAAATCCCTTTAACAAGTAACGGTCGTTATGTTAAACCTATTTTAAACCATCTCAACCATTTGGTATTCTGATAATTATCTGTAATTTATTTATAGTCGTTGTCGAAAGCCGACAGCCACAAACTTAAAAATGAAGATGATATTATGAAGTATACTGTAGAAATGTCAAACAAATTGAATGAACTTTTGGAAAGAACCTATGATGCGGAAAAAGGCTTTAAACAAACCGCAGAAAAAGTTGATAATAAAACATTAAAAGATTTTTTCCAGAACAGCGCTAAACAGCGATATAAATTTGGTCACGAATTAAAAGCAGAAATCGTATCCTTTGGCCAAGAACCGGATAAAGGTGGAAGTGCTAAGGGAACATTGCATAGATCATGGATCAATTTTAAATCATTATTTACGTCAAACAATGAAGAGGCGATGCTGGAAGAAGTACAACGCGGTGAAAAAGAAGCCATTGAAACCTATAATGACATTCTCCACGACAAAGATTTTGTGCTGCCACCATCCACTGAAAGTCTTTTAATGAGACATAGAAACGCGATCAGGGAAAATTTAGAGAAAGTAAACCTTTTTGAAACAGCAGTTTCATAATTCCAAAAGTCACTATATAATAATCAAAAAGCTGGGAATATCTCCCAGCTTTTTTAGTTGATAACTCCTTACAACTCTATTTTACCAAATCCATCTTCTTACGTACTTTTATTCTTTCCTTTATTTTACCGAGACGGATAACTTATGTACTTAATTTTTGATACGGAAACCACAGGTTTGCCCAAGCGTTGGAACGCTCCTATTACCGACACAGATAACTGGCCAAGATGCGTTCAGATAGCGTGGCAGTTGCACGATGACCTTGGAAACTTGATCGAGCACCAAGATTTTTTAATAAAACCGGAAGGGTTTAACATCCCTTACGAAGCAGAACAGATACACGGCATATCCACTGCATTGGCCGAGGAAAAAGGCGTACCGTTGAATGAAGTTTTGGAAGCCTTCAATCAAGCATTACAGCAAACCAAATTTGTAGTGGGTCAAAATGTGGGCTTCGACATCAACATTATGGGGTGTGAATTCCATCGTGAAGGCGTAGAAAGTCCAATGACCCAACTCCCCGTTCTCGATACCTGTACCGAACACACCGCGGAACTTTGTAAAATACCCGGAGGTCGAGGTGGTAAATTCAAGTTACCTACCCTTACCGAACTGCACGAATTTTTGTTCGGAGAACCCTTTTCCGAGGCACACAATGCAACGGCAGATGTTGAAGCGACTACTCGTTGCTTTTTGGAACTGATCCGTAAAAAACAGTACTCTTACCAAGAACTCGATGTTCAGCCTGACTATTTTGAGCGTTTCTCTGAGGCCAACCCAAAAGAGATAGAACTCATTGGGCTAAAACACATCAACCTAAAAGCAGCTTCAAAAAAGATTGCAGATGCCCTTTGGGCAGAAGACACTGGAGGAGTTTCTGATGAGGAAATAAAGGAAAATGTGGAAACATTGGAGGAGGAACCTTTTGTCCACCTGCACAACCACTCGCAGTTTTCGGTGCTTCAATCCACCATCAACATAAAAGATTTGGTAAAAGCTACTACCAAACATGGCATGCCCGCCGTTGCCCTTACCGACCACGCCAATATGATGGGCGCCTTTCATTTTGTAAAAGAAGTGATGGGACACAACAAAGCGGTAAAGGCCAAAAACGAGGAACTCATAGCCAATGGTGAACAACCCACCGAAAAAGAAATCACACCCATAGTAGGTTGTGAATTCTTCGTCTGTGAAGATCACACCAATAAAAATGTAAAAGATTATGGGCATCAGATCGTACTCTTGGCCAAAAACAAAAAAGGGTATCACAATCTGGCCAAAATGTCTTCCATTGCCTACACCAACGGATTTTACTATGTACCGAGAATCGATAAAAAAATTATTGAGCAGTACAAGGAAAACGTAATCGCGCTCACTGGAAACCTATATGGTGAGGTACCCAACAAAATTCTGAATGTTGGCGAAAAACAGGCCGAAGAAGCTCTTTTATGGTGGAAGGAACAGTTTGGCGACGATTTTTACATTGAGATTATGCGCCACGGCCAAGAAGATGAAGACCGCGTGAACCAAGTATTGGTAAAAATGGCAAAAGAACACAATGTAAAGCTGGTAGCTACCAACAATACCTATTACTGTGATAAAAAAGATGCCGATGCGCATGATATTTTATTGTGTGTAAAGGATGGAGAAAAGCAATCCACCCCTATTGGCCGTGGTCGAGGTTACCGCTACGGATTGCCCAATCAAGAGTATTATTTTAAGTCTTCGGACGAAATGAAGGAGCTGTTCAAGGATATGCCCGAAGCCATTTTGAACATCAAGGAAATAGTGGACAAGATTGTACCCTATGATCTTGCCAGCGATATTTTGCTTCCAAAATTTGGTATTCCTGAGGAGTTTAAGGATCCAGAAGATGAAGTAGATGGTGGCAACCGAGGTGAAAATGCATATCTAAGACACATTACCTACAAAGGGGCCGAAAAACGCTACGGAGAACTAACCGACGAAATCAGGGATCGGATAGATTTTGAATTGGAAATTATCAAAAACTCAGGTTATCCAGGATATTTCTTGATTGTGGAAGACTTTATCCGCGAAGCTCGGAACATGGATGTATCCGTGGGACCTGGAAGAGGGTCGGCAGCAGGATCGGTAGTTGCGTACTGTTTAACGATTACCAACATCGACCCTTTAAAGTACGATCTGCTTTTTGAGCGGTTCCTCAATCCGGATAGGGTATCCATGCCCGATATCGATATCGATTTTGACGACGAAGGCCGTAGCCGCGTGATGGACTACGTAATCAATAAATACGGTGCCAACCAAGTGGCGCAAATCATTACGTACGGTACCATGGCTGCAAAATCGTCTATTAGGGACACTGCACGTGTATTGGATTTGCCTTTAAGTGATGCCGACCGCATTGCCAAGTTAATACCCAACATGTCCAAACTCAACAAAATATTCGGGGTTGATGAGGCAGTGTTAAAGAAAAAATTCCGTGCCGATGAACTTGAAAAAGTACACGAGCTCCTGAATATTTCCGAGACCGACGATTTGGAAGGACAAACCGTTAAAATGGCCCGTGTACTGGAGGGCTCTTTGCGAAACACTGGAATCCATGCCTGCGGGGTAATCATCACACCAGATGATATAACCAACTTTGTCCCTGTTTCCGTCGCCAAGGATTCAGACCTATACGTTACCCAGTTCGATAACTCCGTAGTAGAAAGCGCCGGCCTGTTGAAAATGGATTTCCTGGGACTTAAAACCTTGACCTTGATCAAGGACACCGTAAAAATCGTAAAGGCACGAAAAGGAATAGATTTAGTGCCGGATGATTTTCCATTGGATGATGAAAAAACGTACGAACTCTTCCAAAGAGGAGACACCGTAGGTATATTCCAATATGAATCTCCAGGGATGCAAAAACACATGAAAAACCTGAAACCTACGGTTTTTGATGATCTTATTGCCATGAACGCCCTTTACAGACCGGGGCCGATGGAATACATTCCCAGCTTTATTGCCCGTAAACACGGTGAAGAAGAAATCACATACGACCTCCCCGATATGGAGGAGTATCTTAAGGAAACTTATGGAATCACCGTATACCAAGAGCAGGTAATGTTGCTCTCCCAAAAACTGGCGGGATTCTCCAAAGGTGATGCCGATGTTTTACGAAAAGCCATGGGTAAAAAGATTTTTGCCCTACTTGAAAAATTAAAACCCCAGTTCTTGGACGGAGGGGAGAAAAATGGTCATCCGCGGGATGTGCTAGAAAAAATATGGAAGGACTGGGAAGCTTTTGCCTCCTATGCTTTTAACAAGAGCCACTCCACATGTTATGCCTACATCGCCTACCAAACGGCATATTTAAAGGCCCACTACCCTGCCGAATATATGGCTGCTGTGTTGTCCAATAATATGAACGACATAAAGCAGGTGACCTTTTTTATGGAAGAATGTAAACGTATGGGACTGGAAGTTCTAGGGCCAGATGTAAACGAATCCTATTATAAATTTGCCGTGAACAAAGACAATGCGGTACGTTTTGGCATGGGTGCCATTAAAGGGGTTGGTCGTTCTGCAGTGGAGACCATTGTGGAAAACAGAAAGGATGGAACTTACAAATCTATTTTTGACCTAGCAAAACGTGTAGATCTAAGAGCCGCCAACAAAAAAGCATTCGAGAACCTGGCCTTGGCCGGGGGATTCGATTCGTTCGGTGATACGCACCGTGCTCAATATTTTCATGATGATGGCGATGGCGTCTCTTTCTTGGAAAAAGCTGTTAAATATGGTTCCAAGTTCCAAGAGAACCAAAATTCGTCACAAGTAAGCCTGTTTGGAGAGGCAAGCGAAGTACAGATCCCTGAACCCATTGTTCCACCTTGTGATGAATGGGGCACCATGGAAAAGCTTCGTCGCGAAAAAGAAGTGGTAGGTATTTATATTTCGGGTCACCCGTTGGATGACTTCAAAAAAGAAATAAAGGCTTTCTGTAAAAACACGGTGAGCGATTTTTCCCGATTGGAAGAATTTGTGAACAGGGAACTAACGGTTGCAGGAGTAATCACCGATGTGCAGCACCGTGTTTCCAAAAATGGTAAGGGCTGGGGACTCTTTACCCTTGAAGATTACAACGAATCGTTTGAACTTCGAATCTTTGGCGAGGAGTACTTAAAATTCCGCCATTTTTTAATGATTAATTCCTTTGTACATGTCAGAGCCTATGTTCGTGAGGGCTGGGTAAACCGTGATACAGGAAAAAAAGGCGACCCAAGGCTACAGTTCAACGATTTTAAGCAACTTCAGGATGTAATGGATGCCTTTGCAAAGAAACTCACCATCAAACTGAACATAGATCATCTTCAAGAACAACGTATCAGAACACTTAAGGACACTTTAACATTGCACAAAGGTGATCATCCCATAAGTTTTGTAATTTATGAGATGAAAGAGGAAATCAAGTTGAATTTGTCCAGCAGAAAACAGAAAGTAAAGATAAACAGCGAATTACTTTCCGAATTGGAAACCCATGAGATTCATTATAAATTAAATTAGAACCATAATTAATAGTAATGGTGCAATAATTAAAATGAATACTTTCTATGTAAGTTACATGGGCATTATTTGACTAACTTTGTATAATATTAAAATAAATAAAATGGCACTAGAAATAACAGATGCAACTTTTGACGAAGTAGTTTTAAAAAGCGACAAGCCTGTCCTAGTTGATTTTTGGGCAGCATGGTGCGGACCTTGTAGAATGGTAGGTCCGATTATTGAAGAAGTAGGACAAGAATATGACGGCAAAGCTGTTGTTGGCAAGGTAGATGTTGATGCCAACCAAGAGTTTGCCGCTAAATACGGTGTACGTAACATCCCTACTGTTTTGGTTTTTAAAGATGGCGAGGTTATTAACCGTCAAGTAGGCGTATCTCCTAAAAAAGTTTATACAGATGCTATTGATGCAGCTTTATAAAACTGTATAATAAACTTATTTTTAAAAAAGGTTTGGCAAATGCCAAGCCTTTTTTATTTTATCTTGTCCGAAGAAACAAGATATGGACTTACGATCGGAACTTAGTAAAGCAAGACTTTTTAAAAATTTGGAACTTTTGGCAAACCAAATTGTTGAAGGATTCATTAGTGGTATCCATAAAAGTCCATTTCATGGTTTTTCTGCTGAATTTGCCGAACATAAAATTTACAATCCCGGTCAAAGCACCAAACACATAGACTGGAAGCTCTACGCCCGTACAGACCGTCTATACACCAAACGTTTTGAAGACGAAACCAATCTCCGCTGCCATATGATATTGGATAATTCGGCATCCATGTATTATCCCGAACTAAAAGAACTGTCTTTGAACAATCTAAATAAAATTGGGTTTGGCGTGCTTTCCATTGCGGCTATAATGCAAGTTCTAAAAAAACAACGCGATGCTGTGGGACTTAGCATCTATTCCGACACCTATGATTTCCATGCCTCAGAAAAGAACAGTGAACGGCATTTTCAGATGCTCTATACCAAATTAAATGAGGTAGCGGCGAATAAAAATCACGCTAAAGAGACCAAGACTTATACCTTTCTGCATCAAATTGCTGAAAAAATCCACAGAAGGAGCCTTATCTTTCTGTTTACGGATATGTTTCAAACAGAAACAGAGGACACAAAACTTTTTGAAGCGTTGCGCCATCTAAAATACAATAAACATGCTGTGGTTCTTTTTCATCTTTTAGATCAAGAGCATGAACTTAATTTTGATTTTGACAATGTTCCCAAACGATTTGTAGATGTGGAAACCGGTGAACATATAGATCTATATGCCGATTCTATTAAAAAAGCCTATTCTGAAAAAGTGTTGGAATACCAAAAGGACATAAGATTGAAATGCGCTCAATACCAAATAAAATATGTAGCGGTTGACATAAGATCGGATTTTTCCCAAGTGTTGAATTCGTTTATGATTGAAAGGCAAAAATTTGTTTGATTATTTTTTTAAAAAAATGTTTTGCCGAATCCGAAATGAGAGTGTATATTTGCACTCGCTTTAAAAAAGCAATGAACAAGATTTGAATCCGACTGTAGTCGGAGTCTTCTAAAGATAAAATCATTGGTCTGGTAGTTCAGTTGGTTAGAATACCTGCCTGTCACGCAGGGGGTCGCGGGTTCGAGTCCCGTCCAGACCGCATAAAGCTCCGAGAAATCGGAGCTTTTTTTATTTCATTTAGTATTTTTGACCAACAAAATACAAGGTTCACTATAACGTTTTTCATACTTCAATTTACAGGCTTACAAACGTTATAAAAAACATAAACCCCACTATTATTGGGATTTAAGGGTAACATTACTTACCTTTGTTCAAATGAACGTCAAGCTCCACGAGAGAAAAAATTGTAGAATCCTAAGTTTTAATTATCTGGTATTCAGAAACCAGCCAGATAAGTTCATTCCGCCTACCTTATAATTATCTTCCCTTAACCTAGGAAGTAAACTAGCGACAATGGGGTGTCTATACATTTCCATTATTCCCTATTTGTAACCATTAACAAAAAAATAGAACCGTTATCGTTCAAAACAAAAGCATGGTAATCAAAACCTACGATGCCTATACAAGACTTTCTACAATGGAGGCAGACCGGTTTACTAATTTCCTTTTTAATTATCAAGAAGGAAAAAAAGCCGAGAAGAACGCTATTAGAAAGGCAATTCAATATTCCACAAAAGATATACCTGGATTGGGTGGATATGTTTTTTCAATGGAAGAGAAAGATGAAATTCTGGGACTGGCCGTTGTGAACAAAACAGGTATGGGAGACTATATTCCGGAAAATTTCTTAGTATTCTTTGTAATACACAGGAAGTATAGAGGTAATGATATTGAACAAAAACTATTGGATTACACCCTTCAATATTGCAAAGGCGATGTAGCCATTCATATTACAAGTGAAAACCAGTATCCGAATATAAAATTTTTTGAAAACAAAGGGTTCAATGCAACCCATTTAGAAATGAGATTGAACAGATAAAACATAATATGCTAAAAATTGAAGTTAAGTCAGGTGAGAGTATCGAAAGGGCTCTAAAACGCTACAAAAGAAAATATAGGAACACCAAGCGTTTAGACCAAATTCGAAGTCACAAAGAATACACCAAAAAGTCTGTAGAGCGTCGTAGAACATTAAAAAAAGCGCAATACAAAGAGCAATTCCTACTCGAACAGGAAGACCAATAAAATTATTAATCAAAGTATCAACAACAAAATGAAACTTTCAAAGATTAAAAGAGAAACGAAATATGAAAAACGCTATAGTGTTAAAATGGGGGAACTTACTACCCAGGTAACTTACATTCGAAAATACATCATGGGACTCCCCGTTCGCACCTTGCACAAATACCGTGAAACTTATGACGGAAAAGTAAAGGATTGCAAAGAATGTAATGTATTGGCATAACACCTTTATAATAGAATATTTAATTTCTTAATAAAACAAATGAAAGTATTGGTTATTGGCGCAGGTAACATGGGGCTTACCTATGCCACAGGTATGTCTAAGTCCAAATTGTTGAAAAAACGCAACATAATGGTCTTGGACAAGTCAAAAGAAAAGTTGGAAGAAGTGAATCAAATTGCTTATTTCGACGCTATTGACAGGATAGAAGACTGTGTACCACAAGCAGATATTATTTTTTTAGCCGTAAAACCTTATCATGCCGAAGAACTTTTTCAACGCATGAAAAAACTGGTTAATCCAGAACAATTGTTCATTTCCATAATGGCAGGAGTTACCATCAATTATATCCAAGAATCCTTGGGAATCAAAAAAGTGGTCAGGGCTATGCCCAACTTACCGGCACAAGTTGGTAAGGGTCTCACAAGTTATGTTTCTGCCGAAGAGGTTTCAAGATTGGAACTGTTCATGGTGGAAGGCCTATTGGACACTACAGGAAAATCGCTCAGGGTGAAGAATGAAAAATTCATTGATGCATCCACTGGAATTTCCGGGAGTGGTCCGGCATACGTTTTTTACTTTATGCAAAGTATGATGGAAGCTGCACTGCAAATGGGCTTTTCCGAAAACGTTTCCAAAGTATTGGTGAGCCAAACTTTTACCGGTGCGGTAGAGTTGTTCAACCAGAACAGCCATAACCCCGATACTTGGATGGAAATGGTTGCCTCCAAAGGAGGAACAACCAGAGCTGCCTTGGACTCCATGGAAGACAACAATGTAAATGAATTAATCAAAGAAGCCGCCTTTGCAGCATTTGGAAGAGCTGTAGAACTTGGCGAAGAATACTAAATATGTATAAACAACTAGTGGTCATCAAAGTAGGAACAAATGTGATGACCAACAAAGACAACAGAATTGTAAGACCTGTGCTCAATAATTTGGTACAACAAATTGCGGAGCTTTACGAAAGAGGCATCATAACCATCTTAGTATCCTCTGGATCGGTAATTGCCGGCAAGGAGGTATTGGGCAAAGCAAAAATCAAAGATAAAACGCAACGTAGGCAAGTGTATTCTGCCATTGGGCAACCCAGGATGATGAGGCATTATTACAACATCTTTAACGATTACGGTATGAAATGTGCCCAAGTATTGCCCACCAAAAGGGATTTTAACCCTGGGGTCCATAGAGACAATATGATTAACTGTCTTGTAGGCCTCCTTTCCGAAGGAGTAATACCGATTGCCAATGAAGATGATGCCGTTTCAGTATCCATGTCCATGTTTTCGGACAATGATGAACTCGCTACATTATTAGCACAATTGATGAAGGCCGATAAGCTTATTATGATGACGGATATTGATGGGCTTTACGATGGACATCCAGATAAAAAAGACTCAAAGGTTATAAACAAAGTTGAACCAAAAGAAGATCTGGACAAGTATATTGAAGAAGGAAACAAACAAGAAGGTGAAGGACGTGGTGGAATGGGTTCCAAATTAAATTATGCCCAAAAAGCGGCAGCTGCGAACATCCCCTCTTTTATTGTGAACGGAAAGAGAGAAAACGTACTCCTTGATATTATAGAAGGAAAGAATGTAGGAACAGAAGTTTCAAAAACAGAGTAATGAAATTATTAAATACAGATTTAAAAAATAAAGTTTTACAAGATATGGAGCGAATACTCGATGAAAATCGGGATGAGCTGCTCCAAGCAAACCAAAAAGACCTGGACGCGTTCAATCGCGACGATCAGGCTTTGTACGACCGTTTGGTAGTTGACCAAAAAAAGGTTGACCAAATGATTCAGGCAGTTAAGGAGGTTCGTATACAGGAAGACCCTGTTAACAAGGAAATTTCCACAAGGGAACTGGACAATGGCTTGGAAATCATCAACCGAACAGCACCGTTCGGAACCATTATGATTATATATGAGTCACGTCCAGATGTAACAGTAGAAGCTGCCGTACTTGCGTTCAAAGCGAATAACAAAATATTGCTCAAAGGAGGTAAAGAAGCCTATCATAGCAATAAAGCCCTTGTTAAGTTCTGGCACCAAGCATTGTCCGAAAATGGATTGCCAAAGGACTTTATCCAGTTCTTGGAAATGGACAGAACCCAGACACAGGAATTTTTAAGAAATCCAGACCAAGATTTGGACCTTATTGTTCCTCGTGGAGGTGAACGACTAATCGCTTTTGTAAAAGAGCATGCCAAATGTGCAGTTCTTATAAGCGGTCGGGGGAACAATTTCCTATATGTGCACAAAGAAGCGGACTGGGCAAAAAGTTTAAAAGTGATCCTAAATGCAAAAACCCATAAAATTTCGGCCTGTAATGCTTTGGACAAAATTTTAATGGATACCCAAATTGAAGGTTATGAGGACAAGCTTAAGGAATTGAAGGAAGTACTCACACTGAACAATGTCTCCATTATAGTGGACCCTATAGTTAAAAAGGTTCTGACTAATGAAGATACCATCACCGATAAAGCAATCTGGCAAGAAGAATTTTTGGCCATGAAATGTGTGATCGGAGCAGCAAACAACATTGATGAAGCCATACAAATAATCAATAAAAACTCTGGCGGACACTCTGCTTCCATTATGACAGAGAACAATGATGTGGCAAAGGTTTTTATGGAAAGTGTGGATTGTGCCGCAGTATATCAGAATGCCTCTACCCGATTCACCGATGGAGGTCAAATGGGGGTCGGAGCAGAACTGGCCATTAGCACCGATAAATTACACCACCGAGGTCCATTGGGCCTAAAACAATTGGTCACCAACAAATACTATGTATTTGGAGATGGACAAATAAGAGTGTAGACCACATATAATATAAAGTATAAAGGGGGCAAATTAGCCCCCTTTATTTTATAAATAACTGTCTTTCTATTTTCTAAATCCTCCCTAAGACATTAAAACCTTAATTTATTAACAATTTTCGCATCTTTTATTGGTCAAATTTTAAGAAAATATCTAGATTTATTACCTAAAATAGATTAAGTATGGGAAAATTTGAGATTAAAACGGATAAAGCTGGTAAGTTCAGGTTTAATTTAAAAGCTGGTAACGGCCAAGTAATTTTAAGCAGTCAGGGATATTCATCCAAAGATGCTTGCGAAAACGGGATCGAATCTGTAAAAAAACATTCACAGGACGATAAGTATTTTGAAAGAAACAAAGCAAAGGATGGAAGTCCATTCTTCAACCTAAAAGCTTCCAACGGACAAGTTATAGGTAATAGCGAAATGTATTCTAGTGATTCGGCCATGGAAAACGGTGTTGCCTCTGTAAAAAAGAATGCACCGGATGCGTCTGTGGAAGAAGTTTAAAAAACTATACCATTCATTAAATATAGAACAGCCCTAAGGGCTGTTTTTTTTGCTTGTTTTTTTCCTTCCTCAAATCAAAACGGCCATTCGTTAGTTCAAATAAGTCATCCGTTAATCGGGGTACTTTTATTCCATATATTGCTATTATGTTTGTCCTGCAATCAAAGCGTTACACAATTGAAAAATCAAGATCAATTTTTAACGTATGCACATATAGCAATTCACTTTTGAAGACTGTTGGTCATTAAAGTGTTTAGTTTAGTTGAGGTTTCCGTTACGCCAAGGAATTTTAAAATTCCTTGGTTGTAATGGTTTTTTTGTTTTTATATCCAACTATTATTAAGTAGGATTTTTCCGATAGCATAAAAAAAACATATACTCAATTCACCCATCCATCAATTCATAAGCCCGATTCGTTTATTAGCATCTAAATAGCATTATTATTTATGTTCTATTTGTGTTTTCAAAAACATGAAACCCAAATAGTAGAATATGAAAAATAAAATAATGTATTTAAGAAAACTAGTTATAGGTTTATTACTAGTTTCTACCATCAATGTAATCCAATCTCAATCTTACATTGGATTTTTAGAAGATAATTATAACGGTGTTCATGGAATTATATCTAACCCTGCCAACATTGCAGACTCCAGACTAAAAATGGATATAAACTTAGCAGGAATAAGCGCCCTCTATGGTAACGATTATATCGGATTTAATTTAAGCGATGCTTTTGCCGATTACAGCTCTGTTTTTGATAATGCTGAGACGTACCCATCAATAGACAACTTTTTGGCCTTTAATATAGATGTTATGGGCCCATCCGTAATGCTCAGCATCAATGAGAAAAGCTCTCTTGCTATTTTTACCCGTGGAAGGGGGGTTTTTAATTTAAATGAAGCTAACGGTTACCTTTTGGAAAAGGAAGGCGGTTTTAATGAAAATGAAGATTTCAATCTAGTGGAAAATAGTATATATGGCTCTTTTACTGCTTGGGGTGAAATTGGAGCAACTTATGCCAGAGTACTTTTAAATGATGAAGAACATTTTTTAAAAGGTGGACTCACAGGAAAAGTACTTCAAGGTATAGGTAATGTTTATATAGATGGTACCGGAATTTCAGTAGACTATAATGCTGGTGCAAGAGAAGTAACCACAACAGGGGAAATACGACTTGGTGATACCGGTAATATCGATGAAAATGGGAATACAGGAGAAGCCCTAGACCTTGACAATGGTTTTGGAATAGGTGGAGATATCGGATTCGTCTATGAGTGGAGGCCAAATCATGCCCGTTACACTAAAATGAAAAGTGATGGGAGTAGCGTTGATGATAGAGGAGCTAATAAATACAAATTAAAGTTGGGTCTTTCCATTACTGATCTAGGAAAAATATTGGACGTAAAAGGTACCGATCGTTTGTATAATCTTAATAAAATTCAAGATATTGATAATTTCGACGGAGATGTTTTGGAAGAAGCATTGTTGGACAACTTTGATCAAATATCGAGCACACAATCCAGAGACTATATATTACCCACAGCATTGCACACCAATGCAGACTTAAGTCTAAGCTCCAAATTTTATCTCAATCTTAATGCAGATATTTCACTTACATCCAAAACCAAAGCAAACACCGGAAGTATATTAAACCAGTATAGGCTTACCCCTCGCTACGAAACCAAATGGTTGGCCGTTTACTCACCTATCAGTCTTTTGAGCGGAGTAGGTTTTCAATGGGGTGCAGGATTTAGACTAGGGCCTATTTATATGGGGTCAGGTTCTGTTTTATCTTCAATAATAGGCAAAGACACTAAGGGTCTTGATTTATATGCTGGTGCAAAAATTCCGATATATCAAAGTAAGTTACGAGATAAGGATAATGATGGCATAATCAACAAAGAGGACAACTGTCCCGATATCGCCGGGCCTATTGAAAACCAAGGATGTCCCTGGAAAGATTCTGATGATGATGGAATATTGGATAAAGATGATGATTGCCCAGATCAAGCGGGCCCAGAAGAAAATAATGGATGTCCATGGAAAGATTCTGATGCAGATGGTATTTTGGACAAAGATGATGAGTGTCCAGAAACTCCAGGTTTAAAACTATTTAATGGATGTCCAGATACCGATGGTGATAGCATAGAAGATCGAAAAGATCGTTGCCCTGAAATTCCAGGTAAAGTAGAATATTCCGGATGCCCAGATACCGATGGTGACAGCTTACCAGATATTGATGACGATTGTCCAGAACTAGCAGGACCAATAAGCAATAATGGTTGTCCGGAAGTAACACAAGAAGTGCAAAAACAACTGAACGATTATGCGAAAACAATTTTGTTCGATACTGGAAAAGCCACTATTAAAACAGAATCTGTATCGACAATGGTAGATATCATTCAAATATTGAACGAATATCCAACAGCCAAATTCACTGTAGAAGGTCATACAGATAGTGTGGGTAGTAGCAACAGCAACCAAAAGCTTTCCGAAGACAGGGCTAATGCTGTGTTGAATTTCTTGATAAATGAAGGCATATCCAACAACAGATTGACTGCACTTGGATATGGTGAAGAAAAACCAATAGCATCCAATGCAACAAGAGACGGGAGACAACAAAACAGAAGGGTAGAAATCAATTTGATCAAATAACCATTCTTAACAAATATTGTATGTAAGAACTAGGTTTAGTGTAACTCTCGAGTTCCTATTACACGTTAGATGGTTCGGCCACCAAGAAAACTTGGTGGCTTTTTTATGAGTATTCCATTACAAGAGTTGTTCAATTACAAATACTTATAGTGCATTTTATTTATGAATAAACTTACAAAAATGTTGTTTTCCAAAACAAGTGATTTCTCATCTATAAACTAATTAGGGGCATTCGTCAATTCTAAAGCATCACTCGTTAATTAAGGGGTAATTATTTAAGACATAGTTCTTTATTTTATATAACCAAATCTTACCTGTTATACTCTTTTCAAGAAAACAACAGAATAAAATCAATTGCTTATGATGGTATTTTTACTCAAATTTTTCCTAGGACATAAACTTGGAAGAGAGTTCTCAGCAAAAAAAAATCAAATCTTTTTCTGTTGCACAATAGTATTGTTTACTTTACTAGTATCGCAACAAGCAACTGGACAGCATGTAGATACTTGGCTAACTGCGGACAGAGCGGTAAACTCACCACCTCTTCCCTCTCCAGGGCAACTCCAACTGTTTACCCCATTGCCTCCTGCCGACGGTACTCCGGTAACAACATGGTACGATTTTATCGACTTTACCGAACAAGATGCAGTGAGGCACCCTTTAAATCCAGCCGATTACCCTTTGGCTCCTCCTGCAGGTTTTCAACATTCGTTTGGAGCTCCTCCTTTTCTTACTCCTGTTGGGTCAGTACCAGGAATACCCACTTTAAGAAGAAACGTATTTAATTTTAACCCTGCAATAGAATTTGATGGCAGTGGAAATGGGCAAGCACTTCATTTTCGATCAGATTCTAGAAGCGAAACCACAATTTTCATCGTGTTCCGTGCGCAAGGAGCAGGTAATTCCGCAGAAACTCAAAGATTACTTTTTGGAGGCGATATAGAAACACACCATAACTCCACCACCAATCTATCTTTGGGTGTTTCGGATGGTAATCGCTTTTCAGTGGGAAGAACATGGGCTGGTGTAGGCACTTATTTTCAAGGCGGTGGAATAGACCTACTTGGAGAACCAACTGTGGGAGTCTTTGTACGGGATATTGACCCTTTGAGCTTTGAAGAAGAAAATCTTATAACAAAGGTAAATGGACTCAACGACATCAATACCTCAAGAAATCACGCACTTGCCGCAGATGACCTTTATTTATACAATAGGTTGGGCAAACATTTTAACAACAATGATTCCAATGCAAATCTTACTGGAGATATAGCAGAAATTCTTGTGGCCGATGGATCATTAGATGCTAATTCTATTCAAAGAGTAGAAAGTTATTTGGCCATAAAGTATGGAATAACATTAAACACTACAGGACAATTAGGCAGTATAGTAGGTAACCAAGGGTATAATTATTTGGCAGCAGATGGCACCATTATATGGAATATAGACCCAACATATCAATATGATATTTCGGGTATTGGTAAAGATAGATATGAAGATTTTGATGCAGGACTACCGGGTACACAAGGAGACCTTAAATTAAGGTACAATTTCTATCAACGCATATCTAAAAGTGTAAATACAGAAGCAAGGGTAACAATATCCACAAACTCCAATTTTACAACAGATAATCTTGATAATTCAAGAACATCAATAGATACAGGCCCTTCTTCATTCTCCTACGACCATAATTATCTTTTATGGGGAAACGATCACGCCAGTATAGCTTTGACCAACATCGAACTACCTATTTCTGGGGGTATTACCGAAAGAATTTCTAGAGAATGGAGAGTACAATCTACCCAAACCCCAGGGCGAACACCCATATCCGGAGTAAGTATTCGAATGGATCTTTCAAGTTCCGGTGACCTTCCAAATGAAGCTTGTCGCATACAACTCATGATAGATAGAGATGGAGATGGCGATTTCACTACTGGGCCTATCGATTTTGTAACAGCTACAAACGTAGTAGGCACGGATGTCTTTTTTGACAATGTTGATTTTGATCACCTAGACGTATTTTCGATTGGTCTAATAGAGGTTCCTGAGCTCGACGAGCCCGCAGAAGATGATGTTGTGGTTTGCGACGAGTATGAACTACCCCCTATCTCGGGGAACAACCTGACCGGCAACGAGGCTTATTTCACCCAACCCGACGGCAACGGGACAGAGTATGCCCCAGGGGATATTATCGCCTATGCGGACTACTCTCCTGGCGACTACCCCTTGACACTCTACATCTATGACGAAACGGGAACCACGCCCAACTGCTTTGACGAGAAGAGTTTCGAGCTTACCATAACAGCCAACGCAACAGCAGATGCAGGGTCCGACGAGACCATCTGCCAGGGAGATGACCTGGACCTCGCCCTATCCACCACCGTCCCTACCGCATCCGGGCAGGACGACCTGGCATGGAGCAGCGCAGGGGACGGGTCCTTTGACGACAGTACCATCCTGACCCCCGTATACACCCCCGGACCCAACGACATCATCGCCGGGAACGTGGTGCTCACACTGGAGGCCACCAGCACCAACTGCGGCGACGCACAGGACACCATGACACTGACCATAACAGCCAACGCAACAGCAGATGCAGGGTCCGACGAGACCATCTGCCAGGGAGATGACCTGGACCTCGCCCTATCCACCACCGTCCCTACCGCATCCGGGCAGGACGACCTGGCATGGAGCAGCGCAGGGGACGGGTCCTTTGACGACAGTACCATCCTGACCCCCGTATACACCCCCGGACCCAACGACATCATCGCCGGGAACGTGGTGCTCACACTGGAGGCCACCAGCACCAACTGCGGCGACGCACAGGACACCATGACACTGACCATAACAGCCAACGCAACAGCAGGGGACGACAGCGTCATTGCCATCTGCGAGGGGGATATTCTGACAGATGCGGATCTTTTCGCCCAACTCGGAGGCAACCCTGATATCGGGGGAACATGGAGCCCTGCCTTCGTAGGAGCCGGGGTCTACACTTATACCGTAGCTGCAATAGCTCCGTGTACCACCAATGCCACCGCACAGGTTACTGTGACCCAACAGCCAAATGCTGGCAATGATGCAGTCTTATATATTTGTCAAGGTGATACCATCACTGCGGCGGACCTTTTCAACGCACTTGGGGGAACACCTCATAATGGAGGAGACTGGAGTCCAGCTCCCATGGGGGCTGGCGTGTACACCTATACCATAGCTGCAGACGGAAACTGTTCCACCTCTACAATGGCACAGGTTACGGTAATTGAAGAAAACTTGGGAGCATCAGTAGATCCCGTCTATTACTGCAATGAGAACAACCTCCCCTCGAATTCGATTCTGGTAACATTTATAGATCCATCTGTAAACAATAATCTCTTGTATGCTCTAGATTCTACAGATCCAAATGACTTTATATTAAGCCCAAATTTTAACAACATAAATTCTGGTGACCACAGTCTCTTCATCATGCGCAATAACGGATGTCTTTTTGAGTATCCGTTTACCATTGAGGATATTGAACCTTTGGAACTTTCTGTTTCAAGTTCCAACATTAATCAGATCATAGCGAACGTGACTGGTGGATATACTCCTTACACTTATTACTTTGATAATGAAGACGGGACATCCTTCAATACATATACCCTTAATCAAAGTGGTTCTGTTGCGGTTAGGGTTGTGGACGATAGAGGTTGTGAAATCATAGAAATCATCACATCAAACTATGAAGATCTTCATATTCCAGACTTTTTTACACCAAACAATGATGGACAAAATGATTACTGGGGTCCAAGGAATATTACACGATTCCCGGATATCGAGACTTACATTTTTGATAGATATGGAAGGAAAATTCAGATTTTGGGTCCAACAGATGAATGGAATGGGGAATATGAATCAAAACCAATGCCTTCTGGAGATTACTGGTATATCGTGAAACTTAATGATGGGTCTGGGCGTGAATTCGTTGGGCACTTCACATTATATAGATAAAATTTAATAGATAAATGAAGAGAGTTCTAATTTTCCTGATATGTATGAATCTATTCCTTGTGAAAGGACAAGAATTAACCGTACCCCAATTGTCACAATACTTGTCCGACAACCCATTTATAATGTCTCCTTCATTTGCAGGAATAGGTAATTACGTGAAAATACGAATGAACGGAGTTACCCAATGGGTCGGTATTAAAGATGCCCCTGACACACAATCTTTATCGGCTGACGTGCGTTTAGGCAACAGATCGGGGGTTGGAATGGTCATCTATAATGATTCCAACGGTGAGACAAAACAAAGAGGAGCAAAAATCTCATTTGCACACCATTTGACCATTGATAAATATGATGATCATTATTTTTCATTCGCTCTTTCTTTTAATCTTAATCAAATTAGGATTGATATCGAAAACTTTGATCCGCAAGCTAAAGAGGATTTAGCGATAATTAACGATAGGGCATCGAGCAATCCAAATTTTGACATAGGAACTTTGTATCGACGTGGTGGATTTTACATGAGCATAAATGCGTCAAACATTCTCAATAAAGAATTCGAAAAGTTCAATCCGATATATGAACCGAACATCCTACGTAACTATTACGTTTATTCAGGCTATAAATTCAGAAAAAATAGGAGAACTGATTTCGAAATAGAACCTTCAGTCTTCTTTCAATATTTTGAAAATGACGGCAGGTCTATTACTGATGTAAACACTAAATTCAAGTGGTATGATTTTCTTGACTATTACTATGCGGGACTAACCTATAGATTTTTGAACGATCAATTGGGGTCACCGCTTTACATAGCACCTGTTATCGGACTTAAAAAAGGAGATTTCTATTTTGGTTACTCTTACCAAATAATTATGAACGAAATACTGGGCTACTCAAAGGGTACCCATGTAGTAACCTTGGGAATTGACCTATTTCAAGGAATTTCTAATTGTAGTTGTACTTATTAAAATTGATACTATGAAAATATTACCTAAATCTTTGTCAAAACTCAATCTAGTTCCTATTATTCTGGGTGTTTTTTGCTCGTCTTGCAGCCAAGACGATGCAATTCTATCCGTATTGGAAAGCCCAAAGGTTGTGTTGGAAAAATCGACAATGGATACAATTGTGTATGCCATAGTGGACAATTATGAAATTCCTATTTACCTGTCAGTTCCAAAAGGTTGCAACAATGTCAACTATCCTGCCGTGGTTGTCATGCATGGATCGGACGGTATGTGGACGAACCATGACTCAAACACTGGAAAAATGTCCGGACAAAATAGTGAATGGAGAGAACTGTTTGATCAGAACTGTATCGTTGGAGCCTTTGTAGATAGTTACTCTGGAAGGGGTGTATCTACAAGAACGGGGAAATGGATTACTGCTCCGGACAATTTTAAAATAAGTTCTCAATTTGTTCGCCCAAAGGATGCCAATGCTGCTTTGGAGGTTCTAAAAAAGCTGAAATTTAGTGATGGAACCAATGTAGTAAGGCCACAAGATATAGGATTATTAGGATTTTCCGACGGGGCAAGTGCCGTAGCATCCACTCTTTATGACACAAATAAAACTCCAAATGATTGGGAGTGGTCACAAAGTTTTGATGATAAAAAATATGATACTTCTTCCGGGGTATTGCCACCTGCACAAAAACCTAAAAGCGGGTTTGCTGGTGGAGTTTTCTATTATGGCGGCTCTGGAGGTTATAATTATTGGGGAGCAAATGCTTGTGGCGACAATGGTTTAAAGGGAAACATTTATGTACCCTATGCTCCAATGTTGTATCAAATTCCTGAAGAAGGTTATCTATCGGAAAACACGCTTTGCCTCATTGAATTATTGAACGAAAAGAAAGCTCCGGTGGAATTCAATTTTTATAAAGGAGTTGGCCATGGTTTTGATTTTGATGACAATAATCAAAGTTCAGTAGCAAGAAAAAACGCATTAAACTGGTTTAATAAAATATTACACATGGAGAAATAAGACCTATAACCAATACAAAATTGCCAGAATACCAATACCCTCCTGCTAAATGAGCATTTGTTAAATCGGATGCTAACTGGAACCTATATTTATAAGATTCTACAACCTCCCCAGGAGCAGAACCATCAACCTCGATAATGAAATTTGAACCGAAAGCCCAAAAAATGGGCCCAAATCAAAACACCTAAAACTTAATCGAAGATGAAAGGGGATTTTTTAGAAAACTGGATATTAGACTTGGTAAAATCAGAATATGAATTTGGTAAAATACCAAAACACGCCTCCTACAAACTAAGGGAGCGTATGGATGATTTTATTGAAGTGACCATTGAATGGGTCGACACAGATACGAATAACTACAAAATTGTGTACCATGCCAGAGCTTATGGAAAAATGAAAATAAATGACAGTATTGAAATCGCAAAAGATCCGGTTTTTGAATTAGAGAACTACTACACTTTAGAGATTCATACTTACATCAATCACATAAAAAGAAATTACAGCACGAGAAAAATTGCAAACTATGATGTAATGGGAGTCATTGGTCAAATGGATAAAACCAATAAAGAATAGTGCTTTTGAAAGTTGATTCAATAATTAATGGCCCATTCTGGACATTAAAAACCTATTATTTACAAAACTCGAATAGGTTTTATTTGAGAACCAACCATGCACTATCAATTA
Organism: Allomuricauda sp. F6463D; assembly: GCF_023015965.1. Lineage (GTDB taxonomy): Bacteria > Bacteroidota > Bacteroidia > Flavobacteriales > Flavobacteriaceae > Flagellimonas. The sequence continues at coordinate 207,726 of NZ_JALKAN010000002.1, forward strand.
TTGACCCGTCGAGATGCATTTCGTCAGTAGAAATGAGCATTTAATCGATATGTTTTCATCCGTCAATTCAGAACATGCATCCGTCTATTCATGGGTCAAAACTTCAATTATTCTTCGTTATTTGAACAATAATTAAAGTTCCCATATTTTTAATTTAAACAATCATCATGCATTTATTAACAATCATTTGGACATTGCTATGTGCACTTATAATCATAGGGTATCCTTTATATCTTTTAAAAAGATCTGCTACCACAACAAAAAGGCATGGAGAGTTATACGAACCAAAAACTCAGAATACGGTGGAGTTACTATCATTTGATATTAGAGAGCAACTGCCTGGTTGGTCCATTACTTTGGATGTTCCACAGATAACCGAAGAAATACTGAATAACAATCCAATATTGTTTTATTTGGAATCGGATGAATCCTGTTTAAAACTACCTCTTAACAATGCCACAATGGGCTATAAGGTAAATGTCTATAAAAATGTAGGGAAAGTTTATGTAACCTTTAAATCCGTTAAGGATGGAGTATCAAATTTTTATATTCCAACATGGCACTTGAAGAAACTGAAGGTTCTAATCATTAAATCAAAAGATAAAAGAATAAATGGTGATTGGGACGTTAGATCAAATGGATCCCTCATACACAAAAATTTAAAAAAATCAGGCATTAATGTAAATGATTACGAGGATGTTCTGGGTTATTTCAGCAACATCACATCCATTGATTTTAAAGGACATTATATTGCAAGAATACCCAATAAACAATTTCATAACCTATCTAAAATGCATCGTAAAGAACATGAATTATCCAATACAGCTTAACCATAAATCAAACTCATGAAATAATTAGTGTCCCCCTGCAAAAGTAAAGTAGGATTCTCCCTTAAAAAGGGGGTTCTATTTTACTTAAAACTGCTTATGTAATTTACTTAAATGAACTCAAAATGGCTATCCATGAACTCAAACCCTATCTACATCAAATTGCTGTTACATTTTAAATCTAGACAATGTAGATTTAACCATTGAGAAATATAAATATTGGGCTGCACTATGGACTTTAATGTTCATGTCTTCGATTCTGGCGATGAAGACGGTGTAGCCCAAAATATAATATCATAACATATCAATAAAACTCACCATTAGTAATTTCTTCAGCTGAAAGCAAGTATGGGGTTATGCTGCGCAACAGTTATCATAAGAAAAGAAAATGGTGAGTTGTTTTTCGTCCTTATATATCGGGAAAACTCTCTTTGATCAGAAATTTAGGAAAGCGAATGACAAGATTTTGAGATATACAATTAACTCTTCCCCCAAAAATGATTATTTTAAACAGGCAAAATTATACATAATTGCCATATCTAAGTTATGCAACAAAATAATTTGTAACCAAAAATATGCAGTAATGATTATTACACTTTTTTTAATCCAATGGTAAGAAATAGATGTGCCAATTAATCAAATATATAAATAATAATCAAATTCCCCAATAAATGAAAGAAAAATCTTTACAAATAATCTCCATAAAATATAACCCTGTCAATGCTTCAAATGATAAACAAACTAAGGTCTCTAAATAATGAGCAAATCATTATTTTAAAAGTTTATCATTGTTTTAAGTCGATTCTACAAATGTTTGGAGTACGATTATATTCCTTTAAAAATATAGTGTTTTGGACCTATACTTTTATAGTTTTTGGAATCCAATTTAACACACTGTCTGCACAAAATCTTTCTGCTGATCGCAAAACAAAGGAAGTTCCCTCTTATTTTTTAAAAGACAAGGCCAACGAGTTAGGAATTGAGGATATCCTTAAAGATGAATATACCTTCGCTCCATTTACTAATAAATCAATGGACGATCTTAATGCCTCCTATTGGATTCGTATTGATTTTAAAGATGAGCTTGACACTTTAACAACCCAAAAAATATGGCGTCTTAGAACAGCTGTTTTTAGTGAGGCTACTTTATATTACATGACTGAAAACACACTAAAACAAAAAGCTTTCGGGCAATTTGACGGTAATGAAAAAGATTCTTCTTTTTTCTACCCCAATGGCTTTCCATTTCAAAAACAGAATCTAATTTCCGGCAGATATTTGTATGTAAAAGCTCAAATGCATTTTAAGACTACTTACACGTTGCCTTTCCGCTATCTATCCAATGATTCCAATCGATTTTACACTACCTATTACACGGTACAGGAAGTAAAAAAAATAATTCCATCCATATTATATTTTGGTGCTTGTTCAATTCTCTTTTTGACCTTTATTGTAGTATACCTAAACATAAAAAAAACTGAATTTCTGTTTTACTCCCTATACGTATTTTTCTCTGCAATTTATCTTTCAGCAGCCAACATACCTTCATTACGATTCCTATCAGAAAGTAAAATAGGTTTCTGGACTGTACTTGTTTCACAAATACTGATCAACCTATTTTACCTGTTATTTTCCAAGCTATATCTAAATACCTCTAAGCACTATCCTTTACTCAACATCATAATCAACATTGTTGTGATAATTTTGGTTTTGTTGATATTATCACATGGTTTTACTTATTTCTCCGGTTTTTATATTGAGCAAGGAAGCATTCTAAATTTTCAAAGAGGTCTAATGACGCTTTTTGGGCTATTTTCTATGACGTATCTATTGTATAAAGCAAAAGATATACTTGTAACGTTTATAGTAGCGGGGTCATTTATTTATATGATTGGTGCATTGGGCTATTTGTTCACATTCAATAAATACTATATGATGGGTGGCTCCACTATAGAAATTTTTATTTTTTCTTTGGGGCTTGCCTACAAGATCAAGCTTGGTTATGAGGACAAATTGACTTTGCAAAAAGAAATCTCGATGAAAGAGATAAGTATCAAGCGAGCTCAAATGAACCCTCATTTTATTTTCAATTCGCTAAACTCAATTCAACACTTAATTCTAAATAACAACAAAGTATCCGCCTTAAGTTATCTTTCAAAATTTGGGAAACTGACCAGAAATATACTTGAGAGTTCCCATATGGCAACAGCAACACTTAAGGAAGAGATCAATTTGTTAAAATCGTATCTTGAACTGGAAGCTCTAAGGTTCGACAACTCGTTCAACTATTCTATAACCATAGATGATGAGCTCGATATCGAAAGTGTGGAAATTCCTTTAATGCTCATTCAGCCTTTTGTTGAAAATTCCTTGATTCACGGTCTAATCGGCAAAAAAGTAGGCAAAAAAAATATAAGCCTTAGATTTCTAAATAATGATGACCACTATATTGTTGAAATAGAAGACAATGGAATTGGAAGACACTCTAAAACAACTATATTTAGAAACGAAGAGCATAAATCACGCGGTATGGGCATCACCAAAAAAAGGTTAGAAATGCTTGATATAGATAATAAAAATAGAAATTCAATAGAAATTGTGGACAAATACGATTCTGACAATCAACCCAGCGGAACCAAAATAATTATACGAATTCATAACCCCTTAAAATAACCCTATGATTTTAAAAGCAGTTATTATCGAAGATGAAAAACATAGCAGGGAAACCTTAAAATCTATGTTGGAAGAATTTTGTAAAGATGTCCAGGTCATAGCAATGGCGGACTCCGTTGAAGAAGCAATAAAGGTTTTGTCCGTTTATAGTCCGGATATCGTTTTCTTGGATATTGAACTTCAATCTGGAGTTGGATTTGATGTTTTGGATAAAATAAAAGACCCAAACTTTGAAGTAATTTTCACAACGGCTTTTGAAAAATATGCGATAAAGGCCATAAAATTCAGTTCTCTTGACTACCTCCTTAAACCAATTGATTTGGATGAACTTCAACAATCGGTAGAAAAAGCCAGAACACGAATGGACACTAATGTTTACAGAGAACAATTGGACACTTTAATGCAAAGCATTTCAAGAGGAAATGTCAGACCCGAAAAAATTTGTTTGGCCACTACTGCCGGCATGGAATTTATCGCAATTGATGACATTATAGCTTGTAAAGCAGATGGTTCTTACACTGGTTTTATTCTGGAAGACAATAACACTCTATTGGTGAGCAAACACTTAAAAGAGTACGAAAACCTGTTGTCAGAACATCAATTTATGCGTGTTCACAATAGCTATGTCATCAATTTAAAAAAAGTGAAAAAATATATCAAGTCGGATGGGGGCTATGTGATAATGAATAATGATTTACAAGTAAACATTTCACCAAGAAAAAAAGATGATCTGATAGAAGCAATGAAGCGTTTATAATATTCAATCTTTCTTGTTCACCAACCCTTTTGTGAATTCGTTCAAAGCATCTACCTTTTGTTCAAAATCACCTTTCAAGGTTTTGCGGTATTTGTTTAGGTTGTTTACAAGGTCGTCTATGTTTTCGGGAAGAACGTCCTCAAAAAATTGACGTAAACGTTTTGCAGTAGTGGGGGATTTACCATTTGTGGATATAGCAACTTTTACATTGCCCTTGGTCACGATGCCGCCCATATAAAAATCACAGAACGGTGGATTGTCCGCCACATTAACCAATATACTCCGTTCTCGACAATCATGATACACCTGCTCGTTCACTTCAGGATTGTCAGTACAGGCCACTACTAAGTGTTTTCCTTTCAAAAACTTTTCGGCATAAACATCTTTCGTTATTTCTACATTGTGTTTTTCGCCCAGTTCCAAGGTGTCTGACAAAAACTCCGGAGCCACCATTTGTACTTGGGCATTAGGGCTCGACTTTAACAAAAATGTCAATTTTTCCAAACCTACATTGCCTCCACCAACGATGAGCACGTTCAAATTCGATACCTTTAAAAAGATGGGGTACAGTTCATTCCTCTCCATAGTAGATCAATTTTACTGGCCATACATTTGTTTGCCATGCTAAAGATAACCACTATTTCTGGCCGCAGAATTTTTCTTTAACCGAAGAGGCTCCTTTCAACCTTTAAAATGTGGGTGCTTCTTTCTGTTTTGTAGATGATTTGAACTCGTACCGAACAAACAGCTCATGTGAGCCACCCGTATAGCCTGCCAAGTTGGATGTAGTAAGATCATAAGCGTAGCCTGCACTAAAATTCGGATTGATCTGCATTCCCAACAAGGTAGAGAAAGAATCATCCCAGCGGTAAGCCAGCCCAAAAGTGAAGGTTTCCTTGAGCATTGCATTTACCGAAACATCGGCAATCATTGGGGCACCTGGCACCCATTTCACAAAGAAAGCGGGCTTTAACTTTACATCAGGAGTCAAATCCACCACCTTCCCACCTATAAAATAGTAATGTAACCGTTCTGCGGCTATTTCTTGTTCCTCGCCATCGTAATGCTTTTGCGAAAAGAAATTGGGTATGGCAAAACCAAGGTATCCCTTGCCAGAATCATAATACAATCCTGCTCCAAGGGTTGGAAAAAACTTGCTTTTAATATTGTTTTGAAAGGCCACATCTGCATCTTCGGTAAGTCCTTTGGAAAAATCCACATCAAAAATGCGACCGCCCAATTTCATCCCGAAGGAAAGTTTGTTATTGGCACTGTCCAATTGAATCGTGTAGGAGACATTTCCGTCCACTGCTATTTCGGAAGAAGGTCCCAAGGCATCCCGGGAAATAATCCCTCCTACCCCAAGATTATTCTCCAAAGGTGAATCCACCGCCAATACTTGAGTATTTGGAGCTCCATTAACCCCAACCCATTGGGAACGATGCAACAATAAAGCCGTCAAATGCCCATTATTTCCCGCATAGGCCGGGTTTACACTCATGGTATTGTACATGTATTGGGTGAATTGAGGGTCTTGCTGTGCATACATAGAAACCGAGCACAGGACCAACAGCAACAAATAAATTTGCCTATATCCCTTTGTTATATGTTTTGTAAAAACAATCCCCATATTTATCTGTTTATATACAACCAATCTGTTCGTGGTTCGGACCCATCACCCAAATCCAATACGTAATAATAAGTGCCCACTGGCAATTGGTCCTCTGGCTGAACTATGGCGCGCCCATTAGGTGTACCATCCCAATCATTTTTATACGATCTTGTTTGAAAAACAATATTTCCCCATCGGTTATACACTTGGAGGGAATTGTTCGGATACCTCGAAATACAATCAATCTTAAAATAGTCGTTGACACCGTCCCCGTTCGGTGAAAATTCGTTGTAGACCACCAAGCAACTTGGATCCACAAAAGCTTCGGCCAAATTATTGGTCTCATCAACGTCCCATTGGTCCACGTAGGCCAAACTGACCCTGTTCACGTAGTCCTCAATATCCAAAACCTTTACGGTGAGCAACAATGTTGCAGTTTCGGAAACGGATAAGGATTCCACCTCCCAAAAAAACGCTTCTGGGTCAAATGTACCTACGGTTGTTTCCGAACTAATCAATTGATAGCCCAACGGCAATTCTTCCTGTATACCAATATGAGTCGCATTGTCCACACCTTGATTGGTAACAGTTATCTCAAAAACAACCTCATCCCCAATGTTCGGCATAGCGTTGTCCACACTTTTTGTGATCGCGATATCAGTAATTTGAGGCACCACAAAAGCCATTGCCTCATCGTCATCCACCATACCATCGGTAAAATCATCTTCTTCAAGTCCCATTGATGGGTCACTATCAGGATCGGGATACAAACTTGCCGAAATAAACGCTTCGTTCAAATATTCATCTTGTGTTCCTGTTGGTGGATTGACCATGGCCAAAATTTCCAAACTTTCGGAATCCTGGTCCAAAATAGTTCTGTTCACACTCCATATTCCTGTTGATACATCGTAGACCCCAGCAGTTGACGTATGTGATTGATAAGTATAACCCGATGATAAAACATCGGTGACCTCAACATTTTTGGCATCGGATGGCCCATTATTGGTCACGTTTATCACAAACCGAACCACATCCCCAACATTGGGATGGCCATTGTCGACCGTTTTGGAAAGTGACAGATCATTTAGTCCACCGGGAACTGGAATTACTGTTGCTTGATCATCCTCGGAACCTAGGTTATTGTTTGGACTGGAATCTGGGTCATAGGTATCCAACGTAATTAGTTCTGCCGTGTTCTTGTATTCACCGCTTGAAAGCACAATCGCCCTGACATTCAAAGTTTCGGTTGAACCATCGGCAATAGCAGACAAATCCCATGAACCTGCAATTTCATCATAGATTCCAGATGATGTAGTAGCCGAGACAAATTGGTAGCCGTTCTGCAATTTATCCTCGATAACCAATCCCGTAGCATCATTGGGACCATCATTGGTTACTTGAACCGTAAAAACAACTTCATCCCCTACCTCTGGATTTAAATCGTTGACTGTTTTGGTTGCTGAAATATCAGTTACTTGTCTTGGGGTGATCGATTGTTCGTCTTGATCATCTTCTGATAGTATATTATTGTTTGGCGTGGAATCGACATCAAAAAAAGTAGCACCTAATACTTCTGAAGTGGTTGTGTAATTCCCCGTAGGGTTCACCTCTGCCAATATGTTCAACTCTATCTGTGATTCCAAAGCGATATTGCCCACGTTCCAGAACCCATTAGATGGATTGAACAGTCCACTTGAATCATCCGAAACATAGGAAAAGCCATCAGGCAATATAGTTTCAATTCCAACACCGATCGCATCACTTGGCCCTTCGTTGGTCAACGTAATGGTAAAGGTGACCTGCGTACCAACGTCTGGAAACTCATTGTCAACATTCACCTGCAAATTCAAATCTGCGGATGGAACAGGAGTTGTTCCTGCGCTATCTTGGTCATTTTCAAAAACATTGTTGTTGTTTGGGATTGAATTGGGATCGTATTGATCGGAAACAAATACTTCGGTAACATTAAAATAATCCCCGGTATTGTTTACCATAGCCACAATGGACAAAGTTTCTGTACTACTATCAACTAAATCACCATTGAGCACCCACATTCCTGTGGTTTCATTATAAATTCCCGCTGTGGCTCCATGGGAAACATAGGTATATCCATCAGGTAACAGGTCCATTACTTCTACCCCTGATGCATCACTCGGCCCCAGATTGGTAATATTTATGGTAAAAATCACTTCTTCGCCCACATAAGGACTAAGTATATTCACAGATTTGCGCAATAGAAGGTCTGCAACCGGAATCACAATAGGTTCAACGGTCTGTTGATCGTCTTCTAATTCGTTGTTGTTGTTTGGACTGGAATCCACATCGGTTTCAGCAACATTGGTCAGCTCTGCTGTATTTATGTAATTCCCTGTTGAGAGCACTTCTACTGTAACCTCCAAGGTTTCGGAATCACCACTGGCAAGGTTGCCCACAACCCACGACCCATTTGTTGCATTATAGGTTCCTACTGAGGGTATAGCATTGCTAAGTTGATACCCTGATGCCAAAACATCGGTAACCACCACATTGGTAGCATCACTTGGGCCATCATTTTGAACTGTAATTGTAAAAACTATTTCCTCTCCCACTTCGGAAATCAGCTCATCAACGGTTTTGGTCACTGCAATATCCACCAAAGGTTCCGGGATAATGGAAACACTATCTTGATCATCTTCACTGATTATATCGTTGTTTGGGGTCGAATCAATATCCGTTTGATCATGGCCAGTGATCTCTGCTGTGTTATTGTAATCTCCGGAAGCGTTTACGGTGGCAACTATGCTAAGACTAGTGGAACTTCCACTTGCCAACGGCCCCAAGTTCCAAATTCCGGTGAGTTCATTATAGGCCGTTCCACCGTTGTCCGACACGTAAGTATAGCCCGAAGACAACAGGTCCGTTACTTCCACAGAAGTGGCTTCGCTTGGACCATCGTTAGTAACAGTAAGCGTAAAACTGACATTATCGTTCACCAATGGGGATGTTTTATCAACTGTTTTTGTAAGAGATAGGTCGATAAGTGGCTCCGGGGCCACGATAACATCACCTTGATCATCTTCTGAAGAAACGCCATTAGCTGGAGTTGAATCAATATCGTATGCATCCGAGGCTATTATCTGAGAAGTATTGGTGTGATTACCAGTTTCATTTACCAAAACATCAATGGTAAGTGTCTCCGTATCACCATTCACCAAGGTTCCCACCTTCCAAAAGCCGTTTGTAGGATTGTATGTGCCGGTTGTTGCGGCGTATGAAACAAAATTGAACCCAGACAACAACTGGTCAACGACCCTAACATTGGTGGCATCGTGGGGACCATCGTTGGTAATGGACACCTCAAAACTTATCTGTTCACCTACGTAAGGGGACAAATCGCCTCCAACAACCGTTTTGACCAACGATAGGTCGGCCTGTAACGGAGCAGCGGTAAGGTTGTCCTCATCATCTTCACTTTGGTCTCCGTCATCATTGTTGGGCGTACTGTCAACATCCAATTGATCTGTAAAAACTACCTCGGTAATATGGGTGAATTCACCAATGGTACCGGTTGGGGTGGAAACTATCGCATCAAAACTCAATGAAGCCGTATTTGACCCCACAGGAACATTGATTCCGGTCCAAGTTATCTTATCTGTAATAAAGCTAAAAGTACCTCCATTGTCAATTGCAGTAATACCTGTAAAACCAGAGGGAACCAAATTTTCAATGGCCACCCCTGTGGCATCCACATCACCTAAATTGCTAAGGTTGATGGTAAAAGTGACAACATCACCAATATTTGGCAATGAATTACTGGCCACCAATTCCAATTCCAGGTCAACACCTTCAATGGTAATTCCGGTAGTATCCGAAGCTGTATCGCATGTGCTATCCGAAACCGACCATTCAAAAATATAAGTTCCGAGTTCAATGTTGAATATTTGGGTATTGGGATTGTTCGTATCATCAAAAGTCACCAATGTTGGGCCTGATAGTTGCACCCAAGTTCCAATTCCAACTGGCGGAGTATCTGCGTTTAAAAATACTGAGTCGGTCTGGTCAAAAGATTGATCTAAGCCTGCATTGACCACGCAGGATTGTGAGTGCAACAATCCAAATGAAGTGAACACAAAAAAAACTACCAATAAAAAACTCCTTGAAACTAGGGAGGATTGGGGTTTGTTCATAGTTTAGTTGATGAGGTTCCTCTTACGTGGTAAGACGTAACCAAACTTATTAAGAACGGGATAAAAATTGGAAGTTATGTTGTAGGGCAAGTTGGTTTTGTTGTGAAACCACAGAAAATAGATGAAAGAAAAATCTTATAATAATAGCTATTTCAGATTTAAAAACTCCATTATTTTTAAAACAGTCCACAAAAAAGGCCGGTATGTAAAACTACCGGCCAATATTATATTTTAATCCTCTAGCCTTTATTGGGCATCATCCTCCCAATAATTGCCCCGCTCTGGACGGGCATTTTTAGCAAGTGGTCCAGTGAGTTTTTTACGAGTTCTATACACTATTGGTGTGGTTTCATATTCACCCTCCCAAACTTTCTTGTTTTTGGCCATGGGACCAGTCTCAATATTTTGTTGGCCATGTACAAAACCAAATCCAAGAAACATCATTATAATTACAGAATAAGCATTTTTAACCATATATTTTTGTTTTTCTTTCGATACAATGTCGATATTATAAGAATATCATAAAAATACTCCGTTATAATTCTTTGTTAAATCATCCAGGTATTTTTTAACTTTGATTAACATATCTTTTTAATAAGTTTGCATCTTAATGAAACAAATTCGTCACAAAAGGAGCCTTTCTTGCTTGTTTCTTGTCTTTTTCTTGGCAACGAAGCTTATTGGCTTGCATTCGCTTACCCATACTGACGACAACGATTACCGTGATCATTGTGAAATATGTCACAATATTGCATCTGAAAGCCATACGCCAGGAATTACCAATGATTCCATAGAGCCAATAATAGAAAACAACACAATTGCCTTACAAAAGGAATTTGGCGCTGAATATAATTTTCAGGCATCCGGAACACTTTCCGTTAGTCACCTCTTTTGTCGGCCACCCCCTGTAGTATAATTTATCCCTTTCATTATTTCGGTATTTAATTTTACCCTTTCGGGCAATGGTTTTTGTTCAAAGCTCTAACATTCATTTTAATGAATTATGAGCATCAATATTGACATCTAACCAGGATACTTATCTAATTTTTCTACCGCAATCGAATGAATAAGGCCTAACCGTAAGTGCTTCTTACCAAAGAAGCGAATAAAGAATTTTCCAGTTTTTACAATATGATCAAAAAAATGTTAGCTGCTTTGCTGCTCACCGGTTTGTGTACAATAACATCTGCCCAAGAATCTTATACGGTTAAAGGTTTAATCGTTGATATATCCACGGAAAACCCAATTATAGGGGCCAATATTGTTGGCAACAATATACATGCGATTTCTTCTCTAAATGGTGAGTTCGTGCTAACAAATGTGCCCAAAGGAACACACTCTCTTGAAATTTCACACATTGGTTATATGAAGGAAAAATTTACCATAGCGGTTAATCAAAACATTGACAATGTAACCATCAGATTAAAAGAAGCAGTTACCAATTTGGAAGAAGTTGAACTGTTGGGAAAGAGCGAAAAAAGGAAAGCCCAAGAGCTTTCCACGATTTCGATAGGGGTATCCAAAGAGTTTTTAGAAAACAACCGTGAGAACAGCCTCATGCAAACTTTACGGAAAATACCTGGGGTAAGCACTATATCCATTGGGTCTGGGCAATCCAAACCAGTAATTAGGGGACTGGGATTTAATAGAGTTAGTGTAGTGCAAAACGGCATTAAGCATGAAGCTCAACAATGGGGGAATGATCATGGACTGGAAATAGACCAATATGGAATAGATAACATTCAAATTATAAAAGGACCCGCTTCTTTATTATATGGTTCAGATGCTATTGCTGGTGTTGTAGACATTCAGCCCCCAAAAGTACCAATGCCCAACTCATTTGATGGCGAAGTGAACCTGTTGGGCGAGACCAATAACAATCTTCTGGGAATCTCCACTGGAATCCAAGGAAGAAAAGAAAGTTGGTTCTACCGAGGACGAATTACCTACCGTGATTATGGTGATTATAAAGTACCTACTGATAAAATTTATTACGAGGGTTACATTTTTGACCTCCATGAAAACCACCTTAGGAATACCGCGGGCATGGAAGCCGATGCCAGTTTCAGTCTGGGCTATGTTTCCGATCATATTAAATCAGAGACATTTTTTAGTAATGTAAATGCAAAAAACGGCTTTTTTGCCAACGCCCATGGCTTGGAGGTAAGGTCATCTTCGATTGATTATGACAGCTCTGACCGGGATGTAGACCTTCCTTATCATAACGTAAATCACTTTAAGATTACCAATAATACTACAATTTACAAAGGGTTACACACCATACAATTGGATTTAGGATTCCAAAACAACCAAAGAGAAGAACATTCAGAGCCTGTTCCCCATGGCTACATGCCAACACCTCCTGATAGCAAGGAAAGAGTGTTTACCAAAAACACCTATTCCCTTAATCTAAAGGACACCTATAAGCCTAATGGAAAACACGACATCGTCCTCGGGGTGAACACTGAATATCAGAATAACAATATTGGCGGTTGGGGCTTTTTGATTCCAGCATACGAGCGATTTGTTGCCGGCATCTTCGCCTTTGACCATTATAAGATTAATGAAAATTTACATTTACAAGGGGGCCTTAGGTACGATGTAGGGTTAATGAAGACCATGGCTTACACCGATTGGTTCCCGTCCACTGTAAGCAATGATGATGGGACCACCTCATCCGTATATTTACAACGGGCACAAAAGAGAAATCTGGATTTTGGAAACCTGAGCGCTTCCATAGGATTGAGCTACCTTAAAAAGAATACCACGTACAAAATCAATCTTGGTAAAAGCTTCAGGATGCCGTTAGCAAACGAACTTGCATCGGATGGTGTCAATTATCACATGTATCGTTATGAACGTGGCAATATTGATTTAGATCCAGAACAATCCTATCAACTAGATTTCGATATCGATCATTCTACCGACCTCTTTGATTTTGGGGTAAGTCCTTTTTTCAACTATTTTGAAAATTACATCTATCTCAACCCCACATCAAACTATTATGAAACTTTGCAGATATACGAATACACACAAAACGAGGTCTTACGTTTTGGTGGAGAGGCGCGCATAGGTTCCAATGTAACAGATGCTTTGCGTTTGGATGCTTCTGTGGAATATGTGTATTCCAGACAAATGAGCGGCCCCAAAAAGGATTTCACTCTACCTTTTACTCCTCCTCTATCCACCTTGCTTTCGGCAAACTATCAGTTCCAGGATGTATACTTCTTACGTGCACCTAAGATTAGAGTGGATTATCGGGTAACGGCGGCTCAAAATGAAATTGTACCACCAGAAGAAAAAACAGAAGGCTATCAAGTATTCAACCTGTCCGCTATGGCCGATATAAAATTGTTCAACAATAAAAATCCATCGCAATTACGCATAAAACTTAATAATGTATTCAATACCGAATTCTACGATCATACCAGTTTTTACCGGCTCATCGAAGTTCCTGAACCTGGCAGGAACCTATCCATTTCGATGACCATTCCATTTTAAATGAATCAAATGAAGTCTAACACCAAAAACAGAAGTAAAATGAAATCATTTTTTAAACCATTAGCAATTATTGCATTTTTAGGAGTTGTTCTACAATCCTGTAGCAGCGACGACGACGAGGGTGCTGATGCCGTTGCCGCCCCAGTAATTTCCAATTTTGAATATGGAGAAGGTAGTGACCACTCCACAGATCAGGTAGCCTATAAAGGTTCTGACCTTCACCTTGAAGCAGAAATTACAGCAGAGGGAGTTGTTAGCAGTATCACCTTGGACATACACGCTCATGACTTAGAACTTGGTGAAGGGGAAGTAGAGTGGGATTTAGAACAAACCTTTACAGACGCCTCTTTGCTCGTTATCAACCCAACATTCCATGAGCATATCGATATTCCATCCGATATCCCTGCAGGAGAATATCATATCACTTTGACTGTAACGGATGAACTGGGAAACAGCACTGAGATCGAAGGTCATATAGATATTTTAGACCCCATAACAACCAGTGGTTTTGAAATGGATGAAACCGTGGTCAGAGGAAGTGATTTTCATGTGGAATTTTTAATTGATGCAGTCAATGGAATCCATGAAATTACTGTGGATGTTCATGCCCATGGTCTAGAATTAGCTGAAGGTGAAGTGGAATGGGATTCAGAGACCGTTTATTCCGAAGGATTCCACGGGCTGACCGAAGCAGAGTTCCATAAACATATAGATGTTCCAGATACTGCTCCAGCTGGAGAATACCACATTATTTTTACCATCGAGGATGAAGACGGGAATATCCATGAATTTGATGATCATATCGATGTAACAGTCTCCTAGTTTAAAAAACAGCCACAGCGTTTTTTAAACGCTGTGGCTACTTTTAAAATAAAAATTCAATGAAAATGAAAATTAAATATTCCTATTTCTGTCTTCTCTTTTTATTCCTAGTATCCTGTTCCAGTAGTGATGGCTCCGATATTGATGAAGAGAAGCCCAGTATTACTTTAAATTATACTGACGGATTTCCACAGGCTTGTGAAGTACTGGAAAGAGGTCAAACCTATATATTTAGGGCCTTAGCAACGGACAATGAAGCACTGACAGCATATAGCTTGGACATCCACCACAATTTTGACCATCACACCCATGACAATCAGGGAATCGAATGTGAATTGGAAGACCTTAAAAATGCAGTTAACCCAATGATCTATATGGAAAACTTTTCGATAACCGAAGGTGGTTCCTCATATGAAATCAGTATCAGCATCACCATTCCCGAAGATGCTGATGTCGGTGACTACCATTGTGCATACTCCGTAACGGATGAAACCGGATGGCAAGGTAGAACCTCCGTGGACATTAAAATAATCTAAAATCTTTTCTAGTTAGTTGCAAAAAAAAGGAGGTGTCGATAATTCGAACCTCCTTTTTTAATTGATTAAATCTGATTTTTACGCTTCGCAGCTAGCACAATCTTTCTTTTGTTTGAATTTTTGAGCAGCGTTCATACTGTGTTGATAATACAACGATTTCAACCCCAGTTTCCAAGCAGTTACATGAATCTTGTTCACATCTTTTGTTGGCATATCGGGATGAACAATAATATTCACCGATTGTCCTTGATCTATATGGTTCTGCCTATTCGCAGCTTGGTACACAATATCCAACTGATCTAATTCCGAATACGTTTTAAATATCGCTTTCTCTTCTTCAGTTAAAAACTCCAGGTGTTGAACGGAACCATCCATGTCGCGGATACTTTTCCAAACTTCTGATGTGTTCTGTCCTTTTTCATCAAGTAAATCCATCAAGAACGGGTTTTTGATGGTCACCTTGATTTTTGCGATATCTTTTACATAGCAATTGGACCAAATTGGCTCGATACCTTGTGATACCTGCCCCAAGATAAAAGCAGATGAAGTGGTCGGTGCAATAGCGTTCAATGTCGCATTTCGTCTTCCGTACCCCTTCAAAACCTCTGGTTCACCAAAACGCTCAGCCAATTGCTCAGACGCTTTGTACGAACGCTCCTTGATTTCTTTGAATATCTCACTGTTCAAATTGTAAGCTTCCTGGCTGTTGAATGCCAACCCTTTAGATTGCAACAAAGAATGCCAACCCAATGCTCCCAAGCCCAATGAACGGTTTTGCTTGGCAAAATTATATGCTCTTTCCATAAATAGGAAGGTTTGTCGGTCTTCCCTATCGGAAGAATCTCTATATACTTCCAGTTTTTCTATAAACTCGGTGATAACGGCATCCAAGAAATGTACCATGGTTTCCACGGCATCTGTTTTTTTCCATTTATCATAATGCATCAAATTGATACTGGAAAGCACACAAACAAAAGACCAGTCATCATTGGATGGCAACATAATCTCCGTACACAAGTTACTGGCATGAATTCGGTGATTCTTATCTTTATAAACATCCGCAGCACCATCATTGGCATTATCGGAGAAAAACACATAAGGGTAGCCCATTTCACCCCTACGTTGCAATACTTTTGCCCAAACCGTCCTTTTTTCCACATCACCTTCGACCATTTCCTGCATCCATTGATTGGTTACGGTCACACCATGTGTCAATTGTTGGATAGGATTACCTTCGGTACCGATTTCCAAAAACTCCATGATATCCTTGTGATCGATTGGCAGATATGGAGAAAAACGACCACGACGCACCGAACCTTGACTTACCACATCGACCATGGATTCGAACAACTGCATAATATGAACTGCTCCGGAAGCTTGACCATTATTTTTAACAGGAGCACCTCTATGCCTTATTTTACCAAAGTATCCCGATGTTCCACCACCGAGTTTCGACATCATTCCGACCTCAGATTGGGTATATAGTATATTACCCATATCATCATCAATATGTGACCCAAAGCAACTTATGGGCAACCCACGTTTTTTTCCAAAATTGGACCACACCGGAGAAGCCAAAGAGAAAAACCCTTCGGACATATAACCATAAAACTTATCTGAATATCCTGGAATTTGAAGAATTTCCTCAGCTCTATCACCAATTTCTCGGATACGTTCCTCTGGGCTAACTCCTTCGGTAAGGTATCCAGAGGCCAAAAACTTTCGGCTATACTCGTTCAACCATTTGAATCCCTTGCCCTCTTCATTCTTGAGCTTAGATAAGGTATCCTTTCTTGCATTTACAAGTTCTTGTGTTTTGTCATCCTGCTTATGGTCGGTGACCTGGGTAGTTTGTGTTCTCTTCTCCATAATTTAAAAAAGGTCGTCGCTAGTTATACTTTGTGTTCTTTTACTATAGTTGATGGATCTCTTTACAAAAAAGTCACCATGTTTTGTCCCTATGATCTCGTCATCAAACCATTCTGTTTGCTCCAATAGTTTTTGATCGACATCGAATATTTTGGAAATCCCAATGCTTTCCAATGAGTTGTTAAATCTGTTCTTGATGAATTCATTGACCAAGTTCTTGGGCAAGAAGTCCAATTCTCCTTCTTCAAAGATCCAATCCACTATTTTACTTTCCGCTTCAAATGCCTTCTCGCATATATCTTGGATCATGGCCTTGTATGCATCATCGAACCATTCTGGATGTTCTTTTTTGATGATGTTGATCACATCGATACCAAAATCGCCATGTATCTGTTCTTCTTTTGAAGTAGCCTCCACCACGTTGGAAATTCCCTTAAGGACATTCTTATGTTTATTGAATGCCATAATAATCAAAAACTGGGAGAACAATGATACGTGCTCAATAAAAAGGGAAAAAAGCAAAATAGATTCTGCATACTCCTTATTATTCTCACTCTTTGCATTTTTAAGTGCAGTCTCCAAATACTGCACCCGTTTCATGATTACAGGTTTTTTCTTCAGGTTCTCAAACTCTTGATTCAGCCCCAAAATTTCCAAAAGATGTGAATAAGCATCATGATGGCGTACTTCACTTTCTGCAAAAGTTGCACCTACCGAACCTATTTCAGGTTTGGGCATACGATGATAAATATCACCCCAAAAGCTTTTAACCGCTACTTCTATCTGGGAAATAGCAAGCATTGTATTTTTTATGGCACTGCGTTCCACCTCGGACAATCCGGATTTAAAATCTTGGATATCGCTGGTAAAATTAAATTCAGTATGTATCCAATAGGAATGTCTTATTGCCGGAACATACTCATACAATTGCGGATACTCGTAAGGCTTCAAATTGATGCGCTTCTCAAAAATATCGGACTCACGCATTTGAGCCCTTTTATTTCTGTAAATAATATACGCTTTTGCTGCATCATGGAACTTACTGTCCATAAGTTCATTTTCTACTACATCTTGAACTTCTTCAACCGTGGGCAAATAATGTTCATCCAGGCTTTTTCGCTCTAGCAGTTCTCGGTTTACGTTGGCAGCGATGGTCTGCGCATCGGTTATCTGACCATGCTCTACAGCTGTCATAGCCTTCAAGACTGCATTGGTAATCTTGTGTAAATCAAATTCTTGCGTACTAAAGTCCCTCTTAGTTATGTGAGTAATCTGCATGAAGAAAACGGTTTGGAGTTGTAAAAAATAGCTTGAGTGTAAAATTCACATTTTCTTTACTTTGATTTTCAGTTAGCCCGATCAGGTTCTTAACACAATTATCAACATTTGCATTTTTGAATAACAAAAATCGATGGGAACAAACGTAGAATAAGGGTTTCGGAAAAAAGCCGCCCAGTGTAGCTTTTAAAATCATTTTTCAACGGGTTATTAACAAAATCTTATAAAGCGCTAAACAGCAACAGGTTTGATACACCTCTCCCCTCTTTACTGTAGCACTAAAAACATATCCAAAAAAATTCGTCGATTACTTTTCATGGTTTGTAGAATAATTTACCTCGAACATCTATTAGATCGGAATACAGAGAGTTTATGATAGAATTTTGGATATAAAATGTATCACAATGAAGATTCATATCATACTATCCTTTCTTTTCACCGGACTATTTCTCAAGGCACAAGAACCAGATTCCTTGATTGTCAAAAAAGTTTGGTCCCTAGAGGACTGTATAAACTATACATTGGAAAACAACATTACTATAAAACAAGTGGAATTGAGAATGAACAGTTCCGAAGTTAATCTCACCCAATCCAAATATGCCAAATTACCAAACTTGAGCAATAGTGCCTCACAGAATTTCTCATGGGGTTCATCTATTGATCCGATTACCAGTGATTTTGTATCAGAACAATTAAATTCCACCAACTTGCAATTAAGCACTTCTGTGACTTTGTACAATGGAAATCAAATGAACAATACCATAAAACAAACTATTAGTAGAACAGAATGAACTTTACGTGGAGGAAGCCAAAAACAATATCTCTTTGAGCATTTTGGAAGCATACCTCCAAATACTCTACAATAAAGAAAACATTGAAGTGGCAGAAAACAACTTGACGGCATCCGAAAAAGAAGTTGAACGTGCCAAGGCCAGATTGGATGCTGGCAACATAGCCATGATAGATTATACGGACGCACTATCGCAAGCAGCGACCAACAAAACCAATTTGATTTCCGACCAACATAAAGAAAAATTTCAAGCATACATCGAGAACAATTCCCTGTAACCACTAAAAAAGGAAACATGGAAATATGAAAAATATATCTTTCCAATGATATATTTGTATGTCCATTTATAAATGGGCATGTAAAAAATCTTCTTATATTTGGCTGCAAATATTTAATCTTCCTTGACAGTTAAAGGGTCATCCATATTTTTCGTCTTCCTATACCTGGTGGCAATGGTCAAGCCGGTATTGCCCGTATTCGAATATGTGGTGAACCAAGATTATATAGCAGAATACCTTTGCATCAACAAAGACAAGCCCATGCTCAATTGTAATGGAAAGTGCTATCTGGCCAAAATGTTGCAAGAAGAGCAAAATGAAAAGCAACAAAATCTACCTGCTATAGATCTAAAGGAATATCCAATAGGTTTTGTTGAAATCCTTCTCATAGATTTTCAAACAAAATTTCACAAAAAAAATGGTTTGCCCGACCTATCCGCCGGGGAGCCAAAACGATTCATCGACCCTATTTTTCACCCTCCCAACTGTTGATTCCAATTAACAAACTTGGCCACTTCCCAATTTATGTTGGGGAATACTTTTGTACGCCATAGTTTTTCAATTGCCCTTACATTAAAAGGCAAAACCTATTCATTAAATCATTTTTAACAAAGGGGGCTCTATATTCAACTTTTTGGGCTTCCCATAATATCATAATTGAAATCAACCATGAAATCATTTTATAAAATATCAGCATTTTTGTTCCTAGTTGTTTTTGCAGCCTCTTGTAGCAGCGACGATGACGGAACCATGGACCTAACCGGAACGGGAGAGGTCAAAATCGAATTTGACAACAGTATGGCTGGTGACGACCTTCTGTTATCCGCTTCAAGCTATACCAATTCACAGAACGAGACACTTACAGTCAGTCGTTTGAACTACATCGTAAGTAACTTTAGATTGACCGACGAAGATGGTAACGTTTTCACCTATCCTAAGGACGATAGTTATTTTATCACCAGTGAAGAAACTGGCAGCACGGAGATTGTTCTTACAAATATCCCTGCGGGAAGATATACTTCACTGACCTTCGGGATTGGGGTAGATCAAGAAAAATACCTTCAAGGTGCCGAAGGACAAGGTGTCTTTCTTTCAAAAGCAGAAGAAAGTGATATGATGTGGGCCTGGCAAGCAGGCTACAAGTTCCTGAATTATGAAGGTACTTTCACCTCGGCCACGGTCACCGATGCCACTAATTTTAAAATTCACGTGGGCAGCCATGGATCTAGCTTGGACAATTATAAAGAGACCTCTTTGGCTTTGGGAACCGAAGCCTTGGTCAGTGATGATATGTCACCCATAATACATCTGGTTGTGGATGCCAGTGCCATTCTTGATGGCACCAATAAGATGTCCTTAACCGAAAAGGCAGTCATTATGGTAGATGGGGAAAACTCACCCAAAATTGCTGAGAACATCTCCAATATGTTCTCTGTGGACCATGTTCACAATGGAGACGGCAGTTCCCACTAAATGAGTTTATGGGCTGTCCATTTAGGGCAGCCCTTAACCCTAAAACCAAGTAATGTTATGAAATATCTATTATGGGTTCCATTGTTTTTGGCATTGGGCTCTTGTAATGACGATACTGAATACATTGAGGTGGAACAAGATGAGAGGTTAGCCGTTACCGTTCCCTCAAACTTTCCTCCAATGGTATATGATATAGAAGAAAACCCTCCCTCCAAATTCGGCTTTGCTTTAGGGAAAAAATTGTTCTACGATGGGAAGTTATCCTCCAATGGTTTCATTTCTTGTGGCTTTTGTCACGAACAGCGCTATTCCTTTACGCACCATGGACACCAATTTAGCCATGGAATAGATGATCTGGAAGGGACCCGGAACGCACCTTCCATTGCCAATATGGCCTTTTTCTCTGAGTTTGCTTGGGACGGAGCTACCAGTCATCTGGACCTGTTCCCCATTATTCCCATTACCAATGAAGTGGAAATGGGAGAAACCATGATCGGTGTTCTTCAAAAATTACAGGCGGACAGTGATTACCAGAAAGCATTCGATGCTGCATTTGAGGAAGGTGGCGTAAATCACGAAAACTTTTTAAAAGCCATTGCACAGTTCATGGTGATGATGGTATCCTACAACTCCAAATATGACAAATATGTACGCAATGAAGATGGAGTTACATTGACCGAACAGGAACTCCAAGGTTTGTCCATTTTTAATGAAAAGTGCGCTAGTTGCCATACCACCGACCTATTTTCCGATGGAAGTTTCAGGAACAATGGTCTCCCGCCAAATCCAAACATCGATGATTTGGGCAGGGCCTTGGTAAGTGGGAGTACCGACGACAATTACAAGTTCAAGGTGCCCAGTTTAAGAAATGTTGTTCTTACCGCCCCTTATATGCACGATGGCAGGTTTGGAAGTTTGGAATCCGTGTTGAACTTCTATCAAAATGGCGTACAGGACTCCTCCACTTTGGATCCCCTGCTCAAAACTGAAGAAGGTCTGGGAATTTCTTTAAACGATACTGAAAAACTTGCCTTGATTGCCTTTTTGAACACCCTTACCGATGAGGAATTTATTAATGACGAACGATTCGCCGAATATTAACTTATGAAAAATTATATAACAGTTTCTTTTTTATTGATCTTGGGAATGCACGCTGGCGCAGCCAACGAAATACCCACAGGACCAAGTCCACAAACCACATCTACCACTTTGATGTACGATGATTTTTGCGATACTTGCGGTTGTAGCGGAAATGGAGGGAGTATGGGATTTGGAACCGGATTGAACAACAATTTTATCGGACTTAGATATATCACCCAGCGTTATCAATCCCGTGATGGAATTTTTGCCAATTCGCCATGGATCGATGAACACTTCAACACATTGCAATTGTGGACACAGGTTCCGCTTGGAGAACGGTTTATAGTCAATGCCGTACTCCCCTATCAGTTCCATTCCAGGGAATTTGCAGATAACACGGAACAGCACATTGACGGAATGGGTGACGCCACCATTCTAGGGTTCTATCAAATACTGAAACAAACCTCCGATAGCATCATTTCAATCAAACCACAACACACCTTGCAATTGGGAGGTGGAGTTAAAATGCCCACGGGCAAATTTGATGAAGCAAACCTTGAAGGCAGTGTTAACCCCAGTTTTCAATTGGGGACAGGCAGCTGGGATTATTTGTTGGCGGCCAATTATGGCATTACCCATCGAAATTGGGGCTTGTCAGTAATGGCCAATTACACCATAAAGTCCAAAAATGACAAAGAATATCATTTTGGAAATCAATTTAATTATGCCCTCAACACATACAAAACCTATTATTTTGGGACTAATTTCTCGTTAACCCCACAACTTGGTATTGGTGGTGAGTATTTTGACAAAAATGAAGAATATGGCTTAGAGGTAGCCGATACCGGGGGAAATGCTTTTTTTGGCAAATTGGGCACCGAGGTGAATTACAACCAATATGCGCTTGGTGTTTCTGCCATGCTACCAATTTCACAGGACCTGAACAATGGAAAAGTAGAAGTCAAAAGTAGGTTCTCCGTGTATCTTAATATCAATATTTGAAAAAAAAGCTGCCTAAAAATCGATCTACATCAACCTGAACTTATTTCAGAGACGCATTTCGGCACATTTTAGGCAGCTTTATTCCATTAAACTAGGTTTGGTTAAATTTTAATTTTTACACCGCCATTCACCACAAAGCCATCTACTGGCGCGTAAATATCTAAAAACTGTGGATCGTTCAAGCTTCCGGTATATATTTGATCAAACCGTGTTTGACGAGTATCCAAAAAGTTTTCAAAATTCAGGAAAATCGAAAAATTCTCACCAAATTTCTTTTCACTCATTAAGCCCATTATCCAATAGGATTGTCCTGTTCCTCCTGTGCTTAATTGTTGCGGGCTATAATAATAAGCTTCCAGGCCTACCCAAAATTTCTCTTCTTTTTCATACATCAACACATTGTTCAGTCGATGTTTTGCCACCAATGGAAAATCGGTAACAACCCCATCTTGATGTTGTTTTACATTGGCATGGGTATATCCCGTAAACAATTTAAAATCTCCATACTTCACCTTCAAGTTCACCTCGGCACCACGGGTATCCACATATCCATCTGGCTGGTAAAATGTATAATAACCTCCATTATCCAATTCCAATACCATGGGGTCATCTATTTTAGTATAGAAAAGTAAGGTGTTCAAAGACATGGTTACGCCCGGAAATGGTATCCATTTATAATTTATATCAAAATTACCTCCTATGGATCTTTCAAGATCAGTTTGATCTATATCTATGGGCAATACATTTCTAAATTGCACCCGTTCTGCATCTTCGGTGAAAACGGTGGGCGTTTTATACCCCATTCCACCTCCCAACCTAAATGTCAATGCTTGGCTAGGCTCATACAACACAGATAGCCGCGGCAATGCCATTGCACCGTAATCCGAATGAAAATCTGCGCGAAAACCAGTTTCCAAGGACAAGGTTTCATCAATGGGCCATACATTTTGGGCGAACAGTCCAAATATCTGGTAGGATTGATCAAGAGCTTCAGATTCAATTTCCCGAGTATCATTAAAGTATTCTGTCCAAAGATTTGCTCCAAATACCCACTCCATTTCATTGTCTGAATTCTTGGAATAGTTAAGTTCACTAAAAGACGATCGTTGATATCCTGAAAATGTAAAGTCGGGCACTGCAATAATCCTATCGTAAAAACTAAAACTGTTCTTTACCTCTATACGGTTTTGATCATTGAAGGAATGTTTGAACCCCAATTGAGTGGAGAATCTCTCGGTTTCGTTCGACTCAAAATAAGGATCGGTCACATTTTCGCCTTCAACATATTCCATATTGCCACCAAGACGATCCTCCCAGATGGCGTTTACACCCAACAACAATTCGGTCTGTTCATCCAAGTACCAATACAATTTTGGGTTCAAGGTAACCCTATCAAACTCTGGAATGGCAGTCAACCCAATATCGGCAGGGTCATAGGGTGTTCCTAAATTGTAGGAAGCGAATACCGTGGTCCCCACTTTATCAAATTTTTGTGAATAAAACCCACTCAAATCCAAACCAAGGGCTGATGTTGCATTTGCCATAAAGCTTAACTCAGGTGTGTCTTCCGGTGTTTTGGAGATAAGGTTGACCAAACCAGCTATAGCTCCTCCTCCGTAAAGGGTGGAGCTGGAGCCCTTTATTACCTCAACCTGTTTTAGGTCCAATGGGGCAATTTGCATTAAACTTAAGCCACTCGCAAATCCTGAGTACAAGGGGAACCCGTCCCTAAGCAATTGCGTGTACTTGCCATCTAATCCTTGAATCCGGATACTGGAATTATAACTGGTAGCGGAGGTCTGTTGTGTGCGTATTCCCGTGCTTTCATTCAAAAGCATCCGAATGTCACCAGGTTTCATATTTCCCTTTTCGGAGAGTTCCTCTCCAGCAATCACCTCCACCCGTGTCGGGATATCTTCTATGGTCCGTGTACTTCTAGTGGAAACCAAAGTAATCTCTTCCATTTCCTCGGTTTGTGGAACCATGGCAAAGGTTTGTCCTTGAGATTGTTGGCTCAATGGAAATGTAAAGGTTGTTTCTATTGGGGCATATCCCAAATAACTCAAAAGCAGTTTATAGGTACCGTTGGGGATGTTTTCCATATGAATATTACCATTTTCATCGGAAATAGCGCCCTTTTCCAAGGCTTCCAAAACAGCAGTAACCCCTATCAATGGTTCATCACTATGGGAGTCTTTCACTGTAATATCCAACGTGTTCTGTGCAAAAGATGATACCACCCCAAATAGGGACAGCAGTATTACTATTTTAATTTTCATGTATTAGGTTTTTTGAAACGATTGTGTTCTTGACCTAAAAGTATTGTCAAGAAAGTTTTGAACTAACAATTACAACAATTCAAAAAACCTGGGGAGGTTTTAAATCAAAAAAGTAAACTTCCTTGGACAATGGCTCCATATATGGCACTGGGAGTACTTTCATGACAGATTCAAAAGAATCCAATTCGATTAACTCATAATTTATGGTAAATCCCGAACATCTACCACAATTATAAAAGGGCGAGCAAGGTGATTCATTTTGATGTGGAACATCATCATGTGAATCATCATGTTCACAATAATTTAAAGAAGAAGATATTGCGCATGAGTCTTTGTCCTGACAACATGGAAATGATGACAAGGCTACAATCAATATGGACAAGATGACCGCCAAGATTTTCATACCCCAAAAGTATGAAAAATTAAACTTGATAAATGGGAAGAATGTATAGGTTCAATCAAAAAATCACAAAAAAAGAATATACATTTAATATTACCCAATTAAGGTTTTGGCCATTATGAACAGGGTTTATGTCTATGACGATAGCACATGCACTATAAAACAGCTTTTAATAAAGATAGACCAACAATATTAATCCATACAGATTTCACATTCCCTGTTTCACGTTTGGGTCTCAATTATTTTTTTGATTGAGAAAATTGCGGAGAGAACAATCCACCTTACCACAAGCAACACATTGAAAATGGGGACAAACATCTTTGTGTCTCGTCAAGGGGTATAAAGGATAAAAATAGTTTTACTACCACCATTGAATATGGCGGGTGTTTTGAAAACGAAAAAAATAGACAGGATTTTTTTAAAATAATCGGGAATGATGCCGTCATCTAGAAATTATCCGTGAAGTCACATCTATAACACATAACATATAATCAAAAATAAAAAAGGCCGAGATTTAAATCTCGGCCTTTACAATTCGTACCTTGGGAGGGAATCGAACCCTCACTCCCGAAGGAACTGGATTTTGAATCCAGCGCGTCTACCAGTTCCGCCACCAAGGCAAATGATACTACACTTTTTCAAATGCGAGTGCAAAGCTAAAAAAATATTTTTATTTATCCTCAAAAATACTTTCATTTATCCTTTAGCAACCCAATTTAATTCTTAAATTTGCACCTCTTTATTTAAATCCACTTTAAAACGCTAGTTAACAAGAGTTTGTAATGGCCTATCAAGTTCCCGAACCTAAAATTTTTGCATGTACCCAAAGTGTTGAGCTGGGTAAGAAAATCGCTTCCTCATATGGTGCCGAACTGGGGAAAGTCCAATTTTCACGCTATAGTGATGGAGAATTTCAACCATCGTTCGAAGAATCCATTAGAGGAGCACGAATTTTCATTATAGGCTCTACAAATCCAAGTTCGGAAAATTTGATGGAAATGTTGCTGATGTTGGATGCGGCCAAAAGAGCCTCTGCCAGACACATTACAGCTGTTATACCATATTTTGGATGGGCTAGACAGGACAGAAAAGACAAACCTCGTGTTCCTATCGCAGCAAAACTAGTAGCCAAAATGTTGGAGACCGCAGGTGCAACAAGGATCATTACTATGGACTTACATGCGGACCAAATCCAAGGTTTCTTTGAAAAACCAGTAGACCATCTGTTTGCATCCACATTGTTTTTACCGTATTTGAGAAATTTAAATTTGAACAACCTTTGTATCGCATCACCCGACATGGGAGGCTCCAAAAGAGCCTATGCCTATTCCAAAGCACTGGAATGTGATGTGGTCATCTGTTACAAACAAAGAGCAAAGGCAAATATAATTTCCCACATGGAACTCATCGGTGATGTAAAGGGGAAAAATGTAGTTTTGGTAGACGATATGGTAGATACCGCAGGTACCCTTACAAAAGCTGCCGATTTGATGATGGAAAGAGGAGCTGAAAGTGTACGTGCCGTAACAACACATGGATTGCTTTCTGGTAATGCATATGAAAGAATAGAAAAATCAGATCTAAAGGAATTGATTATTAGCGATTCCATTCCCGTAGATTATAATAAGGTAAAGGTAAAGGTATTGTCTTGTGCTGACTTGTTCGCTGATGTAATGCACAGAGTTCATCACAACACATCAATATCTTCAAAATTTTTAATGTAAATCAATTTAATTTATAACAATGAAGTCAATAACAATCAAAGGATCCCAAAGAGAAAGCGTGGGCAAGGTTTCTACCAAAGCCTTACGTAATGCTGGAAAGGTCCCTTGCGTGCTGTACGGAGGGGATAAACCAGTGCATTTTTCAGCTGATGAAATCGCATTTAAAGATTTGGTGTACACTCCAAATGCCTACACTGCAGTAATCGAATTGGAGGGTGGTCAAAAGTTTGACGCCGTATTACAGGATATCCAATTTCATCCTGTAACCGATAAAATCATACATATTGATTTCTATCAGTTGTTCGAGGACAAACCAATTACAATGAAAATTCCAGTGCGCTTGGAAGGAAATTCTCCTGGTGTACGTAATGGTGGACGTCTACTTTTCAGAAAAAGGAAATTATCCATTAGGGCACTCCCTAATCTACTTCCTGATTTTATCACTGTAGATATTTCCAAGCTAAAAATTGGTCAAACAATTGCTGTGGAAACCATTCTAAACGACGACTATACATTCTTACACCCAGATAGCACTGCTATTGTTCAGGTTAAAGCTTCTAGAACTTCTGTTGACGATGAGTTAGAAGATGAAGATGAAGAAGGTGTAGAAGGAGAAGGCGCTGAAGCTGGAGAGGCTCCACAGGCCGAAGCTGCGGAATAAGCACCTTGCATATTTACAGAAGCATCCCTTTTTACTTTGGTAAAATTTGGGATGCTTTTGTATTTTTAGACAAATTGAACACAATTGATGCTCACATTTATCCGCAAACTTTTTAGCGATAAAAAACAATTACTGACAGAAACCGACACCATGAAAAAATTTTTGATTGTTGGTCTTGGAAATATTGGGGCTGATTACGAGAATACACGTCACAATATTGGATTCAAAATCCTTGATTTTTTAGCAGAACAAGAAGGATTTACTTTTGAGAACGCGAAATTAGGAGCTTTGGCCACTTTTAAGCATAAAGGAAAAAGCGTGGTTTGCTTAAAACCATCTACTTATATGAACCTGAGTGGAAAAGCTTTAAAATATTGGATGAACAAAGAGAATATTAGCTTGGACAACATATTGGTCATTACAGATGATTTAAATCTACCTTTTGGAGCTATTCGTCTTAAAGGCAAAGGAAGTGATGGTGGACACAATGGGTTAAAGGACATTCAAAATGTTTTACAAACCACTAAATACAATCGGTTTAGGTTTGGAGTTGGTTCCAATTTTAATAAAGGCAACCAAGTAGATTATGTTTTGGGCAAATGGGACAATGACCAAGAAAAAGCCATGCCTGAACGCTTAAAAAAATCTACTGACCTTATACGATCATTCATATTTGCAGGCGCAAAAAACACCATGAACGAATTCAACGGCAAATAATAAACTAGAGCACTTTAAAATCGAACACTCCGGAATCTGAGGTATTTCCCTCTACATCCGTTGTTATTACTTTCCAATAATAAACCGTTCCAGACACTACGTTAACAGACAATTCCATAGTAGTTGCATTGGTACTGCCAGCAGTAGTAGTTGGTGGATTTACGTCCGAGAAGAAAATCTCAAAAGAATCAATATCATCGTCCACATCTGCACCGGACCATTCCAAAAGTACTTCATTTGCAATATTCTTTTGCACCGTGGAACCAGAAACCGGAGCGATTAATTGCGCTGGAAATGGTGCATAAGTGGTTTGTACTCCAGCATTGTAGAACAACCATGTTTCACTAGCAACCACCTGGTCAGAAGATGCATTCTGAGATGTTACGGACCACGAATATGGTGTCCCTTTTGCAATGGTAAGACTTGCCGATGTTGATGTTGTAGTTATATTCTGAGGGACATTGGTATCCAAGTTTATTACATTTAAGGTATACCTGTCCGTATTATTGGAGGCCATCCATCGAAAAGTAATCTGTGTGGATGTTTGATTGATATCGATTCCCGTAGTACACTCCGAATTTTCTTCGGGAAATACCAATGCAGCCCCTTCTGGAGCTGGCGGTGGACCATCATCGCCTCCACAAGAAACCATTAAAATTGATATGAACAGCCAAATTAAATTCCTGATCATCTTTTTATGAATTTAAACATTTCTTGTACCCCAGCTTTATCAACACCAAGGTAATAAATCCCCTTAGAAAGGTTGGATAAATCTAACTGTAGATTTTCGCCATAAACCGTTTTATATTGGGTTTGAACAAGCCTGCCGTTTGCCGTAAATATTTGTATTCCGACATCTCCTTGATACCCTCCCAGATAAACTTCTGTTATAGTTTCAACAGGATTTGGGGAAAGAACCGGCCTAGAGGAATAAAACAAGGTTTTTTCTATTACACCTTGACAAGGAATATTGGAATAAACCCTCAACACGTTCTTCCCTTCTTGCAAGGCTAACTGGATTTTCACATCTTCTGTTTGGGTTACCAATCCGTTCAATTCTACATTATAAAATGTAGCACCATTCAAGTCAACCGAAACAATGCCGGAATCCACTAGGGCATCTATAGCCAGAACATCTGGTTGGGTGATCACTAAATTAAAACACACCTCTTGGTAAGTGATCAAACCATTGGTGCCGGTAATGCAAAGGGAATAATCCCCGGCATTTAGGTTATTTAATGTTTGGGAACCTGTAAAATCCACAGACTGTGTTCCATCAGCACCATCCAAAACCGCCGTATAGGCTATGGAGGTATTAAAAGGTGTCACTGTGATTGAACCATTATTACTGGTGCGGCAGGTTTCGCTGTCAATTTCAATCTCAAAATTATCGGAAGCAAACCTATATATTGCACATCCGTTGGTATCCACTTCAATACCTTTTGGAGTGCCAAGACATAAATCATCCCCATCATCGAACACGCCATCATCATCTTCATCTGGTCGATAAACACCTTCTACACACATATCCAAAGAAAAACCGATTAATGACCCTCCGTCACCTGCAGCTGTATCTTCTATTTCCAATATCCACTCACCTAAAATTGACTCTCCTTTTAAAGAGGTCAAGGAACCTAAAGGGGTAACAGTTCCAGAAATTGCGGGGTTACCTGTACATTCAATGGGGTCTCCATCATCATCAAAAATTACATTGATATTGTTTAAATCGCCACAAGTATTTGAAATCAAGGTTACTTCGGTGCCCGAAGGGGATATAAGCGTGATGATCAAATCCTCCAAGTAGGTATGGTCCAATTCCAAGTTCACATTTACATCCGCAACAGGTAGGTCTTCAAGAAAAAGTACTGATGTGGTAATTATCGACGTGCCTGAAGAAGAAATGTCAATGGGCAAATCACTAGGCTCTCTGTTTTTGCAATCCACTTGGGATGTTATAAAATTGAATACGGTTCCAAAAGTTCCGCTGCCACACCCATTACTTGGTCTCACTCTCCAGAAATACTCGGTTTCCGACTCTAAACCGGATGTTTTATAGGTTGTGAACGGAATTGTTGCAGACTCCACAACATTGACAAACCCAACATCTGTAGCCACTTCCACATCAAAACTGGAATACAGTACATTTTCTTCCCAGTTAAGTTCCGTATCCAAAGATATACCGCCTTCTCCATTGGCAGGCGAAAGTAAGGTGACATCGGAAAAGGTACCATCTTGCACTAGAAGAGACAATGTCACACTTTTGTTTACCGATAACGAAGTAGAGGTTACTATAATATCGTATGTGCCGGGTGTAAGGGCATTTGTATTGGACAAAGTCAAATCTACAGCGGTATTGTTGATACTCGTCTCGGTTGGGGAAAAATTAGCGGACAAACCTAATGGTATATCTGCAGAAAACGTCGAGTTTTCATTAAAACCGGCGTAGGTTTCGTATGTAAATGGAATAACAATATCGTCCGGTTGACATACCTCATACGTAAGTGCTTCAAAATTGAGTACCACCTCCGATTCTTCTATAGTAAAGTCTGATGAATTGACCGCAAAGAAAATATTATTGCTTGCTTTTACCATGATTCTTGCCGTGGTTGTTACATCCCCTGGCAAAAGCACTTGCTCTGAGCCATCGTTAATAGTGTTTTCCAACAGCGTAATAGGAAAAGTAAGGCCTCCATCCAAAGAAAGAAAAACATCCACTGTTTGTGCATTGATGGGAGCAATGTCGGTATTGGCCACATCCCATGATATTTCTTGGATCGACCCTGCCGTATACGTTTCGCTGCCTGTTTGGGAAGTAACTACAAATGGCCCCGATGCCTTAACCACATTAACATCCAACACATCCGAAACCACTTGTCCACCACCAACGGCATTGTCTCTAACGGTACAAGCAAAACTAAAACTACGTTCTATTTCCGAAACAGTTTCCCATGCGTCACCAATCGTCGGATTGGTCTGTGTAAGATTTCCTTGAGCTATTTCAGATAACTTTGGAAAATAGCGTACTGGATCGGTACTAGGTGGAAGTGACCTAAAATTGGCTCCACTAGGGTTCGAGGATCCAAAAGTTGACACGGTTACCAAACCATCGTTTATTTGTTCCCAAGTATAGGTAAGCACATCCCCAAAGTCTGGATCCGTGGCAACACCTTCTAGAACAAAAGCAGTACCTTTTGGTATGGTATAATCATTTACAGGTGTAAGTACCGGCGGTGAATTAACCAAGGCTTCGGTCTGTGCGCATGATGTGGTTTCCAAGTAGGTAGTTATTTGAAGAATACTGTTGTAATGAAAATAATCATCTCCATGGGAAGCCACATTATTATCTCCTACAATTCCCGCATATCCCATTATAGTAGTCCCACTGGCTGGTTCGGCTTGTACACCCGTACCTTCAGACTCGAACGACCATGTATGGTTTGCACCGAACTGGTGACCCAGTTCGTGGGCCACATAGTCCAAATCGAACGCATCACCCTGCGGATTGAAAGCTGAAGAAAAACCGCTTCCCTTTCTATTGTCCACACAAACAGAACCAATAAAACCAGCATTGCCATTATCCTCCCCTTCATTTACTTTATGAAAAAGATGGCCTACATCGTAGTTTTCCTCACCTATTGTAGAGGTAATGGTTGCCTGCACCTCCGCATTTAAGGAATTGTCAAAAGGATCAGTATTGGGATTGGTAAAAATTATAAGATCATTATCGGCGACAAGTTCCAGAGTAACTCCTAAATCCGTCTCAAAAACCTCATTTACCCTTGTAATGGTCGCGTTTATACCAGCTAAAGCATCTTCCACAGTGCCACCCATTTCTTCGGTATATTCTCCAGAAGCCGAAACGGCAATTCTATATTTTCGGAGCACTTGTCCATCAACCAGAGGAACTATGGTTTTCGCCATTGTCCCAAATGATTTATCAAGAGTGCCAAGCAAATCTTTACTGGTTTCACAGATAAAATCCATTTTTGAAGAAAGGCCAACATCTTTATCGTACAGCACATAGGTATCCGAATTATTGGAAACAGGCTCCATAAATGCAGTTTTATTGCTATTTAAGTCAACAACCATGGTCTGCAAACCTTTATGGGAGCTACTAAGTTTTACTTTGTATCTTCCATTGGAACTAACCCCGGTATAGGATTTTATTGTAGGATATTTTCTGGCAAGGTCAGGATGAAGCACCGATGTCTCACTTAACTTAAAAGAAACCATTTCCCCATCATTATTAGGAAGGTAGACATAGTGATTGTTGTCTTTGGCAGTTGAAAAAGATTTCATTTCTTTAGAAAACATCTTCTTTTCCAATGTAAAAACACCCTTTGCACTAGAGACATCCTTTAAAGAAGCACTGCGCAGGTTGGTTGTTTTGGGAACACTTTTCCAATATCCTTGCTGTCCGTAAACGCAAAAGCAGCTAAAAATTATGGTTATTGAAAAAACTAGATGTAACTTAGCTTTCATACTTGGTTAGGCATAGTATAATTTCAAATGTAAGCCTTTTTTTATTTCTTGATCAGTTGGAAGCAATCCACAACATTTCTCATTTTAAAGACGTTCCACATCAAACGGTGGTAACCATCGGAACTTTTGATGGTGTTCACCTTGGTCACCGCAAGATATTGGAACGCCTCATAAATAATGCCAAAAACTCGGGATTAACATCCGCGGTGCTTACTTTTTTCCCTCATCCACGCATGGTACTGCAAAAAGATGTGGATATTAAACTGTTGAATACCCTCGAGGAGAAAAAGCAAATTTTGGAGACTTTGGGACTGGATTACCTGATTATTCACCCCTTTACCAAAGAATTTTCAAGACTTTCCGCCATTGATTTTGTTCGGGATATCCTACTCAACAGCTTAAAGGCAAAAAAAATAATCATTGGCTACGACCATAGATTTGGTCGTAACAGAAATGCCAATATCCAGGACTTGATCTCTTTTGGCAACGCTTTGGATTTTGAAGTAGAAGAAATTCCAGCTCAAGAAATCGATGATGTATCTGTGAGCTCTACAAAAATAAGAAGAGCGCTTTTAGATGGTGAAATAGAAACAGCTAACAGTTATTTGAATTATGCCTATATGCTGACAGGAACGGTAAAAAAAGGAAAAGGCTTAGGAAAGGGATTTGGCTTCCCTACCGCCAACCTTAATATCGCCGAAGCCTACAAGCTAATTCCAAAAAACGGTGCCTACGTGGTAAAAAGTAATCTGGACGGAAAGGATTACTTTGGTATGATGAACATCGGGTTCAATCCCACCGTTGATGGCTCCCAAAAAAGCATAGAAATCAATTTTTTTGAGTTTGAGGGAAACCTATATGATAAAAAAATACAAGTGCAATTATTGCACCGTATCCGCGACGAGCATAAGTTCAATTCCATTGAAGAACTTAAAGAACAATTAAGAAAAGACAAAAAACACTCATTGGAACTAATTTCCAAATAAATGCTCAGTCAATTTCTATTTAAGAGGATAGACAACGCACAGTTAGTCGTATTTAGAATATTTTACGGCTTATTGGTAAGCGTGGAATGTTATGGTGCCATAGCCACGGGCTGGGTTCGAAGAACATTGGTAGAACCCCAATTTACCTTTTCATTTATAGGTTTTGAATGGCTCCAACCCTTACCTGGCAACGGCATGTACATTTATTTTGCCATAATGGGCACACTGGGCCTCTTTATAGCCTTTGGATATAAATATCGTTTTAGTGCATTGGCATTTGCAATACTATGGACAGGAGTCTACCTAATGCAAAAAACATCGTACAACAACCATTATTATTTATTGATGTTGCTGGCCTACATAATGGCGTTTTTACCAGCCGACAGGGATGCATCACTGGATGCTAAATTAAATCCCAGGTTACGTACACAAACCATGTACAATTGGGTACGATGGTTCATTGTTCTACAGCTCTTGATCATGTACACCTATGCATCGATTGCTAAGCTTTATGGTGATTGGTTCGACCTAAGCATCATTGAATTACTAATGCAACCCAAAAAAGATTATTTTTTGATTGGGGAGTTGCTTCAAACAAAATGGGCACATAAAATAATTGCATTCTTTGGAATTTTATTTGACCTCCTCATTGTGCCGGCACTCCTTTGGAAACCTTCTCGAAAAATAGCATTTGTACTGGCCATTTTTTTTCATTTGTTCAATAGTATCGTATTTCAGATTGGCATATTTCCTTATTTGTCCCTTGCCTTCACAGTATTCTTTTTTGAGCCCCAAACAATCCGAAACCTCTTTTTAAAGACCAAAAAGGTAATTCCAGAATCGAAAACGATCACTTCCAAATCCAAAAACATAATTATGGTGGTTCTGGGCATTTACTTTTCGTTTCAATTATTTTTGCCCCTTAGGCATCATTTTTTTAAAGATGACGTATTATGGACCGAAGAAGGGCACCGTTTGAGCTGGCGTATGATGCTCCGCAGCCGTTCCGGAAACATTACTTTTAGGGTTGTTAATATCCAGACCAAAGACACAACTATAATTAATCTGAGCGACTACCTTACTAAAAAACAACGGAGAAAAGTAGCTTGCTACCCCGATTTTATTTGGCAGTTTGCACAATACTTAAAAAAAGATTACGCTGAAAAAGGAGAAAATGTTCAGGTTTTTGCCAAAAACAAAGTGCGGGTAAACCAAGCTCCACGACGGCAACTGGTGGACCCAACAGTAGATTTGGCAAGCGTACCATGGAAACATTTTACCCATAACGATTGGATTCTTCCCTCTGTACAGGATTAAACTTGGGCACTTCTTAATATTGGATTAAATTTGCGCCTCAAAACAAGGTCATGCTTCAAATACAGAACATTAGGGAAAACAAGGAAAGTATCATCACCGCTTTAAAAAAACGCAACGTCGATGCCGCACCTATGATATCAAAGGTTTTGGAACTCGATGAAAAAAGACGTTCCATCCAAACCGAACTGGACGCTACCTTGGCCGAATCCAACAAACTTTCCAAGGAAATAGGTATGCTTTTCAAAACAGGAAAAGCACCTGAAGCCAATATTCTAAAAGAAAAAACCGCTGGACTCAAAGAAGCATCAAAAAAATTAGGAGATGATTTAAACATTACAGCAGATGAACTTCTACAGCAACTATATTTAATTCCGAACATTCCCCACAATTCAGTTCCATCTGGCAACTCAGAAGAGGACAACGAAGAAATATTCAAAGAAGGAGAAATACCTACACTATCCCAAGATGCGCTACCGCACTGGGAATTGGCAAAAAAGTATGACATTATCGATTTTGAGCTAGGGGTAAAAATCACAGGAGCAGGTTTTCCAGTTTATAAAGGAAAAGGTGCTCGTTTGCAGCGCGCCTTAATTGCTTATTTCTTGGACAAAAATTCTGAAGCGGGTTACACTGAAATGCAAGTACCCCTCATGGTGAACGAAGATTCAGGTTATGGCACTGGTCAGTTACCCGACAAAGAAGGGCAAATGTACCACGTACAGGCTGATGACCTATATCTTATCCCAACTGCCGAGGTACCTGTCACCAACTTGCATAGAGGCGATCTATTGGCAGAAGGTGATTTTCCCATCAAATACACAGGCTACACTCCTTGTTTCCGTCGCGAAGCAGGTAGTTATGGAGCACACGTTCGCGGTTTAAACCGTTTGCATCAATTTGATAAAGTGGAAATCGTGCGTTTGGAGCACCCGAACAATTCATACCAAGCTTTGGATGAAATGGTGGAACACGTAAAAAATATTCTACGTGAATTAAAGTTGCCTTACCGCATCTTACGCCTTTGTGGCGGTGATCTTGGATTTACATCAGCTCTAACTTATGATTTTGAAGTATTTTCCACTGCACAAGACCGTTGGCTGGAAATAAGTTCCGTATCCAATTTCGAAACCTTCCAAGCCAACCGTTTAAAACTACGCTACAAAGATGAAAATGGAAAAAGCCAATTAGCTCACACCTTAAATGGCAGCTCTTTGGCTTTGCCAAGGGTATTGGCGGGAATCTTGGAAAACTATCAAACCGATAAAGGCATAAAAATACCTGAGGTATTGGTTCCATATTGTGGTTTTGATACTATCGATTAAGCGTTTAAACCATTAATTTGGATTCGCTTAACAGAATCCCCCACATTTCTACATTATATTTGAAATAAAACAAGCTCTTGCAACGTCTTTTATTTCTCATATTCCTTTTAACCAGCTCTATTGGGTCGGCACAAGAAGATTTCTTGGCCAAACAATACTTTAATGATGGAGACTATGGGAAAGCTGTGATCTTTTATGAAAAATTGGTCGAGACCAATCCACGACGTACTGATTATGCTGAAGGATTGGTAGCTTGCTACCAACAATTGGAACGCTATGACGAAGCCCAAACCTTTCTACTTCAAAAGATAGAGGATAGTTACGCCTTCCCTACTTTTTATATTGAATTAGGATATAATTTCACTTTAAAAAATGAAGCTGAAAAGGCCAACGAGTATTATGACAAAGCCATCAACAAAATAGAGGACAATCCAAACTATGGGTACAGCGTAGGCTATCGGTTCCAAAAATATGCGTTGCTGGATTATGCCATTCAGGCGTACACCAAGGCAATGGAATTAAAACCCGACCTCAACTACGATTTTCAGTTGGCCCGCATTTATGGTGAACAAGGAGATGTTACAAAAATGTACCAATCCTACCTCAACCTAATTTGGGAAGGACGCACTTCACGATCTAACGTATTACGGAACATCGACGATTTTATCACCGAGGACCCATCTAATGAGAACAATGTTCTGCTAAGAAAAGTACTGCTTCAGAATGCGCAAAAAGCACCTGATATACTCTGGAACGAACTCCTAAGTTGGCTTTTTGTTCAGCAAAAACAATATAATAGCGCCTTGAGCCAAGAAAAAGCCATTTATAAAAGAAGTGAAGGCCAGTCTGTAAATCGTTTGGAAAACTTGGGAAGCATTGCTATTGAGGACAAGGATTTGGAGACTGCAACCTCCATTTATGAATACATCGTGGATAACTCGGAAAATCCACGGACCAAACTCAATGCAGAATTAAGCTTGATTGATATTGCTCTGGAAAATCCGACGGAAAAAGTAGTAAAAGATATTGAAAAGCAATTTGGAGAGTTGGTTGAAATTTATGGAACCCAGAGTAGTACCCTTCAGCTACAAATTGCCTATGCAAATTTTCTAACCTTCAAAAAAGAACAACCGGACCCGGCCATTGCCATGCTCAAACAAAGCTTGACACTCCCAATGGCACGAATGACCAAGGCATACGTAAAACTTGCGCTTGGAGACATTTTGGTTTTCGACCGCAGGTTCAATGAAGCCCTAATCCTGTTCACACAAGTACAAAAAAGTGTGAAAAACGATATTCTTGGCCAGGATGCACGATTTAAAGTTGCACAAACCAGTTTTTACAAAGGTGATTTTGATTGGGCGCTAACCCAGTTGAAAGTACTACGTAGCTCAACTTCCCAGCTTATTGCAAACGATGCCATGCAATTGAGCCTATTAATTTCTGATAACTCGCTCGAAGATTCAACACAAACTGCTTTAAAAAAATACGCCAGGGCAGATTTGCTTGCTTATCAAAATAAAAATAAGGAAGCGATTGAAGAACTGGAAGACATTTTGCAGAACCACAAAGGTGAGAAGATTGAGGACGAAGCCCTGTTAAAACAAGCAGAACTATTGGTAGAACAAAAACAATATGAAACTGCAGAATTTAACTATCAAAAAATTGTGGAGTTCTACGCTGACGGTATTTTGGCAGACGATGCCCATTTTGCCTTGGGAGAATTATACGCCAACATCTTGGAAGAACCCGAAAAGGCCAAAAACCATTATGAAAAAATAATATATAATTATCAGGACAGCTATTATTTCCCCCAAGCCCGTGCAAATTTTAGAAGACTGCGAGGAGATGCAATCAACTAGTTTTTGGTAATTTCATCAAAAGCGGGTATGCGATAAGTAGATGTCTAAAATATTACACTAATTTCACTCACAAAGTTACATACGAAGCATATGCTCATATACAACGTTACCATCAATATAGACAAGAATGTTCATGATCAATGGTTGACTTGGATGAAGGACAAACACCTTCCCGACATGCTTGCCACCGGAAAATTCTCCCATGCCAAAATGGTCAAGGTTTTGGTGGAGGAAGATATGGGAGGCATTACTTACTCTGTGCAATATACCACTCAGAACAGGACCGTCCTCGAAGCATATTACAGAGAAGATGCCGAACGTCTTCGCGCGGATGCCCAAAAAATGTTCCCTAACAAATTCGTCGCCTTTAGAACCGAATTGGAAGTTATAAGTCAACAAATACGCTAAAAATTGGAATATCTTTTTTCCTACGGAACCATACAAGACCCACAGGTACAGAAATATGTTTTTGGTCGTTTGCTTAAAGGAAAAGCCGACACCGCTTTAGGGTTCAAAAAAGTAGAAAATGCCATTTATGGTCGTTATCCGTTGATCATCAAAACCAATAACGCTAGAGATAAGGTAAATGGGATGTCCTTTGAAGTTAATGATCTAGACCTTAAAAAAGCCGACATTTACGAGACAAGCGCATACAAAAGAGAAAAGTTCCCTCTGGAATCAGGGGGTGAAGCATGGGTCTATATTAAAAATTCCAACTAACTTGCAAAAAAACCATCTGTGTCCAAAAAGAAAAAAAAGAAGTACTCCAACGGCGCCTCCAACAAAAACAAATATCCGCAGGAAGATGGTGCAGTAAAGGCAAAAAAACATTTGGGGCAACATTTTCTTAAAGATGAATCCGTTGCAAAAAAAATAGCACAGACCCTTTCTCTGGAAGGCTACACCAATGTTATAGAAATTGGTCCCGGCATGGGAGTCCTAACCAAATATTTACTGGAAAGGGATTTGGACTTGGTCGCCATGGATTTAGATGAAGAATCCATTGTATATCTCAACCACAGCTTTCCTTTAGAACATGCCAACATCTTAAAAAACAATAATCGATTCAACATTGTCGAAGCAGATTTTCTCAAGTTTGATCTTGCCAAGCTTTACGGAAACGAACAATTCGCTATTACGGGCAACTTCCCGTACAACATTTCCAGTCAGATAGTTTTTAAAATGCTGGAGATGCGTAAACAAGTACCAGAGTTTTCGGGAATGTTCCAAAAAGAAGTGGCCAAGCGCATCTGTGAAGGGCCAGGAAGCAAAAGTTATGGTATTCTCTCCGTGCTGGTTCAGGCCTATTATGATGCAGAATATCTTTTTACAGTACCCCCCGG
The DNA here is from genome assembly GCF_023015965.1 of Allomuricauda sp. F6463D. GTDB lineage: Bacteria > Bacteroidota > Bacteroidia > Flavobacteriales > Flavobacteriaceae > Flagellimonas. Next base: position 247,483 of record NZ_JALKAN010000002.1, read on the forward strand.
GGTGTTCGTCCCTCCACCAAAAGTGGATTCCGGGGTTTTACGTCTTACCCGAAAAAAAGAACTAAACCTACCATGTGACGAGCGACTTTTTTTTAGGGTAGTTAAAACAGCATTTAACCAAAGGCGTAAAACTATGCGCAATAGTCTTAAAGTCTTCAACCTTTCCGATAATCTAAAAGAAGATACTATCTTTGACCAACGTCCGGAACAGCTAAGTGTAGCTGACTTTATAATGTTGACACAGAAGATAGCCAATGACCCCGTTTAAACTCACAGACGAGCTTTTAGAAGAAATCAGGCGACTGATTTCGGAAAACAAGGACAATGAACTTCAGGCTACAATGAAGGAGTTCCACTATGCCGATATTGCTGAAATAGCGGACGAATTAGTGGTTGATGAAGCTACCTATCTAATCAAACTTCTGGACAGCGAAAAAACCTCGGATATTCTTGCAGAAATGCACGAAGACATCCGGGAAGCTGTATTAAAGAATCTAACAGCCAAAGAAATTGCGGGCGAATTGTCCGAATTGGATACGGATGATGCCGCGGATATCATCAACGAACTTCCAAAGGAAATTGTCCAAGAAGTAATTTCGGAGATTGAAAATCGGGAACACGCCAAAGACATCGTGGACCTTTTAAGATATGAAGAGGATTCTGCAGGAGGGTTAATGGCCAAAGAGCTGGTAAAAGTAAATGAAAATTGGACAGTGACCTCCTGTGTCAAAGAAATGCGTGCACAAGCGGAAAACGTTACCCGAGTACACTCCATCTATGTTGTGGACAATGAAGGCAAACTCAAAGGCAGACTTTCTTTAAAGGATTTGCTCACAGCCCCTTCCAAAAGCCATATAAAAGATATTTATATTCCCAAAGTAGATGCTGTAAACGTCAACGAAAAAGGAGAAGAAGTCGCCAAAATTATGTCTAAATACGATTTGGAAGCTATACCAGTAGTGGATGAAATTGGACGTTTGGTAGGACGAATTACTATTGATGATATAGTGGATGTGATACGTGAAGAGGCTGACAAGGATTATCAAATGGCGGCCGGTATTTCACTAGGTGTTGAGGTTAGCGATAATATTTGGATTCTTACCCGTGCCCGGCTCCCATGGTTGACCCTTGGCCTATTGGGCGGACTTGGTGCTGCCGCGATTATGGGCACTTTCGAGGATATGATATCCAAACATGCCGTATTGTTCTTTTTTACTCCTTTGATTGCAGCGATGGCTGGTAATGTAGGGGTGCAATCCAGTGCCATCGTGGTTCAAGGTCTCGCTAACGACGATTTAAAAGGCAGCGTAAGAAACCACTTGTTTAAAGAAATGCTGTTGGCACTTTTAAATGGATTTATCCTAGCGATATTACTATTGGTCTTTACCTGGATTTGGAAAGGAGATTTTGCTACGGCATTGGCCATTTCACTTTCATTGATCGTTGTTATCGTTGTAGCAGGATTCATCGGCACTTTTATTCCATTGTTCCTTCATAAAAAAAATATTGACCCTGCCATTGCCACTGGCCCGTTTATCACCACAAGCAATGATATTTTTGGAATCCTGATTTATTTTTGGATTGCAAAGGTGATTTTGGGGATATAAAACTATTTCATGAAACCCATCAACCTAAAAGAAAAACATGCTGAATTTACGAAGCAATGGCATCCTCACCAAATTGCAACAGTAGATGATATGCAGGTGCTTTTGGCCAAATTGCAAGGAGAGTTTGTTTGGCATGCACATGAAAATGAGGACGAATTGTTCCAAGTTGTAAAAGGTACGCTATATATGCAGTTTCGTAACAGAACGGAGGTAGTGAAGGAAGGAGAGATCATAGTAATACCCAAAGGAGTGGAACATAATCCGATGACTAAAAACGGTGAGGAAGTACATGTGTTACTTTTTGAAAAAATAAGTACTTCGCACACCGGATATGTTCAACATAAAAAAACTCAGACCCACTATCCAAAAATCTAGGAATTGTATATTTGACCCCATGAAAGTTCTCCACCTTGACACCAATCACCCTTTACTCATAGAGCAATTTACCGAACTTGGTTTTGAAAACCACGAAGACTACACCTCTACCAAAGAACAGGTAGAGAAAAAAATCCACTTATATGATGGCGTCATCATTAGAAGTAGGTTCACCATAGATCAAAAATTCTTGGACAAGGCCACCAACCTAAAATTTATTGGGAGGGTCGGAGCTGGTTTGGAAAATATTGATGTAGAGCATGCCAAATTCAGGGACATATTTCTTGCCTCAGCTCCAGAAGGGAACCGAAATGCCGTAGGTGAGCACACCTTGGGTATGTTACTTTCCATAATGAACCAAATGTGCAAAGCCAATCGCCAAGTAAAAAAAGGGAGGTGGAAACGCGAGAACAATAGAGGTGTGGAACTCGATGGAAAAACCGTAGGAATCATTGGCTATGGTAACATGGGCAAGGCATTTGCCAAAAAACTGCAAGGCTTCGATGTTGAGGTAATCTGTTATGATATTATTGGGGGTGTTGGGGATGAAAATGCCCGTCAAGTTGGTATTATGGAATTCCAACAACGTTCGGATGTCGTCAGTTTACATGTCCCTGAGACTGAACAAACCATAGAAATGGTAAACGCCGAGTTTATAGAAGCATTCCACAAGCCTTTTTGGCTACTGAACACGGCCCGAGGGAAGTGTGTAGTAACCAAGGATTTGGTTGAAAGTTTGAAATCTGGAAAAATTCTAGGTGCTGGGTTGGATGTGTTGGAATATGAAAAAAAGTCTTTCGAAAATATGTTTGTTCAAAAGCCAAAAGCTTTTAAATACCTACGTAAGGCTAAAAATGTACTTTTGACTCCGCATGTAGCGGGTTGGACCGTGGAAAGCAAGGAAAAATTGGCGCAGACAATAGTGGATAAAATCAAAGAAAGATTTAGTTAACTTTATAAACCTTATCTCCCCTACTTTTGGCTCTGGCAGTTCAATAAAAATGACCATGCATGACTATAGATGCCAAAACACCTGACGAATACATCGATAATCTTCCCGAGGACCGCAAGCTAGCCGTTTCAAGACTTCGGGAGACCATAAAAAACAACTTGCCCAAAGGATTTGAAGAATGTATCAATTACAAAATGATTGGTTTTGTAGTGCCGCATTCCGTTTATCCGGACGGATATCACGTTGACCCCGAGTTGCCACTCCCTTTTATCAATATTGCGTCACAGAAAAACTATATTGCATTTTATCATTCGGGTAGTTATGCCAAACCGCAACTGCATGATTGGTTTGTGAGCGAATACCCTAAACATGTAAGCACAAAACTGGATATGGGCAAAAGTTGTATCCGTTTTAAAAACATCAACAACATACCCTATGATCTAATTGCTAAGCTTTGTAGAAAAATAACACCACAGCAATGGATTGAATTGTATGAAAAAAACACAAAGTAATCATGACAAAAAGAGTAACAGGGCTGGGTGGATTCTTCTTTAAAAGTAAAGATCCAAACAAAATAAAAGATTGGTACAAAAACCATTTAGGATTGAGCACAGACCAATATGGCTGTACCTTTTGGTGGAAGGACAATGAAGGTAACGACTGTTCCACCCAATGGAGCCCCATGGATGAAAAAACGGAATATTTTAAACCAAGTGAAAAGCAGTTCATGATGAACTTTCGAGTGGAAAACTTGGTGGAATTGCTCAAAGTATTAAAAACAGAAGGTGTTACCTTGGTAGGAGAAATTGAAGAATATGAATATGGGAAGTTTGGTTGGATACTGGACCCAGAAGGCAATAAGTTGGAACTTTGGGAACCTGTTGATAAAGCCTTTCTTTAAGTATTGATTTATTTGCTACATTTAACAATCATTAACCAACATATTAAAATCATGTCAGAAGAAGAGAGAAAAGATTTTGGAGATAAGGCAGAAGAAGCCGCCAAAGAATTTAAAGAAGACGTTAAGGGAACTTTTGATCCTGAAAATCCGGAAAGTGGAAAAACAATTGCCATTATTGCGCATTTAACACTTATTGGATGGATAATCGCTATTATTATGAACAATAGCAATAAAACGGAGCTTGGTTCTTTTTATATTAGGCAAACCCTTGGGATTGGCTTGTTAGGGTTAGCCTTAGGACTTATTCCAATTATCAACTTTATCGGATGGATTCTTCCACTTATCTTATGGATCATTAGTTTAATAGGAGCCATCAATGGAAACCAAAAGCCCGTATTTTTGGTGGGTGAGTATTTCCAAGATTGGTTCAAGAGCCTATAATATTCAGAATAAAACCAGATAAAATATCTGGTTTTATTTTACCCTTATATATCGTAATATTACAATTAAGAGACCCAAAACATGACTATCAGAAACATGGAACCTTCGGATTGGGGAAAAGTCTCCAAAATTTATTCCGAAGGAATAGACACGGACATCGCCACTTTTGAAACTGAAGTGCCTTGCTATAAAAATTGGGACAATGCTCATACCCAACATTGTAGGTTCGTCGCAAAAAAGATGGAAAGATAATCGGTTGGGCATCCCTTTCGCCCGTATCCAGTCGGTGCGTTTACGGCGGGGTTGGTGAGGTAAGCGTATACATCTCCAGTAATAGCCGCGGTAAAGGAGTAGGAAAACTACTCATGGAGCATTTGATTACAGAAAGTGAAAAAGCTGGTTACTGGACTCTGCAATCCGGTGTATTTCCCGAAAATACGGCAAGCATTGCACTACATAAAAAAACAGGCTTCCGTTATATTGGCAAACGAAAAAGCATAGGCAAAATCCACGGTGTTTGGAAAGATAACCTATTGTTTGAAAAACGTAGCGACAAAGTGGGTGTGGATTAATCCACTTCCATAGTTCCGTTGCCTTCCGCCACTTTGCGTTCCAATTCTGCCTGAAATTCTTCCATTACTGGTTTTACGGTACTTTCCGGCAGGTCCGCAATACGGATATACATTAACCCATCCACGGAATTATTGAACAATGGATCCACATTAAAGGCCACTACCTTGGCGTTTTGTTTGATATACTTTTTTATCAATACCGGTAGTCTTAAGCTTCCAGGCTCTACTTCGCTGATCAACCTATCAAACTTATTGAGATCTGCTTGTGTCTCATCGAACACGAACTCTTTATCGGCATCCTTCAACTTTACCTTAAAATCTTTTTTGGGACGTATATATTGTGCAACGTAGGGGTCCCAATAATTGGATTTCATAAATTCTATCATCAACGACTTAGAAAAGTTGGAAAATTGGTTACTGATACTTACCCCGCCAATTAAGTACTCATGTTCCGGATGTCTCAAAGTGGTGTGAACAATTCCTTTCCAAAGTAAAAACAAGGGCATAGGTTTTTGTTGATACTCTTTTACAATGTAGGCTCGCCCCATCTCAATGGATTTTTCCATCATTCCATACAATTCAGGTTCAAATCGAAAAAGATCTTGAAGATAAAACCCATCTATCCCATAGTTTTTAAAAATCTCCGAACCCAATCCCATCCGGTACGCTCCAACTATTGTTTTTTTATCATTGTCCCATAAAAACAAATGATGGTAATACGAATCAAACTTATCCAAATCAATGGCATTGTTGGTGCCCTCTCCAACTTCTCTAAAAGTTATTTCCCGCTGGCGTCCGATTTCGTTTAAACAGAAATGCATGTCCTTGGCGTCTGCCAGGAATACTTCATAATTTTTACTGACCAGCATTCGGCAATCTTTTTCCCGTAATTTATCAATTTCACCTTCCAAGACCTCGGCATTTATGGCTGTAGCTATTTTCTTTGGAGGTTTTGGGATTTTAAGAGAAGTAGGAACTTTATCTATAAATCGTTCCTTTTCAAATGCATTTGCCAACAAATAGGTTTTTTTTCGTAGCAATTCTGCAAAATCTTCCAAGGTTTTTTCTTCATTCTGGGTATTAACTGATATAGGTTGACCGATTCGTACTTTTATGGGGCGTCTATTTTGCGAAGTAAGTTCTGAAGGCAATTTTGCCGTCCGGAACACATCATTCACCTTTGATAACCGATAAAACAACCGACTATTTCTTGCGTGAAAATATATAGGAACTACGGGAACTTCGGCCTTTCTAATCAATTTTATGGCTGCTTCTTCCCAAGGTTTATCCACGACCAATCTGCCATCTCTAAAGGTAGACACCTCACCTGCAGGAAAAATACCAAGTGGGTGGCCATCTCTTAAATGTTTTAGGGCATTTTTAAAACCAGCTACACTGCTCTTGGCATCCTTATGGTTTTCAAAAGGGTTTACCGGCATTATATATGGTTTTAATGGTTCAATTCTATGCAGCAAAAAGTTTGCGATTATTTTATAATCAGGTCTTTGGTTAAGCAATAACTTTAGCAGCAACACTCCATCTATACCACCCAATGGATGATTGCTAATGGTAATATAGGCGCCGGATTTGGGAAGTCGTTTTAAATCCTCTTCCGGTATATCAAAATCAATTTCGTAGTGGTCCAAAATGGCATCCAGAAAATCCGGGGCAGAAAGATCCTTGTTCTTATCGTAAAATCTATTGATTGTACTAATCTTAGTGACCATCATTAATAGCCACCCGACAAACGTGCCCAAAAAACCATATTTGTCCAAATGGATAACTTTCGCCACCTCTTTAGCGGAAACCAAGCCCATAAAAAAAGTATTTAGGTATCTGTAAAGATAGAAAATAAAGCCTATTGGGCCTGTTACCTAAATATTATGGTTAAGCGCTTATTTTACAACAAGTTGCACTGTCTCCCTACCTCTCTGTTCTACCAATACGGACTTTCCATTTTGAAGGGATTTAACGGCCGAATCGTTAAAGTGGCGAATCGTATATAACGATACATCCTCATGACACACAACTTTAAATTTCCTTTTGAGTTCTTCCAATAAAGGCTGAAGTCCACGGAACTTATTATCCAGACAAACAGAAAAACTAATTGCGGAATTTTGAATAAGGTCTACTTTTAATCTATGGTCACTGAACAGCTTAAAGATTTCACTGATGTTATCTTCTACAATGAAGGAAAAATCAAGAGATGACAATTTGAGCAAAACTTGATTCTTTTTTACGATAAAACAGGGGATTTTGGGTTCAATCCCATTCCCTTTGCCCACAGTGGTTCCATTGTCCGTTGGTCTTATAAAGGATTTTACCTTTAGTGGAATTTCCTTTCTTTGTAAGGGCTGTAATGTTTTTGGGTGAATTACCGAGGCTCCGTAAAAAGCCAACTCAATAGCTTCCCGATACGAAATCTTATCCAACAATTGAGCATCTTCAAAATTTCTAGGATCTGCGTTCAAAACTCCGGGTACATCCTTCCATATGGTCACCGATTCAGCATTAAGGCAGTAGGCCAGAATCGCTGCAGAATAATCGGAGCCCTCTCTGCCCAAAGTGGTGGTAAAATTGTTTTCATCACTACCCAAAAAGCCTTGGGTAATATATAGTTTGGATACATCTACTTTGGAAACCACTTCCTGTTGGCTACGTTCCCAGTTTACTTGGGCATCTCTGTGATTGGAATCGGTTTTGATCATGGTACGTACATCCAACCAGGTATTGGAAATGCCTACTTCGTTCAAATAAGCACTAACTATGGTTGTTGACAATAATTCTCCATAACAGACCACTTGGTCATACACGAACCCGTATTTAGGTGATTTGTTCCAAGCCAAAAAACCCTTTACTTCATCAATAAGTACTTTTACATTTGTATAAACGGGATGGTTAGGGTTTTGAAATAAGTCTGATACAATTTCATTGTGATAATCAATTATCTCTTGAATTGTTCCAGCAATACTATCCTTATCATTAAAATAGGATTCTACAACTTTCTCCATGGCATTGGTGATTTTTCCCATAGCAGAAACAACCACCAAAGTATCGCTATAACCAACTTCCTGTAAAACATTGACCACGTTTTTTATCGCATCCGCATCTTTAACGGAGGCCCCACCAAACTTAAATATCCTCATGCTTATTTATATTCTTGAACTTGACCAACCTAGCCTATATTGTTTATATAATTCTTTATTCCTTTTTCATCCAAATGGACTACATCCCAATCACGAAGAACATTCGCTCCTTTTTTCTCATAGAATTCTATGGCAGGCTCGTTCCAATCCAAAACCTCCCAAGAAATCCGTTTCACGCCCATACGATCACCATATTTTACTACTTCATCCAACAAAGCTGTTCCCAAACCACTTCCTCTCATTTTCTCTGAAACAATCAAATCCTCCAAGTGGATAGCGGGCCCCTTCCAAGTGGAATATCGGGAATAAAACAGTGCAATTCCCACAATACCATCATTGGTATCGGCTACAAAACAATCAAACATCTTTTGTTCACCAAAACCATCCTTGATCAAATCAGTTTTCGTAATCTCCACGGCGTTGGGTTCATTTTCAAAATCGGCCAATTCCTGTACCAAGTTCAGTACCTGTTCCATGTCCTCAATTTGCGCTTCCCTAATTGTATATTCCATAATTGTTACAAATAAAACTCAAAGTTATAGACTTACATAATTAAACTGTTTCGAAATCGTTATAGTATCACAAAATGCCCGATATTTGCCTAAAAATAAAACAGCCTTTTTTCCATGTCCGATAAACAGAGACTCACAATGGGCGAGTTCATCATCGCCAATCAAAACTCATTTCAATATACTTCAGGAGAACTTTCGAGATTGCTAAATGGTATTCGTTTGGCCGCCAAAGTAGTTAATCATGAGGTAAACAAGGCTGGCTTGGTAGACATCATTGGTGGTGCTGGTGATACCAATATTCAAGGTGAAGATCAACAAAAACTTGATGTTCTTGCCAACGAAAAGTTTATTGAAACATTGAAGAACCGTGAAATTGTTTGTGGCATAGCTTCGGAGGAAGAAGACGATTTTATAACCATCAATAGTTTTGACAAACAACACCAGAACAAGTACGTAGTCTTAATAGATCCTTTGGATGGCTCTTCTAATATTGATGTAAATGTATCTGTTGGAACCATTTTTTCAATTTACAGAAGAATTACCCCTGTTGGAACTCCGGTTACACTAGAAGATTTTCTTCAACCGGGAAAAAAACAAATAGCTGCAGGTTATATTATTTATGGCACCTCTACTATGTATGTATATACTACGGGACACGGTGTAAATGGATTTACTTTAAACCCTGCTCTGGGCACATTTTATTTATCCCATCCAAATATGCAGTTTCCTGAAACCGGTAAAATCTACTCCGTAAATGAAGGTAATTACATCCATTTTCCCCAAGGGGTAAAAGATTACATAAAATACTGCCAACAAGAAGAAGGTGACCGGCCCTATACCTCCCGATATATTGGATCACTCGTTTCGGATTTCCACCGTAATATGATAAAAGGCGGAATCTACATGTACCCAAAAAGTAGTAAAGCGCACAATGGCAAACTACGTTTACTGTACGAGTGCAATCCCATGGCATTTTTAGCGGAACAAGCCAACGGAAAAGCTAGCGATGGATTCCAACGCATTATGGATATAGAGCCCACAGAGCTACATGAACGGGTACCCTTTTTCTGTGGAAGTAAAAAAATGGTGGAAAAAGCCGAAGAATTTATGGCTAACACCCTGTCCTAGTTACACTCTCGCTTTATCAATTGATGGTAGTCTTCGAAGGCAATCTGACCAGAGAATATAGCAATGGATTTATTGATGATTTCCAAAGCTTTTTTAGGGGCAAAACCTAGGCCAATAGCATACTTTTCTACAATAACACGTTCGTCATTATCGATATGATGATCGGAAAAAATAATCTGGAAAAACTCGAAAAGCCTTTTAAATCTTTTTTCGCCACTATGTGGAGTCTCAATAGGATATTTGTTCTCTTTTTTCATTACCTCCTTGAACTCATCTTCACTAATATTGAGTTTAAAGGCAAATTTTTCCAAAACGGCCATTTCTTTTGCGTTGATGTCCCCATCAACAGCTGCCAAACTTGCCAATGTGGCAAAATGGGCCAAATTCTTCCTATGGTCACCGTGCTCGTAAAGATCTAATATTGGCATATCTAAAATTTTGTGGCACAAATATAATTCTTATCGCAAAATAGTAGCTACATTACCCTTAAAGAAATTCGTATTTTTCAATCCAAAGCACTATACACTGCAAGAATTAGAATTGTTCCATATTGCTGAAGATTGGTTCCAGAAACAAAATTGGAAACCTTTTCCATTTCAAAAAAAAACCTGGAAAGCTTTTTTGATGGGTAAACACGGCCTTTTAAATGCACCTACCGGAAGTGGAAAAACCTATGCGCTTTGGTTCCCGATTGTACTGAACTACATCAAAAACAACCCTAATTATAAGACCAAGCACAAAAAGGGCCTGAAAGCTATTTGGATTACCCCACTTAGGGCTCTTTCCCAAGAGATAAAACAATCGGCGGAGCGGATAACCCAAGATTTGGAAACCCAAATGACTGTAGGCATAAGAACGGGTGACACCTCCACTAAAGAACGTGCAAAAATGCGTTCCAACATGCCCGATTTGTTGATTACCACCCCTGAGAGTTTACAGTTATTGCTCTCATCCAAGGGTTATGAAAAGACCTTTAAAAATTGCTCTGCCATTGTGGTTGATGAATGGCACGAGCTTTTAGGCACAAAACGGGGCGTTCAAATGGAATTGGGCCTCTCCCGATTAAAAACCACCTGCAAAGATTTACGGGTATGGGGCATATCCGCAACCATTGGCAATTTGGAACAGGCTCGGAAAGTTTTACTGGGACCAAGCTCACACGAACTGGAAAATTCCATATTGGTAAAGGCCAGTCTCAACAAAAAAATAACGGTGAAAAGTATTATTCCAAAGGAAATGGAAACCTTCCCTTGGCGTGGACATTTGGGCTTGCATCTTTTAGACCAAGTAGTACCGATCATCAACAACAGTAAAACCACTTTACTTTTCACCAACACGCGAAGCCAATGCGAAATTTGGTTTCAGAAAATATTGGAAAAACACCCTGAGTTTGCGGGTGAAATGGCAATGCACCACGGTAGTATTAATAAAGAAACCCGACTTTGGGTTGAACAGGCCATCCGTAACGAAAGTCTAAAGGCCGTGGTTTGTACGTCGAGCCTTGACCTTGGGGTAGATTTTGCCCCGGTGGAAACCGTAATTCAGATTGGCGGACCCAAAGGGGTCGCCCGTTTTTTGCAACGGGCAGGTCGAAGTGGCCACCGACCAGGTAAGGAAAGTGTCATCTATTTTTTACCTACCCACGCTATTGAACTGGTTGAAGCATCGGCTATGCAAAAAGCAGTATTGACCAGTTCGGTGGAGGATCGCATTCCCTACCTCAACAGTTTTGATGTGCTTCTTCAATATTTGACCACATTGGCGGTTTCCGATGGGTTTTATCCCGAGGAAATCTACCAGGAAGTTAAACAAACGTTTTGCTACCAAACCCTTTCGGAAGAGCAATGGCAGTGGCTTCTCAATTTTCTGGTTATGGGAAGTCAAAGCCTGAAGAGCTACGACGAATATAAAAAAGTCGAGATTGAAGAAGATGGCAAGTTTAAAGTGAACAGCAGGGCAGTGGCCATGCGACACCGTTTCCAAATCGGAACCATCGTTGGGGATGCCACGATTTCCGTTCGCTATCAAAAAGGAGGTTATATTGGTAGTATTGAAGAGTATTTTATTTCCAAACTGAGCCCTGGTGACGTATTTACCTTTGCTGGTCGAAATTTAGAGTTCATTAGAATCAAAGGAATGGCAGCACACGTTCGGAACTCTAAAAAACGAACCACCAAAGTACCTAGCTGGATGGGCGGTCGATTGAGTTTTTCCGCAAAAATGTCCGAGCTGCTACGCCAAGAATTGTACACCGCAGCATTGGAATTTTCCGAACAATCAAAAGAAATACAAGCATTGCAACCTATGTTCGCAAAGCAACGGGAAGAAAGTATAGTGCCGCAACCCCATCAATTTTTAATTGAAACTTTTAAAACCCGAGATGGTTACCATCATATGTTTTACCCTTTTGAAGGTAGAGCAATTCATGAAGGAATGAGCAGTTTGCTGGCCTATCGAATTAGCCTACTGTCACCGATTACCTGCTCCCTCGCTTTCAACGATTATGGCTTTGAACTGTTGTCCGACAGGGAGATTGATATTCAAGAGATTTTGGACAATGATTTATTTACTCCAGCATATATGCTGTCCGATCTTCAAAAAAGCTTGAACTCGAACGAAATGGCCCATAGAAAGTTTCGAGATATCGCTGTGATAAGTGGCATGGTATTTACCGGTTACCCTGAGAAAGGAGTCAAAATGAAACACTTGCAAAGCAGTTCTCAGCTGCTATTTGATGTGTTTCGTGATTTTGAAGACAACAACTTGCTCTATCAGCAAGCGTATACAGAAACCTTTGAGCACCAATTGGAAGAAGGTCGACTACGACTCGCTTTGGAGCGTATCTCCGAACAAGATATTGTATGGAATCAATGCACCCAACCCACTCCCCTTTCCTTTCCAATAATTACGGATAGACTTCGAGAAAAATTATCCAACGAAAAATTGGCTGACCGTATTAAAAGAATGATTAAAAAAATGACCAAGTGAAGCTTACAATCGAAAATCAAGAATTTCATCTCCACCCATCGGGCGGATTGTTCTGGGTGGAAAAATCACTTTTGATCATTAGCGATGTTCACTTGGGAAAAATATCCCATTTTAGAAAATTTGGGGCTGCCGTTCCCCGAAAGGCTATCCATAAAAACTTTATTCTACTAGATAGAATCGTGGCGGATTATCAACCCTTTCAAATCTGTTTTTTAGGCGACTTGTTCCACTCTGAACTAAACAAAGAATGGGACTTGTTCGAGAATTGGGTTAGCAAAACCCCGGCAGAAATGGTTTTGGTCGCTGGCAACCATGATATCATTGCCCCCAAAATGTTTGACAACATTAATATTTCCATATTTCAAGAGCTTGTGATTGACTCATTTTTGTTGACCCATCATCCTGAAGAGCGAAAGGAACATTTTACTATTTGCGGACACATCCACCCTTCCATTAAACTCAAAGGTTTTGGAAGGGAACGTATAAAATTACCTTGCTTTTTTATGTCCAACAACCAAATGATTTTACCAGCCTTTGGTCAATTCACGGGAACACATGCACTAAAACCTAAGAAAGGCGACCAGATTTATGCAATTGTCGAAGACAGTATTTTAAAAGTTTAATGGTAGCTTGTCAACAAAGTTTCTGCGGTTTATCTTTGCCACAAAGTTTTTTGGATTGACCAAAACCACAATTCCCAATTTATTAGAACAGTCTCCTTCGCTTGGGAAACTGAGGGACATTATTGCGCAATCGCAAAATAACCCATCCGCAGCAGCACAAAAAATCAATCTAAAAGGGCTTGTAGGCTCATCACTCTCATTTGTAGTTTCCGAAGCTTTCAAGTCGGCCGAATCTCCGTTTCTGTTGATTTTGAACGATAAGGAAGAGGCTGCTTATCATTTAAACGACCTAGAGCAGCTCATAGGAGAAAAAGATGTGCTCTTTTATCCCGGAAGTTACCGTAGACCCTATCAAATTGAGGAAACGGATAATGCCAACGTACTCTTGCGTGCCGAGGTTTTGAACCGCATCAATTCAAGAAAGAAACCGGCGGTGGTCGTTACCTATCCCGATGCGCTGTTTGAGAAAGTGGTCACCCGAAAAGAATTGGACAAAAACACCCAAAAATTAAAACTGGGCGATGAGATTTCCTTGGATTTTTTGAACGAAGTCCTTTTTGAATACCAATTTAAACGAGTGGATTTTGTAACCGAGCCCGGTGAGTTCTCCGTTCGTGGAGGTATTGTGGATGTCTTCTCTTTCTCGCATGATGAACCGTACCGCATTGAATTCTTCGGTGACGAAGTTGACAGCATCCGAACCTTTGATGTGGAAACACAACTTTCCACCGACAAGGTGAATAAAATCACGATCATTCCCAATGTGGAAAACAAATTCACCGAGGAAGTACGGGAGAGTTTTCTAAAATATATCTCATCCAAAACGGTGGTATTCGCAAGGAATCCTGCGTTGTTATATGACCGAATAGATACCTTTTTTGAAAAAGCAGAGGAGAGCTTTGCCAAGTTGAGCCAAGAAATAAGGCATGCAGAACCCAAAGAACTCTTTTTGGATTCAGCTTTGCTGAAAGCTCAATTGCAAGATTATTTATGTATTGAGATTGGCGTTTCGAATGAGACCCTGAAACAAGTTGAGGGTGACGAAATTGTATTTCACACCAAACCACAGCCTGCGTTCAATAAAAAATTTGACCTGCTAATTGAAAATCTCAACGAAAATAGGGACGCTGGTTACAGCAACTATATTTTCTGTTCCACCGAACAACAGGCCAAGCGTTTTCACGATATTTTTGAGGAAGTGGACCAAGCCGTTCACTACCAGACCATTATTTTTCCTTTATATAAAGGATTTATTGATGATGACCTCAAACTGGTCTGCTATACCGATCATCAAATTTTTGAGCGATACCACAAGTTCCACTTAAAAAATGGCTATGCCAAAAAGCAGGCCATCACACTGAAGGAACTCAACAAATTGGAAATTGGTGACTATGTCACACACATTGATCATGGCATCGGCAAGTTCGGTGGTTTGCAAAAAATTGATGTAGAAGGCAAAAAGCAGGAAGCTATCAAACTTATTTATGGGGACCGCGACATTTTGTACGTCAGCATACATTCGCTCCATAAAATTTCCAAATACAACGGCAAGGATGGTGCTCCGCCAAAAATATTCAAGTTAGGTTCCGCTGCCTGGAAAAAATTAAAGCAAAAGACCAAAGCAAGGGTAAAGAAAATCGCATTCGACCTTATCAAAGTTTACGCTAAACGCCGATTGGAAAAAGGGTTCCAATATGCTCCAGACAGTTATTTGCAGCACGAATTGGAAGCTTCGTTTATTTACGAGGACACCCCTGACCAGGAAAAAAGCACCCAGGATGTAAAAAAGGACATGGAGAGCGAACGCCCCATGGACCGTCTCATTTGTGGGGACGTCGGTTTTGGGAAAACAGAGGTTGCCATCCGAGCCGCCTTTAAGGCCGTTGATAATGGCAAACAGGTTGCTATTTTAGTGCCCACCACGATCTTGGCCTTTCAGCATAGTAGAACGTTTCGGGAACGCTTAAAAGAAATGCCAGTGACGGTGGATTACCTCAACCGTTTTAGGACTGCAAAGGAGAAAAGAGATACCTTGGAAAACTTAGCAAATGGCAAGGTAGATATCATCATTGGAACGCACCAATTAGTGAACAAAAATGTAAAGTTCAAGGATTTGGGTCTGCTTATCGTGGATGAAGAACAAAAATTTGGGGTTTCAGTCAAGGAAAAACTACGTTCCATCAAGGAAAATGTGGATGTACTGACCTTAACCGCCACGCCCATTCCCCGAACGCTGCAATTTAGTTTGATGGCCGCACGGGACCTTTCGGTCATCAATACACCACCGCCCAATCGCTATCCTATCGAAAGCCATGTAATTCGATTTAATGAAGAAATCATCCGTGATGCAGTATCCTATGAGATCCAACGTGGCGGACAAGTTTTCTTTATCCATAATCGGATAGAAAACATTAAAGAAGTGGCAGGGATGCTCCAACGATTGGTGCCCGATGCCAAAATTGGGATTGGCCATGGACAAATGGAGGGCAAAAAACTGGAATTGCTCATGCTTTCCTTTATGAACGGTGAGTTTGATGTCCTTGTTTCCACCACCATTATAGAAAGTGGCTTGGATGTGACCAATGCCAATACCATTTTTATCCACAATGCCAATAACTTTGGATTGAGCGACCTCCACCAAATGCGCGGTCGTGTAGGACGAAGCAATAAAAAAGCGTTCTGTTATTTCATTACGCCACCTTATGAGGTGATGACCACCGAAGCCCGAAAGCGTATCGAAGCCCTAGAACAGTTTACCGAGTTGGGCAGTGGTTTCAATATAGCGATGAAAGATTTGGAAATTCGTGGTGCAGGTGACCTATTGGGAGGCGAACAGAGTGGATTTATCAATGAAATTGGATTTGAAACCTATCAAAAAATATTATCCGAAGCCATTGAGGAACTCAAGGAAAATGAGTTTAAGGAACTGTATGAGGAAGTAGAGGGCGATAAAGAAAAAGTATATGTAAAAGAGATGCAGTTGGATACGGATTTTGAACTGCTTTTCCCCGATGATTACATCAACAATATTACAGAACGCCTCAACCTGTACACTCAATTGAACGGTGTGGAAGATGAGGAGAGCCTACAAAAATTTGAAGCACAATTAGTGGACCGTTTTGGAGAACTCCCCACTCGCGCCGTAGATTTATTAAACTCTATTCGGATTAAATGGATTGCCACCCATATTGGTTTGGAAAGGGTGATTATGAAGAAAGATAAGTTTATCGGCTACTTTATTGCCGACCAACAATCCAGTTTTTACCAAAGCCCAACATTCACCGGAATTCTACAATACGTGCAGGCACACCCACAACAGGTAAAACTTAAAGAAAAACAGACCCGAAACGGATTACGGTTGTTGTTGGTTTTTGATGGTATAACGAGTGTGGAAAAAGCACTTAAGGTTTTGGAGCCTTTTACACCTGTAAAATCCCCTAAAGGCGATAATGTCCCAGCTTCATAAGGCCCCCTACAAGAACAAAACAACAAACTCTTCAAATAGAATTCTCACATCCCTTCAAAATGAGACCTCAACAACTATGGGGTCATTTTCGACCGAGGGAACCGACGCGAAATCTAAAACGCCTCATACACCTGCTTCACAAACTCCCCGATTTTAGAGGGTTCCAACCAGCGCGTTACGATCACCAATCCGCTTTTTTGGTCCACTACAATAAAATTGCCACCAAAACCAGCAGCATAGAATACATGTTCCGGAACACCATCCCAATGGCGGCCTCCCTGTTGATTTAACCACCACATATAGCCATAATTCACATTGGACGCAGAAGGCGTGGTTGCTTTTTTAATCCAACCTTCACTAATAATTTGTTGGTCATCCCATTTGCCATTATTCAAGAATAGGGTTCCAAAACGGGCCATATCCTCAGTAGAAATAAAAAGTCCTGCCCCAGAGTGCCCGCCACCAGTCACGGATTTCATTTTCATACCATCAACAACGGTCCACGCATGGTCGTACCCAAGCCAGCGCCAAGTTGTGGTGGCACCAATTTTGTCCATTACCTCTTCTTTTAAAACCAACGGAACGGGCTTTCTCCAAAGATGGGTCAGCGAATAAGCCAGCACATTCACTCGAACGTCATTATACTCCATTACGGTACCGGGTTCGTTGAGCTTTCGGTATTTCCAATCGTCCAGGCCTCCTTCACTTGGTGGACGGTCTGCCCAATCCTTACCGCCCCAGAGTTCTCCAGACCAATCCGAGTTTTGCTGCAATAAATGTTCCCATGTAATTTTGGAATTATGTGCTCCATCAAAAGTGCCATCCCAAATATAGTCGGCCACTTTATTTTTAGTATCCTTGATCAAACCTTGATCTTCGGCAAGTCCAGCCACTGTGGAAAGAAAGCTCTTGGTAACGCTAAAGGTCATATCCACTCGCTTGGTATCTCCCCACAAAGCCAAAACATAGCCGTTTTTCATAATCATACCCGCAGGGCCACCTCGTTTTTTGGTAGGGCCCAAAACCTGATGGAAAGGTTCGTGTTTAAATCCTTCCAAAATTGCAATACGTAAATCCCTTGATCCAGAATATTCATTTGCCTTGGCATAATCCACCGCTTTGGCCAATGAACTGTCATCATATTTAAACTGACCTTTTTCTGCCGTTTTCCATGTTTCGTATCGATTTGGAAAATTGAGTTCTTGTGCTTGGGTTTTAATGGTAGTGGCAAAAGCAACAAAAAGTGCTGCCGCTAAAAGAGAATTTTTCATTAAAAGGAGGTTTGTTTTGGGCAAGTAAGGTACTAATTGTTGATGAATATTCCATTTATTATAACAATGGGAACAGTTTAGATGATGCTGTGTATCAAACAAGGAGTGACAGATTATTATAGAAATGGAGATTTCTTACATCCGTTCGAAATGACACATCAACAACCATGGTCATTACGACAGCGCGAAGCGACGAGAAAATTAAAACCGTTTCTTATGGACTTGGTCTCCTTCTTTATTATAGTATCGCCAAGTCCCCACTTGTTCATCGTTTCGAAAGCGGCCACGGATTTTTCGGGTCCCGTCGGGATAATACACTTCATAATTCCCATGTTTCAACCCATCTTTTAGTTCAACTTCAAACCTGATGTTTCCGTTGGCATATTTTCTACTGAACGATTTGGCATTTAAATCGGTTGGATATATAGGGGCCAGATTAAAAACAGCATCTGTAATTTCTGATGGAGCTGTACGCTGGTTTTTTGGTTTTGATGCGGTAGTGTTTTTTGGAACGTTAATGGCCTTCTTTACTTCTTCCACATCTTGATAGTTCAAAACCAATCGACTTTCGAACATATCATCTTCAGGAGTTAATTGCAATCCTACCTGTGGAAAACAAACGATAAAATCCATGTTCTTGCGCATCTTCTTTTTGGTAGGAGCATCGGCCAAGGCAAACATTGAATCAAACAACAAAGGAACATTACTGTACATAAACATGGTGGATTCCGAATCAAATTTTTGCTCAAACTTTCTAAATTCCTCTGAAGTGGCAAGCGTTTCGCCCTCCAGAACTTTGTCAATTATTCCCTTTAGGGTATTGGGATTATCACTAAAGACGACATTGTCATCAATTTGGGTAAAATAGGGTTTGTCAAACTCATTGAACCTGCCGCCAAGCAAGATTTTAAAAAAACCTTTAATGGACAAAAAATTGATTTCGTAGTCCTTATAATTTACCGCTTTGAACTT
Organism: Allomuricauda sp. F6463D; assembly: GCF_023015965.1. Taxonomy (GTDB): domain Bacteria; phylum Bacteroidota; class Bacteroidia; order Flavobacteriales; family Flavobacteriaceae; genus Flagellimonas. Next base: position 266,437 of record NZ_JALKAN010000002.1, read on the forward strand.
TACGGGTGTTTTTTTACGAATTTGTTCCAATATAAAATCCAAGTTTGATTTTGCATCTGCCGAATCTTTGGTCTTTAGCACAAGTGCCATGTCATTTTTTTCCTTGGTAATTGGGGATTGAATTTGAAGCATAGCAATTTCATCACCGATCCAACTGATGAAGTTCTCTTTCACATCAATTTTAAGGAATTTTTCCACCTTGGCTATTCCTTCCTGGTAGGTCTCGAACTGCTCGGGGTCGTTTTGCTGAACCACCTCAAAATTCTCGTAAAATTCAGAAAAACTATCAAAACCATAACTTATATAAAGTGCCGTGCTCTTTGGTGCAATTTTAGGAATGGAACGTTTCGCCGTACCAGATTTTTGAAGTGCCTCCAAGTAATATTCGTTCACAGCGCTTATGTTGGTATACCCATTGGCCGTTAGGGTGCTGTTTTCGTCCAAGTCAAAATAGAAGCCTGAGAACAAAAAGTTTTCGCTCACCCGCTTTACCCAGTCGGAAGGTTTGTCGGTGTATTGTTTTATATAATTATCAAAATAATGGTATTGCACATACATTCTGAACAGATCTTCGTGCCCCACCTTTTGGTTGACCTCCAAAAAATTGAGATTTCTCCCCAGCACAGGCTCATGGTATTCATCTATGGAAGCTTCGACCAACGTATGGGTATACGAGGCCACCAATTGATTTTTGATAAAAGCCATATACAAGGTTTCCTTGCTGTCCCTATCGTGTGCTTCTAAAATTTCGTGTTCGTGATAGGTTCGCTTACTCAGTACATACCCGTCATCCAATAAAGTGTTCAGATAAGTCTTGAGCAATTGTAGTTTGGCAATTCGTTTAAGGTCCAGCACATAAAAAATCCCGTAATCTTTGGGTGAGATCATGTGAATAGAGATGAAGAGAGAACGATCATCAAAAAACTCGAACAACTTGTGGTTTTCGCTGAACACGGTGTCTACCCGTTGAATGTTTTCGGTAAGCTCCGAAAAGTAGTCGTTCTTTTTTAAGTGGTGCCAAGCTTCACTCTCACTGATTTTTTCCCAACTTTTCACGGGCTGTTCCGATTCAATGATGAAAACAGCATCCTTTGGAATTAGATAAATGGATTGTAGATTGGTCTTTGGCGAGAGCACAAAAATATAGGCCAAATAGCACAGGTAGAGTACCAATAGGGCCAAAAAACTGTAAAAAATCCTTTTTTTGGTCATTTTTCCAAAAAGTGTCTCAATCTAAAACGAAGAAGATTACATTTTAGTTTAGATCAAGAAAAGGAATGTTTTTTATAAGGCTTTTAAATCTTTAATGGTCTTGAAAGCGACATCCACCTGCTCATCGTTCACCAAAATAGTAAACTCATTGGTGGTGGATATTACTTCGTATAAAACAATACCTTCCCAAGCCAATCGTTGGAATATAAAGTAATAGATTCCAGGAACCGAAACATTTTCCGCAGGTAACTTAACCGTGATTGACGAAAGGCCTTCCGCTTTTTGGGTACACCGCTCCATTTTAAAATAATTTTCCACCACAGAGTCCAACACATTGCTGATCACGATATTGATTTCGTTCACACCTCGTGAAGAGGTGTAAAAAACATCTTGGTTTGCATTTACTTCTTCCAACAATCTAGCTTGTTGCTGTAATATGGTATCCGATGCTAAAAAAGTATAATCAGTAAGATTGGAACGCACTGTGATCTCCCCAATATTTTTTAGCACTTTTACAATCTTGTGGGTGGCTCGAAATTCCAAATCATCGGAAAGACGCTTTAGCGCCATTACAATAGCGCCATCTTTCACATCTTTTCCCAATTCTTCGGCAATCTCTGGTTTTATCTGCCTAGATAAAGAAGTTAAATTAATAATGCCCTGTGCTAAAGCGGTTTGCAAAAATGGCTTTTTCTTGATGTAATGCTCAACTACTGCGGATATAGTTTTCATCTTTTGGTTGGTTTTTGAACAAAAATAACATATTGTTACAAAACAAACAAATGGTTAAAAATGATAAAATGCATTTTCAAAGTGCTCAATTTCAAAATCATCCCCTTTTTTCACAACCGTAATTACATCAAACCTAACCTCAACATCACTATCCATTTGTTCTACATAGTGGTTGGCCGCCATGGTTAAAAGCTTTACTTTTTTCGGGGTGATTACATTTGAAATATCCTCTAAAAACCCCGTATTTCTGGCCTTTACCTCAACTATCACCACGTAATTATTTTTCTGCGCAATGATGTCTATTTCAGCATGGAGATAGCGATAGTTTCGTTCAAGAATTTTATAACCTCTATCCAACAAAAAAGTAGTCGCTTTTTGCTCACCGAGTTTCCCAAAGTTGTTATGATTTCCCATAGAATTTGTAAAAATCAAAAAAAAATATGCATTTCATCGAAAAATTTGGTCGTTCATGGACTTTAAAACGTTAAGATTGTACTTTGTTGGCTCAATTGAACCACACCCAACACTAGCATAAACATATAGTTGCCTCAAAACTATGATGTACTTAATTAACGCCAGACATTGCTATGGAGTACTTTATCAATTGTAATTCCTCAACCTTGGCGCCGTATACTACTCCATTGGATGAGTTGCGTGCGGCCCACTTGTACAGAAGGCTAGGTTTTAGCGCCTCTGTACAAACCATTAATAATGCTGTTGGACAAACAGCGGGTTCTCTCGTAGACAACATAATAGATCAAGCTCTAACAACCCCAACCATTCCTGCACCCGTATGGGCAGATTGGACCAATGCAGATTACCCAGCAGATGATGATCTGGCCGGTCAGTTGCGAAGAGCGCAAATAGATGATATTACCACGGCTTACGGGAATGCCTTGGTTGATAATGAACTATTGGATAGGTTGAGCTTTTTTTGGAGCAATCATTTTGTAACTCAATTACAGACCTATAATTGTCCTCAGTTTTTATTTTATTATATCAATTGTTTACAGCAGAACGCTTTGGGCAATTTTAAAATCTTTACCAGCGAAATCGGACTAACCAGTGCAATGCTCTACTATTTGGATGGTGTTCGCAACCGTGGAAACAATCCCAATGAGAACTATGCGCGTGAGCTATATGAATTGTTCACCTTGGGGGAGGGAAATAATTATACGGAGGACGATATCATTGAAACAGCAAAAGCTATTTCCGGATATACCGAACGCGGTGAAGAAGGTTGTACCCAGGTCACCTTTAACCCGGAGGATTTTAATACCGAAAACAAGACCATATTTGGACAAACTGGCAACTGGGGCTATGATGATGTCATGGATATTCTTTTTGCCCAAAGAACAGATGAAATTGGTTGGTTCATCTGTAAAAAGTTGTATGAATTCTTTGTCCATCCCGATTCAACCAACGATGATGGAGGAATTGCTCCCCAAATAATAGATGGTCTAGCTCAGACCTTTATCAGCAGTGGCTTTGAAATTGCACCAGTTTTGCGACAGCTATTTAAAAGTCAACACTTTTTTGATGAAACCGCTATAGGCGTAATCATCAAAAGTCCTGCAGATCTATATTTCAACTTTTTAAAAGAAACCGGTTTCTCATATGATGATGGAACTATTACGAATATGATCGATTCGTGCGCCTTAATCGGTCAAGATTTTTTTGAACCACCAGAAGTGGAAGGTTGGCAACGTGACCGGCAATGGATCAATACAAATTCTATGATCGGTCGATGGTTGACCATGGAAGTTTTTATTGATCGCTTTTTTCAAAATGACCCAGAGGAGTTCAGAACCTTGGCTATGAACGCGGTCGGTGCGGCCAACAGCAATACCAGTAATCCAGAAATAGTGGTTACGGCATTGGTGAACAAGTTTACACCAAAGGGCCTTTTGACGGATGCTGATTTTGAAAAGGCCATGGACGCCTTCAAAATTGATGATGTACCCGAGGAATATTACTCTACAGACTATATTCCAGGCGGTAACGGATGGTGGGTTCTTTCCTCAAGTATGGAAGTTCCTACCCAAGTCTATGTTTTATTGCGTCATCTATCCAGAGAACCCGAATTTCAACTTAAATAACCCCAACACCATGTGCGACAATCACCACACCCACGATACATCCCCACACAAAGGCATTGAACACGAAGGACATGACTTGGAACATAAAAAATGGAGCAGACGATCCTTTGTCCAAGCCTTGGGCATTGCCGGTTCCGGTTCCATGTTTTTGGGAAGTAATCTAATCTCAGCCTCTGCCCCATCACCACTTACTGCGGCAGTTGCGGCAGCGGAGACCGATAATATCCTAGTCTTGATTCGACTATCAGGTGGAAATGACGGGCTCAGTACCGTGATTCCCATCCAACAATATGACAGTTATGCCAATGCAAGGCCCAATATTTATATTCCAGAAAGTAAGGTCCTAAAACTTACGGACGATTTTGGGGTTCCCACTTATATGAGTGCCTTGGAACCTTTATGGGGCGATGGACAGTTTAAAGCTGTTCACGGAGTAGGCTACGAAAACCAAAGTCTGTCCCATTTTACCGGATCCGATATTTTTGCCAACACCGATTTGGAAACAACAGGATTCTCTGGAGAGAATACCGGATGGATGGGCAGGCATTTTGAAGATCTTTACCCAGACTACCTGATTAATCCACCAGCTTCACCGGCCGCCATCCAGATTGGAAACTTGTCCAACTTGGTCTTCCAAGGAGAAGAAACCAACTATGCCTTCGTGACCAATAATGTGGATCAGTTGGAACAAATTGCGCAAACAGGCCTTTTTTACGACGTTGATGCAGAAACCCCATTTGACAATTGTATGTACGGCGATCAACTTAGGTTTCTACGCGGGGTTGCCAATACCACCTATGAATATGCAGGAACCATTCATGAGGCCTATATGGCCGGTCAAAACCAAGTAGAGTACCAGGACAACGGTTTTGCAAGACAATTGGCACTTTTGGCACGTCTGATCAAGGGAAATTTGGGCACCAAAGTTTATATGATATCCTTGGGAGGATTTGATACACACGGTAATCAGCCCGAAGTACATGAACGTTTAATGTCCAATTTGTCGGTAGCCATCAATAACTTTTACGAAGATCTTGCATTCACCGAACAAGATGACAATGTACTAAGCATGACCTTCTCAGAATTTGGCCGTAGGATTTTTGAAAACGGTTCCAATGGTACGGATCACGGAAAGGCAGCTCCAACGTTATTTTTTGGGTCCGGATTGAGTGGAAGTGCATTTGTAGGAGACCACCCATCCTTGGATGAACCCAATAACAGAGGGAACCTAGAGTACACCATGGATTTTAGAAATCTATACGGTACCGTTTTGGCAGAATGGCTTTGTGTACCCAGAGCATCCGTGGAAAAACATTTATTGGGACACCCCTACCAAGCTATTGACCTAGGCTTTAATTGTAGTGGCGAAACTTTCGATGATATTGCCATGGACAACGATCCACCCATTTTACCAGAAACACCTCCAAGTCAAGACCCCAATGACCCGAATATTGACATTCTTGATGGCATAGTACATACACCCTATTATCCGCAATCCAGTGCGCCACACATTCACTTGGAAATGCCCGTGTCAGCACATGTCGACATTGAACTCTTCAATATTTTGGGACAACGAGTAGGAACTCTTTACAACCAAATAATGTTGGAAGGCGAATTGGACATTAATATTCGTGAGCAAATGCGCGATAGTTTATCCACAGGAAAATACATTTATCGGATTTCTGTAGGAGATAAAAAAATGAGTAAATCAGTAATGATTTCTTAAAGAAACAAGATCGTTTTTATCCATTTTTCGGAAACCTTTGATAATGCACCCCTCACCCCAAATAGGGTCGCATTTTTGGAGGTTTCCTTTTTTATGTCCATCCCGTTAAAATCAGTATTTTTGGGCTTAATTAGAAAATTACATGGCTCAAGAAACATCACCCGCTAGATATACCATTACCGCAGCACTGCCTTACACCAACGGCCCTATTCACATTGGGCATTTGGCTGGCGTTTATGTTCCTGCGGACATTTACTCCCGTTATTTACGCTTAAAAGGAAACGACGTGGCCTTTGTTTGTGGTAGTGACGAACATGGTGTGGCCATCTCTATGAAGGCTAAAAAAGAAGGTGTCTCTCCAACAGAAATCATAGACAAGTACCATGCAATTATAAAAAAGTCCTTTTCGGATTTTGGAATTGCATTTGATAATTACTCAAGAACCTCAGCTCAAGTACATCATGATACGGCCTCGGAATTTTTCAAAAAAATGTACGAGCAAGGTGATTTTATTGAAGAAGAAACCGAGCAGTTGTATGATGATGAAGCCAAACAATTTTTAGCGGACAGGTTTGTTATCGGTACATGCCCAAAATGTGGGCACGAGGAAGCTTATGGTGATCAATGTGAAAATTGTGGGTCGTCTTTAAATGCTACAGACCTCATCAATCCAAAATCCACCATCACAGGTGGTGTTCCTGTGCTAAAAAAGACCAAACACTGGTTTTTGCCCTTGGATCGTTATGAAGGTTTTCTAAAAGAATGGATCTTGGAAGGCCATAAGGCCGATTGGAAGCCCAATGTATACGGTCAATGTAAATCTTGGATTGACGAAGGATTGAAACCACGTGCCGTAACCCGTGACCTGGATTGGGGAATTCCCGTTCCCGTGGAAGGTGGCGATGGAAAAGTACTTTATGTATGGTTCGATGCTCCTATTGGTTACATTTCCTCCACAAAGGAATGGGCCAAGCGTGAAGGAAAGGACTGGAAACCCTATTGGATGGGCAAGGACACTAAATTGGTGCACTTTATAGGGAAGGACAACATTGTGTTCCATTGTATTATTTTTCCATGCATGTTAAAGGCAAACGGCGATTTTATTTTACCGGACAATGTGCCCGCCAATGAGTTCCTTAACTTAGAGGGAAATAAGCTCTCCACATCAAAAAATTGGGCCGTATGGCTGCATGAATATTTGGAAGAATTTCCGGATATGCAGGATGTACTTCGCTATACGTTAACGGCAAATGCACCCGAGACCAAGGATAACGATTTTACCTGGAAAGATTTTCAAGCAAGGAACAACAACGAGTTGGTAGCCATTTTCGGCAATTTTGTAAACCGTGTAACCGTATTGACCCATAAATACTATGATGGTGTAGTTCCTGCTCCGGGTGAATTTACCGACACCGACTTGGAAACTTTAAAAGCCCTTAAGGGTTACCCCGAAATACTGTCCAATTCATTGGAACGATATCGATTCCGCGAAGGAAGTCAAGAGTTGATGAATCTGGCCCGTTTAGGGAACAAATATCTCGCAGATGCCGAACCTTGGAAATTGGTAAAGACCGATGAAGAGCGGGTAAAGACCATAATGTTCGTAGCACTTCAAATTGCGACAGGATTGGCGGTTCTTAGCGAACCCTTTTTGCCCTTTACGTCTAAGAAATTGAAAGGGATTCTCAATATCCTTTCGGACGAAGGTGAGAAATCTATTGAATGGGATGATGTCAGCACTAACGACACCTTGCTGTCTGCAGGGCACACCATCAACAAGAGTGAATTGCTCTTCAGGAAAATCGAGGACAAAGAAATTCAACAACAACTGGACAAATTGGAAGCCACCAAAAAAATCAATGCACAAATGGATAAAGAAGTAGCTCCGCAAAAAGATACCATCAGTTTTGATGATTTCTCCAAATTGGATATGCGCGTGGGAACAATCATTGAGGCCGAAAAAATGCCCAAAGCGAACAAACTTTTGGTTTTGAAAGTGGACACCGGATTGGATACCCGAACCATTGTTTCTGGAATTGCCGAGAGCTTTAAGCCAGAAGAAATTGTAGGCAAAAAGGTGACCGTTTTGGTCAACTTGGCTCCCAGAAAATTACGTGGTGTAGAAAGCGAGGGCATGATTTTGATGACTGAGAACAAAGATGGAAAACTCGTTTTTGTAAATCCTGATGAGGATGGGGTCGAAAATGGGGAGACCATCAATTAAACTCTCATGCAACCCAATAAAATATACTTTTTATAGGCAACCCATGTCTATAAAGAGGTTCTAACCTACTTTAAATTCTAAAAGAAATGCAGCTTGTCCCCTATATCGTTCAACACACCAACCTTTCACAAAAGAGTGTTGAGAATACCGTAGCACTTTTAAACGAAGATTGTACTGTTCCCTTTATTTCTAGATACAGAAAAGAACGCACCGGTAATTTGGACGAGGTTCAAATTGGTGCCATTGTGCAGTACAAAACCCAGTTTGAGGCGCTGGAAAAAAGAAAAGCTGCCATTATAAAAGCGGTTGAGGAACAGGGTTTGCTCACTCCCGAACTGAAAGCAAAATTTTCGAACTGTACTGATCTCACCAGTTTGGAAGACCTCTATCTCCCGTTCAAGAAAAGTAAAAAAACCAAAGCGGAAACCGCTCGTAAAAATGGTCTGGAGCCATTGGCCAAGATCATTATGGCACAACGCAGTGATGAAATCGAGTTTATCGCTTCCAAATATTTGGGTAAGGATGTAATCAACGAAGATGATGCGCTCGAAGGAGCTAGACACATCATTTCGGAGTGGATAAACGAACGCACGGATATTCGTACCCAACTGCGAGGTCAGTTGGAGCGTCATGCTATCATAACCACAAAGGTGGTCAAAACCAAAAAGGATGATGAAAAAGCACAAAAGTTCCGTGATTATTTTGATTGGAGCGAACCGTTGAACCGTTGTCCATCACATCGCTTTTTGGCCATCATGAGGGCAGAAAAAGAAGGCTTTGTCCGAGTGAAAATCGAAATAGATGATGATAGGGCCCTAGAAAATATGGAGCGACGCATCATCAAAACAAACAACGCTTGCGCAGAACAAATCGAATTGGCCATTGCAGATGCCTATAAAAGGCTGTTGTTCCCTTCACTATCCAAAGAAATTTTAAAATCTGCCAAGGAAAAAGCAGATGCATCCGCCATTCAGGTTTTTTCCAAAAACTTAAAACAATTACTTCTTGGCGCACCTTTGGGCGAAAAACGAATTTTAGCCATAGACCCAGGTTTTAGAACAGGCTGCAAAGTGGTTTGCTTGGACGAGCAAGGTGATTTAAAACACAACGAAACCATTTATCCACATGCCCCACAACGGGATAGCTCAGGGGCCATCAAAAAGTTAAGTTCTTTGGTGGATGCTTATAAAATTGAAGCCATTGCCATTGGCAACGGCACAGCATCCCGTGAAACCGAGCAGCTGGTAAAGCGAATTCCTTTTAGAAAACCAATTGAGGTATTTGTGGTTAGTGAAGCTGGGGCTTCCATTTATTCAGCTTCCAAAATAGCCAGGGACGAATTTCCGAATTATGATGTTACAGTACGGGGAGCTGTTTCCATTGGTCGCCGTTTGGCAGACCCTTTGGCAGAATTGGTAAAGATAGATGCCAAATCCATTGGTGTGGGACAATACCAGCACGATGTGGACCAAACCCAGTTAAAAACTTCATTGGATACCGTGGTGGAAAGTTGTGTAAATTCCGTGGGGGTAAACATTAATACCGCCAGTGTGCCCTTACTCAGTTATGTTTCCGGAATTGGACCAAAACTCGCGGAGAACATTGTGGCTTATCGAAATGAACAGGGAGCGTTCAAGAGCAGGGAACAAATCAAAAAAGTGGCTCGTTTAGGTGGAAAGGCTTTTGAACAAAGTGCTGGATTTTTACGTATCAAAAATGGGGATAATCCTTTGGACGATTCCGCAGTGCATCCTGAAAGCTATTCTTTGGTTTCCCAAATGGCCAAGGACCAAGGTGTTCAAATCAAAGAAATTGTAGGGAACAAATCAGCCTTGAAAGATATCAATTTAAAATCCTATTGTACGGATGCCATAGGCATGCCCACTTTGGAAGATATTATAAAGGAGCTTGAAAAACCTGGCTTGGATCTCAGAGAAAAAGCCAAGGTTTTCACCTTTAACCAAAACATCCGAGAAATTACAGACCTTAGGGAAGGGCAATTGTTGCCGGGTATTGTAAACAACATTACCAATTTTGGTTGTTTTGTGGATATTGGGATCAAGGAAAGTGGTCTCATCCACATTTCCAACCTATCCGATACTTTTGTGAAAGATGTCAACGAACATGTGAGCCTTCATCAGCAAGTGGTGGTCAAAGTTTTGGATGTTGATGTACCACGGAAACGCATCCAGTTGGCCTTACACAAATAAGATATTTAATGCTTAAAATCGCCTATCATCCCATCTACAAGCATCCTTTGCCCGAAGGCCACCGATTTCCGATGATAAAATATGAATTGTTGCCCCAACAATTGCTCTACGAAGGCACTTGTGCGGAGGAGAACTTTTATCAACCAGAGTTACCAGATGACGAACATATTTTAGCCGTACATGATGAAGCATATTATCAGGATTTAGTGCAACTGCGCTTGTCCAAAAGTGCGGTACGAAAGATTGGCTTTCCTTTGAGTGATGTATTGGTACAGCGGGAACGAATCATTGTTGATGGCACGATCAAAGGGTGTGAATTTGCATTGGAACATGGTATTGCCATGAACATTGCGGGAGGCACACACCATGCTTACTCCAATCGAGGGGAAGCTTTTTGCCTATTGAACGACCAAGCCATTGGGGCGCGACTTCTTTTAAACAACCACCTGGCAACCAATATTTTAATTATTGACCTAGATGTTCACCAAGGAAATGGAACCGCCGAAATATTTAAGACAGACCGTTCTGTTTATACATTTTCCATGCACGGCAAGGGCAATTACCCCTTCAAAAAGGAACTATCAGACCTTGACATACCTTTGGATAAGGGTACAACGGATGAAGAGTATTTATCCATCCTAAAAAAGACCCTACCAGAATTGTTGGAACAACTGCAACCCGATTTTATTTTTTATCTCTGTGGTGTGGATGTTTTGGAATCCGATAAGTTGGGAACCTTATCACTGACTTTGGATGGCTGTAAGGAACGGGACCGTTATGTGCTTCAAACCTCTTATGATGCCAATATTCCTGTTCAATGTAGTATGGGTGGTGGATACTCCCCAAACATAAAAACCATTGTGGAGGCCCATGCCAATACTTTTCGGCTTGCCCTTGAAATCTATGAGTAACATTTAAGCACGGAATTAATAAGTGTGTTAAATTTTATTTAGATTCATTTAAAATAATTATTTTCGTCGCCAATATTGCACATGGCAATGGGAAAGAAGAAAGAAAAGAAGAAAATAAAAAAAGATAAGCTCCGGGAATTACCTCCAACTGGCAAGGTTAAATCCAAGTGTTGCAAAAAGTACAAAAAAAGCGAAAGCAAGCGCTGTAAAAAATGCCCTTGCTTTGATCTTCTTAAGAAGGTTGCTTAATTATCCCTCTAATACTTCCGACGGATTAGGATTATGGCAATTTCATTGTTTTATTGTTTTTAAAGTTGATATGCCACGAATAGGCCTTTTCCAAAATATGCGGGGTATGTCCTCCTAAGGCTTTGGCTTCCTCAAAATAATCCCTTAGTTGCTGCCTGTATTCTGGATGCACACAATTTTCAAGAATAACCTCTGCCCGTTCTATGGGTGCGAGCCCTCTTAAATCTGCCAATCCCTGTTCGGTAACAAGAATATCAACATCATGTTCACTATGGTCTACATGCGGAACCATGGGCACTACATGTGAAATCGTATTGTTTTTGGAAGCAGAAGGACAAACAAATATGCTTAAGTAGGAATTACGTGCAAAGTCACCCGAACCTCCAATACCGTTCATCATGGTGGTACCCAAAATGTTGGTGGAGTTCACATTTCCGTAGATATCAAACTCAATGGCCGTATTGATTGCGATAACGCCCAACCGTCGAATAACCTCAGCGGAATTACTAATGTTCTGTGGACGTAAAATCAGTTTATCCTTATAGTACTCAAAATTGGAAATGAAATGCCCATGGCATTCTTCCGACACCGTTATTGATGAGGCCGAAGCAAAAACCATTTTGCCAGCATCCATTAATTCAAATGTACTGTCCTGCAACACTTCAGAATACATGGTAAGTTCTTCAAACTGGCTATTCTTGAACCCGGACAACACCGCATTGGCTATTTTGCCTATTCCAGCTTGCAAGGGCAACAATGATTTGGTCAGCCTGCCCTCTTCCACCTCTTTATCAAAGAAATTTAAAAGGTGCTGGGAGATTGCGGTAGTATTCTCATCTGGTGGAGAAATTCGAGCTGGACTATCCGGTTTGTTCGTAAACACCACTGCGACCACCTTTTCGGGGTCAATCTTCATATACTCGGTTCCTATTCTGGAATCTGGCTCGGTAATCTGTAGAATTTCACGATTTGGATATGGTTTCGGAATATAAACGTCATGAATACCCTTAAACGATAATGGAATGGACATGTTGACTTCCACGATAATTTCATCTGCAGAATCGGTAAAAGAAGCAGAGTTGCCCACCGAAGTAGTTGGGACAATATACCCATTGGCATCTACATAAGTAGCTTCTACAATGGCAAGATCTATTTTGGGCAAATGACCATTGTGCAACATTTCGGCAGTTTCACCTAAATGTTGATCTACATATAAGGTTTGATGTGTATTTATACTGTTTCTGAGGGTTGGGTCGGCTTGAAATGGCATGCGTTTTATCAACGCTCCATTTTCGGCAAGGTCGGCATCCGTATTATAGCCCAAGGAGGCCCCGCTCAAAAGCGTTATTTTAATATTTTCTTCCTTGGCTCTGGCGGCAAAAGCTGGCAATACTGACTTACTGTCCCCAGCTTTGGTAAAACCACTTACCCCAACGGCATAATTGTTTTTAATAAATTTCGCAGCATTTTCGGGCGTAAGAATCTTGTCTTTATACGGTCCGTACAAGATTCTTTCCATTTGTTCTGTTTTCATTTAAATTTTATGGGCATTAATACTGTAGCCTTCCTTGGTTTATTAAGGTGAAGAATAAAGGCTGTTTTAAGTTTAGTTACCTATAAAAATACGGATATATGTAGGAGATTCAGAACCTTTTAAGTTCTGATTAAAGCAAAAAATGTTATTCAAAAAAATATACTGGTTTCATTGACAAAAAATCAATTTATGATAGGTGATTTTTAGAAATAAACAACATCACGTTAATATCCAGCTTTACTAATTGTACATCCATCATCAAAATAATGAAAATCGACTTTTCCAAAGATGAAGTAATTGTGCTATTTTTAAAGCAAACTAGAAACTATGATCAACAAAATCACACTTTTATTTACCCTGCTCCTTTTGAGTAATTTCTCTTTGCTTGCACAAGACAAGGAGGCAGTAATCGACAAAATTATTGAAGAAGCTAACGAAAATTCCCAATTGGAAATCCTTGGTCATGAACTAATGGATGGGATTGGACCACGCTTGGTAGGCACACCGCAGATGAAAATAGCCCATGATTGGGCAGTTGCTAAATACGAAAGCTGGGGTATTGCCGCACGTAACGAGCAGTGGGGCGAATGGAAAGGATGGGAACGCGGCATAAGCCATATTGATATGGTGCACCCTAGAGTGCAAAGTTTAAAGGGAACACAATTGGCATGGAGCCCAAGTACATCAAAAAAAGGAATAACCGCTGAACTAGTGGTTTTACCAATGGTATCAGACTCTCTGGATTTCGTAAACTGGCTGCCTACTGTTAAAGGCAAATTGGTAATGATATCCATGCCTCAATCCACAGGAAGACCAGACTATAATTGGGAAGAATTTGCCACAGAGAAGTCCTTTGAAAAGATGAAAAACGAACGCGCAACACAAACTGAGGCTTGGAACAAGAACATGGGGAACACCGGATTGAACAGACGCACCCTGCCTCTCGCCTTGGAAAAAGCGGGCGCTGCGGGTATTGTGTCTTCATACTGGTCCAAAGGTTTTGGCGCAAACAAAATATTCGGGGCGTACACCAAAGAGGTCCCAACAGTAGATTTGGAATTGGAAGACTATGGCATGCTATATAGATTGGTCGCATCAGGGCAAAAACCTCAACTTCATATCGTGGCAGAGTCTAAAGAATTGGGCACCGTGCCCACTTTTAACACCATTGCGGAAATCAAAGGTTCTGAAAAACCAGATGAATATGTCATCCTATCTGCCCATTTTGATTCTTGGGATGGCGGTACGGGTGCTACGGACAACGGAACAGGTACTTTGGTGATGATGGAAGCCATGCGTATTTTGAAAAAAGCTTATCCGAACCCAAAACGCACCATTCTTGTTGGCCATTGGGGCAGCGAGGAACAGGGTCTTAATGGGTCTAGAGCATTTGTTGAGGACAACCCAAATATTGTTGATGGTGTGCAGGCGGTTTTCAATCAGGACAATGGAACTGGTAGAGTGGTTCGAATTTCCGGTGGTGGTTTTTTAAATTCTTACGACTATTTAAGCAAATGGTTGCACGAGGTGCCCAAAGAAATCACCGATGAAATCGAAACAACTTTTCCTGGAACCCCTGCACGTGGCGGCTCGGATTATGCTTCTTTTCAGGCTGCGGGCGCACCAGCTTTTAGTCTTAGCTCCTTAAGTTGGTCCTACTGGAACTATACATGGCACACCAACAGGGACACGTATGACAAAATAATTTTCGATGATGTTCGAAACAACGCCATTTTAACCGCTATTTTAGCATACATGGCTAGTGAACACCCAGAGAAAACTGACCGGAAAAAGGCTATTCTACCCATAAGTAATAGAACTGGGGAACAACTTGAATGGCCCACTCCCCGTTCACCCGAGCGAAGTGGAAGTCAGAATTAAAAAAATCTATATATTAAAAAAAGCGTCCTATTAAATAGGACGCTTTTTAATAAACTAACTAAATTTAAAATATCCGTGGAGAAGCCACTTGGACTATCGAACCAAAGGCCTCTTTGGAATTATTTTCATTGTCTTTATACATAAAATAGAAACTTGCCTGTTGATAAAAATAGTCGCTATGAGTGCAAAGATCTTTACACAATTGGGCATGTTTGGTATAGGCGGATCTTTTTTCGTTCATGTAAACGTTGTATGCCTCACTGTTTTGGTTTTTTAGATCTCTTTCATAGCGTTCTTGGTCTTCCCAATAATCTTTTTCGTCTTCTGCACTTACCACTACAAAGGATTGTTCGTATTTAGCATCGCTTTGAGCTTGTGCCTTATAAAAGGAGTATTGGTTTTCTTGAGCAGTTGACATGGTCGCCAAACCAAAAGTAAGCAGTAGAATTATTTGAACTTTTAAATTCATTGTTCTGAGTTTTAATAAAAACATTGTTCATTTACTAAAGTTCTGGCGTTTGTTTATATAACAACTCAAAATACATATACCCTAATTTGGTAATTAAAAAAAAGGAGCATTTGCCCCTTTTTTAGTAGTCTACAAGAATTATATTTATTTTCCCAGCATCAACAGCTCGTTGCATTTAATCTCTGTGATATATCTTTTTTCTCCATCATTGTTCTCGTATGAACGATTTGTTAACCGGCCCTCTATAGCCACCTCTTTTCCTTTAGATAGAAAATTTTCGGTGATTTCAGCCAGTTTACCCCAAGCCACTATATTGTGCCATTGCGTATCCGTTACCTTTTCGCCATTGGCATTTTTGTAGGATTCGTTCGTTGCAATTGAAAACTTTGCCAATTTACTCCCATTTTCAAGTGTAATGATTTCTGGATCGTTTCCAAGATTACCGATTAACTGTACTTTGTTTTTAAGTGAATTCATAATTGATAAGATTTAAGTTTTTAATAATAATCCATCGAACTCTTATTGTCCGACGAGACAAACATATACTCTCTCAAAAATCACATTCGGTTTGTAATCACTTGTTTTCGTTTGTAAACGTATGTAAATAATTATACACGATAAGATAAGACAGCTAAACATAGTTTGGGAAGGGTAATCCAAAAAAGTTTATGTAACGTTCATTTCAGTTAAACTTTTGGTTTTATGATAGATACATTCATATAATTAAGAGATATCGTATCTAATAGTTCTTAATAAATAATGTCTATAGAGCTATAAAATCCCTTCGACGGCTCCTCAACCTTCGTCCAAAATCAATTGGATCAAGAATTATAGTATTACAATCAATATGCTTCAACACTCAACTGTATCTTTAAAATGAACAATACTAAAAATCTATTTATATCATATGGAGGCAACTAAAACAACAAACAAAACATACAAAAAACTCGGATTCACTTACTTGGAAACCGCTGAAATTGTAGTCAGCCTAAACACATTATTGGCCAATTATCAAGTGTTTTACAATAAACTCCGAAACTTTCATTGGAATATTGAAGGTCCTGATTTTTTTGAGTTGCATGAAGAGTTTGAAAACGAATACAATACGGTTAAAGAAAATATTGACATTGTAGCGGAAAGAATACGAGTGTTTGGTGTAAAGAGCAACTTTACATTTAAAAAAACCTTGGAACTATCTGAAATCAAAGAACAGGAAAAAAACATTTCTGCACTTGAAATGGTGCGAGAAGTATTGACCGACTATGAGATTTTACATGACAGTATGTTGAATGCCGTAAATGCATCTCTTGAAACCGGTGATGTTGTTACTGAAAATATGTTGACCGAGTTTATGACCGAATTGGAGAAAAGGCATTGGATGTTCACTTCTTTCTTAAAATAAAAATTGAAGATCCATTGTTAGAACTGATTTATTAACCGTAAAAACAAATACTATGAAAAAGTTATTTACTATACTATCATTTGCAACCTTAACCACCTTCGCAGGATATGGGCAAAATCCAAATTCTGGGGTTATGCAAGCTACTACGCAACTTAAAACCTTTACCGTATCGGAAAATGGAAAAGAAAAACAATACAGTGTAAAGGTGATGGAACGAAGAAAATACACCATGGAATTCAACAGCAAAGACAAAGGCATGGTCGATAAAGATAGAAAACCCTCCGCCGCATATATAACCAAATTGGTAGCAATTGACAGCGACGCGGATAACGACTATGACGAATACATGGTGTTAAAGTACAAAGGTTCCGAAAAGAACAATTTGGAAGTTGTGCAGACCGATAAAGGTTTTGATATCACCGTTAACGACAAAACCATGCACTATGACATTCTCGAAAATAACTACTTCATTGACAAAAAGAGCAAAGAGTTCTTTATTATTGAGGAGTTTGAATCGAAATAGATCATACTATTTCGTTTGTTGATTGATGATTGGGCTGGAGATTTATCTCTGGCCTTTTTTTTCGTTTAAAGTGGGCACATTTAAACATATATTTGGGTTTTAAATTCAACCTATGGAATTTTATTTACAGCCCATCGAACTTGAAGGGAAATTGGTGAAACTTGTCCCTTTGCATAAATCACAAAAGGTGGACTTGGTATTTGCCGCATCCGATGGAAATCTTTGGAAATTATGGTATACCGCAGTACCATCTCCCAAAACGATAGAATCCTACTTGGAAAATGCCCTTGCCGAGCAAGAAAATGGAAGCGCACTGCCCTTTGCCGTAGTTGACAAAAAAACCAATACCGTGGTTGGGAGTACACGCTATTTAAATATAGACTCCAATAATAAAAGGGTTGAAATCGGGGCGACGTGGTATGCTAAAAAAAAACAACGTACCGGCATCAATACCGAGTGCAAATACCTTTTGCTTAAACATGCTTTTGAAAACTTGAACTGTATTGCTGTGGAATTCAGAACCCACTACCACAACCATCCTTCTCGAAATGCAATCCTTCGTTTGGGGGCAAAACAAGATGGTATTTTACGTAACCACAGAATAGATGCACGTGGAAACCTTCGTGATACCGTGGTGTTTTCCATTCTGAACAGTGAATGGAAGACCGTAAAAACCTCGTTGGAATTCAAGATGGGCATCAACCCTTTAGATTAGCATTTACTCAATTTTAATAAGTGCGCAAAATTATAGCTTGCCAGTTTCAAGTTCTCTGTGGTGCTAGCCTTGGCATCATCCAAGTTGCCTATTTGATTTAGGATGGAAACAGCGTAATCCAGTCCCATTTTTTGCATTTCTTCTATTGAAACATCTATGGAGCCACAGAATGCCGCAATAGGAATATTCTTTTTTTTAGCGGATTGTACTACGCCATTAATGGTTTTTCCTGAAAAAGTTTGACCATCTAACTGCCCTTCACCGGTGATTATCCAGTCGGCGCCTATCAGTACTTCATCAAAATTGGCAAGGTCCATCACCAAGTCAACCCCAGAGGCCAGCTCGGCATTCAAAAAAACAACAGCAGCGCCACCAAGACCCCCAGCCGCTCCAGCACCAGGTATGTTTTGTACATCAATATCAAAAACAGACCGTAGCACTTTGGCAAAATGTTGTAACCCTTTGTCCAAAAATATTATTTCTTCCACCGAAGCTCCTTTTTGTGGTCCATATATTGTAGCAGCTCCATTGTCACCATAAAAAGGGTTGTTCACATCGCAAGCAACTTTTATCTGTACATTGTGCAGCTTAGGATTCACATGCTTACGTTGAATTTCCTTCACTTTTCCCAAATTTTTCCCAATCGGTTCCAATTCATTTCCATCTGCATCCAAAAAAGAATAGCCCAAAGCTTTGGCCATGCCCATGCCACCATCATTTGTGGCACTTCCCCCTATGCCCAAAACAATACTTTTGGCTCCTTTTTCCATAGCATCCACAATCATTTCACCAGTGCCCAAGGTGGTTGTGTCCATACAGTTCATTTCGGACTTTTTGAGCAATTTATAACCAGACGCTTCGGACATTTCAATAAAAGCCGTCTGCCCGTCTTCCGAAAGCAGGTATTGTGCGGTAATTTCTCTAAACAGCGGGTCCTTTGCCTTTATGAGCACGGTTGATGCATTCAGATAATCCGAGACCACATCAATAGTCCCATCGCCACCATCCGCTAATGGTCTATGGATGATTTGACCGTTTGGAAAAACTTTTTTGATGCCATCGGCAACGGTTTCGCAAAATTCACGTCCTGTAAGGGAGCCTTTATATTTATCGGGTGCCAAAACAAATTTCATAGCCACAATGTACTCAAGTTAGTTGAGTTAAAATAACGATTTTGAAGATTCCGGTTAACATAAAGAATACGGCACAGGTTTTGAATGTAAATGGGAAGTATTTACCTTTAATAAAATTACATCATGAAAAAAATAATCTTTTTTATAGCAACTGTACTGATATCTACATCCATTTTTGCCCAATCCAAGAACTTTTTGGACACCCCTTATTTGGAAACAATGGCCAAAGTGGACACCTTGGTTACCCCAGATAAAATTTATCTCAACATCATCATTCAAGAAAAAGATACCAAAGGCCGGGTATCCGTTGAGGAACAAGAGAACCAAATGGCTGAACGCTTTAAAGCCATGGGGATCAATTTAGACGAGCAATTGACCATCAAGGATATGGGCAGTAACTTTAAAAAATATTTTTTACGTCAAAAGGAGGTTTTAAAAAGTAAACAATACTCCTTACTTGTTTATTCCGGAAAAGAATTGGGCGATGCTATGATGGCCTTGGAACAATTGGACATTGCCAATACTCGAATTGAAAAGACCGAGTATTCCAAAATGGACGAACTGGAACTTTCACTAAAATCGAGAGCCGTAAAAAAAGCCAAACAAAAAGCCGATGCGCTTACCAAACCTCTTGGACAACAGGTGGGAATGGCGATTCATATCGCAGACAACTCACAACCCTATTACCCAAGATACAATACTGCTCCAATGATGGAGATGAAAGCCGTTTCCGCAGACATGGGCCAAGCACAACCCTTGGATATCGATTTTGAAAAAATAAAAGTGGAGACCACGGTAAACGTAAAATTCGTCTTGTCCAATTAAGGTCAAGACATTCATCAACCAAAAAACCAAATTTTGAAATCAATCACACTATTTTTCTTGTTTAGCGCAGGTATTATTACTGCACAGCACACGTTGCAATTACCTAAAGGTGAAGCATCGCCCAAAGCAGAACTCCAAGATGTTGCTTGGATTGAAGGTCACTGGGCAGGTGAAGCTTTTGGAGGAATCGCCGAAGAAATCTGGAGCGCGCCCATGGGCAACTCCATGATGTTTGTTTTTCGACTAGTGAACGATGGCAAAGTTTCCTTCTACGAATCGGGCCACATTCAACAATTGGATGATTCCATCATATTACAGCTCAAACATTTTGATGGTGATATGAAAGGATGGGAAGAAAAGGACAAGACGATTAATTTTAAACTGGTTCAACTGGAAATGGACAAGGTATATTTTGAAGGACTCACCATGGAAAAAGTTGACGATGACCAAATGAATGTCCACGTACTTATAGAAGAGGAGGGCAATGCAGAAGAAATCTTGTTCGCCTACTAACGGGTGGAATAATTCAAATAACAAAACATGTCAGACACCTTTTGGATAGAACAGGAGTTCACAAAACAGGATTATTCCCAAAATATACTGCCCAAGGGCGATTATGAAAATTGTCGTTTTGTGAACTGCCTGTTCTCCAAGGGTTTTTTGGACAATCAAAATTTTGTGGAATGCACCTTTGAAGATTGTGACCTTACAAATGCCAATATATCCCATACCATTTTCAATAATGTGACCTTTGAGAGATGCAAAATGGTAGGTCTACAGTTTGAAACTTGCGGCCAACTGTTATTGTCCTTGAAATTTGTCGGATGCAATCTTTCGGTAGCTTCTTTTAGTGGCATGAACATACCTCAAACCCAATTTGAAGATTGTAAGATGCATCAGGCCGACTTTACCGAAACTAATTTAAAAAAGGCCAAGTTTTCCAATTGCAACATGGACAATGCCATATTCACAAACACAAATTTGGAGCAAACCGATCTTATCTCGGCATTTAATTTCAACATAGACCCATCCATCAACCGGATAAAAAAAGCCAAGTTCAGTAAAGATGGATTGATTGGTTTATTAAAAAAGTATGATATTGTGGTAACCTAATCTTATCCTATGTCCGATAGAAATTGTTTGGTATGCGGAGAAAAGCTTGTAGGCCGTATTGACCAAAAATACTGTTCCGATCATTGCAGGAATGCCTATAACAATCTACTGAACCGAGATAGTAAAAACTTGGTGCGCAACATTAATAACAAACTACGCAAAAACTATAGAATTTTGGACAGTTTCCCTCTTAAAGACGGAAAAACCAAAACCACAAAAATGCGTTTATTGGACAAAGGGTTTGATTTTGAATATATCACAAATCTATACACTACCAAAAAAGGAAGCACCTACTATTTTGTCTACGATTTAGGGTATTTACCGTTAGACAACGACTATTATATGATCGTAAAAAGGGAATAAACTATTTCCAGCTGTGGGATGTTAATTTAAGAGCAGCGATCACAATGTCCTTACGACTTATTTGTCCTACCAAAATATCATTTTTCATTACAGGCAACCGGCGCCTATTATGCCTGTCAAAAACACCCGCTGCATCAAAAATGGACATGTCATATGGAATTGTTTCTACATTTTTGGTCATAAAACGTTCCACACTCTTATCTAGAATAGGCTGGTTAAAGTACCTGCTTTCTGAAATTTGTTTCATACAATCGGCTTCGGAAATAATACCAACCAAAAAACCATTGTTGTCCACTACAGGCCCACCAGAAATATGATGTTTGGCAAAAGCCTCCATCACCTCCAAAATGGATTGTTCGGGAGAAAAGGTAATCAATTTTTTGGTCATGTAATCTTCCACCAAGATAGGAGCATTGTACTTTTTTTTGTTCTCCTCTTTGCTTCGTACGCCTTGAAAACTTTTGATTGCCATAAGGTTAGATTTTTAAAGTTGATTAATAAATATAGTTTTTTTTAGCGAATAACCTAATTTTAGACATTCAAAGATGAGAACCTTTCATAATTTTACACTTTTAATCACCAACAACATATTGTTATGAAATTTTCTCGGACGCTTGCTTTACTACTTCTTTCTTTAGCTGTGTATTGGAGTTTTAAATCGCTTATGCCGTCCTACAAACCCAATGAAGAGGTTTCCATGGAATCCTTTTCTACCGACAGGGCTTTATCCCATGTAAAACAATTATCCATAGAACCCCATGGTGTTGGTTTTCCGGGGCATCAACGCGCTAGACGCTATATTATTTCCGAACTTAAAAAAATGGGTTTGGAAACCATTACACAAGAAGGATACACTGCGGGAGACTGGGGCAACCTGAGCAAAGCCACAAATATTTTAGCAAGAATCAAAGGCAGTGATAGTAGAAAATCACTTCTTTTGATTTCTCATTACGACAGCAGCCCACATTCTTCATTCGGTGCAAGTGATGCGGCCAGTGGTGTGGCCACGATATTAGAGGGCATTCGAGCATTTTTATGTAAGAACAAGATCCCAA
The DNA here is from genome assembly GCF_023015965.1 of Allomuricauda sp. F6463D. Lineage (GTDB taxonomy): Bacteria > Bacteroidota > Bacteroidia > Flavobacteriales > Flavobacteriaceae > Flagellimonas. The sequence continues at coordinate 288,813 of NZ_JALKAN010000002.1, forward strand.
AAAATGATATTATTATTCTAATTACAGATGCGGAAGAGCTTGGGCTAAATGGAGCTGACCTTTTTGTGAACAAACATCCTTGGGCCAAAGAGGTGGGACTTGCATTAAATTTTGAAGCTCGTGGTAGCGGAGGACCTAGCTATATGCTCATAGAGACAAATAGAGGCAACGCAAAATTAATCGAAGCTTTTAAAGAAGCTAATCCAAAATATCCCGTGGCCAACTCATTGGCCTATAGTATTTATAAAATGCTGCCCAACGACACCGATCTTACTGTTTTTAGAGAAGATGGCGACATAGAGGGATTCAATTTTGCTTTTATAGACGACCATTTTGATTATCATACCGCTTTGGATACCTACGAGCGACTTGACCGAAATACCCTTGAACACCAAGGCAGTTATTTAATGCCTTTACTTAGCTATTTCAGCAATACTGATTTGGACAACCTTAAAAGTTTGAACGACGAAGTATATTTTAACCTTCCGATTTATAAACTGGTGTCCTACCCTTTTGAATGGATCTGGCCCATGTTTACCATTGCCACTCTATGCTTTATTCTGTTGTTGTTTTACGGCTTTAAAAAGAAAAAACTCAATGTACAGGACACATTAAAAAGTTTTTTACCCATGCTCATTACTTTGGTCATAAATGGAATTGCCGGATATTTTTGTTGGAACATTCTTACTTGGTGGTATCCTAGCTTTAAAGATATACTGCACGGTTTCACCTATAATGGCCACATCTATATCACGGTATATGTTATGTTTTCCCTATTTGTGTGTTTTTATACTTACAATAAGTTCAAAAAAACCAGCACACCAAATCTATTGGTGGCTCCAATTCTTATTTGGCTAGTTATTTGCGGATTGGTTGCGGCCTATTTAAAAGGAGCTGCATTTTTTATTGTTCCATTATTTGGTTTGTTGGCTGCTTTTATGGTCACCACAAACCAAGAAAAACCCAACCCTTTCCTGTTGGTGTTTTTAGCTTTACCAGCGGTTTTGATCTATGCTCCATTCATAAAAATGTTTCCCGTTGGCCTCGGATTAAAAATGATGGTGGCCGCTACACTTTTTACCACATTGTTATTTTTATTGGTCCTACCATTTTTTGCTCAGCTCAAAAGTAAAGGTAGATTGGCTTATCTCTTTTTGTTTCTTTTCTTGGTTTTTGGTATTACCGCACATATACAATCCGATTTTAACGAAACCCGCCCAAAACCAAGTAGTCTTTTGTATGTTTATAATGCAGATACGGATTCCACGCTTTGGGCCTCTTATGATAATGTATTGATAGGTTGGAACAGTCAGTTCTTGGGAGATAATAAAAGAGTACCCAATGCAGAGACCATTTCCAGTAAATACCGTACAAACCTCAGCTATGTGGCAGATGCCCCAAAGAAGAACATTGAAATTCCCTATATTGATACAGTACTGGATACCATTATCGGAAACAACAGACGTATTGAACTATGTATTACCCCCAAAAGAAATGTAAATCGACTGGAGGTATTCACCAACCCAATTGCCTTGAACAAAGCCACAGTAAATCAAATTGAACTATCCTCCTACTTTTTGGAAAATCGATCAAGTAGGTTGGTAACACACTATATCACAAATAATGATTTTACCGAATTACAATTGGAGTTCCCTAAAGATTCGGTTCTTGAACTGACCTTGTACGAAGCCTCCAACGATCTTCTGACGCATTCTGATTTTAGTGTTCCCAAACGGCCAAAAAACAGCATTCCCATGCCTTTTGTCCTAAATGATGCTATTCTGACCATTAAAACTTTGCGATTTGAATAAAAACATCGGTATTATGGGTTGTGGATGGTTAGGGTTGCCCTTGGCCAAAACGATGATTGAAAAAAGCTACATCGTAAAAGGCACTACCACATCTGCCCGTAAAATGGAACTATTGCAAGATGCAGAAATAGACCCTTTTCAAATTAACTTGTCGGAGACCGGGATTTCTGGTGATATTGTTGGGTTTCTTTCCAATATTGGAACATTGATTATAAATGTTCCACCAAAACTTCGGGGTACACACACCGAAAGTTACATGGAAAAGATGAAATACCTAAGTGCCGAAATCCAAAAAAGTGATGTTTCCTATGTTTTATTTGTGAGCAGTACGGCAGTTTATGGAAACGCGGAGGGAGAAGTGACCGAAGCCACATTGCCCCAACCTGTGACCGAATCGGGCAAACAGCTTCTGGAGAGCGAAAAACTATTCCAAAATCAAGAAGGGTACAAAACCACCATTATTAGGTTTGGAGGTTTAATTGGTACTGACAGGCATCCGGTGAACATGCTATCGGGCAGGCATAACCTAAACAACGGAGATTACCCTATTAATTTAATACACCTTAATGATTGCATCCATATGATTGTTACTATTTTGGAGCATGCTTATTGGGGCGAACTGTTCAATGGAGTATACCCATATCATCCTAAAAAGCAGATTTATTATTTTGAAGAAGCACAAAAAAGAGGACTGCCCACCCCATCCTATAAAACAGAAACTTTTAAAAAGGAAGGCAAATGTATTTTGAGCACTACTTTTTTAGAAAAAGGACACACTTTCAATACTTCTATAATTTCTTAAAACCCCAATCATCACTTATCGAATTCTTAACAGCTTGGTTAGGATTATTTTGTTAGATTTGGCGCACTAAATTGAAGATCAATGAAAAAGACCTTACTCTTGTTGCTCCTACTCGTAGGCTATACTGGTATATCGCAAACCAACAACGACCTTTTAAAGCATTACGAAGATTACTACCAAGAAATGCGCTTACAAGGTGATGTAAATGGAATTATCGGTGCTTTAACGCATTTGAATGTTCTATCACCCTCCAAACAAAGAAGAGATACATTGGCTTTTATTTATATGAACAATGGCCAACACATGCAGGCTTTGAACACTATTGGTATCGAAAATGACTCCAATGATTCTGACCTTGCTATGCAAATCAAGGCTTTTTCATTAAAAGCACTGAACCAGCCCAAAAGAGCTTTGGAACATTTTGAGGCGCTATATTCCAGGAATTCTTCTCCGTACTTGGCTTATGAAATGGCCGATTTAAAAATCCAAACAGGAGATACCGATAGTGCCCTTCCCAATATTGAGTACGGTATTGCAAATGCAACCGACGAAATGAAATATGCATTTTATGAGCGCCAACAACCATATGAAGTTCCTCTCAAAGCTGCTTTTTATCATTTAAAAGGGTTGGCTGATTTTAATATGGACAAAGAAAATATTGATGCTGCTATCGCTTCCATTGATGAGGCACTTAAAATTGCTCCAAATTTCAACTTGGCAAGTTTAAGCAAACAGGCGTTGGAATCCAGAAAAAAAGAGGCAGCTGAAGAAGAAGAAAACTAAATTATTGCTTCTTTTTTAATTCAAGGAGCAGTTGATTGTCCTTTTTCTCCTTAATCTGAACAAGTTCGTCCACATTTTCGTTCGGTACGGCAATTGAAAGTACATAATGGGCAATTTTCCATTGCCCGTTTACTTTTTTCAATACCCCGGAACCACGACAAATCTTCATTTGGGTATCGAGCAGTTCATCAAACCAGGCAAATGTACCCGATTCATCCAAATAGATGTTGCGCTGCACCGCAGTAAAACTCCAGGCCTTTCCCTTATCAAAATAAGGTTTCGAAAAAGTTCTAAATTCATCGTTCTGCCAGTTTTCCATTGCATCTGTACCCAAAAACACCCCATCTTTTGTCATATTTCCAAAATAGGCTTCGAAATCTGCATTGGAAGCAGCTACATGCCAAGCATCCAACACCTCATTTACCTTCTGTTTTTCCGTGTTCTGGGCAACGATGGTGATGGACACCAACAAAAATGTAAGTATTAATAATTTACGTTTCATCTAATATCAATTCTTTATCCAATTGGCTGTTCACGATTACATTGAGTTGTTTTCGAATATCGTTGTATGCCTTTAACACCTCCATGATCGATTCGGTAGTAGGTTGGTTTTCCAAAATGCTCGCTTTTGCTTTGTACAAGAATGTACGCAGTACCCGTTGCCTACTTTTTATCTGAAAACTATCGAACAGTTCCGGGTATTTTCCGGCGCTCATTTTCTTCTCTTTTTCAATAAGGTCGTCAATGGCCAATGCCAAATCTTCGTTATTGGTTGCTTTGTACAGTACATCTATACTTGCATTCAAATCTTTGAATTGGCCCCAATCCTCAACAATATCTGTCGCTTCCGTATTGATTTCTATTTTATCGGGCATCTTCTGATAATCAAACTCCAACTGTTGCGATTCGATTTGAGCAGTGGGTTCTTCAACCTGTTTGCAAGCCACCAAAACGGAAAATAAAATAAGTATGCCTAACAATTTTTGCATAAGCGAATGTACAAATTTTAATAAAGGGTATCTTTGTCTTTAAACCGAATTAATTCTGATTGTAATGCACAAACCAATTTTAATAATCGGCGCATGCGGTCAAATAGGGACCGAATTGACCATTGAACTTCGGAGCAAATACGGAGCCGAAAATGTAATTGCCAGTGATATTCGTGAAGGTGGAGAAGCCTTAATGCAGTCCGGCCCATTTGAACTTTTGGACGCTACCGACTATGAAGCTGTAGAAGATGTGGTGATGCACTACGAAATTGATGAGGTTTATTTAATGGCGGCTATGCTAAGTGCAACAGCAGAGAAATTTCCAATGCGTGCATGGAACCTCAACATGAACTCACTCTTTAATGTGCTCAATTTGGCCAAGGAAAAGAAAATAACCAAAGTATTTTGGCCTTCCAGCATTGCAGTTTTTGGACCAAATACCCCAAAAGAAAATACACCACAGAGCACCATTATGGAACCAAGTACTGTTTACGGTATAAGTAAACAGTCCGGCGAAAGATGGTGCGAATACTATCATAAAAAATACGGGGTTGATGTTAGAAGTGTTCGTTACCCCGGATTGATAAGCTGGAAAACCATGCCTGGTGGAGGCACTACGGATTATGCTGTGGAAATTTATCATGAAGCATTAAAAAAAGGAGGTTACGAATGTTTTTTAGACGGTAACACCCAACTTCCCATGATGTACATGGATGACGCCATTAGAGCCACCATCAACCTTATGGATTGTCCGACCGAGAATATAAAGGTTCGGTCTTCCTATAACTTGGGGGGGATGAGTTTTACACCAAAACAAATGGCCGATAGCATCACGCAACATATTCCCGATTTTGAAATAACCTATGCACCAGATTTTAGACAAGAAATTGCCGATTCCTGGCCAAGCAGCATAGATGATTCAGCTGCCAGAGAAGAATGGGACTGGGAACCAAGGTTTAATTTGGAGCAAACGACCATTGAAATGCTCGACAATCTAAAGACAATACAGAAATAAAGGGTTAGTCTTCGTCGTCTTCCGAATCTGAAAAACTCTTGTTATCATCTTCTGGAAGTTTTTCATAATCTTCCGGGTTAAAATCCTCGTTGTCATCTTCATCAAAATCTGCCATGGTACGTTCGAGTTTGGAACTGATCTTAACAAGGTATTTGGTATTTTCGGTGGATACCTCAACGGCTTCTATGGACTCTCCTTTTAGGTTCTTAAAATTGATTACATCATCGTCTCCATACCCATCCGGGTATTTTTCCACCAACAGCTTAAGTACCTCCGAAGTCAGTTTTTTATAGTCAACTATTACGCGTTTGAGGTTATTCAAAATCTTAAGATTAACTCCTTATTCAAATTTGGAACAAATGGGATTGCATGGAAAAATTATAAAAAAATCTTCCAGTGGCAAAATTGAAGTGATTTAATCGACAAAAAATGATGTAACCGTGAAGATAATATTAAACAAGTGCAAAAAATGAAGGTATACTCATTAATGAAACCCAGCTTATCAGTTAGGTTCCTTATATGTCAGGTTTTCTAGATTTATTTCCCCAATTTTTGAAGTTAACCCAGCATCCGAGTACAGTTCCATCATAGGATCCAGTAAATGATAGGTATATTTTGGAGCATATATCGTGGGATTCTCGGGTCGGAACCCTTCATAGAGTACTCTTACTTTTACCACCATCTGCGGGTTCTTTGTTTTATCGTTTATCAAAGCCTCGGCCGCGGTCGGATCTACTTTAAAAAGCACCTCGGCATTAATATGTTCCACTTGTTGTGTTTTATTCAAGATTTGCTGCCCATATGGAGTCTTGGGGAAAAACTCAAAAAAATAATTATCTCTCGTACTGCCATAATCCATACTATAACTAGACCTCCTTTTGGTGGGAAGTTGCACCCAAAATCCGTTGTTGTCGAAATCATAGGACCCTTTGAACTCCAGCGGAACAACAAATTGAAAATCTTCCGTATCGTCCTCAAAAAATGTTTGGTTCCATTGCAGTATTTTATCTAAATACTTTTCTACAAATGCCACATATTTTTCATTCTCGGTAAAATCATCGGAATATTGCCCTCCCCATTTGGATACAATGGGGTTATTACCGGTACCGTTCGGATCATTCATAAAATATTCCTTTTTCAAGGCGTCAGTGCCCATTAAAAGTGCAAAATTCATTAGATATCCTTGGGCCATATTCGATTTCACCTCTTCCTCTACCAAAGGTTTACTAATCGGGGTAAGTGCTGTTCTGTCCATTACCTTAAAATGACCCTTTAGCGTATGCATTCGTGCCAATAGTAAAAAAGCATTATAACCTATTTTCATTTTACTTCTTATCTCATTGACCTCGGGAGTCATCACGGGCATTTTAGGATTGTCGGGCCTGGTATAAAAATCACAGGAACCGAATCTTGGGAGCCCCTTAAATTTTTGAATGTAAATATCATGAAACGCCGGATCTGGCGATTTATACACCAAATAATCTGATTCGTTAAAAGTGGTTGTAGTTTGTTGTACAGAAGTATGTTGTTCGGATTTATTTTGGTCTTTACTTATTTCTGAATCTTGTGTTCCACCCTCTATCTGCGGATTTTTGTTTGCTTTGAATATATCATCTACTTCTCTATTGGCTTTGTTCAGTATTTTTTCTTCAGCTTGTTGTTTTAGCTTTTTAAAAAACTGGGCATTGGCCCGGGGTGCCATTGTAAAGAACAACACTCCCATTACCACCATAATTGTACGACTACTTCCCATCGGTCAGTTTTTAAGATTTGTACTATTAATATCTACCTCTCCCATTTTGTCCGTAAGTGTCACATCCTTATAAATTTCAAGGATCGGACTCTCCAGTTCATATTCCCATTTTACAGAGGTTGTATTGTTGGGCTTGGGGTTTACAAGCACCTTGAACACTACATATACCGGTGACCTAGCAATTAACTTGTAGGTCTTTGCCTTATCATCATCCATGGGCAGGAATATTTTTTTGCCCTGGTGCCTTATTGCTTTTTCGTTCTCGGTGTAGGGTAAAAAATTGGACTGATGTAGTATGAAGTCCCCTCCAATGGAAAATAGATTACCTATCCAATACCCCTTTTCTTTAAAATCATATTTTTCGGCCACCATTCCCTTTGCCACATAATAGGCGACCTCGCTACCATTGGTATAAAACGTTTGGCTCCATTTTTTAAGGGTATCGAAGTATTCCTTTACAAAGGTGGTATAGCTACGGTTCTGGGCAAATTCATTTTTAGAGGTACCTCCCCAATACGAAACAAACATCCTCTCCCCTGCCCGATTGTGAAAATCACAAGATGATGATGCTTCGGATTCACAAAAATATTCTTTCAATTTGTCTTCAGATAGGGTTTCACCTGCAAGAATCCTTAAGTGATTCTGGGCAAATTCTGAATTCTTTTTGCCTAGGTCTTCTGATGTGTTTTTATGTTTGGTCAGTTTAGAACGGTCCATATCCTTAAAAGTATCTTCTAAAAATTTCAACTCTAAAAGGGCTTTATAGGCCTTATTGGTGATCAAGGCATTTGTACCATTTTGAAAATTGAGTTCACCATATCTTGGCAGGCCGTTATAGGTCTGAATTACAATATCCCTAAAATCTTTGGAAGGTGCCTTAAACCTTAAAACCTCTTGGTCTTGAATACTTGGAACTACCTTTTTGTCCAGTGTTTCCGTTGGTGTTGTTTTGGTATCGGTCCCTGTTTTTACATTATCGTTTACGGTAGTTTCCGTTTCCCCGTTTAAAAATTGGTCCGATTTTTCACCGGCAACCTCCACCACCCTATCCTCTACATTCTTTTTTAATTTTTTAAAAAACTGGGCATGCACGGCGCTTGGTGCCAAGAAACCAATTATGGCAAAAAGTAGTACAAAACGTGCTTTTATATTTTTAATTTTCATCATTGTCTATTATCTGGTTTTGGATACCATGGTGTTTATATCAATTTCCCCCACCCTATTGGTAAGCGCATCATCGGTATAAATTTCAATTACAGGACTGTTGAGGGTAAATGTGGTCTTTAGCTGGTCGGCCCTATAGTTTTCTAGTCCGTTCAGCTGCCCCGTGACGTCAAAAACTAAAAACAGGTACTGATTGTTTTCCGAAAAGGTCTCCGCTTTTTCAGGGGACATTTTTAAGAGGATGGACGAACCGTTGGGATGCACCAATTTTCTTTCTGACGAATTACTGGGCTGAAGGCCGAACCACCTCAACAAAAAGCCGTTGTTACTAAACTCACCGGTACGTAACCAGTAGCCGCCCTCTTTAAAATCGTAGATTCCCAAATTCGTTTTGGCCACGTAATAACCGTTAATTTTATTTTCTGGATATAAGGTTTTTGCCCATTCTTGCACCAACGGAAACTTTTCTTTTACAAACGAGGTGTATGCCCTCAACCTTTGAAACTCCGAAGCTCCTCTTCCGCCCCAATACCTTATATTTCTAGGCTCATTGTAATAACCATCTTCTGGAAATACCCTGGTACAATCCTCTTCTTTTGTATTGCAGAAAAATTGGATCGCCTGTTCGGTGGTGCAAAGGGCATTCGCCAGGGCAAGTATATGTTGCTGTGCGGTATAGGATTTCTGTTCCTTATCGTACATGTTTGGTGTACGCTCGGTGAAATAATCTTTATCCATTGCAGCGAACATATCTTCTTTAAACCGCATCTTTAAAAGTTCGGTAAAGGCATGTCTGCTGGCATTATTATGGCTGGATCTTTTATCCATTTCAAAATAGGACGCTTCGTTGTTCTTTACATAGCTACCGTCCGATTTTATGTAATACCCATCTTGGAGGCCAAACCTCAGTTTGCCATTATGTGTCTGCAGCGACAGGTCTATAAAACTTGAGGCAGGAGCATCAAAAATTTTTTCTTCCCCTTGCCCCCAAACCGAAAAATGTACGACTAGCGGTATTAGAATAATGAGGAAATGTTTCATAATTTAATTGGTTAGGTCGGCCAGGGACACGGTCTTAAAGTGTTGTGTTAGCGCCTCGTCGGTATACATTTCCAAATCGGCACTTTCGTGCGAATAAGTAAACTCTATGGCATCAGAGGGTGACTTCATGGGTTTGTTAGACCGTTTTACCTTTATTTTTTTCACGGCATACAAACGTCTTATCCCCTCTTTTTGAAATCGTTCTGCCGTTTGTTCATCTATGTGAAGTAAAAATTTTATGTTCTTGTTCCTATCTATCGAGTTTTGAAGTGCCTCCTCGAACGGTTTTACAGGATTGAACACCACTTGATTTAAGATACCCTGCTTTCTAGTAAAAATATTGTTGAGTATTATAGAATGGTATACTGTATATCCTTTTTTATCAAAATCATAATTATTGCCTATGTTCAGCATAGAAACGTGGTAGCCGACCAGTTCATCGCCCTCCATTATATTTTTGCTCCAATCTAAAAGTGGATCTAAACAGTTATCTACAAAGGATGTATAATTACGAAGTCTTTCAAATTCATTTTTTCCCTGGCCGGCATTTTTACATTCATCTGTCAAGCACAGATTAGGTGCCACCTGGCTCCGTAAAAATCGCTGTAAAAAAGCGGAATTAGATTCCTTTTCGGACATATTGGAGGTTATTGTAGTTAACCCCTTCCTATCCAGATCCTCCATAAACGGCCGTAAATATTTTAAGCCGACCAAAAGGGAGAAATTGTTTTTGCCCATGGTAACAATCTTGTTCTTATCATTACTCACAGGATTTTTGCCCCCACGAACTGGTCTAACGGTCCGCATTCCCTGTCTTTGCCCACCAGTTTGCTCCCGATACATATTCAGAACCCCAAAACGTGGCAAGCCCTTATGTGCCTGTAATGACATGGAAACAAACTTATCGGAAGGTGATTGGTAGACCACCATTTCTTTATCATCTATAGACTGTGCATTACCAGAAAGCAGTCCCAAAAAACACAAAACAATCAACAAACATGACCTTACCATAACTTTTCCCTTTATAATTTTTAATCCCAAGTGATGGTTCCGTCCATGGTCAAAATAGTATCATCTTCGGTGTTGATTACCGTAGTACCATCAAAAGTGACGCTCTTGGCATCAAAATCAATTCCGAATCCATCGCCACAGGCTGTAAAAAAGTTTAGATAGGGAGAGGAACAAGCATGCCTGTACTCTATACCATCTTTTACGATGGTCATAGAAATACTTTTATCGATATCAGCCGAACCTCCGGTAGAAAAATCAGCCGCTACGATAACGAATCCGTTCTGGTCATCGTTATAAACAAATTCATTATCGGCCACAGAAATATTCTCCGACAAGAGTATCACGGACTTATCCGTACCGGTAAGAGAGGCATTAGCAACCTCAATATTTACAACGGTTAACGAGGTTCCCAATTCCGATGTCTCAGATCCCGACAATGTAATATTGCCCTGTACCTCGTTGGAAACAACTTCCCCTTCGGTATTATCGTCCGACCCACAACCAAAAACAAGAAAGAAGGCTGAGCAGTACAGTAAATTTTTAATATTGTTTTTCATTCAATTAGATAAATCAGGTGGTTTGGTTACACCTAAACTATCCATTACAACCGGACTGCACCATACAGAATTATTCTACGTATCCATTTGCCATTTTACCGTTGCAATTATTCAAATATTCGTAAACACTTGTGCAACCGTTGATTAATTGAACAAAAAGTTTAAATTTGAATATAACCAACCATATAGCATGCCCCGACCAACTAAAAGCAAGTATTGTATAATACTTATCTGTTTGGTACATTTTTTTGGTACTTCTCAGCAAAATAAATTAGACTCCTTAAAGAACGAGTTACAAACCCACACCTTAAAAGATACCATAAGAGCAGGCCTGCTTATTGAGCTAGCGAGTGAAATGACCTATTCTGAACCAAATGAGGGATTTTCATTCATAGAAGAGGCCCTAACTATTTCTAAAAAAGAAGGGTGGATCAAAGGTGAGGCCTTGGCCCAACGGCAAAAAGGAAATTTTTATTATGTTTTAGCGGATAATCTAAATGCCTTGGACGCCTACCAACAAGCTTTGGTGCTCAGTAAAAAAATAACGGACAAACAACTAGAATCCAGCATTTTAAGCAACTTAGGGAATATTCATGCGGATTTAAAGGAATACGACCGTGCCCTAGAAAATTACCGCGCCTATTTAGAAACGTCACAGGCAATGGGCAACCGGGCGGAAGAAATCAAGGCGCTTTCCAATATCGCCATTATCTACAATGACACTGAAAATTTTAAAGAGGGTGTATCTTACTTGAACAAAGCTCTAACATTGGCCAAGGAAGAGGGAAACGATTTGTTCATCGCGGCCATTACCAACAATTTAGCCTTGGCGTATAAAAATTTGGGGGAGCACCAAAAGGCACTTGACCACTATAAAGAAGCTGTGGCAATAGCACAAAAAATAGGTAATAAATACATTGAGGCCTCTGCGCTGAACAGTATCGGAAAAATAAACGTATTGTTAAAAAACTATACCGTTGCCGAAACAAATGCAAACAAAGCGCTTGCCCTTTCCAAAGCAATCGGGGCCGTGGAGTGGGAAGCTGATTCTTGGGAGGTATTGAGTGAGGTTTATGAGCAAAATGAAAAAATGTCAGAGGCACTGAATGCCTACAAAATGCATATTCAATTAAGGGACAGTGTTATAAATGAAGAAAAGAAATCGGAATTGACACGTAAGGAAATGCAGTTTGAGATGGAACGGCAGCAAGCAGTGGCCAATGAAGAAATCAAACGACAGCAACTGGTTAAAAATATTTATCTGTTCGGATCTATAGTTTTGGTACTGATTGCATTGATCAGTTATTATATATACAAAAGGAGACGGGATGAGCTGGAAAAAAAGAAGATTGCCGAATTCAACGCCAAGGTCGCCGAAACCGAACTTAGGGCCCTACGCTCTCAAATGAACCCCCATTTTATTTTTAACTCGCTCAACTCCATCAGTGATTTTATTTCAAAAAATGATATTCAGCAGGCAGATGACTACTTGGTTAAATTTTCCAAACTTACACGGGCTATTTTGGAAAATTCTGAAAAGAAATGGATTACCTTGGAAGAAGACCTTGAGCTGATGGAACTCTATATGCAATTAGAGTCCCTTCGCCTAGAAAATAAACTGCACCATCGAATCATAATTGATCAAAACATTGAACCGGATAACACTTTGGTGCCTCCGTTGATTTTACAACCATTTATCGAAAATAGTATTTGGCACGGTATCTCCCCAAAAAAAGGGGATGGACAAATAGACATCACAATAGAAAAAAATGATGACATGCTAAAATTTATAGTGGATGACAATGGCGTTGGACAATCCAAAATGAATAACCCCGATAAAAAATCCAACGAATCATATGGTATTAAAATCACCAAAAACCGAATTGATATCGTAAGCCATATAAAAAACAAACAAGGATCTGTTAATTTGATAGATAAAACGGAAGGAGTCCGAGTTGAAATCGCACTCCCTTTGGAACTTCAATTTTAAAAAAGAGCATGTTAAAAGCATTAATTGTCGATGATGAGCAACACTGCATCAATCGTTTGGAAGGATTGCTACTATCCGAGGCACAGGATATAGAAATCAAGGCCTGTTGCAAAACCATTGATGCAGCAAAAAAGGAAATCGATAGAATTAATCCAGATATTTTGTTTTTGGATGTACAACTTGGAAACGAGACCGGTTTTGAGCTTCTTTCCCAATTGAAATCCATAGATTTCGAAGTTATTTTCACCACATCGTATGACAATTATGCATTAAAGGCCTTTAAATTCTCTGCGCTGGATTATCTTTTAAAACCCATAGACAAAGATGATCTTGCCGATGCCCTACAAAAACTAAGGCAACAAAAAAGCCTGAAAGAGACCTCACAAAAACTGGATGTATTATTTCATAATTTCAAGGAAAACAAACAGACATCGAAAAGAATCGCTGTGCCAACCGTTGATGGGTTTACAATGTTGGACACAAAGGAAATCATGAGGTTTCAATCCGACGTAAACTATACCCATATCCATACCATTGCGAATAAAAAGCTAACTGCATCAAAAACCATAAAGTATTTTGAGGATGTTTTGGATGAATGCTCTTTTTTTAGAGTCCATAAATCGCATCTGGTGAACTTAGACTATATAGAAACCTACACTAAAGGTAAAGGAGGTTACATTACTTTATCTGATGGCACCAAGATTGAAGTTGCGATAAGAAGAAAAGAAGAGCTATTACAAAAGTTAAGAGCTTAAAGTTCATATTTCGGTAGATTCATAAAAATCCATCAGAAATTACTTTTTAAGAGTACTCGGCAAATACCCTAAAGTGCGTTTAAATGCTTTAGTAAAATGTTGGGGATTTAAATAGCCTACCTCATATGCCGCCTGTGCAATCGTAAATCCATCATTACTAATAAGGGAATGGGCCTTTTCCATGCGCAATTGTGTGATATATTTGAAAACAGTAGTGCCATGTAACCGTTTAAAATCCCTTTTTAATTTTGAGGTATTAAAACTTGCTTTTGTAGCCAGTTCCTCTATAGTCAATGTTCTGTTTAAATTGGATTTTATATATTTTTCCACTAAATGCAAGCTGGTCAGATCGGATTTAGACAAGACGGATTTGTGGGAGCTTACAGATTTTTTATTGGCCTCTATTAGTAGTTCTACCAACAGGCCTGTAATTTTGGACTGCAAATAATTCTGCCTTAACACACCATCATAGGAACAGTCTGTTATTTCTTCTAAAATGTGAAATATATCCTGTGAAATTGGGCACGGCTGATTCCAGAAAACATATGGTTTCTTAGAATTAATTGCACTATTTACCCTCTCTAGAACCGAATCGTAATTGTCGCCTGCGATTTTTTTAACAAATTCCAGAGTGAAGAACAGTTCGAGTGTGCGTGTTGGGGCTCCCATATAATCGCAACGACACTTGGCCCTAGGCAGGTAAAACATGTTGTAGTGATATTCGGGAATCACTACTATTGGGTCCGGTTCCTTTTCATAAAAGCAACTATAATTCCCGGAAATTTCGAAATGTAGTTTAAAGGTTTCAAAATCATTTTCAATCTTATATGAATAACCTTTAGCCGCATTTATATCCTTGTACACAACAAACAGACCGTTAAGCTGTAGCTCTTTAATGGTCCCTTTTACATGTGGAGTTTTAATGTTGATGCTATTTTCTACCAACTCTTTGCTTAAAAAGTCTTTGGTGAATCTTTTACGATAAACCCTATCCTGAAAAATATCACTTTCCAATATTGACTCCATTATTTCTTTTTGCGTACTTAAAACTTCCTTTTGCGGTATTCCACAATCAACCTTTGATTTAGATTTGCAAATCTAATTATTTAGATTAAATCTTAATAAGAATAGCGAAGTTTTATTTTCAATGTACAAACGACTATTATTAGCGATATTAATTCCCTTGGCCACATTTGGGCAATCAGACCAAGGCAGTTTACATGGAATTGTAAATAATCAAGATGGAGACCCTTTGCCTTGGACCACCGTACTTATTGAAAATACACGACTTGGCGTACAAACGGATGAAAATGGCAAGTACCATATTTCAAATATTCCAAATGGAGACTATGTAGTTACCATTTCTTATATAGGTTTTAAGACGTTATCCAAAAGAATCACCATCTCTGAAAAGCGAAAGGATATACGAATGAACTTTACGCTTATTGAAAATGCTGAAAATTTGGATGAGGTAACTGTCAATGGAAAATCAAAAGAAACCATACTGGAAACTAAAGGGTTTGCAGTCAGCGCTTTAAGCACAAAGGAGATTAGCCTAAGAAATGTTCAGGCCAACGAACTATTGAACACAACGGTAGGTGTAAAAATAAGACAGAACGGTGGGTTGGGATCCAATGTAGAATATTCGCTTAATGGATTATCCGGAAGTGCTGTTCGTATTTTTATTAATGGTATTCCAATCTCCACTTATGGCTCTTCATTTAACCTGAACAGTATTCCTCCATCAATGATCGAACAAATTGAGGTATATAAAGGTGTGGTTCCAGGGCATTTGGCAGATGATGCACTTGGTGGCGCAATCAATATTGTTTTGAACCAAGCTGCAAAAACTAATTTAAACGCCTCTATTTCTTACGGATCTTTTAATACCCTACAGACCAACGTTAATGGAACTTATCGTTTTGACAAGTCGGGCTTTACCGTAAAAGGGTCGCTATTCCATAATTATTCGGACAACGATTATAAAGTCTCAGGCAGAAGCGTTGTGGTGACTGGATTGGGTGGCGTACAGACCCCCATTACTGCCAGAAGATTCAACGATGCCTATAAATCGACTGGAGGAATGGCTCAAATTGGCTATACCGATGTAAAATGGGCTGATCAGTTTTTAGTTGGTATTACTGGTTCTGATTCCTATAAGGAAGTACAACATGGAGCTTTTATGACCATCACACCCTATAAGGACCGATTTCTTGAATCAGATGCACTTTTGGCCAACTTAACCTATCAAAAGAAAAATCTTTTCACTAAAGGTTTAGACGTGAGTGTGAACGGTTTATACGGCAAACGCAACAGAATAGTAAACGATACCGTTCCATGGGCTTACAGTTGGGCAGGTGAACGGGCGATTGATTATAAAGGGGACGAATACCAATATTCTTGGGGGTCTCAGCAAGAAGGAGGCCCTACGCTAGCAAAAATCCAAAGAAACGTTGCCTCTATTAGAACAGGAGTCTCTTATTCCATCAACAACAACCATAAAGTGATGCTTAACCATGTATATAGTGGAGTGGATAGAGAAGATAGTGATGCTTTGAGATCTATACTGGAAAACACCTTTACCGGAACCAGAGATCTTGATAAAAACATTTATTCTTTAACTTATGAGTTATCGGCATTCCAAAACAAACTAAAGGCCAGTTTGTTCGGTAAACATTACCAACAAAAATCAACAAGTGTGGATGCTGCCATTGAGACCGATATCAACGGAAATGAACAAATCGTAGATGAAGTTGTCAGCAGCAATAAAGAATATGATGGATACGGATTTGCTTTCTCCTATGCAATTATTCCCAATATCACCCTTTTAACATCAGCTGAAAAAGCGATACGCTTACCCAACGAAACCGAAATATTTGGGGATGACGGGGACAATGTTGTAGCAAACTCCAGTATTGATCCAGAACAAAGCAATAATTACAACCTAGGGTTTAGGTTGGGGACCTTTTCTTTAAAAAAGCACGATTTTACTGTTTCGACCAATCTATTCATGCGAAACATTAAGGATCGAATTGGTTTGCCCATTGAAACATCGCTCAATGTGGATGATGAATTGATTCTATATGTGAACCAAGGAAGTGGAACATCAAAAGGAATAGACGCTCAATTTAATTATATGTACAACAATAATTTTGGGTTCAACTTTAATGTTTCAAAATTTGATTTAAAAATTGAAAATAATGGTGTGGAAATAGATGTTCCCAACACACCATTTTTTACCATGAACGGGAGCCTACGGTATTCCTTTAAAGATTTAATTCAAAAAAACTCCAGATTAAATCTTTTCTACACCATGTACTTTACCGATGATTTTTCATACTTGGTTTCCCAAGGGTCAAATACTATTGGAGACGATTTTTTTAAAGTTCCTGAGCAGTTGTCACAAGATTTTGGCCTCAGTTATGCTTTTCCAGGCAACAAGTTTGTAATGAGTTTGGATGTGAAAAATATATTCGACAAACCAGTTTACGATAACCTATCGGTACAGAAACCGGGAAGAGCTTTTTATGTAAAACTTAATTATACAATCAATAAATTCTAACTACCTAAATTTCATTTACAATGAAACATAAATATTTAAATTTTAGAAACTTATCTATCGCAACATTGCTAATGGGCCTATTGGTTTCATGTAGTAGCGATGACACGGAAACCGTACCAAATCCAGGTCCAGATCCAAGCGAAGGGTCAAGATGGATAACTGTAGCTGCTGCAAGAATGGGAGACGAACCAGGAGATGGTAATGGAGGAACATTAATCTATTCCATTAGCAGCGAAGAAGCCAAAGATCCAACGGTATCTATTGAACCTTTTGAGAATGGATTTATAGCACCTTCCAATAGGACTGCCAGATTGCAATCATCAGAAGATGGCAATACGATATTCAATATCAGCTATGCTGGAGATACTGGTGGCAACTATACCAAATATACTGTAGAAGGTGGTCAAACTTTTACCCCAACAGGCACGGAGATCAGTATTGCACCCTATGTAGGTTCTGCCCCTAGATGGATTAAATTGTTTGATGGAGATCAAACTGGAGCCGCTGTCTATGTTTCAACGGAACATCAGTTTGACGAAGAAGACAATTATACACGTACAGAAGCTACGATGGGCATTGTTACTTTAGATCTAGTAAATTCACAAATAATAAATTATGAAGAACACATTGTGGCCTTAAGCGAAGAGGAAGAGTCAAATGGGTACTATATTTCCAGAATTGACATGCCCACGCTAAATGCCGCAGGAGATAAACTATATATTGGTGCACGTTTGAGCAAGGTTGACCCTGCAACTGCCGAAAGTGATAGTGATTTCGAAATTTTAGGTTCTAAAACCATCGTTTTGGATTACCCTTCATTGTTGAACCCAACCGTAATCACTTCCACCGTTGGACACGGAAACACCAACGGTTACCGTAGTATTAATGCTTTCCTTTATGAAGGAAGTGTTTACCAAGCCAATCAAAGTGATCCAGAAGGTTCCCATATCCTAAAAATTGACGCAGACAACCAATACGACGAGTCGTATGTGTTCAATTTGGATGACGCCCTTGGTGTGGAGGGAGCTTACATACTTGCATGGAGACCCGCAGCTAACGGAAAAGCTGTAATTGCATACCGTCACAATGGCTCTGCCGAGGGTGTAGCAGGTCTACAAGGGTTTTTTGCTCTTGCTGATTTAAATGCTAAAACTGCGGAAAAAATAGAGGCAATTCCTTACGATCCAGATTTCTATTTGTTCCAATACCAAGGTTTTGTGGTAGATGGATCAGAAATATATGTAACCGAAGCCCCAGTGGGTCAAAACGGAAACATATATGTTATTGATACCGAAACCGGTGTAGTCACCAAAGGTGCTGAATTGGTAAATGTAGAAGGAAGTCACTTTATAGGTGCGTTCTAAAACCTATTAAGATAATTATATCAAAAAAATCCGTGGGGAGTCTACTCCCCACGGATTACCTTATATAAAATCATTGTATTGAAAAGGAGCAAAATAAATACGTTCGCCAAACATTGGGTAAATTTGTCCTTTGGCAGCAAATTTATAAAACAATACGTTTCACAAGTTAAAACCTTAACATAATGAGAACACAAACAATAAAATCCTTCATGCTTGGTTTAGTCGTTGCACTTACAACGTATACTACACTGGCCCAACAAAGTGGTTCCAAAAACCCGTTTATGGACAGGGAATATTGGGCCTCTCAACCCAGCCTTGCCGATATTGATGCCAAAATTGCAGAAGGACACGCAATCACCCAGGCAAATAGAGGCGGATTTGATCCTACAACGTTCGCCATCTTTAGCGAGAACCCTGTTTCCACCATCGCCCACCTAATTGAAAATGGCAATGATGTCAATAAACGTACGCATGACTCAAGAACCTATATTTTTTGGGCAGCCTCCCGAGGTAACGTAGAGGTAATGGAATATTTAGTTGAAAAAGGCGCTAAATTGGATTTAAAAGACTCCCATGGCTATTCCTTAACCCAGTTTACCGCAGCTGGAGGTCAAAGTGATACAAAAATCTATGATTTTCTCATTGAAAATGGAGCCGATATACAGAACGAAAAAGACCATGACGGTCGAAATGTACTATTGGTCGCGGCCCCTAGGTCAAAAAACCTGGACCTAATCGATTACTTTATTGAAAAAGGTCTTAGTATAAACGCTACGGACAACAATGGAAACGGAATATTTAATTATACTGCACAAGGTGGCAACATAGATGTACTAAAAGCTTTGGTGGCACGCGGTGTATCAACAGAAAAAAATCCAAAAACCAACGAAAACGCAATTCTTTTTGCCAGTCGTGGTGGAAGAGGAACCAGTAATGGCATAGCGGTTTTTAAATATTTAGAAGGTCTAGGACTGGAAGTAGACATTACATCAAAAGATGGCATTACACCATTGCACAACATTTCCCGATCTTCAGAGGTACTTGCACTTTACGATTATTTTATCGAAAAAGGTGTTGATCCAAACGCTGTTGATAATGAAGGAAATACAGCTCTTCTAAATGCATCGGGGCGCAATAAATTAGCCGTGGTCCAATATCTGGCAGAAAAAACATATGATCTAGACCATACCAACAAAGAAGGACAATCGGCATTAACGCTTGCTGTTCAAGACAATAGCGCACAAATTGTGGATTATTTAATATCACAAGGAGCCAAAACAGATGTTTTGGATAAAGATGGGAACAATCTCGCTTATTATCTGTTTTCTTCACGTGGTAACCCCCGAGATTTTGATGCCAAGGTTAAGGCTTTGAGCAAAGCAGGCCTAGATCTCAAAACTCCGCAATCGGACCAAAGAACTGTTTGGCACATGGCTATGGATAAAAACGATTTGGCACTACTTAAAAAAATACAACCATTGGGAGCCGATATCAATGCCAAGGATAAGCAAGGAAATACTGTGTTGCACTATGCTGCAATGAAATCCAATAACACAGATATACTTAAATTCCTTGTTGCCAATGGAGCCAATCCGGCATCAACTACAGAGTTCGGCGAAACCGCGCACGACTTGGCTCAAGAAAACGAGCTTTTAGCCAAAAACAATGTGAGTTTAGATTTCCTTAATCAATAAAATTACGCATGAAAAAAATAATATACCGTTCAGCGGCAACCATTTCCCTTATCATGGTCTTGGTAACACTTTCTTCCTATGTTGAAGCACCTGCTCAAGTATCTTACAAATGTATGATCCAAATGGCAAACTATACTGGAGAGAGAGCCTACGTGGTTGTTTCTCTTATAAATCCAGATGGCAAATACGTCAAAACCATTTACGTTCAGGGAGATGACCCAGAATGGTTCCCGGACCTTAAAGATTGGTGGGCATTTAGCCACGGATCTAATGAGAATATTGATGGTGTTACCGGCGCTACCATAGGTAATGGTGAAAGAAACATTATATCCTTGACCTTTGATTCCACTCAAATTGACAGTGGCCACAAGGTCCGATTTGAGTCAGCAGTTGAAAATCAAGAGTACTATACCGTCGATGCGGAAATAGAACTTAATTCTGCCACTATTCGAGAAAAAATTGACGGAAAAGGATACATCCGTTATATCCGCATGGTGCCAAATTAATATAAGATGACCCATTCGATATGGCGTTATAGCCATTTAATCCTGGCATTAGTATCATCCCTGTTTTTGTTGATTGCATCGATTACGGGGGTGATTCTTGCTGTGGAACCCATATCCAACAAGGTTCAGCCCTTCAGCGTGGCCAATGCGGACGAGCTAACGCTGGCCGAAACCTTGGAAAACTTGAATGCCAAATACGATGAAGTCCTTTCCATTTCTCGTGACCGCAATGGGTTTATTAGTATCTCCGCAATTAAAGATGGGCAAAGCAACCTATTTTATGTAGATCCGTTCACTGGAGAAGAGTTGGGCTCACTTATTGAAAAAGCACCTATTTTTCAGTTCAGTACCAGTTTACACCGTTCACTTTTCTTAAAATCAACTGGCCGGTTTTTGATAGGTCTGGTATCATTCCTGCTTTTTTTAATTGCCATATCAGGCATTGTTCTCATCGTCAAGCGCCAAGGAGGTTTCAAATATTTTTTTGCTCCTGTAGTGCGAGAAAATTTTTCACAATTCAACCATGTAGTATACTCCCGCCTTACACTCTTACCCATTCTGATCCTGGCACTGTCAGGGGTGTACCTATCATTATTACGATTCAACCTGATTCCTGAAGAACAGCTTGTTCACGAAGTAGATTATGATTCGCTACAAGAAACACCTGCAAAACCCTTTCAAGAATTCGAAATTTTTAAGAGTACTCCTTTGGGACAACTCCGAGAACTGGAATACCCCTTTTCCGAATTTGTTGAGGATTATTATACAATTACCCTTAAGGACAGAGAAGTATTGCTTAATCAGTATACCGGTGAGGTCATTTCCGAAAAGAAAAACCCTTCTATCTCCGTAATATCTTCTTGGGCCACCGTACTGCATACCGGCGAGGGAAGCATTATTTGGAGTATCATTTTAGGTCTTGGTAGTCTTTCCATTCCCTTTCTGATGATTACAGGTTTTATCATCTATTTTAAACGACCCAAGATCCGTATCAAAAATAAGTTTTCCAAAAGTGAAAGCGACCATATTATATTGGTCGGAACCGAAGGGGGCACTACACTATTGTTCGCCAAGGTGCTGCACGAGCAACTTTTAAAAACGGGGCAAAAAAGTTATTTGGGGATGATGAATGATTATGGTTCGTTCGCAAAGATGAAGCAACTTATCATAATCACGGCCACTTATGGGCAAGGCGAAGCACCTGCCAGTGCTTCTAAGTTTAAACAATTGGCCACAAAATATCAGCAAAAACAACCCTTTAGCTTTTCAGTTATCGGTTTCGGGTCTACCTCCTATCCAAATTTTTGTCAATTCGCTTATGAGACATACGAGTTGCTGAATGCACAGGAGTACGCTCAAACCTTGGATAAGGTATTCACTGTAAACAATCAATCCTTTGAGGCATTTTCCAATTGGACCAATAGCTGGGCAAAATCTCAAGAAATGACCTTACATCTTGAAAAGCCCAAAACTACATTGGCCAAGAACCATGTGTCCGATTTTGTTGTTGTTGATAGGACTGATCTTGAAAAAGAAGACACTTTTCTACTCATTTTAAAAAATATGAATGGCGCAAGGGTTGCCTCGGGCGATCTATTATCAGTAACTCCGGAAGAAGACGGACATGAGCGTCTCTATTCCGTGGGAAGCCTTGGAAAAAAGACATTGGCCATAAGTGTAAAAAAACACCCCAATGGTATTTGCTCGAACAGATTGGGACAATTGGATAAAGGAGAAATTCTAACCGCAGGGGTCGTCAACAATAGACATTTCCACCTTCCTAAAAGTTCCAAGGAAACGATAATGATCGCTACAGGAACTGGCATAGGTCCCTTTTTGGGGATGATAGCCTCGAACTCTACGAAACGGAAACTACATTTATACTGGGGCGGTAGAGCTCCGGAGTCTCTAGACCTATACAAACCCTATATAGATGAGGCACTAGCACAAAAAAAGCTGTACCGCTTCATTCCTGCCTATTCACGATTGGAAAACGAGAAGATTTACGTTCAACATCTGGTAAAAAAAGACGGCGAACATATTGCAAGAATATTAAAAAAAGGCGGGTGCATAATGATCTGTGGTTCCATCGCCATGCAACGTGAGGTTATGAGCGAGCTAAAAACCATTTGCAACACTTTTCTGAACAAAGACTTGAGCAATTATCAAAACCGTGGACAAATTAAAATGGACTGTTATTAAGTAAGCCATGATAAAAATATCAGAAAATCAATTTTTTTAAACTTGTTCCAGTTTTATTTAAAGTAAAATATTTGTGTGTATTAACTAGGTAACATAGCTTTGTCTCCCAAATGAAAAAGGCATTTGTAAAATATTTGTTTCCTCTGTGCGTCCTTTTATTGGGAGGATTCATCAATTTATACGCAGATTCACAACACACTTCGGTTGATGTAAATGCCTGTTATCATCAAAATTTAGAAAATCAACATTCCTCGGCGACATTCAACTCACTCCAATTGGGGCTGGAGAAAAGGCACTGTACAGAAATCGATGTCGAAGAACAAGAAGAACAAGAGGAAGAGTCAGTATCACATAATTTTTCTTTAGAACCCGGTAGTGCTTTTACCGTCACTTTATTTACCGCCTCATGGGGGCAATTGTTTTTGGAATCCAACACCAACTTTGGGCTATCACATCCCAAAATTGCTTCTTCAACAAAGCAACATGTTAGGTTTCAGATTTTTAGAATATAAGGAAACACTCCAAAAGTAGCTCCACAATTCCTGTGGATACTTACCATCAAATCCATTGATTACTTTCAATAATCTGGGCAGGCCCATGCGATTATTAATTTGGGCCTTTCCATCAATTTTCTCAAACATCAATTATTCTAAATGCATAAAATTATGAGGAGAATTCCCATGTTCATTGGTTTGCTTGTTCTGCTTTGTCATACAAGCTGCGAGTCCAAAAAACACGAAAAAAACGACGAAACCAAATATTTAATAAGTAGCCCAATTAAAAAAGACACTTCCATCACCAAAGATTATGTGTGCCAAATCCATTCTATAAGGCATATTGAACTAAGAGTTTTGGAAAAAGGGTATTTACAGCACATATCTGTGGATGAAGGGCAACATGTAAAAAAAGGACAGCAAATGTTCCACATTATGCCCAACGTTTACGAAGCCGACCTCCAAAAGGCAAAAGCTGAAGCAGAAGTCGCCAAAATTGAATATAAAAACACCAAGTTGCTGGCAGATAGCAATGTGGTCTCTGAAAATGAACTAGCTATGGCAAAAGCGGAATACGATAAAGCCAAAGCAGAAGTTTATTTAGCTGAAACGCATTTGGGATTCACAGACATTAGGGCGCCTTTTGATGGTATAATGGATCATCTGCACGTACGCGAAGGAAGCCTATTGGATGAAGGGGAATTGCTAACTACACTTTCAGACAATACCAAAATGTGGATTTATTTTAATGTTCCCGAAGCTGAGTATTTGGACTATATCACCGGTGGAAATAGGGACAGTAAACCATCAGTGGACCTTCTAATGGCCAATAACAAAAAATTCGATCAATCTGGAATTGTAGAAACTATCGAAGGGGAGTTCAACAATGAGACAGGTAATATTGCTTTCCGGGCTACTTTTGATAACCCTGATGGTATTCTCCGACATGGTGAAACAGGAAGTATTTTAATGAGGGTCCCTCTCGAAAATGCGATACTTATCCCCCAAAAAGCCACTTTTGAGGTTTTAGACAAAAAATATGTCTTTGTGCTGGATAAAGATGATAAGGTTCAACAACGTGAAATTACAATAGGAGCTGAACTACCCCATCTATTTGTGGTGGAAGAGGGACTATCGGAAGATGATAAAGTCTTGTTGGAAGGTATTCGAATGGTGCGAAATGGTGAGAAGATTCATTACGATTTCGAAAAGCCGGAAGAGATTTTGGCCCACTTAGATTTATACACAGAATAATACAAATCCCATAATCTTCTAATAAGATGTTTAAAAAATTTATTCATAGGCCCGTATTGGCAATTGTGATTTCAGTGATCATTGTCTTTACCGGTCTACTCGCTATAAAACAACTGCCCATATCACAGTTTCCACAGATAGCGCCAACCACGGTCAATATATTTATCGCGTACCCTGGTTCAAGCGCAGATGTATTGGTGAAATCGACCCTTATTCCATTGGAAACTTCTATAAACGGTGTTCAGGGAATGCGATATATTGCCTCGGATGCGACCAGTGCAGGAGAAGGTACCCTACGTGTAATCTTTGAACCGGGAACGGATCCCAACCAAGCTGTGGTTCGGGTGAAGACCCGAGTGGACCAGGTAATGCCCTTGCTGCCAGAACTAGTGCAACGTGAAGGGGTCATCATTACCCCCGTACAACCCAGTATGTTGATGTATGTGAACCTGTACAGCGATTCAAAAAACAATGATGAAAAGTTTCTCTACAACTACGCTTACACCAAAATGATTCCCGAAATACAGCGCATAAACGGTATTGCCAGTGCACAAATACTAGGTAGTCGAAAATATGCGATGCGGGTGTGGTTGAAACCAGACCGAATGCGGGCATACAATATTTCAGCTGAAGAAATTTTGGAGGCCATGGAAGACCAAAGTATTTTGGCACGACCCGGACGATTGGGAAGAAGTTCAGGTAAAACGGCGCAATCCTTGGAGTACGTCTTGGTATATCAAGATCGATACGGTGAACCGGAACAATACAAGGATATCATCATAAAAGCCAATGAGAAAGGAGAAATCTTAAAATTGGGCGATTTGGCGGATGTGGAACTGGGGAGCGAGTTCTTTGATATTTACTCCAATTTGGACGGAAAACCTTCCGCATCCATAGTTTTGAAACAGACCTTTGGCAGTAATGGTAGTGACGTTATAGCGGAGGTAAAAGATAAGCTCGATGAACTGGAAGCAGAAATGCCCCCAGGTATCGATTACAAGATCAGTTATGATGTTTCCAATTTTTTGGATGCTTCCATAGAGCAAGTGATTCATACGCTTAGGGATGCCTTTATACTTGTGGCCATTGTGGTCTTTCTATTTTTGGGGGATTGGCGATCTACTTTAATTCCAATTATTGCAGTTCCCGTTTCTTTGATAGGTGCCTTCTTTGTAATGCAGCTCTTTGGATTATCCATCAACCTGATAACCTTGTTCGCTTTGGTTTTGGCCATTGGTATCGTGGTGGACAATGCCATTGTAGTGGTAGAAGCCGTACACGTGAAGATGCATGAAGAAAATCTCACTCCTTACAAAGCCTCGTATGAAGTCTTGGGAGAAATTGGTGGAGCCATTATAGCTATCACTTTGGTAATGACCTCCGTGTTTATTCCCATCTCATTCATGACCGGTCCTATTGGTGTATTTTACCGACAGTTCTCCATCACCATGGCAGGATCCATTATTATATCCGCCATAGTGGCCTTGACCTTAACTCCTGTACTCTGTGCCATGATGTTGAAAAACACCCATGGTAAAGCACGAAGAAAATCACCTATAAATCGATTTATAGATTGGTTCAACAACAAATTTGAAAAGCTCACAGGCAGATATGTAGGTATACTGAACAAGATTGTAAATCGTAGAGCCATCACTTTTGGTATTTTGTTGGCGTTTTGTGCTGGGATTTTCTTTACCAATAAAGTATTGCCCGCCGGATTTATCCCCAATGAGGATCAAGGGATGATTTACGCAATAATCCAAACACCACCCGGTGCTACTTTGGAGCGAACCAATGAGGTCGCCAGAAAACTTCAAAAAATATGTGAAGAAACCGAAGGGGTCGAATCCGTTTCTTCATTGGCGGGATATGAAATTATGACCGAAGGTCGTGGTTCCAATGCAGGTACCTGTCTTATCAATTTAAAACCATGGTCGGAGCGGGAACATTCCGTACACGAGATCATGGAAGAGTTAGAAGAAGAAACCAAGGACCTCGGTGCAGTAATTGAATACTTTGAGCCTCCAGCGGTACCAGGATTTGGTTCTTCCGGTGGTTTCTCCATGCGCTTGTTGGACAAGACCAACGGTACCGATTATCATGAGTTTGAGCGCATCAACAATGAATTCATGGATGCTCTCCGTGAGCGCAAGGAGTTAGCAGGTCTGTTCACCTTTTTCTCCGCGAATTATCCCCAATACGAGTTAAAAATCAACAATAAGGCTGCCATGCAAAAAGGTGTGACCATTGGTAAAGCTATGGAAAACCTGAATATTCTTATCGGTAGCACCTATGAACAAGGTTTTATTCGTTTTGGACGCTTCTTCAAAGTGTATACGCAAGCGGCACCAGAATACAGAGGTATGCCTTCGGACCTTGAGAAGCTGTTTGTTAAGAATGAAGAAGGTGAAATGGTCCCATATTCTGCCTTTATGACGATGGAGAAAAAACTGGGACCTAATGAGATTACCCGGTATAATCTTTATAATTCCGCAGCTATTCGCGGGCTTCCTGCTGCAGGTTTTACCAGTGGAGATGCAATAAAGGCAATTCAAGAAGTGGCCGAACAAAACTTGCCAAGAGGATATGACATTGCATGGGAAGGACTCTCCTATGATGAGGCGCAACGCGGAAATGAATCCATCTACATCTTTATCGTGGTGTTGATTTTCGTTTATTTGGTGCTGGCCGCTCAATATGAAAGTTTCTTATTGCCCCTTGCCGTAATCCTATCCCTCCCAGTTGGAGTATTTGGTTCATTCTTCTTGCTAAAAGTTATGGGGCTGTCCAATGACGTTTACGCCCAAATTGGTATGATCATGTTGGTGGGACTGCTGGGTAAAAACGCAGTATTGATTGTTGAATTTGCAGTGCAGAAACACCGCCAAGGAGCTACTATTTTAGCCGCAGCCATAGAAGGGTCAAAACAACGGTTTAGGCCTATTTTGATGACTTCATTTGCCTTTATTGCTGGGTTGATTCCATTGGTGGTTGCCTCTGGAGCCGGAGCCATCGGGAACAGAACCATTGGTGGTTCTGCTCTTGGCGGGATGCTTATTGGCACCCTGTTCGGGGTATTGGTGATTCCTGGACTCTATTACATTTTTGCCAAAATGGCCGATGGCAAAAGTCTTATTAAGGATGAGCACGATGAACCGATTTCCGAAGAGTTGTTTAAACCTAATGACTCGAGTAAGCTTCGGATGCGTTTGCGTGAAGTAAATCGGCTTTTGAAAAAAATGACCAGTAGAAATGGAAACAATAAGAAAAAAGAGAACAAAGATGAGGAATAGCAAAATATATATTATAGGCGTTCTCGCTGTAGTAGCACTATATTCTTGCGTGCCCTCGCGTGAAATTCGCAGCGAAAACATAAGTGTTCCACAACAATATCAAAATCAGTCCGCTGATACGTCCAATACCGGTATGGTGCAATGGAAGGAGTTTTTTAAGGACCCCAACCTTATTGCTTTAATAGATACCGCCTTGGTGAACAACCAAGAGTTGAACATTATGCTACAACAAGTGGATATGGCAAAAAACATTATCCAAGCTAAAAAAGGGGAATATTTGCCCTTTGTAAATTTTCTGGCAGGTGCCGAAGTAGAAAAAGTGGGAGAATATACTCGCAACGGTGCCGTGGAAAGCAATCTTGAGGTAAAAGAAGGAGAAGAGTTCCCCGAACCCCTGACCAATTATACGGTCGGGGTTTTTGCTACATGGGAAGTAGATGTTTGGAAAAAATTGCGAAATGAGAAAAAAGCAGCTGTTTTTAATTACCTATCCAGTGTTGAGGGCAAGAACTTCATGGTCACGAATTTAGTGGCGGAAATTGCTGATTCTTATTATGAACTATTGGCATTGGACAATCAATTATCCATCATAGATCAGAATTTGAAGATTCAACAAAATGCGCTAAAAATGGTAAAGCTACAGAAACAAGCAGCGCGAGCTACAGAATTGGCCGTTAAACGATTCCAGGCTGAGGTGATGAAAAACCAAAGTCATAAGTACGAGATTCATCAAGAAATCGTGGAAACTGAGAATCGACTTAATTTCTTGATCGGTAGATCACCCAAGCATATTGAGCGGGAGTCTGATAATTTTATTGACACATCCATTGATATCATATACGCAGGGATACCATCGCAGCTGTTGCAAAACCGTCCAGATATTCGCCAAGCAGAATTCGAATTGGCTGCGGCTAAATTGGATACCAAGGCGGCCAAAGCCAGTTTTTATCCACAATTTACCATCAAAGCTGGAGTAGGCTTGGAGGCATTTGACACAAAGTACTTGACCACCACCCCAGAATCCGTGTTGTATTCGGTCATAGGGGATATGGTAGCGCCTTTGATTAACCGGAATGCCATCAAAGCGCAATACAAAAATGCTACGGACCAACAATTACAGGCAGTGTACGAATATGAAAAGGCCATTTTGAACGCCTACATCGAAGTTGTCAATCAGTTGTCCAACATCGACAATCTAAAAAAGAGCTACGATTTAAAAGATGGACAAGTAAAGGCGCTAACGGAATCCATAGACCTGTCAACACGCCTTTTCCAATCCGCAAGGGTTGAATACATAGAGGTGTTATTGGCACAGCGCGAAGCTTTGGAATCCAAGATGGAACTTGTGGAGACCAAAAAAGACCAAATGTTGGCCCAAGTCACCATGTACCGAACCCTGGGAGGTGGCTGGAACTAAAACCTCCTATTTAATTACAATTGGAAACGTATTTAATTTTTGGTTTCCAATAAAGTGAAAGCCATTCTGGAATTTAAAAGAATGGCTTTCTACTTTAAAAATTTAGTATGTTAATAATGTAGGGGAAATTCGTTTTCCATAACAATTATAGCTAACACACTGTCTATACATATGGCAAAGACACCTGGCCGCTAGGAAAAAAGATAATATCTAAGGTATGTGAAGATTATTTACATATAGCTATGTGGAAATCCCAATGATGGATTACTATTATCCTTTTTACGTGATGTATGCCCAATACAGTGAAAAAAATAGAAAGGTTAAACTAGGTTTTATCACAATCAATTTTTAGGTCTCAATTGATTTATGTAGTATTTTTGCATAGAACTTTTAGGCAAGCTTTGAAGCACACGATATTAGCCATATTATTTATAATCCATTCTTTTAAACCAATTGTTCCTTATATGGAATATGCGTTTAACTTTGATTATATATCAACGGTTTTATGTGTTAACAAGGAAAAACCGAAACTGAATTGCAATGGCCAATGTTATCTGGCAAAAATGCTTGCTGAGAACGAAGACAATAATCCGGATAAAGGTATTCCCATAGCTCAATTGGATGTGATGTTTACGCCGCTTTATTTTCAAGAAAGTTTACATGTTGTATTTGCCAATATTCAAAGAAATTGGGAGAAAACCAATATTGCTTTTCTAAAAAGTGAGTATTCCTTTACTTTCACTGAACATCCTTTTAAACCACCTATTTCTAAGCTTTCTACATCTTTTGTATAGCTGATCTTTACGCTTTTAATTACATGACGTGTTCTCGACTCATTGATTAATGGGAAATTCACGAACACGAAATTGTACCGCTTACAGTTCTTCTATACACTAAAACGAACGGCACCATATGTAATGTGATGACATTACACAGCCGTAATACTCACTATTTATCCCAAACCGTTCAAGAAAAGAATGGCCAATAAGCTTGGTATATGCACCATAGACCAAAATCAAATGCTTAAGCCTAAGAAACTTGTATGAAAAATTGTATAATCATATTTGCATTGTTTATGCTCCTTAAACCAATGGTTCCGATCATGGAGTACATTGTGTTTTATGATTATATCAAAAATGAACTATGTGAAAACAAGGATAAAATAGAATTAAAATGTAATGGTAAATGTTATTTGGCTAAACAGTTGGCCAAAGCTTCCGAAAAGGAAAAAAACAATAAAGACAAAAAAACCTTAACCATAGAGACCACAATCGTGTTCTTTCAAGAAATTATAAAGAGTTTGGAGTTAAGCATTGACCATTTAAATCGAAATTCAAAAATAACCGAATACTACAACGCTTTATACGACCTCTTAAGCGTTGCAAATTTATTACGCCCGCCTATCCGAGTAATTTAAAACAAACTGTGAATAGCGCTGCTCCTACTGCTATTCACTTTCACACACCATTTTGCTGATACGACCTCACTTTCAAATCAAAAACAAGTGAATTCCGATCGGTATAGGTGGTGATTTCTAACAGTTTTAAATTAATCAATAATGAAGGTTTTCAATCTTGTCATAACTGTAATTTTTATTACTGGTATGATGTCTTGTACTCTGGATAAAACGGATTATGAAGCGGAATTAAGTGCCGTCGTCACCGATGAACATGAGTTTGAAGAAGCTGCTTCATTCAATAGCAATGGTTATCAAATTAACCTAGAAGCTTTGAACGGCACACTTTTCAAAGGTTACAATGAATTGCGTTTCAACATCACCGAAACCGCATCAAATCAAGCTGTACAAAATGCTGAAATAACATTTTTACCTATTCGACGAGATGCCGATGAAGAGGCCTATTCTTGTCCACATGGGTATGAGGTAACGTATGATTCAACCAACGACTATTATTCCAGCTACGCCGTTTTTGACTATGAAACAGCTACTGATGCCAGTTGGGAATATTATTTCTCCATAACAATTGATGACGAAACCTTTACAGTTCTACAAGAAATTACGGTGGAGCCTCAGCCCAATATGAATTTGAACATGACTGCTTTTACGGGCAATGATGGCGAGCAATACTACATTGCCTTGATTGCTCCAAAAAGCCCCAGTGTTGCTGAAAATGAGCTGATAGCAGGCATTTACAAGTACGACAGACCTGAAGCCGAGATTGGGAGTTTCCCAGATCCGTCCCAGTTTTCGTACAGCGAAGTTCAAAATGCGACCTTGTTCTTGGATCCAAGAATGCCAGAACCTTCCATGGGAAACCATTCCTCACCAAACAATCAAGATTTAACACAAGGTGATGATGGATTGTACTACGGAGTGGTCAATTATACCATGACAGGAAATTGGACTTTGAATTTTATTCTACAAAGTTCCAATGGAGATGTAATCAAAGGTACGGAGGTGCCAACGGATTTTACTCCTGGAGTAGAAGGCGAGAGAGGTGAACTTCATATTGATATACTGTTTTAAGATGATGCGATTTTTAACAATAACATTACTTCTGCTTACCATTAAAATGATGGGACAGGAAGAAGATGTACCCTTGGATAGCATTCAGGAATTGGAGGAAGTTGAGGTTACGGCCACAATAAAAAAGAAAATTGAAACAGCCATGAAAATGAATGTTTCGGTGGATGAATTTTTGGCCTCTTCCGATGATATTAGCTTTATCAAAAGAGGTGCCTATGCATGGGAGCCTTTATTGAACAACATGGGAATGGAGCGCTCTACAATCACGATCGATGGCATGCACATCTTTGGCGCATGTACCGATAAAATGGACCCTGTGACTTCGTATGTGGAAAGTAACAATCTGGCTTCGGTAAACATTACTTCGGGACAAGAAGGAAGTTCCCATGGAGCCACCATTGCGGGCAATGTGGATTTAAAGAGTAAGAGCACTCCCTTTAGCATGCAATCCAATTGGACGGGATCTTATCAAACTGGTTTCGAACTGAACAATAAACAGTTCTATAATCAGGGAGATATAGCCTATTCCAGCCGAAATTTTGTGGCCGAGGGAAGTATATCTTACCGTAGCGCGGAAAATTATTCCGATGGAAACGACCAAGAAGTGGACCATTCCCAATATAAAAAGTTCAATACCTCTATTGGGTTGGCCTATAAAACAAGTGATTTATCATCCTTGAGGGTCGATGCGATATTCGATGTTGCAAAAGATGTCGGGTATCCAGCGTTACCAATGGATTTATGGCTTTCACGAGCTATCATAACATCGGCAACCTATAAGCAATTCTTTCAGGAAGGAATGGTGAAAGCATGGGATACCAAGGTGTATTACAATGCTATCGAACATTATATGGACGATACCACGCGACCAGAGAATTTGGTTCATATGGACATGCCGGGTTGGAGCACAACTTACGGGTTGTTAACCAAGTTGCACCTTAGCAAGAATAGATTTAATTCGGAAATTCAATTGAATGCTTATGATAATCTATCTATTGCTGAAATGCGCATGTATCCACAGGACCGAAGTGAACGAACCATGTTTGCATATAGTTGGCCATGGGTCACCACACAGTATGCCGGATTTTCCATGAACAATTCTCTAGAGGTTTCGGAAGAGGGAGAGCTTAACTTTGGCGGCTCACTAGGGGTGAATTACAACCATTCTAAATATGTGGATTTCAATTGGATTTTTTATCCAGGGGCACCACAGGAAAAAACGCGTTGGTTACCAAGTTTATACACGGGTTATAAACAACAAGTAAACCAATTTGATTTTTCCATTGGTATTGGATATGGTCACAGAGCGCCCTCTGTTTCGGAAGGATATGGGTATTATATCTACAATAGTTTTGATAGGTATGATTATATTGGAAATCCCGATTTAAAGAATGAGGTCTCTTACGAGTTAAATGCTAGTGCAGGCTA
Source organism: Allomuricauda sp. F6463D (assembly GCF_023015965.1). Taxonomy (GTDB): domain Bacteria; phylum Bacteroidota; class Bacteroidia; order Flavobacteriales; family Flavobacteriaceae; genus Flagellimonas. The sequence continues at coordinate 322,183 of NZ_JALKAN010000002.1, forward strand.
CTCAAATGAAAAATTTAGCTTGGGTGTCAACGTTAATTATTTTTATATCCAAGACTATATTATAGGTAGGATTTTGAGTTTGGGGAGCCCAATGAACTACCAATCGGTAGGTGTTAAGGGATACACATCACTGGACTACGCCACCCTGTTCAATTTTTCTTTGAACTCTTCCTATGCGATCACTCACGATCTGCACTGGAACGGCACTTTGGCCTACGCCAGAGGACTGGATGATGACAAAGGAAATTTACCGTTTATAAGACCTTTGAGCTATCAAACCTCGCTTCATTATCAAAGTGGGGCTTTTGGATTTCAAACCACCCTGAACGGAGACCTTGAACAAGAACATTACAGTCCGGAATATGGAGAGGACTTAACACCGGCATACACCATCTTAAACCTATCCGCAGATTATACTTTTAAGTTAAACAATTATAAAACTGTACTTCAAGTAGGAGCAGAAAATGTATTGAACCAATATTACAGCACCTATGCAGATTGGGGAAATATACCGAGAATGGGGAGAAATTTTTTCGCCTCTTTACAAATCAATTTTTAAAATAAACCTTTAATAAATCAATAATCATAACATGAAAAATTTTAAAAACATCCTTTTAGTCTTTACGCTTTCAATAGCAATTCTATCGTGTAGCAACGATGATGAAGATCCTGTTGCCAACGACGTTACTTTGACCTTCAACAACACCTTTGGAGATGAGACCATTGTTTTGGGTGGTGCTGCATCGGCATCGGCAACTGAAAATACATCAACAGAAGGGCAAGCACATCATTTTTCAGAGGTCAAGTATGTAATTAGTAATATTCGTTTAGTTCAAATTGATGGTACGGAAATACCTTATAACATTAACGATTTGGACAATGGAGCCACGGTAATCAATTTATCAAACCCATCTTCGTTGGACTATGTTTTGAGTGAAATCCCTACCGGTGAGTACAACCAGATAAAATTTGGTCTGGGTGTAAAAAGCAGCTTAAACACATTGGATCAAGTTAGTTTTCCAGACTTTTATGCTTTGGCCGGAGCAAATGACACCGAAATGCACTGGGAATGGGGAACTGGTTATCGTTTCACTAAAATCGAAGGTTTCTATGACACCGACGACAAAACACTTTCAGTACATACGGGAAGTACTGTAGAGGGTACTATTGACGACGAATCCACGTACACACAAGGTGTGGATGCATATAGAGAAATTACGCTTGATTTACCTACCAATGCCATGGTTGGCAATAGCGCACCAATAATTTCCATTAAGGCTGATTTTGATATGCTTTTAAGTGGAGCTACCAACACCATTATCTTGGGTGAAGGCAATGCCACACCTAGCATACATACGGCAGCAAATATGGTATTGTTTGTGGACAACCTGGGAGGCAACGGATCTACCGATACCACCGGAATGTTTTCTATTGAAAGTGTAACTAACTAAAATAGTTAAAAGGGCTGCTTGAAAAACAAGCAGCCCTTTATAACCATTGAACAGAGTATGAAAGCCATAAAATTTTTAATAGGGTACATCGGGTTAACAATGATAGTGTCGTGCAGTACGGATGATCTAGAAACGGTCCCTTTCGAAAATCCTGAGGTTGAATTGTCAATACCTGCGAACTTTCCAGCTCTGAATGATGCTTTTTTTTCAAATGTACCAACACAGTATGGCGTGGCGCTTGGGGAACAAATATTTTTTGACAAACGTCTCAGCACGGATAATACCATTTCGTGTGCGAGCTGCCATATTCAGGAAAATGCTTTTGCCGATAATAACATTCAGGCTATTGGTGTGGAAGGCAGGGTGGGAATACGTAATGTTCCACCTATACAAAATCTCGCATTTATGCAATTCTATAACTGGGATGGAAGTAAGTTGAAATTGGAGAATCAACCCTTAGTGCCTATTATTACCCACGAAGAAATGGATTCATCAATCCTGGAAGTTATGGGAAAACTGGAGGCTGATTCCGAGTATCCAGAAATGTTCAGAAAAGCATTTGGTGATAGTGAGATTACCCCTGACAGAATTTATAATAGTATTGCACAATACGAATACACCTTAATTTCTTCAAATAGCATTTATGATCAAGTAATGAAGAATGAAGGGGTCGATTTTACCGAAAGTGAAGCGCATGGCTATCAAATATTTCAACAAAAATGTGCCAGTTGTCATAGCACCGAATTGTTTACCGACCAAAGTTTTAGAAATATAGGTTTTCCGATCAATACAGATTCCAATGAAGCAGGTAGAGCTAGGGTAACAGGTGACCTTGAAGATTCTATGAGCTTTAGAGTACCTTCATTGCGCAACGTTGAATATACTGCACCATATGGTAGTTTTGGCCAGTTTGCCACATTAAAAGACGTACTGGATTATTTTGACAATGGTGTGCTGTATTCCGACAACTTGGATGAAATTTTTAAAAACAACGGCAATCGTATTCCATTGACCGAATTGGAAAAGGAAAATTTAATTCTCTTTATGAAAACCTTGAGCGACCTAACATTTATTTCAAAATAATAAGTATCTCAAACCCAATACTTCATATATACTACTGAGCGAAGTAATTTTAGCAATCAAAGTAAACATTTCCAATCCTACCAAGTAGTTTTCACATTGCTTATGTTGGTTTAATTGTCCTAATAAAACTTTAAGTTACTTATAGATTTTTAAAAAATGTTATTGGCAACCTAGACACATTTTAGGTGCAGTTTTAAATGTAAAGCAGGAGATTTTTGATTTTTCAAGAGTTAAAAAGTAGCCCTGGCAAGAATCGAACTTTTCTCTCGGACCCCTAGTTTTATTGGGGATTCCACTTTTTGATTTCAAAATGTTGACGATTTGTGAACTTTTATGACCGATTTGTCCTTCGTCATATCAAAGATAAACAAACAGCTGTAAATGATTGAATTATAAATTAAAGTCCATAGCTTTTATAAACTTTAAAGATGCTCAACAAAATTCATGCGTTTGCCCAACACCCTGACAATAAAAATTTCGTCATCACTATCAAATTGGTAGAAAATGACCTGAGCTTTATAGCTGTAGTATTTTAAAGAGCCGGAAATGGCCGATGCGTCTTTGGCCAATTCTGGGCGTTCGGCGAGTTCCTCTAAAAAACTTTCCAAATCCAATAAATACTTAGAGGCCTGATCAGGACCAAAAAACTTTATACCGTATTTATAAATCCCAACTAAGTCATATTGGGCCCTGGTAGATAAATTATAATTGCCCATTATCAACCTTTGTGATAATGTCACTTATTTTGAGATTACTTCTGCCACTTTGCAATCCATCATCAATTGCGGCCTTAAGCTCCGCGAGTTTCATGTTCTCTTCCTGGTCCTTTCTTACCAAATCCCTTATATATTCACTATCATTGGTAAAGTCACCTGATTGAACCCTAAGCTTTATCCAACCATCTTGTTGATTTGTAAAAGTAATTGACTTTCTAACTGTTTCCATAAACCTATGTTTGTGATGCAATATAATACTTTTTTGCACCACTTATGATGTGTACGGTACTTTTCAAAATTTATAGTGAGAATTTACTCCTCGCTAATAGGTTAGTCAGCTATTGTTTATTTGAACTTTAAGATTCTATCATTTGTTAAATACTGCCTTACTTTCTCAAAAGTGTCTTTTTCTTGAACTTTGAAAATTATCCACAACCAAATATTCCCAACCGCAAAATCCAAAAGAATTGCTTTGTGAAGTACGTTTACATAAACATTCCGAAGGTCAATACAAAAGATCGGGGTGTCTATATCTGACCAAATGAACAAACATCTCTATATATTTATATTTAACAAATTTTGATTCACATTCTTAAGACTTAATCTAAACAATTTCACATCTTTTGTTTCAGAAGGCGAGCCGTAATTCTTATAAATAGATATTTTTAGATAGCTTGGTGTTAAATGAGTATTCCCCCCATAGTTATTATTAATCAACCACTTTCCTGCCAAAGATGCGTTGTCAATAATGTATTCCTTACATGTACATCTCAAATTTTCTCCCAACTCATAATTTGACAAATTTTTCCATTTGAAATATCGGTTTTTAGGATCCACGAATTGTAATTCTAAACTAGCATTTTCATCGTTCCACTCAAAAATCACCCTGGTACCCTCTTCAATTGGAAGTTTGTCATGATCATTAAATTCCTCAATATTTTCCGTTAATATATTCTCACCGCTATTGGAGATTAAAACATTAAAATTTCGGACTATTATAGGGTGGGAACCATCAACATCAGCAACCAGGAATTCTTGATTCAACAAATAATTATATCTGCCATAAATATTTGCTGACTTTATATAATACCCATTTTCTGAATATGACCGAGCAAGGTTTAGAAATGACTGAGGTGAGTTGGGTTTTAGTTTGTAAATCCTTTCATAGATTTCCATGGATTTTTCGTACAATCCATGCGCATCATAAATATATGCTAAAGCCTTAAGATATTTGGTTTCCTTTGAGAAAAGAGAGCCTTTTTTCTCAATTATCTTCTCATGAAGGTTCTCTTCTTCCCAATAATCTAGAAAATAATTAATCATGTCCAAAAAGAAATAAGGAGATGTACTATAGGAGTTCTTATACTTAACATAAACTTTGGACGCCGATTCAAAAGAAGGCGAGGACTTAATGTCCTTAAGGTATTCGGGCAGATTAGCCAGATACTCCCGTTCACTAAGAGCATCACCTTTATATAGATTGGTTTCTTTTCTATTATTGGGGATAGCAGTGATTAACTCCGAATTAGGCGAGAAATTGGCTCCATTTGTATTGATAATAAAAAGTCCTCCCGATGCAATACTTCCATACTTTCTTGTAGCATTGACCCCTGCTAATTTTGAGATTCTTTTGATGTTGTCCGTATTAAGAAAATTAGGGATTTCACTGTATAATATCCCATCTACTTCATAAACGGCAGGTCTTGGGTTTAAGATCGATGTCCTGCCTCTTAAAAAAATAGCTACATTATCCCCGCCATTTGAAAGCTCAACGGTACCTAACTTAACTCCTGAAAAATTTTGCTCAATTAAACGTATTAGATCCGTAGGCCGTGAAGTTAAGCTACCAACATCAACAACTTCCATTGCAATAGAAGCCGTCTTTTTTTCAATAATACCAAAACCTGTCTTAATTATATGTTCATCATTATTGTATTCTTCAAACAATTCTTTTTGAGACCTCTTTTTCTTTTCTCTTCCAGTTACCGTAACGTTGGATAATTCATTAACTTCTCGTTTTAAGTTAATGTTAAGGTTGTACGTGTTTTCCGTAACTTTTCTATGCGCATTTTCCATCCCCAAATATGAGAAAAACAATTCATCATCAACTTTTGCCATAATATTATAACGTCCATAGGAGTCTGTAAGTGTTCCTGTTGCAGAAAACTCTCCCAATTTTACTGTGACATTTGGTAACGGATCCCCATCATTAAAGACCATTCCAGAAATATTTCGATACACTGTATTTTTTACATTGAATTTTTCAATTAATGGATTGTCCTCAAATTGCTCATGTAATACCAATTTGGCACGCTCTTTTTTAATATTTTCAACTTTTGTGTCGTCAACTAAGGCTAATGTATTTAAAGAGAAACTCATCGCATCACCTCTAAATTTCGTCCATTTGTCCTGACTTGCATACCTTCTATATGAATAACCAGGTTCATCGCTTGCAGATAGGACTAGGTCGATATTATTTCCATATACTTTTAACAGTTCCAAACCTATCATAAAATCATCATCGATAAAGATTCCAAATTTTCTTAAATCGACCTCTTCAGGCCCATAGTTTTTTGTAATTGTGTGTAGTATATTTACTTTATTAATTTTTTCTTTAGGCTCAATTGTATTTCCTTTATATATATTCACCCTCATTAACAAACTGTCAGATACATTTTCTAAGACCCTAAAAATAAACGAGTTTAGTTTCCTCGTTTTTTTATCAACATATATTTTCGTAACCAATTCGGCACCTAAGGACCCATCACCTCTCCAATAGCCTAACTTCTTTTTGCTCTGAAAACTAAATCCGATTGTTTCATCTCTATATTTTTCCTTTCTTTTAACAGAGACTACGACTTCATTTAATTGATAAATATCTTCCTCTAGCGAAATTTTATTATTTGGAATTTCTTTTAACTCTTTAACCTTAATTCTTTTGGTAACGAAGCCAATCGATGATATTTGAACTATTGACTCATTTGAAATTTCAGAGTTTAGCATTAATATAAATTGACCATACTCATCACTAACAGTTCCAATCCCTTTGTTAACAATGCCAATATTTACATAAGGTAATCCTAGACCGGTTTTTGAATCAACAATAATACCTTTGATATCATTGTTTTGTGAGAACAGGGTAAAGGGTAAAAAAACAATTAAGTATATAAGTTGTTGCATCTTCATAAAACGAATCTTGATAACTACAATTTAAAGAAACTACACAAAATCTGAAGATTTTATTAGGTTTAATATAAAAACAATATTAATCTATCTGTAAATCGTGTTTCTGTGATTTTGTACTCACCCTTGTATAATCGAACTTCAACCTAGGGGTAATTAAGGGTATAAAAGGTAACCTAAGAGTACGGAAAAAGTGGAATTTGACCTCATAATTGCCTTCTTTTTGTTAAACGTTGACGAAGACGAAAGTCAAATCAAATCGAGTGTTCCAACTAAATTACTGAATTTTAATTACTTAGTTTAAAACAGTAACCTAAAAAATGTTGACGATTTGTGAACTTTTAAAGCACATATCAAAGAAATTCAATTGAAATCAAAAAATATTAAATATCTGGTTTTCAATTATTTAATGATTTGTCGAATCATTCGGAAGTCAAAAAGTGACCCCGGCAAGAATCGAACTTGCATCTAAAGTTTAGGAAACTTCTATTCTATCCATTGAACTACGGGGCCATTTATAAAATGGAATGCAAAAATATGGTTTTTCAAAAAACTTTACGAAGGTCAAGAATCAATTTAAGATGATTTTTTCAATGTAAATGCAGCAAGCTATCCCATATTTCGTTTTTTTCCTTCCTCACTCAGGATTTTCTCCAAATATGCGCGGGATAAGGGCTTATCCACATAGCCAGCAATGAGTTCATGTCTTTTGGCGATTGTCCTATCCGAAGCATTTGTAAAGGCTGAAAGTACATACACGCTTGGAAGCTTATGATCCTTGAACAAATTTCGTAGGTTTTCTAGGAAGTCCCATCCATTCATCCCATCCATTACAAGGTCCAGGAAGATTATATCCGGTAATCTGTTATGTTGATCAAGTGAAGTAAAACAGGCTTGCACCCCTTCTTCGCCACTGGAACAGGTTACAATCTCAAAATCGCCTTGGGATTGTTGTATGCAGTACCTTGTTGCAAATTGCGACACTAAATCATCGTCAATGATAAATGTGGTTAGCTTCATTATCTGGGATAATTAAGTAGGTTTGGAACCGTCAAAGCTATAGGCTAGTTGCCAACGAACCATCCATTATCGTTGTTTAACCCTTTTATCCCGTCAAATCTACTTAATGAGGCAATCTACCCCTCAAAACACCATAAACAAAGGCTCCGAGCAGTGCACCAATCAACACAATTAGAATGGACCAATAACCTGCTCCAACCAAAATATATATGGGTCCCGGACAAGCTCCTGCCAGTGCCCAACCCAACCCAAACAGTGTTCCGCCAATAATATATCGAGCAAAAGATTTTTCTTTATCAGGGATACTTATGGATTCTCCAGAGAAAGACTTCTTTTTAGATTTTTTTATCCACTGAACCAAAACAATTCCCAACCCTAAAGCAGAACCAATTATGCCATACATGTGAAAGGAATCGAACTGGAACATTTCATAGATCCGAAACCATGATGCTGCTTCCGATTTGTACAAAACTATTCCTAAAAAGGAACCAATAAGGATATATGCCAAATTCTTCATGATGCAAAAATTAAGGGAAACAATAGGTGTACCATAACAAGTCCACCAATAAAAAATCCAATGACGGCAATCAAAGAGGGTCGCTGTAAATTACTCAGACCAGAAATTGCATGCCCAGACGTACATCCTCCGGCATATCTAGTTCCAAAGCCCACCAAAAAACCGGCCACCAAAAGGATGATCCAAACTTTGGGGTCCGAAAGGGATTCCATGCCAAAAAGTTCTGTGGGCAAATAGGAGGTCCCGGCACTATCAAAACCAAGCTCCTGCAGTTTTGAAACGGTTTTATCTGAAATATCCACAGCTTGATTCGGTGAAAGCAGGTTTGCCCCGATAAATCCGCCAATAGCAGAGCCAAGGACTACCAAAAGGTTCCATCGTTTGGATTTTACATCAATCTTGAAGTAATCCGTGAATTTTCCCGCTCCACCGATGGAACAAAAGGTTTCAAGGTTGGAGGACATTCCAAATCTTTTGCCCATTAGGATCAATAGAGCCATGATCAGGGCGATAAGTGGCCCGGCTACGTACCAAGGCCAAGGTTGATAAAGCATTTTCGTGAGGTTTAGTGCAAAGGTCATTAAAATGCCTTAAATAACAAACAAGCTAAAATACTAGCAGCAATTTTTATCTGAATCGGATATTCCGAACTTTTTAAGGATGTCTTCAAGCAAGCACCATTTGGTCAATGATGATTGCAACAAATTTGCCCCAACAAAAGCCGTAAACCAAAGCCATTTCATGTTCACATAAATAGCCAATATTAAACTTATCAGTATAAATGTTCCTGCTATTCCTCTTACGATTCTATTTTTCATAATTCTCTTATTAAACGGTTCTTTCAATAGGAACTTCCACTGCCCTGATTGGGTTCGTTGTTTCACTTTCTGTATTGAATTGTTTTATCAATTTGAACAATTCGGTCACCTTTTCTTCTTCGGTAAAAGAGAAGTACATGTTAGAGGCGGCCCCTCCCCTTTCACTCGGAAACCAACTGCTGGTGTACATCAAGGGTGCCGCTTTTTTGTAGCCATCAATATCTGACCCACTAAAGCTTTCCACTCCGGCCTTTTTAAACAATTTAAACACTTCATCCTTATATTCTTCGACCGTGGTAACAATGATCATTTTCATCTTAGTTGTAATTTTTACGTTCAATCATATAATAAACCAATGGGACCACCAACAGTGTCAAAACAGTGGACACTATAGTTCCTCCCATAAGTGATATCGCCAATCCCTGGAAAATAGGGTCGAACAAAATCACAAAAGCTCCAATAACAACGGTTCCCGCAGTCAATAAAATAGGGGTGGTACGCACAGCACCTGCTTCTAATACCGCTTGTTTTAGGGGAACACCTTCTTTTAACCTTAAGTTGACAAAGTCAATCAACAGGACGGAGTTCCGCACCATAATACCTGCTAAGGCAATCATACCAATAAAGGATGTTGCGGTAAAGAATGCCCCAAGCAACCAGTGCCCCAACACGATGCCGATCAATGAAAGAGGAATAGCGACCATCATCACCATAGGCGCCCTAAAGTTTTGGAACCATCCTACAATCAACATATAAATGATTACGATTACGCCCATAAAAGCAATTCCCAAATCACGGAATACCTCTAGGGTAATTTGCCATTCTCCGTCCCATTTTACGGTATAATCATCTTCAAATTGGGGTTGTTCCATGTAAAGCTCATTTATGGAATATCCTTTGGGGAGTTCCAACTGGTTCAGTTTGTCCGTCATGCCTAAAATGGCATAGACCGGACTTTCCAATTCCCCTGCCATATCGGACATTACATAAACCACACGCTTTTGGTTTTTTCGGTAGATACTCTTGGCCTTCACATCTTCTTTTATGGATACCAAATCTCCCACAGACACCATATTGCCCTGCTGGGATGCTATTTTCAATTGTTTGATATCATCCAAGCTGGATTTATCCTTTTCACTAATGGAAAGCACAATCCCGATTTGATCAATGGCTTCTTCTCGATAAATATGGGATACGGGCTGTTCTCTAAAGGCCATCGCCATCACCTGAACAATTTGTTGTGGGGTAACGCCGTAGAGCATGGCTTTTTCTTTATCGATCACAAAATCATATTCCACTTGGTCATCCTCGACCATCCAATCCACATCCACCACATCTGCGGTATTGTTCAAAATGCCTTTTACCTTATCAGCCAACGCGATCTGCTTGTCATAATCAGGCCCATAAACCTCGGCAACAATGGTTGACATAACAGGAGGTCCTGGTGGCACCTCAACTATTTTGATATTAGCATTGTATTTTTTGCCCAACTCTTGGATCTTGGGTCGAAGCAATCTTGCAATATCGTGGCTCTGTTCGCTACGATCGTGTTTGTCCACAAGGTTTACCTGAATGTCAGCCATATTGCTTCCTCCACGGAGATCGTAATGCCTAACCAAGCCATTAAATGTAATCGGGGCAGATGTACCCACGTAGGTCTGATAGTTGACCACCTCAGGTCGGGTGGATAGGTATGCGCCAATTTCCTTGGTCACCGCTGATGTTCGTTCTAATGTTGTTCCTTCGGGAAGGTCAAGTACTACTTGAAACTCATTCTTATTATCAAAAGGCAACATTTTTACTGCCACCGATTTGGTAAAGAACATGGCCACGGAGGCAATCAACAGGAAGAATGTAATCCCCAAGAACATCCATCTTTTTTTCTTGCTCTCAATCAAAGGGCTTTCGAACCGTGCATAAGCCTTATAAATAAAGGTGTCTTGAATTTCGACCGGTTTTTTCTCTTCTTTCTTCTTTTTGTCCTTCTCTCGTAGGAAGATGTATCCCAAGTAAGGTGTGATGGTCAATGCCACAAACAACGATAACAACATTGCGATGGATGCGCCGATGGGCATTGGGGACATATAGGGCCCCATTAATCCGGACACGAATGCCATGGGCAATACGGATGCAATTACCGTGAAGGTGGCCAAAATGGTAGGGTTACCCACCTCATTGATGGCATACAATGCAGCATCTTTGAACGGCAAGCGTTTCATTTTAAAATGACGGTGCATGTTCTCTGCAATAATGATGGAATCATCCACCACAATTCCCGTTACAAACACCAAAGCGAACAAGGTGATTCGGTTTAGAGTATAATCCAGCATGTAGTAACTCAGCAAAGTCAGTGCAAAAGTGATGGGTACGGAAAGGAATACTACCAATCCACCTCGCCATCCCATGGCCAACATTACCACAAAAGTCACTGCAATGATTGCACCCATCAAGTGCATCAACAATTCCGATACTTTTTGAGATGCGGTCTGCCCGTAGTTTCGGGTTACTTCTACATGGACATCGTCTGGAATTAGATTGGATTTAAGGTGTTCTACTTTTTCCAAAACCACATCTGCTATTTTCATGGCATCGGCCCCTTTTCTTTTGGCAATGGAGATAGTTACAGCTGGATATTCTGAATTATATGCTTCAGATTTTTCACTAGCAGCACCAAACCCAAGGGACACGTAATTCTTTGGTAACTCAGGGCCATCAACCACCGTTGAAATTTGTTTCAAATAGATAGGTTGTCCTTGTTTGGTCCCTACTATCAAGTTTTCCAAATCTTCTTTGGTCTGTAAGAACTTTCCAGTGGTTATATGAAACTCGGTATCATTGGCATAAAAATTACCAGCATCCATTTGTTGGTTGTTAGCCTTTATCATTTGGGCCACAGCCAGCATATCAATACCCGATGCTGCCATTTTATCCTTATCCACCACAACACGAAGCTGACGGTCTCGCCCTCCTATTTTTTTGGTGATAGAGACATCATTCACTTTCTCAATCTCGTTAATGAGCTCTCCTGAAATTTCCCTTAATTGAAAATCGTTATATTCTTCACTCCAAAGTGTAAGTGCAAGCATGGGTACATCATCAATGGCCCGTGTTTTTACTAAGGGCATGGTAACTCCCTCGGGCATTTGATCCATATGCTTGTTGATCTCATCGTACAGGCGCACTAAGGATCTTTCAATGTCCTCCCCTACGTAAAATTGTACAATGGCCATCCCTTGCTCTTGCATGGAAGTAGTGTACACATACTCTACGCCTTTTATATTTGATATGATTTTTTCCAGTGGTTTTGTGATCCTGGATTCCACCTCTTTTGGGCTGGCCCCTGGATACCCTACAAAAATATCTGCCATGGGCACATCTATCTGCGGCTCCTCTTCTCTTGGAATAAGAAAAGAACTATATACCCCAATGACCATAAATACAATCATTAGGAGCACCGTTAGTTTGGAGCTTATAAACCCTTTGGCTATTCTACCTGCAAGTCCGTCTTTCATTAGTCCTTATTTAGGTTATTGAATGGTTACATTAGCTCCGTTGTACAACTTTCCTTCAGCGGAGACAATATATTGATCTCCTTTGGACAAGCCGGACAACACTTCTACTTCATCACCATAGTTTTCGCCCAATCGCAACCAGCGCAAAAGGGCTACGTTGTCTTGTCCCAAGGTATAAACCCCGGTTAATTGGCCTTTATGCACCAAGGCTGTGGACGGAACCGTAACAATTTGTTTTCCATTGCCGTTTTGATCCGTCTCCAGCCTAACGGTTGCATACATACCTGACAAAATCTTGGCTTCCGTTTCGTCCAATAAAACCTTCATCAAATATTGGCCTCCTGTATTTTGAGCTGAGGCACTCAATTCGGACACTTTACCAGTCAATATGGTATCTATAGCTTTTACCTGTATCTGGGCTTTGGTTCCTTCTTTGATACTGGAAATGTTATTCTCCGCAACTTTGGCCACTACCTCAAATTTCCCTGGTGCTTCCACAGAAACCAAAGGAACACCGGGATTAGCCATATCACCTTCGTCAATATAGGTGTTGGTAACCACTCCATTAAATGGGGCCCTGATGTTGGCATAAGCAAACTGGGAGTTCACTTCGTTCTTCATTTGATTTGCAGCTTCCAATCTGGCTTTTGCCATTTCATAGCGAGAGGTCATATCATCCAGTTCCTTTTGGGATGCACTGGTTTCATTAAAAAGATTCTGGAACCTTTCGTAATCTTTCTTTGCATTGTTGAAAGCAGCGGTAGCTTCCATAATGGACGCTTCTACTTGGGCTTTTTTTGCACGTAGATCCACATTGTTTATCGAAATAAGAAGATCTCCCTTCCTTACTTTTTGACCGATCTTGACCGGCAAGGATTCTACATAGCCCATCATACGAGTGCTCAATGAGGTACTGTTCACGGCAGTTATTTGCCCACTACCAGCCAAAATGGTGGAACTGTCCCCAGTATCCACATCGGCAACGGTCACTGGCACGGCCTCGGCAGTGCTCACTGCTTGTTTTTCATTGCCCCCACATCCCATCAGAACAAATCCCAAGGATACGGCTAGCATAAAACTTTTATATATCGTAGTGTTTTTCATGTTACAATTATTCTTTGGTTAAAAATGTTAATAAGGATTGTGCTTGATTGTATTCAAAAATGGTTTGATAGTAGGCCAATTGTTTTTCGGCATATGTGGCTTCCGCCATCAATAAATCGGTTGTTTTTTCCAAGCCTTCCTTAAACCGATTGGTACGAATCCTTAACGATTCTTCATATTGTTCCATAGCCAATTTTGAGGTCTGGAGCCTGCTTTCTACATCCTCGACCATCCTTTTGGTGCGTTGTAGCTCCATAGTACTTTTGGAGACGTACTGTTCGTATTCTTGTTTAGCTTTTTCATAACTCGTTTTACTCTTTCCTGCTTTCGCAAATCGTTGCGATCCTTTAAAAACATCCCAGCTCAAACTTGCCCCGATGATATATCCTTTGGCATCGGCCTGGAAAATTTGATCATCGTACATTTCATAACTGGCAAAAGCGTTCAGCCTTGGCAAAAAAGTCATGTTATCTGCCCTCATATTGGCCTTATAGGCTTCTGACACCAAATCCATTGCTTTTACATCTGATCTGTTTTCCAAAGAAACTTCTGCAGTTTCAACTAGATTATCCGGGATCAATTCTTCGGATGGCTCATAGACTACATTTCCCTGCTCGTTCATTAGAAAAGCTAAATAGTCCGATGCGTTTTGCACATTGCTCTTGGTTGTTTTCAACTGATCGGAAACCTCGGTAACCCTTACTTTAACTTCAAGCAAGTCGGCTTTTTGAAGCAATCCTTGATTATAACTGTTCTGTGCCATGTTCAAGTTTGCATCGGCTGCTTCGTAGGCTTTTTGCAATACAGCTACGGCCTGGTGTGCCAATTGCAATTGACCATAAGCTTTTTGGGCTTCAAAATCCAAGTAATCCCTTGTTCTCATAGCCTGAAGTTCTTTGGCTTTCATAGTAGTTTTAGCGGCTTTTCGCTGATAGAACCCATCCAAGTTGATCAAGGGTTGTTCCACAGAAACTTTTGTGGCATAATTCTCAATCTGATCGGGGTCGTTCAACAAATCCGGATTGAAATCTGCCTGGGTCAAAATCTCTTGGTTGAGCTTGGAACCAAAGGCCATCAATGGGTTTGTGGTTGCCATTCCTGTATGGGAAACAGAAATCTGTGGCAAGAACACAGAATTGGAAAATCGATAATCGTATTTTGCCATCTTAGCTTCCTGCTCAGATACCTTAATACTGGCATTAGATTCTTGTACCCGCATCAAGACATCCTCCAAGGAAATCTTTACACGATCTTGGGCAAATAATTGTCCCTGCGCATAAAAGAATATTATTAAAACAAATAATCGTTTCATATACATACTTAGTTTGTGCCAAAATTATATTTGTTAATGTTCCTGCACAGTAACTTGTGTTACTGAGAAAATCGCTCAAAAGAAAACCTCAATACAGAGAAATCATTACAAAGCATTCCTGTATTGAGGCATTTAACAATGATGAAAATCAGGGTCTAGGCATTCCGGGTTCCCCCATGCCCTCCTGCCACAACAATCAAAACTTTAATGCTCAAATAGATGAACTTAAAAAATTGGATAATGGGGTTCATCATTATAAATCGTTTGTATTTGGATATTCTACGTGTCATAACTATCTATTCTGGGATTAACCACCAAAAAGGTTTCATTTTTGCTTTATATATAAAGGCATAATGCAGGGCCAACTTTAACCAGTGCCCCGCAAGACCAATGGTTCCAAATGTTTTACCCAATTTTCTGCCTTGCGTATCCGGATATTTGTTGTAATCGGGAACTATCGGGAAGGTAGTGATGCTCACGCCGCTCCCCTTGGTCATGCCAAAACCGGCAGATGCAATACAAGCTGCTCCCATATTACCCATCGAACCTTTGTGGTGGAGCTGAGTATTTGAGTGTTTGATCATGTTGATAATGTTGTCCGCCACAATTTTTGCTGTAATCCCGGAAGGCATCCCCGTCCTCGGAGGTGCCGGAGAAATGTCCGTGCCGTTTTTGCTCTTTCTTGGTTTGGAAATAGCGTGCGGTGGTGCAAAAGCAATTCCTGGGGCAAAAATATTCGGGTATGACGGGTTTTGATAGGTTTCTGGCCAATCCTGGACGCTCCATTCTTCATAAGGTTTGGGTGTGTAATCGGCATCCACAATCATAAACCCCCTAAAGAGTTTATCTGTGATATCACCACCGGATTTATCATAGGCCTTAAAGCCATGACCGGAAAAAGAAGGAATCAGCATGGCAAAATCATAGCTTTCCTTTTTGTATTCCCCATCCAAAGTCTCGTAATGGGCCACGCCATCTTCCACTTTGTTGACAGCCGCACCTAAAATCCAAGAAATTCCTCTGTCCTCAAAAATCATTTCCACCATTTCATTGGACTTCATGATATTGCTGCCATAACTCATGAGCATACCGTCCATACCAAAATCCCCGAGTTTATATTCGTTGGCAATCCAAGTGATTTCAGCCATATCCCTTACGTTGTGCCTCCTTAGTTCCTGCTCCACATTCAAAATGTATTCAAAGGCGGCACCTTGACAAGTAGATTTGGCATGACCCGTGCCAATCAATATTTTGGCTTTTCTGCCTTCTTTCATCTCTTTTATAAGCCCTTCCAATCCACCCCATGCTTCTTGGGCATGGGTATAAGTGCATACCGAATATGCTTTGTTTTTACCGGGGGATAATCCTTCTGTAGCCTCAAAATTCAATTTTGGCCCAGTAGCATTGATGAGGTAATCGTATGTTACTTTCTCCGTAGTTCCTCTTTCTTCGCCCACAACATACTCTGCCAAGACATAGGGTTTGGTCACTTCTGCATCGCCTTCGGGATGGAAACTAACCGCTTTTGCCTGCTTGTAATCAATATCTTTTTTGGCGTATAAAGGTGCCAATGGGAATAAGATGTCTTTCGGTTTCATTCTTCCGATTCCCACCCAAATATTGGAAGGAATCCATTGGTAGTTACTGTTTGGTGATACCACCACTACCTCGTGCTCTTTAGAGAGCTTTCTTCTGAGATGGGATGCAGCAACGTGGCCTGCAATACCAGCTCCAAGGATAACTATTTTGGACATTTTAGTATTATTTATCCAAATTTACTAGTAACCAGGCTGATATAAAGTGACCTAGGTCACATATGAAAATGAAAAAAGTAGCCTTATGGGGTGTCCTTAATGAGGATAAAACAAAAGAACCGCAATCAATAACTGGTCTCGTCTAATTTTACTTTTCCCCAGAATGTTTTATAAACAAATATGGTATAGAACAGTACCAAAGGAGTACCTATGGCGACAATAACCATCATAATCTGCAAGGATTTTGTTGATGATGCGGCATTATATATATCAATATTGTACTGGGGATCTATAGTGGAACGCAATAACACGGGATAGAGTTCTATGGCTACCAAGACCAACAAAAACGCTATGGTTAAAGATGAAAACAGAAAGGCCCATTTATACTTTCTTTTTTTAGCCAATCTGGGCACGTTGGCTATGCTAAGAAAAGTGAGTAAAGGAATTATAAAAAGTGATGGATTGCTCTTAAAATCGTCTGACAGATGCGGAATATAAATTAAGGTATAGAGTGTGGTCACCGCGAAGCTGACCATAAAAAAGATCATACCCCTTTTTAATAACCTGGTCAACTTGGCAAACAGCCAGCCTTCAGTTTTCAACAGTAGAAAAATAGCTCCGTGGGCCATAAAAAGTGATAAGGTGGTAAAACCGGTCATCAATGCATAAGGATTCAAAAAGTCAAAGATCACGCTTCCCTGATATAGATAGTTTTCGCCTATGACCAAAAGTAAGCCTATGCTCAAAGGTGGGTAGATGTAATGAAAAGCAACCGTAAAGGTAAATTAAATCCGAGCTGGAATTTCGGTTTACATGGACATTGTTTTTATCAATCAAAAGTATCCTTGAAAGCTAGAACTTTAGGTTACATAAAATGGATTTAACATAAAAACAAACCATCCTTACATTAAATCCATTTTTTGCATCTATGTGGTTTATTTTTTACCACTATTGATCATGGCCAAAACTGCAACAATCAAAACAATGACAACTAGGGCAAACACACCTATCATCCAGATACCGTTTTCCCATACTACTAAAGGAATATTATTCAGTATTTTCACAATGTATTGGTTTTAATTTTGAAACAAATGTAATGGGTTTATCCAATTAAAAAAATGACAAAGCTCATATAAATTGAACCTAACTCTCTAATTTAAAGCAATAAAAAAACCGCCCTATATAGAGCGGCCTTCTTTATCAACCAACCAAAAAAACCTAATTTTTGACCTTGCATGTTTTAATCCCGAAAAGGGTATACAAAGGACAAAAACCAATAAAACTTGTCAATACAAATATTGCTGCCAAAGCCAGCAGTACATAAGCCAGTCCTCCTGTAATCACATTAAAATAGTATAATGCTCCAACACCAAGTGCAAGGATAATTCGAATTGTGCGGTCTGCGCCGCCCATGTTCTTTTTCATAATCGTGGATTTATCGTTCTTACTTTATAAAATGTCAAAAAACGAATCTGTATTCTTCTATATGCACAGTTTTTGATACTCAGAGTATTACGACAAAAGTATGACTTGAACAGATGTATTATGGTAACATTGGTTACATTGCCGAGTTTATTTTTAGAGTATTTTTAAATTTCTATACAGTTTTTAGCTTTACAAACGACCTAGTACGGATATGTTGGATTATTTTGATGCTTTTATTAACGGTTTTTTTGGAACTGTCAGGTGGACTTGGAGATCTATCCTTTTCGATGTTCCCTGGTACAGCAATTATTTTTGGGGACTGATCCTGATTTCCCTACTAGTTTGGGGGTTGGAAATTCTGTTTCCATGGCGGAAAGAACAATCTATATTTAGGAAGGATTTTTGGCTGGATGCATTTTACATGTTCTTCAACTTTTTCATTTTTGCCATTGTTATAAGCGGGGTCTACAAAGTACTTGGAGTCTTTTTTAATGATGTGGGTATCACGATTAAAACGCTGACCATTGTTGATATTGCCGATTGGCCACAGTGGGTTCAATTACTCGTCTTTTTTGTAATATTGGATTTTGTACAATGGTTTACCCATGTATTACTTCACAAATATCCTGTGCTTTGGCAGTTCCATAAAGTACATCACAGTGTAAAGGAAATGGGTTTCGCCGCACACTTGCGGTTCCATTGGATGGAAAATATATTTTACAAGCCCTTAAAAACCATTGGCGTGATGGTTCTAGGTGGTTTTGAACCTGAGCAGGCCTATATTGTGCATTTTGCTGCGATTGCCATTGGGCATTTCAACCATTCCAATATTAAAATCACTTATGGTCCATTAAAGTATTTATTGAACAACCCTGTGATGCACCTGTACCATCATGCTTACACCATTCCTGAGGGTTCTTACGGTGTGAATTTTGGTATAAGTCTTAGTATCTGGGATTATATATTCAAGACCAATTATATTCCCGAAAGCGGAGGCAAAATTGAATTGGGGTTCCCAGGTGATGAAGAACTACCCAAAAGTTTTTGGGGACAATTGGTGTACGGCTTTAAAAGGCCCAAGAAATAGCATTTTAGTTGGAGTTATCTGAAAGGTCAAAGACAATACTCCAAATACCCCTTACCTCATCAGGACCATAACCCGTTGCCTGATCATCTGGATATAGTTCGGTCAAATGGGTCAAAACTTCCGGGGCAATATTTTTTTCCGGAATTCCATGGCAATTTAAACACATTGCATTAGTGACAATGGGATAATAAAAGTGAACTTCACCGCTTGTTTCGCTTACAACAGGCTTAATGGAATCTCCTTCTGAAATTATTTTTTTAAACGATTCTATATGAATAAGCTCTTCGGCATTTGCCAAATTGTTAGGATTTCTTGGTTTGTCGGAAACCCTTTTTATTCTAGCCTTGAAATTTGTGGCCATGCTATCGGTAAGCGGATAGGCTCTTTCATTACAAAAAACCACAGCCTCTTCAACCCCTTTGTTCTGAATGGTGCCCATTAAAGTTTTTCCCAAAACTTTCTGTGTTTCTTGGGCATAGGTCATGCCCATACTTACATAATCAGGTTTCTCTAAACTCGATTTTTCCTCCGACGTCTTTGATCCTTGTTTACAGGACAAAGCAATCGATACAACCATTATTAAAAAGAAAGTTTTTCTCATTATCGTGATATTTTGCCACTAGCACAACTTACAAAAGATTTCGCTTTTTCCACAAAGCCATTTTGTTCATCGATGATGGGATATCCCATTTGTCTGAGCGCTTCTTTAGCTAAGGAAGCGTCATCGGCGCTTTGATGACCAAAGCTGACCGATGAGCTATCCTTATCCACAATCACATCTTTAATATCTTTTATTTCCGAGAGTTTATTGGAAATGGTCTTGACACATCCCCCACATCTAAGATTTTGTACTTGCAGTGTTGTTTTCATGTTTATTGACGTGTTATTAATAGCTCCATGCTCTATATCCGCCCCTAAGATCGTACACTTTGGAAAAACCCATTATCACCAGTTTTCTAGCAGCTTTTTGACTTCTGTTACCTGACTGGCAGTACAGATATATGGGTTGATCTTTGTTTAATTTTGAGAAAGCCGTTTCAAATGAAGCCCCTTGAAAAAAATCTATATTCTTGGCCCCTTTAATATGGCCGGACATAAATTCGCCCCTGGTTCTCACGTCAACCAGCTGAACCTTTCCTTTGGAAATTGCGTTTTTATAGTCCTCTCTATCCAAAATATCAATTTCATCTGGAAGGTTCTGTTCTTTGAACAAAAAACTAAATATTGACATACTATCGTTGTTTTGAGAAGCCAAAGTACTTCATCAAACCTATCCCGGTCAGTAACGATAGTTACATAAACAAAAAAAGGCCAAATACTGTTTAGTCGCGAATCCAATCGTCATACCCTCCGGAATAATCGTAAATTTTGGTAAAGCCCTTGCTTTTCAAAATTTTTGCAGCATGGATACTCCTTGCCCCAACGGCGCAATACAAGTAAACCGGATCTTCCTTATCCAAAGTGTTGATTTGCTCTATAAAGTTTTGGTACTTGCTTATATCAAAATTTATGGCATCGTCGATATGTCCGGCATTGTATTCCCCTGGTGTTCGAACATCGATCAACTGCACTGCTTTTCCAATAACATTGGAATTCATCTCAGCCTTGTCAATCCTTGTGATAACTTTATCTTTTTGGGAATGACAGGAAAGTGTTCCCGCAAAAACAAGGAACAGGACAAACTTGATTATATGTCTCATATGGATATTATTAATCTATTTTAATGTAGAAGGGCACACATAATCGGTTACTGGAACCCCTGCATCTTTGATTTCTGCAAAACCACCTGAAACATCCACCAAATTATGGATACCCCTGCTTTTAAGAATGGATGAAGCAATCATACTCCTATAGCCTCCGGCACAGTGAATATAAAAAGTTTCCTTCTCGGGTAATTCCGCTAAATGATCATTCAAATAATCTAATGGTGCCAACTGGGCATCCATTACATGCTCTCCTATATACTCGGATTCCTTTCTAACATCAACAACGGGGACTCCTTTATCCATCATTTTCTTAAATTCCTTAGCGTTAACATTGTCTACGGCATCTACTTCCTTTCCTTCTTCTATCCATGCTTTGATACCTCCTTTAAGATAACCTAATGTATTATCGAACCCTACTCTGGACAAACGGGTAACAGTCTCCTCTTCCCTTCCTTCTGGAGTTATAAGCAATATCGGTTGTTCTACATCGGCTATCAACGCTCCCACCCAAGGGGCAAAGCTTCCGTCCAAACCGATAAAGATGGAACGCGGAACGTGTCCTTTGGCAAAATCATCTTGATGACGAACATCTAGGACAATGGCTCCAGTTTCATTTGCTGCTACTTCGAACGCATCAGGGTTCAATGCCTGTGTACCCCTTGCCAAAACCCTATCTATATCCTCATATCCTTCTTTGTTCATTTTTACGTTTAAGGGGAAATATTGTGGTGGTGGTAAAAGACCTTCTGTAACTTCTTGGACAAACTCTTCTCTTGTCATATCAGCCCTTAGGGCATAGTTCATCTTTTTCTGATTGCCTAAGGTATCCACGGTTTCCTTCATCATGTTTTTTCCGCAAGCGGAGCCAGCTCCGTGTGCCGGATAAACAATTACATCATCGGCCAAAGGCATAATTTTGTTGCGAAGACTATCGAACAAGGTTCCCGCCAATTCTTCCTGTGTCAAATGAGCTGCTTTTTGGGCCAAATCTGGACGACCAACGTCGCCAAGGAATAAAGTATCTCCACTGAAAATTGCATGGTCTTTCCCGTTTTCATCCCTCAACAAAAAGGTTGAACTTTCCATGGTGTGGCCAGGTGTATGCAACACTTTTATGGTGATTTTGCCCAATTTGAATTCTTGCCCATCTTCGGCTATGATTGCATCAAATGAAGGACTTGCTGTGGGACCGAATACAATCGGAGCCCCAGTTTCCTTGGATAGGGTAAGGTGCCCACTTACAAAATCGGCATGGAAATGTGTTTCAAAAATGTACTTGATCTTTGCCTCATCTTCCGCCGCCTTTTTTATATAGGGCTTTACTTCCCTTAATGGATCTATTATAGCGGCTTCTCCTTCACTTTCTATATAATATGCCCCTTGGGCCAAACATCCTGTATAAATCTGTTCAATCTTCATGTGATCTTGGTTTTTATCAAAAATAAACTTGTGTTCCCTAAAGTTCTGTGACCAAAGTTACAAAGTCTTTGCCTTGGACTGGAGGGATACTTTTTTTTGTATTGTGCTCAAGGTTTTGGGGTTGTTGCAACAATCCACGGCATCATGCGTCTGCACAAAAAGATTTTCCTCTCCCAGCACATCTATAATTCCACTGGAATATAAAATATCCCTTGTGGGGCCAATTGCCCCGGCAATTAAAAATTGTATGCCCTTTTCCCGCAGTTCCAAAATAATTCGCTCAAGCATTATAGCAGCACTGCTGTCAATATAATTAATGGCTTCGGCATTGAGTACAATATATTTTAATTTATCACCTTTCTTTACAATTTGCTGATATAGTTGTTTTTTGAAGAAATCCTTGTTCCCAAAATAGAGTTGGGCGTCAAATCTTAAAATTAATTTATCATCGTTTATCTCAACATCCTCAGCGAACCGGTCTATGTTTTTAAAATATGTGGTCCCTTTGATTCTGCCCAAAACAGCAATATGCGGTTTTGAGATTCTGTAAACCAGTAATAATAGGGAAAGTAATACGCCTAAAAGTATTCCTTCTATTAAACCAATAAATAGTGTCATAAAAAAGGTGGCCACCAATAGAAAAAATTCATCTTTTCTATTTTTCCATAATACAATAGGGTATTTTACATCAATCAAACCAAAAACCGAAACCATAATAATTCCACCCAAAGCAACTGAAGGTAAATTGTAAAATAGAGGTGTAAGAAATAGTAAAACTCCGCCAATAAACAGGGTGCTGATTATAAGCGACATATTGGTCTTGGCGCCTGCCTCATCATTTACCGAGCTTCTTGAAAAGCTCCCTGAAACAGGGAATGATTGAAAAAATGAACCTAATATATTGGACAATCCCAAGGCTCTCAACTCCTGGTTGGCTTCAATTTCATATTCCGGGTGCCTTTCTTCTATGGTTTTAGCAATAGAGATAGATTCCATAAAACCAAATAGGGCAACGGTAAGGGCTATGGGCAAAAACTCCCCTATTCTATTCCACGGGCCACTTGGTATCTGAAAATTAGGTAATCCTTCAGGAATAGCACCAACTATTTTAATTCCTTTGGAATCCAAATTCAGCAATACTACTGCCAATATGCCCAATACCACTATCAGCAATGGAGCGGGTAGTTTTTTATTGATTTTTTTTAATCCAATAATCAATAGGATTACCAAAACACCAAAGACCAATGTTAACAAATGGACATCACCGAAACTTTGAAAAATGTTGCCCAACAACTGATAAATTTTACTCGATTGCGGTAAAGCTACCCCTAAAATATGTTTTAATTGTCCCAGACCTATCATAATGGCTGCTGCAGAGGTAAATCCACTAATAACGGGTTTGGATAAAAAATTAACAAAGGAACCCATCTTCAAAAACCCAAAGAGCAACTGCACTACACCTATAAGTAGTGTTAAAAATATAACTGCCGAAATATAATCTTCAGTTGTGGCAAATTGCATGGCCCCAATCCCAGCTGCTACCAACAAAGAATCCATTGCTACGGGTCCCACGGCCAATTGCCTGGATGTTCCGGTAATGGCATAAACAAATTGGGGTACTAGCGCCGCATACAGCCCATAAATGGGAGGCATGCCAGCAATCATGGCGTATGCCATTCCTTGGGGAACCAACATAATACCAACAGTAATACCTGCAATTAAATCGCTATAAAGCAAAGAGCGATTATACGTCTTCATCCACGATAAAAAGGGAAAAATCCTCTTGAGCATGCAAATGGTTTTATACAAAAATAGTTTAGCTAAAGACAAACCCCAGTAACAAAGGGCACAAACTTAAAGATCTATTACATGAATATAATTTCTATGTAGCACCAATTTTTTCATTTTTTCCAGCTTTTTCAATAATCTAGAAATCACTACCCGTGATGTATGTAAATCATAAGCTATTTCTTGGTGTGTATTTTTTATGCGGTTATCGTTGGTTACTTCAACCTTCTTCTT
The DNA here is from genome assembly GCF_023015965.1 of Allomuricauda sp. F6463D. GTDB lineage: Bacteria > Bacteroidota > Bacteroidia > Flavobacteriales > Flavobacteriaceae > Flagellimonas. Next base: position 346,312 of record NZ_JALKAN010000002.1, read on the forward strand.
TAAGTAATCTACCAATCTTTGGTCTAAATTTTTAAAAGCAATGTTATCCACAGTTTGCAACAGCTCATTAAGGCGGTTTTGGTAGCTTTCAAAGACATAGTTTCGCCAACCTTTGTACTTGCCCATCCATTCTTCCATTTTTTGTACGGGAACCATCACCAAGGTAGTATCGGTCTCGGTTACTGCCCTGATTTCACTTTTGGTTTGTCCCATGCAGCATGCCATGGTTACCGAACAGGTTTCTCCTTGTTCCAAATAATATAAAAGCAGTTCGTCGCCTTCCTCATCTTCCCTGAGCACTTTTATGGCTCCGGACAACAACAAGGGTATGCTTCTAATATATTGTCCAATATCCATTATGGTCTCGCCCGCAGGCACTTCAATCAATTTGCCCACTTCAAGAATTTCATCGATAAGGGGTTGTTCAAAATAGTTGCTAAATGTTCCTAATAGTTCTTCTTTCATATTATATAAATGCACTCCCCTAAGGTAACTATTTTGGGAAAAACAATCAGATGTTCCAATAGCTTAAAAAGAAAGACCCGTACTATTCCGTACGGGTCTATTGCAAATTAACGCAAACTAATAAACTGAATCAAACTTACTTAAACTTATAATTTTATGGGTTCTCCAGTAATATCCTCTACAACAGGCATTCCCAACAACTTTAAAATAGTGGGTGCAAACTGATTGGAATACAATTGTTCTTCTTGACCAACCTCTCCCATTGGCTGCACATCGTTCCCAAAGGCTACCATCCAAACAGCACCAGCTCCTTTAATATCGCCACCATGGCTTCTCCAAGTATCAAGTGGTTGTGTTCCCCTGCCATGATCCGTGGTAATAATAAATACGGTTTGGTCCTTATAAAAATCATCCTGCTGGGTGAATTCCCATACCTCTTTAATCAAGGCATCGGTATTGTTCGCCGATTTCAAATAGGCTTGATAATCCCCATCGTGGGCAAAATCATCTGTTTCACCGTAGGAGATATAAACCAATTTAGGATGTTCTTTTTTCATGTGCTCCAATGCATAATGATGGGTAAATGCATCCAACCGAACCGCACCCCAAGGGCTTGGTATTTGTTCTTGAAGCTCGTTCAAAAACTTTTCCCTTTCGTTCAAATTTTCGGTAGCGGCCTCAAAACCTGCATTGACAGGAACACCGGAACGTTCTTCGTTGATAATGAAAGGAAATACATCCCAACTGCCAAAAGCGGCAACTTTGCCCTTTCCTTCGGGGGTATTGTTGTAACGCTCCAAAATGGTGGTGTTGGGGTTTGGTTTCTTATCGTTGCTTCGGATACGGGCATCGTCTGCGGCTCCCGTCAAAATTTCGTTGTAGCCTGGGTAGGAAAACCACATGGAATTGGTCAAGTTAACTTTACTGCCCAACTTTCGATTTCCATGTATTTGTCCCATTTTCTTGACTTGTCCCCAGAAAAACGGAAGTAGAGCTTCTCTTCTTTCTTCGGGGGTTTCCCTCCAAAAAGCTCTTTTCAACATATCGGCATCGTCAACATAATCATTGTTCCCGATCAACAGGGAATCCGCTCCAGTGAACAGTTCCTGCCAACGGAAACCATCCAAAGTGATTAAGACTATTTTGGTATCCCCTGAATTTTGTGCATGGATATTAAAAATCGCTGCCATGGCAGCCATCAAAAACAAAATTTTATTTTTCATTTTCTTGTAGTGTTTTAAATGTTGCTATTTCGGACCAATCGCTCCAATTCAAATTTTGGTCACGGTACCGAACTCTCCAATAATAGGTAGTGTTAGATTTTAAACGTTTGGTTATTTCATCCCTAAGGTCATCTTCTTTTTGGCGATTTTCTTTGTAATACCAATTTTCAAATTGTTTCCAACTGTCCAAAGCCAATTTTTCAAAATCTTTGTTCTCGGAAACCTGCCAGTGCGATGCTGCATGGAATGCTCCGCTAAGTGGACTGGAAAACTCACTAGCTTTCAAAATAGTGAATTCTTCCATTACCATTTCATTGTTCGCTGGGGAAACCGCCTTGGGTGCTTCTGGCTTTTTTTCCAATCGCCAAATGGTGATGCTATCCCGAAGCTCATTTTCTCTTGACTTTATATTGTTCCCTTGGCTAATCCTTTTAATGGTAAATTTTGGGTCGTTTCGGTTTCCGTCCACTTCCACCATTACAAAACCATACTCATCTTGGGTAACGGTGAACTCATCATAATCCCTGCCTTCAAACTCACCCCAATTGTCAATAGCTCCACCAGCGGATGCCACATTGATCCATAAGTGCTTGTGATCTCTGGACTGTCCTCTGGAATATCCGTGGGTATGTCCAAAAAAGTGTATACTGGGCTTTCCGGTTTTAGTGGAAAACGCCTCAAGCATTTTCACCACTTTTCCTGTTGATTCTTCTTCACCGGGAATCCAAAGTTCGGATTTATGTGGGTGATGCAATTGTGCAAAAACAAAATCAATGTCATCATTTTTTTCGGTATCCTCCAATACCTTTTCCAACCATTGATACTGTTCTGGAAGGTCACGGTAACCTTCGTTGGAATTCAGCCCAATAATTCGCGTGTTACCATAATCCTTAAACCACCAATGTTCGGCATAGGCAGGGGTTCCATTCTCAGGAAGACTGAAATATTTGAAATAGAAAACAGAATTCCGCTCATGATTCCCCAAAACGGGATACACTGGAACTTTGGCAAATAGTTTTTGGGCTGGATCAAAGAAATGTTCCTTCCATTGGTAATATTTGCTGCCGGTGGAAACCAAATCACCGGGTATCATCACCATGGCCAGATTATCGGGCAATTTGCCACCGTATTCTTTTTCGAGATATTGGAGCACTCCTTGATTCACGATTTCCGAAAACTTGTTCGGATGTTGGCTATCATATTGCATATCGCTCATCGCAACTATATTGAAAGATTCCTCGTCACTTGAAAACGGGGGAGTTTTAAACTGGAAAATATCGGATTTGGTCTTGCCTGTTTTTACACGGTAATAATAAGTTGTGAAGCGTTTTAATCCTACCAGTTTTACGGTGTGCACCCTTGCATCCGAAAAATTGATGTCCTCGGCCTTTCCAGAGGTCTTTTTGCCCAATTTTTCCGTAGTTCCCCATTCCACAATACTTTCCTCTCCGCTCGTTGTTTCCCACATAATCACAATGGAATTGGGTTCGGCATCCTGTAGATAGGGTTGCACCAAAATTTGGGGTTTTGTTTGGGCCGTGATTTGAATCACGCCCACAAAAAATACAATCAACAGTTGGTTTATTTTTCTCATTAGGCTATGGTGTTTATTTTTAGAAAAGCACAGTTTAATATTTCGAAAGCTTTTTCCAGTTCTTCCCTGGTTATGGTCAATGGTGGTGATAGTTGGAGTACATTTCCTTTGGAAACCTTGAAACTCAGGCCTTGTTTTAGACATTCATACATAATTTCTTCGGCTTCGGCCGTTGCTTTTTCCTTGGTGGTTCTATTGGTTACCAGTTCTATGCCCCATAACAATCCTACACCTCTTACATCTCCAATCATAGAATATTTTCGGTGCATTTTGTAAAGTGCTTTCTTCATAAACTCTTGATCTTCCTTTACCTTTTGCAATAACTTTTCTTCTTCAAGAACTTCCAAAAGCGTCAAACCGGCCATGGAACCCATCGGGCTTTTCTCGTGGGTGTAATGCCCAAGAGAGATGTGGCCGAATTTATTGTACTCTTCACGGGTAATGATTGCGGCTTGCGGAAATATGCCCCCACCCAATCCTTTGCCCAAACAAAGAATATCCGGCTCTATGCCGAAGAGTTCGTAGGCGAACATTTTGCCTGTCCGTCCAAAGGCTATCGGAATTTCATCCAAAATCAACAAAACACCATGTTTGGTGCACAATTCCCGAGCACCTTTCCAAAACCTTTGTGAGGGAATTTGTACATCGGTATTGCGAATGGTCTCTGCCAAAAACGCACCGATTTGATGGTCTTTTTCCAACACATATTCCAAATATTCAAGGGCTTTGTCCTCATTTCCTTCAAAAATACCGCGATAGGTAATCGGGGGCGGTATACGCTCCACACCAGGCATCAACGGCCCCATATGTTCTTGAAAAACCGATTCGCCACCAACACTTATGGCATCCAACGAAGCCCCATGAAACGAATCCCAAAAAGAGACTACTTTGTGTTTTCCTGTGACGGCACGTGCCAGTTTTAAGGCAATTCCAATGGCGGAACTACCATTGGGCGTGAGCAAAATTCGATTAAGCCCCTTTGGGGTGTATGACGTTAGCTTTTCCACAAACTGAACGGCCGTTTCATTCGCATACCTACGGGTCGAAAAGGTCAATTTTTGAAGTTGCTCCGTTAATCTCGAAACCAATTTTGGGTGCGAAAATCCAATTTGGTGCACATTGTTTCCATGAAAATCCAGGTATTTTTTTCCAGAAACACTTTCAATATAGGAGCCCTCACAATTTTGCAACACGTCCAAACAAGGGGTGGACATGGATTGATGCATAAAGTATTTTGCATCTTTTTCCAGTAGTTTTTTTGTCTCTTCGCTTATTTCTTGCCGCAACCAATCACCCCGTGCCGAGGTTAGGTTGATGTCGCCTTCCACAACAGATTCTGCGTTGTGCCTATCGCGCTTTGTATGGTCCATGCTTACTTATTATTTCGCGCTCTTCGGATGTATCGTCCAACACATAAATATCGTATGTATCGCCATTGTCATACACCCGAACAACAATATGTCCTTTTTGACTTTTATATTGATCCAACCTGTCACCGATCACTTCTTTTGCGCCTTGCAACATTATGGTTGAAAAAATATCCCGGTCACCGGGGTATAGTTTTTTTGATGTTATTCTTCGCAACACCTCTTCGCCAGGATGGTCGGCTGTCCAGTTTTGTTGAATCCACACCCGTGGACGCACGGTGCGCACATAAAACGGGTTTTGGGAGTCTCGGTTACCATGATGATTCAAGGTAGCTACATCAACCGGCCCAACAACGGGAGCCACATGGGACTCCACATCATTTATATTCATTTGACCAAAACTATTGATTCCTGAAATATCACCTCCCGTATAGTAATTGAACTTCCCATAATCTATTCGAATGGCGTTGCTCAACGGGTTTTCTCCAGGATATTCATCTTCTTTAAAAAGTGGATAAAATGAATTATCAAAGCCTGTCCAAATATTTCCATTGGAAGCGATGTTCTGTACCCAAAATTTTGGATAATCCTTTGGATGATATTGCAATATAATTTGATTGCTGCTTCCTACCTGCAAAGCCTCATTTTCCAATCCCACCTTTTCTGATTGATACTCGATGAACTTCCAATACTCCTTCAAACTGGGGATCATTTCGTACTTGTCCCTGACAAACTCTTCTTGGGATTGTACTTTTTCATCTTTCAGGTCAATGGGATAATCAAATCCTCTATCAATCAATTTTTTGATGGGAATCAAATCGCCTACCTCCATAATTCCCGTAAGTTGATATCCTCCTTCAGAAATCTTGCGCAAAGAATCTATCTCTCCAAAATGGTCATCATGGTAATGGGTAATCAAGGCATAATCCAACTTTCGTTCTTGTTTTTTTGGCGAGTATTGATCTATATAATCCACTATCCATTCAGGTGCGGTCCTGGACTTGTTTGGAACCAAAGCTGCATTTCTGCTCGACGTTGTTCGTGGGTGGGTCTCGGACATATCGCCTGCATCCACTAGCATGGTGGTACCATCCGGAAATACCATAAAAGTTGCATCTCCCCTACCTGTATTTATATGGTGGATATCCAAAAAACCAGGCTTCCAGGTCGGCAATTGTTGTTTTTGCCCGTGTGAAATTTGCATCACCAAAAAGGTGATGAAAACTATTTGAGTTTTTTTGAGGTTAAAATGCATGCCTACTTTTCTCTATACAAATGGTTTGCTGGCACAATCTGTTTTGGAATGTTGGGCCCTGTGTACTTTACATCCAAATGATAGCCCCCTCCACCATTAAAAAACTCAACACGCACCAAATGCCTTCCTTTTGCCAGTTCCAATGAGCCGCTGCGCTCCATTACCCCATGATCACCATCGTTATCCACAATTTCGGTTCCGTTCACATAAAGCTTACTGCCATCATCACTATTGGTGTAAAAGGTATAATTTCCAGCTTCCAATACGTCCAAATAGCTTTCGTAGGCCAACGCTACTTGTTCTTGGGGAACATCTTCTGAAATGGCCTGCTTATGCGAAAATTCAGTTACAAAGCCTTCATAAATTGGATCCAAAGCAGAAAAATCGGGTAATTTTTCTATTCCACTCACCTGATACAGTTGAAATTTAACTGGATCCTGCTTTGTTTTTGAAACAATTCTAAAGTTTCCTTCGGCAACCGTGCTTACCAATTGGCCATCTTGAAAAATCCCCGCTTTAATGATCTCCGTGTTTTTTAAATAGAAAGTATCTCGATAAAACTCACTGTTTTCAAAAGATGGAACCGTGTTTCCAATGGTATACCTTATTTCACCTACATTGTTGGGGTTTTGAATGATCACGGCAACGGAATCCGCTTTAAAAACACCTCCCGATGGTTCAAAATAGCCAGCATCTGGAAAAATCTTTGGTTGGATTATTTGTTCCTTGCGCTTATAGATGAGTTTTGGCGCTTCATTTCCCACAAAAGCACCTTTGATAGGCCTCCCTATCCATGCTTGAGGTGTTTGCAAGTCCATAGCGTAGGCAACCGTCGGTGCATTGTCGTACTGATAAACGGTTTCTTCTATCTGATATCCTTTTTTGATGCCTGCTCCGTACATAATGAATGGTATTTCCATTTCTGCCAAGCTTTCTCCTCCGTGTCCAAATCCCAATCCACCGTGATCGGCAGATATTATGAACATTGTTTTTTTGAATATGCCCGCATCTTTCGTTGCGTTCACGATTTCGACAATCAGGGAATCTGCTTTTTCCACCGATTGGTAATAATCAGGGGTGCCGTGACCTTGAGCATGGCCCGCATGGTCCACATGATCTAGGTGCACAAAAGTAAATTTTGGCGTGTGCGCTTTAATGTAGTTGACCGCTTCCTCGGTTGTTTTATCTTCATGGTCCCCATCAATATCAAAATCCACATCAGATTTTTCGAATAAGCGACCGAATCCGTCCCAATCGTAAATGGCTCCAACGTGCGCTTCGGGTTGTTGGTCTTTAAAAAGTGTAAAAATTGTGGGAAACGTTCCATTTTCGGTAACCACTACGGGAGGTAATTGATGGTCGAACTTTTCCCAGCCATTCGAGGTTACACCGTGTTGCTCGGTATCGGCTCCCATTATCATACTGGCCCAATTAGGACTGGAACTTGATGGAAGTACTGACCTTGCATGCATTGTGGCCGCTCCATTCTGAATCATGGAGTCCAAAGTGGGGGTGTTTGCTTTTTGAATACCGTTAGGGCTCATTCCATCTATCCCGATGACAACTATATGCTCAACATCTAGTGATTCACGTTCTTTTGTAGAGCAGGATACTGCCAAAACGGCAAGTAATATGGGTAATAGTAGTTTTTTAGGCATGCTATCTGTTTTTAACTACAAAGGCTGCCCTGCAAAACAGGGCAACCAATGGTTTGTTATATGAACAATTTTATTCTAATATCTTGTTCCTGTTTCCCACCAACTTGGTGTGTTGATGTTATCGCCTTCACCTCCCATGGCCTTTACAGCGGCTTCATAATTGGCTGTATTTAGGGTTTGCTCGGATGATGGGTATAGGAAACGAACTGGGTAGCGTCCTCCGTTCAAATCATCCTGACCTGTCTCCAACGCGGGCATTCCAGTTCTTCTGTAATCCATCCACCCTTGATAATCCACATTCCAAAGAGCAATGGTCTTTTGAGTCAAAAGCAATTCCAAAGAACCATCGTACTGTACTGTTGGTTCCGCCAAATAGGTTTCAATGTCCTCGTCGGCTATACCCCAATAAGACAAGCTTGCTCTGACTCCGGCATTGTAGTAATCTTCGGCGCTTCCGGCAATAAAACCTCTTTCGGCCGCTTCTGCCAAAATAAATTGCACCTCAGAATTTTTCATTATGAAAGCTTCAGCTGCTGTTGAAGCGAAATAGAACAATTCTACATCCAATCGGCTGGGGCTAAATTCATCATCATAGGCACGTGCATTATCTTGGTTAAGACCAATGGGGATACCTACCCATTCTCCGTCACTGTTCTGATCGAACCAAACATCCAATCTAGGGTCGTTGAAATCTTCAAAATAACCCAACAAAGTGGTGCAGAGACTTTTCTCATCAAAACCACCGATACGTCCGGTACTTTCTGGCCAAGAATCATTATTTGAGGTTCCACTGTATACAAGTACAGCGTTATCATCATTGGAAGTAATATAATTTCCCGCACTTACTATGGCCTGCATTTCCGCAGAAACATCTCTTTGCTTGGAGATTCTCATTAAGTAACGAAGACGTAGGGAATTTGCCAATTTTCTCCATTTTGATGCGTCTCCATCGTAAATAACGTCGCCTGTGGAACCAGTTATTGCATCTCCTTGGGCCAATGCAGCATCGGCATCGGCCAAATCTTGAAGCACTCCATTGTAAACAGTTTCTTGATCATCGTAAACTGGAGTAAAGATACCGTCGGAACTTCCAGACATTGCTTCTGAATATGGAACATTGCCATATAAATCAGTTAGATTAGCAAAGCTAAGTGCCCTCATGGTCAAGGCAATACCTTCATAAGTGGCATTTTGGGTTCCTTCCGTTCTGGAAATCTCCAATATATCATTGATTTCTGGTAAATAGTTATAAAAGAAATTCCACATACCTTGATCTCCCCAATCGAATTGGCTAAAACCGGGAAAATTGTTCTTTGCCATTAATTGAGTGATAGTATTCCCGTCGTTATAACCTTCCTGTGTTAACGTACGAGTTATCTCGGAAGTCACTGTGGAGGTAAGCAAGTTGGCACTTACTTGTTCTGGAGCATTAGGGTTTGAATTGATACTCTCAAAATTGTCCGTACACGAAACCAATACGGTTCCTGCAAACAAGATGGATGTTATGAAGTTTGATGTTTTCATCATTCTTTATCTTAAATTCTTTTTTTTTAAAATTCTACGTTAAGGTTAAGTCCAAAACTTCTTGTACTTGGCAATGCCATATCTTCCACACCTGGGACTATATTCCCTCCTGAGAAAGAAATGGTTTCGGGATCTACGTGGTCGTTTTCGGTCCAAAGAGCCAGATTACGACCTACTAGCGAAATTGTTGCGGATCTTAACGGTGTGTTTGCCAACAATTTGCTAGGAAGTGAGTAGCCTATTTTTACCTCTCTTAGTTTTACATAAGAAGCATCGAACATAGAGTTTTGCTCATTATCCCTGTTGTAAACATGAGAGTAGTAGTTTGATGCTGCAACGTTCACCGAGTTCGGGGTGTAGTTTCCGTTTCCGTCGTCTACTACACCTTGGGCTACGATACCTGTTTCACGACCTGGAACGGTAAAATCCAACATACCGGTCGTTCCTCCAATGGCAACAGTTCTTGAGTGATAGACCCCACCTTGTCTCCAATCGAACAGGAATCCGAACCGAAGATTTTTATAACTGAAGCTGTTTTGGAAGCCGACCATAAAGTCTGGATTGTAGTTACCCAAATTTCTAAGTTCATTGCTCCTGATCGGAAGTCCGGAATCTCCATCAATGATCCATTGTCCAAAATATGGGCTGTTCTGATCGGTTACTTGTTCAAAACCTGTTCCGTATAAGTCTCCCATACGTTCGCCAACCTCTGCAACAACTTGTAAGTAATTCTGCTTTACCAAGTATTGCGTCATACCGTCAGTAAGCTCTTTTACCTCGCCACGGTTGGTGGTAAAGTTGATATTGGTGTTCCAGCTAAAGCTATCGGTTTGAACAGGGGTTGCAGTCAAGGTAATTTCCAGACCTTTGTTCTCTACTTCACCAGCATTAATAATTCTAGAACTATATCCTGATGTATTTGAAACAGGAAGAGAAAGAATCTGGTTATTGGTAACAGATTTGTAAGCAGCTACATCCAGACCTAAACGGTTGCCAAAGAACCGTACATCGGCACCTACTTCAAAAGAATTGGTACGCTCTGGTTTTAAATCCGCCAATTTTAATTCTGACGGAGAATAAGCTCTTGAATACCCATTAAAGGTGTTGCCAAATCCGTATGTTGCGGCCAAGTTATATGGAGTTGTATCGTTCCCAACACTGGCCCAGCCTCCTCTTATTTTTGCAAAACTGATAGCTTCTGGCATTTGGAACATATCGGAAAGGATAAAACTTACACCAACTGATGGATAGAAATAACTGTTGTTTCCATCAGGAAGTGTAGAAGACCAATCGTTACGGGCTGTAACATCCAAGAAAGCGTAGTCTTTATATGCCAAGTTTGAGAAGGCATACAAACTGTTTACCGTAAACTTGCCGTCATAATCGCTTTGGGTCAATGGCTCTGCAGCATTACCAAAGTTGTAAATACCAGGAATGGATAATGAGTTGGCACTTATACGCTGGTATCTGTTTTTTGCTGAACGGTTGTTTCCTCCGAAGGACACTCCAAAATCAAAGTCTTGGTTCAGCTCCGTATTGTACGCCAAAAGAAAATCCGTGTTCTGCTCGTAGGCATATATGAAATCTTCCCTGTACTGACCATTCGGGAAACGCTGTGTGGAATAGGCTCTTTTTCGCATATCCGTCTCGTTGGAATAATCAAAACCGGAACGCAACATCAAACTCAACCCTTTGGCCAATGTCATATCCGCCCTTAAGTTCGTTATCACCCTATCTTTATTAAAGGCATTGGTGTTCTCGAATACTGTAAAGAAAGGATTGTCGTGGTAATTATAATTGTAATTGAACTGCTGAACACCTTCCAACCCTGGTTGCCAGTAATCCCTTAAATTGTTCATATTGATGTGGCGACCGAACCAAATCCACAAGTACATTATGTTCTCTGTTCCGTAAGAGTTGTTAGGACGGTTACGGGAATTGGAGTTGATATAGTTCATGGAACCTGTAACTTTTAACCAATCTGTTAGATTATAAGATCCATTTACTTGATATGATCTTCTTTTAAAGTTGGAGTTTGGGATAACACTTTCATTCTGCAAATCGGTAAAAGAAACCCTAAAATTTCCATCTTCGTTGGAACCTGTTAAAGCAATGTTATTACTCATCGTAAAACCTGTTCTAAAGAAATCATCAATGTTATTTGGTTGTGGCGAAAAAGGTGTTGCTATGATGTCATCGGCAAAAGTTCCGTCAGGATTTCTTGGCCTTACGTGAACGTCACCGGCGCGCAATCCGCTTGATGTTGGGCTATCGTGCTGTGGAATCAATTGTCCGTTCAACGCTGGCCCCCAGCTTTCATCAACATGATCGTTTACACCGCCTGTTAGCGAGCGATTCTGACCTCCATCGTTAAAAGCAAACTGATTACCAGAACCTTGTCCGTATTGATTCTGATATTTTGGAAGCGTCAATAAATCCTCAAAGGTGGTGTTGTGGGTAATAGAAACTCCAATACCTTTTGCTCCCTGGCCTGATTTTGTGGTAATGAGCACAACTCCATTGGCACCTCGGGAACCATATAATGCGGTTGCGTTTGGACCTTTTAAAACCGTCATAGTTTCCACATCATCCGGATTAATATCCATGGCACCGTTACCATAATCAACCCCCATGTTCCCCTCGCTACCAGTATTGTTTACATTATTGTTAATCGGAATACCATCTACCACAAAGAGTGGAGAGTTGGCATTTGGGCTTGGGTTTAATGAGTTTTCTCCTCGAATGATAATTTGAGAAGATGAACCTACACCAGAGTTACCTCCCGTAACTTGTACCCCGGCCATTTTTCCGGCAAGGGAGTTAACAACATTGGTTTCTTTAGCTTCGGAAATTTCTTCTCCGGAAACCTTTTGCACTGCGTAAGCCAGTTTTTTGGTTTCTCTTTTAATACCTAATGCGGTAACAACCACTTCATCCAATTGCTGTGAATCTGGCTGTAATACAATAGTTGCAGTGGTTTTTCCTGCTGTTTCCAAATCTTGTGGTATATATCCTATATAGGATACTACCAAGATTTCTCCTCCTTGTGGAAGTTCAATTTCAAAATTTCCATCAAAGTCAGTGGCCACCCCTGTGGACCCTCCCTTTACAACTACCGATGCCCCTGGCAACGGTACGCTGTTTTCATCCAATACCTTTCCTGAAAAGGTGACTTGTGAATAGCTAAATATACTTACAGTAAATGCAAGCAAAAATGCTACAATCGATTTTTTCATTTTTTGAATATTTGTAAAATATGGTTAATTATTTATCAACAAATATCCCACACTAGAGTTAAGCCACGCCTTCAATAAGATTAAAAAAATGATACGGAAAGGTTAAAATAAACAGCTTAATGTTATGTAATTATTATTTACAAATATTCAATTTATCATATGGTTCTGTAAACTATGATTTTAACAAAAAAGCTTAATTAATCAACCTATAACTAGATTTTTTTATGATCTTGAACCATCAAAAATTATTATTAATACTAAAATTTCTCAATCTTAATAAAATGGAGGATTATCTCATAGGTATTGGAAAAAGAATTAAGCAAATCCGAAAGAACAATAAAAAGACCATTAACGATATAGCCATTGGGGCAGGAGTTACGGCTGGACTTATTTCCCGCATTGAAAATGGGCGAACAATACCCTCTCTACCTGTTTTTTTGAAGATTGTGGAAGCCTTGGAAATGGAGATGACCGATTTTTTTGACGGTATTCCCAAAGCACACGGACAAGTTTTTCTAGTTACTCGTAAAGATGAGCAATCCATCATCGAGAAAGAAGCCGAGGCGATCGGCTTTACCTATAACTACATTTTTGGAAAACAATTGAACTCCGTTGGTTTTGAAAGTGTGCTTTTGGAAGTGCAGCCCAACTCGGAACGTGACAAGGTGGTTACCGATGCTTTTGAGTTCAAATATATTTTGACGGGAGAGTGCTACTACGAGATTGGTGACCGAGAAGTACTTTTAAAAGAAGGGGATTCCATTTTTTTTGATGGTAGAATCCCCCATGTGCCTATGAACCGAGGAAAAAATCCCTCTAAAATGTTGGTGGTCTATTTCTTTATTTGATCAAGGAAACAATACTTCTTCCAGATCAGCCAATGAATCCAAAATCGTAGATGGTTCAGCAGTTGTGAGTTGTTCGCGAGTCTGTGCACCGGTCAATACACCCACGGTCCATCCACAATTAGCGTTTTTGCCTTCTTCAATATCGATTACAGAGTCCCCAGCTTTCAAAACATTTTCGGATTCGGTGACACCGAACATCTCCATGGCTTTATCAATCATCTCAGAAGATGGCCTTCCTTTGACCACATCATCTGCTGTAATTACAGCATCAATTTGATCACCTGAAGCCCAACCCAATTTATCCAAAAGTGATTGCGCCGTTTTTTTGTCGTAACCTGTATTCAAAACCACTTTCACCTCTTTGGATTTCAATTTCTTGAAAAGCTCCTCAACACCTTCATAAGTTGTAACATTGAGATTGGTATAGGCATCCTCCAACATTTTTTTAAAATCCTCAAAAACTGCTTTAGGGTCCACACTATTGGTTTTGTTCTCCTGCAAAATATCAGAGATGGCCTTGAATTTCTCTTTTCCAGCACCAAATTCGAGTACTGTGTCCAAAGGAATCTCCACTCCATGCTGGGCCAACGCGGCCCTAACTGTTTTGTACACTACATTGTCCTCGTTTACTGTGGTTCCTGCCATATCAAAAACGGCTAGTTGTATTGTTTTCATAAATTGATTTTCCATGTATTAAAAAATTGTGGCAATATTCTTTTTGGAGAACCCAGCACTACCCGTCATTCCCTTTCCTCCGATACCTGTTACAATATGGATATTATCGTCAATGGTTTTTTGGAATATATCATTGTTCTTACATTGTGAGTACATCCCATACCATCTTTTTTGGATTTGATAGTTTGGCAAATCAATGATTTTTTTGGCTTCATTTATCATAAAATTATCAATGTCCATATCCAAATCATACCCTAAACCCTCAACTTTGTCGGCATCTGCATACTGATGGGAATCCCCCAAGATAATGGAACCATCCACTGCTTGCTTAAACAGGATATGTACGCCCCATTTTTTTTGAAGGCTTTCTAACGGCTCATTTGTCTTAATCTTTGCAAACGATGAACATTCATGAAAAGCTTCATACCGCCTGATGGACCACCCCGTTAAGATTGATCCTTTTAATTTGTAATTCTCCTGTGGTTTGGTTTGCATCATCTGCAGTTTTGAAACTTCGAGGTCACTGGATGCAAACATCTCTGGATATAGGTTTTTAAAATCGCTCCCGTTGCATATAATTGCTTTGCTACCAAAAACTGTTTCATTTTTGGTGTTTTGAACTGAAACCCATTCCCCGTTTCTTTCGCAAGAAACTACTGGAAAATCGTACTTAATTTCCAATCCTTTGTGAGCAACTAAATATTCCTGAAGCTTATGGATCATAATCCTAGGTTCCACGGTAACTTCTTCTGGGAAAAAAAGTCCGGAAACTACATAATCCTTTCGCAACCCTGGATATTGTGCCAAGCATTCCTTCTTGGTGAGCATTTTAGATGCATAGTCATTCCCGCTGTTTATGGCCCTAAGCTCTATCAGCAATTGTTCTTCTTCCTCGTTGGAAGCCAAATACACACTCCCATTTTGTCGGATACTGATATCAAACTGGGTTTGGATCTCTTTATAGATGCTAAGACTCTCACGTCCAAATTTTTGCCATTTGGTGTTCATTCCAGAAGGAACCACTTGTCCAAAATTTTGGGTAGTAGCCCCTTTCGGATAGGCATCTTTTTCCACCAAACAAACTTTTAGGCCCAATTCCAGTGCGTGGTAGGCATGAAAAGTCCCTAAAATACCAGCGCCTATAATGACAGCATCATATTTGTTGTCCATATTCCAATTGATTGTTAAGTTTTTCTGTTTTATGACGCGTTCCAAAGTGAAGAAACAATATCATAGTAACACAAGTACCGATAAAGGCCACTGCGTAGGTTCCGTAAACAAAAAAGTTAAGCCAGGACAAATTGGCCTGTCCAAAATTCTTATAGAGCAAAACCAATATGCTGCCCAGATATCCAAAGGCATCAGCTATATAAATAAGGAAGCCTGAATTTCCTCTTACCTTAAAAGTGGCGATAAACCTATCAAAAAAGAGACAATTGAAAGGTACGTAGCATATGTAAAGTCCAAAACCTGTGCACACCATCCATATAAATGGATCTAGAACCCCAATTTGGAACATAATGGTGCTTGCTGCCAGCACAACGGTTCCCAACATGAGCAGGGCATGGTATGTGAGCAAAGCCTTATAATTGTCCTTAATATAGAAAATAGATCCTATGATAAGTAGTACCACTATGGCAATAATAATTTCCGAAGTGGAAAACACAGAAGCATCCCCTTGATATCCAATACTGTCCCATAGTTCCCGGGCAAAATTGTCCCTGAAGTCCCTAAAAGCGGTCAAAAATGTATAAAACACCACAATAAGCAATAATGGAAAAAAGAACTTTTTGACCAAGCCACGCCTATCATCGGCCGTCATGGGAATACGCTCCGTCCTGCTCTCAATATCTTCTGCTGTTGGTGGTGGCACCCTTTGCAGTAAGTAGGAGCAAATCAAAAGTGGCAAAAAGAACAAGGCTCCTGTTACGGATGGCATCCAAAACTCACTTACACCCCAAGTGTTCATTACATAGAGTCCAACAGATTTAACCACACCGCTGGAAACAATAAAACTGGCAGAAAGAACAACGCCCAATATGTCAGTGAACCGTCTTCCTTCAATATAGGAAAAAACAATACCCCATATCATGCCCAAGGGAAATCCGTTGAGCAACATAAAAACAATATTATAGGGTGCCGGGACCGTGGCGAACAATAAAAGTGATATTTCGGCCAGTACAATCAACAAGATCAAATAAAGCAACCTACGGTCGGGCTTTAGTTCGGATATTACCTTTATACCCACAAATTTGGAAAGTGCATAGCCCAAAACCTGAGTTATAACCAAAAGGATTTTGTAATCAACCCCCATAAAAGCCAACCCTTCAAAGGTTGCAACCGAGAAAGGTTTTCTAAAGGCGTACATGCAAAAATAGGTGCCAAAAGCAGCTAACGAAGCGTGTAAAACAAAGATTAAATCAGTTTTTTTTTGTCTCATACTTTCAAAAGGAAAGTTTACAAATAATAAATATTTGTTTCAAATAACTCAAATTCATGGGAAAGCACCGTCTTTTTAAGATTAAAAAATTGTTAGAAAAAAATTATCATTGAATTTTTGATTTGGGTCACTTTCTATATAAATTGGTTTATAGGCTTTTTCGTTTGTTTCCACTATTTTTAGAAATTCAAACTATATTAGCATCTATGGATGCTACCTATCCACTTTTGATTTTGTCTTTTTAAGTATTTTATTGTCATGTACTTTAATTTGGGGAAAACGAAAAACGACCCCTGGCACTTCAACTTAAAAACACAACGGTATAAGAAATAGGTTAAACCCAATATTTGAGTATTACTAAAAAAAAAATAAACCAACATATTAGACCAGACCTTAAGGTCTGCAAGATCAAATCTTAATTTATGGCACTTATTTCCTTTTTGGGATTCACACTTTTAGTAGGAATAATATCCTGGTGGTCCGTTAGAAAAACAGATGAAACCTCATCAGATGGTTATTTTTTGGGCGGAAGAAGCCTTACGGCAGGGGTAATTGCCGGATCGTTGTTACTGACAAACCTTTCCACGGAACAAATAGTTGGACTTAATGGAAGCGCCTACAAGGACGGGCTTTCGGTAATGGCCTGGGAGACCTTAGCTGCGCTTGCCATTGTAGTTACCGCTCTATTCTTGCTCCCACGCTACTTGAAAGGCGGTTTAACCACCGTTCCCCAATTTTTAGCCAAGCGGTTCGATGTGGCCACAAAAACCATAACCTCCGGATTGTTCCTTACCGGTTATGTAGTTGTACTGCTCCCGGTAATTTTATACTCTGGCTCTGTAGCCATTAGTGGTATGTTCGATGTTCCGACCCTACTTGGCGTATCGGATTCAACTGCCTTGGTCATTTGTATTTGGGGCATTGGTATTATAGGTTCTATTTATGCCGTTTTTGGAGGATTGAAGGCCGTTGCTGTTTCGGACAGTATCAACGCGGTTGGACTCATTATCGGTGGAATACTAATTCCTGTTTTTGGTTTGATGGCCATTGGTGACGGCAGTGTAATGGGCGGACTTGAAACCCTAATGGCTGCGAACCCGGAACGTTTTGATTCTACAGGGAATCCTGGGCAAGAAGTTCCTTTTTCTACCATTTTTACCGGTATGATGCTTGTTCAACTCTTTTATTGGGGAACCAACCAACAAATTATACAAAGAGGTCTTGGAGCAAAAAACCTTGCAGAAGGTCAAAAAGGCCTTTTATTAGCGGCTTTTCTAAAAATTTTGGGACCAATAATTTTGGTATTGCCCGGGATGATCGCTTATTATTATTTTGAAGGGGGTCTTGCTAGTAGCGATTTGGCGTATCCGGAACTGGTTAGGGCCGTACTTCCAAAACCTTTGATGGGCTTTTTTGCAGCAGTATTGTTCGGTGCGATTTTGAGCTCCTTTAACAGTGTACTCAATAGTTCTGTTACCTTGTTCGGTATAGATATTTACAAACAGCACATCAACAAAAATGCATCGGAAATGACTGTCGTAAAATACGGTAAGATATTCGGTGTATGTTTAGCACTTGCTGCGATGTTCATTGCTCCCATGATTGCCAATGCGGGCAGTTTGTTCAACTACCTCCAAGAAATCAACGGTATTTACAGTATACCTATTTTCACCATTATTGTAATCGGATATCTCACCAAAAGGGTTCCTGCCATTGCAGCAAAAATTGGAATACTTTCCGGATCTATCCTATATATTATCAGCCAGTTTATTATTGGGCCCAAAATGGTGGCCAATGCATTGGCCGAAGCCAAAGCAAACGGGATTACCGACCCTGCCGAACTAAATCTGGTAGAATCTGGTGCTTACCCACATTACCTCCATGTAATGGCCATATTATTCATTTCCAACATCATCATTATGCTGATCATTGGAAAATTCTATCCAAGAAAAGAGCCGTTCCAATTGGAATATACTAAACAAGTTTCCATAGAGCCTTGGAAGCACGCTAAATTAGCCAGTGTCCTGATTTGTTTTATCGTTATTTCGATTTACATCTATTTTGCCAAATAGATCAAAAAACAAAGGGGCTATCTAAAATGTCGGTTTTCGTCAACCTGAACTTGTTTCAGGTTCTCATATTGGCTTGTTTATCTAGATAATGGGATTCTGAAACAAGTTCAGAATGACGTATTTCAATACCTTTTAGACATCCTTATTGCAATATACTTTTAAGGAAATTGTCCTTGTATGCCCTGCCCATAGGTATTTTACTTCCGTTGGTCAAGTGTACCATATTACCGGAAATCCTATCGATCTTTTTAGTGTTGATAATATGGGATTTGTGTATTTGATAAAATTGATTGCCCCCTAAAACCTCCACCCAATGGCGTAGTGGTTCGTTAGATAATATCATTTTATCCTCAAGATGGATTTCGGTATAGTCAGAGTCCGATGTTATTGTATAAATATCGTCTACCATCACCTTGATATGTTCATGGCTGGATTTTACATAGATTTCCGTGAGCGAGTTACCATTGTTTTTGGCAGTGACCCCCTCATGTTTAACATTTACCTTGTTAACCGCTTGTAAAAATCGTTGAAAAGAAAAGGGTTTTAGTAGGTAATCTACAACATTGAGGTCGTATCCCTCCAATGCATATTCGGAAAATGCGGTGGTCAAAATAACATGTGGAGGGTCTGGAATACTTTTTAAGAAATCCAATCCATTTATCTTTGGCAAATGGATATCCAAAAACATTAAATCTACGGCTTCTTTGTTCAAGAAATCCATTGCACTCAATCCATCTGAAAATGTATCTACCAACTCCAAAGCAGGAACGTCCTGAATGAATTTTTTTAAAATTCGCTGTGCTGGCGGTTGGTCTTCAACAATAATACACCTCATTATTTTATACTTTCTCCAATTCCAACTTCAAATAAACCGTATAACTTTTATCGGCTTCATCAATCTGCAAAATATACTTTTTGGGATAAAGTATCTCCAATCTTTTCTTTACATTTTTTAGTCCTATTCCCTTAGCTACGCTATCCAGGCTAAACCCTGGCTCGTAATTGTTTTTGCACAAAAATTCCAAGGTGTCGTTTTTCAGTTTTACGGATATATCAATCTTGATGTCCGTAGATTGACCCGATTGGCTGTGCTTGAAGGCATTCTCTATAAATACGATCAAGATCAATGGGGCAATTTTATATTCGTCTTCTATCTTGTCCACATCAAAATGAACCTCACCTCGATCTTCAATCTGTAGTTTGTACAACAAGATAAAATTGTTCAATTGCTCCAGTTCCTTTTTTAAAGGTACAAACTGTTCTTTGGACTCGTACAGCATATAACGGAGAACCCCACTCATTTCCAAAATGATTTCTGGTGTTTTTGGAGATTCTTGCAATGCGTAAGAATAGAGATTGTTCAGGTTATTGAATAAAAAATGGGGATTTATCTGACTACGTAAAAATTGTAGTTCACTCTCTTGTATCGTGGTCTGCAGCTCATCAATCTGAGCTTGTTTTTTTAAGGCATCCCATCCAAATTTAAATCCTGATAAGATGCACATGACCGGTAGCACACCTAAAAGTGATACATAGATACCGGGAAATTCGTTCCCTCTTCTAGTTCCTGGGTATAAAATGGGTTCTAAAACCATTTCTTCCACAATGATAACCGCAATTACAACCAAAGTAGCCCCCGCGAAAAACTGCCAATACTTCTTTTTGTACAAAAAGCGCGGCATTAGGTAGTAGGTTATACTTACCGTGGCAACACCATAGAACAATAGAAATATAACTTTATGCGTCATTAGGGCTCCCGTATTCCTATTAAATGAGAAAAACAAGAGCACCAAAATGTGCAGTACTATTTGAAAAAGAAGTTCTTTTTTAGAAATCAATATTTTCTAATTAATTCATTCAAAACTAGATATAAATGTTTTCTAAAAGAAAAGTAGCGTTATCAACAACCAAAATTAGCCCGTCAACGACATGTTATCCCACGTAATCATTTGGCTGATTGGATGTTAATACCAAATCTGTCGGGCATATTTTCACAAGTTCTAAATATGGGATGAACGGGTTGGAAATTCCATTTATTTTTCACCACCTTATTCAATTGTGTGATTAAGAATGTAAAGGGAGGATGTTTTTTGGTAAAAACATCCTCCCTTTACATTAGGAAGCAATTACTCTACAATACCAAGCTTTTCTGCAACTTGTTCATAAGTCATTTTATCCCAATCTGTCTGCATTTCTCCCTTACCGCTAAGGTCCACACCTCCTGGGATAAGGACATATTTGACCCATACGTTATCTTCGTAGTAATCGTATAGTAGGTCTGAATCTACCTCGTGGAAATAGCGAATGGCAACTCCCTCTATATTATCATCCGGTACATTTATATACAACGCATCTAAATAAGTGTTACTATTAATAAAATATGGAAATTGAAAAACTCCTGTAGCACCAATATCAGTTACTTTTAAAAACACTAATAATAACCCTCCTTCATCTATAAATTCTTCTGTAACCCGTTCATCTTCGATAAGCATGGCTTTTAAGGTTGAATAATTCTGCAAATTCCAATCTATGGGTATCCAATCCGAGTACATAACATTGGCCGTGCCGGGTTCACCTTGGGGTCCTTGGGGTCCTTGCTCCCCTTGTATACCCTGTTCCCCCTGTGGTCCGGGCAATCCGTCTTCCCCATCTTCTCCCTTGGAGCAGGAGGAAATACTAAGTGCCGCCATAAACATCAGGCCATAAAAAAACGTGGTCTTCATAATACTAAATTTTAAATGATTACAAAATATTTTAGTTTAGTCCTAGCTACTGTGGGGGGGGGACAACCTATAGGTTCAGTAGTAGCTTGCAGTTATTTCAAAAGTTTTCATTAATTGGGCATAGCAAGTAATGCTGCTAGTTGTTCATATATTATCTTATCCTTATTGTCTGAACAACTCTCGCGGATATAGCGAATCGCAACTCCATTTCTATCATCACTCGATGTTTTAACATACAACGCTTCCAAAAGAATGTTATTATCCATAAAATATGGAAGTTGAATAATTTTTGTAGCCCTAAAAGAATCTGTTACTTTCAAGAGAACTATATATTAGTCCTACGTTTTTGATATAATTCAAATAATCGGCATCCAATTCGAGTACACAACACTGGTCATACCTGATTCCCTTTGGCCTGTTCTTTCTAGCTCTCTTTTACTATTGACCTTTAGGTTTTCAACGCACTGTTAGCCTTCACATTATTTCTAAGATACTAGTAACGTATAGGTTTTTCGTTTATCCTTATTAAGTTGCAGGCTTTATTATCACAATATTCGTTTGTCAATTTTTCTGTCAAAATAGTAAGAAGTTTAAGTGCTTTGACTCTTTCATATAGTTAAGAGTCTATGGTATACTCCGAATTTTGATACTATATGAATAGTGGCAATGATACTAATAATCAGAGCGTTTATATACTTGTAGGAGTATCAACAATTATTAAATAAAAAAACGGTTATACTTTTTAAAGTATAACCGTTTTGGTTTATCTGCTCCCCCTCTTGGACTCGAACCAAGGACCCTCTGATTAACAGTCAGATGCTCTAACCAACTGAGCTAAGGAGGAATATTTCACCTTAAGCGGGTGCAAATATAATAGATTCTTTTTTACGCTACAAACAAAAAAAATGCTTTTCTATTTAAAAAGCCATTTATACAAATCATTACCGTTGGCGAACAGCAATAAAGCAATTAAAATAAAGAAGCCTATCATTTGGGCGTACTCCAAAAATTTATCGCTCGGTTTACGTCCGGTCACCATTTCATATAATAAAAAGGCCACGTGCCCACCGTCCAATGCCGGAATGGGCAAAATATTCATAAAAGCCAAAATGATGGATATAAATGCCGTAGTGGCCCAAAAGGCAGGCCAGTTCCATGTATCGGGAAACATGCCACCGATAGCAGCAAAACCACCTACACCTTTATACGCACCAGTTTCTGGATTAAAGATTTTCTTCATCTGTTTGATATAGCTGGAGAGCGTACTAACTCCTTTATTTATTCCTGCCGGAATGGCTTCCAAAAAGGTATATTTTTCTGTTTCAACCTTTAAAATTCCTTCTTCTTGCAAATCATCCATGGTGTACCCACCAATCTCTAAACCTAATTTACCCTCATCATTTACCTGGGCCACAACATTGGATTGTGTTCCATCCGCACGTTCAAGCAAAATAGTAATATCCTTTCCTTTGTTGATCTCCAACAAATCCATCACTTGATCCCTGTAAACTGCTTCCGAACCATTTATGGTCAAAAATTTATCCTTTGGTTGAAAGCCTGCAGTTTTATTATGTGATGTTTTAGGAACTTTATTCACCCAGAACGGGACTCTGAAATTCAGAAAACGCACCTTATCTTCATCCTCTATCAAAGTGGAGATAAAATCAATCGGAATTTCTTTTTCTATTCGTTGGCCATTTCTTTCAATGGTGATGTTGTTCCCATTGACCAATTCCATAAAAACACTGCTGAACGTTTTTAAGTTTTCACCATCAACCGCGATTATCTTGTCTCCTGTCTGTATTCCAACTTCATCCCCGATTTCTTTTTCGAGTACCCATACCCCATCTTTTAAACTTTCCATGGGAATGTATTGCTCGCCATAGGAATAGGCCATTCCAATGTAAATTACAACTGCTAAAATAAAGTTCACGGTCACTCCACCGAGCATTATGATCAAACGTTGCCAAGCTGGTTTGCTTCGGAATTCCCATGGCTTTGGTTCTTGTTTCATCTGCTCCTTGTCCATGCTCTCATCGATCATCCCGGATATTTTTACATATCCTCCCAAGGGCAACCAACCGATACCGTAAACGGTTTCGCCTATTTTCTTTTTGAACAATGAAAATTTGACGTCAAAAAAGAGATAGAATTTCTCAACCCTTGTTTTAAAGAGCTTTGCAGGAATAAAATGTCCCAGCTCGTGCAGCACAATCAGAAGGGAAAGGCTAAGAAAAAATTGAATGGTTTTTATAACTATTGGAGTCATCCGTTGTCTTTTGTTAAAACGCACAAAAGTAACCTTTTAGGGTTTCATAAAAAAACCTCGAATTTAATCCCTTTACGATTTAAGAAAGATTTAGCAACAAAAAATAGCCTTCTCCTTGAAGAATAGCCATTTGGGCCGTAATTTTGTTCCATGGGATCATTTTTTGCAAAATATAGGATGTTCGGAATTGTAATGCTGGCACTTTCGGCAGTAATCGTTTATCTATTTTACAACGCATTGCATCCCAAGAAAATGCTCCCGGTGTATCAACCATCAATGGTAGACAAATCTTTAGTTGACAGCACCTTGCACTACACCAAAAAATACCATAAAGTAGCCGATTTTTCTTTGGTGAATCAAAATGGGGATACCATTACACAAGAAAATTATAAGAACAAAATTTATGTGGCCGATTTCTTTTTTACAACTTGCCTCACCATCTGCCCAATTATGACAAAGAACATGGGTGAAATTCAAGAGGCCATTAAAGACGATCCAAACATTATGCTTCTCTCCCATTCCGTTACCCCTGCAATTGATACAGTTGCGCAATTAAAAAAATATGCTATCGAAAAAGGTGTGATTGATAGTAAATGGAACTTGGTGACCGGAGATAAAAAACAAATCTATGAATTGGCCCGAAAATCGTACCTCGCCGTAAAGAATGATGGAGATGGTGGTCCCTTTGATATGATACATACTGAAAATTTTATCCTAGTGGACAAGGAAAAAAGAATCCGAGGCTTCTACGATGGCACAAATCGAGAAGATATTGACAAACTTATTGAAGATATTAAGACCCTTGAGGCCAGCTACCTAGAGTAGTGGATGATGCCTTTATACCCAAACACGAGGTATAGTTTCTCTTTTTTTATTTATTTTTGGCCTTAATTAAATTTATTCTAAATAAACACAGTGGCTACCGTTGCAGATTTAAGATTAGGGCAAAAGGGTATTATCAAGGACTTTACCGAACATAAACTCCCTGTAAAATTAATGGAATTAGGGTGTCTCCCCGGCAACAGTGTTGAACTGTTGCAAGTAGCTCCATTAAACGACCCCATTTACATTAACCTAAGTGGAAGTCATTTGGCAATTAGAAGGTCTTTGGCGAAATGCATTGAGCTGGATATTATTGAAGAAAACCAGGTTCCATGAGCAAAAACATCAATGTAGCCCTAATCGGCAATCCAAATACGGGCAAAACCTCAGTTTTTAATCAACTTACCGGACTCAAACAAAAAGTAGGGAACTATCCTGGCATTACTGTAGAAAAAAAAGAGGGCATCTGTAAACTTCCCAGAGGAGTTAAAGCGCACATATTGGATCTTCCCGGTACGTATAGCCTGAATACCACATCTTTGGATGAAAGTCTCGTAGTAGAACTTTTACTGAACAAAAACGACAAAGATTATCCTGATGTCGCTGTAGTTATAAGCGACGTAGAAAACCTAAAAAGGAATCTTCTCCTTTTTACGCAAATAAAGGATCTTAAGATTCCAACCATTTTGGTGATAAACATGGCAGACCGAATGTCGCGTAAAGGGATTTCCCTAGACATAGAGGCTCTGGAAAAAAAGCTGGACACCAAAATTGCTTTGGTAAGTACACGAAAAAACACAGGAATTGGCCATGTCAAAGAACTTATAGCGGACTATAAAACCATCTCATCAAAACCCATTCTGGATCCCAACAGAATTTCACCAAAATATTTTGACCGTTTAAAGGAAACTTTTCCCAAGGAGGATCTTTATAAACTGTGGTTGGTGATTACGCAGGACGTAAACTTTATGCCCATTGAGAAAAAACGCATACAAGATGCTACAGATTTCTCCACCAAATCCAATGATGAGTTAAAAAAACTACAGCATAAGGAAACTGTACTTCGATATCAGTTGATCAACAATATTTTAAAGGAAACTTATAAGGTAGATTTTATGGCCGCCAAAGGGCTACGCGCGTCCTTCGATAAAATTCTAACGCATAAGATTTTTGGCTACCTCATTTTCTTTGCCCTTTTACTACTGATTTTTCAAGCAATATTCGAATGGAGCTCATACCCAATGGATTTCATTGACGAACAATTTGCAATGGCGGCAGAATGGATCAAAAACACTTTGCCTCCAGGACTTTTTACTGATTTGCTTGCCGAGGGAATTATAGTTGGAATTGGAGGTATCGTTATTTTTATTCCACAAATAGCATTTTTGTTCCTTTTTATCTCTCTTCTGGAAGAATCTGGATATATGAGCCGTGTAGTTTTTCTTATGGATCGGCTAATGCGTCCATTCGGATTGAGCGGAAAAAGTGTGGTGCCTTTAATATCTGGAAATGCATGTGCCATACCAGCAATAATGGCAACGCGTACCATAGAAAATTGGAAAGAACGTCTTATCACTATTTTGGTAACGCCTTTTACCACTTGTTCCGCCAGATTGCCCGTCTACTTAATATTGATTGCCCTAGTTATCCCAGAAGGTGGTTTTCTTGGTCTAAGTTATCAAGCACTGACCTTGATGCTATTGTACCTAATAGGCTTTGGAATGGCGCTATTATCGGCCATGGTTTTGAACAAGATCCTAAAAATAAAAAGCAGGTCTGTTTTTATGGTGGAGATGCCTACCTATCGCTTACCGCTGTTAAAAAACGTATTTTACACAGTAATCGAAAAAACCAAGAGTTTTGTATTGGGAGCAGGTAAAATAATCTTGGCAATATCCATAATTCTATGGTTTTTAGGCTCAAATGGATATTCGGACAATTTTAAAAATGCCGAGACCATCGTAACTGAAAGAATCGCAGAAGAAGGGCTGAGCACCTACAGTAAAAATTATATACAGAACCATATAACATCGTATCGTGAATCTGTAGAAACAGTAGACATGGCACCTAATGTACTTAGGGATTCGGTTCAGGTTTTGACCTCCGAACTCTCGGAAAGAGCCGTGGCACAAGAAATAGCCAGTTATAAATTGGAGCATTCCTACATTGGTCAAGCAGGAAAGGCTTTTGAGCCTATTGTAAAACCTTTAGGTTACGATTGGAAGATAGGGATTGCGGTTTTAACTTCTTTTGCCGCCCGTGAAGTATTTGTAGGCACACTGGCAACTATTTATAGTGTTGGTAGTGATGAAGAAGAAACCATTCAAAACCGAATGGCAGCCGAACTGGATGATTCCGGAAAACCATTGTTCAACTTGGCATCCGGTATATCTTTAATGTTGTTTTATGCTTTTGCCATGCAATGTATGAGTACCCTAGCTATTGTAAAAAGAGAAACCAACTCTTGGAAATGGCCCATGCTTCAATTGGGCTTTATGAGTGTATTTGCCTATATAATTGCTTTATTGGCCTATCAAATCTTAATTTAATTCAAAGATGATTCAACAAATATTAGCATACACAACCCTAATTTTAGCAGTAGGCTATTTGGTATGGAAATTTTTGATTCCCAAATCCCTCTTCAATAAAAGGAACGACCACTCCAGTTCCTGTGGGCAGGATGGCTGCGGTTGCAGTTAAAATCAAATTAAATTGGAAATAAAAGAGTAAAGCAATAGGGCCCAACCCACAACCAAAAGCAGTCCCCCAATTGGAGTTATAGGACCCAAAAAGCGTGGTTTATCTCCTTTAGCGGCACCTAAGCATAGTGCGTATATGCTGAATGAAAACAGTAGGGTTCCAAAAATAAAACAATTTATTATCCAAGAATCCAAAGGTTTATCAAAATTGAGATTAAACCCAAGAACCAATAGTACAATAGCATGGTACATTTGATATTTGACCCCTGTCTCAAAACTTTGAAGCAGTTCTGGAGTCAATTTCTTTTTGAGGGCATGAGCGCCGAAAGCACCAAAAATCACTGCCAAAACTCCGTATAGCGCACCCATTAATTGGGCCATAAAAAGTGTTCCCATTTTTATCTTTTAAAGACTTATGTCTATTTCGTAATCCGAGGTGACCCGGAATTTACATTCTTTATATTTGGGCGGCCCAAAAGTTTTCATTTTTCCCTTGGAAAAAGCAACTTTTTCCTTGGGGATGCCCAACCAATTGGTATCCAGTTTACCATTTCCATTCTCATCATGGAACACGGCCAAAGCATATTCACCGGAAGGCAAATCCTCAATTTGTAACTCTACGAGCCCTTTATTTGCGTCTTCCGTCCCTGTTGTATAAACGTCTTCGAAAGATAAAAATGTCTCATCAGAATTATACACTGCAACATTCACATGCCCATAGTCCGATTGCACATTGTGCACATGAACCAATATGGTATTTTGTGAAAACATAGTTAGAGGGGCAACTAATAGAATTAAAAGAAATACTCTCATTATAATGCTGTGCTATTTATGGATTTCACTCTGCTTTTCATTGTTTTCCATCATATTGCCCTGCAAAATAGTATATAATTTTTGTGTTTCCACACTATCCTTAAGATTCAAATACATTATTAGGGAATCATGGTGCACCACTTTTATTTTATGTTGATATAGATCATCCACAAAAACATACACTTTTGATCGCGATATGGAATCCAAGAACACGCCTTTTTCTTTTTCCATCCAAGAAAATCCACTGGAACGTTCCATCTCGGGCAATTTATCCACCAAACGTACACTGTCCAGTTCGGTCAAAGGTATTTTTTGATAGTAGATTCCTGAAAATATCCTAAAGTTCCCCTCCTCAATCTTATGCCAATTTTTATAGTGCTCCACAAAGGCAAGAATACAGAGTATTACGGTCACCATTATCAGTACGTTCCAGAACCAATGTCTTTTTTTTTCACTCATGTCACTTATCTGTTCTGTACTCTTCAAACCAAGCTAACACATGGGCCACCTTCGTCATTAAGTTACTCGGTTTATTGGCAATGCCATGACTTGCTCCCGGTATTTCCACTAGAACAGTCTCAATCTTTCTGAGTTTTAACGCATGGTACAATTGTTTTGCTTCACTGGGCGGGGTACGCAAATCATCCATACCTACCATTACCATGGTTGGAGTCTCTATATTACCAACTAGGGAAAGGGGAGAAAATTTCCAAAATCCTTCAAAATTTTCCCAGGGTTGTCCTGGAAATCTATAATTCGCATAATTGAAATAATTATCTGCTGTAAGGGTTTTACTGATCCAGTTTATGACGGGCTTAACTACTACGGCGGCTTCAAAACGATTATTTTTACCAATCATCCACGCAGACATAATACCTCCTGCACTGCCCCCGGTAACAAAAAGTTGGTCTTCGTGTGCAATTCCTTTCTGGATGCAATGATCTACCCCGTCCATTACGTCATTATAATCCTCACCTGGGTAATTGTTATAGAGCAAATTTCCAAATTCCTCTCCATAACTCGTACTGCCTCTTGGATTTGGGTAAAAAACGATATAACCCGCCGCTGCGAACAGTTGCATTTCTATGGAAAAACGGTCCCCGTAATTGGCAATAGGTCCACCGTGGTTTTCTACCATAAAAGGATATTTTTTGTTGGCATCATAATTTGGGGGATAAACCACCCATCCTTGAATGTCCCTGCCATCCACAGAGGATTTATACCAAACTTCTTCCACTTCTCCCAAGGTGCGATAATTGAGTAAGGCATCGTTCAGACCGGTAACCTTAACCGCCGATTTCGATTTTGCTTCAAGAATCGCAAGCTCTGAAGGGTATTTTGGTGTTGATTGCGTAAAAGCTAAATCACCTTTTTCTGAAACGCTGAAAGATCCGCCAGAGTACGGCCTTCCCAAAGATGTTCCTCCAACATTATCCACCATTTTTGAAACTTCCCCAGAAAGAGTTATCAAACCTACTTTACCATTGCCCTTGTCATCATAAGAAAAATATAGTCCGTTTCCTTTTGTGTTCCAGTGAATATTGGAAACCGCGCGGTCAAAACCTTCCGATACAACGCGTTTATCGCTGCCATCGATATTCATAATGTGCAATTTCCTTACTTGATAGGTCTGCACTTTATCTTCATAGCCCAAATAGGCAATATACTTTCCGTCAGGGGACACCTGAGGGTCACTATCCGGGCCATTGCGATCCGTTAATGCAACAATTTTACCATTTTCGACATCAACCGCATAAATTTCACTGTTTCGGAATTGATATTCCCAGTCATCCGAACGATTGGCAGAAAAATAAATCGTAGATCCATCTTTTGCCCAAGAAAGTGTTCCCCTATGGTGCCAGTCTCCAGATGTAATTTGTCGTACTGCACCTCCATTCGCGGGAATTACAAAAATATGGTTGAAACCCGGCTCTATATATCCCCTTCCATTCGCCTCGTGATACAAGCGATCTGTAACCCTAGGTGTATCTTGCCATTTAGCTCCTTTGGGTTTTTTAGGGATTTTGGCAACAACAGGTGGAGCTTTTGGCACATGCATGGAAAAAGCTAGATGTTCCCCATTCGGCGACCATGTCAACGAACTTGGACTGTACGGCAATTGGGTCAACTTGGCCACTTTACCAGTTTTTGCCCAATACATAAATATTTCCGATCCTTCTTCGGTACTGCTGGCAAAAGCAATTCGATCACCGTTTGGGGACCATTTTGCACTGCTTTCGTCCACCTCTCTGGTGGTAAGTTTTTGGTTTTGACTTCCATCGGACTTGATCAACCAAAGATTACCAGCAGAACGATCTTTCATAATATCAAGACCCATCCTACGGTATACCACCCATTCGCTATCTGGAGAAATTTGTGGGTCTGAAACATATTGAAGATCAAAAATATCGAGATACGAGAAGTTAGGCTTTTGCCCGGTTGCCACAATTGAAATGAACGCTACAACGAAGAAAAGATAATATTTACGCATGATTAAGGTGAATTTTATAAAATTTAAAGGTACTGCAATTCATTTAAAGCTTCAAGAACCTACTATCCTAGTATATTTGAAACATAAATCACTTTTATATGGATTTCACAAATAAAAATGTACTGATCACAGGTGCCTCTCGGGGCATTGGAAAAGCAACCGCAATGGCATTTGCTAAAAAAGGGGCCAAAGTGGGCATCAATTATAGGAGCAATGATGAAGATGCCCAGAAAGCCCTGACAGAATTATCTGGTGACGGACATCAGCTTTTCAAAAGAGATATTTCTCAAAAATCAGAGACCGAAGCACTGATAGAGGACTTTATAAAAGAATATGGTCAGTTGGATGTTCTGGTGAACAATGCCGGGATTTCCATTTTCCATGAAATTGACCAAGTAGATTTTGACCACTGGACCCAGGCTTGGGAAAAAACCTTTGAAACCAACCTTTTCGCTGTGGCCAATCTGTGTTACTGGGGAGCAAAGGCCATGATGAAAACCGGAGGCGGGCATATAGTAAGCGTTTCATCACGTGGTGCCTTTCGGGGAGAACCTACCAAACCAGCCTATGGTGCCAGCAAAGCTGCATTAAATTCCATGAGTCAATCCCTCGCCAAAAAATTGGCGCCGCACAATATTTATGTGGGCGTTGTTGCCCCTGGATTCACCGAAACCGAAATGGCCAAAGAAACCTTGACCCCAGCAGAACGCGAAAACTTGCTACGGGAATCACCTTTTAAACGAATGGCCCAACCAGAGGAAGTGGCTCATGCTATTTTATTCTTGGCCTCATCCGAGGCTGCTTATTCATCCGGGACCATAATTGATGTGAACGGGGCATCTTATTTAAGATAATTATATATGAAAGCCTCAACCGTTGCACAACTAAAAAAGGAACTCCAGTTTAAGTCTCAAGAAGAATTGATGCAACTTTGCCTACGACTGGCACGATTCAAAAAAGAGAACAAGGAATTGCTCACCTATCTTCTTTTTGAATCAGAAAGTGAAGAAGGATATATTGAGACTGTAAAAGAGGAAGTGGACGAGATGTTCGCCGACATCAATATCAACAGTTATTTCTATATTAAAAAAAGTGTCCGCAAAATACTTCGGACCATCAAAAAATATATCCGCTATTCGGGAAACAAGGCCACCGAGGTAGAGTTATTACTGTATTTCTGCGAAAAACTAAAATCTTTTCAACCATCCATCAACAGAAATACTACCCTAAAAAACCTCTACAACCGCCAGCTGGAATACATCAACAAAAAAATTCCCTTACTTCATGAAGATTTACAATACGATTACGGGGTTATTTTGCGGGAATTATATTTTTAAACAGTATCCAATTAAGCATAATAATCCCTTAAGCACATCTTCTAACAATCAAAATTTTCATCACATCCACTTAATTTTCCCAGTATATTGAGTAAATTGTAACCTCAATATAAGAACTTACAACCAACCTCTTTATCATGAGAACACCAACAACCTCAATGAAGACATGGACACTGCTTACCATGCTTTTTTCAACACTGTTCATTTACGCACAAAATGCCACTCCAATTGCCGTTGACACCAGTTTTTACAGCGGCTTTGAATGGCGGAACATTGGTCCTGACCGTGGTGGTAGGACATTGGGATGCGCAGGAAGCCCTTCCAGGCCAAATGAATATTATTTCGGTGCTACCGGAGGCGGTTTATGGAAAACCATCGACGGGGGAAATACATGGAAACCCGTTACCGATGGTCAAATTACCAGCTCTTCTGTTGGTGCAGTAGCCGTAGCCGAAACCAACCCGGATGTTGTCTATATTGGAATGGGGGAAACGCAACTACGTGGTAGTATTACCCAAGGAGACGGTGTATACAAAACTACTGATGGCGGAAAAACATGGACACATCTAGGTTTGGAAGAAACCCAGGCCATTTCAAGGGTTCGAATAGACCCTACCAATGAAAACATAGTTTATGTTGCTGCATTGGGGCACCCCTACGGAGAAAATGAGGAACGTGGGGTTTTTAAAAGTATTGATGGTGGTAAAACATGGAAAAAAACACTTTACATAAGTGACAAAGCAGGTGCTGCCGATTTGATCATTGACAGAAACAATCCAAATGTGCTATACGCCAGTACTTGGCAGGTATATCGTAAAGCTTGGAAAATGTGGGGAGGTGGCCCAGACAGCAAGCTATGGAAATCGACAGATGGAGGTGAAACGTGGACAGATCTTACGGAAAACCCCGGAATGCCGGAAGGACCCATTGGCAAAATCGGTGTGACAGTATCCCCAGTGGATTCGAACAGGGTATGGGCCATTGTGGAAGCCAACGAAGGGGGTGTTTTTCGTTCAGATGATGCTGGCAAGACTTGGCAATTAACGAATAACGAACGTAAACTGAGACAACGTGCATTTTACTATTCCCGATTGGTGGCGGACCCAAAGGACAGAGATGTTGTGTATGGCCTTAACGTTAGGTTTTACAAATCCACGGATGGGGGGGAAACCTTTGATCAAGAAATAACCACTCCACATGTTGACAATCACGACCTGTGGATAGACCCCAATAATCCAGATAGAATGATAAATTCGAACGACGGCGGTGGTGTAGTGAGTATCAATGGAGGAGAAACTTGGACGGCGCAGGACTATCCAACATCACAATTCTATCATGTTATGGCCACCAGCGATGTTCCCTATCACGTAGTTGGGGCACAGCAGGACAATTCCACTTTGGCGATGCCCAGCGATGGCTGGGATTTTATGCAGGCCAGAGGACCGAGCCCCGATTGGTATTATGCCGTCGGCGGTGGTGAAAGTGGCTGGATAACCCAAAGTCCGACCAATCCCGATATTTTTTATGCAGGGAGCCAAGGTGCCCTTTTGACACGCTATGACCGTAGCAATGGACAAACCAGGGATATCCAGGTATATCCAAGGTTCTTTTCTGGAGAGCCGGCCAGTGCATTGCCTGAACGTTGGCAATGGACATTTCCAATAATGTTTGCTCCAAAGGACCCCAATGTAATGTACACATGTTCACAGCATGTTTGGAAGACCACCAACGATGGGCAAACATGGGAAAAGATTAGTCCAGATCTTACCTATGCAGATCCCGAGACCTTGGGCAAAACAGGCGGGATCATCACTATGGATATGAACGGACCGGAAATCTATGCCACAGTTTTTGCTCTGGCACCATCCAACCACGATGTCAACACCATTTGGGCGGGTTCCGATGACGGAAAAATCCATATCACAAGAGATGGTGGTGCTAACTGGACAGATATCACTCCAGAAGAGCTTCCCAAATATTCAAGGGTAAGTATCATCGATGAATCCGTGCACAATCCCGGAACGCTTTACGTAGCGGCAAACCGCTATCAAGTGGATGATCGTGAACCATACGTGTTCAAAACGCATGATTATGGAAAAACATGGACTAAAATAATCACAGGTATTGAAAAAGGACATTTTGCGCGAGCCATTCGCGAAGACCATCAAAGAGAAGGACTTTTGTTCTTGGCTACAGAGCATGGTGTATATTTTTCAATCAATGATGGTGAAGAGTGGCAATCATTACAATTGAACTTGCCCGATACACCTATAAGAGATTTGGTGATAAAAGATAATGATGTGGTCTTGGGTTCTCATGGAAGAGGGTTTTGGATATTGGATGACATTCAACCACTACGGGAATATTCAGATGAATTAAAAACCAAAGAGCAGGTTCTTTTCAAACCAACAGATGCCATTCGCGGTATTACCATGGCCAATTTCCAATATTATTTGGCGGAACAGGTGGATACCATAACCTTTGAGATTTTTGATGCCAACAATACTTTGGTAGATGTATTTGGTGGCAATCAACCTGAATATGAGAAGGAGGACAATGCCTCATGGTGGAGTCGCGGAAACAGTACCAAACCCACAACTGCAAAAGGCATCAATACTTTTACTTGGAATTTGAGATATCCTGGACCAACCACTTTTGACGGCATCATTATTTGGGGCGGATCTGCCAAAAATGGACCCAAAGCTCCTTTAGGTGATTATTCCATTAAAATGAAGGTAGGCGGAGAAGTAGTGCAGAGCTATCCATTTAAAATTGAAATAAATCCAAATCTTAAAGGCATAACTTCCCAAGATCTTGACAAACAGTTTGAATTAGCTTCCAAAATCACTGATAAGGCCACAATTGCGAATGAAGCCGTAATCAAAATAAGAAGTATCCGTAAACAAATTGATAGTCTGGGCAAAAGTGTTTCCAGTAAAAAGTTTAAAAAACTATCTGAAGATTTTATGGAAACCCTCACAGAAATTGAGGAAGACCTTTACCAGACAAAGAACCAATCTGGACAAGACCCCTTAAATTTCCCCATAAAATTGAACAACAGATTTAATTCTCTACAAAGAAGTATCGAAAACGGGGATGCCAGACCAACAGATGCCTCCTATGTGGTGTACGACGAGTTGACACAGGAATTGGACAGCCACATGTCCAAACTGAACAGTACTTTGGAAAAAGAACTACCCAAAATAAATGCCATTTTGAAAGACAATAACATATCCACCATAGAGACCCAATAGGGTCTCTATGGTTTGTTGTAAGAATGAGACTCATTCTAAATTAGTGGCAAACATCTATCTTACAGCGTATTCTTCGTAACTTTATGGCTGTTAGGATGAATAAAATTGCTATCATAGGGCTTTCCTTGCTTATTTTGCTCCAAGGAACCAATATCCATTTGAAGGATTTGGTCGAATTGGGTCAATTAATCGAGCATTACCAATTCCATAATGAGGAATATGGTGACAATTTTATGGTTTTTGTCTCCAAACACTACGGGGAACTTAAAGCCTCCCACAACGAAAAACACCAAGAAGAACAAAAAGATCACGAAAAACTTCCTTTCCAACATCAACAAGCACCATGTGCCCAACAGTTGGTATTTGTTTTGGGAACAGATAGTTTCATGTACTCAAGCGCTATTATTCCCAGACCATCAAAAGGGAACTTCCACTACCAAATGTCTTACTCCCTAGTTTGGGGAGACAATCCCTTCCAGCCTCCAAGAAACGCATAATTCATAGTCTTTCAGCTTTGCTGAACACTTTACGTAAGCCTTATTCCATTTTAATAATGCTATTATTTCTATGATTTATGTTTTCAAAAATTATCAACTTTAGTATACGGAACAAGTTTATTGTTCTTCTTTTCACAGCTTTTATTGCCTTAGTGGGGCTATACTCGCTATCGCAGATACCCATTGGCGCTGTTCCCGATGTAACCAACAATCAGGTTCAGGTGATTACCACCTCGACGAGTTTGTCAACCCAGGATATGGAACAATTTGTCACCTATCCTGTAGAGCTGGAAATGGCAAATTTACCAGGGGTACAAGAAATCCGGTCGGTTTCCAAGTTCGGACTATCGGTGGTCACTATCGTTTTCGAAGACGATATGGGCACCTATTTGCCCAGGCAGCTTATTGCCGAAAAAATAAAATCGGCCTCCAGCCGTATTCCCGAAGGTTTTGGAAGCCCGGAAATGGGACCCATAACCACTGGTCTGGGAGAAATCTACCAATATATTTTGGATGTGGAACCAAAATACAAAGACCAGTATACCTCATCAGACCTCAGAACCATTCAAGATTGGATCGTAAAACGTCAGCTTTCCGGTATTCCAGGTGTTGTGGAGGTAAATACTTGGGGTGGCCACTTAAAACAGTACGAAGTTGCCATACGAACCCAAAAACTGAATGCTTTCAACGTTACTGCAATAGAAGTGTTCACTGCTTTGGAAAAGAACAACAGTGTTACAGGTGGTGGTTACATCGAAAAAGCAAACCAAGCTTACTTTATTCGCGGTGAAGGTCTGGTAAATAGTCTATCTGATATCGAAAATATCGTTGTGAAAACCCGAAATGGCATTCCTATTTATATTAAGGACATTGCCAAGGTTGGTTTTGGCAGTGCTCCTAGATTTGGTGCCATAACCGGCAATGGAGAAGGTGAAAAAGTCCTTGGCCAGATCATGATGCTCAAGGATGCTGATTCCAAACGGGTAATCGAGGCTGTAAAGGAAAGAGTTGCCGCTATTTCAGAATCCTTGCCAGAAGGGGTGTACATCAACCCTTTCTTGGACCGAAGCGAACTTATTGGCAGAACTACCTTCACCGTAACAGAAAACCTGGTCTTGGGTTGCTTGATCGTGATTTTTGTAGTCGTCCTGCTTTTGGGCAACTGGCGATCAGGTCTTGTTGTGGCATCCGTTATCCCACTCTGTTTGTTGTTCGCCCTTACCCTGATGAACATTTTTGGGGTAGATGCCAACCTATTGAGCCTTGGGGCCATCGATTTTGGCATCATCATCGACGGTGCGGTAATTATTGTGGAATACATTGCTTTTCAAATAACCCAGAAACAATCGGATGTTGCCGGTCTAAGCAAAGGAGAAATTCAAGATGTCAAAGATAAAATAACAGTGGAAGGAGCTTCCAAAATGATGAACTCGGCTGTTTTTGGGCAGCTCATTATTTTAATTGTTTTTATTCCCATTCTCTCATTGAGCGGTGTTGAAGGCAAAATGTTCAAACCTATGGCATTGACATTCAGTTTTGCCCTTATTGGTGCAATATTACTATGCTTTACATATGTACCGGTTGCCTCAGCATTATTTTTAAAACCATCCAAAACTACATCTAAAAACATATCTGTCCGTTTGATCAACTGGATACACAAACAATACGAACCCATTATTAGTTGGGCCATGAAGAGCAAAAAGTTAGTGCTTTCCACAGCAGCTGCACTTTTGGTGGGAGCCATCTTATTGTTCTCTACCATGGGAGGCGAATTTGTACCAACCTTGGATGAAGGAGATTTTGTAATCCAACCCGTGTTGAAAACAGGCACATCCCTGGCCAAAACTGTGGAAACCACTACCCATATTGAACAGATATTAATAGATCAATTTCCCGAAGTAAAACAAATTGTCAGCCGTATTGGTGCGGCAGAGGTACCCACAGACCCTATGTCCATGGAAGAAAGTGATGTAATCATTACCCTAAAACCTAAAGATGAATGGGTTTCGGCCAAATCCAAGGATGAATTGGCCGATAAGTTCAAAGAGGCCCTTGCGGTTATTCCCGGCATGGAGGTTGAGTTTACCCAGCCCATTGAGATGCGTTTCAACGAGTTGATTACCGGGGTACGAGCCGATATTGCCATTAAGATTTTTGGAGAAAACCTAGCAACCTTGAACAAAAAGGCCAACGAGATCAAAGACCTTATCCAAGATGTGGAAGGTGCGTCTGATATCATTGTGGAAAAAGTAGAAGGGCTGCCACAGATGAACGTTTCTTTCGATCGGGCCAAAATTGCCCGTCATGGTCTCAACATAGCTGATCTCAACGAAATGATTGCCATGGGTTTTGCAGGAAAAGTAGTTGGCAGCGTATTTGAGGGGGAACGCCAATTTGATATGGCCGTTCGATTGGATGCTGACAACCGGCAGGATATTTCAAATTTGAAAAACCTCTACGTTGATATCCCAAACGGTGGTAAAATACCTTTGAACGAACTAGCACAAATCACCTATCAAAAAGGTGCAGCCAAAATCTCTAGGGATGACACCCGTAGACGGATTGTGGTAGGAATCAATGTAAGGAACCGAGACCTTCAATCCGTTGTGGATGATGTACAACTATTGATCAATGAACATATAAAACTACCCCCTGGATACCTTATTACCTATGGAGGCCAGTTTGAGAACCTCCAAAATGCAAAAGCCAGATTGACGGTTGCCGTACCCATCGCATTGTTACTCATTTTTATCATGCTCTACTTTGCTTTTGGCTCTGTAAAGGAGGCATTGCTCATTTTTTCCGCAATTCCGCTTTCTGCTGTAGGAGGTGTGCTTTTGCTTTGGTTAAGAGGCATGCCTTTTAGTATTTCAGCGGGCGTGGGCTTTATTGCACTTTTCGGTATTGCGGTTCTGAACGGAATCGTATTGATAGAACACTTCAAAGAACTGAAAAGCAAAGAATTTGATTCTATAGAAGACCTCATCAAACAGGGAACCAATGATAGGCTCCGTGCCGTATTGTTGACGGCCTCTGCAGCGGCTCTGGGTTTTTTGCCCATGGCCATATCCACTAACGCCGGTGCGGAGGTTCAACGTCCTCTGGCCACCGTAGTAATTGGGGGATTGGTAACAGCTACGCTACTCACCTTAGTGGTTTTACCTGTTTTATATGCCTATGCAAACAATATTTCATCCAGAAGGATAAAAAAGAAAATCAAAATGGACAAAAAGACACTAACACTTCTTTTACTTGCATTTTCGTTTTCGGGGTTCGCCCAAACCAAATTGAATTTAGAAGACCTGAAGGCAAAAGCCCTTGAAAGCAACAAGGGGATACAGGCAAGCTTGTTGATGGTAGACCAAGCGGAAGCACTTAAGGGAACCGCTTTTGAGTTCGACAAAACGGATGTTTACTACCAATTCGATGAAAACAATCTGGCCTTGAACGGAGAACCGCTAAAAGTTTTTGGTGCACAACAACAGATTGAGTTCCCAACCGTGTACGGAGCAAAAAGCAAACTTCAGAATTCGAATTTTGAGCTTCAGAAATCATCGTTTGAAATCAAAAAGAAACAATTGTTTCAGTCGTTGAGCCTTGCGTATTATCAATACCAGTCGTTGAGCCAAAAAGCAAATTTATATGCCACCTTGGATAGTATTTACAGCACTTTTGCCCATGCGGCCAACAGACGCTTCGAGCTTGGAGCGACCAATTACTTGGAAAAGGTAACGGCACAGGCCAAACAAAGGCAGATCACAAATGCTTACTTGAAGATAGAACAGCAATTGTTGACCACCTACGGCCAAATAATAAGTTTGGTGCAAAGTGAGGATAGCTTGCATATTGTTCTGGAAGAGCCAAAAAAACTATCGGTAACCAATACCAAAGGTTTGCTGGAAACGGAATCGGCTTTTTTGGATAATCGACAATCCGTGAGCAATGCGCAAAAAAGTTTGGAAGAAAACAGATTGCTACCAGACCTAAACATTGAATATTTCCAAGGCACCAACAAAGGACTTGGAACATCACTGTATGGCATCCAATTGGGTGTTCGGGTTCCTATTTTCTTCTTTGGACACAGTAGTAAACTGAAGTCATCAAAAATCCAATCCAAGATCACGGCTATGGAAAACAATGAAATCTCCGTTTCTTTGAATCAACGCTACACGACCTTATTGGGACAATTGGAGCAACAAGCCAAGGAACTGTCCTATTATGAAAATGAGGGCAGTCAACTTTCTGATCAAATCCTGAAAGCTGCTTCCGGCAATTTTATGAATGGGGAAATTGATTTTTTCCAATACATTCAAAGCCTTGAGAATGCTTACGACATCCAACTCAATTATCTGGATGTTCTCAACCAATACAATCAAACCGTAATCGCCATTAATTACTTGACTCTAACATTATAACAATGAAAAATATATTCTATTTCGCCACAGCACTTCTTTTAGCAACCGGTTGTGGCAATAAAAACAGTACGGATTCCACTTCTGAAGAACAAGTGGAAACATCAGGAATCGTGGTAACACAAGATCAATTTGATGCCAACGGCCTTAGGTTGGGAACTATGGAAAAAAGAACATTTCCCAAAATAGTAGAGGCATCTGGAATGATTGACGTTCCTCCAGAGAATAGGGCGAGTGTTAACGCTTTTATGGGAGGTTTTGTAAAAAGCACCTCATTATTGGTTGGTGATCGAGTGAAAAAAGGGCAACTTTTAGTGATCTTGGAAAATCAGGAGTTTGTCCAGATGCAGCAAGATTATTTGGAAGTTTTCAACCAATTGGATTTTTTAAAAGCAGAATTTGAAAGGAATCAGACACTATTTGAGGAAAAAATAGCCTCCCAAAAAAATTACCTTCAAGCCAAGAGCAATTACGAAATGGCGATAGCCCACTATCGAGGTTTGAAAGAACAGTTACAAATGCTGAACATTTCACCCAATAAAGTGGAGCAGGGCAACATTACTCCGCAAGCTGCCATATATGCTCCAATTTCGGGCAGTATCACCAAAATGAACGTGGCCATAGGCAGTTATGTTTCCCCTGCCACTGAAATTTTGGAAATTATAGATAACGACCATATCCATCTGGAACTTACCGTTTTTGAAAAGGACATTCTTAAAGTGAAAAAAGACCAAAAAATAGAATTTAGAACCCCTGAAGCCTCCGAAGAAACTTTTGAGGCCGAGGTGCATTTAGTGGGCGCATCGATTGATGATGCCAACAAATCCATCAAAGTACACGGTCATCTGGCTCAGGAAGATGAAACAGGTTTTCTTCCTGGCATGTTCGTTGACGCCTTAATCATGACGGATACCATACAGGATTGGGCTTTGCCTGAAGAAGCGGTTATCGAATCCGAAGGTGGTTACTATGTGTTAAAATTAAACAGTAAAGAAAATGGCAACTATACATTTGAACAGGTTTCCGTTAAACAAGGGGAATCCTATGATGGGCATACCCGAATTATTGCTGAGGGCTTGAATGAAACCGATGAGTTTTTAACTAAAGGAGCCTTTAATTTGATTGGTGGATGACCTAAATGCGCT
The DNA here is from genome assembly GCF_023015965.1 of Allomuricauda sp. F6463D. Lineage (GTDB taxonomy): Bacteria > Bacteroidota > Bacteroidia > Flavobacteriales > Flavobacteriaceae > Flagellimonas. Next base: position 387,131 of record NZ_JALKAN010000002.1, read on the forward strand.
TTGCAAAAAACAACCATAAAGTCGAGTTTAACACAAATCCAGAGCCTTTTCTCACCACTATTATATGGGTCACAAGAACCCTAAAGGTCAATAGGAGTCGGTAACGGCAGGATGGCAATGATATAGATAACCAAATCATGACAATTTGGATATATAAACGTTGAAACGGAGAAACAGTTTCATTAGGTGATTCTGCTAAAAATTGATTCAATTGAGTTAAGGATTCATCGGTCTATGTGATACTTTCAAAAAATGAATTATCACTTGAAAGTAACAATAAAACTAGACCAAAATGAAAATTTATAAGGCCATAAAAAAGGACCACGACATCCAAAGAGATTTATGCAATAAACTTGTGAACACTTCTGGAGAATCTGAAGAACGAAAAGAACTCTGGACAAAGCTTAAAAAAGAACTGGAAGTACATGCGGTAGCTGAAGAACGCTATTTTTATTCTCCGTTGATCGATACAGATGAAATGCAAGAAGATGCACGCCATGGTATGGCCGAACATCATGAAATGGATGAATTAATAGCTGAGCTTACAGATACAGATATGAGTTCGCCCCATTGGTTGGCCACTTTTAAAAAATTAATGGAAAAAGTGGAACATCATTTAAAAGATGAGGAAGATGACTTTTTTGGAAAAGCTGAAGGAATTTATTCTGAAAAGGAAGCCGATACCCTTGCAAAAAACTACGAAAACACTATGGAGGAATATAGGTACACATGGCCAGAATCCATACCTGGAAACGAAACTACTGAATAAAGAAACAATTCAGGTTCCCTATTACAAAGGAAAGATAGATGCATTAAAACCTTAATCTATCTTTCCTTTGTTTATTTTTATCAAATGGGTCACTACGATTACATTATTATAGGCGCTGGAGCAGCTGGACTTTTACTTGCCGATGCCTTAGGAAATGATGAGTTCTTTGCCTCCAAATCCATTTTGGTACTGGACAAGGATGACAAATCCAAAAACGATCGTACTTGGTGTTTTTGGGAAGTAGGCGATGGACAATTTGATGATTTAATCCACAATACTTGGGATGCCATTTATGTGGGAGGTGAACAACTTAAAAAATCTGCTTCTATTGCTCCCTATACTTATAAAATGCTTCGTGGCATTGATTTTTACAATCACTTTTTACCAAAGGTAAAAGCACAGTCCAACATAACATGGGTTCAAGATGAGGTAACTGATGTATATGAACAAGAAAAGGAGGTTTTAGTGACAACTCCTACCAAAACATTTACCGGACAAACGGTATTTTCCAGTCTATATGATGCTTCTATCCCTTTACATAAAAAGGAATACCCGGTTTTACAACAACACTTTGTAGGTTGGCTAATAAAAACCGAACAGTCGGTATTTAAATCAAATGAGGCCACTTTCATGGATTTTTCGGTGCCACAAAAAGGCAATACACGTTTTATGTACGTGCTCCCTTATTCGGATAATGAGGCTTTGGTGGAATACACCTTATTCTCCGAACACCTTTTGGAAAAAGCTGAGTACGAAGAGGCCCTAAAAGTGTACATCAAAGAAAAATATAATGACACCAAATACACCATTCAAGAAACTGAGTATGGGAGTATTCCAATGACCTGTTATCCATTTCATCAGCACAATACAGATCGTGTTTTCCAAATAGGCATTGCAGGCGGATGGACCAAACCCAGCACTGGTTACACATTTTATAATACGAGCCAACAAGTACCAAAACTGGTGGAGCACCTAAAAACTGACAGGCCATTATCAGCGTTTTATAGGAAGAGTAGATTTATGTTCTACGATATGCTTTTGTTGGATATATTATACGAAAACAATCACTTGGGACATGAGATTTTTGAGTCCATGTTCAAAAGAAGAAAAGCTTCTCTGATTTTAAAGTTCCTTGAAAACGAAACCAATTTATGGGAAGAACTCCAAATTGTGACCGCACCCAAACCGATGCCGTTTATAAAGGCACTTTTTAAACGAATTTTTTAAACGGTTCGTTCCATTAAACTTTCTCCAAATTGTCTTAGCAATGCCTTGTTATCATCGGGAAGATTTATATCTGACAGCGCATCAAACGCTTTTTGGGTATAGTCTTGAATAGCTTTTTTGGTTTCTTCCACTGCCCCACTTTCTTTAAAAATGGTTTTTACCGCAGCCACTTTTGCAGTGGAATCTTCGGGCTTAATGGAGTATAAATGCAATAGACCCTCCCGATCATCTTCAGAGGCTTTTTCTAGTGACTTTATGTACAAATACGTTTTTTTGTTCTCCATAATATCACCACCTACTTGCTTCCCAAATGTTTTCGGGTCACCAAAAGCATCCAAATAATCATCCTGCAATTGAAATGCAATACCGAGATTTCGGCCAAACTCGTAAATAGCATCCGCATCTCGCTTGGAAGCATTGGCCACGATAGCTCCCATCTTCATAGCGGCTGCCACCAGAACAGAGGTCTTATACTCTATCATTTTTAAATATTCGGGAATGGTCACATCATCTCGAGATTCAAAATCCACATCGTATTGTTGTCCTTCACATACCTCAAGAGCTGTTCTACTAAAAAGTTTGGTAAGTTCCACGTAAGTTTCAGCAGGATAACTTTCTAAAAATTGATAGGAAAGAATCAACATGGCGTCTCCGGAAAGTATTCCCGTGTTTACATCCCATTTTTCATGCACCGTTGTTCTTCCTCGTCTAAGCGGTGCATCATCCATAATATCATCGTGTACCAAGGAAAAATTATGAAACATTTCAACTGCCAGAGCAGCATCCATAGCTTCTTCCACTTTACCTCCAAAAACTTCCGCGGTCATCAATGTGAGAATCGGACGTAACCGTTTTCCACCCAATCCTAAAATATATTGTACAGGTTCATACAAATTCTTAGGCTCTGTAAACACAGTTCTTTTTTTAAGTTGCGTAACAAACTGCTCTCGGTACTGACTAATGATATCGATATCTGACATGGAGCCAAAAATACGTGCAAATAATTAATTTGGAGGAACACCTTGGTTTAAAACATGGATACTTTGTATCCAAGACATAAAAAACAGTGAACCTTCAAAAAAATTAAGCTTAAACCGCAATAGAAAAAAATTTCATCGTCTTTATAAGTGAAACCAGCAATCTGTTCCAACTGAATGGCAGCCAAAACTGACAACCACAATAACCTAACCGACTTCTTTAACGAGGAATATGGTTCGTTGCGTTCGTATGTGCAGTCCAAAATCAGGGATACATCGGAACGAGATGCCGAAGACATTGTACAGGATGTTGCCCTGAGGGTGTTCTCACGGCCCGATGACGCCATTCCCGTGACCAATGTTGGTGGATTTGTGTACAACGCCATCAGGAACAGGATCATTGATATTATGAGAGGTAGAAAAGAAAGAAAGCTTCCAAGCGAAGATATTGACAGACAGTGGCGAGAATTTGCGGAATTCTTTTATGGTGATGCGGACAATAAATATTCGCCAAAGATGGAAATCGCACTAAAAAAGGCTATCCAAGATTTGAAGCCAGCGTACCGGGACATCATAATCGCAATAGATTTTGAAGGATATAATTATAAAGAAATAGCAGAAAAAACAGGAATTCCTGCAGGCACCCTAATGTCCAGAAGACACCGTGCCATGTCGGAACTATCCAAAACCTTAGAGAATGTAAAAGTGTTGAGTTATGAAACATAAAATGGAATACGAAAAAACAGTAAAAAGAAATGTGGAAAGTATGGTGAAAAAGGTGGTTAAAGTCATCGCCATGATCATATTGGGAGGCCTGCTCTTACTATTGGCAAATTATGTATTGATGCGCTTATGGAACTGGCTAATGCCCGATCTTTTTGGAGTGAGCACAATTACCTACTGGCAAGCACTTGGTATTTTCATCTTAGCTAAGCTATTGTTCGGCTTTGGTGGAGGTGGCGGAAAAAATAAGAGCGGTTCCAGTCACAAAAAGAAGATTAAATCGTCCAATAAGTGTACGCAGTGGAGAAGAGGTTTTGACGAATGGCAGCATTACGACCAATTTTGGAAAGAAGAAGGTGAAGCGGCATTTAAATCATATGTAGAAAACATCAAAAACGAAAATCATGATACATCGAAAAAAGAATAGTCCAAGAAAAAAGTATTTACTTCAGTTCAGTCCCTTTTTTTGGCGGTTGGGACATAATAGGACGGATATGAACAACAAAAATTCAGAGATTCGAGCCTTATTCATTGATGGAAGAGAATCCAGTTAAACCGAAAAATCTATTCCAGGTTAAATAATTGTAAAACGTTAGAAACTTTTTTTGTTTTTAAAGTTTCCATGCCTACATTTGTCGCCAATTATGAGAGAAAAGATAATAGAGAAGGCAACAGAAATGTTCTTAAATCTTGGTTTTAAGAGCGTTACCATGGACGATTTGGCCAGTGAGATGGGTATATCCAAAAAAACGATTTACTCCCATTTTAAGAACAAATCGGATTTAGTGGAGCAAACGGCAATGACGATGTCCAATTTTATCACCTGCGGAATAGACAACATTGTTGCTTCACAAAAAAACCCCATCGAGGAACTTTATGAGATCAAAAAATTTATAATGATCCATTTAAAAGATGAAAGATCATCCCCATTGTACCAATTACAGAAATACTACCCCAAAATTTACACCTCCCTTAAAGAAGTACAATTTGAGTGCACTCACCGGTGTGTAACCAAAAATGTAATAAGAGGAATGGATACGGGTATCTATAGGGACAACTTGAACGTGGAATTTGTTTCCAGAATATACTTTTCGGGAATCACCAGCATTAAGGACAACACGATGTTTCCAACACAAATCTTTAGTAAAACAGAATTACTGGATCATTATCTAGAATACCATCTAAGAGGCATAATAACTCCAGAAGGAAGAAAAATACTCAACTCAATCATCAATTCAAATCAAGAATAAATGCGACGATTATCACTTATTTTTATACTATTTCTACCATGGATCGTCTCTTCCCAAGACACCATTCCCAGTTTTAGCTTGGATAAAGCCATTGCCTATGCACTGGAACATAATTACAGTTCAATAAATGCATCACGGGATATTGAAGATGCCGAAAAACAAAAATGGGAGACCATTGCAACAGGCTTACCCCAAATTTCTGGAGCTGTCAGTTATCAAAATCAATTAAAACAACCTGTATCGCAAATTCCCGCTGAATTTTTTGGTGGAGCACCAGGGACTTACGAAGAGGTTATTTTTAGTCAGTCCCAATCCATGTCCGCATCCGCAACACTAACTCAGAAAATCTTTGACGGCTCATATATTGTAGGAGTCCAGGCCACAAAAACATTTTTGGAGTACAGTCGAAACAACAAAGAAAAAACCGGGTTGGTCGTTCGTAAATCCGTTGTGGAAGCCTATGGCAATGTTCTTTTGGCCCGGGAAAGTGTATTGATATCAGAAAGAAACAAGGCCACTTTGGAAGAGAACTTGTATGAAGCAAAACATATCTATGAAAATGGATTGGGTGACGAAGAAAGTGTAGATCAACTCCAGATAACACTTTCAACGGTGGATAACCAGCTTAAGAATGCGCGCCGAATGGAAAAAATCACGTTACAGATGTTAAATTTGGTGTTAGGCCTTCCCATCGAAACTCCAACTATATTATCCGAGAATTTAGATGACCTTACCCAAGCAAAAATAGATATTGGTCTATTGGATCAAGACTTTAACATTGATAACAATGTAGACTATAAAATGGCAATCAACCTGAATGAACAACGATTTTTGGAGTTGAAATTGGCTAAAAGTCGAGCGTTGCCAACTTTGAATGCATTTATTAATTACGGAGGTAATTCATTTAGTAACAACTTTAATTTTTTGAACAGCGGACAACAATGGTTTGGCTCCTCTATTTTAGGCGTTGACCTGAACATTCCCATTTTTAGTTCTTTGGGAAGAAGTGCAAGTACCCAACGAGCCAAAATTGCCCTGGAAAAAGCCAAAACCCAGTTTACGGAGGTACAAGCACAAATTCGATTACAATTGGAAAGTGCTAAGAGCGATTACATACTGGCTATTGAACAATACGGCACCTCCAAAGACAATCTAGCGCTGGCAGAGCGCATTGAAAAAAAGAATCAAATTAAATATTCCGAAGGTTTGGCCACAAGTTTTGAATTGAGACAGGCACAGACCCAATTATATACCAGTCAACAAGAGTATTTGCAGTCCATGGTCGCCGTAATCAACAAGAAAACGGAACTGGAAAATATTTTAAATCAATAAAAAGAAAACCATTTCATCATGAAAAAAACAATATATATAACACTAACAGCAGCAATATTGGCTTCATGTGGCGGCAGTGACAACAATTCTTTGGATAAAGTAATTGCCAGCAAAGATGTTGAAACCATTCGAGCAAAGCATACTGAAATTTCCCATGAGCACAAAGCATTGGAAAAGCAACTGAAATCTTTGGATTCCGTTATTGCCCTATTGGACGGTTCGGCCAATCTGCCTTTGGTGACAACAATACAGGTACAACCACAAAAGTTTGATCATTATCTGGAACTTCAAGGAGATGTAATGACGAAACAGAACGTATTGATATATCCAGAAATGTCGGGAACCTTGAACAAAGTATACGTTGAAAAAGGACAAAAAGTATCCAAAGGCCAATTATTGGCCACAATAGATGATGGTGGTCTCTCTAGTCAGCTCGCACAACTCAAGACACAAACAGAATTGAGCAAGACAACCTTTGAACGCCAAAAAAGGCTATGGGAACAGAACATTGGCTCCGAAATACAATACCTACAGGCAAAAACCAATTTTGAAGCACAAGAAAATGCAGTAAAACAATTGGAAAGTCAAGTAGCCAAATCAAGTATTCGTGCACCATTTACAGGAATTATAGACAATGTCATCAAAGACGAAGGAACCGTTGTTGGTCCTGGGGCAGGTTCTGAAGTTTTCCGGATTGTAAACCTTTCAAATATGTACATTGAAGTGGATGTCCCCGAAAGCCACCTGCCCAATGTTACCTCTGGTAAAGATGTAAAGGTCTACTTCCCTGTTCTGGGTGATAGCGTTTCTACCAAAATAAGACAGACAGGCAATTTTATAAACCCCAGCAACAGATCATTCACCGCAGAAATTCCGGTTCCGAGCCACGATGGTAAAATAAAACCGAATCTTACTGCCCGTGTATTGATCAACGACTACACCAGTGACAACGCCATTTTAATTCCACAGAGTATTTTATCGGAAAATGCAGACGGAGAGCAGTACGTGTTTTTGGTTGAGGCGGATTCCATACAAAACGACCCAGTGGCCAAAAAAGTGGTTATAAAAACTGGAAAAACGCAAGGTGATTATGTCGAGGTGCTTTCCGGTATCAATGATGGTGATGCCATTATAGATGAGGGTGCGAGAAGCGTAAAAGAAAATCAAAAAGTCAAGATAAAAAATAATTAGACAGCCAAAGCAACTACAAGTTATGAACAAGCAAAAGAAAAGTGTAGACAAGGAGTTTCGGCTGTCCTCATGGGCCATTGACAACCAAACCACAATGTATGTGTTAATTTTGGTTATTCTGATCCTCGGTGGCATGGCCTATTTTAGCATGCCAAGGGAAAGCTTCCCCGAGGTAAAGGAAACCAAAATCTACATTAGTTCCATTTATCCTGGAAATACGGCAGAGGATATAGAAAAGTTGATTACCGACCCCTTGGAGGATGAACTTAAGACAGTGAGCAACCTCGTGGAGATCACTTCAACATCGCAGGAAGATTATTCCATGATCATTGCTGAGTTTGATGAGAATATTTCCGTTGCATCGGCCTTGCAGAAAGTAAAGGACGAAGTAGATTCCAAAACTGCAGGCGAAGACTGGCCCACCTTTAACGGTGCCAAAGTGGAACCGAACGTTTTCGATTTGAGCCTCTCGGAAGAAATGCCCATTCTGAACATCAATATTTCCGGAGATTATCCAATTGAAAAACTAAAAGAATATGGAGAATATCTGGAAGATGAAATAGAGGGTCTTTCAGAAATCAAACAAGTAGATATCCGAGGTGCCCAAGAGAAAGAAGTAGAAGTAGCGGTTGATATTTACAAGATGATGGCCGCCAAAGTCAGTTTTAACGACATAATCGGTAGTATAAACAATGAAAACCTCACCACATCTGCTGGAAACCTAGTCGCCAGTGGGCAGCGTAGGACCATAAGGATAGTCGGGGAAATAGGTAAGCCAAAAGAACTTGAAAACTTTGTGGTAAAATCAGAAAATGGCAGTCCCATTTACCTTAAGGATATCGCTCAGGTATCTTTTAAAGAAGAGGACAGAACCACATATGCTCGAGAATTTGGTAATCCTGTGGTGATGCTGGATGTTAAAAAACGTTCAGGAAAAAACATGGTGGCCGCCGTAGACCAGATAAAAGTAATCGTGGAAGATGCTATCGAAAATGAGTTCCCACAAGATCTTAAAATCACGATTGCCAACGACCAATCATCCAAAACCATTGGTCAAGTGGACGATTTGGTGAACAATATCATCTTCGGTATCATACTGGTAGTAACTGTATTAATGTTCTTTTTAGGCTTTAAAAACGCACTGTTCGTTGGTTTTGCCATTCCCATGTCCATGTTTATGTCGCTCATGATTCTGAACGCGATAGGATACACCATGAACACCATGATACTCTTTGGATTGATTATGGGTCTAGGAATGTTGGTGGACAACGGTATTGTGGTTGTAGAGAACATTTATCGCCTAATGGATGAGGAAAAAATGTCAAGAATCGAAGCCGCCAAAAAAGGTATTGGTGAAATCGCATTTCCTATTATTATCTCTACCCTTACCACGGTAGCAGCGTTTGTACCATTGGGCCTATGGCCGGGCATCATGGGGCAGTTTATGAAATATTTCCCTATTACACTTTCGGTGGTATTGGGATCCTCCCTATTTGTGGCCATCTTTTTCAACTCGGTTTTGGTCTCACGATACATGACCACCGAAGACAAGGAAATGCCTATAAAACAGATTATTCGTATCACTTCCATTATCTCGGGAATTGGAATTCTCATAGTTATTTTTGGGGGCGATTATAGGGCTTTGGGAACTTTAATGGTGGTAACAGCGATCCTATTGTGGATATATCGCTTGTTCCTTAGGGACTGGGCCGGTATTTTTCAAAACAGAATTTTGCCGACTTGGGAAAGGATGTACGAAAAGACATTACGGTATGCTTTGGCCGGACGAAAACCGATTTTTATCGCCATCACCACATTTGTACTTCTTTTAGTAGCATTTATAGGATTTGGTATTTCCGTGGGAAGCCAAAGAACCAAAGTGGAGTTTTTCCCGGACAATAAACCCAATCAGATTATTGTATATATCGAATATCCGGAGGGAACCGATATTGAAAAAACCAACAAAATTACAAAGGACATTGAGAAAAGGGTCTACGATATCATCAATTCCGAAGCATATATACGTGGTGATTACAATTTTATGACAGAAAGTGCTGTATCCCAAGTAGGTGAAGGCGCTGGAAATCCTCAAACGGATGGTGGCTCTAGTGCCGAAATGCCAAACAGGGGCAAAATTACCGCTACACTTCGTGAATTTAAATATCGAGAGGGCGCGGATAGTGAAGAACTTCTGAAAAAAGTGCAAGAAGCTCTTAAAGATATCTACCCTGGTGTTGCTATTTCAGTAGAAAAAGATGCGATTGGCCCCCCTGTTGGATACCCGATCAACATAGAATTGGAAGGGGAAGATTACACCGAATTGATCGCTACTGCTGAAAGGATGCGGAACTTTATCAATTCGCGTAACATTCCGGGGATTGATGAGCTTAAAATAGACGTGAACAAATCGAAGCCTTCTCTCTTAGTTCAGGTAGACCGTAAAAAGGCTGGAGAATTGGGAGTGGCCACGGGTCAAGTTGGCCAACAACTACGTAGTTCAATATTTGGATCTAAAGCAGGTATTTATAAAGAAGGTGGAGAAGATTATGATATTTATGTGAGGTTCAATGAAAAGGACAGGTACAATACAAGTGCATTGTTCAACCAACGTATTACGTTTAGAGACCCTTCGAGCGGGCAAATCAAGGAAGTTCCCATTTCTGCCGTTGCCAAGCAAACAAATAGCACAGGCTTTAGTGCCATTAAGCACCGAGATGTAAAACGCGTGGTTACAGCATACTCAGCTTTGGCATCGGGCTATACAGATGCCGGGGCCATTGTAGGAAAGATTCAAGAAGAAATGAATGATTTTGAAGGTCTTCCAGAAAATATCAAAATAGATTATACCGGTCAGATTGAAGAGCAAAACAAGCAAATGGCATTTTTAATGGGCGCTTTTTTTACTGGACTTGGCCTTATCTTTTTTATTCTGATTTTCCAATTTAATTCCATCAGCAAACCTGGAATTATAATGCTTGCCATATTCTTGAGTTTGATTGGGGTTTTTGGGGGAATTGTTGCCACAGGTAGCGCCTTTGTGATCATGATGACGATGATGGGGATTATATCCTTGGCAGGAATCGTGGTCAACAACGGTGTGGTGCTCTTGGACTATACCCAACTTTTGATAGATAGAAAGAAAGTAAACCTCAACTTGGACGAAGATGCGTTGTTGGAACCAGATGACTTTTTGGAAGCCGTGGTAAAAGGTGGTAAGGCCAGATTACGACCAGTACTGCTCACCGCAATCACCACAATTTTAGGTTTGATTCCTTTGGCAACAGGTTTCAATATTAACTTTTTCACTTTGATGAGCGAGTTTAACCCGAACATCTATTTTGGCGGTGACAACGTTGTATTCTGGGGACCGTTGGCATGGACTGTAATTTATGGATTATTGGTAGCTACTTTTTTAACCTTGGTGGTTGTTCCGATATTATTCTCCTTAGTTTATAAACTCAAACTAAAAATTAGAAAAAGAAAATTAAAACGAGAAGAGCAAAAACAAGAACAAATCAAATCCGCCACGGCATAGCTCGAACAAAAAAACTCTAACAAAAAAAGCCCCGATCAAAATGATCGGGGCTTTTTTTAATAACATTAATTTTAATTTATCAGTTTACCGTGACTGCATCGCCCTGGTTCCATTTTTTTACATGTACAATACGATTATCCGTAAAGTCCACTTCGCTCAATACTTCATTTTCCCAAAAAAACCATTTACCGGTCTTTTCACCATTCAAATATTGACCCGTGGCAATTTTTTTTCCTTCTATATCGAACATCACCCAATCACCGTGTAATTTACCGTTCAGCATATAACCTGTTTGGGCAACTTCACCATTATCGTAAAAATAGGTTGCTTTCACTGTTTTACCGATTCTCTCAAAAGTCGGTTTTGTATCTTGAGCAGATATACCTACCGTAAACATCACCGCCAAAACTAATACTGCTTTTTTCATACTATCTGGAATTTCTATCTTGTTAATATCTAAGTGATAACAAATCAAAGTTACTTAAATTTTACGTTAACTATATATTTAACTAACGTTTTGTTTACATTAAATTTACATTCAAATCATATGTTCCTAATTTACAGTTTGTTAAATATATCTCAGGTGCTATTTTTACGGTGTTTATTTACCCTTTATCGAATAAAAATCAACAAAACACCTACTCCAATGTAAATTTAATGTTAACTGACAAGTGTTTCATTGTTCAATAAATCGCTATCAACAAGCACATCTGGCAGAAAATGCACATAACCACTATAAAATACCTACATTCCTATTAAATTTGCGCTCTCATAACAAACATCATGTACAGAAGCAATACTTGTGGTGCATTAAGGGCATCGGATATAGGTTCAGAAGTTATTTTAAGCGGTTGGGTTCACAAGGTCCGAGACAAAGGTTTTGTGGCATGGATAGATTTACGCGACCGCTACGGCATTACCCAATTGGTGTTTGATCAAGAACGCACTTCGAGTGACCTATTGGAACAAGCCAGCAATTTGGGACGTGAAACCGTTATCCAAGCAAAGGGCGAGGTAATCGAGCGGGCCTCAAAAAACCCAAACATCCCCACAGGAGAGATTGAGGTACTCGTAACTGAACTCACCATTTTGAACAATTCATTGCTTCCTCCTTTTACTATAGAAGATGAAACCGATGGCGGAGAAGACATCCGAATGAAATACCGCTATTTGGATATCCGAAGGAATCCTGTAAAGAACAAGCTTGTGTTTAGACATAAGGTGACCATGGAGGTAAGAAAATATCTATCCGACCAAGGATTTATTGATATAGAAACTCCGTATTTGATAAAATCCACCCCGGAAGGAGCAAGAGACTTTTTGGTGCCAAGTAGAATGAACGAGGGACAGTTCTATGCCCTGCCCCAATCACCACAAACCTTTAAGCAATTGTTGATGGTAGGTGGCATGGACAAGTACTTCCAAATTGTAAAGTGTTTTAGGGATGAAGACCTTAGGGCCGATAGACAACCAGAATTCACTCAGATTGACTGTGAAATGGCCTTTGTAGAACAGGAAGACATTTTGAACACTTTCGAAGGTTTGACCAAACATTTATTGAAAGAAATCAAAGGTGTAGAAGTAGCAGAATTTCCTAGAATCACTTATGATGATGCCATGAGGTTGTATGGCAATGACAAACCCGATATCCGTTTTGGAATGCAGTTCGGTGAACTAAACCCAGTGGCACAGCACAAAGATTTCAATGTCTTCAATTCTGCAGAACTGGTCGTTGGAATTGCAGTTCCGGGAGCAGCTTCATATACACGAAAAGGGATTGATAAATTGGTGGATTGGGTAAAACGCCCACAAGTCGGTGCCAAAGGCATGGTCTATGTAAAGTGCAATGAGGATGGTACCTATAAGTCTTCGGTAGATAAATTCTATGACCAAGAAGATTTGGCCAAATGGGCTCAAGTAACCGGGGCCAAATCGGGAGACCTTATTTGTGTGCTTTCCGGTAACACCAACGAAACCAGAGGACAGTTAAGCGCTTTACGCATGGAACTTGCGGAACGTTTAGGCCTTAGAAAACCGGAAGAATTCGCTCCTCTTTGGGTGGTGGATTTCCCACTATTGGAACTGGACGAAGAAACTGGGGATTACCATGCCATGCACCATCCGTTTACCTCACCAAAACCAGGTCAGTTGGAATTATTGGATTCTAAACCCGGCGAGGTAAAGGCAAATGCCTATGATTTAGTATTGAACGGAAACGAAATCGGTGGTGGTTCCATTAGAATCCATGACAAAGAGACCCAGGCAACCATGTTCAAACATTTAGGCTTTACTCTAGAAGAGGCAAAAGCACAGTTTGGATTTTTGATGGATGCCTTCCAATATGGGGCACCTCCACATGGTGGAATCGCATTTGGTTTAGATAGGTTGGTAGCCATTTTAGGTGGTCAAGAAACCATTCGCGACTATATCGCATTCCCAAAAAACAATAGTGGCAGGGATATTATGATCGATGCACCCGCCAATATTGATGAAGAACAATTGAAAGAGCTCCATTTAAAACTGGATCTATGATATATTAAAATCCAGCTAAAAAAGTTGGATTCTTAAGGCTTTTAATAGTATTGTAACCCGCGATGTCCTACAGGAACAAAAAACTGTTTACCCGTTTTCTTAAATGGCGATATAGAAACATCTCCAACAGGACCTTTATTCAAATAATGAGCCTAATCGTGGGGTTTTTAGCTGGTTTAGTGGCCGTTACAATAAAAAACTCCACATATTTTATAGAATCTCTTTTAAAAAGAGGAATCGTATTTTCAGAGAACCAATTATACTTCATATTACCTACCATTGGGCTTACATTAGTATATCTATATGTGAAGTTTATACATAAGGAACCTTTGCAGCATGCAGTATCCTCCATAATATTCTCGCTTTCCAAAAAAAGGGGGCTGCTCAAACTTAAATCCATTTATACCCCTTTGATAACAGCACCACTAACCGTTGGTTTTGGTGGTTCCGTTGGTTTGCTGGGCCCAGCAGTAAAATCAGGAGCAGCAGTCAGCTCCAATTTAAGCCGGCTTTTCCATATAGATGCCAAGACCCGAACACTTTTGGTGGCCTGTGCATCGGCCGGTGCCATTGCTTCCATTTTTCAGTCGCCCATTGCCGCCATTATCTTTGCTGTGGAAGTGTTCACTTTGGATCTGACCATGATGTCCATGCTCCCATTACTTTTAGCATCTATATCAGGGGTATTGACCTCGTATTTCTTTTTGGGCAACGAAGTATTGTTCAGTTTCTCGCTTTCTGAAGGTTTTGAGCTTAAAGACACACCTTTCTACATCCTATTGGGTGTAGGAACGGCTTTTGCGTCCATTTACTTCACTAAAATGTATTTTTCGATTTTATCACTTTTCAAAAAACTTAAAAGTCCAAAGTATAAACTTTTGGTTGGTGGTACTGCTATTGGAATTATGTTATATGCAATCCCACCTTTGTATGGTGAAGGTTTCACGTTTATAAATAGTTTATTGGACGGCAATCATTTAAAAGCGCTCGGCTCCACCCCTTTTGATAACTATACCCATAATATTTGGGTAGTGATTGCCCTTTTGTTCGGAATAACCATTTTTAAGGCCATCGCCATGACAACCACAATTGCAGCCGGTGGAGCGGGCGGAGTTTTTATTCCTACCATGGTTATGGGAAGTGCTTTGGGCAATGTTGTAGCCAAAGTGATCAACAATTTAGGTTTGGGCTTTTCTGTTTCGGAAAGCAACTTTACCCTTATTGGGATGTCCGGTTTAATTGCAGGGGTAATACACGCACCCTTGACTGCAATATTTCTAATTGCGGAAATAACAGGGGGATACGAACTTTTTGTCCCCTTGATGATAACAGCTGCTATTTCTTACTTGATTACCAAAAATGCCCTGGATTACACTATTTACACAAAGGAGCTGGCTAAAATTGGAGCACTTTTATCGCATAATAAGGACCAAATGGTACTTGGACTCATGGAATTGGATGATGTTATTGAAAAAAATTTCATGCCCGTCCACCCAAAAATGTCTTTGGGAGAAATGTTGCATCAATCTGTATCCAAATCCAAACGAAACTTGTTCCCCGTATTGGACGATGATTCGAAATTAATAGGAATAATTGTCTTGGACGATATAAGACCGATGATGTTCGATACTGAGATTTACGATACTGTTTTTGTGAAAAACTTGATGCATGCCCCTCCAGAAGTAATATTTTATGAGACGGATAACATGAAACAGGTTATGAAAAAATTTCAAGACAGCGGAGCTTGGAATTTACCTGTCATCAAAGATGGCAAGTATGAAGGATTCATCTCCAAATCTAAACTATTGACCGCCTATCGCAGAAAATTGATTAATTATTCGCAATGAAAATTAAATTAAAACATATCATTTTTATTATTATGCTGGCTTCTTTTGGTTCCATTGGCTATGGACTTACCTTAGAAGAAGAACATCCAAATGCCAATAAATATATTGGGGGAGGTACCGTGGGCCTTTTTTTGGTGGCCATGCCTCTTTTTCTTTGGAAAGAAAGTCAAGGAAAAAACATGAAAGATTATATGCTTACCAAGGAAAATATTGAAAAAATGCAAAAAAAAGAGCGCGATTTGACTGATAATCAATAGACTTCTGCAAGAATTAAGCTTCTTTTCATCTAATCGGTCACAAAAAAAAGTTACTTTCGTACTTTAACATTTTATTTATTTTTCTATGACTGGTACAGTAAAATTTTTCAATGAATCCAAAGGTTTTGGGTTTATTACAAACGACGACACAGGTAAAGACATCTTTGTTCATGCTACGGCATTGAATGGTGTGGAACTGAACGAAGGCGACAAAGTAGAATACGTTGAAGAAGAAGGCAGAAAAGGAGTGGTTGCTGCACAAGTGCAGGTAATTGGATAATAATATTTTATTTTGATTAAAAATCTCGGCAGTGCCGAGATTTTTTTGTTTAATTCAGATTCCTTCTTTGAATAAAAAAGTGCTTTAACAATTCTGAAGATTCTTTTTCCATAACACCACCAACAACCTCCGTTTTTGGGTGCAAATGTCCGCCCATTACCTTAAAGCCCCTTTCCTTATCCGCTGCTCCATAAACCACTCTAGAAATTTGGCTCCAGTACAAGCCACCCGCACACATTTGACAAGGTTCCAAGGTAACGTACAATGTACAACCATGGAGGTATTTACCACCCAAAAAATTGGAAGCGGCGGTAATGGCCTGCATCTCGGCATGTGCGGTAACATCGTTTAAGCGTTCCGTAAGGTTATGAGCCCTTCCAATAATTCTATTGTTTGCCACAATGACAGCCCCCACGGGTACTTCGTTATTTTCAAATGCAATTTCAGCCTCTTGAATGGCCTTCTTCATAAAATAATTGTCATCAAAAGGGTTCTCCACAGTTTTTTGTTACATTTTTATAGATTGCTAAGCTACATATAAAATAATTTTACCTAGAATCGATACTTTTGTTTTTTTATTCTTTGGAAAAGCTACTGACCCATATCAATTTCCCAGAAGATCTCAAAAAACTACACTTGGATGAGCTGCCTAAACTCGCTCAAGAATTAAGGGAATTCATTATTGATATTGTTTCTACCAAAGAAGGACATTTAGGTGCCAGTCTAGGTGTTGTGGAACTCACAATCGCCCTACATTACGTTTTTGACACCCCGGAAGACAAGTTGATCTGGGATGTAGGACATCAAGCCTATGGACATAAGATACTAACGGGAAGAAAAACCATTTTCGATACCAACAGACAACTCGATGGGGTCAGTGGATTTCCAAAACGGAACGAAAGTGACTATGACGATTTTGGAACAGGTCACAGCTCTACAGCCATTTCCGCCATTTTAGGTATGGCAATGGCCTCCAAATTAAGGGGCCAGCCCAACAAACATCATATTGCAGTTGTAGGCGATGCTTCCATTGCAAGTGGAATGGCTTTTGAGGGCCTTAACCATTTAGGTGTAACAGACGTAAATGCACTGGTTGTTTTAAACGATAATGCTATTGGGATCGACCCAAGTGTGGGCGCCTTAAAAAAGTACCTTACAAATGTAAAAGCTGGCACAGCCAAGGACGAGAATATTTTTGAATGCCTCAATCTTAATTATACTGGTCCCATTGATGGTCACGATGTAAAAGCTTTGGTCCATGAACTAGAGCGCTTAAAACGTATCAACGGCCCAAAATTGCTCCACATTATTACTACAAAGGGAAAAGGATTAAAAAAAGCCGAAGAAGACCAAGTAGTTTACCATGCCCCTGGAAAATTTGACAAAGTCACAGGAGAACGACTAAAAAAGGATGAAAAAATTCAACCTCCAAAATATCAGGACGTTTTTGGACATACCATAGTGGAACTAGCCGAGAAAAACAAAAATATTGTAGGTATCACTCCTGCCATGCCCAGCGGAAGTTCTCTTAAATTTATGATGGATAAAATGCCCGAACGCGCATTTGACGTTGGCATAGCAGAGCAACACGCAGTTACCCTTGCAGCCGGGATGGCCACACAAGGTTTAGTTCCCTTCTGCAATATTTACTCTACATTTTTACAACGGGCGTACGACCAAGTAATACATGATGTGGCCTTGCAAAATCTTCCCGTTGTTTTCTGTTTAGATCGTGCCGGTCTGGTAGGGCAAGATGGCCCCACGCACCATGGTGTTTTTGACATTGCATTTTTACGTTGCATTCCAAACCTCATCATTTTTGCCCCAATGAACGAAATGGAGCTAAGAAACATTATGTACACCGCCCAGTTAGGGTTGGCGAGCCCCATTGCCATACGATATCCAAGGGGGCGAGGAGCCACGATTGACTGGAAGAATAATTTTGAATCCATAAAAATAGGCTCTGCAAGATGTTTAAAGCAAGGTTTAAAAATTGCCATTCTCACTATTGGCCATATTGGCAATGAAATTATTGAACTTATTGAAAAACTAGATCGCCCAGAGATAGTTGGACATTACGATATGCGCTTTGCAAAGCCTTTGGACAAGAGTGCACTTCGCACAATATTTAAAAAGTACGATTATATTTTTACCATTGAAGATGGTACCAAAATAGGTGGTTTTGGTTCTGCCGTCCTCGAATTTGCCAATGAAGAGGGATTCTCAAAACCTGTTAAAATATTTGGTGTACCAGATCAATTTGTGGAACAGGGAACAATACCAGAAACCCATGAATTGGCTGGTATAGATTTTGATACGATACATTCTAACATACAATCAACCTTAAACCAATGCGATTAAATTGTTTTTTAATTCTGTTTCTTACTGTTTTTCTATCTGCCAACGCCCAGGTAACCCAATTAAGAGCGTTTGAAATCGACAGTACCGATGGCGTATTCAAAATTATTCGCATCAAGGATGTAAAACTAAAATATTTGACCAGAAATGCGAAATTGACCGACCCGCGTACAGTATTGAACAAGGTTAAGCCTGTGAATACTTGGCACAATCGATTCAAACCCACATCGTTCTGGAAAAAAGTGAACAAATTTGGCCTTAACATCAGTGAAGTTGCCTTTATCAACTGGAATGCTGGTGGTGACAACTCCATTACCGGAATTGCAAGTGCAGATTTTGCAAGAAATTATAAATTTAGATACTTAAATTGGAACAACGAGATTCAGCTCAGGTACGGAGTAAATGCGCAAGAGGGCCGAAAACTTCGAAAATCCGACGATCAAATACGTTTGTCCACCACCCTCAGTTTTAGAAAAGACACTATTACCAACTGGTATTATTCCGTAAAGGCAAATTTTGGAACCCAGTTTTCAAATGGTTATAAATACCCCGATAGGGAAAATCCGATTTCCAGGTTCATGTCTCCCGGTTATCTGTTTGTTGGTGTTGGTACATCTTACATTCCTACAAAAGATAATTTTAACCTATATATTTCTCCGGTCACGATGAAATCAACTTTTGTTCTCGACGAAGTACTTTCCGCCCAAGGTGCGTTTGGGGTCGAAAAAGGAAAGGATGTATTTTTGGAACTTGGTTTTTTAATTACCAATACATGGGAAACGCAAATTGCCGAAAATGTATTAATGAACCATCGACTCAATCTTTATACCGATTACTTGCGAAGCTTTGGCAACATAGATGTTGACTGGGAATTAAACTTTAATCTTAAGGTAAATCAATTTCTAACCGCCAATATTGGAACCCACATCATCTTTGATGATGATATTAAGTTTGATGAAGATATTGCAGAAGACGGTACCATTATAGACCCCGGCATACCTCGAATACAGTTTAAACAACTACTTGGTGTGGGACTGCTCTATTCGTTTTAAACCTTTCTTCCTGTCAGCTTATCATGGATGTGCACCGCGGCACTATCGGACAAACTTGCTACAAAGCAGCTGGTATTCAGTAATATCTTATAAATACTGGTATCTGTATTCCGATAATTTTCTGGCAAACTTTTTATGAGCAACCGGTCATAATTGGTATCCTGCCCATCTTTTACATTGATTAAAGCAGAAGTGTACATCTCCAATAGATCGGATATGATCCTATATCCGGCCAATTCTTTATCAATAACTTCGGTGGATTGATAGATTTTCTCCACACTCAACTTAATAATATCCTCTACCTGAGCTTTGTATTTTCCTTTGTCCAATAATGAAACATCAAATTCACCATTTAGTATCTTGTCTTCGTTCTTTATAAAAACATCCACTGCATCCCTAATCAATGTACTGATAGCTAGCGCCCTTAGATAGCTCAATCGATCACTCGAGGTGGTCATGTCATTGTATTTTTTGGTATTGATATTATCTTTCACCAAATTGATTAAATACTCCAACGCATACTCCTCTGCTATCAGACCTAAATTAATGCCGTCCTCAAAATCTATGATTGTATAACATATATCATCAGCAGCTTCAACCAGATAAGTAAGGGGATGTCTTAAAAACCCTGTTTTTGGATGATTGAGATTTGGCAACAAACCAATGTCCTCGGCCAGTTCATAAAAAAATTCCTTTTCCGATTGAAAGAAACCAAATTTTTTATCCACTATGTTTTTAGAAGGCTTTTTGGGCAAGGATGCTTTGGGGTATTTTATAAAAGCACCCAAAGTAGCATAACTTAAACGTAACCCTCCGGGGACCCCTTCGCGTGATTCGGTCAAAAGTTTAAAACCATTGGCGTTCCCTTCAAAATCAATAAGGTCTTGATATTCCTCTGCGGTCAAAACATCTTTGTATTGTTTGCCATCGCCTTGCTTAAAGAAATTCCCTATTGCTTTTTCCCCGCTATGTCCAAAAGGAGGGTTACCAATATCATGAGATAAAGCGGCAGCGGCAACAATAGCTCCAAAGTCGTTGAAATGATGTCCGTGAACCTCGGACAGAAACGGGTATTTTGTTAAAATTTGTTTTCCGGCAATACGTCCCAGACTTCTTCCAACCACAGATACCTCCATACTATGGGTAAGGCGGGTATGCACAAAATTCTTTTGTGAGCCAACCGCAATGGGCATTGGAAAAACTTGTGTTTTGTCCTGTAAGCTCCTGAAAGCGGATGAAAACACAATTCGATCGTAGTCCACTTCAAAACCCAACCGGATTTCATCCTGCTCCTTACGTAATCGTTTTCCAGTATCTCCGTATCGTTTTAAAGAAAGTAGTTGCTCCCAGTCCATAATTAGCTATTAGCGCAATATACGGTTAACCTAAAATATATGCCAAGAAAACAAGCAATCACACACATTGGAAATGCTTAATAATTACTTAAACTTTACATTACATTAAAGAAATTTCCATGATTCACTTTTGGTTGAGATTTCTTTGGTTATTAGTTTTTGTCGACTATCTCCGAAATCTTTGGACTGTCTTTTTAAAAGGCAGTCCTTTTTTTTGAAACAAAATCTTTATATAACATATAATAAATGTTAACTTAACATTGAATATGGTTATTTGCAGCGACAAAAACTAGTACCTTAATGAATATCAAAAAGTTAATCCGATTCGGGTTTTTCTTTCTGCTCACATGCATTCATTCCATTCATTCACAAGAAACATCACAGACAAGTTTTGGAAAAGGATTGCTAAATATTAAAGGAAAGGATAGTACTTGGTCCATGAAAGTAGGGTTGAGAATGCAGCTTTTATCTGATTTTAGTTGGATAGATGAAGGTCAGAACAACCTTTCAAGATCTGAACAAAACGTTTCGGTTAGGAGGGCTCGACTTAAATTCAATGGTTTTGCCTATTCTCCAAAACTTAAATACAAAATAGAACTCGGTTTATCCAACAGGGACATGTCTGGGGGGTCTGAGTTTACCAGCAATACTCCTCGATACATTTATGACGCAGTCGTAATGTGGAATTTTTATCAAAACTTTGAGCTTTGGTTCGGACAAACAAAGTTGCCCGGAAACATTGAACGGGTCATTTCATCAGGAGATCTACAACAAGTAGACCGCTCTATATTGAACAGCACGTTCA
Source organism: Allomuricauda sp. F6463D (assembly GCF_023015965.1). Classification (GTDB taxonomy): domain Bacteria; phylum Bacteroidota; class Bacteroidia; order Flavobacteriales; family Flavobacteriaceae; genus Flagellimonas. The sequence continues at coordinate 408,621 of NZ_JALKAN010000002.1, forward strand.
ATATAGACAGGGACGTCGGGTTTCAATTGAGACATTATATTTACTTAAGTAATAAATTTTTGATTCGAGAAAAATTCGCTATTTCCCAAGGAGAAGGCAGAAATGTTACTGAAGGTAATTTGGGAGGGCTTCAATATACCACTAGACTAGAATTATTGCCATTTGGGAAATTTAAGGGAGACGGAGACTATAAAGGAGTCGACCTAAACCGAGAGCCCACTCCTAAATTAATGTTTGGAGCAACATACGACGCAAATATTGATGCCGTAAAAACGCGGAGCAATATGGGCACTTACATGTTCAATGATATCGGGTTCTATGAAACCGATATTTCTACTCTATTCTTTGATGTCATGTTTAAATATCGTGGCTTCTCATTTATGGGAGAATTTGCCAATCGTGATGCTGACAATCCAATCGCCTTAAATTCTAACGGCACCCAAACCGGTGATGTGGTTCAGGTGGGCAAAGGACTAAACCTACAATCAGGATATCTTTTTACAAACAACTGGGAAGTATCAGCTAGGTTTACCAGTGTTAAATTGGATTACAACATTACAGGAGCGAATCCTGAAGAGCAATATACCTTAGGTCTTTCAAAGTTTATTGTGGGCCATAAGTTAAAGGTACAGACAGATTTCAGCTACTTAAATGTGGATAACGGGTTAGACGAATTAATGTGGCGCATACAATTAGATGTACATTTTTAAATAATAACCTTAGCATAACATAGGCAAAGGGGGTTCTGTAGATATTTGAAAAATTTTTTTTTGAACTTTAGATATGGATAACATATATTTTCTGATTTTGGTTGCTTTGGGCATTTTGGCAATAGCTGATCTTGTTGTGGGCGTAAGCAATGATGCGGTTAACTTCCTCAACTCCGCCATAGGCTCAAAAGCAATTTCGTTCAAGACAATAATGATAGTTGCCAGTGTGGGAATTGCCTGTGGAGCTATTTTTTCAAGCGGGCTCATGGAAGTTGCAAGGAAAGGTATTTTTAATCCTGGTGAGTTTTATTTTGACGAAATCATGTTCATTTTTATGGCTGTGATGATTACGGACATTCTATTGTTGGATTTCTTCAACACCTTGGGAATGCCTACTTCTACCACAGTTTCCATAGTTTTTAATCTTTTGGGTGCCGCAGTGGCAATGGCTATATTAAAAATTGCCAATGTGAACGGTAGCTTTTCCGATGTTGTAAATTATATCAATACCGACAAGGCGATTGAAATAATTATTGGCATACTGTCCTCTGTAATAATAGCATTCACTATTGGTGCATTTGTGCAGTGGGTGTCCCGCCTTTTATTGTCTTACCAGTATCAGAAAAAAGCCAAATGGGTTGGGGCTGTTTTTGCAGGGGTTGCACTATCTGCCATATCCTACTTTATTTTATTAAAAGGTATAAAAGGAACTCCTATAGCTAATCAAACCTATGATTTTATTGGAAAAATAACGATTACGGAATTTTTAGAGACCGAAGTATATAAAGTAGCAGCCCTCAACTTTGCATTCTGGGCCCTCATTTCTTATTTACTCATTGAATTCGCCAAAATCAACATTTACAAGGTTATTATTGGTGTGGGAACTTTTGCTCTTGCCTTAGCTTTTGCAGGAAACGACCTAGTCAATTTTATTGGTGTCCCCATTGCGGCATGGCAATCTTATCAAGCTTGGGCTGGCTCTGGAATTGCAGCTTCTGAATTTAGCATGGAAATCTTGGCTTCTCAGGTAGAAACTCCCACCCTTTTATTGTTTCTCTCTGGAATGATTATGGTTGTCACACTTTGGTTATCCAAGAAAGCTAGGTATGTTGCAGAAACTGAAATAAATCTGTCCAGAGAAGGCGAGGCCAAAGAAAAGTTTCAACCCAATTTTTTATCCAGAGGATTGGTACGGTTTTCAATAGCTCTTTCTACTTGGGTTTCCAGCGCAGTACCAACTCCCCTACAACGAAAGGTTGATAAAAGATTTGAAAAACCCACCTTGAACCTAACACAGGACAAGGTACTTCAGTTACCAGCATTTGATATGATCAGAGCTTCCGTAAACTTGATGGTCGCGGGCATTCTGATATCTATTGCTACATCTTATAAATTACCCCTTTCAACCACCTATGTAACTTTTATGGTGGCCATGGGTACTTCTTTGGCCGATAGGGCTTGGGGAGCAGAAAGTGCCGTGTACCGTGTTGCCGGTGTACTTAACGTAATCGCAGGCTGGTTCAGTACGGCGATTATTGCATTCTTGGCCTCTGGGGTTATTCTGTCATTAATAAGTTTTGGAAAAGGGGCTGCCATAGCCATATTGCTTTTCGCCGCTGTTCTACTTTTGGTCAGAAATTATATCTCTTACAATAAAAAGTCAAAGGAAATCAAGGTTGAAGACCGTTTAAGAAAAGCTGAAAGCAGTTCCATTCAAGGAGTAATAGAAGAAACCGCTACCAATATTGCCAATGTGGTAAAGCGTAGTAGCAAAATCTATTCAAATTCCATAAACGGACTTGCCAAGCAAGCTTTGGACTCTTTAAAAAAGAACAAAAAGCAAGGCAAAAAACTTGCACTGGAAATAGAAGATTTAAGGGAGCACACCTTCTACTTTATAAAAAACCTTGAAGAAGCCCATATCGGTGCCAGTAATTTTTACATCAATATCATGGGGTACTTAACAGATATGTCCCAGTCTTTGGAATATATAGGCAAGGTAAGTCATAATCATGTGCACAACAACCATAAAAAACTTAAGTACAACCAAATCAAGGAACTAAAGGAAATTGATCTAAAGTTGGAAGAAATTTTTAATAGTACCGAAAAAGCGTTTGAAGAAAAATCCTTTGAACAAATAGGTGCCATTTTGGATTCCAAGCAAGAACTTTACGATTTGGTATCTCAAAAAATTGACCTTCAAGTTTCAAGAACAAGAACGGAGGAATCAAGCCCAAAAAACACGACACTGTACTTCTCGCTTTTGCTTGAAACCAGAGATTTAATTACCGCAATGATGAACCTATTGGAACAATACTACCGAGAACACGACAGTTCTGTTGAACCTGCCACGATAGACATAAAATAAAATAGTATCTTTCATGTCAAATAATCGCATTTGACATGAAAAGGTATTGCTCAATAATTTTGCTTGTTGGTTTTTTGTTTATTCCTTCACTTCAAACGCAAGCTCAATCAGCTGAAGAAGTTTTAAAAAATGCCATTGCATTTCACGACCCCAATGGAAATTGGGAGCATTTAAATACCTCTTTCAAGGTGGTTATGGAAACCCCTAGCCGTCCCAAGCGCACCAGTATCATTGACGTGGATTTTCCTCAACAGAAATTTGTATTGACCGTGGATCAAGGTGAAAATTCATATACCTATCAATTACATGGTACATCTTGCGAGATAACTTTGAACGGAAGCGAGGATTTTTCAGAGGAAGAAGCGGAGCAATTAAGTTTAAATTGTGAACGTGGCAATTTCATGAAAAATTATTATACGTACTTATACGGACTTCCCATGAAGCTTAACGACCCTGGAACCCACCTTGATCCCAAAGCTCTACAAAAGACCTTTAAAGGAAAAGAATATGTGGTTTTAAAAGTCACTTACGACGCAGAGGTGGGTGAGGATACTTGGTATTTTTATTTTGACCCCACCACCTATGCCATGGAAGTTTATCAATTTTACCACGATGAAAGCACAAATGATGGTGAATATATTCTTTTAGAAGGATTGGAAGACATCAATGGCATAAAGATGCCCAAAACAAGGGCATGGTACATGAACAAGGATGATAAATACTTAGGAACCGATACTTTAGAAAAAGGCTGAATTGTTGAACAATAGGTTTAGTTACCTGTAAAAATTCATCTCATCCATATATTTCCAAACGGAATAAGGGAGCATTGGACGAATATTTTTTCCCGCTTTATGTGATTTACGGATAAATGTTGATGAAATCTCCATAATTGGGGCGTCTACCTTGGTTATTTTTGGATGACCCTCAAATTGATGCACTATATCCATATGCGAAATCCTTGGGTACACATGTATAGCGTACTGTTCCAAAATGGTTTCGTAATTTTTCCATTTATGGAAACTCTTTAAGTTATCCTCCCCCATTATCAGCGAAAATTGGTGGTCTTTTCCATACTTTTCATCTAAATGTGCCAATGTATTGGTGGTGTAGTTAGGTTGAGGCAGGTCAAACTCTATTTTACTGGGTTTTAACTTTGGATAATCCTGAACCGCTTCGAAAACCATTTGATAACGATGGTTGTTGTCCAAAAGTGATTGCTTCACCTTAAAAGGACTTTGCGGTGTAATAACGAACCAAACCTCAGTTAGATCGGAAAACTCCGCCATATGGTTCGCTATTACCAAATGGCCTATATGTATTGGGTTAAAGGTCCCAAAAAAGAGCCCTACCTTTTTCATATTCTACTGTTCTTTAGAATCAGGAATTTCGGCACCCACAAACTTTGCAACCAACTTATGGGCTTCATTCAAAGCAACATCCAGATCGTAGTTTTTAATGATTTTATCAAACTGGGGAGCCGTGGCCAATTCTACGGATGCTTTTGCAATCCGCATATTTATTTTATCATCGCTTTCGGTACTACGCTTTTTTAGTCTGATCTTTAGTTCATCAACACTGGGCGGCTTTACAAAAACGGCCAATGTTTTTTCTGGAAACTTCTTTTTGATCCGAAGTCCGCCTGATACATCAATATCAAAAATCACATTTTTACCTTCTGCCCACAACCGTTCCACCTCAGTTTTCAGCGTACCATAAAAATTATCGCGGTACACTTCCTCCCATTCTAAAAAATCACCGTCTTTTATGTGTCTTTTAAATTGTGAGACCGACATAAAATAATAATTGACCCCATTTTTTTCTTTTCCTCTTCGAGGACGTGAGGTTGCCGATATGGAAAACGCCAAATTCAATTCCGGTTGATCTAATAAATGTTTTACTATAGTGGTTTTTCCACTCCCTGAAGGAGCTGAAAAAATAATAAGTTTACCACCTTCCGTCATAGCACATTGAGCATTTGTTCCTTAATTTTTTCCAATTCGTCCTTCATCTGTACCACCAATTGCTGCATTGGGGCATAATTGGCCTTGGAACCAATGGTGTTGATCTCTCTTCCAATTTCTTGGGAAATGAACCCTAACTTTTTTCCATTGGAATCTTTGGAGTTCATGGTGGTTTCGAAATATTGTAAATGGTTGGCCAAACGAACCTTCTCTTCGGTAATGTCGTATTTCTCGAGATAGTAGATCAACTCTTGTTCGAACCTATTAGCATCGAGGTCTACTTTAAGATCGGCAACAGCTTTCTCCAATCGTTCCCTAACCGTTGCCAAACGTTCGGGATCCATTGCTTTTACTGCTTCCAAAAGATCGTTTAAACTCTTGACTCTCATAGCAAAATCCTGCTCTAGCATTTTTCCTTCCTCATTACGGAACTCCACTATTTTGGAAAGTGCTTTGTCCAAAGCTTCGGTTATGGCCGTATATTCCTCTTCGTCAATATCGTCTTTGTCGGTTTTAAGGGTGTCCGGCATCCGCAAAGCCATCTCCAATAACTTTACATCTTCCCCTTGAACAATATCCGCCAATTGCTCCATATAATTCTTTACCACACCTTTATTGACCTCGGCCGTGGTTTCCTCCCCCGTAATTTCAACATAAAGGTTAAAGTCCACTTTGCCCCTGTCCAAAGCACTGGCTATTATTTTTCGAAGCTCCAGCTCCTTTTCCCTATAAAATTGTGGAAGTCTAGCATTGATATCCAAGTTTTTGCTGTTGAGCGATTTTAGCTCAATCGTAATTTTTTTAGAAGGAAGCTGAACTACGTGCTTCCCAAAGCCTGTCATGGATTGAATCATATATATATGATAATTTTTGCCAAAGGTAACCAAAATAGGTTTTGGCCTTTGGGGATTTATATTGCGGCATGGGTGCAAAATACTGATTCAGCTCTCCCTGATCGATATATTTCTACATTTATCTTTTTATTACTCCCATGATTCTGATGCTTAAGAGGGTACGGAGTTATGGTTTTTTGACACTACTACTAAACTTTAGTTTGTGTCATATAGAACCGTATGCCTTAACCAAGATTAAAATACCTCTCTAATTTAAACGTTACAATTCTTTTATTTTGATATTTCTGAAGGATACTACATCACCATGGTCTTGCAATCCGATCTTTCCTGTTTTGAACACACCAAAACCTTCCCATTCTGCAAATTTTGAATGGGCCACCAAATCATCCCACTCAGAGCCATGTAATGGAAATGCAACAATTTTGGTGCCGTTCATCACCACATGTCCTTGGTTGGCCTTATGATCGATCATCAATTCAATGGCATTCCATTCGCCTGCCCCCTTAACGGTATTGGCCGCTGGTGGCACAATATCATACAGTGCCCCGGCCAAACGATCTTCTCCATTTTGTGCATCGGGATGTCCATCATTGTCCAATACCTGTATTTCTGGACCCGTTAAATACGGTTGTCCATACTTTTCGTCTTCTTTGACACTCCAAAAAATACCACTATTGCCCGCTTCGGATATCTTCCACTCCAACGTAAGTACAAAGTCGGTAAATTCCCTGTCAGTAACCAAATTATAAGAAACACCCTCTTCCCTATTTTCCGGCGGATAGAAAATCATTGTACCGTCTTCCAGTTTCCAGGGCTCTACAACTTCACCACCGTTGTACATGTGCCAACCATCAAAAGTGGTTCCATCGAACAATACAATCCAGTCGGATTCCTTTGTCTCTGTCATTTCAATCTCTTCTTTTATCTCCTCTTTACTTTCTTTTGGTTTTTCCTTACAGGCAAAAGTCATGGCCAATGCCAAGAACAGCGTTATTTTTCTCATAATCCCAAAATATTTTTTAGTTTTTGTTCGTCTACATCACCTCCAGCAAAATCGTCGAAGGTTTTTGTGGTTGCCTCAATGATATGGTCTTGTATAAATTTAGCTCCCTCACGTGCTCCTTGTTCCGGACTTTTAATGCAGCATTCCCATTCCATCACCGCCCAGACATCGCAACCGTATTGGGTCAATTTTGAGAAAATGGTCTTAAAATCGATTTGACCATCTCCTAAGGAACGGTATCGGCCGGCCCTATCACCCCAATCGTTATACCCTCCAAACGCCCCTTTTTTGCCTGTTGGGTTAAACTCAGAATCCTTTACATGGAAAGATTTAATAAACTCATGATAGAAATCGATGTACTCAATATAATCCAGTTGTTGCAGTACAAAGTGGCTTGGATCGTATAGAATATTAACCCGTTTGTGATTGCCGGTAGCTTCCAAAAAACGTTCAAATGTATCCCCATCGTGTAAATCCTCCCCTGGATGGATTTCATAACAAACATCGACGCCTTCTTCATCAAAGTGATTTAGGATGGGCATCCATCGTTTGGCCAATTCTTCAAAGCCCATTTCTACAAGCCCATCTGGTCTTTGTGGCCATGGGTGCATGGTATGCCACAAAAGTGAGCCGGAAAAAGTTGCGTGGGCATTTAGTCCCAACCTTCGACTGGCCGTTGCCGCTTTTTTTACCTGATCTACAGCCCATTTGGTTCGTTCCTTGGGCTTGCCCTTTAGGGCACCTGGCGCAAAATTATCAAACATAATATCATAGGCGGGGTGTACAGCAACCAATTGTCCCTGTAAATGTGTGGACAATTCAGTAATTTCCAATCCGTAGGAATTGATTTTACCTTTGAGTTCGTCGCAGTAATCTTGACTCTCTGCAGCTTTGTCCAAATCGATCAAGAAAGATTCTGTTGTTGGTATCTGAATCCCTTTGTAACCAAGGTCGGAGGCCCATCTGCATATACCATCCAAAGTATTAAATGGTGGTTGGCTATCAACAAATTGCGCCAAAAATACGGCCGGTCCTTTTATTGTTTTCATTTAATTTGATTTTAAGGAATTTATAAATCCATACCTAATTAGGATTTATCTTCTATATTTAAGAAAAAAACTATGTTATTTTTACACCGTCTGTAGCAAAACATAAATATAGGAATTCAACAACAATTAAAACAACTTACCGTTTTTTAAATACTACTTATGGAAAACGCTTCTGCCCGTAATCTTTGGGGCGACTTTTTGGATGCCCATTTGGAGTTTGCTTCCGAGGATGCACCCAAAGTGATTCGTTTTTATGACAATGAAATAGATGCCAACCGCAGTGCAGATTTGACTTGTAAAGAAACCAAAAGGGCAACAACACATTCCTTAAAAGGAATGCAGCTCCGTAATGAGCCATTGCCCAAAATTGGAGATTTTTATGTGGTAACCGACTGGGAGGGCAATGCCTTGTGCATAATACGTACCACTGCCGTAAAACTGCTACCTTATTTTAGTGTAAGGGAAGAACATGCACGCCTTGAGGGTGAAGGCGATAAAAGTTTGGACTATTGGAAAAAAGCGCATTGGGATCAATTTGCACAAGAGCTTACTCAATTTGGCAAAACACCAAAGGAAAGTATGATCGTGGTTTTTGAGGAGTTTGAAATGCTCTATAAAAAATAATAGCTGCTCGAAAAGGGTTCGTCAACCTGAACTTACTTCAGGTACTCATACTCCATATTTGAATAAATGAGGTTCTGAAATAAATCTAGAATAAGCCTTTTATACCTTTTCAAGCAGCCATCAATAATACTTAAAATTGATGTGGATTAATCATCCATATCCACCCAAATGTTCCCTTGTTTGTGAGAAGCCACGGTGTTCTCGATAAAATTGAGACCACGAACCCCATCCGTAATGGTTGGGAATTCCCCACTATTGTATGCTTCACCACGAATGGCTTTGGCAACTCCCAAGTAAATATTGGCCATTGCATCAAAAATACCTTCAGGATGTCCTGGGGGCAATTTAGTTCCATTCAAGGACAGTTCAGAATTGTACTCATGTCCGGGTTTGTATACCTGTAACGGTTCAGGGTCGTTCAATTTATAAAGGTAATTGGGGTTTTCTTGTTGCCATTTTAGTCCTCCTTTTTGGCCATAAATGGCAATGGACAAGTTATTCTCTTCTCCAGTGGCAACTTGACTTGCCCTAATAATTCCCTTTACATTCTTGTCCATACGGATAAGTGCCGTACCATCCATGTCCATTTGGTTGTCATCATACAAGTAGTTAAAATCACACAATAATGATTGTACCTTTAGTCCGGTCGTGTACTCTATCATATTAAATGCATGTACTCCAATATCCCCCATGCAGGAGCTTATTCCTGCTTTTTTTGGATCAAGCCTCCAAACAGTGCCTCTCTTTTCTTTATCATGGATAATGGGGTTCATCCAACCTTGATAATATTGAGCATCCACTTTATGAACCTTTCCAATAACCCCTTCCTTGATCATCTCCCTCATTTGACGCACCATTGGGTACCCCGTATAAGTATGAGTGACCGCAAATACAGATCCTGCCTTTTTCAAGGTTTCCTGTAAAACCTTGGCCTCTTCATACGTAGTGGTCATAGGTTTTTCACAGATGACATTAAATCCGTTTTCCAACAATTTCTTTGCCATTGGAAAATGAAGAAAGTTCGGGGTAAGAATAGAGCAAACCTGGATACGCTGATCTTCGGGCAATTTCATCTCCTCCTCTACCAAGGTGTCAAAATCCTTGTAAATACGATTGGTGGGGATATCTATCTCCTTTGCAAACGCCAAACTGTCTTCGTGGTTTGGGTTGAAAACAGCCCCAACAATTTCATAATTATCGTTAATGAAGGATGCTACCCTGTGCAACACTCCAATTAGAGAATCACCGCCTCCTCCAAGAATTCCAAGTCTAATCTTTTCAGCCATATTTTTTTATGATTTATATTCTACTTTTTCGTTTTTAAATACTAGTGCAAATAGGACAAATACAACTGCGGCAAATCCAGCAGGGTACATCCATATGCTTTCCCACACGTGGTTGCCATCTTCCAATAAGAAAGAATCCGTGATTTGACCTGCTATCCAAAATCCAATTAACATTCCCACGCCATAGGTAGCCAAAGTGATCAGTCCCTGAGCGGCACTTTTATATTTTTCCCCTGCTTTGGTATCGGTATATATTTGTCCAGATACAAAGAAGAAGTCATAACAGATTCCATGCAAAGCGATTCCTGTAATGAGCATGAATGCCAAATCTCCCGCATTTCCGTAGGCGAACAACAAATATCTAATTGTCCATGCCAACATTCCTACCAAAATTGTTTTTTTAAACCCAAACTTGGTAAAGAAATATGGTAACAAAAGCATAAAAATTACTTCCGATGCTTGTCCAATAGTCATTTTACCTGTTGGATTATTAACGCCAATCTCTGATAAAAACGGATTTGCATTTTGGTAATAAAAAGCCAATGGGATACAGATTAAAACTGACGATATAAAAAACACCAAGAAATTTTTGTCTTTTAAAAGTTTAAGTGCATCCAATCCCAACATACCGGAAATGGTCACCTTTTCACTTTTGTCCACAGTTGGTGGTGTTTTAGGCAATGTAAAACTGAACAGCCCCAGAATTGCCGAGGCAATCCCAACCATTAAAAAGGTGTTTTTCAACAATCCCGCTTCCAAGCTCTCTGGTGCGTCCCAGACGAAAACATAACTTATTACAAGACCTGCTACGATCCAACCTATGGTTCCAAAAACCCTTATTGGGGAAAATTCTTTTGCAGGATCTTTCATTTGGTTAAACGATATGGAATTGACCAAAGCCAAAGTCGGCATGTATAAGATCATATATCCCAAAACATAAGGATAGAACATCGAAAATTCTGTGGTTTGGTACATTTGATACATTAAGATGGCTCCAAACAAATGCAGTACACCTAAAATACGCTCTGCATTAAAGTACCTATCTGCAATCAGCCCGATAATGAACGGTGCGATGATAGCTCCCCAAGATTGTGTGGAAAATGCTTGGGCTATTTCTCCTCCGGTTGCCTGTAAATTATTACCCAAAAAAGTTCCCAAGGTCACGAACCACCCTCCCCAAATAAAGAACTCGAGGAACATCATAAATGATAGTTGAAATTTGGTTTTAATATTCATGTTATGTATTTAGTTAGTTGTTTCTTGTATAAAATATGTGGTCCAAAGGTTCGAGCTCCAATCCTTAATTTATCATCATAATCTATGCACTATGGTGTGTGGAATGATTGATTATATGGAAAAACGGATTCCCCCATTATTCACATATTCCATTCACTTGTCAAAATTATTCGTATTGGAAACAATTTCAAAAGAGGTACACTAATTTTCGTTATCGATCTTTTCCCTTGCATCAATATCATGTTAATTCCCTACTCCAAACTGGAATGGAATTTCCAATATTCTATGTTCCAATTATGATGGGCATTGAGTATAGCCAAAAAGTTTAAAACAATCTTCAGGAACCTTGTCTTGGTTCCCACACTGATGTATTATTTTGCTGTTACAATAATAATTGTGATCCGGAATTTGTTAAAAAAACCTTTCATCTTTTAAACCAGATGGATTATTCCAATATTCTTTCCAATAATTTTTTGGTTGCCAAAATCCCTTCTTCCTCGCTCATCTCTGATCCTTCATATTCCACACCTACAAAACCTTCGTAACCTGCATCCAAAACAATGTCCATTATTCTTGGATAATCCACTTTGGTTTCATTTCCTTCTTCATCAAAATTATAAGATTTGGCACTTACACCTTTGGCATATGGCATCAATTCTTTGGTTCCCTTATAACGGTCGTATTCTTCCAAGCATTTAGACGAATAATAATCCCCGGCTTCTCTTTTTATACAGAAATTGCCAAAATCTGGCAAAGTGCCACAATTGTCCATTCCCACTTGCTCCATAACCTCGGCCAATAGTTGCCCATTGGAGGAAGGCCCTCCATGGTTTTCTACTATAATATTGATGTTCTTATCCTTCGCGTAGGTAGCCAATTGCGTAAGTCCGGCAACAGAAGCCGGCATCCATACTTCGGGTTCCATGCTTCCGTTCAAGTTTACACGAATAGAGTGGCAGCCTAAGGCGGCAGCGGCATCTACCCATTTATAGTGGTTTTCAACGGCTTCTTTTCGTTTGGCTTCATCGGCAACTGCGATATCCCCTTGTCCATCTACCATGATCAATAGGTTTTTTAAACCATATTTCTCACTTTCAGTTTTGCTTTTTTCTACCCAGTTGTCCATGGCTTCTTCAGAAAAATTAGCAGCTTGTAGTTCCTCATAATATAGGCCGCTCACATATTCCAGCCCTTCAAAGCCCCATTCACTGGCTTTCGCTGCAAAAGTGTATGGATCTACACCTTCTTCTAAAATCATTTTATGGATGGACCATTGTGCCAAAGAGAGTTTAATCTCTGCTTTTGACTCATCATTGGTCACTTCTGCTACAATGTTCTCTTCAGTTGTTTCTTTTTTAGGATTTTGTTTACAGGAATAAAATCCTAAAAAAGCCATTACAATTAGCGTGATAAAACTTTTTTGTGCTAAACTACTTCTGTTCATATTTTTATATTAGTTAATTTCGATAAGAATCCAAAAACTACAACGTTATAGTGCTGAATTCCCAATAAACATAGGGATTAAATGTAGAAAATTAATTTAATAATTAATACATTTAGCAATTAAACAATCCGAATAAATGAGCAAGTTTTATTACAATCAGGAGCAGGAATCCTATGATGCCATCGTGGTAGGAACGGGTATCAGTGGAGGTTGGGCTGCCAAAGAGTTGTGCGAAAATGGCCTCAAGACTTTGGTCTTGGAGCGTGGACCCATGGTAAAGCACCGTGAGGATTATCCCACAGCTAATATGGATCCTTGGGATTTTCCCCATGGAGGTAAAGCCACACGAGAAGATATTGAAAAACAAGAAAAACAATCCAGGACAGGATATACTACCGGAGCTGCATCCAAACACTGGTTTGTGAACGATTTGGAACATCCTTACAACGAAACAAAGCGTTTTGATTGGATGCGTGGCTACCATGTTGGTGGTCGTTCCATTATGTGGGGCCGCCACAGTTACCGTTGGAGCGATATTGATTTCTCGGCAAATAAGAATGAAGGCATCGCTGTAGATTGGCCTGTTCGTTACAAGGATATAGCACCATGGTACGATAAAGTTGAAAGTTATATCGGAGTTTCCGGTGAAAATTTAGGCTTGCCTCAATTACCTGATGGAAAGTTTGAACCTATGATGGAACTCAATTGCGTAGAGGACCATGTGAGAGATAAAGTTGCTGAAAATTTTGATGGTCGGGTAATCACCGCAGGAAGGGTAGCACATATTAACAGTGACAAACAATTTGACGGTGATGGTCGTGTACGTTGCCAATTTAGAAATAGATGTATTAGAGGATGTCCGTTCGGAGCATATTTTAGCAGTGTTTCTTCAACCCTGCCCGCTGCGGAGCTTACAGGAAACATGACCCTAAGACCAGATTCCATTGTACACGAAGTGATTTATGATGCAAATACTAAAAAAGCAATTGGGGTCAAAGTTATAGATCGGGAGACGAAAGAAGAATTCGAGTTCAAGGCTAAAGTAATTTTCCTTTGTGCTTCGGCCATTTCTTCCACTTCTATTTTAATGCAATCCAAATCAGATAGGTTTCCAAATGGTTTGGGGAACGATTCAGGTGAATTAGGCCACAATGTAATGGACCACCATTTTTTGGTGGGCGCATCGGGTAAATTTGACGGATACGAAGACAAATATTATAAAGGCAGAAAACCTAATGGCATTTATGTGCCACGATTTAGAAACCTAGGTGGCTCCAGTGATATGAAAGACTTTGTTCGCGGCTACGGTTACCAAGGTGGAGCCGGAAGGGGCAATTATGAAGAATTGGTCGCCGAAGCTTCTTTTGGTAAAGACTATAAAGATGCTGTACTCACTCCTGGAGGATGGACGATGAACATGCTTGCTTTTGGTGAAATCCTACCTTACCACGACAATAAAATGACATTGGATTACGATAAAAAAGACCAATGGGGCTTACCTACCGTAACTTTTGATGCAGAGATTCGTGAGAATGAGATCAATATGCGAAAGGACATGCAAGAACAAGCTGTTCAAATGTTGGAAAAGGCCGGTGCAAAAGATATTACCCCTTACGATAACCCTTATGCCCTTGGACTTGGGATTCACGAAATGGGAACTGCCCGTATGGGTCGCGACCCAAAGACTTCTGTTGTAAATGGATACAACCAAGTACACGGATGTAGTAACGTATATGTGACCGATGGTGCCTTTATGACCTCTGCTAGTTGTGTAAACCCGTCTTTAACCTATATGGCATTTACGGCAAGGGCAGCTAACCACGCCGCCCAAGAACTTAAAAAAGGAAATATATAATGGAAAGAAGATCAGCACTTAAAAATATGGGGTTGGCTTTCGGTTATGCCGTGGCCACGCCCACATTATTATCAGTACTACAAAGCTGTAAAAACAAACCAGCTTATGCCGAATGGGCACCAAGTTTCCTTAGCAAAGAACAGGGGTATGCCATGGCACAAACGTTGGATGTAATACTGCCCAAAACAGAAACGCCATCAGCGACTGAAATGAATGTACATGTATTTATCGATGCTTACTTGGATGAAGTTATGCCATTGGAGCAAAGAGATTTTGTCATCATGAAAATGAACAATTTCTATGATAAAGTTTTGTTAGATTCAGGCAAAAGCACTTTGATGGATATTGAACCCGGAGATATTGAACCTGCACTTGGAATGTATTTAAAAAAACGCACCGACCAAGAAGAAGAATTGCAGACCGAAGCCATTATGAGTTATATGCAAGCCATTATGGAAGGCGGGGAAGCTACCTTGGATGATGAGATTGCTCGTATATCCTTTGCTCATGAACTTAGAGATTTGGCAACTTGGGCCTATAAAAATACAGAATATGTTGGTGAAGAAGTCTTGGCTTATTTACCCATACCTGGTGAATATATTGGCTGTGAAGATGTTAACACATTGACCAGTGGTAAAGCTTGGTCACTATAAGTTTTGATTAATTAGAATTGTAAAGCCTCCCTTATCGGAGGCTTTTTTTTATGCTTTTTTACAAAAAAACCTCGGAATGTTCTATTGTGGGGTGAACTTATCCGAGGTATTAAATCAATAAACACTATCACAAGTACCGAAAATATCAGTACGCTTACACCATTTATTTTTGACCGTTATTCTATAGTACCTTGAGTTTCATCTATAGAAATCAAATGTTATACTATATGGTCAAAAAATGGAATTATTGTGGACAAGATTTTAACGTCTTGAACAACTGGTGCAAATATTTAAAAATGCCTTGAAATTTAAAAGGCTCCTGTGCTATATATGGCGCAAAGTTTTTAACACAAAATGTTGACATCTAGGCGTGTTAACTGTATTTCGAAGCTATGGAAGTGTATTTGTAGAAAACAAAAAAACCGAATAAGTAAACTTACCCGGTCTCTCTTTTATGATGAACTGTGTTATATTACCAAGAGTACGGCCCCTTCAATCATGCTCATTCAAAATCCTTTATTGTCCTAGGTAGTTCCCCCGAAACCTAAAATCAAATCAGATTGTGACCAAACTGAAGATATAATCGTGCAAGCGGTTAATACAATCAAAAGATTGGTTGCTTTGGCCGTACAATTATTGGTAATACAAAATTTATAAGAGCAAACAATACGGTTACAAGATTACTTCTTTGCAACTACATTATTCCAATCCGAACTTAATTCGGCACTATTCTTTTCTGAAACGGCGGCAAAAATCAAAGCCACTATCAAAATCAGGAACAATATTGTACACTTTTTCATTTTATGGTTATTTAAGTTCTCCTTAAATTTTTGACATGCCAAATATATATTACAAAGGACCTTAGATATGAGGTCGATGTATAAACTGCACTTTTTTATGTATAATCGGTTTTTTGTTTCTGAGGTTTGTAGCCAAAATCCGTAGTGTTCACAAGTTAGTCACTTAAAACGGTGAGTATTTCCCTTGATTTTACTTTTTATACCAACTATACGTGCTGAAGATCCATTAACACATAATTTTAGTACTATATAAGGAATAATTCTAAATTTGATATTACCTATACCATATTATGCTAGAAGCTGTAATAGTTGATGACGAAATCAAGGCCTTACAGAGTTTAAGTTGGGAACTTACCAACCTAAGCGATGAAGTCCATATTGTTGCATCCTTTACCGATGCACGCGAAGCCCTGGCCTATTTGGAGCAAAATACACCTGATTGTTTGTTTTTGGATATTGAAATGCCGGCGATGGATGGGTTTCAGTTTATAAAAAACCTGAAGAACAAGGATTTCCCCGTTGTTATCACTACTGCCTACAACCAATATGCGCTGCAAGCATTAAAGAACGAAGCTATCGACTATCTTCTAAAACCGATTGATTCGGACGATTTGGAAGAAACCATTGCAAAAATAAAAAAGTTCAATGCCAAAAACCTGACTGCTGATCGGTTAGAAAAAATATTGCTTAACTTCAACGCAGAATCCCAAAGCAAAAAAATAACCATCAACACGGATGGCAAATTGGTTTTTTTGAACAGTGAGGAAATTTTGTATGCAGAGTCTGATGGCAATTACAGCACCATTTTTTTGACTAATGGACAAAAAATCTTACTTACCAAAAAACTAAAAGAGGTAAATGCACTTTTACCTGATAGCAGCTTTTTTAGGATTCATAATTCTTATATCATCAATCTGAACAAAATAAAAGAGTTTCTTAAAACAGACGGTTACGTAGTTTTGGAATCCAATCATAAAATCCCAGTTTCCCGACAAAAAAAATCTGATTTTTTGGACAAGCTTTAATCCCACAATGTTCCCGTGCCTATAGAAAATTTTAAACAGATCGGAAGCCGACATCGAATGCAAAGAACCATCTTGTTTTTTCTATTGCTTTTATTCGGTTTTCAAGTATTGCCTGCGCAGGAGGTTCCAGAGGATTTTATTGAAAAAGCTAAAGCACTTGTCCAACTCCAACCCAAGACCTATGAGTCTTTGGACAAGGAACTTTCTTCTGACAAAAGGGATACTACCCTGTTACGGTATTTCACCAATTTGAGCAAGGAAAAAAATTACCCAGAAGGTCAGGCTTATGCCCTGAACCAGTTAGGTATGAAATACAGGAATATTTCGCAATACGAAAAAGCGGCAAAACTACACGAGCAGGCACTGGCCATTTCCGAGAAAGCAAACAATATCGATTTTAGGGTTCTTAGTCTAAATATGCTCGGAGTAGTTCACAGACGTACGGATGCAATAAAAACTGCTTTAGACTATAACCAACGTGCATTGGAATTGGCCGAACAGATAGAAAACCCTTCCAACCACATTAAAAGAAGCATTAATGTTGCCCTAAATGGCATAGGGAACCTTTATCAAACGCTTGAACAGTATGATTTGGCTATTTTACAGTTCGAAAGAGCCTTAAAGTTAGAGGAAGAACTTGACAATAAACTTGGATTGGCAATAAATCATCAAAATATTGGACATTGTCTGGAAGAAAAAGGCAATCTGGAAGGCGCTCTTGAAAACTATAGAAAATCATTGGCTTACAACGAAGAAATTGATTCCAACATTGGTCGTGTAATCTGTAAGAACAGTTTGGCACAAATTTATCTAAAACAAGATATGCCGTACTTGGCCTTGGTGCTTTTGGAACCATTACTGGAAGAGTCCAAAAAGATAGGTGACTATTCTATAACTTCTTTGGTCTTTATCAATACAGGGTGGGCCCACACCAAGTTGTCCAATTATGACCAGGCAGAAAAGTATATTCAGGAAGGTCTAAAAATGGCCCAAAACCGAAATATTCCCAGTAATATCCTTTATGGGCACGAGAAATTATCAGAACTTGAGAACACTAGGGGCGACTTTAAAATGGCGTACGAGTATTATAAAAAAGCTGATGAGTACGACAAACAAATTTCCAGCGCTACCAATCTTCGTTACATGAACGATATTATTGTTAGATACGAAAATGACAAGAAAAACAACCAAATTGCTGTTCTCGCCAAAGAAAATGAGATAGTTCGCCTACGATTAAAAAAGAACCAAACCACGCTCTTGGTCAGTGCATTGATCGTTGGGCTTATATCATCCATCCTTTACATTCTATATCGCCAATATGAGAGTAAAAACGAAAAAAGGGTCCTTACCTTGGAGCAAAAAATGTTGCGCAGTCAAATGAACCCACATTTTTTGTTCAACTCCTTAAACTCTATCAAACTTTATATCATAAACAATGAACAAAAAAACGCGGTTCATTACCTCAACAAATTTTCTAAGCTAGTGCGAAAAATTTTGGAAGCTTCCTCCCAAAAAGAAATTCCATTATCGGAAGAATTGGGCACTATGGAACTTTATATGAATATTGAAAATATTAGGTTTTCCAACGAAATCGACTTCAAAATAGAGGTTGAGGAAAACATTAATGTTGATAACATCAAAATTCCTTCGTTAACTTTACAGCCCTTTTTGGAAAACTCTTTATGGCATGGATTATCGCCAAAAGATGGGGATAAAAAAATACGGATAAATGTAAAGCACAAGAACAAAGGGCACGTTTCCATAGAAATTGTTGACAATGGCGTGGGCAGAACAATGGCAGAGGTAAACAAGGAAAACAGAGTGCTTAAAAGAAAATCTTTGGGCATACACATTACCAAGGAAAGATTGGCCAATTTTGCCAAAGATTATCAAAACAAATTTGATGTGGCCATTATGGATCTATTCGACGAAAATGGAAACCCAAAAGGGACCAAAGTGATTTTGGATATACCTACTATTTGATATTTTCGGCAGCTACCTCTTCCAATTCTCGATACCAAGCTTTTCCAAACTTTTTAATAAGGGCATCTTTAACAAACTTATATATGGGCACTTTTAGCTCCTCGCCCAATGCACAGGCAGGGTCACAGATTTCCCATTTATGGTAATTTACAGCTGTAAATTCCGAGTATTCCCTGGTTCTGATCGGGTATAAATAACAAGAGATAGGTTTTTTCCATTTCGTGGCTCCAGCTTCATAAGCGGCTTCCAAACCACATTTTGCAATTCCATCTTTGGAAAAAATCACGTAGGCGCACTCGTTTTTGTTTATCAAAGGGGTTTCCCACTCACCGTCTTCACCTTTTACAAAGGCTCCTTGTTCTTCAATTGCATTAATTCCTTCAGGACGTAAAAACGGTTTCACATCCTGATAAATATTGACCAGCTTATCCGTCTCCGAATCATCTAAGGGAGCTCCATACTCGCCACCAACACAACAAGCTCCTTTACAGGCGTTTAAGTTGCAAACAAAGTCGTTTTTCAATATCTCTTCCGATACAATAGTTTTCCCTATCTGGAACATATGGCCATCTACTTTTGGGGCAAAGGTAATTGAAAACAAAAAATTGGTGATTTATAAACATTTATTTAATCCAAAAGTAATTTTTAAACGTAAATTTGCCGTCCGAAAAAAACAACGAAATGAATTTTGACATTAAAGAAATTGCTACCGCTGGAATGATTTTGTTTGCCGTTATCGATATTTTAGGAAGTATCCCTATAATTTTATCGTTACGAAGCAAAGTGGGTCACGTGCAATCGGAAAAAGCTTCGATTGTGGCAACTTGTATTATGATTGCTTTTTTGTTTGTTGGGGAGAGTATTCTTTCGTTGATCGGCATCGATGTAAACTCATTTGCCGTAGCAGGTGCTTTCATCATCTTTTTCCTTGCCATTGAAATGATTTTGGGCATAACCCTTTACAAAGACGATGAGCCGGAAACTGCATCTATTGTGCCGATAGCTTTTCCTCTTATAGCTGGAGCGGGAACCTTGACTTCCATTCTGTCCCTACGTGCGGAATATCAAGTAGAGAACATTATAGTAGCCATAATTATAAACGTTATCTTTGTGTACATTGTATTAAAATCCAGTGCCAAAATTGAGCGTATATTGGGAAAAAACGGGCTTAACATCATACGGAAAGTTTTCGGTGTTATTCTATTGGCGATTGCGGTAAAGCTATTTGCCACCAATATTAACGAACTTATGACACACAGTGCGTAAAACATTAATATGAACAGGACTTTTGCTATAGTAATAATTATACTTGCGTTGGGGCTTATTGCATACAATGTGACCATGGTTGATTTTGAAAACCCGATTCAGGGTGATAGTACCATTGCCTTAATTGGGATTTTGGCTTCATTATGTGCCATAGTCCTTATGATGATTTCCTTGACTTCAAAAAAGATTGACAAGAAGCTCAAAAAATAAATTAAGGCTTAACTTCCACAACACCAAGTTGGGATTGGTCTATATCGGCTTTGTCCAATACTTTCACTTTTTTAAGCATGGGGTCATACTCCCCTTTAATTTGCGCTGAAAGGTTTGGCGAGTATAGTTGCTCCGCAATATTGGCCTTTAAATAAGCCTTTATCTTATCTTCATAGGCATAGAAGTCCAGTTTTATCTTGCGATCTAGCACAAATTGGATAAACCTATCAAAGAGGATGTCATCAACGGTAAACTCATCTAAAAATTGATTTTGGGTATATCCATCATACAGGGTTCTGTCCTCTTCCAAATGCTCGAACACAAACCGGGCAAAAAATTGATAGGTATCGTCCATACTTTCAATGGCTTCTTCCTGATTACTTCCAATGGGAACAAAAACATCTGGAATAATACCGCCACCACCATAAACAACTTTACCTTTTGGTGTTACAAATTTTAACGAGTCGGCAACCTTAATGCTATCTGCAGAAGTCAGCTCTCCATTATTATAGCGCTCCATAAATCTTTTATAATAATCATGGTTGCCATTTTTATATGATCTTTGGATAGACCTTCCGGTAGGTGTGTAGTATCTAGAGATGGTCAATCTTACGGCAGAGCCATCCCCCAAATCCATTTCTCGTTGCACCAAACCTTTTCCGAACGAACGCCTGCCCACAATGGTCCCTATATCGTTATCCTGCAATGCTCCTGCAATAATCTCACTGGCAGAAGCAGAACGCTCATTAATCAACACATACACCGGTTTATCCTCAAAGTCTCCTTTATTTGTGGCATACGCTTTTTTTATCCTACCTTTTTTGTTCTTGGTAAACAAGATCAGCTTATCCTCTCTTAAAAACTCATCGGCCAATTTCTCGGCAATACCTAAATAACCTCCAGGGTTGTCCCTTAGGTCCAAAGTTAATTTCTCCGCTCCTTTCAATTTCAATTTCCTGAGCGCATCTTTGAATTCCTTAAATGTAGATTCTGCAAAACGGTTTATTTTGATGTATCCCATTTCGTTGGTAAGCATATAATAAGCTTCCACACTCCTGATTGGAACCCGATCGCGTACCACGGGAACTTCCATTATTCTATTTTCTGTTTTTCTAAAAACCTTTAAATTGACTTTGGTACCGATTTTACCTTTTAAGTTAGATACCACATCATCATTGGCAATTCTCCTACCATAAAGGGTGTCTCTATCTGCCATTAAGATCCGATCACCGGGTTTTATCCCGCTAATATAACTTGGGCCGTTCTTAATTGTTCTTATTACGGTAATTGTATCCCTAAACATATAAAAGCTCACACCTATCCCTGCAAAATCACCTTTCATACTTTCCGCGACATCTTCCATTTCATCTTTTGAAATATAGACAGAATGTGGATCTAGTTTTCCCAGGATATTGTTCACGGTTACATCTACAATACTATCGGTATCCACATCATCCACATATTCGTAGTCGATATAGTCAATGAGTCGATTAAGTTTGTCTTTTTTGGAATTGGTGGAAAACAGTTTCTCCGGAGAATCGTTAAAATGGAGTTTGCCTCCTATAAAAATACCGAGAGCCACCGCCAAAGCAAGTAACGTGGGCCAAATATATCCTTTGATTTTTTTCATATAGCAATGATGGTATTAAACCATTTCTTCCAAAACGGGCAAATGGACAATCTCTACCCCTGCCCTTTCCAGAAATTTTATTCCAGAATCGTCTTTGTATGCATTCTGGTATACCACACGTTTTATGCCAGCTTGGTGTACAAGCTTGCTACATTCCCTGCAAGGTGATAAAGTAATGTACAGCGTGGCGCCTTCACAAGATTGTGTAGATGAGGCAACTTTAAGGATGGCATTGGCCTCGGCATGCAGTACATACCATTTGGTGTAACCATCATCATCTTCACAAAAATTTTCAAATCCGGTCGGAGTTCCGTTGTATCCGTCGGAAATTATCATTCTATTCTTAACTATAATGGCTCCTACTTGTCTCCTTTTACAATAAGATAGTTTGCCCCATTCTAGGGCCATTCTCAAATACGCTTTATCGTATTTTTCTTGTTTGCTCGCCTTCATTTGTCCGAAAAACGGTGATAATTAAATAAATATACCTGCTTTAAAAGACCCTTACAACCTTATTTGATAAAATTTAACCTAAGTCCCTACATAGGGAACGTTGCAATTAGTAAGGGTATTGTAATGGCAATGATCAAAATCGAGGCAACGGCGATATAAATTGAGCGTTTTACTTTTAATAAATCCATTACGATATACGCAATGGCCAGAACAACTAAAATTATTGTTACTTGGGACAATTCAATACCAGTTGCAAAACCCAATAATGGCGTTATTTTATCTTCTTCTTCGGCCATTAGCATTTTAAAGTAGTTGGAGAACCCAAAGCCATGAATTAATCCAAAGAAAGCGGTAGCTAAAATGTGAAGAAAAAGTCCAACATTCAAAGCTTCTTTATAAACATATGCAAAATTGAACAGGGCCGTTAACAAAATGGTGACCGGAATTAAAAATTCTATGAGACCCACATCCATAGTAATCACTTCATATACGGACAAAGCCAAGGAGACGCAATGGGCTACGGTAAAGATGGTAGCCAAGATCAACACTCGCTTCCAAAACCTAAATGTAAAGGGCACAGCCAATGCAGATAGAAATAAAATATGGTCGTAGGCACCTAAATCCAGTACGTGGTCAAGTCCAAGTTTAATATAAAACAAAAATTCTTCCATAATTATTAATGATTAAGATATTCCTCTTTCCTTTTGTATGGTTTCATAAGCCTTTTGTACTTCCTTGAATTTTTCTTCAGCTCCATTCCGGATGGCCTCATTTTCCGTAACCACACGGTCTGGATGGTATTTTTTGGCCATGGTACGATAGGCTTTTTTTACTTGATCATCCGTAGCTGACTTTTCAATTTCCAAAATTTTATAAGCATTGTCGGCGGATTTAATGAACATGGCCATAATGCTTTCAAAATCGTGCTGTCCAATTTGCAGATAGCCAGCAATTTCCCTTAGTTTTTGTATTTCTGCGCCACTAACCTGGCCATCGGACTGGGCAATACCGAACAAAAAATGCAACATTTGCAACCGAACTTCATATCTAGTACGCTGCACCATAAAATTGCATATCCGTTGGGTGGACAACTCCCTTTTTTTGATAACTTCATTGAATGTCCTGAAAATGGCATTGGCCTTTTCCTTGCCATAAGTGCTCAAAAAATACTGTTGCACATAGTTTAGTTCCCTTTGGTTAACCTTACCATCCGCCTTGATTATTATGGAGCAAAGGGACAATAAATTCAATTCAAAATCTGCCGGGGAAACCGTTTGTTTATTCAGGTCCTTAAATACGGATCGAGATTTACTACCGGAACCGCCCAGATTATCCAATAAAGTTCCCACGATAAAGCCTAAAATGGCTCCGGGAAATCTAAATAAAAAATAACCGAGAAAAGCGGCTATCCATTTAATCATACTTCAAAATTTAAACCCCAAATATAGGGGTTTGAGGAGTAACCATAGCGTTAAGCAATGTTAAGGGTGATGAAAAAAACCGCACAATACCGTATCTTTGAGGTTCTAATTAAAATGAAGTCTATGTATCCAGAAGAATTAGTAAAACCTATGCGCGAAGACTTGGCCGGAGCCGGGTTTGAAGAATTACATACAAGTGAAGCTGTTGAAAATGCATTGAAAAAAGAAGGAACTACTTTGGTAGTGGTAAATTCTGTTTGTGGTTGTGCAGCAGCAAATGCAAGACCTGCAGCCAAGCTAAGCTTGCAGAACAGTAAAACTCCGAACAATTTAGTAACTGTTTTTGCTGGTGTGGATATGGATGCTGTTACAACAGCAAGAAATCATATGATGCCTTTTCCCCCATCTTCTCCAAGCATGGCGCTGTTTAAGGATGGAGAATTGGTCCACATGATCGAAAGACACCACATAGAGGGGAGACCTGCTGAACTTATCGCGGAAAACTTGATGGAAGCTTATAACGAGTTTTGCTAAAATCAAGTAAAATAAGATATTGAACAAGCCACCCTAAAGGGTGGTTTTTTTATTTTTACGGCAACCAATAAACATGTACCCTTGAAAAAAATACTCTCATACCCACTCACCATCATTTTCTTTATTCTTTTTGGTCTGGTCCTTGTTGTTTTCCATCCCGTACAATGGATTTGCCTAAACGTGTTCGGGTATAATGCACATAGAGTCAGTGTTGCCATTCTAAATTGGTTCATTATGCGATGCACCAATGTTTTGGGAACCCGGTACAGCTTTAAAAACAACCAAAATATTCCAACAAATAGGCCACTGATCATCGTTACCAACCACCAAAGCATGTATGATATTCCGCCTCTAATTTGGTACATGCGAAAATACCATCCTAAGTTTGTGAGCAAAATTGAACTGGGAAAAGGAATACCGAGTGTCTCCTATAATTTAAGGCATGGAGGATCGGCGTTGATAGACAGAAAAGATCCCAAACAATCCATTACCGAACTTCAAAAATTGGCAAAATATATTGAGACAAACAACCGAAGTGCCGTAATATTTCCTGAGGGTACCAGAAGCCGAAATGGTGTTCCAAAACCATTTAGGACAACCGGATTAAAGGTGATGATGAAAAATTCACCATCGGCATTGATTGTTCCCATTAGTATAAATAATTCCTGGAAATTGTTGCGCTATGGAAAATTTCCGATGGGACTGGGTGCATCTGTTTCATTTGAAGTTCACCCCCCAATTGAAAACAAAGGCAATGTTGGTGATCTTATTGCCCAAATTGAAAAACAGATAGTTTCAGGCATAAAAACTGAACAATGAAAGAAGACCGATTGGTGCAGAACACCATTGATTTTGTAAAAAAAACACTGAAAAATGCTGAAGGCGGTCACGATTGGTTTCATATTGAACGGGTCTTCAATACTTCAAGGTTAATTTTGAAGCAGGAACAAGCTGAGCCTTTGATCGTTCAATTGGCTGCACTGCTTCATGATATTGCCGACCCAAAATTTCATAACGGTGATGAAAACATAGGACCGGATATAGCAAGAACGTTTCTTGAATCAGAAGCTGTGAATGATAAGGTTATCAATCATGTTGTGCTAATCATAAAACACATGTCCTTTAAAAATAGTTTGAACAAGAGCGAGGATGCTTTTACCTCCAAAGAGCTTCAAATAGTGCAAGATGCGGACCGTTTGGATGCTATAGGTGCCATTGGTATTGCTCGCGCTTTCAATTATGGGGGATTTAAGAACAGAGAACTTTACAATCCCAATGTTCCTCCCAATCTTACTATGAGCAAAGAAGAGTATAAAGCTTCCAAGGCGCCCACCATCAACCACTTTTATGAAAAGTTATTGTTGCTGAAAGATAAAATGAACACAACAACTGGGCGCAAAATTGCCGAAGAGCGACATGAATTTATGTTGCTCTACCTTGATCAGTTTTATAAAGAATGGAATTCGGAACAACCTATTGACTGACAAATCGATTTAGCAAATCGCCTATAGTCTTTCGGTAACCATTTGTTTAGGAAAAAAGCTCTTTATATCAAAGATTACCGTTTTTGAACTTGCTTTAATTTCCCCTAAGTTTATTTCTTTGAATTTATCGTGACCCACAGCCAAAATTACGGCATCGTAATTCTTGCCCACTTTTGGCGCAAGACTAAGTCCATATTCATCATATACCTCTTCTACATTTGCACAAGGATCGTATACATCCAACTCTACTCCAAAGTTTTTAAACTCACGAATCATATCTATTACCCTGCAGTTTCTAATATCAGGGCAGTTCTCCTTAAATGTTATCCCGAGGACCAGAATCCTCGCCCTTGTCACGGTGAGATTATTTTTTACCATAAGTTTAATTACCCTGTTGGCAATATAAACCCCCATGTTGTCATTGATTCTTCTTCCTGAAAGAATTACTTCGGGGTAATAGCCCAAACTTTGCGCTTTATGGGTTAAATAATAAGGATCTACGCTAATACAATGACCGCCTACCAGACCTGGCCGAAACGGTAAAAAATTCCATTTTGTTCCCGCTGCCTCCAGCGTTTCTTCGGTATCTATGTTTAATTTATCAAAAATAAGGGCAAACTCATTTACCAAGGAGATATTGAGGTCCCTTTGGGTATTTTCTATAATTTTTGAAGCTTCGGCTACCTTTATGCTTGAAACTTTGTGTGTGCCCACAGTAATAATTTGATTGTAGAGCTCGTCTACTATATCTGCTATTTCCGGGGTGCTCCCCGAAGTAACTTTTACGATATTATGGACACGTCTTACCTTGTCTCCGGGATTTATTCTTTCTGGTGAGTATCCGCAATAAAAATCCTCATTAAAAACCATTCCACTGTATTGTTCCAGCACCGGTACACAATCTTCTTCTGTACAACCTGGATATACCGTGGATTCGTAAATAACTATATCTCCTTTGCTCAAATTTTTACCAACCATTTTACTGGCTTCTAGAATTGGTTTTAAATTGGGCTGTTTGGAACTGTCAATGGGTGTAGGAACAGTTACTATATAAACATCAACATTTTTCAAATCACCCTCTTGGTCGGTAAATTGAATTTTTTCCATGGCAGATTTGTCTTCACTGGCCACTTCTCCTGTTGCATCTATTCCCTTTTTTAACTCTTGGATTTTTGTTTGATTTATATCAAACCCAATGACCTCAAAACCTTTTTTCACAAATTCCACGGCCAATGGAATTCCTACGTATCCCAGACCTATGATTGCTAATCTTTTATTTTTTAAATCACTCATCTTATTGTTATAAATCTAATTATAGGTTATTGACCACTAATCCATTACGTCTAAAACTCGCATGGAACTGCTTATGTCGCCAAAAGTGAAATAAGCGAGGTTGGATAGTTGCCCAACAATCATCTTATAATCCTGACTGATATAAGTTTTGTTATCCGTGTATTTGGTGGGTTGTTATTTTTTTGGCAAAGCTCGTGTCAACCAACCACTTTTATTGGCTGTTGCAATAGCGTATGGTGTAATCCAAAACAGCCCAAATGTATACAGTATGCTATAGGAGTAGGCCCAAAAAGATTCGGTCAAATTATATCGTTTGGCATAAAATAGTACCGGAAATGTTGTTAGCACCAATATGCTCACCAAAGTTGTACTTAAAAACAACAAGGGATGTGTAATCACAAAAAATAGCATAAAGACCAAAAATGGATAGCTCATTACTATTTTAAAGAACTGGCTTAAAAATAATAGTCTTGTTCCTGTTTTGGGCCCTTTTCTAAAATTCTTAAATATGTATTTAGACATTTCTATGTTCTCCCGCACATTGCTCCTGCCCCATCGTATGAACATCTTGTAAAGTCCTTTATATTTCTCTGGAACATTGGTATAAGCATATGCATTTCTTTGGAACAACACTTGATAACCTTGTTTTAAAATCATATTGGTCATGGCCCTGTCCTCTCCTATATCCGATGGTTTGCCCATAAATGTTTGATTGATCCATTCTGGCAGGCAGGCATATACCGCTTCGCTTCTGTATGCTGCCAAAGCACCCGGGGTACACAAAACAGACTTTAAATTGCTCTCTGCCGACCGTACAAATTCAAAACTTAGTACAAAACTTACATCCAACATTTTTGGCAAAAGCTCTTTCTCATTGTTAAGCACACGTATGTTTCCTGCCACCGCGCCACATTTTTCATTGGCAACAAAAGGAGATACCAGGTTCCGAAGGGTGTCTTTATCTACTATGGAATCACTGTCCACCGTAACGAAAATTTCTCCATTTCCCTCGTTAAACCCTCTATAAAGCGCGTGACGTTTTCCTTTGTTTTTGGGCTGTTTGTAAATGGATACAAAATCTCCCAACTCTTTTTTGGCTTCTTTAATCCACTCCCATGTGTCGTCTTGGCTTCCATCGTCTATAGCGATCAGTTGTAATTTCTCTTTTGGAAAATCGCTTTCGGATAAACTTATTAAGGTGTGGTACACTTGTTTCCCTTCATTATAGGCTGGAACAATAACCGTACATGTAGGAAGTTCCTTGTCAGCTACTGAAACAATG
The DNA here is from genome assembly GCF_023015965.1 of Allomuricauda sp. F6463D. Taxonomy (GTDB): domain Bacteria; phylum Bacteroidota; class Bacteroidia; order Flavobacteriales; family Flavobacteriaceae; genus Flagellimonas. The sequence goes on from NZ_JALKAN010000002.1 coordinate 437,045, forward strand.
GGACGATATCTAAAGTAATTATATATGGTATAAATAAAGAACATCGCCTTGAACACGAACAATCCTCCCGCAACATACATAAAGGTAGATCCCAAGATCGTTGTCATTCTTTCTAAATTGAACTGCTCAAAATCATTCTGAAGCACAACTATCAAATTTAATGCTCCCAACATCAGAACAAAGGTGCTTCCCATCACAAAAACCCCCCATGCATCTGCGGTTTCAAAAAAGGTTTTAATTACATTATGTTTAAAAATGTGTTTGATGCGGCTTATAAAGCCGTCTTTTTTTTCCTGATCGGGTAGTGTGTTCTCCATTTTTTCTTAGTCCTTATTGATAGTGTTCCTGATTTACGTTTAATACCTCCGTTTAGATGTTCATTATATATTATTTAACCTCTTTAGCCCCATTTTTAGTAAAACTTCGCTATTTGTTAACATTGAGGTGCATTATGTGCAACTAAGGGATATAGATTACGAAGAATGGATTGGGACGAATAATCACTAGGATTTCTCTTAGCCTTTTTTGTATCTTGAGATCTCCATAAATCAAACTAACAAAATGCAAAGAAGAAAGTTTATAAAAAACGCAGCGGCAGCTTCGGCCGCCTTTTCCATTGTTCCAAGTCATGTATTGGGCAAAACCCATATACCTCCAAGTGACACCCTTTATGTTGCTGGTTTTGGTGTTGGCGGTAGAGGTAACGGGGTTATTAATGGTTTTAATGACACAGGACGTGTGAAATTTGTGGCGTTCTGTGATGTAGATGACCGCAGGGCAAAACAGACTTACGAAAAATTCCCAGATGTAAAACGATATAAGGATTTTAGAAAAGTTTTTGACACCCATTTAAGTGATATTGATGCCATAATGGTGGCTACTCCAGACCATACCCATGCAACCATAGCGCTCCCTTTTATGCGTGAAAAAAAACACGCTTACGTTGAAAAACCACTTACCCATAACATCCATGAAGCACGCTTAATGACTCAAGTTGCCAAGGAAAACGGTATTGTAACCCAAATGGGAAATCAAGGTGCCTCCAGTGATGATAGCCGCATTGCACGTGAATGGGTGGAGTCCGGTATTATTGGCAATGTGCACACCATAGATTGCTGGACAAACCGACCTGTATGGCCACAAGGCGTGCCCATGCCCACTAAAAAAGACCGTATCCCCAAAGAATTAGATTGGGATCTATGGTTAGGACCAGCTGCAATGCGTGATTATAATGATGCCTACCTTCCATTTAAATGGAGAGGATTTTGGGACTTTGGAACCGGAGCTTTGGGCGATATGGGTTGCCATATTATGGAAACCCCTTTTAGCGTACTCGACCTTGGTTATCCTACTGAAGCAGAGGCAAGCTGTACCACGGTTTGGGTGGACGATTTTGTAGAGGCCGATTACAGCCACTCCTGCCCTCCTTCCTCCAAAATCCACTTAAAATTTGACCACGAAGTACATGGGGATATTGCACTAAATTGGTATGATGGTGGCATAAAACCAAACCTTCCGGATGAGTTAAAAGATGGAGAAACCATTGGGGATACCGGCGGTGGAACCGTAATTTACGGAGACAAAGGAATATTGGTCTGTGATACCTATTCCAGAAATGCACGTCTGTTGCCTTCTGATATGATGGATCTTTATAAATCTCCCGCTCCAAAATACCCAAGAGTGACTGGCGGAATGGATGGACATGTAGCCAATTTTGTGGATGGTTGTCAAAAAGGCACACCAACATCTTCCAATTTTGAAAAAGCTGGTAAATTGACCGAAACCGTGTTGATGGGTAACTTGGCAGTTAAAGCATATCAATACAAAGAGTTGCAACCCGGTAAAAAACCAACGGATTGGAACCCATACAATTCTCCCGGAAGAAGAAAGCTAAAATGGGATGGTGAGAACATGAAGATCACCAATTATGAAAAAGCCAACGAGTGGGTAACCCGTGAGTATCGCCAAGGTTGGGAGTTGAAATAATTCAATTAGTTATTTAATAGAAAATGGCCCGTTTTGGGCCATTTTTATTTTGCCCCCTTGTTTGATTGCTTACTAGACTATCCAACAAATCAACAGATAGGTTCTTTGTCATTTCGAACCGAAGGTAGAGCGCGTGAGTAATCTCAGGTAGAATAAATTTCTCAATCGTCACATTGTTTCTCATATCGAAATGACAAATTTGTATTGCTAATTGGAGATTGTTTATTGTTCGTTGAGAACTGTAATTAAAACAATTTCATTTGTCCATCTTTGTATTGCTCATGAAGTTCCATGTTCAATTTTGGAAAGGTTCTTTCTTTAAAATATCGAAGTCTGGCCAGATTCGCCATTTCATGGATTTGTTCGGCTATCTTTCCCTCCCCACGTGATCTTGTACCAAAACGACTATCATTTAGAGATCCTCCATGGCAATCTTGGATTTGGTGCAGCACTTTATCGGCTCTATCTGGCATTGCTTTTTTTATCCAATCAGAAAATATTTGACCTATTGCCCCATTTAACCGTACCACCGTAAATCCAAATGAAAGAGCTCCATGGTCTGCCACAGCCTTGGCCATTGGCAATAATTCATGCGAGTTAATCCCTGGTATTATGGGTGCTAACATCGCATTGACAGGGATATTGTTTTCGGATAATATTTGAATAGTTTTCAATCTTTTTTTGATTGATGCCGTTCTGGGCTCCAATTTCCGTCTCGTTTTTTCCGATAATGAGGTTACTGAAACATTGACCCCCACCAAACGATCTTTGTTCAATTCCTTTAGAATATCCAAGTCTCGTAAGACCAAAGCATTTTTAGTGATGATGCCTACGGGATGCCGATACTTTAAAAATACTTCAAGGCATTTTCGGGTTATTTCAAACTTCTGTTCCGCGGGTTGGTAGCAATCCGTATTGCCGGACAATACAATCGTCTGCGCTTTCCACTTTTTGTGCTTTATTTTAGCTTCCAAAAGCTCTGGAGCCGATTTCTTCACTAATATCTGTCTTTCAAAATCCAGACCTGCGCTATAGCCCCAATACTCGTGTGTGTTTCTGGCATAGCAATAGATACATCCATGTTCGCAACCTTGGTAAGGATTCATGGAAAACATCATCCCAACATCCGGGCTATCCACTTTGTTCACAATGGTCTTAGGGAAAATGGGAATGTATTTTGTTTTGTTACTTTCCGCTACTTCGCCTTCCAATCGGCAAAATTCCAAAAAATCATCCCGCATTTCAAAATCATACTGCAAAAACTTATTGCCCGTGTTTTTTTGGGCTCCCCTTCCTTTTATATACTTTGCGGATGACATTTATAGGATTTGTTCCAAAAATATGGATTATTTCCTTTTTTGCTTGGAGTTAATAGACAAGTTTTTAATAACAATATAAAAGTTGGTTCTTAATTGACTCCACAAAAAAAGCTGGGCATTGCCCAGCTTTTAACTAATGGTTAGGTGCCCCAAGGGGAAAATATCCTTTACATATTTATTCCAAACCAAAATAATCTGCCACAGCATTGTAATCGCTGGTGTCTACACCGGCTGTTTTTAGTTCGCTCATTAGGCTTTCTTTGGAGTTTTTATTTGCCTGTGAAAGTTCGACAGCTATAACATAAAAATTTACATAGAGTCCATCCGGAACTACATAAGCTGAATTGTTATCAGAGTTCCAAAATGAAACTTCCACTTGAGGAACACTTACGTTTATATAAAGAGTTGTATGTACGAGATTGGATATTAATGAACCTGGTAGTGGGAATATATTACCATTTTCAGATTCTAAATAAAAAAAATAAGCATAATCATTTACCTCTTCTGCTTGAATAGGAAAAGGAAAATCTAATTCTGAATTACTAAATCCATTAAGCAACACTGACCATCTTTGTACATTGGCATTACCTGTAACACCTTGTTCTCCTTGACAATCCATTGCATCATAATTTCCATCTTCATTGATATCTTCATTGGCATCACCAGTTCCATTGCCGTTAAGATCCCAACAGCTTATCCCATCAGTACCAGCATCACCTGCTATTCCTTGTTGACCTTTTTCTCCATCTTCTCCCGAACAGGAAACCAAAATAACAGCCATGGATACCATGGCCATACATACTAATTTGAAAGATTTCATAATTTTTTTGTTTTAAAATTGGGTTAATAATACCCCAAAAGTAAATGGTATTCATAGGTGCATTTCACCCTAATTAACACAGGCGGTCTACCATTTGATGAATGGCACAAATGAATTGATAGAGATTTAAATATGTAGGTTTTTTCTTTCTTATTTGTCGGTTAACTATAAAAAAGCTCCAAATTGGAGCTTTTATTCTTTATTTAAGAAGTAGTTTTTATCTAAAATCTACCTTAACCAATTGTTTTCTGCTTCCTCTTTTTGCGTAGAAAAGCATTGTATCCTCCATTTCGTCCTTCAATGGCTTGGAGACCATTAGCGGCAACCTGGCTTCTTGCTGGTCTATGATTTTTTCATAGTCCATAACTCCATTTTTATCCAATGATATCATGAACACATTACGGTTTCTGCTAAATCCTTGCTTAAAGATCAATCGTTCACTATTGATCAATTGAGGGTTTTCAGCAGCGGTGCAGATAAAAAAATAGGTGTTGCCATCTTTGCAGAACGAACTGTACGAAGCATAGGCTCCATCGCCCTGGGTCACTTCGGTCTTATTGATATTCCTTGCCCATTCCATAGTTCCGTTCGAATCCAATTTAACGCTTACGATATCATTGTGGTGGTAGCGTTCAATTTTTACACGTTGTCCTGCCCCAGTGGTTTCCAAACCTGATGAAACAAAATATTCTTCAGCATTAAAGAAAATCTCTTGGTTGTCGGTCACCTCAACTCCTTTAAAAATTAGATTTTTGATAACCTGGTCCTCTTCCCTTCCAAACTTATCGTCCATAAACTGTTGTGAGAATGGATTATATTTCTGTGATTGGATGGCCAAAGAACTAGGGTTTAGGCCAAAATATGCGATACCATTATATCTATTATTTTTTCTATCCGCATAAAAACCAACACAGACCAACATATTCTTGGTTAAAACAGGATATAGCGCTTCAGGATATTTACCAGGGTCCACGAATGATTGTATTTGATTTCCAAATTGCGAAACCTTGATCAATTCGTACTGAAACTTTCTTTCATCCACCCGAAAACGTCTCTTTTTAAAGTAAGCCTTGCTCACAATATAGGCCGATTGTAAGTCAGGTGAAAAAACTACATTCTCGAAAGCATAATTTTTTTCCTCAATCTCAGCAGAGAAATCATATTCGAATTTTTTGTTCAAAGCCGTATCAAACATATGGATTATATGCTTGTTGTTCTTTCCTCTTTTGTGATGTGTACTGATTACAAAGCCGGTTTTATCTTCATCAAATAGAATAGCAGTGGTGAACCCTCGCGAAAAATCACGGTTATAATAATTCTTGCCAACAGGATTTTCCACCTCTTGCGATGCTATGGAAAGTAGTTTTTTAGGTTTAAAGTTGAAATCGATTATGGGACTGCTATGCACCCAATATTCATATTCACCCCTTAAGTAATTATAATCAAGAAACATAAGGTGCAACTGACCGTTCTTTAGAAATCCATTGATAAAATCCAGTCCCTTTAACTTATAGTTGTACTCGGATACAAGTTCAAGGTCACTGTTGTATTTTTCAATGAGATAACCCTTGGGTTTAAGAATCAACCCTTGGTAATAAGCACGTACCAAAACATATCCACCAGCGTCATCCTCTTCTATGGCGACTAAGTTGGAATAACGGTGTTTATCTTTGTATTTTTCCCCAAAATCATAGGAAACGGGCATTTTCTGTGCATTTACCAAAGTGGTAAGCACAAAACAACATAAAATAAATAAGTTCTTTTTCATGGTCTGGCTAGGTTTAGCCAATAGTCATGATCCTGGGAAATCTGCTTTGCGTTTTTCCAAAAATGCGGAGGTTCCTTCTTTAAAGTCATCCGTTCCAAAGCAATTGCCAAAGGCATCTATTTCCACCGAATAACCATCAGCTTCATACTTAAAACCAGCATTTATCGCTTTTATTGCGTGTTTTATGGCAACCATGGAATTATTCGATATCCTGCTCCCAATTTTTACACAAAACGGCAACAACTCTTCGGAAGATACTACATGATTGACCAATCCGTAACCAAAAGCTACATCGGAATCGATCATGCCTGCAGTCATGATCATTTCCATGGCCCTTCCTTTTCCAACCAATTGAGGCAATCGCTGTGTCCCACCATATCCGGGTATAACACCTAATGAAACTTCTGGTAGACCCATTCTGGCATTGCTGCTGGCCACTCTAAAATGACATGCCATGGCCAACTCCAAACCACCTCCAAGAGCAAATCCATTGATAGCTGCTATTACAGGGGTTGAAAGATTTTCCACCAAATCGAATAAATTTCGCTGACCGGACGCCGCCAACTGACGACCTTCTTTTACCGAAAAATGAGCAAATTCAGAGATATCTGCACCTGCTACAAAAGCTTTTTCTCCCTTTCCAGTAATAATGATCACCTTAATATCTTTATCCTCATCCAGCTCCTTAAACGCCACATGCAGTTCCTCTATAGTTCTTTTATTGAGGGCATTGAGCTTTTTTGGCCTGTTTATGGTTATCGTGGCCAGATTGTTTTCTTCTTCAATGTAGATGTTTTCGAAATCCATATGTATACTAATGTTTGAAACGGCTTATAATATTTAACCGAAACTATTATTGTTGTTCTTTTGGAAATTTGACACAAAAAACCGTCCCTTTACCAACTTTTGAAGTAAAAGTAATGGTTCCTCCATAGTTTTCCACAATGTTCTTTACCATACCCAAACCGAGTCCGGTTCCACTAGATTTAGTGGTAAACTTAGGTTCAAAAATCTTGTCTTTATACTCATCGGAGATTCCTACCCCATTATCAGCAACAGAAATTTTTACTTCTGGGCCATCGGACGCAACGGTGACCAAAATTCGTGGTGAATCTACACCAGGTACTGCTTGTGTCGCATTTTTTACCAAATTCGTAATTACACGTATGAGTTGAGTACGATCTAATTTGGCGATAATTTCTTCTTCGTCAGCAATAAAATGAATGTAATCCTCGGTAAAGATCTCCAGGGCCAGCCTTACAACTTTAATCACGTTCAAGGTCTCATTTTGTTGGGCAGGCATATCCGCAAAACTTGAAAACGCCGTGGCAATGTTGCTCATGGTGTCAATTTGTTGGATCAAGGTTTTGGAGAACTCCTTTACCTTTTTATGGATATCAGGGTCATTGGGATCGAACTTAAGCTCAAAACTCTGTACGGAAAGGCGCAAGGGCGTTAACGGGTTTTTTATTTCGTGAGCCACTTGTTTGGCCATTTCTCGCCAGGCCTGTTCTCGTTCACTTCTGGCCAATTTTACCGCACTTTCCTCCAACTCATCAATCATACTATTGTAAGAATCTACCAATTTGCCAATTTCTTCACCCGGACTTTCCAAATAAATTTTTTCGTTCTCTTGGGTCAAGTTGGTGCGGTTCATTTTATCTGAAACCGCCTGAAGTGACCTTGTGATGTATTTAGAAATGAAATAAGCCAAAACAATGGCAATTATGAGCATTAAAACATACACCATCCCCAACCTGAAGAGAAATTCACGAAGCTCCATATTATTGAAGGTGTTATCTTCAAAATAAGGAAGGTGCAATATCCCTATAGGTTTAAATTTGAGGTCGTGGATAAAGGTATAAGTAGACTGATAATTGTCTCCTGCCGCCCTTTTTACCTCTACAAATCGAGTTTCGCCACTCTCCCTCAAAACATTGAGCACTTCTGCATCAAGACACGCGGCAATTATATTCGACTCGAAACTTGGCCGTGAATTTTTAACCAGATTGCCCTCCAAATCATAGATGCTGAAATTTACATTTTGAATGTTGGCAATCTTATAAATTTCCTCACTAAAAATAAGGTGCAAGTTTTCCGTGGTGACCGGATATGTTGTTTCCTGTAAGGTATAATTGATACTTTTAAGCAGTTGTTCCTCCTTGCGTTCCAATCTTTCAGTATGGTAGTCGTTCCCTTGTTCTTTATATTGATAGATCGTAACACCAGCAATAAGAACGGAGGCAAGCACCACCAAGGTGATCATGGCAACAAATATGCGTGAACGTAAGGAAAGTTTTCTTAACAAGCTCGCTGGATTTGATGTTAAATTTAAGCAATTATCGAGCCAAATATGATTCAAGCGATAAGAGCATGTTTAAATACAAATAAAATGCAACCTATTTTCCCCATCGTAAAAGTTTCGGCTCTGGTTAGGTGACTTTACGCATTTGGATTTCTATCCCGTATTTTCTTATACCATCGAATACCCAACATCAAAAGTATCATAAGCGCAAACATGCCCACTATGCCATAGATCCAATTGAAAGCACTTTTTAAAACTACCAAAAAAACAACCGCAAAAAGAATTATTGTGGCCACCTCGTTCCAAATACGCATAAATTTGGATGTGTATTTAACCTCATCTTTTTGTAGTTGCTTAAATATCTGATGGCATTTAAAATGATAAGCAAAAAGAAGTCCTACAAACAACAATTTTACATGCATCCATGGTTGTTGTAACCAACCCGGCATCAAAATCAATAACCAAATGGCCGTGAGGGTACATAAAATTGCTGATGGCCATGTAATAATATTCCACAGCCGCTTTGTCATCAACTTTAGTTGATCGCTTAGGATTTCTTTATCCGGTGATGGTTTTTGCCAAGCCTCAATATGGTAAATAAACAATCTTGGAATGTAGAACAAACCTGCAAACCAAGTCACCACAAAGATCAAGTGCAACGATTTTATATACGGGTACAACAATTATCTAGTTTTACGTATTACATTCTGATGGCACCAATGCCATTTGTCCAAAGTTTGGCGTTAAAATTAGGTATTTCCCTATTCATTAAGGCTCCTGCTCCTTGTTTTAATCCAACCATTGGCAACCAAGGGTTGATTTATATACTTTAAAGGTTAATGTATTGTTCAGATATTTAAGATAAAACAAAGCCCTCATGAAAAACATAAGGGCTTTGTACCATTTAGTCCTCTATACTCAAATAATCTAATTCGAGTTGATTGAATTCATTATTAAATGCTCCAATTTCTTTATCCAAAAGGGTGTCAAAAGTGGTCAACTGTGCATTAATTTTTCTCGAAAGTTCATTTTTAACGGCAATATCCTGGTCTGTAGGTGGAAAATCATCCCTGGAAACCAAGCTATTTAAGTGCGCCAACTTATTGGTCAGCTTTATCGGGAAATTCAAGGGGTCTTGATTACTTCTATTCTTGGTTTGATACAGTTCCTTTTCTATAGCTCCAAAATCTTCCTTCATTTTTTTGGCTTTATCCACCAAGGTTTTGGTAACCGCTTCATTTTCATATTTTTTAATGAACTCATCCAGCTTACCATTAACACTTCTGATTTTTTTAATGGATTGATGTGCCCTGTCAACAGTTTCGTTCACTTCGGTGATAAAGTCATATTGTTTTTGCATATCGGCAACAGAGACTTCAGCTCTTGGGTCGGGAAGAATGGTGAAATTCTCTGTTTGAGCACTTCCATTTACATTTAAACTTACTTTATATGTTCCTGGTACGGCCTTTGGTCCATTTAGATTAGCTGACCAAAGAATCATCCCCTCCAATCTTTCGGCGCCTTTGCCACGAGTATTCCACACAAATGTGTTCCCTCCTTTTTTAGCCTCAAGTTTTTTGCCCTTTTCTTTGGCATAGGTACTGTATGTTACCAGCGTATCCCCATTCATTTTGGTAAAGGTCAATGCAACGCTGTCCTTTTCTGTAAAATCGTTCAAATAAAAATGTGTAATTACACCATTGGCCAAGTTTTCACCTTCGGTCTTGGATGGTTGACTGGCTTTTCTTCCTTTGGTCCTATAACTATCCCTTGGCTTGTACAAGACTACATCGGCCGATTTCTTTTCATTGTCTAGTTGATGTATTACAGTAAGGTCATCTATAACCCAAACACTCCTGCCTTGTGTGGCTACGATCAAGTTATCGTCTTTAATGGCTAGGTCTGTTATGGGAACAATAGGAAGGTTCAATTGAAATTTCTCCCATTTTGCACCATCATTAAAGGAAATGTACATACCTGTTTCCGTACCTGCGTACAACAATCCTTTTTGCTTTGGATCTTCCCTTACCACACGGGTAAAATGTTCGTTTTCGATACCATTGGTGATTTTGGTCCATGTTTTACCATAGTCGGTAGTTTTGTACAGGTATGGAGCAAAGTCTCCTAATTTGTATCGCGTCGCAGCCACGTAGCAAGTGCCTTCATCAAAATAAGATGGCTCTATACTGTTTATCATGTTCCACTCTGGCATATTCGGAGGCGTAACGTTTTCCCACGTTTGTCCACCATCTTTGGTAACATGGATCAAACCGTCGTCACTGCCCACCCAAAGTAATCCTTCTTTTAAAGGACTTTCATTAGCGGCAAAAATGGTGCAATAATACTCTACACTGGTATTATCCTGAGTTATGGGGCCACCACTGGAACCAAGTTTGGTAGGGTCGTTACGGGTCAAATCATCACTCAATAACTCCCAGCTCTGGCCCTCATTGGTGGTCATATGCACGTGATTGGAAAAGGTGTACAATTTTTTAGGGTCGTGCTTACTGAACATTATAGGAAAGTTCCACTGAAAGCGGTACTTCATTCCTTCTGCTCCATAACCCATAGGGTTATCCGGCCATACATTAATACCTCTTACCGTATTGTTTTTATGGTTTACACGGGTTAAGTACCCACCATAACTTCCACCATAAACAATATCGTTATTTGTAGGATCCACCGCAATATGTGCAGATTCACCACCTGCTGTTGGCTCCCAATCATCCTCACCAATAGATCCATCATCACTTCTATAGTTTATTCTTAACGTTGAATTATCCTGCTGGGCCACATAAATTCGATATGGGAAAGCATTGTCCGTGGTAACTCTATAAAACTGTGCTGTTGGCTGATTGTGATAAGTGCTCCATGTTTCGCCCCCATCATAGGTGACTTGCGCACCTCCATCATCTGCCATGATCATACGGTTGGAATCCTCTGGAGCAATCCAAAGATCATGATGATCACCATGTGGAGCACTGGACGATTCAAAAGTTTTTCCTCCGTCCGTACTTTTATGATAGCTCACATTTAGCACATAAACCACATCTTCATTATTGGTATCCGCATACACCCTAGTATAGTACCATGCACGTTGTCTTAGTTTTCGTTCGCTGTTGACAAGGGCCCAAGTTTCACCACCATCTTCCGATCGGTACAATCCTCCCTTGTCCTTATTTTCCACAATGGCCCAAACCCTGTTACTATTCTGTGGCGAAACGGCTACGCCAATAATTCCCAAAGTGTCCGTTGCGAAACCTTCATTTTTAGAAATTTCCGTCCAAGTTTCACCGCTATCAGTACTTTTCCAAAGTGCAGACCCTTCGCCTCCACTGCTCAAACTGTAAGGTGTCCGTTGTACCCTCCATGTCGATGCGTATAAAACGCGAGGATTGTTGGGGTCAAAAATCAAGTCGACCGCTCCAGCCATATCATTGGTATAAAGTACTTTTTTCCAAGACTCTCCCCCATCTGTACTTTTATAAACCCCACGCTCTGTGGTTGGTTTATACAAATTCCCCATTACAGCTGCATATACAATATTGTGGTCTTTGGGATGAATTCGCATACGGGATATATGCCTACTTTTATCCAAGCCCAAGGATTTCCATGTTTTTCCTGCATCTTCGGTTTTCCAAACTCCGTAGCCGGAGGACACATTGCCTCGAACCGTCTTTTCTCCTCCTCCTACATATATAACATTATGGTCACTTTGGGCCACCTCAACAGCTCCAATACTTCCACCAAAATAACCGTCGGAAATATTACCCCACGAACGTCCGCCATCGGTAGTTCTCCAAACACCACCTCCTGTGGCTCCAAAATAAAAAAGATTGGGTTCTCCTGGCACACCGGTAACAGTTCCGGAACGGCCACCTCGAAAAGGGCCAATCAATCTATATTCCAAGCTAGAGTATAATTTTTCGGGATACTCTGGTGTGCTTTGATTTTTGTTCCTTCGCTGGGAATGAACAGGGGAAATAAACAATGATACGGTAAGCATGAGCATACCGATTTTGAAAAAGCAAGTCTTCATTTTAAATGTGTTGAATTAGCCAGTTTAAATGTAATAAAAAAGGATCTTGTAATTTGAGTAACAATTAAAAAATCTATGGAAATGGGCAACGCTTTGCATTTTGGAAAATTTAAAAAAAGCTACATTGCATGGCAAGACTATGCAAATCCTATGTGGTTCAGAAATATAAAAATGCAACCTGCCAAACCATGAACAAAAGAGAATTTATCAAAAAAAGCAGTGTGGGAGCACTCGGAATTATGTTGGCCCCATCCATTTTAAAAGGAAGACTGCCGAAAGCAAAACTGCGAACGGCCCATATTGGTGTTGGCAACATGGGGATGGAAGACCTAAAAGCGATTTCGTCACATGCTGCGGTAGACGTTGTTGCCCTCTGTGATGTTGATGCCTTAAATCTATCCGCTGCCCACAAAATGCATCCAGGGGCGCGGGTGTTTTTTGATTATCGAGCCATGTTGGAAGAAATGGGCGATGGGATAGATGCGGTTATCGTTTCCACACCGGACCACACCCATGCACCGGCCTCACTGATGGCCATGGAAATGGACAAACCCGTATACTGTCAAAAACCATTGACGCACTACGTTTCTGAATCCAGGGAAATGAAAAGATTGGCCGCTGAAAAAGGATTGGTGACCCAAATGGGCATCCAAGTACATTCTTTTTACGATTATAAACTGGCCACGCTGCTGATCCAATCCGGAATTATTGGAAAGGTACACACCGTACACGCTTGGTCCCCAAAAAACTGGGGATATGATGGCCCAATGCCCCAAGGCGAAGATCCCGTTCCAGAACAGTTAGATTGGAACCTTTGGTTGGGAACTTCCAAAAAACAGCCTTATAAAAAAGATATGTACCATCCTGGAAATTGGCGAAAACTTATGGATTATGGCTGTGGGACTTTAGGTGATATGGGCGTCCACATTTTTGATACCCCTTACAATGCTTTGCAGTTGGATGTTCCACGAACCATTACGACGGAATGCCGACCATCCAATGGATTTGGTTTCCCAGAAAAAAACACGGTTACTTATGAATTTCATGGCACTGAATACACCGGGAAATCCCTAAAATGGGTTTGGTACGACGGTCCCAGAGCGCCAGAACTGCACGAAGACCTAATGTTACCGGGCATGGAAATGAAAAAAGGCAATAAATCTGCCGATAAAGCTGATGAAAACAGTATTTCCTTGGACGCAGGAGTTGCAGATGAGAACGAATTGCCTGAACAAGGTGCCATGTTCGTAGGTGAAAAAGGACGTTTGCTTTTGCCTCACTTTATGCAATTGCCCAAGAAAATACGAAGAGGCAAGTACGTGGATATTTCCAAAGAGATTGCAAAGGTTTCCGAAGCACATAATTTGGGTGAACCTATCCGAAATTACGGTACAGAAGGACCCAAGCACTACCACCAGTTTGTGGATGCCTGTTTGGGCAAGGATACCACTACCGCTCCTTTTGACTATGCGGCACGATTGACCGAAACCATTTTGTTGGGAACCATTGCTGGTCGTTTTCCGGGTGAGACACTTCATTGGGATGCGGAAACAGCTCAATTTAAAGAAGAAAAAGCCAATCAGTATTTGGCGGGGGATTATCGGAATTTTTAATGATTAAAACATATTTGTCATGTCAAGAATACAAGAATACTGGCTTAGTGGCCCCATTGCCGGGGTACCTGCACTTTTACAGCCTTCGGCGCATGCCCTGTTACAGTCCGTTCGCGAGGTAAAGGGCTATTTGGCGGACTTCCCTGAAGAAAAACTTTGGGAACAACCTTTTGGAAGGGCTTCTGTCGGGTTTCATCTGAGGCATTTTACCGGGGTACTGGACCGATTGATGACCTATGCCAAGGAAGAATCGTTGACGGATGCACAGTTCCAATTCCTAAAAAATGAAGGCAACGGAGAGAATGCCCCTTCAGCACAAGAAATGATTACGGATTTTGAACAAAAAGTGGACGAAGCTTTGGCCTATTTTAAAACACTGCCGGAATCCGCATTGACCGAAGCCCGGTTTGTAGGCCGCAAAAAATTGCCCACCACCGTGATCGGATTACTTTTTCATGCCGCCGAGCATAGCCAACGCCATGTAGGACAATTGTTGGTAACGGTGAGTGCTTTGAAAAATTGAACATTCCAATATAGATAAAATGAATCGTATTAATTATTTATTATTAATATTCCCATTACTGATGCTATCACAAAACCGACTTAGGGACCATGGAGTTGAAATTGGTGTACTACAACCAGGAACCTACAATGCCATAACCGATGTGCGAGGAGTCCAAATAGGTCATTCCACAGTAGTTAGTGGCGAAAACATCAGAACCGGGGTTACGGCCATTCTCCCCCATTCAGGAAATATTTTTCAAGAAAAGGTGCCCGCCGCCATATATGTGGGCAACGGTTTTGGCAAGCTTGCAGGATACACCCAAGTAAAGGAACTGGGCAATCTGGAAACACCCATCATCTTGACCAACACCCTGAGCGTTCCCACCGCAGTAAATGCCGTTATTGGCTACACGCTCAACCAACCTGGAAATGAAAATGTCCGTTCGGTCAATGCGGTTGTCGGGGAAACCAATGATGGCTACCTCAACGATATCCGAGGCCGTCATGTTACCGAAAAACATGTGCTACAAGCCCTAAAAGAAGCAAAATCAGGCCCTGTTACCGAAGGAACTATTGGCGCTGGCACAGGAACCATTTGTTTCGGGTTCAAGGGAGGCATCGGAACATCATCCAGGGTGCTGCCAAAAAAATCCGGTGGGTATACCGTAGGTGTTCTAGTGCAGACCAACTTTGGTGGCGTTTTGCAAATAGCTGGTGTGGAGGTAGGCAAAAAATTAGGGCATTATTCCGATAGTTTTAAATATTCCCCCGACGGTTCCTGTATGATGGTGGTGATGACCAATGCACCTTTGGATTCCAGAAATTTGGAACGATTGGCGAAACGGGCCATGCTCGGTTTGGCAAAAACAGGTGGCATTGCCAGTAATGGCAGCGGTGATTATGTCATTGCCGTTTCCACGGCCGAAGCCTGCCGTATCCCCTATCAAAGTGACAGCCCGATTCAGTCCGTCCCCACCTTGCGTAATGAAGCCATGACCCCATTGTTTCTCGCAACCATCGAGGCCACAGAAGAGGCCATTTTGAATTCCCTTTTTGCAGGAGAAACCACTAGCGGACGAGATGGACATCAAATTGAAGCACTCCCAAAGGAAAAAGTGCTGAACATGTTGAAAGAAGCAGGAAAGATGGATTAAACCACGCTTTTTACAAGGTACGGTATCAACCCTTCTTATTTTAAGAGCGTTTTAAAAGCAATCTCGGCAAATGAACTGATTACTTTATCCGCCTCTGAATAATCTTGGTTTTTGGAATGTGGGCTATCAAAACCCTACACCATAAATCTCTGCAGCTTTGGCCGCTTTTATTCCGTTGGTGGCATCCTTAATCATACCAATACGATTTTATCTAGTAGTCTTCTAAAATTTAGGACGCTAGCGGTACATCCATCACCTCTTCGATTCTAGTATAGAGGTCTTCGGGGTCAAAAGGTTTAAAAACAAAACCGTTCATACCGCTCTGTTCAATCTTACTCTTCACCTCTATAAATACCGATGCAGATAGTGCCAAAATAGGCAATGTGGTATTAAACTTTCTAATTTCCATAGCGGAGGCGTACCCATCCATAATGGGCATTTGAATATCCATAAGAACCGCACAGTAGTCATTTTTTTTGACCATGTTTACCGCCATAAGACCATCAAAGGCAACATCTACTACGAGGTTGGCCTTTTCTAATATCTGTTTGCCCACCATGATGTTGATCTTATTGTCCTCAACCAGGAGTATTCTTCTGCCGTCTAGATCGCGTTGTTTCTTGCCGCTGCCTTCTATCAATCTTTGTTTAGAAATAGCCTCTACTTCCAAATCAAAGTAAAAACGACTCCCTTTTTCTAATTCACTTTCTATGTGTACGGTAGATTCCATAGCTTCCACCACACTTTTTACAATGGGCAGGCCAAGTCCAGTACCACCATACAAGCGATTTGTACTGACGGAAGCCTGGGAAAATGGCAGCCATATTTTTTCTTGTTGTTCTTTAGTAATACCAATACCAGTATCTATGATTTCAGTACGCATACGTACCCTACCATTACTGTATTCTTGACTTGTGATTTTTAGCGTCACACTTCCTTTTTTAGTAAACTTTATGGCATTGGAAACGAGGTTGTTGATGACCTGATTGAAACGGACAATATCCAAATACATCGTTGGCAATTTTTCGTCGATCTCTAGGTTAAAACCAATTCCTTTACTTAAACAACCCGGCTCATGAATCTTTTTTATCTGTTGTACAGCCGTCATCACATCCGTCGGAATGGGGTCAAGGGCTATACCGCTGGTTTCCATTTTACTAAAATCCAACACATTGTTCAGTAAATTCAGCAGTATTTTTCCCGAGTAATTCAATGCCTCTATATTCTCCTCTTGATCCGGTCTTGGATTGGTATCTCCTAGAATATGGGAAAGTCCGATAATAGCGTTCATGGGCGTTCGAATTTCATGGCTCATCATGCTTAAAAACCGTGATTTGGCATTGGATGCTTCAATGGCGTCTTCCCGTTCATCCTGTATGTTCGAATAAAAGCGCGCATTGATCATAGAGAAAAATAGCAATTGGTAGGTTATCAATACCATAGTTGTTACAATAGAGACCGGATAAATATAGGTTCCTGCAAGTACGGCATCCATCTTTGTATTGGTGAATAAATTAAAATCCGTAACGTAGAGCAAAAGCCAAAGTGTTATCGATAACAAAGGAAAAATGACGATATACCCTTTCTCACGCCTAAAAGAGAAAAAAATAAAGGGCAATCCCATGGCAAACATTAAAATAAATTCAACACTACCGGCCTTTCCTATAAAAGAAGCAGTCATGGCAACGCTAATATTAAAGGCCACGAGATACATAAAACGCGCCAGGGTAAGATTTCCTACTTTAGAAATAATGGCCGAACCTATAAAAAAGGGTACTGTAGCGCCAATGTACAGGCTCAACTCGTTTAAATTTAAATTTCTTGCAATAAAAAACCATAAAGTCGATATGATGATGGTTATAACGGAAAGTATAAATACAAGTTTTATCCTGCGTTGAGAGAATTCAGACATGTCTTAGATGCATTTAGGTGAAATGGGACTTCATTTACATCTTGAAAAGTCCAATATTTGTAGGTGTATTCCTATAATATGTTGTCTAGAGACGTTAATTGCGTGCAAAAGCATGGAAAAGTGAAGTGTCCCTGCTACGAAACGACCCCCTCCAAGTATCTAAAATCCACACAATAAGCCCAATGCTTGCCGCTTTTATACCTTTGGCAGCATTCCTAATCATACCCAATACGATCACGAATAGTGCCATCTTCTCGATGGATGATCACATCCGCTTTGTGTTTTTTGGCCAGACGTTTAGCAGCATTAATTGCAGTGCTTTGCTTACGGTGTTTTGAAGTAATTCGTTTATTGCCTTCGCGGCGTACGGCCCAATCATCTTTATAAGGCACAACGTGTTGGTGCCATGTGCGTTTTTTGTCCGCAGTACGAGAGGCATTAAAAAAGGCTTCCAATAATTCTATAACTGTGCGCAACCAAGATGTTTTTGCTGCCATTTTATTTGATACGTTTAGAAAGTTTAGCGTAGGTAATCTCCCCAAACTCACGTATCACCTTATCCGCCTCTGAATAAACCTGGTTTTTGGAATGTGGGCTATCAAAACCCACACAATAAATCCCTGCCGCTTTGGCTGCTTTGATCCCATTCGTGGAATCCTCGATTACCATACAGTGCTCCCTTGCATGCCCAGAGGCTTCAGCCGCTTTTACAAAAATTTCTGGGTGGGGCTTGGATGCCGCTAAATCGGCACCACTCAATTTGGCCACAAAATATTGGTCAAGATCAAACCGTTTGAACACATTATTGATGTTCAGCATGGAAGCTGAACTTGCCAAAACAAGTGTAAGTCCGTTGGCGTGGTAATCCTGTATGCATTCCAAGACCCCATCTATGAGTTGTAGCCCATTATCATTTACAAACAGTTCCTTAAAATGCTTGCGTTTGCCAGCCACCAATTCCTCGGCAGTTTTGTTCAGCTTAAAGTGGTCTACCAGCACTTGGCAAATGGGCAAGGTGGCCATACCGGTAAAACTTTCATAAAGTGCTGGGGTCACGTTAATGCCCACCTCATCAAACATGGCATGGTAAGCTTTATAATGTAGGGGTTCAGAATCTATGATCACCCCATCCATATCAAACAAAACAGCTTTTATCATCTACCTAATTTGCCCCAAAAATAAGGGCTTATCGGCAATAAGCGAGCTTATCCCCCAATAATAAAGGATTTTCTAGCTACATAAACGCCAAAAACAACCTATTCAATAATTGTAATGATATTAAATTGGTGCCTGTAAAGATTCTTTTGTAACAATCTAAGCGCATTTTACACTAACCTAATGGATACAATCTAGTTTTTTCATAAATTAAGCAGCAATTAAACTAAAAACACTACCATGGACATTTTTGGAAAGATCAAAGAAAAGCTCAGTAATGAATTTATTGATATTATTGAGTGGCTCGACTATACGGATGACACCATTGCTCACCGTTTTGAACGCTATCAAAATGAAATAAAAAACGGCGCTAAACTGATTGTTCGCGAAGGCCAGACCGCTGTTTTTATCAACGAAGGCCAATTGGCCGATGTATTTGGTCCGGGCACTTACGATCTGACCACACAAAACTTGCCTATTTTAACCACCCTGAAGGGTTGGAAATATGGATTCAACTCACCTTTTAAAGCTGAAGTCTACTTTGTGAACACCCACTTGTTCACCGATGAAAAATGGGGTACCAAAAGTCCCATTACTTTAAGTGATGATCGTTTTGGTTTGGTAGAGATAAGAGCCTTCGGCACCTATACTTTCAAAATTTCCAATGCTGGAACGTTTATCAAGGATATTGTTGGAACGGACAGCAACTTTACCAATTTTGAAATCAATGAACATTTAAAAAGTTTGATCGCCACCCGATTCACCGATACTGTGGGCGAAGCCAATCTTCCCATTGAGCTATACGCAGCCAACACGTCGGAATTATCCGAAACCTGCCAGGAAGTTATGGCTCCAGAGTTTGAAACGGTCGGTATTTCTTTGGAGAGGTTCTACATTGAAAATGTATCGATGCCCGAAGATCTTAAAAAAGAAATCTTTGAGTATAGCCGTATTGATAAATTGGACCTTGACAAGTTGACCAAATTCAAGACTGCCAAGGCCATTGAAGCTGCCGCACAAAATGAAGGGGGCACCGCAGGAGCCGGAATGGGCATGGGCATGGGATTTGTACTTGCCCAACAGATGGGTGGTATGATGGGTGGAAACATGCAGGCCGCTCCGCAAAGAGCAGCCCAACCAGCGGCTGGGGCCGTTCCTCCTCCTATGCCAACACAAACCATGTACTATTATGCCACGAACGGCATACAGCATGGTCCGGCGAGCTTTGAACAAATGCAATCTCTTTTTGCATCTAGGGCCATTAATCGTGATAGTTTGGTTTGGAAGCAGGGTATGTCCGCATGGACCGCGTTAAAAGATGTGGAAGAGTTAAAATCGTTTTTGGGCGGTAATACACCTCCTCCATTGCCAACGGAGTAATAATACCTATTGTTATGCTGATCTGTCATTTCTAGCACAGTCTAGAAATCCATGAAGCATCACTGGTAAATACCCTTTTTTAATCGTACATGAGTGAGATTCTTCGTTTCACTCAGAATGACAAAACAAGCCATTGGAAGACCAAAAAATTCAAAAAACTGAACTCAAAAAAGCCTGTGTAAATTGTGGTGCAGAGCTTACCTATAAACCTGGCACCACAAGTATCAGTTGTGAATATTGTGGGCACGAGGAAACCATCGATGTTGACAAAAATGGCTTTGAGGAGCTGGAGCTTTATCCTTTCCTTAAGGAAATGGGCAGCCAAAGGCACAGCGAGGAAATCTCCATGCTACATTGCAAAAATTGTGGTGCGGACCAGCATGTGGAGGAAAACTACAAATCGCTCCATTGTGTGTATTGCGGCCAGCCCTTGGTCCTTGAAGATGCGTATAAAGAAAATTGGATCTTACCGGGTGCGGTATTGCCTTTTCAAATTGATAAAAACCAATCTTTTACCATTTTTAAAAAATGGGTGAAAGGACTATGGTTTGCTCCGAACAACTTAAAAAAAGCAGCCCTAGACCCTCAGTTTACCAAAGGCCTCTATCTGCCCTATTGGACTTTTGACGCACAGTTATATGCTTCCTATACGGGTCAACGAGGCGAATATTATTATGTAACCAAAAGAGTGCGAAATTCCAATGGCAAAATGGTGACCAAAAGAGTTAGGAAAACAAGGTGGTATCCGGCCTCGGGGGAAGTATCTGGGTTTGTGGACGACACTTTGATTAAAGCCTCCCATCAAAAAACGGGACGGATTCCGGGTAAAATTGCCTCATGGGATTTGAAAAAGCTCCAACCGTTCAATACTGGGTTCCTTTCCGGGTTTGTCACCGAAAAATATACCATTCCACTCAAAGATGGCCATCTCCATTCCAAAGAAGCAGCGAAAGGCATCGCCAACACATGGTGCAGACGCGACATTGGCGGTGATACCCAACGTGTACTCTCCATGAACATGAAACTATCCGAAGAGACCTTTAAGCACGTCCTGTTGCCCGTTTATGTGAGTGCTTATCGCTACAATGGCAAGGAATACAACTTTTATATCAATGGAGAAAATGGTCGAATATCAGGCACCCGACCCTATAGTTTTTGGAAGATATTTTTTACGGTTTTAGCGGTACTTGTAGCAATCGGGGTGATTGTTGTTCTATCCAAGTAATAGGATTAAAAACCAATGCCCACAATTAAATCAAAAGGTACTTTTTCTGTTTGCACAGATTTGGTCTGAACTTTAATTTTAATCTTTTCAGGTGCTTCCTTGAACACAACGGTATTCTCTTCCAGACCAAGTCCCATGTTTCTATATTCCTCGCTATCATCACCACCTATCACTTCGATATTGCCAATAGGAGTTTCTGTATCCAGAGTATACAAATGGTATTCTGTACCGTCCTGCAACGTAGCTCCCCCCATATCTAAAATAGCTATCTTTCCTATTTCAGAATCAATTGAGGACTGAATGTTTTCTTTAAAAGAGAATTCCAATGTATTTTCCTCAGAAGTATCCCCAACATAATTGATCAAGAAGGATCCTTTCATATCGAATGTTGTAGCTCCTTTTTGTGGTACTCCGTCAATCTCTACCTGTAAATCGTAATAAGAACCATCGGAGCTTACATTACCGTATGTATTTTCCACAATCAGGCCTTGTCCGTTTTTCAAAAAATCAAACCCCGTATTGTCGGTAATCTGAGTTACTTCAGATTTGTTAATGTCCAAATTATAGAATTGCTTTTCAGCATCCAACGGCAACCTAAGCTTAAGTGTGGTTCTATAATTACCTTCGTACTCTTTGTTGATGCAAATACTTATAGTGCTCATCTGAGCCTGCAATAGGCAAAATGGACATAGGGCAATGAAGACTTTTAGAAAAATTTTGAGGTCAAATGTTCTCATGCTGTAGTTTCTCTTAAAAGTATGGAACAAACCATTTTAAAATCAAAAATTTGTGCGAATGGCATGATTTCGTACACAACCTTCAATAATTATTTGATTTCAATGAATTATATGATTTTAAAAAACCAAACAAACAGGATTCGGAAGATCCGCTTCGCTTAAAAATGTAAGGGTTCCATTTTCTACATCTCTTTTAAAAACTGAAATGTTGCTGCTTTTCTGGTTTGCCACCAATAAAAATTCACCTGTTGGGTCCATAGTGAAATTTCGGGGCCAATCTCCATGTACGGACTCCCTGCCAACCAGTTCCAATTTTCCTGAAATTGCATCCACAGCAAAAATCACAATGGTGTTCTCCCCACGGTTGGAACCATACAAAAACTTGCCGTCCGTTGACAAATGAAGGTCTGCACAGGAATTTTTTCCTTGATATGTACTATCTAAAGTCGGAACTACTTGTGTTTCTAAATAATTACCATTTTCATCCTTTTCAAAAACCGAAACAGTACTATTCAGTTCATTGATCACATATAGCATTTTTCTATTATTACCAAAGGTAAAATGGCGAGGCCCTGCCCCATCTTCAAAAGCTATGGTAGCTTGTTGGGCAGGCACAAACTTGTCCGCCTTTAAATTGTATCTTTTAACGGCGTCAAGTCCTAAATTAGTGACCATCAACCCATCGGTATTGAATTGGGCCATGTGGGCATGTGAGGTTTTTACAGTATCCAAAGCATTATGGTCAATTATCTGTGGGTCATCAGCCAAAGCACCATCATCCACTAATGAAAATATGGAGAAATTACCTCCCGAATAGTTGGCTGCTGCCAAATAGCCAGTACCAGAAAGTGAGACGTGGCATGGATTGACACCTTGCGTTCCTTTACTGTTTAGGAGCTCCAAAACATCCCCTTTCAATCGAAAGGAAGAAACACCACCGCCCAAACTATCAAAATCAGCTGTTTCTTGGACTGCGTAGAGATTCTTTTTGTCTTCCGAAATGGCTAAATAGGATGGATTGGTGATTTTAGCCGCCAGTTTTTGACTGGACAATTCTCCAGTATTGGCATCAAAAGTGTAGGTATAAATACCTTCGCTATCTCCATTGGTATAGGTTCCAACAAATAGGGTGTACATGGGTTTTTCTTCGGGTTTTTCAGCACAGGCAATTACCAAAACTGCAATAAGTCCTGCTAGAATAGCTTTTTTCATGAATATTTAATTATTGCTTCCAAAGTAATCATTCTAGATGAAAAAATCGATACTTAGGATAAGTCGGATTTGATTTCCCTGTGTAGAAAAATACCAGTTACGATAGTGGCAAGTATATCGGCAGTACAAAAAGAGAGCCATACCCCTATTTCTCCCATTTTATTAGGCAAAATCAAAATCAAAGGAATAAAAAAGAACCCTTGTCGCGTTAAGGTCAACAACAGGGCAGGAATAGCTTTTCCTATTGCCTGAAAATAAGCGGCACCTATTAATTGTATGGCAATGATTGGAGTTGCGGCGAAAACCAGTCGCATGGCCAAGGGCATGTGTTGGAGCACAAAGTTGTTGGTTTCAATTTCTTCGGCTGATAATTCGGGCCGACTACTCAAAAACAAAGAGGCGATTTCGGCTGGAAAAACCATAAGCACCACAAAAACCAAAGACGCAATCAAGGCTGCATATTTGATTGCCGTATAGATGGATTCCTTGACACGATCATACTTTACTGCACCATAATTGTACCCAGCTATCGGCAAGAATCCTTGGGTTACACCAAAAACAGGGAACAGGGCAAACATTAACATTCTAGCAATAATCGCATATACTGCCACCATGGCCTCACCACCCAAATTGAACAATATATTGTTCATTAATAAATACGTAATACTTGTTACAGCCTGCCTTGCCAAGGTCACAAAACCCAATGAACCTATTTCACGTAGTATTGGGCGATCTAGTCCAAAATGGGATATATCAATTTTCAACTCCGAGTTATTCGAAAGGAAAAAATAGAGCACGTACAAAAAGCAAAGCAAATAACCTATCGTGGTTGCCCAAGCTGCTCCGTGCATTCCCCAGTCAAAAACATAAATGAAAACATAGTCCATAAGCAGGTTCCCAATGGATGGAATAATCATGGCCACCATGGCGAACCGTGGCTTTCCCTCGGCTCTTATTACGGTGTTTCCCATCATACAAAGTGCCAAAAAAGGAACCCCATATAAAATAATGGTGTAGTAAATCTTTGCAGGGTCGAAAATGGAACCTTTACCGCCAAATGCAGGAATCAATATGTCCACATAATAAAGACCAAGTGCCACCATGGTTATAGTGACCAACAACGTCAACGTAATTTGGTTACCGAACGTTTTAAGTGCCTTTTTCTTATTATTGGCACCAAGTGCCCGGGATATTATACTAGATCCTCCTATGCCAATGGCCATTCCCAAGGCGGCAATAAAAAAGGAAACCGGCAGTACCACATTGATGGCTGCAATGGCAATGGAACCTATCCAATTTCCAACAAAGATGGAATCGACAAGCACGTTCAAGGACATCACCAATATACCTATAGAAGCGGGTACGGCCTGTTTGATCAATAATTTTCCTATGGGTTCTTCCCCGAGATCATTGGAGGTTATTTTGGCCATTCCGGAAATAAAATTTAAAAGTAATTGTGCTGTTCAAATCTACAATACGCATACCAATCTACCTTCATTCAACGCTGGCAATTGGCAATCTTTAACTAATATTGTATTCGGGCAAAACATCCTTTTCCGCCCATTCATTTACCCATTTGGCCATAAGTTCGGCCCAATCTTCACGATCGTTCAAACATGGAATATGGATGTAATCTCCACCTCCTGCTTCTTGGAATTGTTCTTTGCCTTCCATGGCAATTTCTTCGAGGGTTTCCAAACAATCACTAACAAATGCCGGAGTAATCACGGCCAAGTTTTTTATGCCCTCTTTGGGAAAGCGTTCAAACTCCTTATCTGTGAAGGGCTGTAACCATGGGTCGCTGCCCAATCTGGATTGGAAAGAGGAACTCACTTTATCCTCGGGCAGATCAAGTTGTTTTTTAATTAGTTCCGTTGTATCATAACATTGGTGTCTATAACAGGTATGGTGGGCAACCGAATTGGTGCTGCAGCATTCCTTGTTCAATTGGCAATGGAACTTGGTAGGATCGGATTTTTTAATGTGTCGTTCTGGAATCCCGTGATAAGAGAAAAGAATATGGTCATAATCAAAACCCTTTAGACCTTCGGCTATACTCTTTGATAATATTGAGATGTAATCCGGATTACTGTAAAACGCGGGTAAGGTGGTCAAGCGCATTTCCGGAAAATGTTCTGTTTGCTCTTCCATGGCCTTCACAACTACAGTTTCGTAGGATGACATGGCGTAGTGCGGGTACAAGGGAACCAAAAACACCTCATCAACCCCTTTGGCTTTTAATTCCTGTAATCCTTCTTTTATGGACATGGAGCCATATCGCATACCCAAAGCCACTGGTAAATCCGTATGCTTTTGCACTTTTTCTGCAAATCTTTCGGAGATAATTATCAAAGGGGATCCCTCTTCCCACCAAATTTTGGAATAGGCCTCTGCAGATTGCTTGGGCCGAGTATTTAAAATGATTCCGCGAACTACGATGTTTCTGAGTATCGGGTTTACATCGATGACACGTTCGTCCATTAAAAACTCATCCAAATACGGTTTCACATCTTTCGCAGTAGGGCTATTGGGAGACCCCAAATTGACCAATAAAACTCCTTTTTTCACAACTCTCCAATTTAAGCCGCTAAAATACAACACGGGACGGACTTGACCTTTTTCCCATCCAAATACTTTCTTATGGTAAAATAATGATTATCGATTTTGTTTAAGCTTTCCGCCCATGGTAGACTTTTCTAGCTATTTTTGTTGAAATGGGGTCTACCTATGACATGGTATCCCAAGAATCCCTCATTTAGTTGACATAGGCCTTCTCGTTTTTGTTGTACTGTGTTCAATTACTTCGGCACTCATGAAAGGTTTGGGATTTTAGAGTCCACTTGAAAGAGGAATTTATAGTTCATTCAAAAATAATATCTAGAAATTATTACAAAAACCACTAGGTTGACCGTTGAACAAAAAATATAAGCAATGATGAAGTATAAATTGTCCGCTCTATTTTTGATGTTGGGAACTTTTATATACGCCCAGCAGATTACTTGCTCCCCGAAGGACAAGTCGCTTTTTGAAATTAAAATCTCCGATTTGGAGAAAACAAAAGCCTCCAATTTGGGAGACACCATTGTTTTGGTAGGTCAATCTTTTTTGGGGACACCTTATGTTGAAAAAACGTTGGAGATAGGAGACACCGAAACCCTTGTGGTGAACTTTGGGGGACTGGACTGCACAACCTTTGTTGAAAATGTATTGGCATTTGGATTGATGCTCAAAAATCAACAAAGAGATTTTGAAAATTTCACCAATAATTTAGAGACCGTTCGGTATAGGAATGGGTCTTTGAACGGTTACCCCTCTCGATTACATTATTTTACCGAATGGATTAGGAACAATGAACAAAAAGGTTTGATAAAAGAGATAACGTCAGAATTGGGAGGTGTGGAAATTACCAAACCCATCAATTTTATGGGAACACATCGTAATTTGTATCCATTTTTGGCAAGCGATGAAAACTTTGAAGCCATGTTGGCAGTGGAAAAAGAAATTGCCAAAGAAGAACTTTGTTATTTACCAAAAGATCAAATTAAAAGCAAAGAACATCTGATTAAATCAGGTGACATTCTAGCTTTGGCGACTTCGATAAAGGGGTTGGATGTGACCCACACAGGTATAGCAATCCACCAACCCGATGGCAGGTTACACTTGTTGCACGCCTCGAGCAAAAATGGTGAAGTGGAAATTTCTGAACTACCTTTGGCCGATTATCTCAAAAACATCAAAAGCAACATTGGGATTATCGTGGCAAGGCCTATTTTACTTCCTTTTTAGGCACCACTCAATTGCTCCTAAAAGATGTTGGCGAAAATCTGGCTCATCAAATGAAGCATCCGTATGGCCGCCACCTGTATAAAAAGCTCTTCCTCCATCAAACTCATGATACCATGCTATGGGATGGTTAGTACCGTTGGTTCCCCCTTTGTAACTACTCTCGTCCAAATTGAGCACAATATTGATGTTAGGGCTTAA
The DNA here is from genome assembly GCF_023015965.1 of Allomuricauda sp. F6463D. Lineage (GTDB taxonomy): Bacteria > Bacteroidota > Bacteroidia > Flavobacteriales > Flavobacteriaceae > Flagellimonas. The sequence continues at coordinate 464,158 of NZ_JALKAN010000002.1, forward strand.
GTCCTTATAGTTGTACCACTCATCTGTCCTTGTCCACGAATCCTGTAAATGTTCTGTCGATGGATGGTCTTTGCTTACCACATCAATTTTTGCCCTTCTAACATTGGGGTCACTGGGATGACTGTCAAAATAGGCGCCCACCAATTGTCCATACCAGTCCCAATCATATTCTGTGTCGGTCGCGGCATGGATTCCCAAGAAAGCACCACCTCCTTTGATATAAGATTCAAAAGCACGTTGCTGTGCATCGTCCAACACATCCATTGTCGTGTTTAAAAAAACCACGAGTTTATAATTGTTCAGGTTTTGAACATTAAAATCATTCCCAGAATCCGTTTGCAATGCAATAAAACCATTTTGACGACCAAGCTCTCTTAAGGTTTGTGCGCCTTTTTCTATGGATTTATGTCTATATCCATCGGTTTTGGTATAGACCATTACCAATTCCGGCATTTTTACTGCTGCTTTACCGGATACTGTATCGTTTTGTGCAAAAAACTGTAATACACTAAAGCAGGCAACAACGGATAATACGATATTTTTCATTTTATACTTTTTATGCATTTGAAGTTAAGTACTTTTTTGGAGTAGTCCCAAACTTCTTTTTAAATGACGCAATAAAATGGCTCGCGGTACTGTACCCTACTTTTAAGCCTACCTCGTTTACATTGTGTTTGCCAGTTTCCAACATTTTACGGGCGTATTCCATTTTATAATCGAACAAAAAGCCAAATACGGAATCACCATAGATCTGCTTAAATCCTTCTTTTAATTTTTTTAGGCTCAACCCAACTTCTTGGGAAAGCTCGGCCAAGGTAGGTGGTTCGGCCATACGGGAAATCATAATCTCTTTGGCCATTCGAATTCTTCGCACATTGTCCTCATCTGCCAAGTAAGGGCATTGCTCCAGATCGGCATCCTCAGTTTTGTTGAAATAAAGGGAAATCAGTTCATATACTTTTCCTTTTAAATATAGTTTCTTGATGGATGGATGAAGGTTAAAATTCATTAATTGACTCAATACCACAGCTGTTGCTGGGGAGACCATTTCCTGCGAATAATATTTCTTTTCCTTGTTCTCATCACTCAAGAATGGTATGTAGTCCGCTTCGTTGGAAAAGAGAGAATGAAATGTTCTAATGGTCATAACAACAGAAAGCAGCCACGAATTGGGAGAAACGACTAGGTCTAAAGGCAAATCCTTTTGAGTATTATATAGGAGTAAGGAATTTTCCTCGTTCACCTCCAGATAATAATTGCCTTCGTTAAAATTAAACTTTGACTTTCCTTTTAAACAAAAATGAAACTGGATGTAAGAACTATCAATGTCCCGCTCTATAAGTTTGGGTTCTTGACTGTCATTCTGTATTTTAAGAATATAAATTCCGTTTTCCACCAAAGTTTCATCATACGAACCTCTAGCGATGTTTTTTATGTTATTTTTCAATTTGATTTACCGTTTTTATTAATTTAGAATGTCTCTAAATTGAGATGTACATCTTCAAATTTATCAATAAAATCAATACAATACATCAATCTCATAATAAATATTATCTAAAATAAATGGCTTGGATAATTATAGTTCCGCTAGCGTTATTTTTTGACATACAACCCTGTTATTTTTGTACTGCGATTTATATCCTTTATGAGGAACTACCATATTTCAAAACACAATTCCTTCTACGCCATTGGGTTGAGTTATAAGAAGGCGGATGCAGAGGTGAGAGGAAAGTTCAGTCTGGATGTTCCTTCCATTGATCATATCTTGGGCAAGGCCAAAGAAATTGGTGTTGATGGTCTTTTGGCAATATCTACGTGCAACAGGACTGAGCTTTATGGTTTTGCACAGCATCCTTATCAACTCATCAAACTACTTTGCGATCAAACCAACGGCACGGTCGAAGAATTCCAAGAGGTGGCTTACGTATACAAAAACCACGATGCCATATCGCATATGTTCAAAGTAGGTACCGGTCTTGACAGTCAAATTTTAGGAGATTTTGAAATCATCAGCCAGATAAAACAAGGTTTTTATCGTTCCAAAAAGCTTGAGATGGCCAATCCGTTTTTGGAGCGCTTATGCAATTCGGTGATTCAGGCTAGCAAGCGTATTAAAAACGAAACGGAATTGTCTTCCGGAGCCACATCGGTGGCATTTGCTTCAGTAAAATATATTTTGGACAATGTAGAAGACATTTCCAGCAAGAACATTTTATTGTTTGGAACGGGAAAAATAGGAAGAAATACCTGCAAAAATTTGGTGAAACACTCCAATAATTCCCATATTACCTTGATAAACAGAACGCGGGAAAAAGCAGAAGATATTGCGGACAAGTTCCAGTTGACCGTTAAGGACTATGGCGATCTACAGACTGAAATACGAAAAGCCGATATTCTTGTTGTGGCTACCGGGGCACAACTACCCACCGTTTCCAAAGCTTTGATTTATCCAAAAAAACCACTGTTGGTCCTTGATTTATCCGTTCCGAAAAACGTCTCGGACGATGTGAAAGACTTGAACAATGTAACCTTGGTGCATTTAGATCAGTTATCCCAGATTACAGATGAGACTTTGACCAAAAGGAAAGAGTTTATTCCCAAAGCAGAAATTATTATTGATAAAGTAAAAAAGGATTTCCTAAAATGGTTGGAAACCCGAAAATTTGCTCCAGTAATCAATGCATTGAAGGATAAGCTGAACACCATGAAGACAGAGGAAATTGATTTTCAAACTAAAAAGATTCAAGGGTTCGACCAAAATCAAGCAGAAATTATCTCGGATAGGATCATCCAAAAAATCACCAAACAATTTGCCAACCACCTTAAGAGCAACGAGATTGATACTGAAGACAGTTTAGAACTTATACAAAAAGTCTTTCAGCTAGAACTACATTCCAAATGAGCAAAATAATCCGCATTGGAACCCGCGACAGCGAACTGGCGCTGTGGCAAGCAACCACCGTACAAAAAAAGCTGGAAGCGTTAGGGTACGACACCATTTTGGTACCTACCAAATCTTTGGGAGATCAAGTATTGGACAAACCTCTTTATGAACTTGGTATAACCGGGATCTTTACAAAAACTTTGGATGTTGCACTACTTAAAGGTGATATAGACATTGCTGTGCACTCCATGAAAGATGTTCCTACCCAACTGCCAATAGGAATTGTTCAGGTTGCCGTATTGGAACGGGCTATAAGCCGTGATATTTTGGTACACAAGGGTTCAGGGTTTTTGGATACAGACCAAGCTGCGACCATTGCAACAGGTAGCCTGCGTCGTAAAGCGCAATGGTTGAACAAATACCCTAACCACAACGTAGTGGATTTAAGGGGTAATGTAAACACGAGACTCTTAAAGTTAATAGAAAATGATTGGCAAGGCGCCATTTTTGCCCAGGCAGGATTGGAGCGCATCAAACTACTGCCAAAAGATGCCATTCAATTGGACTGGATGGTTCCCGCTCCCGCTCAAGGAGCCATGTTGGTCGTTACCAAGGAAGAAGATGAATTTACACAAGAGGCCGTGGCAAAACTCAATCATTCTGAAACGGAAATATGCACCACCATCGAACGTGAATTTTTACGGACCTTGGAAGGTGGTTGTACCGCGCCTATCGGTGCTTTGGTTCAAATAAAAGACCAAACGGTTTATTTTGAGGGCGTTGTATTCTCTTTGGATGGAAAACAAAAAATAGACATCCAAAAAGAGATAAAACTTGCTGATTCCAAAGGATTGGGAAAAGCTTGTGCTTTAGAGGTGTTGCAAAAAGGAGGTGATAAATTGATGCAGGAAATACGGAATGAAAACAGTGCTGTCCACTAAAATATTAGAACCTTCCCAAAAAGAACTGTTTCTAAATTCAGGTTTGAGCTTGGTGGAATATGACGCCATCAAAATTGAATTTTTGGATACCAAGATTCCTTTCGAATACCAAAATTACATCTTCACCAGTAAGAATGCGGTAAAGGTGTTTTTACGTCAAATAAATGAATCACAAAAGAAAAAAATCCAAACCTTTTGTGTTGGTGAAAAAACCAAAGCATTGCTGGAAGACAATGGCCTAAATGTAGTTGAGACAGCTGAATACGCTACAGCATTAGCCGCTATTATCGTAAAAAACTATAAAGAAGAAACTTTTTTGTTTCTCTGTGGCAACAAAAGAAGGGATGTCCTTCCTATAGCCATGACTGAAAATAACATACAGTTCAAAGAATTGAACGTGTATATGACCATTTTGAATCCCAAAGCATTTCATCGGAATTTTGACGGGATTCTGTTCTTTAGTCCAAGTGGAATCCAAAGCTATCTTTTGGAAAACACGACTGGAAACAGCATTCTGTTCTGTATCGGGGAGACCACAGCGACCGAAGCTCAAAAACACTCAAAAAATATAATTGTAGCCAACAAACCAACTGTGGAAAATGTGTTGGTACAGGCAATAAATCATTTTAGACACTTATGATAAAAAACGACTTGTTCCTAAAAGCTTTAAAAGGTGAAACCGTTGAACGTCCACCCGTATGGATGATGCGACAAGCAGGGCGCTATTTGCCGGAGTTTATGGAACTGAAAAATAAATATGACTTCTTCACTCGATGTCAGACGCCGGAATTGGCCTCCGAAATCACGGTGCAACCGATCCGCCGATATGGCATGGACGCCGCCATTTTGTTCAGTGATATTTTAGTGATTCCACAGGCTATGGACATTGAGGTGCAAATGAAACCAAACTTTGGCCCGTATTTGCCAAATCCAATACGTTCTCAGGCCGATTTGGACAAGGTTATTGTTCCAGATATCCAAGATACGCTTGGCTATGTGATGGATGCCATTACCATGACCAAAGAAAAATTGGATGACGAAGTACCCTTGATTGGTTTTGCAGGTTCTCCTTGGACAATATTATGCTATTGCGTGGAAGGGCAGGGAAGTAAAAGCTTTGACAAAGCAAGAGGATTTTGTTTTACCCAGCCCAAGGCTGCACACGAATTGCTTCAAAAAATTACTGACACTACCATTGCCTACCTCAAAGCCAAGGTTAAAGCCGGTGTCAATGCTGTTCAGGTATTTGATTCATGGGGAGGCATGCTTTCCCCAAAAGATTATCAGGAATTTTCATGGAAATATATTCAGCAGATCGTTGATGCTTTAAAGGATGAAGCCCCAGTAATTGTTTTTGGAAAAGGATGCTGGTTCGCACTCAAAGAAATGGCAAATTCAGGTGCCTCGGCCGTTGGAGTGGATTGGACCTGTTCCCCTCAAAATGCAAGATATTTGACAGGAGGTAATATTACCCTGCAAGGCAATTTTGATCCTGCCCGGTTACTTTCGCCTCCAGAAACAATAAAGGAAATGGTTACACAAATGATCCGCGATTTTGGAAAAGATAAGTATGTGGTCAACCTAGGGCATGGTATATTGCCACATATTCCTGTAGAAAATGCCAAAGCATTTATTGATGCCGTAAAAGAATACAAGGAGTGAACCTTTTTGGCCTACTGAAACGGGTAAGTTTTAAACACCTGATCAAAGGTGTTGCCTTAGGATTGAAAAATCCTTTGTTCATCTTTCCCACAATCAAGGCGACAAAGGATTGCATCCGTGTTTCAACCGCCAATTATGGCAAGCAGCATCATAAAAATGGTCCAGCGAATGCATTTAGACATGCTTTTTGGAATTATTTGATTGCAAAAAGATGCCTGATGTGGAGCAAAAACAAAGAAACTGTTGTTGCATGGGCCAAAAAGGTAACCGATTGGCACGAAGCTTCGTTCCCAAACAAAAACATTGCCAAATGCATGGATTTGCACAACAATGAAGTAGGCCGATTCATTTTTAAGCTAAACGACCATAAATCCGAAGATGAAGTTATTGAACTGTTGAAGCAAATGGTTATGAAATCAAATAAGATTGATGATATTTCAGTTCTTTCTGAACATAAAAACCAAATGGTACATATTCTTTGAAAAAAATCAAAAAGTAAATGTCCGAAGCCATTAAAATAAACTATCTCAATAAAACTGATGCTGAATCGCTATTTCTTATGATGAACTCCAATACGGACATATTCAAACGTTTTTTTCCAAAAACATTGGAACAAAACCACTCCATTGAAGCCTCTCATATCTATATTTCCAAAAAAAGCGAAGAAATAAAATCCCAATCTGAATTCACCTTTGCCATTAGAAATAACTTGAACATTGTTATAGGCCTTGTAATTTTAAAAGATATAAAGAAGGATATAGGTGAAGGAGAATTGGCCTATTGTCTGGATAAAAATGTACATGGAAAGGGAATCGCCACCAAATGTGTGAAGCATATTGCAACACTAGCTTTTAAAGAATTAAACCTCAAAAAACTTAAAATTCATGTCCACAAAAGTAATTTGGCAAGTATTAAAGTTGCTGAAAAAATTGGTTTTCGATGGGCTCAAACATTATTAAAATCATATCAACCTCCTGGTGAGCCCTATCTTGATATGGAACTTTACGAATTAGATTATGAAAAATAAATTTTATAAATACATTCAACAACTACAGGACACCATCACCTCAAAACTGGAAGAACTGGATGGTACAGCCAAATTTCAGCAAGATTTTTGGGAACGAGAAGAAGGTGGTGGAGGTAGAACCCGTGTTATTGAAAACGGAGCCGTTTTTGAAAAAGGGGGTGTAAATATTTCCAAAGTCCATGGACCGTTGCCCAAAAGCATGCAAAACTATTTTGGGGTGGAAGATGTTGATTTCTTTGCCTGTGGCCTCAGTTTGGTGATTCACCCAAAAAGCCCAATGGTGCCCACGGTACATGCCAACTGGCGCTATTTTGAAATGTACGATAAACAAGGTAACATTGTGGATCAATGGTTTGGAGGCGGACAGGACCTTACCCCCTATTATTTGTTCGAAGAAGATGCAATACATTTTCACACAACCTGCAAAAAAGCCTGCGATGCCCATAACCCAGAGTTTTACCCTGCCCACAAAAAAAAATGCGACGACTATTTCTGGAATACCCACCGGAATGAAGCACGTGGGATAGGCGGATTGTTCTTCGATTACTGCAAAGCCACCGAAGAAACAAGTATGGAAGATTGGTACAATTTTGTAACCGAGGTCGGAGATAGCTTCTTGGAAGCCTACGCTCCCATTGTGGAGAAAAGAAAGGACCTCCACTACTCTCCAGGGCAACGCGATTGGCAAGAAATAAGACGGGGACGCTACGTAGAATTCAATCTGGTGCACGATAAAGGCACCCTTTTTGGTCTGCGAACCAATGGCCGTATTGAAAGTATTTTGATGAGCTTGCCCCCACACGTGCAATGGCGGTACGACCATCATCCCGAAAAAGGAAGTGAGGAAGAAAAGTTGTTAGAAGTACTGAAAAAACCTAAAAATTGGGTCTAATCCCAGTTTTATTGAAAAAATTCAAATTATATAAAAATTACCCATATGTATCCATTAATAAGACCCCGAAGACTCCGCGCATCCGAATCTGTTAGAAAATTGGTTCGTGAAACCATTGTTACGCCAGATGATTTTTTAGTGCCACTTTTTGTGACCGAAGGGAAAGGTGTAAAAAAGGAAATTCCATCCATGCCCAACTATTTCAATTTGAGTTTGGACATGCTCGAGAAAGAGGTCAAGGAACTCTGGAAAATGGGACTTTGCTCCGTATTGCTTTTTGCCAAAGTGGAAGATCATTTAAAAGACAACAAAGGTACCGAAGCTCTAAACCCCGATGGGTTAATGCAACGCGCCATAAAAACGGTAAAAAATGCCTGTCCTCAAATGTTGGTGATGACTGATGTAGCCATGGACCCATTTTCATCCTATGGTCACGATGGTATTGTGGCCGAAGGACAGATTCTCAACGATGAATCCGCCGAGGTACTGGCAGAAATGAGTGTATCCCACGCCAAGGCAGGAGCGGATTTTGTGGCACCAAGCGACATGATGGACGGTAGAATCCTGACCATTCGCGAAGCATTGGAGGACGAAGGTTTCACCAACACTGGGATTATGGCCTATTCCGCAAAATATGCCAGCGCTTTTTATGGCCCGTTCCGAGATGCTTTGGATTCAGCCCCCGCGGATATTGCCAACGTACCCAAGGACAAAAAAACTTATCAAATGGATTATGCCAATCGGTATGAAGCCATTAAAGAAACTCAAATGGATATTGACGAAGGAGCCGATATTGCGATGGTAAAACCCGGATTGTGCTATTTGGACATTGTGCGAGAAATTAGAAATGAAGTAGATGTCCCTGTTGCCGTATATCAAGTTTCCGGGGAGTATGCCATGGTAAAAGCAGCAGCCGAAAAAGGCTGGTTGGACCACGATGCCGTGATGTTGGAACAATTAACCGCCATTAAAAGGGCCGGCGCCAACATCATTGCCAGTTATTTTGCAAAGGATTTTATCCGAACTTTGGGATAATACTCAAGTGAATGAAAAAATAGCAGTTTTGCTTTTATTTATCATTGTAATTGGGCGTTTTGGATTTGCCAAAAAATAGTTTGTGCATACCTACTATTCCAAATTGGTCTTTGCTGAGTATTTCAGCAACCAAATAAAAGTTTACATAACCGAATTGAGAATTAAACATTCAAAATTAATTCCTATTCCCTATCTTGGTACTAAAGATTTTACCTTTCTATGGGACTACTAATATTTTATGCCCTTATTTCCATCTTCTTTTCCTTTCTATGCTCCATTTTGGAGGCGGTATTGTTGAGCATAACACCCACTTTTATCAATTTAAAAAAGCAGGAGGGAAAAGAGTATGCAATCACTTTGGAAGCTCTTAAAAAAGATGTGGACAAACCACTGATCGCCATTCTTACTTTAAATACCATTGCGCATACCGTTGGTGCCATTTTGGTGGGTGTACAGGCCAAAGTCGCCTATGTTGAAATGTATGGGTCCACGGAACGTAGCGTTTTTGGAATAACATTTACCGAAGAGCTTATGGTCGGAGTTGTTTCCACTATCATGACCATTTTAATTTTAGTTGCTTCAGAAATCATTCCTAAGACCATAGGAGCCACTTTCTGGAAGCAATTGGCCAACTTTACCAGTAAGGCATTAAACATTATGGTATTTGGCTTAAAATGGACAGGATTGCTATGGGTGCTACAGCTCTTTACAAAGCTAGTGGGTGCAAAAGGGGAACATGGAAGTGTATTGAGTCGTGAGGATTTTAGTGCAATGACTGAAATCGCCCATGAAGAGGGGGTTTTTAAAGAATCTGAATCCACGATGATAAAAAACCTCCTATATTTTGATGAGATATTGGCGCGCGATGTAATGACTCCGAGAACAGTTATGAAAGTTGCATCTGAGGATATTTCCATTAAAGAGTTTTTTGAAAAAAACAGACCCTTGCGTTTTTCAAGAATTCCATTGTACAAGGATCGCATGGACAACATCACAGGTTTCTTTTTAAAAGATGAACTGTTGGAAGCCATCATCAATAAAAAAGGAAATGAAAAACTGGAAACCATAAAACGAGAACTGTTGGTTACCAACCGTGGAAAATCAATCAATGATCTTTTTAAAACGTTTGTTAAGAAAAGAGAGCATATTACTTTGGTAGTGGACGAGTATGGTTCGGTAAGTGGATTGGTTACCATGGAAGATGTCATCGAAACCTTGCTCGGATTTGAGATCATGGACGAAAGTGACAACGTGGAAGACCTACAAAAGCTTGCCAGAAAGAACTGGCATTTACGCGCACAACGACTTGGAATAATTGAAGGTGAAGATGAAGTAAATTAATGGAAACTGCTTATATTCAAACACCTATTGGAACAGCAGAATTAAAAGGTGATGAAAATGGCCTTGCCTCCATCACTGTTTTGGACAATAAAATACCCAGTGGTACATTACCAGAAGTTTTAAAAGATGCCGCACAACAATTTCAAGAGTATTTTAATGGAGACCGAACGGTATTTGAACTAAATTTGAATCCATCTGGCACCGATTTTCAAAAAAAGGTTTGGGAAGCTCTTTTAAAAATTCCTTTTGGAAAAACCATTTCTTATTTGGAACTTTCCAAACAACTAGGCGATGTAAAAGCCATTCGTGCAGTAGCCTCGGCCAATGGCAAAAATCCACTTTGGATTGTGGTTCCCTGTCATCGTGTAATTGGAACCAACGGAAACCTCACAGGATATGCAGGTGGACTGCATAGAAAAAAATGGTTATTGGAACACGAGAGCCCTGCAAAGCAGACGACTCTTTTTTAATTTACTGCCATGCTTTATAAACTTAACCTGGAACATATCCTTTTTTTGGATATTGAAACCGTACCCCAAAAACAACATTTCACCGATTTGGATGAAACTTCCCAACTTTTATGGGAACAAAAAACGCAATACCAACGCAAGGACGAATTCACCGCAGAGGAATTTTATGACCGTGCCGGCATTTGGGCCGAGTTCGGAAAAATTGTCTGCATATCCGTTGGGTATTTCACTTTTAAAGGTGAAAATCGGAACTTGAGGGTCACTTCTTTTTATGGTGACGAGGCCAAGATTTTAAAAGATTTCAAACAGCTGCTCAAAGATCATTTTAGCCAAGTTAAGCATCTTTTGTGCGCGCATAATGGCAAGGAGTTCGATTTCCCCTATATCGCCCGTAGAATGGTGATAAATGGCATCAATTTGCCTTACAAACTAGATTTGTTTGGAAAAAAGCCATGGGAAATACCGCATTTGGATACCATGGAACTATGGAAATTTGGGGATTATAAACATTATACATCCCTAAAATTGTTGGCCCACATACTTGGAATCCCCTCTCCTAAGGATGATATGGATGGTAGTATGGTAAAAGATGTGTTCTATAAAAAAAATGATGTTGATAGAATCGTCACCTACTGCGAATTGGATGTGGTGACCACTGCACAGGTGTTCTTGCGACTGCGCAATGAGGATCTTTTGAAAGATGAGGAGATCAAAAAGGTTTGAAATTAGATGTCAGAACCAAAACAATGTCATTCTGAGTTATATTGTTGATTGTTTATTGGTCTCTGTAAATTGAAGCAACAACTAGTTTTTATAAAATTTTGTACTCTTGATGCCTGCATAATCCTGAATTACCAATACGTAGAGTCCAGATGACAAAGAAGACACGTTGATAGAACCGTCGGTCTTGCCATTTTTAATCATATTTCCCGAAGTGGTTATGATAGAAAATTCAGCATCCTTGGACAACTCAGCATTTACATTTAAATAATCCACGGTAGGATTCGGATAAACGGAAATATTCAATTCTTGAGGGATAAACATAACCGTGTTCTGTATCAATTCTGTCTCTTCTCCATTAAACTCAAATTCCACAGTATCTGAAAATTCCGAAACAGCGTTTTCGGTACAAATGGACCTCACACGAACTTCATATACATTACCCGCTTCCAATTGGGTAAGCTCAAAGCTGTTTTCCCAAATCAACTCGCTGTTCCAATTGTTCGTGTCCACACTTTTATATTGTACTTCGAACAAGGTTTCATCCGCTTCGTTCCAAAAAAGGGTTGTGCCATCTTCCGTAGAGTCTTGCACATCTATATCAGTAGGTATCTCAATGGAGCAGTTGGAAACCTGTGCTCCTGAAACAATCAAAGTATAATCTTGAACACCATTTTTTAAAGTACCCTTATGCGAAATAGTTATAGTATAGCTACCAGATGCATTCTCTACTTCCACACGTTCAAAAGGGTCTACCTTATTGTCCCCTTTTGTAGCTGCATTGCTTGCTTTGGATGGATTCAATTTCCATGGCATGAAAGATTCGTTGTTCTTGGTAACTCTGATATCTAAATCGTTTACCAATGCAGGAGTCGTACTGTTTAGTTCTCCACTGTTAATGTTTTCGGCTTCTGGATCTGTCCAAGAAATAGAGGCAATCAAAGCTTGACCCTCAATTGCGGTCACTGTTATGGAATAAGTATCACCATCCACCAAATTCTCTTCGTTGACCAGTGTGCTATAATCTTTATTTTGAATTACTTCTGCTGCAGATTTAGCATTTATTATGCCCCAACCCATTTTATAATCTGGTCCTTTGGCATCCACATCATCGGCAGTGTGAAGCGCAAGTCCCTTTAAGGTTGCTGCTTTCATATAATTGCCAAAAAGTTCTTCGTGATATTGTTGCAACAATAAAAGAGAACCAGTAACACCCGGCGCTGCCATAGAAGTTCCAGCAGAAACTTGATAACTACTGTTTGTAGTGGAACTTGTAGAAAGTATGTTACCACCGTCTCCTGCAAGATCAGGTTTTACACGACCATCATCCACAGGTCCAAAGCTGCTATAACTTGCGATTGAAGCATTTTTTAAATTTCCTTTATCATCTATTTCCGTATTGGCGCCCGCAACCGTCAATCCATTTTTTGTGGTTGTAAAGCCCAATAATAAATCAAACCCATCCGTGGTCTTGCCATAAATTGGAGCTTCATTATCATTAGATTTTTGTGCGTTACCTGCGGCGGTCACCATTAAATAATAAGGTGCATTGTACATTATCTTGTCCCAATCCTGAGTCACTTTTATATAAGCTCCAAAATACCAATCAGGGACTCTGTCCGATAAAATTCCATAGGAATGGTTACTCAATAAAAGACCATTGGCAGCAGCTTCTGCCACCTCAATTTTATCGCGGGTCCAATCATGTGTTAAGGCTTGCGCGCCATACGCAACTCCCTTTGCATTTGGCTGAACGCCAGCGGAAATAAGATTTCCAGTAACCAAAGTAGCGTGCAGACTTACTTCGTCTGCATTATCGTTGTTTTTAGCTCGTTCGTCAAACTCTTGGTGCGAAGTCAGAGCTACACCGGAATCCCAAACCCCAACTTCCATACCGGAACCCGTTAATCCTAAATTCAACAGCCCCTTATCATAAAGTGTATGTGCCCTGGAAGTTTGTGTAGTAGGATCGTTAAGGGTAGTATAGTAAAGTGGAGTTCCATCTGTACCTATGTCCTTCAATGCAATCTGGACACTATCACTGTTTTTTTCTGAAGCTCTTAATCCTTTGGATTTTAGTAGTTGACCTATTTTCTCCTGTTTGGCCACATACTCTGTTTCCATATTGGAAATAATAGCGGACATTACTCCTTGATCATTTGTAAGACGTATTTGCTCCTTTGCACTTTTAGATTGGGAAAAGACGGAAACCGTACTGAAAACGGAAAATATAATGGAGAAGATCGCTCCCTGTCCCTTTAAAGGAAATCTGTAGTCCATAATTAAGTTTAGGTAAGATTTGGACTACGAATATATTTTAACAAATCACATTTGCCGATAAAAACATCGCTTTATTCGACAAAATGCATAGTTTTTTACTTCTTTGTGTTGTGAAAATTAACTTTTATGTTGTGTAGAAATTTTCTTACTTACTATTTTAATGTTCTTCCAGTACAATGTAAACGGGAAAATGGTCACTATAACCTCCCAAATAGTTCTTGCCCCCAAATGTCCTAAATGGATTTCCTTTGTATTTACCCTTCCATTCTTTTAAAAACTTAGGTGCAAATATTTGAGCCTTTACAAAGCTATGGGTTTTAGATTCAAAATTTAAAAAACTATGTGATAACAATATTTGGTCAAAAAGACTCCATTTACCTTTATAATTGGCGCTCCCGGATTTTGGGGACAATAATTTCTTCATTGGGTTGATAAAGTTTCCGGTTTGCATAAGGGTTTGAATGCTCTGGGAATTTGGGTCATCATTGAAATCTCCCATAATGATGATATTTGGAAAATCTCCTTCTATTGTTTCAATCTTTTTAATAATCGTCTCGGCGGCCTTGATTCTTTTGTAATCGGTTTTTTCAGGACCTACTCTGCGGGAAGGCCAGTGGTTCACAAAAACATGGATTTCTTCCTGATGGAGATTTCCTCGAACGTAAAGAATATCACGGGTGTAATCCCTATCGCCATTTGTATTTTGTACAATTAGTGGAATTGTCTCAGCTTCCAACACCTCGAAATGGTTTTTATCAAACACCAGTGCCGTATCAATACCTCGTTCATCAGGGGAATCAAAATGGATCACGTCATAGTCAATGTCCTTGAATTTTTTGGATTGCAACAAGGTTTGGACTACCCCTTTGTTCTCCACTTCGGCCATCCCTATCAAGATAGGAGGTATGTCACTATCTTCCAACCCAATTGTTGAGATTGCCTTTGCTATCTTTTTTACCTTTCTACCAAATTTATAATCATCCCAATTTCGAAAACCCTTCGGAGTGAAATCATCATCCAATAAATAAGGGTCATCCTTGGTGTCGAAAAAATTTTCGAGGTTATAAAATGCTATGGTGTACCTGTTCTCTTGTTTCCGCAAGCTTATAAGTTTAATTTAATCCTGACTATTTGATTTTTCTTCGATAGGTTCAGGGATCATAGATTGCCAATCTTTTGAAACTTCACGTTCGGCTTTGGGCAAATCCTTGGCATATAACAATGCATTAAACAACGTTCTGTAGGTTCCCATGGGCTGTCCTCGCCATTGGGGCTGATACCCGAAGAGCAACACATGGCCCTTGCCGTGCTCAACATCCAAAGCCACGGCCTTTCCATTCATATATTCTTCTCCTACCAAGAATCCTGACATCAATGGAGAACCCTTTTTCTGATATTTGGCCAATATCTCTCCTTCAAAACCGTCAAGAACCTCAAAAACCGGACTATTATAAACAAAAACGTTTGCCTTGTCCTGCATTCCTGCCATAACTGGGTGATTTGGATTGGTTTCCACCTGCATAATGGAACCTCCAGTAAAGAATTTGGCCCTATTCACCTTGTCCACAACATTTTTTACGGGAAGATGCAAAGCATTGATGGCAAAATTGGAACTTTGGTTCAATGTGATCAATGTTCCGCCTTGTTCTACAAAAGTGTTTAGGTTTTTTATGCCCAGCTCACCCAAACCTCCCGCATATTGCGGTGGGGCGGACCCAGCTTGCAATCCATTTTCAATGGTTCCATTTCTTTCAGAAGCCATTACAATCACATCAAAACGGTCTATTAAATTATTGGACATAAAATCTGAGTTTCTCACGGAGGTATAGGGCAAACCAAAATTATCCAATAACCAACGGGTCCAACCCATATCCATACTAGCTGTCCAAGGTCGGTATACCGCTATTCTTGATTTTACAGTGGCATCACCACTGCCCGAACCCAATCTCGCATTAATGGCATATTCCCTCACCCATTGGTTGATTCTGGAGCGACTGGCTCCCCTAACACCATAGTTGCGCGTATCCACATCGAAACTGATAGATAAACCATCTTCCATGGCCTCGCCCAAAACACGGAAAATATTGTTTTCCATTGGATCTAACCACAAAGTGGTCCCACTTCCTCGAAGCGTTCCGGGCAATGGTTTAATACCCGCAGCAACTTCATCAGTATCAAACCCGACACCTGGTGCAAAGTCTGATTTAACCAAGTCTGTTTCTTCATCATCCGTAGTTTCCAATGGAGTACCTTCCACAGGTTTCAATGCTTCCTTAAATGCATCCGTCAAAGGAACGGTTCCAGTCACCACATCAACCTCCATTTGAAAAGGAAGGGTCCATCCGGCCGCGTCATACGGTTGTTCTAACGGACCATCGGGAGAATCACGTAAATCCGGATATACTTGCACATCCAAAACCTGACGTACCATTTCCGCGAATTCTTGATTCATGGGAATTACCCAAGTTCCTTTAGGGTAGGTAACGCCAGAATACTCCATTGGTTGATCTAACTGCGAAATTTTAACTCCATTGAATGCCAAACGTTTCAACAATTCCACGGGACGGGAAGGATCTCGCTGTTTTTGTGGTATGATATAGGCATAGGGAGGTTCATTTTTATATTTTTCGATGGTCGTAACCGCAGCCTGATACTTATTAAAAAGTAAGGTTTCCTTGTATTTAGAAGCATAGTCCAATACAGCAATGGAGGCTGTTTGCATATATTGCATGGCATCGCTCATGCGCCACCAACCGCCCTTCCATGGACTATTGTACAACGATTCTACTCTTAGGTCCTTTCTGTTTTCGGGAAAATCCTGAATCGTATAAAAGTATGGGGTGGCATATCGGTACAATGCGGTTTCCGTCCAGAAAGATGGTATGTTTTGCATAACAGGCATATAATCTATGTACCCCGGATACCAGGCATCAAAACCTTTGCCCATGTGTACCGCTCCCGGCAACCCTTCGGTTTCCAATTCTTGGGCCATGGCCATCCCGATCATGTTTACTTCTCTTGCTACAATAGGCGGTGTTTGGGGCGCGATCGGTTCTGCAAACGGGGGAAGCCAAATTCGGGTAGGAAATGGCGATGATTGATGATGCACATGGATTATATTGGGCTCCCATTCCCTCCATGTTCTGCCCACAACACGAGATTCCAACATATTGAGCATATAAGCATCCCTATTGTTATCGTGTCCCACATATTTTTGATAGAGCCAAGGTGTTCTTGCCGTTTCATAAGGTGTTCCCACGTTAGACATGTACCAATTGGCGATAATATCCTGGCCATCCGGGTTTAATGATGGCCACAAAACCAATATTACATCATCTAAAATGGGTTTGAATTTTTTAGTATCTGCCTCACTAACAATTTGGTGTGCCAATGTAATAATATGTTGCGCACCTGCAACTTCCGAAGCATGCAATCCACCACTGATATCTACAATAGCCTTGCCTTCTTCTGCAAGCTTTAGCGCTTCTTCCTTTGATAGATCCTCGGGGTGCGCCAATTTTTGGGAAATAGCCTTGTAATGATCGATTTTGGCCAAGTTTTCTTTTGAAGAAATCAAGACATAATGCCAAGTACGCCCTTCGGAGGTTTTTCCGGTTTCCCGTATTTCCACCAATTCACTTGTGGCCGCGAGTTTTTGAAAGTATGCAATAGATTGTTCGTAAGTAGCCAAATGAAAATCCGATCCCACTTTGAATCCAATTTCATCATCAGGATTTGGAATGGTCGAACTTTGAGCATTGCTACCCAATGGAAGCAAAATTAAAAGCAATAAAAAACTAGTGAAAAGCTGTAAAAAACGATTGTGTTTTGGGTTGAAGGACGATTGAATGCTAAACATTGTACTGAGTTAGGATGGTTTAGGGCTTCAAGATAGGGAACAATCCAATTAAA
Source organism: Allomuricauda sp. F6463D (assembly GCF_023015965.1). Taxonomy (GTDB): domain Bacteria; phylum Bacteroidota; class Bacteroidia; order Flavobacteriales; family Flavobacteriaceae; genus Flagellimonas. Next base: position 481,322 of record NZ_JALKAN010000002.1, read on the forward strand.
TAATAGGTTTTTCCCCTGTTCATCTGCCCTTAAAAGGTATAAAGAACATATTAGCTTCCAAACATTGTGTAGATTTGTATTCTAAACCCATTTAATGCTAGAAAAAAAGTCAATCGAATATGAAAAGGCCGTTCTCATAGGTGTTATGAACCAATACCAGAATGAGGACAAGGTAAAGGAGTACTTGGATGAACTTGAATTTTTGACCTATACTGCAGGAGGCGAGGTTGAAAAGAGATTTGTGCAACGGATTGATGTGCCCAATCCCAAAACATATATCGGGAGTGGGAAAATGGAAGAGGTGCGTCAATTTGTAAAAGAAAACGAAATTGGCTCTGTAATTTTTGATGATGAACTATCTCCTGCACAACAAAATAATATTGAAAAATTACTGCGCTGCAAAGTTCTGGACAGGACCAGCTTGATTTTGGACATTTTTGCCCAAAGAGCAAAAACAAGTTACGCGAGAACGCAAGTAGAGTTAGCGCAGTACGAATATTTATTGCCACGTTTAACCGGTCTTTGGACCCACTTGGAACGCCAGCGTGGTGGTATTGGTATGCGAGGACCCGGTGAAACCGAAATTGAAACGGATAGACGTATTGTTCGTGACCGAATAGCACTTCTCAAAAAGAAACTTGCCAAAATAGACCGCCAAATGGAAACACAACGGGGCAATCGTGGTTCCTTGGTCAGGGTTGCGCTTGTGGGATACACCAATGTTGGTAAATCCACCTTGATGAACGTGATAAGCAAAAGTGATGTGTTTGCAGAAAACAAACTTTTTGCCACGTTGGACACCACTGTTAGAAAAGTGGTTTTAGGAAACCTTCCCTTTTTGCTGAGCGATACCGTTGGATTTATAAGAAAACTGCCCACCCAACTCGTGGAAAGTTTCAAAAGTACCTTGGACGAGGTCCGAGAAGCAGATTTATTACTGCACGTTGTAGATATTTCGCATCCTAATTTTGAGGAGCATATTGATTCGGTAAACAAAATTTTGGACGAAATAGACAGTTCGGACAAGCCCAGCATCATGGTTTTTAATAAAATAGACCAGTATACCCCTGAAACTATTGATGAAGACGATTTAGTGACCGAACGCACCACCGCACATTTTACGTTGGATGAATGGAAAAAAACATATTTCAATAAACTTGGGGACAAGGCATTGTTTATTTCCGCGCTAAACAAGGAAAATATTGACGAATTTAGAAAGCGTGTTTACGATGCTGTCCGCGATATCCATGTAACCCGATTTCCCTACAATAACTTTTTGTACCCAGAACATTTGGACGAGTATTAATCCTATGAAGGTTTAATAGCTAACTTCTTCGGTGAACTGCAAAGCACAAATCGATTCACAACAATTTTTTGGGCATTCACAACAAAAATTTAGAAGCTGACAACCATCGGCATACTTTCACATTGTTTTTAAGTCATTTAGTGTCACAAGCAGATCTTATGGATCTTAACCTACTTAGACCATGGTCTTAAAAACACAAAAACATTTTTCACCCCACAAAAAAAGCCCTCTTGATCGAGGGCTTTTTTAGTTGCACTTTGCTATTATTAAAACTTATAACTAAGTCCTAGAGTCCAATAGGTTTGTAGTTCGTTGTCAATACTGTCAAATGTAGTACCGGGGTCGGGAGTTGGAGCATTGTTCACAAGGTAGTTCAAAGTCTCTTGTTTGTTGTTTCTCAATCCAAAATCGAACCCAACACCAATCATTTTCCATAACGTATAGCTAAAGGAATTTGTCCAGGTCCAGTTGCTCAAATCACTGCTTTTATAACTTTGGAACAGTGACAGGTTACTCTTAAAACTAACAGCACCAATTTGTTTGGTATAGTCTGCTACGATTTTTGCACCCAAGGACGATTCAAAAATTGTATCCTCACTGCTGAACACAAAATTGTAGTTGAGTGGATGCATTACAACAACCAAATCTGGGATTGGGGTCCATGTAGCACCAATACCAAAATCCAGATAACCAGGATCGTTAAAGTTGCTCAATATTGTTGTTCGATATTCCGCCAAAGCAGAAATGGCAAATTTTTCGCTCAGTTTTCTACCGTACAATGATGAGATATTGAACACATCAGTAGCTTGACGAAAACTATCATCATCTGTGGGGTCGTCTTTATCATCAAATTTTACCCAAGACAAGTTGAGATTGGCGGCATTTCTCCAAAAGAACTTTTCCTCTTGAAGGTTCGCAAAAGCGTTCACTGTAAACCCAATATTTCCTGTTGAGTTGTTGGGAATACCTTGTGCAAACCAGTTATTGAATTCGGAAATACTACCCCCAATAGTTCCGAACGCTCCGACTTTCCAGCCTGGAAGGGCATCCAATTGTGATTGTAGAGCATTCACACGAGCTTGAATAGCTGCAATAGAATCCTTTTTAGGGGCCATCTGAGCTTTGAGTTCTTCCTCGGTCTGAGCTTGCGCGGAGACTGTAAAAAGCAATCCCACGGCAACATAAAGCAATTTTTTCATAGTATGGAGTTTTTTATTTAGAACCGCAAAAATAAGAAAAGTGATACCCTTTTCCTCACTATTTTTTACTGGTCGTTTTTTATAACCTTACGGTCATTTAAATATGGTATACGGTGCTTTAATCTAAAGATATCCTACGCTATATTTAACAGTATCTCATCTTCACTTAGACTCTACTCAAATTGGCGTACTAAATGGTAGACATTAGAGAAATAAAAATTATTGTTTCTTCTTAAACAATGGTACCGAAGAACAGGCCTCACCATACATCACACTTTTGGCGACCTCTTGAATTTTAGAAACGGCGCCAATGTAAGCGTTTTCGGGAACGGGCTTATTGGAACATCCTTTTATGATTACGGGTTTATCCGTAAACTCAGTTACATCCAATTGTTCCAAAATAGTTTGGTAAAGTGCAGTTTCAAGATTTTCCAACGAACCGACCACTACTTTTTTTGCGTAGGGCTGTAGTTTGGAAGCTATCAACATAAACGCCCATCCCGGCACTATGGCTTCAGAAGAACATTGTAACGCTACGTAAGCACCTTGGTAAGCAGTCCAATCGTATTCTTCCAAATGTGCACGGAACTCTTTTTCACGCAAAATAAAGCCTTCGTACAACCAATCTTTAATATCCAACACCACACGTTCCCCTTTGGGATAATAATCCTCCAGGTTGAATGTAATCAACTTGCTTTGGGCTACTCTATTTACTATTTCGCTCATTAGATTTGAGTATTAAGATTTGAGTATTGAGATTTTTAAGTTCTCATTACTAAACTCTAACATCTTTATAGAAGTCCTAACTCCAATTTCGCTTCTTCGCTCATCAGTTCTTGGGTCCAAGGAGGATCAAAAGTGATTTCCACTTCTACGTCCTTCAGTACATCTATGGATTTTACCTTTTCTTCTACCTCAACAGGTAAAGTTTCAGCAACGGGGCAATTCGGCGATGTAAGTGTCATCAGGATCTTCACTTCATATTCCTCATTGACAAATACGTCGTAAATCAATCCCAGTTCGTAAATATCCACAGGGATTTCCGGATCATAAATCGTTTTGAGAACTTTTACGATTTTTTCGCCCAGTTCTTGTGTATCTATGGTGGTTTCTTCGCTCATCTTAATCTTATTTTAACTGTGTTTGATAGGCAACGGCGTACAATTTTAGTTGCTTGATCATGCTTACCAATCCATTGGCCCTTGTTGGCGACAAATGTTCCTTGAGACCGATTTCATCGATAAATTGGGTGTCGGCATCTATAATGTCCTGTGGCCTTTGGTTACTGAATGCCCTGATCAATATAGCAATAATGCCCTTAGTGATAATGGCATCACTATCGGCAGTAAAAACCAATTTGTCTGCATCCAGTTCGGCATGTACCCATACCTTACTTTGGCAACCTTTAATCAGGTTATCATCTGTTTTGTACTGTTCGGCTATCAACGGAAGGGATTTTCCGAGTTCAATCATATATTCATACCGTTGCATCCAGTCGTCGAACATGGAAAACTCGTCTATTATCTCTTCCTGTATTTCTTTTATGGTCATGCTGTGGTTTTGTTCAAAAGTACAATTCGGCAAGTTGCAATTCAAGTCTTTAAGATAAAGATAACTGTTGGACTACAGCAACATGTTTTTGGCCCGATTTACGCCTTCAACCAATTTGTCTACTTCTTCCATAGTATTGTAAAAACTAAAACTGGCCCTTACCGTTCCCGGTATCTTGTAAAAATCCATGATAGGTTGTGCACAATGATGCCCCGTGCGGACGGCGATGCCCAATTTATCCACAATAGTGCCAATATCGTACGGGTGAATCCCATCAATATTGAAGGATATCACCGAAGTTTTGTTCGCTGCAGTTCCATAGATTTTTAAACCCTCAATGGTAAGCAATTGTTCGGTAGCATATTGCACCAATTCATCTTCATATTGGGCAATGACTTCAAAACCGATACTGTTCATGTAATCCAAAGCTGCACCAAAGGCTATTCCTCCACAAATGTTTGGGGTTCCTGCCTCAAATTTGTGGGGCAAACCGGCATAGGTAGTTTTTTCAAACGTAACCTCTGCGATCATTTCGCCACCACCTTGGTATGGTGGTAATTTTTTGAGCCACTCCTCTTTGCCGTACAAGATTCCAACTCCTGTGGGTCCGCACATTTTATGGGCAGAAACGGTATAAAAATCGACATCGAGTGCCTGTAGATCGGTTTTTATATGGGCAGCTGCCTGTGCTCCATCAACCAGAACTGCCGCTCCCACTGTATGGGCTGCATCAACAATTTCTTTTACTGGGTTGATGGTTCCCAACGCATTGGAAACATGGTTAAAGAATACCAACTTGGTCTTTTCGGACAACAATTTGTGGTATTCTTCCATTATCAACTCCCCTTCCAGGTTCATTGGAATCACCTTAAGAACTGCTCCTGTCCGTTCACAAAGCATTTGCCAAGGCACAATATTTGAATGATGTTCCATGGCAGATACCAAAATCTCATCATTCTTTTTTAAGAACGAGCTAAATCCGTTCGCCACCAAATTGATGCTATCTGTAGTTCCAGAGGTCATGATCACCTCATGGGAATGGGCAATATTAAAATGTTTCTGGATTTTTTGCCTTGCTGCTTCGTAGGCATCGGTGGCTTCTTGTGACAAGGTATGTACGCCACGATGGATGTTGGCATTATAGCGGTGGTAATAATCAACAATGGCATCAATTACCTGCTGTGGTGTCTGGGAGGTAGCAGCATTGTCCAAATACACGAGAGGCTTCCCGTTCACCTCTCTTTGGAGGATTGGAAAGTCTTTTCTAATGGCCTGTATGTCCAACGTAGTCTCTATCATTCAAATACTGCTATGAAATACTATATTATAGATCAAAACCCATACGCACACCTAACTTATCGGCAATAATCTTGTTGATACGTGCCTTTAGCTCAGGAATTCGAACACTTTCCAAAACATTATTGGTAAAAGCATACATCAACAGGGCCTTGGCCTCTTTCTTGGGTATTCCTCTTGAACGCAGATAGAAAAGTGCTTCTTCGTTCAACTGGCCAATGGTACATCCATGTGAACATTTTACGTCATCCGCAAAAATTTCCAATTGAGGTTTTGAGTTGATGGTTGACTTATCGCTCAACAAAACATTATTGTTCTGCTGAAAGGCATCTGTTTTTTGGGCAATTTTATCCACTATTATCTTCCCATTGAAAACTCCTGTAGAACTATCTCCAAATATTCCTTTGTAATCTTGATGGCTCTCACAATTCGGTTGTGCATGGTGTACCAACGTGTGATGGTCTACATGCTGTTTATCTCCTAGAATGGTAATTCCTTTCAATGTAGAATCGATACGTTCCCCGTTTTGATAAAAATTGAGGTTATTACGAATCAATTTTCCACCCAACGAAAAGGTATGTACCCTTACCACGCTGCTATTCTTTTGGGAAATATAGGTGTTGTCCACCAAAGATGCTGTGGAAGCATCGTTCTGAACCTTGTAATAATCGACAATAGCATCCTTCCCTGCGAAAATTTCAGTCACAGAGTTAGTGAACACTTCATTGTCGGTTAAACTTTGATGACGTTCCATAATTTGAACCTCGGCATTATCCTCAGCAACAATCAAGTTTCTGGGCTGTAACATCAAAGCCGCTTCATTACCCGTGGCCAGATGCAAAATCTGGATAGGTTTTTTTGGCATTTTGTTCTTTGGGATGTAGATATACGCACCCTCTTTACTGAATGCCGTGTTCAATGAGGTCAAAGATTCATCCTTAGATGCCGCCTTATTAAAATAAACTTCAATCACCTGTTTGAACATAGGTTTGTTGAATGCAGAACTCATCAGACAGATATCTACACCATCGTGGGTAGTTTCAGATAGATAGGAACTATAAACTCCATCTACAAACACTATTTTATATGTGTCTATCTCATGTAAAAAATACTTTTTTACATCTTTGTATTCCAATGAAGTTTCCTGCTTTGGAAAAATGCTGAAATCTATCTTTTGCAAGCCTCTCAACGAGGTGTATTTCCAAGCTTCATCTTTTTTTGAAGGAAACCCTTTGGTTTCGAAGTTCTTAATGGCGTTAGATCTTTCTTCATGAACCGGATGGTCCAAATCGATGCCATCTTCAAAAGCCAAAAAAGAGGATACTAATTTTTCTTTTAAATCCATATTTTTTTCAGTTATCAGTTGTCAGTTTTCAGCTATAAATTATCTGAAATCTGATGTCTGAAATCTTACATCTGTTATTTTTAAACCGCAGCTTCTTCCTTTAACCAATCATATCCTTTTTCTTCCAACTCCAAAGCCAATTCCTTGGTACCGGATTTTACAATTTTTCCGTTGGAAAGCACATGAACAAAATCAGGAACGATATACTCTAACAATCTTTGGTAGTGTGTGATCACGATAATGGCATTATCCTTGCCGCGCAATTTGTTAACCCCGTTGGCAACGATTCGAAGTGCATCAATATCCAATCCTGAATCGGTTTCGTCCAAAATGGCCAACTTAGGTTCCATCATAGCCATTTGAAAGATTTCGTTTCGCTTTTTTTCACCGCCGGAAAACCCTTCGTTCAAGGAACGGGAAAGAAATTTTCTGTCAATTTCCAGCATTTCGGATTTCTCACGAATCTTCTTCAGCATTTCTTTGGCAGGCATATCCTCCAAACCTTGCGCTTTTCTTGATTCATTAATAGCCGTCTTCATAAAATTGGTTACCGATACCCCAGGAATCTCAACAGGGTATTGGAACGAAAGAAAAACCCCTTTATGAGCTCTCTCCTCTGGAGAAAGTTCCTCCAGATCCTCTCCTTCCAACATAATACTACCCTCTCCAACTACAAATTCTTCTTGGCCCGCTATTACTTCGGCCAAGGTACTTTTACCTGAGCCATTAGGGCCCATTATGGCATGTACTTCTCCTGCGTTCACCTTTAGGTTGATTCCTTTAAGGATTTCTTTATCTTCTACGCTTGCGTGTAAATTTTTGATTTCTAGCATGCTATTCTTTTTCAATATTATTTTAAATAATTGGGTGCCTTAGGCAATTTTTCAAAATCTTGTTTGGAGTGCTGCAAATAAACTTGTGCTCCTTTTTCTTCGGCAAATTTTTCAAAAGCTGCCATACTTTCTTTGGTCTGCGCCACATCAAAATTGAAAATTGGGACTCTTTTAAATTCCCTATTTTCATAAAAATGATACATGTCACCGGACAGTAAAAGTGGCCCATGCTCTGTTAAGTCCACAAAAAGCACTTGATGGCCCGGCGTATGACCTGGCATAAATTTTATTACAACGGTTCCGTCACCAAATACATCATAATCGGTATTGGCGATTTTTTTGATTTTGGTCAGGTCCTTAATTGCATTATAAATATCAGGATTGCTCTTTTGGTTTTCCTCGCTGGTCACAAAATCATATTCCTTTTCTTGTACCAACCAAGTTGATTTGGTAAAAGCATTGGCATGGCCGACATGATCGAAATGTGTATGTGAAAAAGCAATGAAATCGATGTCCTCTGGAGTCATTTCTATGGTTGCCAATTGATTGGCTACAGAATCTTTTCTTGAAACGGTAAAAGCTCCATCGGGCGAGGTAAAGGGTTCTTCCATACCCACTAAACTTTCCGGTAATCCGCCATCCCACAACAAGGTTCCCTTTGGATGAACAATTACGTAAAAAGCATCAGCAAATTCTTTGGATTGCCCTGTATAGGTAGTGTCCTGTGAAAACAGCTCCAACATATTGGCGTTCACAGTACCTCCATTAAATGCATATAGTTTCACTTCGGGTGGTGCCATTGACTCCTTTTCGGTTTCCGCTGTTATGGCGGTCTCCTTTTTGACCTGTTTACAAGCAAAAGCACTAACAATCAAAAGTGATAAGAATACTTTTTTCATGATTTTTCCCTTTTATCCTACAGAGCCTTCTAAACTTATTTCCAATAGTTTTTGAGCTTCAACCGCAAACTCCATTGGTAGTTTGTTCAACACTTCTTTACTAAATCCATTTACGATCAAGGCAATGGCTTTTTCTGTGTCTATTCCCCTTTGGTTACAATAGAAAATTTGATCCTCTCCAATTTTACTTGTCGTGGCCTCATGTTCTATCTGTGCCGATTTGTTTTTCACTTCAATATACGGGAAGGTATGAGCTCCACAACGGTTGCCCATCAACAATGAATCACATTGCGAGAAGTTCCTGGCATTTTCTGCCCTACTGTTCACTTGCACTAATCCTCTATAACTATTTTGTGATTGACCAGCGGAAATACCTTTGGAAATAATGGTGCTTTTGGTGTTTTTACCCAAATGAACCATTTTGGTTCCGGTATCTGCTTGTTGAAAATTGTTGGTTACGGCAATGGAATAAAACTCTCCTATGGAATTATCTCCTTTTAAGATGCAAGATGGATACTTCCAAGTTACAGCGGATCCTGTTTCCACTTGTGTCCAAGAGATTTTTGCGTTCTTTTCGCAAAGTCCACGTTTGGTCACAAAGTTGAAAACACCACCTTTTCCTTCATTGTTCCCTGGGTACCAGTTCTGAACCGTGGAATATTTGATTTCTGCATTGTCCAAGGCAATTAACTCCACTACGGCTGCATGCAATTGATTTTCGTCTCGGGATGGCGCAGTACACCCTTCCAAATAACTTACGTAGCTACCTTCTTCGGCAATTACCAAGGTTCTTTCGAACTGACCTGTTCCAGCTTGGTTAATTCGGAAATATGTTGATAGTTCCATTGGGCATCTTACCCCTTTTGGAATGTAACAGAAAGACCCGTCCGAGAAAACAGCGGAGTTCAATGCTGCGTAAAAATTGTCTTTTCGTGGCACAACGGTTCCTAGATATTTCTTTACCAATTCCGAATGTTCCTTGATAGCTTCGGAAATGGAACAAAATATAATTCCTTTTTCGGCCAATGTTTTTTTGAAAGTGGTGGCTACGGAAACGGAATCCATAACAATATCTACTGCAACCCCGGCCAATTTTTTCTGCTCATCAACCGAGATTCCCAATTTTTTGAACGTGTCCAAAAGTTCTGGGTCCACCTCATCCAAACTGTCATACTTGGGTTTTTTGTTGGGTGCTGAATAATAGGAAATATCTTGGAAATTGGGTTTTTGGTACGTCACGTTAGCCCATTCCGGTTCTTCCATTTCTTTCCATGCACGAAAAGCTTCCAAACGCCATTCCGTCATCCAGTCCGGCTCTTCTTTCTTTTTGGAAATGGCAATTACGATGTCCTCGTTCAACCCTTTTGGCAGCGTATCGGAATCGATATCCGTGTAGAAGCCGTACTCGTACTCTTTGGTTTCCAGTTCCTTTTTTAATTCTTCCTCTGTGTAAGCCATATATCCTTAAATTAGCCAATTACAGGCTTTTAATCAATTTTAAAGTGAAAAACTTTCTCCACATCCGCAGGTTCTTTGGGCATTGGGGTTGTTAAAAACAAAGCCCTTGCCGTTTAAACCTCCTGAATACTCCAAAGTGGTGCCGACCAAATACAAAAAACTCTTTTTATCAACGATGATGCGCACATCATTATCTTCAAAAACCTTATCTGTATCTGCTGCGGATTTGTCAAAGTCTAGCTCATAAGACAATCCACTACAACCTCCACTTTTTACTCCAACACGGACAAAATCAGTAGCTGCATCAAAACCTCCCTCGGTCATGAGCGACACTACTTTATGTCTGGCTGATTCTGAAACCTTAATCATCTTACTTGTATTTATTCTAAATAGCTTACAAATATACTGTTTAAGGAGGGTTTTACCATAGCATCTAACATTATTATAACGAATGATTCCATAGGGAATTCCTATGAAAACGGTGATTGATTTGCCAATAGCGGGTGTCCGCTTATTTTCCCATAGTTTCTTTTTTAATATGGATTGTTTCCGAAGTAAAAATTTTAAGTTCCTTTCTACACCGCTATTTACAATTATCCTCATTATTTTTGCAAAATGCTAGAAGACAAGAATCAAGAACGTACTTCGTTGGAAAAATTGGGCGAGTTTGGCCTAATAGAACACCTTACCAAAAACTTTGAACTGAAGCAAGCGTCATCCATGATCGGGATTGGGGATGATGCCGCTGTAATGGATCATAATGGAAAAAAAACCGTCATTTCCACCGATATGCTGGTGGAAGGTGTTCATTTTGATTTAAGCTACATGCCGCTAAAGCATTTGGGCTACAAATCGGTAATGGTGAACCTTTCCGATATTTATGCGATGAACGCCATGGCCACACAAGTAACAATATCCTTGGCCATTTCCAATAGATTTCCTTTGGAGGCGCTAGAAGAATTTTATGAAGGAGTTGCCTTGGCCTGCAAGTTGTACAATGTGGATTTGGTTGGTGGAGACACAACTTCGTCAACACGGGGAATGATTATCAGCGTTACTGCCATTGGGATCGCAGATGAAAATGAAATTGTGTATCGAAGCGGCAGTAAACCCAATGATTTGTTAGTGGTAACGGGTGACATTGGTGGCGCATACTTGGGACTACAAGTATTGGAACGAGAAAAAGAAGTCTTTAAAGTGAACCCAAACAATCAACCCGATCTTGAACCCTATTCATATATTGTTGAACGTCAATTAAAGCCTGAAGCTCGTAAAGATGTCATAGAACTGTTACAAAAATTGGAGGTACAGCCAACTTCCATGATCGATATTAGTGATGGTCTTTCTTCCGAAGTAATGCATTTGTGCAAACACAGTGATTTGGGCTGTAATGTTTTTGAAGATAAGATTCCATTGGATCCCACGGTGATTGCTGCCTCGGAAGAATTTAAAATGGACAGTACCATGATAGCATTGAGCGGCGGAGAAGATTATGAACTGTTGTTCACCATTGACCAGTCCGATTTTCCAAAAATAAAAGCGAACCCAAACCTAACGGTGATAGGTCACATGACTGAAAAGAGTGAAGGTGTTCATTTGATTACAAGGGCAGAAACTAAAATTCCAATCACTGCACAGGGCTGGAACTCATTCAACAAATAAAAAAATCCCGAAAATCAAGGGCTTCCCTACAACATGGTATTGGGGCACGCAACCATTAGCAGCAGGTAATTACTTAAGTTTCCGGGATAAGATTTGGGCTTTTTCTAAAAGAAAAAAGGGTTATGCCACTTGGTGCACCACCCTACTTTTTCGTTTTCTGTACATATCTTCCAACGTACTGTTTATTTCTTGCATTTGAGGAGTCAGAGTAGATAGTTTTCCACTAACATCCGTTGTAACCTCTTTTTGGCAGTGCACACATTTGTATTCTTTGATGTGCTCCGTCACTTTTTTGGAAACCACATAATGGTGCCCGAACAAACTACAGAAGAAGGAAGAAAATAAGTTGCCATGTTGCGTAGTAGATGTTTTCATAAGCTGGTTTTGTTTGTAGAAAAGCAATGATTTACGAAATGGGGCTTCGAAAAATGCTTACATTGGTTAATTGTAATTGTTTGTTATATAAATAATATTTGAAGTTTCTCTTTTACCGAAACGAATGTTGATAACTTTTTATTTTACGATTACGCTGATAAAATATTTTTTTCGATGAAATGCAAGTAAATCGATAAAACGTCAACTTTTTCCGCCTAAAAACACCTTTGTAATATATAACATTGAAAACTAATTATCAACAACACTTAGACAAAAAATCGGTAATTGTAACTGCTTTTGCTCTTTTTTCTCTCTTTTTTGGAGCAGGAAATCTTGTTTTGCCCCCATTATTAGGTTTTAAGTCCGGTATTCTTTGGTGGTTGGTGGCTGTTGGGTTTTGTGTTTCGGGGGTTCTTATACCCATTATGGGAATTATGGCCTATGCCAGACTGCAAGGCACTCTATTCGATTTCGCCAAAAAAGTATCCCCCTTGTTCAGTGTGGTATACTGCTATTTAATATACGCGATTGCAATTGCACTGCCTTCGCCCAGGACGGCTTCCGTTACGCATGAAATGGCCATACAGCCTTTTTGGAATTCTTCCTCGTTACTTACCAGCTTAATCTATTTTATATTGGTATTTGTATTTGTCATTAATCGTTCCAGAGTTTTAAATGTTGTGGGCAAAGTGTTGACTCCGGGGATCCTAATTATTTTATGTGCACTTATAGCCACTGCTGTTTTTAACTTGGACTTTGACTTTTCACCCACAGAAATGAATCAACCGTTTAGTTCAGGAATTCTAGAGGGCTACCAAACTTTTGACGCCATTGGATCTGTCGTAGTTGGCGCTGTGATCATCATATCTATCAATCTAAAAGAAAAGACAGCTTCGTTCAAAGAAAAAAGGAGACTTATCCAAAGAGCTGGTCTTTTGGCTGGAACAGGACTGTTTTTGGTTTATGGAGGCCTCATTTTTACAGGGGCTTTGTTTGGCGACTCATTTGATCCAGAAATCTCTAGAACAGCCCTTTTGCGCGGTATTAGCACAGCGACCTTGGGAAAAACAGCAAATTTACTCCTTAGTATTTTAGTGAGTCTGGCCTGCTTTACAACCGCAGTGGGTATTGTAACCGGAACCTCCGATTTTATAAAAGAGCGTTTCAACGGTTCTATTTTAGCTTATCGAAGCACCGCTTTTTTAGGTTGTATTTTGGGTATTTTGATTGGTCAGTTTGATGTGGCCTATATAATTACCGTAGCCGTTCCTTCTTTAATGTTTATTTACCCTATTACCATCATTTTAATTTTACTCAACGTAGTCCCTGAAAAATGGGGGTCCTCTATGGTATTCAAATGGGTAGTGAGCACAACTATTGTATTCAGTGTTCCGGATTTTTTGGGAAGTATTGGGCTGGGTGAGCATATTTCTCCCTATGTTGATTGGATTCCACTGAGCCAACATCATATGGGATGGGTATTTCCTGCGTTGATTGTATTTATTCTTTCGAATGTAAATATCCAAAAAAGGGCCTAAGTTGCCAGGTTAAGCTTGTTTTCTTTATAACTGCAAAAGAATAATTCTACTCACCCCTAAAGCACAATGATTAAAGTTTGGCTGCGTGTTAGTCGCAACAATGGAAGTGGTTGCTCCTAGCCTTTTCAAAACATTCCTTCCCTTCCGAAAAAGCAAAGTACGCCAATCCTAAAGTGCCCAGGCTATCAACATAGGGAATCTCGAATAGAGCATAAATTCCACTGCTTACCAATAAAATAATGGACATATACACACAAACCAATGTGCAATTGGCATCGGCCAAAATTGGTTTGGAATTTAATTGACGACCAACTTTTCTTTTCCACCATACCAAAATCCACATGATCAATATGGAAATAGTTGATATGACCACTCCCCAAAAAGTGGTCAGTGGCTTATGCCCGGTCCATATATTATACACGCTGGAAACAACCAACCCCACGACCAAAAGATAAAAAGCAACTCCCGTAACCCTTAGTGCTGTTCTCTCAAAACGATCACGGTTACTATCCGGGCTTTTTTGGATACGTAAAACCATATGTGCAATGCCAAGTCCAGAAATTACCTCAATAAAACTATCCGTGCCAAAACCAAACAGAGCTAGACTTTCATCTTCAAAACCCAAATATGTAGCAATTAGTCCCTCGGCAATGTTGTATATTACGGTAAACATGGCCAGAGCAAATGCAATTCGATATAGTTTATCCTGATTCTCCAAAATGCTACGATTATATTTATCTGAAGTTAATCGATCAAGCATTGAATCCCAAATTTGCCAAAACCACTTGGCGATACAACTATTCCGAGCCCCGGTTCTTTTTATTGTATAAGTAAATGGCATAGGCAATCCCCGCCAAGATTACAAAAGGTAGATAACTCCCGATAACAACTCCTATTTCGTAAGCACTGTCCGGAGCTTCCTTCATCTTTTTTTCAATATCGGTTTGCTGTATTAATAATAGTATAAACTTCATTTTTGGGTTACTTGTTCATCAATTCCTCTATTTCACCTATCTCAATGGGAATATTGCGCATTAAATTAAATGGTTCTCCTTTTTCCCGAATGACCACATCATCTTCTAAACGAATCCCCATTCCTTCGTCTGGTATGTAAATTCCGGGTTCTACCGTAAATACCATATTGGCCTTCATTGGTTTTTTTAACTCGCCATAATCGTGCGTGTTCAATCCAATATGATGACTCGTTCCATGCATAAAGTATTTTTTGTATGCGGGCCAATCCGGGTTTTCATTCTGTACATCCGCACTATCCAACAAGCCCAAACCGATTAACTCGGAGGTCATAAGTTTTCCTACTTCTTTGTGATATTCTGCCCACAGCGTTCCTGGTACCAACATTTTGGTGGCTTCATTTTTAACCCGTAGTACAGCGTTGTACACTTCTTTTTGTCTTGCTGTAAATTTTCCGTTTGTTGGAATGGTGCGGGTCATATCACTGGAATAATTTGCATACTCTGCAGCAAGATCCATTAAAATCAATTCACCATCTTTCACCTGCCGGTTGTTCTCTACATAATGGAGCACATTGGCATTTGCTCCGGCCGCAATAATGGGGGTATAGGCAAAACCCTTTGAGCGGTTCCTAATAAACTCGTGCAAAAATTCAGCCTCGATCTCATATTCCCAAACACCAGGTTTTACAAAACCTAATATCCTCCTAAATCCTTGTTCGGTGATATCGCATGCCCTTTGTATCAATTCAATTTCCTCTTGCTCCTTAACTCCACGAATATTTTGTAAAATAGAATTGCTCTTTGCCCACTGATGCGCCGGATATTCCTTTTTACATTTTTCTATAAACCGATCTTCGCGTGTTTGTGTCTCCACGGCTTGGCGATAATGTTCGTTGGTGTTAAAATATATCGTATCAGCTTCTGTCATCAAATCAAAGAAAACTTTATCAAAATCTGTCAACCAATAAATGGTTTCTATCCCCGAAACCTCCGTTGCTTTATTTTTGGTCAGTTTAGCACCTTCCCACACGGCAATGTGATCATTGGTTTCCCTAACAAACAAGACTTCCCTGTGTTTGGGGTCCATGGCATCTGGAAAAAGCAATAAAATAGTTTCTTCTTGATCTGCTCCGCTCAAATAGAAAATATCCCGATCCTGTTCAAAAGGCAAAGTACTGTCCGCTCCAATGGGATAGATGTCGTTAGAGTTGAACACTGCTATGCTTTTCGGCTTCATTTGAGCCATGAATTTTTTACGGTTCTTTACAAAAAGATTGTGGTCTATTTGAGCGTATTTCATATAAAATAAGATTTTCCCAAATGTAGGTAATTGCGTTACCGAAGACAAATTCTTACCTTCCAGATCAAATTGAAACCATGCAGCTTAATCTAAGTATTCCAGCCCTTCTTTTTCCTGCCATTTCTTTGACAATGTTGGCTTACAACGCCCGTTATTTGGCTATTGCGGCATTGATCAGACAATTGCACAAACAATTTGAACAAACCTCTGCCCAACCTTTAAAACAACAAATTAATCAATTGCGTGCCCGCTTGGGCATTATCAAAAATATGCAGGCTTCTGCAATCATCAGTTTTTTATTGGCCGCCGTAACCATGTTCTTGATTTATGTGGAAATGCATGTTTGGGCAAATATAATTTTTGGCATAAGTCTGATTTTTTTGATGATTTCTTTGATCCTCTCGCTTTTAGAGGTGCAACTTTCTACTAAAGCCTTGGGCATTCAATTAAAAAACATGGAGAAATAATCAGTTAATTAAACAACCTCTGTAGGAAATGTTCATATCGATTTAACCACATCTGACGGTCCATCAATTGAAACGTCCTTTGCGCCAATTCTCAAGGCGCATTGGTAAAAGCAACTCAAATATAACTCCAGCGTACATTTAATTTTGATGATAAATTGACTCATCAAAATGAAAGGACATATGCAGAGCGTTAAGGATTTAGCGTTTTTTAAAAATATAAGGGAAATAAGGGAGTACGAGTTTGGAGTTTTCTATTTTTTTGATGGGTTGGTGATCTCGGAAATGAATGAAGGTGAAACTTTTGATTGGCCAAGTGCCAAAAAAATCGTGAATGTTGCTTACGAAATCTTGAGTAAGGACAAACCCATTGCCTACATCAGTAATCGAATTAATAACTATTCCGTTGTACCTACGGATTGGCTAAAATTTTATAAGCATCGACACCAACTGGAATTTTATAGCGTAGTCGCCTACAATAAGAGTGGATTGGCAAGTGTGGTTTTAGAACGAATGTTCTTTCGTAGTAATATACGGCAATTCTCAAATTTGGAAGATGCCATTAAGTGGAGCTTGTCCAAAGTCAATAAACAAGAAATAGACTTTCCCACATAAAGCTATGTTTCCATTATTTTCTTTTTACTTTCCTCTCCACATATTGAACAATACACTTGGCCACATTCAACCCTGTTGCCGCCTCAATGCCCTTTAATCCAGGAGATGCATTTACCTCTATCAACAATGGGCCGTTCTTGGACCTAATTAGATCCACACCGGCCACTCCCAAACCTAAATGTTTGGTTGCATTGATGGCCATGAATTTTTCGCGTGGGGTCAACTGCACTTCTTCAACATTTGCACCACGGTGAACGTTAGATCTAAAATCGTCCCGTTCGCTCGTTCGTTTCATACTGGCTACAATTTTGTTGCCCACCACTACAATCCTAAGATCTTCACCATTTGCCTCCTCGATATACTCTTGCAACAAAATATTGCTGTTCATAGCGTATAATGTAT
The DNA here is from genome assembly GCF_023015965.1 of Allomuricauda sp. F6463D. GTDB lineage: Bacteria > Bacteroidota > Bacteroidia > Flavobacteriales > Flavobacteriaceae > Flagellimonas. Next base: position 498,539 of record NZ_JALKAN010000002.1, read on the forward strand.
CAATCACAGATATTGCCGATTTTTTGCTCTCTGCCAAAATAACTCCTTTGCCCTGAGTACCCTCTTGCAGTTTAATAATTACCGGAGTTCCTCCTAAAAGTTCAATTTGATCAGTCACATTATTTGGATTGATGGAAAATACAGTTTTGGGGACTGGAATGCCTTTTTTGGACATCAGTTGTAGCGTGGACACCTTGTTTCTGGCTTTAACAATACCAAGTGAGTGTGCTGTGCTAAACACGTGGTTGATTTCAAACTGTTTTACGATAGCAGCACCATGGCGGGTGACCGTTGTTCCAATTCTTGGTACAATGGCATCAAAGTCATCCGTAATATTATCTGTTCCAAAAAATATCCGAGGCTTATCACCCCCTAATTGTACGGAACATTTTGTATGGTCGATATGTTCCACGAAATGACCTGCCTTTTCAAACTCCTCGGCAATCCTAGCAGTAGAGTACACATTGAGGCTTACGGATAGAATGGCTACGTCCATTTATTCTTTCAGTTTCATCCAAATTCGGACAATTATTTGGATTTTCCTTTTCTGTATATGTTTTCTTTTGATTCAATATCGTTTAGTCGTAAGTTTCGGTAGGTTTACTATGACCCTGGTTCCCAATACTTCTCCTGTTTCATCATTTTTAAGATCGTGAATCCCAAAGCTGAAATCTTTTTTCTGTTTTTTGGAAAAAAATTCCAGTCGATCTCGAACGATTGACAATCCCAATGATTGACCTTTTAATGGGTTTTGTTGATTTTTAAACCGGGATGCCAGTCGCCCCACCCCATTATCCTCTACAATAATCTGTAAACATCCTGTTTTCTTTATCTTACCTACTTTAATAAACAACTGTTTTTTTCCACTTTTGGTTGTAAGTCCATGCCAAATCGAGTTTTCCACGAAGGGCTGTAATATGAGAGAGGGTATCAAAACAATATCTGTGGATATTTCATCATCGATTTCAACAACGTATTCGATGTTGTTTTTGAAACGGTCACTTTCAATCTCTACATACATTTCAATGATACCAAGTTCATCTTTAAGCGTAACTAAATCTCTCCTTGAACTTTCCAAGATTCCGCGGATAAGTTTAGAAAACCTTCCTAGGTAATAAATGGCTTTATTTTGATCATTTTCAATTAAATAGGACTTAATGGAGTTAAGCGCATTGAAAATAAAATGTGGGTTCATTTGGCTGCGCAATGCGTCCAATTTAAGTTGGGCAAATCTATTCTCCATTTTTATGGTAAGTTTCTCCGTTCGCTCCTTTTGTGCTTCGGAACTTAGATCCTCAATTTCCGACTTGGTCTGCAGCAGTTCGTCCGATAATGTTCTATTTATGCTTTCCTTGATCAATTGGTTTTCCTCCAATTGTTCAATATATTTTTTCTGCACTTGTGCCTTACCCCTATAAACCATTTTTTGTTCTAGTCCAATGGCGAGGGCAAACAACAAACTTTCAATCAAAACCCCTAAGTAAAAAATATAAAGTGTTTCGGTATTGGCAGTAAAACTATTGAACGAATAGAGAGTTATGATGACATACGAAACAAAAAGTGCTGACATACCCGACAAAATGTACCACTTGATTATCCGATCCTGTTTAAGCACCAAAAAAAAGCCTACTACAAAAACGAGCATACTCAATGGTAAAAAGAAAACTCCATGAAAATAATCAATCAAATATGATCTTGGATTGATTAATTGAACGCCCCATAAAAATAGATATATCGGTGTAACGCCTAAATAGGCCCAATATGTCCATTTAACAAATTTAGGGTGCTCTTTTTTGAGCTGCATAATATCCAGTATAAAAAAACTGAACATCATGGAACCTATTAACTGAGTTGGGTAATGCACCCAAACCACTAAACTGCGACCAGAAGGAGTATTGAAAAAGTCCGAAAAAAAGACCCCTTCCACATACTTCATCAAGGTAAACCCCGTAACCAAAGCATATATACAGTAAAAAAGATAAAATCGTTTTTTATGCTGGAAAAACTGTATTAGAAAAAAAACAAAAAGATAGAATAGAACAGAAACCACAAAGAACCCAAATCCATTTTGGTTACTCTCTTTAAAAAAATCTATCAAATATTTCAACATAATGGAATTAGCTCATCCGATTCAAAAAACCTTCCTTTTTGGCCCTCGAAACTGGTATTTTCTTCTGATTTGATAAAACCACATAACCCTCAGACCGGAGATATTCCTTCACCTTGAGCAAATGAATAATATATGAATTATGTATCCTGAAAAACGTACGGTCTGGAAGCAATTCTTCCAACTCCTTAAGCTTTTTTGACACCAACAACTGCTCTCCCGATTCCAAAAATACTTTTGAATAATTACCATCCGATTCGCAGTATACTATTTCATTGATCAACAAAAACAATATCTTTCCACTCACAGGAATTTGGACAATCTGTGGTGAACTAGCTCTGGATAGCGCCTCAAAAGTCTGTTCAAATTGATGTTTAAAATTTTGGGTGTTATTTAATCTTTTCAATTTTTCTACCACACCTGAAATATCGTCTTCATCAACAGGTTTCAACAGATAATCCATAGCGCTTTCCTTAATGGCCCGAATGGCATATTGGTTATAGGCAGTAGTGATAACAATGGCAAAATTGCGGTATTTCAGTTTTTCCAAAAGTGAAAAACCACTCATTTCAGGCATTTCAATATCTAAAAAAACACAGTCAGGCTTTAAGTAATTGATACCTGAAACGGCTTCTGAGGGAGAGGTAAATGTCTCAACAATTGAGATAAAATCAGAATATTTTCTCAATTCCCAAGACAAACTATTTATTGCTGCCATCTCATCATCTACAATGATTACCCTCATAACGTATCTCTTCTTTACCACAAATTATAAATTGAACTGCTACCAAGCCTATCGATCGTGACAATTAACACCAAATGATGTGTATTCTGCATTTATACTGTATGAATGGCAAGTCTTTATATATATAAGTGGAATAGGTTGTTTAAACAAGAATACAAGTAATCAACATAACCATCCATACGCTTAATCAGCATTGAGTTAGCCAGTTAACCACTTACCGCTAAATTGGCGAGTGAAACCCAAAAAAATATAAACATGAAAACAATTGTATTGACATTTAGAACATTCTTTTTTACCGTAATGTCCTTGGTTTTGGTAACCTCTTGTTCTCCCGAAGATGGTGAGAATGGAGCTACAGGACCACAGGGTGAACAAGGAGCTACAGGGGCTCAAGGACCTCAGGGAGACCAAGGAGATCAGGGAGAACAAGGTGAGCAAGGGGATCCCGGCACGGCCAATGTTATATATTCCGATTGGATAAATACCGAATTGGACAATAACATAGTAGCCACTTCCGCATCCTTTAGTATAGATGCACCAGAAATTGATCCTGACATTTTAAATTTTGGAACCATTTTGGTCTACGCTAGAAGAATAAGCCTTGGAGAAGAAGGAAACCTCGTATACCAACTTCCCATAGTATTTGGAGCATCCAGACAACAATCCTATTATTTTAGGGCACAAAGTGACGAAATCCTCATTACAGTAGTAGGCAATGAACAAGGTGAAAGTGTTGGGGACGGTGCCTTTTTGCAACAGTATCGTTATGTCCTTATTCCTGGTGGAGTATCCACTAACGGTAAATCATCTTCAGAAATCGATTTTACCAAGATGAGCTACCAAGAGGTTATTGAATATTTTAATATTTCCGAATAGTATTTGTTGAATTAAAGTTCCTCCAAATTATAATCCAAACTATAAATTATATAAAGAAACCCCCAGATACATCTCGCTTCAAAAACAACTAACTTCTAAAGGCAACCATTCTAGATAAATACCATGTTTCTCATTTTAATCTGGATTACTCATATTTATATGACTGATATTCTTACTTAATAATCCTTTATTATTTCAACTTAACCACTACTATAGCCTTTAATTTTCAAAGTGTTGTTCTTTCATATAATGTTTCTAAATAAGAGGAGCAATTTGTTTATTGTTTGTTAAAAACTCATCCTTGCCGTAAATTTGTTAAAAACTAATTTCTAATGAGTTTGATAAAATCTTCGTTGGCCCGAAAATATGTAATGGCCTTATCGGGTCTTTTTTTAATCATATTTTTGATTCTTCACGTCACCATTAATTTGGCCTCGGTATTTTCTCCTGATTTTTTTAATGAAGCTTCGCATTTTATGGGCTACAATCCATTAGTCCAATTTTTGATGCAACCCATTTTGGTCATTGGTGTTATTGTACACTTTGTGATGGGCTTTGTTTTGGAAATCCAGAACAAAAAAGCAAGGGATGTAAGCTATGTTAAATATAAAGGCAGTGCAAACGCTCCTTGGGTATCTAGAAACATGATTTATTCTGGACTGGTAATCCTCGCTTTTTTGGGATTGCATTTCTATGATTTTTGGGTGCACGAAATGACCTATAAATATATTGAGGCGAACCCAGAGGACCCAACACGTTATTATGCCGAAACCGTAGAGAAATTTGCTCCATTTTGGAGGACTATTCTTTATGTAGTTTCCTTTGTGCTATTAAGTTTGCACTTATGGCATGGCTTTGCTTCCTCTCTTCAATCCATGGGTGTAAACAATAAATACACTGCTGGATTCACAAAATTTGCAAAAATATTCGCGGTAGTGGTACCCTTGGCATTTGCATTTATCGCCATTTACCATCACCTTAACCCAATAACACATTAAGCATGGGCATATTGGATTCTAAAATTCCATCTGGGCCTTTGGCCGACAAATGGACCAAACATAAAAATGACATCAATCTAGTCAACCCTGCCAACAAAAGGAACATAGACATTATTGTTGTTGGCACTGGACTTGCAGGTGGCGCAGCAGCAGCTACTTTGGCCGAGTTGGGCTATAATGTAAAGACATTTTGTTATCAGGATTCTCCACGTAGGGCACACTCCATTGCTGCCCAAGGAGGAATCAATGCCGCAAAAAACTACCAAGGAGATGGCGATAGTAATTATCGACTTTTCTACGATACCATAAAAGGTGGTGACTATCGTTCGCGAGAAGGCAATGTTTACCGTTTGGCAGAAGTATCCGGTAACATTATCGACCAATGTGTGGCACAAGGTGTTCCTTTTGCCCGTGAATATGGCGGTATGTTGGACAACCGTTCTTTTGGAGGGGTACTTGTCTCAAGAACATTCTATGCAAAAGGACAGACTGGTCAGCAATTGTTGCTCGGTGCCTATTCAGCTATGAACCGTCAAATCAACCGTGGAAAAATACAAGCCTACAACCGTCACGAGATGATGGATTTGGTTTTGGTTGATGGAAAAGCACGCGGCATTATTGCCAGGGATTTAGTTTCAGGAGAAATTGAAAGACATAGTGCCCACGCTGTAGTGTTGGCAACCGGAGGTTACGGAAACGTATTTTTCCTTTCCACTAACGCCATGGGAAGCAATGTAATGGCTGCTTGGAGAGCACACCGTAAAGGAGCTTTCTTCGCCAATCCTTGTTTCACACAAATTCACCCTACCTGTATTCCCGTATCAGGTGACCATCAATCCAAATTGACATTGATGTCCGAGTCACTCCGAAACGATGGACGGATTTGGGTGCCAAAGAAAAAAGAAGATGCCATCGCTATCCGTGAAGGCAAACTTAAACCAACTGAGCTTGCTGAAGAAGATCGCGACTACTATTTGGAACGAAGGTATCCAGCATTTGGTAACCTTGTTCCCCGTGATGTGGCTTCCAGAGCTGCTAAAGAGCGTTGCGACGCTGGCTATGGTGTAAACAAAACCGGCGAGGCCGTATTCTTGGATTTTGCATCTGCAATCAAGCGTTACGGAAAAGAAAAAGCATTGACCTCCGGGCTTAAAAATCCAGATGAAAAAACCATCATCAAATTAGGTGAAGAAGTAATTGAGGCCAAGTATGGAAACCTGTTCCAGATGTACGAAAAAATCGTAGATCAGAACCCATATAAAACTCCAATGATGATTTATCCTGCTGTACATTACACTATGGGCGGGCTTTGGGTAGATTATAACTTGCAAACCACTATTCCCGGCTGCTATTGCGCAGGTGAGGCCAACTTTAGTGACCATGGAGCCAACAGATTGGGAGCTTCTGCACTGATGCAAGGTTTGGCCGATGGATATTTTGTGTTGCCATACACCATTGGTGATTATCTATCAGATGATATTAGAACAGGTGCCATCCCAACAGATTCCAAGGAATTTGACGAAGCTGAACAACAAGTTCGGGACAGAATGGCAAAGTTGATGGGCGGTTCAGGGATTCACTCCGTGGACTACTATCACAAAAAATTGGGCAAGATCATGTGGAACAAGTGTGGTATGGCACGTAATGCCAAAGACCTTGAATCTGCTATAACGGAGATTTCCGAATTACGAAAAGATTTCTGGGAGAACGTTAAAGTTACCGGAAGTATTGATTCCAAAAACCAAGAGCTTGAAAAGGCTGGTCGCGTTGCCGACTTTTTGGAATTGGGTGAGCTTTTCGCAAAAGATGCTCTACATAGAAACGAATCGTGTGGTGGTCACTTCCGCGAAGAATATCAGACCGAAGAAGGTGAAGCACTCCGTGATGACAAGAACTTTAAATATGTGGCCGCATGGGAATATACCAATGAGCCCAAAGATGCCAAATTGCACAAAGAAGATTTGGTGTATGAAAATATAGAACTGAAGACACGATCCTACAAATAAGAAACTATGAAATTATATCTAAAAATATGGCGTCAAAAAGACGCGTCCACACCAGGAAAAATAGTTGATTATACCCTTGAAGGCGTAGAAGGTGATATGTCTTTTCTTGAGATGTTGGATATTTTAAATGAGGAATTGGTCTCCAAAGGTGAAGAGCCTGTTGAGTTTGATCATGATTGTAGAGAAGGTATCTGCGGAACATGTTCTTTACAAATCAACGGAGAGCCACATGGACCGGATAGATTGGTTACTACATGCCAATTGCACATGCGTAAGTTCAACGATGGGGATACCATTGTAATTGAACCTTTCCGTGCCACAGCGTTTCCGGTTATAAAGGATTTAATTGTGGACCGTAGTGCCTTTGAGCGCATTCAGCAAGCTGGCGGATATATTTCTGTAAACACCTCTGGTAACACCATTGATGCCAATTCTATTCCTATAAACAAATATGATGCGGACGAAGCCATGGATGCCGCCACCTGTATTGGTTGTGGAGCTTGTGTTGCTGCTTGTAAAAATGCGAGTGCCATGTTGTTCACCTCTGCCAAAGTTTCTCAATTTGCCCTGCTACCGCAAGGAAGAGTAGAGGCCACAGAACGTGTCCAAAGCATGGTTCGCCAAATGGACCTCGAAGGTTTTGGAAACTGTACCAACACGGGAGCTTGTGAAGTGGAATGTCCAAAAGGCATTTCGTTGACCAACATTGCCCGTATGAACCGTGAATATTTATCCGCTACAAGTAAGGGATAAACACCATGATATTTAAACACATAAAACCCAAATTCCTCTCGGAGTTTGGGTTTTTTGTTATCTTACGGTATGCCCAATGAATACCCGAAAGAACGCATTAAAGTACCACGGTTCAATGAAGAATCGGGTTTTTATACCACCCCGGAGCGTTCCAAGATTATGGGAAAAATTCGTGGTAAGAATACCAAGCCCGAACTTGCCTTTAGAAAAGCGTTGTGGAAATCTGGCTATCGTTACCGCATCGACTACAAAAAGCTCGTTGGAAAGCCGGATATCGCCCTAAAAAAGTATAAAACAGTTGTATTTATTGATGGAGAGTTTTGGCATGGTTACAATTGGGAAGAGCGAAAACTAAAAATAAAGACTAACCGCGAATTTTGGATCCCAAAAATTGAAAGTAACATACAACGGGACGAAGAAGTGAATGCAGCACTGGAGGAAATGGGCTATAAAGTATTTAGATTTTGGGAAACCGATATCAAGAAAAACTTAGACCAATGTTTAAATAAAGTGATAACCCATCTGGAGGATGGCAGAGTTGATTTGGTGCAAGAAGTGATGTAGCTTCAATGAGTTAAGCAATGCACAGAGAAGACATTGCAGTTGTATCCACCAGTTTATGTAATAGATAGGGTGGCCACAGAAGATGATACCTTTGAAGATATTTCGCTCCCAAAAGGTACCATGGTACTTATGTCCATTTTTGGTACAGGCCAATGGAATATGGCCCAATAGATTTAAGGGAACGGACAAAAGGATTTTGGGGACTATTACTATCCATTTGGGACAGGTCCCAGAATGTGCGTGGGCAATAATTTTGCCATGTATGAAATGATTTTGACGGTTGCTGCAATACTGAAGAAGTATAGTCTTCGATGCCATTTGAAAACCGTCAAAATCAATCCAATCATATCCTTAAAACCAAAGCAAGTCCCGCAGAAATTCCTTCCTAGATAAACCCGAAGAAGCGTTTCGCTTTGGTTTTTTTTAGGTGTTTTCTTATAAGAATTTAATAGGGAAGGTTGAAATACTTCATTACTTCCTCATAATTACCCACATCCACACCGGATGCTTTTAAGTTTTCAAGAATATTTCCTTTGCCAAGTTTCCCGGATGTCGTATTGGTAGATTCTATGAGTACAATCCTAAAATCTATAGTAGCTGGTACGTCTTCATCTGGAATTTGGTCAGGCTCGTATCCATTTATTGTTGAAGCCAATAAAAGGCGCCCATCATTTACTAGAATATCGATTAGTAATCCAAATTGATCCGTAGAACTTGAAACCAGTATGGTGTATGGTAATGGTTTCATAGCGTTATTCACGGTTGCCCAATCTGACCCTGCTTCATAAGTTGGCATGGCGTAGGCCAATACCGCATTGCCCCCTTCATAAAAGGTATTCATATGTATGCCTCCTAGACTATCTGTGGGAATATCATATAACCGACCTACATTGTTTCCCCCTAAATGATAGTTTGCACTCCAATCTGTGTTTGAAACTATGAAGTCATAATACTTTACATTGGCATTTCCAGTATCCCCTTTGATGCCCTGCTCACCTTGAATGCCCTGCTCACCTTGAATGCCTTGTTCCCCTTGAATACCTTCTTCGCCCTGTGGGCCAGTGGGTCCCGCTTCCCCGTCCTTGGAACATGATGTTGTTATTAAAGCACTGCAAGCAACTAAGCATAACGTAAGTCTCAAAATAATTTTCATTGATTTATAATTTTATTGATTTATTAATTTATGAATTTAGAAAAACACATGATTATCAGGGGAAAATATGTACAAGATGTCATATCCGTTGTATGAATTACAACCAAATGAAGCTCAAAATCTTAGAATTCGAGCGATGTATTCCGATTTTGGGAAACCGAGGTGAAAAAGAACCTAGACCATTGTTTAAATAAAGTGATAACCCATCTGGATAAAGTCAAAGCTGCTTTTTAGCAATTTTGAAGACTTGTATCACCTCATCCAAAGGCAGCTCAAAATCCTGAAATTCTGGCGAGGTATTCAAGTTATGGCATAGTATCGACCTATTTTCCTTGTTGTACCCTGTAAGTTGTTTACAGATAATCCTATCCGCACAAACTAGCACATAAGATTGATTCCAATACGACTCATTACTGCGTGTTAAAGCATCTTTTTTTAGTTCCAATCCAAGTACGTACGCTTTGTTGGGTATTGCTTCCGAACTGCCATCGTCCATGGCTTCCCCAGAAACCTCGAATATTCGGTGGGGCTCCTCGGTTAAAAAGTCGATAATAAAACCACCTTGAAAAGGGTACTTTAGTTTGTCTTTTTTTAAATTCTGAATATACTTCTTATGCCATTCCACCAACACCAATGGAGCCATTACCAAATACTTACCATGCTCCAAAGGATAAAAAACGCAGTTATGCTTGGTAAAAGGTTGTCGTTTGGTGTAGGCCTCTCCCATATCATTGACTTCGTGCATATAAAGCTCGGCGATGGTAAGTCCAAAGTACTCTGCTATCTTGGTAAGATTTTTAATTGGAATGTTGGCATCTTTGCGTTCATAAAGCTGAATGGTACGCAGACTAACCCCAATTTCTTTGCCCAATTGTGACTGGCTGATATTATTTTTTCTTCTTAACTGCTTAATTATATACATTTATTTCTATATTGTGTAATATTGTTACGCAATACGCACTTAACGCAGCAATCTATTTAGTTTTCTGTAATTGGGTTACAGACCAAATATAGAAAATAGGATTCTACCCCAACATATAATTATTTAAATAGGAATTATATATGGGCTCTATTAAAGGTCTTGGACCATTTGTTAAAGGAGAATTACTCTTTGATGAGAAGGATTATGGAAAACCGATAAGTGAAAAGCTTTCTATGGTACTTCGAAGGTATACCTCCAAAAATGATTTTGCAAATATTGCCATACGGAGCAATGTAAGTTTTTCGACTATTAGGGATGTTGTGTATCGTACCAATAGTTTGACAAAACTGAATGCAAATGCCATTTCATTACTTATTCATGCTGCATTTGAAAATTCTTTTGCCTATAAATTACAAGCCGAGGGAGATATTATCTTCTTAAGTGACCTATTAAAGCTCTAGACGTAATAGCCAATCTGTTTGTTTATCGGCTCCGATATAGTAGGGGTGCTCTCCAAACTTGGCAAACCCATTTTTTTGATAAAATTTTATGGCATCGATATTTTTTTCCCAAACTCCGAGCCAAATGTATGCCATACCTAATGTATTGCTCTTCTCAATAATTTGCTGAAGCATCCAAGACCCTATTTTTTTACCCTGATGAGAGCTCAACACATAAATACGTTCAATTTCCAGAGCGTTAGAGTCGCATACATCGGTCTGAGCTGTTCCCCTATTTAATTTAAAATACCCCACCAATGTTTCTTGATCATAAACAAAATAAAAGAAGCTGTCTTTACTCGCCAAGTCCACCCTCAATTTACTGGGAGCAAATGCTTCTTGGATATAGGCCCGAAAGTCATTTGGGTCATTATCTTTTTCAAAAGCCGTAACAAAGGTCTCTTTGGATATTTGGACCAAGGTGTTCAAATCCGATGCTACACATTCCCGAGAAGATAAGGGCATACTATTGTTTTACTTAAAATTAGCGCAAAAAAAAGAGCCTAACAAAACGTTGGCTCCAAATTTTTCAGGGGGTAACTACTGATCTATAGCATAAAAAGCTTCTTGATCAAAAGCATAAAACCTGTGAAAAAATCATTTCTGTAAACTTGTACGTTCTCGTCCATCGTGGTTTTGGATTTTAGTGCCATGGTTAATAGGTTTTAATGGTGTTAATTTGGGTAAAAAATTCGATATAACCAAATATATCATCGATGAATGGTAATTTAAAACTTATGTTGTATAACTATCAGTTTTTGTTGTAAAAAAGGCGTTGATATTTATTAAATATTCATTTCAGGAATATCGCCTTCCACAATCAACCTTCCTTCTGTGGCTTGCTCTATTTCTTCCACAGATACCCCAGGTGCTCTTTCAAGCAATTTGAACCCATTCGGAGTTACCTCTAAAACGGCAAGATTTGTCACGATTTTCTTAACACACCCAACTCCTGTTAATGGCAAGGTGCATTGTTTTAATAATTTTGATTTTCCGGCCCTGTTGGTATGCATCATTGCCACAATAATATTTTCAGCAGAAGCCACTAGGTCCATGGCTCCCCCCATCCCTTTCACCATTTTTTTTGGTATTTTCCAATTGGCTATATCTCCATTATCCGCCACTTCCATTGCACCTAATATGGTTAAGTGAACATGTTTGCCCCTAATCATGGCAAAACTCAAAACGGAATCAAAGAAGGATGCTCCTGGAAGAGTTGTTATCGTTTGCTTTCCCGCATTGATCAGGTCTGCGTCTTCTTCACCATCAAAAGGAAAAGGGCCCATTCCCAAAACTCCGTTCTCGCTCTGAAACTCCACACTGATATCGTCCCTTACAAAATTAGCCACCAAGGTTGGGATACCTATTCCAAGGTTTACATAATAACCATCCTTGACCTCTTTTGCTATCCGTTTTGCTATTCCGTTTTTATCTAACATAGTTATGCTTTCTGTCTAACTGTTCTCTGTTCTATTCTTTTCTCATACTTTTCTCCTTGGAAAATACGCTGAACAAATATTCCAGGTACATGGATTTGATTGGGGTCCAAACTTCCGGCAGGAAGCAGTTCTTCAACCTCGGCTACAGTAATGTTTGCCGCACCGCACATACACGGGTTAAAATTACGTGCAGTTCCTTTAAATATAAGATTACCGGCCTCGTCCCCTTTCCATGCTTTTACAAAGGAGTAATCTGCCTTAAAAGCGGGCTCCAATACATACATTTTTCCATCGAATTCACGAGTTTCCTTTCCTTCCGCCACCTCGGTTCCATAACCTGCTGGCGTATAAAAAGCCGGAAATCCAGACTGTGCAGCCCTACATTTTTCGGCGAGCGTGCCCTGTGGCGTCAATTCTACCTCTAGTTCCCCGCTCAACATCTGACGTTCAAACTCATCGTTCTCGCCAACGTATGAGGATATCATTTTTTTAATCTGATGTTTCTGTAAAAGTAGTCCAAGTCCAAAATCATCAACTCCCGCGTTATTGGATATACAGGTGATGTCCTTAACACCCAATCGTACAAGTTCAGCTATCGCATTTTCAGGTATTCCACATAAACCAAATCCACCCAGCATAAAGGTCATTCCATCCTCAACGCCTTTTAAGGCTTCTGTGACATTGGCAACTGTTTTATCGATCATCTAATTCTTATTTATGATTGTCTCAAATTACGATATAAATAAAAAAACCCCAAGCAAATTAACTTATGCTCGGGGTTTTTATAGTAAACTGTTTGGATTAGAAGTCTAAATCATCCAAATCGTCTTCTGTATCAATATTATTTTGTTCTTCTTCTTGTTCTAGAGAACAATCGATAGTGATAGACATTTCTTCCGGTTCTTCAAATGCCTCCTTGGACACTCCAAGTTCTTCATTGGCATAGTTCTTTTTCATATACTGTGCCCATATTGGCAAAGCCATAGCCGCTCCTTGACCATATAATAAACGGTTAAAATGTATCGACCTATCATCTCCTCCAACCCAAACACCGGTCACCAAATTGGGCACCATTCCCATAAACCAACCATCACTTTGATTTTGAGTGGTTCCTGTTTTACCCGCAATCGGGTTGGTAAGTTCGTAAGGGTATCCCGTTATGATTTCCTTGTAAACTGCTTGGTTTTTTCCATAAGTGTGTCGTAACCTTCCACCTGAGCCATATTGTGTTACCCCTTCTAATAAATTCACCATGGCATAGGCTACATCTTTGCTCAAAACATCCTTTGTTTCTGGAGTATACTCGTAAAGTACGGTGCCGTTTTTATCTTCAATTCGGGTAACCATTACGGGTTTTACATAAACCCCTTGGTTGGCATAAGTTCCAAAGGCTCCAACCATTTCATAAACACTTACATCAGGTGTGCCCAGTGCTATAGATGGCACAGGTGGGATTTCCTTCGTAATTCCCATACTTTTTGCTATTGAGGCAACTGAACCTGGGCCCACCCGATCAATCAATTGTGCCGTGATGGAATTTACGGAATTGGCCAGTGCATTTTTTAAGGTCATGTCCTCTCCCGAATATTTACCATCTGAGTTTTTTGGACACCATGCCTCCATATTTCCATGTTTGCCCGGCTCAATGCAATATTGGTTATCCGGCAGGGTATAACAAGGTGAATAACGCAACTGATCAATGGCTGCGGCATACACAAACGGTTTAAATAAGGAACCTGCTTGTCTTGATCCCTGAATTACGTTGTCGTATTGGAAATGTTTGTAATCTATACCACCTACCCAAGCTTTTACGTGGCCTGTTTGCGGTTCCATGGACATCATTGCGGTACGCAAGAAGGTTTTGTAGTACCGAATGGAATCCATCGGTGTCATTATAGTGTCTTTTTCAAAAGAATCGCTGTTCCAATCAAAAACGGTCATTTCTATTTTTTCTTGAAAAGTGGCTTTTATGTCTTTTTCAGAAAGTCCTTCTCCTTTTAAATGACGCCATCTAGCGGAACGTTTCATGGCTCGTTCCATTATTGTGTCTATGGCTCCCTTGCTCAAATCCAAAAATGGTGCTGTAGGATTACGGTCGGGTGTGTTTTGGTGAAAGAATTCAGCCTGTAAATTCTTCATATGCTCTTGCACCGCTTCTTCTGCATTCTTTTGCATTCTGGAATCTACGGTTGTATACACCTTAAGTCCATCTAAATAGATATTATACTTTTCGCCATCTGGTTTGGGGTTCTCCTCCACCCATCGGTTCAAAAAGCGCTGCATGTACATTCTAAAATAAGTGGCCAATCCTTCTCGGTGCGATTCCGGATTAAAGTTGATTTTCATCTCCAAGGCTTGGAGTGAGTCTTTTTCCTTCTCTGTGATATAGTCATACTTGGCCATTTGGCTAAGAACCGTATTACGTCGGTTAAAAACCATTTCTTCGCGGCGAATGGGGTTAAAGAGCGATGAATTTTTTAGCATACCCACCAATACGGCAGACTCTTCGATTTTTAGCTCGGCCGGCTCTTTTCCAAAATAAATTCTTGCAGCCGAACGGATACCATCTGCATTGTAATTAAAATCATAGATGTTTAAATACATGGCTATGATCTCTTCCTTTGTATAGTTCCTTTCCAAACGGGTAGCTATAACCCATTCCTTTATTTTTTGGGTAACGGCTTCGAATAGGTTCCGGGAACGGACACCAACAAAAAGCTGTCTTGCCAATTGTTGTGAAATGGTGCTTGCCCCTCCTTTTGTACCTAAATAAGCCAAAGCTCTTGCAACTCCTCGTGCATCGATTCCGGAATGATTGTAATATCGGGCGTCTTCGGTGGCAACCAGAGCATTTATCACATTTTGTGGAAGGGTTTCATAATCTACCCATGTTCTGTTATCATCCAAATAGAGTTTGCCTAGCGTCTCCCCATCTGAAGAGATAAATTCTGTAGCCAAATTGGTCTCTGGGTTCTCAAGGCGTTCAAACGTCGGCATTTCTCCGAACACACCCCACGATGCCAATAAAAAAGTTAGTATAATCGAGAACACTCCCGCTCCGAATAAAATCCAAAACCACTTAATAAAGGGAAAAAAATTCTGCTGCTTCTTTTTTTGACGAGTCTTTGCCATTATAATTTGGGTGCTTTTTCTATTTCCAAACCAACATCTGTTACACCTTCTAAAAATTGAAGGCCTTCCACATCACCATTTTTTCGCATGGCATGGGAGATATTCACTTTATATACGCCAGAATTTGGAAAATCGATGTTTTCCTTGAACCATAATTTATTTTCCTTGACGCCTCCCATTCCTTTTCCGAGCCATGCTCCCGATGGTTCAGCCATTCTATACTCCAATGTATCCTTAACGGTAGTGCCGCCCGGATATTCCAACTCAGTTATTAAAAATAAGTTACTGAAAGCAAAAGAATCATCGTTTCTAACATTTATGAACATGTTATAGGTTTGTGTTGAGTCCAATTCGGAAAATTGAAAATCGACATTTTGATCCAATTGCCATTTTCCTTCTTTGATAGGTTGATAATCCGAATAAACCAACAACTCATTACAAGCGGATAGGGTAAGTACAATTATCAACAGGAACAAAAAATTGCTTCGCATTTGATTATGCTTTTGGTTTGGGCTTTCTTCTTTTTTTCTTTCTTCTTTTCTTCTTTTTGGGCCTATCAAAACGAGTAAGGCTATCTTGGCCGACTACATTTTCAAAAATGGTCTTTTCTTCATCCACATTATCCGCAGCATACTCTTCAAGACTTTGAATATTTTCGTTCTTCTTGTTCAGCTCCAGGATTTCCAATACTTGGTCTTTTGATAATGCATGCCATGTAGCAGGTTCATCCTTATAAGAGAACCAAAGTGTTTCTTTAAAAATGTCTGTTTTTTGACAAAAAGCCAATCCCTTTTGAGTCTTTATTTTACAATCCGAGGGAGGAAAGTTCTTAAGTGCATCGAGGTACATGTCCAACTCGTAATTGAGGCAACATTTGAGCTTACCACATTGTCCGGCCAATTTTTGAGGGTTTAATGCAAGCTGTTGATATCTTGCAGATGCCGTGCTTACTGATCTAAAATCCGTTAACCACGTAGAGCAGCAAAGTTCCCTTCCACAAGAACCGATTCCACCTAAGCGTTGGGCCTCTTGCCTATATCCTATTTGACGCATTTCTATCCGAATGCCAAATGCTTTGGCCATGTCTTTGATCAACTGCCTAAAATCTACACGGTCTTCTGCTGTATAGTAGAATGTAGCCTTGGACCCATCTCCCTGAAACTCAACATCGCTCAATTTCATTTGAAGCTTTAATGAGATGGCTATTTCTCTGGAACGTTTTTTGATTTCCTCTTCCCTATCCCTACATTTTTGCCAAATATCAATATCTCTTTGGGAGGCTTTTCTGTAAATCTTTGGAATGGTTTTATCATCTGGAGACACTTTTTTGCGCTTCATTTGAATCCGCACCAATTCACCAGTTAAAGTCACTACCCCAACATCGTGACCTGATTTGGCCTGAGTGGCCACTACATCGCCTATGGACAATGTGAGGTTCTCCGTATTCCTGAAAAATTCCTTTCTACTATTTTTAAAACGTACCTCAACGCAATCAAAAGGTTTTTGACCGTTGGGCAACGACATATTGGAAAGCCAGTCAAAGACTGTTAGCTTATTACAACCATCAGAGCCACAAGTTCCATTGTTCTTGCAGCCACGCGGTTGTCCATCCTTGCCGGTTGAACAACTGCTACACGCCATATTTAATATCTTGATTCAAGGAAA
The DNA here is from genome assembly GCF_023015965.1 of Allomuricauda sp. F6463D. Taxonomy (GTDB): domain Bacteria; phylum Bacteroidota; class Bacteroidia; order Flavobacteriales; family Flavobacteriaceae; genus Flagellimonas. The sequence goes on from NZ_JALKAN010000002.1 coordinate 515,399, forward strand.
CTTAAAGCATTTCCTTAAAAAGGGTTCATAAAAATTACTTGTTGTAAATATAGTACAATTTGTGGCAGCAGTGAAATGCTATTTCTTGTATTTTAACACTGGAGAGCGGCCTTTTTTAAATATTTTGTTACTGGCTCCCTTGCCTTTTCGCAAACGCTTTTGTTCTTCGTAGGGCAATGCATGTACTTCCATACAATCCACCGAGCAACAATTGTTCATATCACTGGCACATTTCTCACATTGTATGAATAATAGGTGGCAGGCTTCATTTGCACAGTTTACATGAGTATCGCATGGTTTGCCACATTGATGGCAATTGGCGACTACCTCATCAGAAATACGCTCGCCCCGGCGATGGTCAAAAACAAAATTCTTGCCCAAAAATTTATTTTCCAATTGTTTTTCCCTTACCTGACGTGTGTATTCAATTATTCCACCTTCCAACTGATACACATTTTTAAATCCTTTGTGCTTATAATAGGCACTGGCCTTTTCGCATCGGATACCACCGGTGCAGTACATAACCAGTTTTTTATCTTCCTTATGCTCCGCTAAATCTTGTTCTATGATATCCAGTGAGTCACGAAAAGTATCTACATCAGGGGTTATGGCATTTTTGAAATGTCCAATTTCACTTTCATAATGATTACGCATATCCACCAAAACGGTATTTTCGTCTTCAATAAGTTCATTGAAACGTTCTGCACCAACATGGACTCCTTTATTGGTGACATCAAAAGTTTTATCGTTCAAACCGTCAGCAACAATTTTTTTACGAACCTTAACTTTTAACTTTAAAAATGACTTATTGTCCTGCTCAATGGCAATGTTCAAGCGGACATTCTCCAAAAATGGAATACTGTCCAAGTGTTCTTTAAAATTGTTAAAATTTTCAGCGGGTACTGAAAGTTGCGCATTTATACCTTCATGAGCCACATAAATACGACCTAGAACTTCCATATTATTCCAAGACAGGAAAAGATAATCCCTAAAAAGTTGAGGGTTGCCAATGTGTGCATATTTATAGAAAGAGATGGTAAGTCGGTCTTTACCGGCTTCCTCAATAAGAGCCGCTCTTTCCTTTGCACTTAATGTATTGTACAGTTGCATGCTATACTAAATATAAGTTACAAGATGGTTCTTAAAATATGGGGCAAAGATAGAAAATTAAAAAGCTTAAAAAATCAAAAGGGCCATATGGCCCTTTTAATCTGCTTTTCTTTTCATAGCAAAACTTTCCTCTTCATAGCAATTGCGAGCTATTTCTAGCTCTATAAAGATGAGTTAGTACCTGTTAGGTGCAATATTATTAAAAAGGTTGCGTCGCTTTTGCGGCATCTTGAAAGAAATGGTATTTTAGCTTTTCTAATCATATTTTTACCATGAGCAAAGAGAAAGAAGCAAAATTAAAAGCCCTTAAACTAACACTGGACAAGTTGGATAAAACCTACGGAAAAGGTGCTGTTATGAAAATGGGCGACAGTATTGTTGAAGATGTAGAGGTTATTCCCTCCGGCTCACTCGGATTGGACATTGCTCTTGGTGTTGGCGGCTACCCTAAAGGAAGGGTGGTTGAAATATACGGTCCGGAATCTTCCGGTAAGACAACATTGACCTTGCACGCCATTGCAGAAGCACAAAAAGCTGGTGGCATTGCGGCTTTTATTGATGCAGAACATGCCTTTGACCGATTTTATGCCAAAAAGCTTGGTGTTGATATCGACAACTTGATTATTTCCCAGCCCGATCATGGAGAACAAGCTTTGGAAATTACAGAAAACTTGATTAGGTCCGGTGCCATAGATATAGTAATCGTGGATTCTGTGGCCGCCCTTACACCTAAAAGTGAGATTGAAGGGGAAATGGGTGACTCTAAAATGGGATTGCACGCCCGTTTAATGTCTCAAGCACTGCGAAAACTAACTTCCACCATAAGCAAAACCAAATGTACCGTTATCTTTATTAACCAGTTACGGGAAAAAATAGGTGTGATGTTCGGTAATCCGGAAACAACCACTGGGGGTAACGCCCTTAAGTTTTATGCCTCCGTACGATTGGATATTAGACGATCTACCCAAATTAAAAGTACAGATGGTGATGTACAAGGGAACAAGACCAGGGTTAAAGTGGTGAAAAACAAAGTGGCACCTCCTTTTAAAACAGCGGAATTTGACATTATGTATGGCGAAGGAATCTCAAAAGTGGGTGAAATACTGGATTTGGGGGTTGCCTATGAAATTGTCAAGAAAAGTGGTTCATGGTTTAGTTATGGAGACACTAAATTAGGACAAGGAAGAGATGCTGTAAAATCTCTTTTAATAGATAATCCGGAACTATCTGAAGAACTGGAAGGAAAAATAAAAGAAGCTATTGCTGCGGTAAGCGAATAATCGCTCTTTATCGATTTTTTGTGGAGATTAACTTTTGGTTGTGAAAATCCTACGCAACCCTTGTATGTACAGTACATCTAGGGAATAAAAGGATTTTGTTATGAAAAAAGTGCTGATGCCCTTTATGTTAATTGTGGCATGCTCATGGTTCATCTCTTGTGAAGTGGACGATGATTCCCCCAATTTTCACTTTACGGCCTTAAACGCAATAGAGGCCGATGTACCCGAATCATTTGAATTTGGAAAAACCTATGACATTGATGTAACTTACTTAAGGCCAAATGGCTGTACCTTTTTCGAAGGTTTTGATGTAGCACAGACTACGATGACCGGGCGCGATGTGGTGGCAATAGGTTCTGTGCTAACGGATAAAAACGGAGAATGCACCCAAGCCGTCGAAGAAGTTGTGGCAACATTAAAATTCAATGTAATTTATACCGAAGAATATACCTTTAGGTTTTATGCAGGCGATGATGCCGATGGAAATGCGACCTACTTGGAATATAAAGTACCAATAACATCCGAGTCATCGACATATTAATATAAGTAATCCAGAATTGACCAACATTTGGATCTTGAAGAGCTGATACATAACTGTAAGAAAGGAAAGCGACAGGCCCAAGCAGAATTATACCGGAGATATTCTGGTGTTCTGTTCGGCATGTGTCTTAAATATTCACGGAACAGAACTGAGGCTGAAGATAATCTGCATGATAGTTTTATGGTCATATTCGACAAAGTTGACCAGTTTGGCTTTAAAGGCTCTTTTGAAGGGTGGATCAAAAGGATTACGGTAAACACAGTACTTCAGAAATATCGTAAGGATCAATACTTGGATGTAGTATCGGAAAATATCGAAGATGAGATAGAAGTAGATACCCAAGACATAGATATTAACCTGTCCACATTATTGGGATTCATTCAAGAACTTCCAAATAAGTACAGATTAACGTTTAACCTGTATGTTTTGGATGGCTATAGCCATAAAGAAATCAGTGAGATGTTGGGGACATCCACTGGAACCTCTAAATCCAATTTGGCAAGAGCCAAAGCAATTTTGAGGGATAAAATAGAAAAAGAAAAAATTAACATTGCTTAAATAGAACGACCATGGGGAAAAAGAATTTAGAGCAATTGTTCCAAGAAAGCTTTCAGGATTTTCAAGAAGTTCCAAACCAAAAAGTCTGGGACAATATTGAAGCCTCTTTGAACAATAAAAAACAAAAAAAACGAGCTATTCCAATTTGGTGGAGCTTAGGTGGCATTGCAGCTACTTTAGCCATACTTATGTTGGTGTTTAATCCGTTAACCGAAAATAAAGAAAAGGAACAGATTATTTCCGATATAGAGAATACGTCAGATCCAAAATCATTGGAAAACACGGAAAACAATACTGAAAGTTTAACAAATCCATCAAAGGGCAGCCAATTAACCGAACAAAATAAAATTCAGACTCCAAATCAGAAGATAGAATCAAGTGCTGACACGGAAATGACTAAAAATGGGGTTCCAAACCCTAAAAAGCACGGTTTGACTGTGGCAACCCGGACTGCAAACAATTTGAACAAATCAAAAACGTCCGCTGTCCCTAAAAATGCTATTTTAAACGATACTGATGTAATCGCAAGAAACAGGGATACTATTACATCTGTAAAAAATCAAGCTATTTCTGAAAGCCAACAGAACGTAGAAATAGTAGCAAGCACTGAAGAGAAAAAAGATAAGGCAGAAAAGAAATCCATATATGAGGCAATAGCGGAGCAGCAAGACGAAAAAGAAGCCCTTGCTACAACCCCATCGGGCAAATGGTCTGTTGGTCCTTCATTAGCACCAGTTTATTTTGATGCAAGCGGAGATGGTTCTCCTGTTGGGTCTGATTTCACCTCCAATTCAAAATCGGGAAAACTAAATCTAAGTTATGGTTTGGCCATTGCCTACGAAATAGGTAAAAAAGTGAAAATCCGCTCTGGTGTGCATAGGGTAAATTATGGCTATAACACCAATGATGTAGTTTTTTCTTCTACCCTACGATCTGCCTCCGGTGATAAGATTGCTAATATAGATTATAGCCAAAACTCTGAATCTATTGTTGTTGAGAGCAAAGAAAATAGTAAAAAAACTCCCTCGCTAAGCTCCAAGGAAATCGCATTGAACGAAGCTCCTTCCCTGGACGGAAGAATGGTTCAACAATTGGGATATATTGAAGTTCCATTGGAAGTAAACTATGCCGTTTTGGACAAGAAATTTGGGATTGACCTAATTGGAGGGGTAAGTTCCCTTTTTCTTGTTGACAATTCTATTTTGCTTGAATCCAATGATTTGATCACAGAAATGGGAGAAGCCAATAATATTAATTCCTTGAATTTTAGTGCCAATCTGGGTATGGGTCTCAATTATCAATTCTCACCAAAAATTAGATTTAATGTAGAGCCTGTGTTTAAATATCAACTCAATACATTTTCCAATGTATCGGGCAATTTTCAACCCTATTCCATTGGAGTCTATAGTGGATTTAGTTTCAGGTTTTAGAATTAAAGAAGTTGGTTAGGAAGATTGCTCCTTAATGCAATCAGTTAAGCGCTCTGATTAGATGGAGCGCTTTTTTTAGCCAATACATTCATATTATTTTCTTACATTATGAGCTAAAACAAGAACCAACTCCATAATAATGTGAAAACTGAACAGTTTGAGGATATCCTTATTTATTTTTCCAAATCACTTATGGGGAAGAAAAATGAAGAAGATATTTTGTGGGATATTGCAAAGAATTGTATCTCAAAGTTAGGTTTCATAGACTGCGTTATCTATTTAGTGGACGAAAATGAAAACTTACTGGTTCAAAAGGCTGCCTACGGTCCAAAAAGTCCAAAAGATCGAACACTTAGTAACCCTGTGGAAATCCCTATTGGTAATGGGATTACTGGAAGCGTAGCGAAATCCAGAAAAGCTGAACTTATTCTTGATACTTCCAAAGATTCTCGATATATAATTGATGACGATAACAGACTTTCGGAGATATGCGTTCCCATAGCTTATGAGGACAACCTTTATGGTGTAATTGATTGTGAGCACCCGGAAAGAAATTTTTTTACAAAAGAGCATCTTAGAATGCTCACTGCCATTGCCTCAATTTGTGCAATTAAAATTAAAAATATTAGGGACAACAAAATATTGGCGGAAAAAAAGGAAAATCTATTAAAGATAAAAGGAGAAATGATTGAGCTTAAGCTCAAATCCCTTAATTCCCAACTAAATCCCCATTTTGTTTTTAACGCCCTTAATTCCATCCAATATTTTATCACATCTGGAGAAAAAAAATCAGCGCTACAATATTTATCCCTTTTTAGTAAGCTTATTCGGTTTTACCTAAAAAGCTTGGACAGCGACACCGCAAGCTTGCAGGAAGAGGTTGAAATGCTAAACTTATATTTAAAACTTCAGAGACTTAGATATCATAATCGCTTTGAATATACAATTACATCAAATGCCAATTCAAAAAAAAACGATTGTATAATTCCTTCTTCCATTATTCAAACACTATTTGAAAATATAATAGAAACTATTATAATAAATCAGCATAAAAATGAAAAATTGGATATTAGTTTTAATGTTTCGAAAGCGTATGTCCTCTTAACTGTAAAACACCGGCATAATATCATCGGTCATGAACAGAAATACCAACCAGAATATAGACAACGTATAATTCAATGGGAAGATCATATTAAGTTTCTTAATTCCGTTAAAAACTATGGCATCGAAAAAAATGTAGTTTATAATGAAAAAACAACGGAACACTCGGGAGAAATCACCCTCAGATTACCAAATTTATCCTAACCCATGCCAGTATTTTCTAAATGCATCTATTTGTTTTTGGGTCTCTCCCTTATCTTAAATGGTGAAATAAGCGGGCAAAAAACCAATATAAACACTGAAAATGTAATTCCATTTACCATATTCAAAACCCAAAACAAAAGTATCTCTCTTCAAGATCTAGCAGGGTCTTCTCAAAAGTTTTCTGAACTTAACGATTCTTTCGAAAAGACACATCCTGATGATATTTTTTGGATAAAGTTGGATTTAAAAAAAGTAGCGCCTCTTTTAAACGAAAGTAGCTCGTGGTATTTAATCCATAACAGTTTCGATTATGGCACTTTGTTTTATCAAAAGAATGATTCAATACTAAAAAAAGATATTGGACGATTTAATCTAGACAATGCTGGTCAACGGATAAAATCCTCCAAGTACTTTGCCGAAGTAAAAATTAACCAAGATACTCTTATAAATGACCGTTTTATCTTTCTCAAAGTTCAACAGGTCCTATTTATTGACAACCTAAAGCACTGGAAGTTTACTGTTGATTTTGAGCCCTCAAAAGATATTTTTTCATGGGAAGAAGTAAAAAGAGTACTCCCAATATATATTTTTAGTGGCGTTGCTGGTTTAATGGCAGTAATTATGCTTGTTTTTTTTGGTTACTTTAAAAAAGCGGAGTTTTTCCTTTATTCTTTTTACGTTTCCTTTCTTCTCTTATTTGTGCTCAAAGATGATTTACAGTTATTTAATGCATGGTTGCCCAATAATATGCTTCTCAAGGTGTGGTTGCTGGAAAATATCGCCTTATTCGTGGGAGTAGGGTATATGTACTTTATGATTTACTACTTGAACTTAAAAAAGAATTATCGCTTTGCGTACTTTGTAATAATAACATTATTGGGCTTTCATGCAGTGTATCTAATAGTAGATATTCTCTTCTATGTTTATGATTATTATATAGGTCATATCTTTCTTGTCAAAGCACTACCTATTTTTGATACCATATTTGGCGGGGTTGCCATATTACACGTTTTAATCACGACCAGGAATTTAATAGGGTACCTGTTTGTTGCAGGATCCGCAACTTTTATGTTTAGTGTTGCCAGTCATTTCTATTTAGGTATAGATATCGACACCGACCCCTTAAGATATTACAATAAACTAAATTTAATTATTGGATCTACTGTTGAGATTGTGATCTTTGCATTTGGATTAACTTATAAAATGTTTGTGGATCATGTAGAACGCTTAAACTTTCAGCAAGAGGCTTTTATTAATAAAAACAAAGCCTTAAGAGCTCAGGTAAACCCGCATTTTATCTTTAACGCACTTAGTTCCATCCGGCATTTAGTATCCATTGACAACAAGAAAAGTGCATTAAAATACTTATCAAAATTTAGCAGGTTAACACGAAATATTTTGGAAAGCTCCCTAGAGACCAATGTTGTGCTCAATGAAGAGATAATCATGATTCAAGACTACTTAGAGCTTGAATCCCTTCGTTTTGACAATGCTTTCTCCTACACTATCAATATAGATGAAAATCTAAACATAGATGACATTGAAGTTCCTTTTATGATTTTGCAACCTTTCGTTGAAAATGCAATTATACATGGGCTTTTACCCAAGAAAGGAAATCATAAAGAACTTGTAATAAATTTTATAAAAGGAACGGATGTTGTAATCTGTGAAATTGATGATAATGGTGTTGGTAGGCAAGCGGCTAAGAAAAGACTGCATATCTATCAAAAAGAAAAAAAATCCAGAGGTATCGAATTAACCATACAGCGGTTGGAATCTTTGGGAAAAAATCAAGATTGCATAGCCATAATCGATAAAATTGATGACACAGAGCAACCTGCGGGGACAAAAGTGATTCTAGAAATCCCTTTGTGAGACTCTATTGTTTGGTCAACTCTGTAAAAATTACCGTTCTAACCTCTTCCCTCAATGTAGATGTATCCTCGGCGCTTAGTATACCCGTTTCAAAAAATTGATGGACCTTTACCCTTATCCTTCCAGGCCCCCCACTGTAAAAAGTAAACGAAAACCTCTTTTTATTATCCAAAAAAGTCATGGGTACCACAGGTATTTTATGGGCAATGGCCATTTTAAAAGCTCCATCCTTAAAAGTGTCCAGCACTATTTCTTCTTCGGGGACACCTCCTTCCGGGAAAATACAAATGCTCAAACCTTGATCTAATCGTCTTTGCGCTCTCCTATACACCCCGGTCCTGCTATTTACATTGTCTCTGTCCACCAAAATACAAACACGTTTATAAAAAAATCCAAAAACAGGAATCTTGACCAGCTCTTTTTTACCAACAAAAACAAAAGGATTCCTACTCACATGAAGCATCAACATAATATCGAGCATACTTGTATGATTGGCAACCAACATGTAGCTCATTTTTCTCCTCATCCGTTGCTCTCTCACAATTTTTGGAAAACAGCCCATACCAAATAAAATAGGGCGAGCCCATAAATTCCGGGCCAACCAAAAAAATTGCGCATATGTTTTTTCAGAAATGGTAAATACCAATAGTATGGGGAAAAACAATAATATAGGAACCGCAACCAATACATAGAACCATACCCTGTACAAAACGTGCCCAACATTTCTGATTATTCCAAGCATCTGCCAAAAGTAAAGTATTTCAATATTTTACGCTACATCCATATTTAATAGGGAACATACCTTTTATAACTAGTGGTCCTTCCCGCTTTTTTTATATGTCTGGGATGCTTACATTTACTGGCAAAAATTTAGCATGGCCCGAATTCTCACTGGAATACAAAGTACAGGAACACCACACTTGGGTAATATTTTAGGTGCGATCTCACCCGCCATTGACATGGCAGAGGATCCTAACAACGATTCGTTCCTTTTTATTGCCGATATGCACTCACTGACCCAGATTAAAGATGGGGAGCTTTTGAGAAACAACACCTACGCCATTGCAGCCACTTGGCTCGCTTTTGGTCTTGATATTGAAAAAACTGTATTTTATCGACAAAGTGATATTCCACAAACTGCAGAATTGGCTTGGTATCTTAGCTGTTTTTTTCCTTATCAGCGTTTGACCTTGGCCCATGGTTTCAAGGACAAAGCCGACAGATTGGAAGATGTAAATGCTGGGCTGTTTACTTATCCAATGCTTATGGCCGCCGATATTTTGCTGTATGATGCAGAAATTGTCCCCGTAGGCAAGGATCAACTTCAGCATTTGGAAATGACCCGTGATGTAGCTTCCCGCTTCCACAACCAAATGGGAGAAACCTTTGTGATGCCCCAGGGTAAAGTTCACGAACAAACTATGTATGTTCCTGGTACAGATGGTCAAAAAATGAGTAAAAGCCGTGGCAACCTCATCAATTTGTTTCAAACGGACAAGAAACTGCGCAAGCAGATCATGGGCATTGTTACGGACAGTACACCAATGGAAGAACCCAAAGACCCAAGCAAGGATAATGTGTTTGCATTGTACAAACTACTTGGAACTCCAGAACAGGTTGAGGAAATGAGCGCCAATTACCTCGCAGGAAACTATGGATATGGCCATGCAAAACAAGCACTGTACGAGCTTATATTGGAAAAGTTTGAAGAGCCTCGCGAAAGGTTTGAATATTACATGAACAATAAAAGTAAGGTGGACGAAGCTTTGGCCTTTGGTGCTGAAAAAGCACGTAAAGTAGCGGATCAAGTATTGGTGCGCGTTCGTGAAAAATTGGGATATTAGCCATTCATCGAACATGGGGCCATTTACCCTCCTTTGCACCAATTTAAAATACTGCAAACATCTATAAACCCAAGACACATTTTTTAGCCAATTCTCGATTTTTGGCGTTAACCTTTCGTTGAAATGCACTTAAAAACAGAGTGACCGTTCTGTTAGCTCCCGTCTCGACATACAGTTATTTTCTTGTTTGTTCTACGATAATTTCTATTGGAAATTAAGTTCAAAAGCTTGGATAGTTCGACCAATAACCCTGATTTTATCAATTTGTAAAGTTACTCGACCAACGTCTTCAATTTGTAAACTTTCAGTACTTAAAGCATAAAATTGTACGCTCACACTACCTCGAACAGTTTACCGGGCAATGGACGGACAACACCTTTCATTTCCATATTTAAAAGTGTGGACGAAACTTTAAAAATGGGCAATTTACACTCCAAAGCAACGGTATCCAGTAACTGTTTACCGTTCAACTGCAAATAAGAGTAGATTGACTGTTCTGTTTCGTTCAACTCGACGAACAGCTGTTTTTGTACTGTTTTTTCTTGATTTTTCTCATCAATTTCCCATCCCAGAAGATAAATTAGTTCTGCTGCCGATGTCAATAAATGGGCTTTTTGATATTTGATAAGGTCATTGCAGCCTTTACTCCATTTGTCCGTTGCCCTCCCTGGAACCGCAAAAACATCTCGATGGTAGCCGTGAGCCAAATCCGCCGTAACCAAGCTGCCTCCTTTTTCAGCAGATTCAATTACAATGGTCGCTTCACTTATACCTGCAATAATTCGGTTACGCTTCAGAAAATTTTCTCGGTTCGGTTGACTCGTACTCCAAAACTCGGTCATAAAACCACCGTTGTCTTCAATCTTGGATTTATATTTTGAATGAACCTTTGGATAAATTTGATTTAGGCCATGGGCCATACAGGCTATAGTCTGTAACCCATGATTAATGGCCGCTTTATGTATCGCAATGTCCACCCCGTAGGCCAATCCACTAATTATAATGGGGTTTAAGGGCGCTATTTCCTCTATAAATTGATTACAAAAAGAAGTGCCGTAATTCGTTACGTTCCTTGTTCCTACTACGCTGATAATCTTTTGATCTTTTAAATTGATATTGCCCTTTTGGAACAATAAAATTGGCCCATCCAAACAATGTTTTAAACGAGTCGGGTAGTCATCGTTCATAAAATAAGAGAAGGTGATGTTTTCTTTGGACAAAAACGCATACTCTTTTTGGGCTTCCTCAAGGTAAATAGGGTCATAAAGTCCTTTCAAAGTCATCTTCCCTATACCATCAATGGTTAAAAGATGTTGTGGTTTAGTCTCAAAAATGGCGATTGGGCTCCCACAATGTGCAATTAATTTCTTGGCCGTAACATCTCCGATATTGGGAATATTTTGCAGCCGTAAAGCCGCAATAATTTCAGGTTCAGTCATTTGATTTGGGTGTCAAAGTTGTTCACAAAATACAGATTTATAAATGTTAATAAAAAGTAATCAGGCTTATTTCGTACTCTTTCTTTTTTTGCAATATTTGTGGCTATGCGGATCGATTCATATATAAAACAACTGTTGTTTGATTACAACTGTGTAGTAATACCGGGTTTTGGGGCTTTTTTGGCACATACTAAATCCGCAGAAATTGATTTGGCCACCAACACTTTGGCACCGCCAAGTAAAGCTATTTCCTTTAATGCCCAACTTTCCAAAAACGATGGTTTATTGGTTTCCCATATTTCCAAAGAAAAAAAACTGGGATACGAGGAAATGCTCGTAGAAATCGAGAAAATTGCCCAAGATTGGAACAATACCCTCCATAAAGGTGAAAGCATAGAACTTTTTGGTATTGGTAAACTTTGGCACAACAACGAAAAACGAATCCAGTTCCAACCAGAAGAAAAGGTGAACTTTTTAACCTCTTCATTTGGTCTAACATCTTTTGCCGCAACACCTGTACAGCGCGAAGTGATCAAAGAGGAAGTGGAAGCACTTGAAGAACGAATTCCATTCATTATTACTCCGGAAAAAAGAGAGCAAACCTCTTTTAGACCTTGGTTAAAGTATGCAGCTGTCATATTATTGGCAGTTTCAATGGGTGTTACTTCTTACAGCACCTATGGAGATATACAACAAAAAGAAGTGGCTGCACAGCAAGATGCACAACAGGAAGTGTCCCGCTTGATCCAAGAAGCTACTTTCTTTGAAAGCTCCCCGTTAGAGCTTCCTGCAATAAACATTAAAGTGACCAAAAAACAATTGGGCAAACACCATGTTATCGCAGGGGCGTTCCGTGAGGAGAAAAACGCAGATAAAAAAGTGGCCCAACTTAAGGAAAGAGGATATAATGCCTTTTATTTGGGCGTGAACAAATACGGGCTACACCAAGTGGCCTACGATAGTTTTGAAAACCCGAAGGAGGCACTTGCCTTTTTAAGAAAGGTTAAAGCTTCAGATTCTAGGGATGCTTGGATGCTTTCCGAGAAATAACCTCCCTTTCCTTTAAAAACCATTCTACACTTCAATATCTTTGCGCAAAATTTTAAGCTATGCAGGCTAAAGCACCAAGTGAATCCCGTACGGTAATGACCGATTTGGTATTACCCAGTGAAACCAACCCCCTCAACAATCTTTTTGGCGGAGAACTATTGGCCCGTATGGACCGAGCTGCCAGTATATCTGCACGTAGGCACAGTCGTAGGATTACGGTGACCGCTTCGGTTAACCACGTAGCGTTTAATCGTGCGGTCCCACTGGGCAGCGTGGTAACGGTTGAAGCATCGGTTTCCAGAGCGTTTAAAACTTCCATGGAAATATTTATTGATGTTTGGATCGAGGATCGGTTCACGCAGGAACGTACAAAAGCCAATGAGGCAATTTATACGTTTGTAGCAGTAGATGATACCGGAAAACCGACAGACGTCCCACCTTTAAAACCAGAAACAGAACTGGAAAAGGAACGCTATGCCGCCGCCCTCCGAAGAAAGCAATTGAGTTTGGTGCTTGCCGGCAAAATGAAGCCTGCCGATGCCACGGAATTAAAGGCTTTGTTTACTTCATAAAATCTAGAAATCAAAATTATCCGGATCTGGGCCAAATCGTTTGCCTACGTCCAGTCCATCGAGCAGTTTCACATCCTCTTCTGAAATTTCAAAATTGAAAAGGTCAGAGTTAGCAATGATACGCTCTTTTTTGGATGATTTTGGAATGGTGACCACACCTTTTTGTAGGTCCCAGCGTAGCACGATCTGGGCGATGGTCTTATTGTATTTTGCTGCTAATTCCTTCATAACATCCAAATCAAATATATTCCCCTGCATTAGTGGGGACCATGCTTCGTACTGGATACCTTTGATATTGCAGAATTCTATTAAATCTTGTTGCACCAAATACGGGTGAAACTCCATTTGGTTCACCATGGGTACAATCTCTGCCGAAGTTAACAGGTCTTCTAAATGGTGCTTTAAAAAGTTGCTGACACCAATAGCGCGTACTCGTTTTTCCTTATATAACTTTTCAAGTGCCCTCCAAGTTTCTTTGGATATTTCACCTTTGGGCCAATGAATCAAATACAGGTCTAGGTAATCTGTACCCAAACGCTCCAAACTGGCATCAAAGGCTTTTAAGGTAGTATCATACCCTTGATCGGTATTCCAAACCTTACTCACCAAAAACACATCCTTCCTATCCATATTACTTTCCCTTATCCCGGCACCAACACCTTCTTCATTTTTGTAAATGGCAGCAGTATCAATATGCCTGTAACCATGGTTTAATGCCTCTTTTACCGCATTTATCACTTCATTTCCATCTTTGGAAAGATATACACCCAATCCCAAATAAGGCATTTTCACGCCATTGTGCAGTTCAAATGCGCCTTGCAAGTCTGTTATTTTTTTCATAGTACTAAAGTTGATAGATCCATTCTTCGGGGTTCAGTCTATTGGCGTCCTTATAAAGGTAAAACTTTAGCTTTGTAGCGCCGTCAAACCGATTGGTATTTATTTCTCCAAGAAGTTCTTTGGCGGCAACCCGATCCCCCTTTTTTACATATAGATCGGATAAGTTGTAGTAAGTGCTAATATAGTTACCGTGTTTTATCTGAACGCCTTTGTTCCCTCCAGGTGCAGCGAGTATAGCTATTACTTCTCCCTCGAAAATGGCCCTCGCTTTACTACCTTTATCGGTTGTTATGGTTACCCCATTGTTTCTATGTTTAATACCGGGATAAAGTTTATCTGCATAAACACCGTATCCTTGGCTCTTGATTCCCTTTTCCACTGGCCAAATCAATCTTCCTTTATTGGATGAGAAATTATCCGCCAACAATTTTGCCTCAGGTGTAAGTGCAAATGTTGCGCTACTGACCGAATTTCCGGAACTTTTGTTGGAACTGGCAATGGCACTTTTTATTAAACTCTCAATCTCACGATCAATCCTACGTGCCTCAGCTTGCTTTTTTGCGATTTCGGCAGTGTACTTCGTCTCATTTTGTTTAATGCTCCTTAAAAGGTTCTTCTGTGCGTCTATCTCTAGCGAAAGTTCGTTTTTGGCACGTTGGTTTTCTGCAAGAAGTTGTTCTTTCTCTTTTCTTTGACGTGCCAAATCCTGATTTAATGCGGTAAGCTCTTCCGTTTTTTGCTCAATGTCTTCACCTTGCTTTTTACGATGTTTTGCATATTGTTGCATATACTGAAGCCTCTTGAATGCCTGAAAGAAACTTTCCGAAGATAAAAGGAACATCAATCGATTGTTTTGGGATTTGTTCTGATACGTTTTTTGAATCAGATTTGCGTAATCTTCCTTTAATATTTTTAGATCCTCCCTAAGTTTACTAATGCTTCTTATGTTAACATTAATTTGTCTATTGAGAAGGTTAGCCTGTTGATTGGTTACACGTATAAGTTCCTGCCTAACATTTATTTTATTATCCAATGCCTCCATTTGGTCCAATACAGTACCTTTTTCCTTACGTTCTGCAAAGAGCAATCTATTGATTTCCTTTATTTCTTTTTGCAAGTGCTCCCGTTTTGTCTCCAGCATTTTTTGTTCGCTGGTCTGAGCATGAATTTTAGTAGAGGTAATAAGTATAACTACCGCACAATAAAGCCAATATGGTATTTTATATTTCATATTACTTTAATGTAATTTTGTCAAACCCTTTTGGGACTTTATAGGGAAAACTCATAGGCTTGTCCAATTCCAAATTACGAAAACTTAAATCTATTGTAGTTAAATTATCTGCCTCTTGTGCCACAATTTGTATTTCATCTGGAAACACGTTTCCGTAAATATCCTGATAGGTATATTTAGCCTCTAACTGTCTTGTTTGTTCTGGTTGTGATATTTCTTGTGCAGCAATTTTAAAGTTTTTGGGTTCCAACTGAAATAAAATTTTAAAAAACTCTCTGGCTTTTTTGGGCTTTAATTGGTAGTTACCATTATACACTTCCGAATTGAACTTTTCTTCCCTAAGGTCCAATACAGCATTCCCCAGCAATAGATTTTGTACTTTTTCAAAATCAAGCTGTGTACCTAGCATTTGACTCAAATAACTAAAATCTCCATCAAAATATTCATTTTGAAGTTTATTGTAGAAAGAGACTTTATTTGGGGTAATATGTGCCTTAACAATGCCCAGAGGTGCACTCATCCAAATTACCTTGTCCTTTTCCATGCGTAAGCTCACATTGACACCTTGTGATTCTTCTCCATTGGTATAATCAATTTTGAGCCTTCCTCTCAAGGTCTTAAAGTTTGGTTGGTTTAGATAGTGGGCATGGATAATGTTCTTAGCGGACATTCTCGAATTTGCCTCTCCTCCTGTAATGGACTTGGTACTTTTACAGGAGCCCAACGTAATCAGAAGCACTGTAAATAAGCCGATTTTTGTTATGTGTTTACATAAAAACATTATAATCCAGAATTAATCTTGTTCAAATATTCATTTGCTTTTTGTGTGTTTCCTATTTTGGAGTGGCCTTGTGAAAGCTCCTTATATATCCTATTTTTCAAGGTATCATCATCTAAAAGGTAATCGAGTCCACTTTCCAAAACCTCTATACCTTTGTTTGGGTTTCCAGTATTATTAAGAGCTCTGCCATACGCATAATAAAAATACGGCTGTAATGGATATGAATCCACGGCACCTTCAGAAATCTCCAGTAATTCTTTATAATTGGATTCCGATATCAACTGTTCCATGTTTGATCTTAGCGCTTCAAAAGGGTTATCAGCTTCATCTTGGTCTTGATTAGCTATTGGAACTGTTGGTTTTTCTTTTCCTTTTTGAAGAGAGTCTTTTATTTTTTGATTCAAATCTGATTTAAGTTGAGAATTTTCCAGTTGGTCGAGCACCTTTAAGGCTTCTTCATACTTCTTCATTTTGAAGAAAAAGACAGCCATATTCTGTTGGAGCTTTTTGTTCTCATAAGGTATTCGTTGTTTTACGGTCTCTATTGGACTGCCCTGCTTATCCAATATAGTGAGTAAGTTGTCCAAATACCAATAATCTGTAGGTTTTGATTGCAGTGCTTCAATTGCATAATCTTGCGCTTGAATATATTTTTTATCGAGCATATAAGACTTGCCCAACTCATAATCCACTACACTATTGTTGGGTTCCAATTGCTTACATTTTAGAAACAAATCTACCGCCCTATCATAGTTTTGGATGCCTTTTTGCTTTAAGGCTTCAAAGAAATTTTCCTGAAACTCATCGGTATATTCTTCAAGATAGACTTCGGCGCTTTCCTGTTCTTCTTGGCCATAAGCTGTGTGAAGTGTCATTGCTGACACCGATAAAAGCACACAAAGAAAAAGCGTTTTTCTCATAACATCCTATGTCCCCATCAAACTAAAAATCTATTGTAAAGTTATTCCAAAACCGAATAATCACCAATACTAATGGTCTCAAAATTACCATTGTAAACAACATGGTTACCAATCATGGCGTTGTCCAAGTTGGCATTGCTGATTTTACTATTGGTCTGTATAAGACTGTTCTTTACCGTTGAGTTTTCTATCACGGTATTTGCCCCAACTGACACATAAGGCCCTACCGTAGTATTTTTTAGCTCTACATTTTCTCCTATAAAACAAGGTTCAACAATATTTGCATTTTCTTGTTTTACGGTTTTGGCAATCATCTGTTCTCCTTCTTTATCCAAAAAGCCCAGCATGCGTTGATTGGTTTCCACGGTTACATTCTTATTGCCACAGTCCATCCATTCATCCACCTTACCGGGAACAAATTTCATGCCCTTTTCCATCATTCGTTTGATACCGTCATTGA
Source organism: Allomuricauda sp. F6463D (assembly GCF_023015965.1). Lineage (GTDB taxonomy): Bacteria > Bacteroidota > Bacteroidia > Flavobacteriales > Flavobacteriaceae > Flagellimonas. The sequence goes on from NZ_JALKAN010000002.1 coordinate 532,635, forward strand.
TCTGGTATTCCCCACCATGTGTAATATCATTATCCAATACGTGCTGAAGTTCGTTTTTGAGCACTCCCACATCTTTAAAATAGTAAATACCTATTACAGCAAGGTCGGATACAAACTCTTCTGGTTTTTCGACCAACTCAACTATTTCGTTGTCTTGATTTAGTTTAACCACTCCATAAGCTTCAGGTCGCTCCACTTGTTTTACCCAAATAACGCTGTCTGCAGATTTATCTAGATCAAAATCAGCTCTTATCAAAGTATCGGCATAGGCAATCACTGCTGGGCCACTCAAGGATTCTTTGGCGCTCATTATGGCATGGCCTGTGCCCAACGGTTTGTCCTGCCTGTAAATTGAACCTTTGGCGCCTAATTCTTCGGCCAAAGTCATTAAACTCTCTATAACGTCATCACCAAAAAAGGCTGGGTCTCCCAAAATAAAAGCAACTTCCTCGATGGGTTCTCCCAATACTTCGGCAATATCGCTTACCAAACGATGAACAATGGGCTTTCCGGCTACAGGAATCAAAGGTTTTGGAACTGTTAATGTATGTGGTCTTAATCGAGATCCTCTTCCCGCCATTGGTACAATTATCTTCATAATGAATTCCCGTGTATACAGGTGAGTTTTAAAGTTAGACTCTATTTAAAAAAAGATCGCGACTTTACACGATCTTAATTATATTTTTATTTGGTGCCCGTACTTCCAAAGCCGCCTTCACCCCTATCGGTATCGGACAGGGTTTCAACTTCTTCCCATTCGGCACGTTCGTGCTTGGCTATGATCATTTGGGCAATACGCTCGCCGTTTTCTATGGTAAAATCCTCATTGGATAGGTTCACCAAGATGACCCCAACATTTCCACGGTAATCGGCATCAATGGTGCCTGGGGCATTTAGCACGGTTATTCCTTTTTTGGCTGCCAATCCGCTACGCGGTCGCACTTGCGCCTCGAAACCCACGGGAAGCTCCATAAAAAGTCCTGTCGGTACAATGGCTCTTTCCAATGGCTGTAATACTATTGGCGATTCAATGTCTGCCCTTAAATCCATTCCTGCTGATGCAAGGGTTTCATAATGGGGCAACTTATGGCCTGATTTATTTATAATCTTAATCTTCACGTCTTATTAATATGTTTCGTAGTTTATCTCCTTCCATCTTGTATACTAACCCCAAAAATAACAAAAGTAGTATGCTGCCAGCTATTAAATTTCTATTAAAAACATAGAATGAAAGTATTGAAAATAGTAGCGACACGGATAGGTAAAACACAATTTTTCGCATGTTATAGGGAACGGGGTAGTACTTTCTTCCAAAATAATAGGATAGGAGCATCATACTGCCATAAGCAGCCAGAGTGGCCAAGGCGGATGCCATATATCCGATTGTTGGGATAAGTGCAATGTTGATTACCAATGTAATAATGGCCCCAATGGATGAAATATAGGCCCCGAATTTAGTGCGGTCCGTTACCTTGTACCAAACTGACAAGTTGTGGTATATGCCTAAAAAAAAGCTTCCCAAAAGAATTATGGGTACTACATCCAAGGCTTCCCAAAAGGCAGGGTCTCTGACCAGTAATCTTTTCAGTGGGTCTATCAAAACAATAACGCCCAAAAATATAATACTGCCCATAATCACAAAATAGTTGGTAATCTGTGCATAGGTTTTTTGGGGGTTTTCCGAATTGGCATGGCTAAAAAAGAATGGCTCCACTCCCAAACGAAAAGCAGTGCCGAACAGGGTCATAAAAACCACTAACTTATAACAGGCCGAATATTTTCCTATCTCTGCCTTGGCAACATCTTCTGGCAACAAATAATCAAGTAGTATGCGATCAAAAACCTCATTTATGGTAAATGCTATTCCAGCCACCATTACAGGCAGCGCGTATTTGACCATTTCCTTCCATAAACGTTGGTCAAAACTATATTTACTATCAAAATAGATTCCGCTAACCCATAAAAAGGCTACGCCGCTGGATATTACATTGGCAATAAAGACATATTCAATCTGAAAATCCGGTTTATAAAGAGTCGCCCAAATTGATTCCCCATTTTGAGCCAATTCGGGTAACATGGTCAAGAAAAATATGTTTAACAGCAAGTTCACTGCCACTGTGGCCACTTTTACCACAGAATACCTTAGTGAGCGTTCTTTGGCCCTTAGCCATGCAAAAGGAACAATGGTCAAAGCATCCAAGACCAATATCAATATGATATAAACCATTAAGGATTCCTTGACTGCTATCAACGATGCAAACGCTTGTTTAAACAGTAGGGAAGCACCAAAGAAAACCAAAGAGGAAATCAACAATGAAACCAAAGAAGTCGAAATTACACGTTCTCTATCCTCATATTTATTGAAAAAACGGAAAAATGCCGTTTCCATTCCGTATGCTAACACCACATTAAATATGGCAAACCATGAAAAGATTACGGAAACTTCTCCATAGGTTTCTGGGTCCATTACCGATGTGTACAAAGGCACCAATAGAAAGGAGAGTACCCTCGGCAAAACCGTGGCCAAACCATAGATAAATGTTTGTTTAAAAAGCTTTTTTAGTGGATTCAATCGGTGTTGCTTCTTTAAAAACCATGATTAGGTGGCTACAAGTTACGCAAAAGCCCTTATTACCTAAACCTTATTGTCCTAAGAAAAACAAAAAGGCCACCGAATGGGTGGCCTTTGTATATGTAAAAATATAACTATTCTAATTGTTCAATGCCTCCGCACCACCAACAATCTCTAAAATCTCGCTGGTAATTGCTGCTTGACGTGCTTTGTTGTAGGTCAATTTTAACTCATCTCTAAGTTCGGCCGCATTGTCGGTTGCCTTGTGCATGGCTGTCATACGGGCACCGTGTTCACTTGCAAAGGAATCCCTAATGGCCTTGAACAATTGTGTCTTCAAGGATTTAGGAATCAATTCCTTAACGATTTCAACTTTGGACGGCTCAAAAATATAGTCTGCCGCTATGGCCGTGTCACCTTCAGCTCCCACAATAGGTAAGAACTGTTCGGTCATTACGATTTGCGTAGCGGCATTCTTGAACTTGTTGTATACCAACTCAATTTTGTCATAATCACCTTTGGTGAACAAACGCATCAAAAACTCGGCAATTTCGGCAACATTCTCAAAAGTCAAATCATCGTACACCTTGCTTTGGTCACCCAAAATTGTGTGCTTTTTACCAAGGATATCATTTCCTTTCTTACCAATGGTATAAAAATCAACTTGCTTTCCTGAGTACTTGCTGGACACCAAGCTGTTGCTCTGCTTGATGATATTGGAGTTGAATCCACCACAAAGACCACGATTTGAAGTAATGGCAATCACCAATACCTTGTTCACTGGCCTGTTATCGGCATACTCGCTTCCTCCATCCCCTTCCAAACTGGCACTTAACCCTTGTAAGAGTTCAGTAAGCTTGTCAGAATAAGGACGCATAGCTGTGATAGCGTCCTGCGCTTTTTTCAACTTTGCAGCAGAAACCATTTTCATGGCACTGGTTATCTGCATCGTTGAAGAGATGGATGATATCCTGTTCCGTATTTCCTTTAGATTCGCCATATTGTTGAGTATCTAGACTCTAGTATTGAGTATTGAGCTCTTTTAAACTTACTCAATACTAACTACTGAATACTTTAGACTAATTTTTGTACTTACTTGAAAGGTCTTTACAAACAGCGGTCAATGTATCGGTAACCTCGTCAGTCAATTTACCGGCTTTAAGGGTGTCCAATACATCTCTGTGCTTAGCATTCAAGAACTCTAAGAAATCCTTTTCAAACTCTTTTACCTTGTTCACAGGAACATCCCTCAACAAGTTTTTGGAACCTGCAAAAATGATTGCTACCTGATCTTCTACGGTAAAAGGATCATTTTGACCTTGTTTCAAGATCTCAACGTTTCTACGTCCTTTTTCAATTACATTCAATGTAGCGGCATCCAAATCGGAACCGAACTTGGCAAACGCTTCCAATTCACGGAACTGCGCTTGATCCAGTTTCAAGGTACCTGCAACCTTTTTCATAGATTTAATCTGAGCGTTACCACCAACACGTGATACGGAGATACCTACGTTGATCGCAGGGCGAACTCCTTGGTTGAACAAGTCTTGCTCCAAGAATATCTGACCATCAGTAATAGAAATTACGTTCGTTGGGATATATGCGGAAACGTCACCTGCTTGTGTTTCTATAATTGGAAGTGCAGTCAAAGAACCGCCTCCTTTCACAATCGGTTTCAATACCTCTGGAAGATCGTTCATGTTCTTGGCGATATCATCATCTGCGATAACCTTCGCGGCACGCTCCAACAATCTTGAGTGCAAGAAGAAAACGTCACCTGGATACGCTTCACGTCCTGGAGGTCTTCTCAAAAGCAAAGACACCTCTCGATATGCAACAGCTTGTTTCGACAAATCATCATAGATTATCAAAGCAGGTCGCCCTGTATCTCTAAAATATTCGCCAATTGCTGCGCCAGCAAATGGAGCATAAACTTGCATTGGTGCAGGATCGGAAGCGTTAGCGGCTACAATGGTCGTATAGGCCAATGCGCCTTTTTCTTCCAAAGTTTTGGCAATTGCGGCAACCGTTGATGCTTTTTGACCTATGGCAACATAGATACAATACACAGGTTCACCTGCATCGTAAAATTCTTTTTGGTTCAGGATGGTATCGATACAAACAGTAGTTTTACCAGTTTGCTTATCTCCAATTACCAACTCCCTTTGTCCACGGCCTACTGGAATCATGGCATCAATTGCCTTAATTCCTGTTTGCATAGGTTCATCTACAGGTTGTCTAAAAATTACACCAGGAGCTTTACGCTCTAAGGGCATTTCGTAGGTTTGACCAGAAATTGGTCCTTTACCGTCGATAGGTTTACCCAAGGTGTCCACCACACGGCCAACAATCCCTTCACCAACATTTATGGAAGCAATTCGTTCGGTTCTTTTAACAGTTGCGCCTTCCACAATTTCTTTAGATGGGCCCAACAATACAACACCTACGTTGTCTTCCTCCAGGTTAAGAACGATACCTTGCATACCACCCTCGAACTCTACCAACTCCCCATATTGGGCATTGGCAAGTCCATATACACGGGCAATACCATCACCCACCTGTAATACGGTACCTACTTCGTCCAAAGAAGCGGACGCTTCGAAACCTGATAATTGTTTTTTCAAAATTGCTGATACCTCAGCGGCTTTTACTCCTGCCATTTTACTTAGATATAAGATGTAGACGTAAGGTGTTGGACACCTCTTGTCCTTTATTTATAGACTATTTGTAAATTCTCTTTTTAATCCGTTCAATTTATTTGCGATACTCGCATCATATTGAGTGTCTCCTACCCTTAACACAAATCCTCCGATAATACTCTCATCGATTTTATTTTCTAGGGTAATTGAATTGCCCGTTGCCGTGGTAACGGTATCCAAAATTTTCTTTTCCAACTCTGCCGTCAATGGAACTGCGGTTGTCACATAAGCAACTTCCTCACCCTTCATTTTTTTGTAAAGGATGATGTATTTATAAGCCACTTCCTGTAACATTGCAATCCTTTTGTTGCCGATCAAAGTTTGTAACAATCCTTTGGTGATTTCGTTGGCACCTTTAAAGATTTCCAACAAACTATTTTTCTTCACCTCCGATTTTATGATGGGGCTTTCCAGAAGGTTCTGGAGCTCCACGTTTTCAGAAATGGTTACAGCAATCTCCTGCATGTCCTTTTCAACGGCTTCTGCCGCCTTCTTTTCAACTGCGAAATCCAAGGTTGCTTTTGCGTAGCGTATGGCTGCCCTGTTTTGGTTCATGGTTTGTTAGTTCAGTTTAATATCACCCAACATATCCTCAACCAACTTTTGTTGTTTGCCTTTATCGGACAATTCTTCTTTGATCACTTTCTCAGCAATTTCCACGGATAGGTTTGCTACCTGCGCCTTGATATCGGCAACAGCTGCTTTCTTTTCACTTTCTATGGCTGCTTGAGCTTGTTTGATCATTTTATCACCTTCTACCTGTGCTTGTTCTTTAGCCTCAGAGATAATGCTCTCCTTAATTTCTCTAGCCTCTTTTAATAACGAGTCTCTTTCAACTCGCGCTTCTTTCAAAAGCTTTTCACTGTCTGCAGTAACATTCTGCATTTCTTTTTTTGCAGCTTCTGCAGCTTCAAGAGCACCTTTAATCCCTTCTTCTCTCTGCTCTACTGCACCAAGAATTGGTTTCCATGCATATTTCCTCAACAAAAATAAAAGGGCCACAAAAAGCAGCAATTGCCAGAAAAACAACCCAAAGGAAAACTGTTCTATTAATTTTTCCATTTATATTATACTATTAAGTTCTTTAAAAATATATCATTAAAATTAATGAAGGGCCATAGCCAACCGCTATGGCCTTCACTAATACTGTTACGGTTATTACGCTGCAAAAAGAGCGGCGAAACCGATACCTTCAATAAGGGCTGCTGCAATCAACATTGCTGTTTGAATCTTACCAGAAGCTTCAGGTTGACGAGCAATGGCTTCCATTGCCTGTCCACCGATTCTACCGATACCCAATCCTGCTCCGATTACAATCAAACCAGCACCTACGATGTTTGGAATTGTCATGATATATGAATTTAAATATTAAACGTTCTACTTAATGATCTTCTTCTACCGCCATACCAAAATATAATGCGGACAACATGGTAAAAATATATGCCTGTAATGCGGCCACCAGCAATTCCAATAATGCAAGTGCAAAAGCCAACAAAAAGGACAATGGACTTCCTATCCAGTTCTTAAATATGAACATAAGTCCTATAATACTCATTAAAACTACGTGACCCGCAGTAATGTTGGCATACAAACGAATCATCAACGAAAATGGTTTAATGAACGTTCCCAACAATTCAATGGGCGCTAAAATAATTTTCATAGGAACTGGTACACCGGGCATCCAAAAGATATGCTTCCAGTAATTCTTGTTTCCTGTAAAGGTTGTAATTAGGTAAGTAATCATTGCCAATGCAAAAGTAACAGCAATGTTATTGGTTACGTTGACCCCAAGTGGCGTTAATCCCAATAGGTTTATAATCCACACAAAAAAGAAAACGGTAAGCAAATAGCTCATATATTTCTTGTATTTGTGCTCGCCAATATTGGGTATGGCAATCTCGTCCCGAACGAAAAGCACCAATGGCTCTAAAAATCTTCCCACACCTCTCGGCATCGTGCTTTTTTGATACCTTTTAGCCATGGAACGGAACACCAAAAACATTAAAAGCGATACGGCTATAATAAAAACAACGTTTTTGGTAATGGAAAAATCCAAAGGTTTTTCGTTCGATGGATGAGCATCCTCGACAACCAGGTTCTCGCCAAAAGCATCTTCAGTATGCGTTTCTTTAGCGTGGTCAACGTCATAATTGATGGTTCCGTTAGAATCTGTTTTGTAAATTTTATTATGGTACAAAGTGTAGTAAACACCGTCAACTTCTGCAACGCCTTCTCCATGCTTTAATTTAGAAGAGGAAAAAACCTTAAGTCCGTTATCCCATAATATTACTGGAAGAGGAAACCCTATATATTTGTGATTCCCATCTTCTGTTGTATAAGAATATAGATTAAAATCATGCGAATCCAGAAGGTGGTGATCTATATATTCCTTAATCTGGGTCTTTAAATCGTGTGCGCCCGCTTCAACATCTTCTCCCTCATGGTTTTGGGCCGATAAAACTCCCGCAATCAAAAAAATTACGGCTACTAATTTTTTACTAAAAAAAGAATTTCGCATATGATCCAAATATGGGTCCTCAAAAATTGGTGCAAAAATACATCCCCCATTCAAAAGAAAAAAGCTTTTTTCAGTATTATTTTTCCCTTTGCTTTTTTTTAATGGTTTTGGCTATTTAGCTCTCATTATTAAGCAATTTCACCAAAAAGAATGTTTCTAGGATAAGTGCAAATCCGTAGGGAACAAAAAATGCAAGAAACTCTAAACGCTCCAATGCTCCATCTTCATTATATCCTCGATATAGAAAAATGAAGAAAAGTGTAAATTTTAATAAGCTCCCGCCCAAAAAAAAGAATCCGAGCAAATCCCTGTATTTATTTCTGAAAATATAAATGGTAAAAAAAACGATCAAGGCCATAATAACATTGAGCGTATAACTCTTTGTCAATTGAAGGGAAGAAAGATCGTGCCCATTGTTTTCTAAAAACCTTGTTTGGAGAAAGTATAGAAGAATCAATCCCACAAAAAGGAAAGAAGTAAAAAGAACCGGAAAAAACCTGATTTTCAATCGTTGATCTTTTTTAATTGTTGAATCACCAAATATATGGAAATAGCAACGGCTAAAATTGTACAGATCGGTAAGAACACCTTATTGGTGTCAAAATGGGTGTCGAGCCATTTTCCACCCCACACTCCTAAATAAATAACAATGCCCATTTGAATGGCGGAACCAGACAAACGGGCGGCTGTATTAATCGTCTTTTTATATTTTTTACGAGGCTTTTGCTGGCTCATTTTTCTTTGTAGACGGCATTTTTGGCGCAGATGTTACTCCTTTGCCCATGGTACAGGCAGCATTAAAGGTAGCTCCGGGTTCTACTGCCAACTTAGCCACGCTCACGGTGCCCTCTATAGTGGCTGAAGATTTAAGAGAAAGCAAATCCTTTACCATAAGTTCTCCATTAAACCTGCCCTCGATATCAGCATTTACGCATTCCACTTTTCCATTGATATAGCCATCTTTTCCAATGACTACTTTACCGGATGTGGTTACATTTCCCTCCAATTTACCATCTATTCTAAAATCGGCTTCGGAGGTAATATCACCCTTTATCTTTGTGTTCTTTTCTATTCTATTTGGTTGTCCGCCAAATTCATTCATGGGTCGGGGTTTTTTGTTGTCAGAAAACATGGTGTTCTAGGATTTTGGGGTTAAAATTGTGCTTTGTATGATTCTATGTTCTTATGTACCTGTATTATTTTGTAATTGTCTGATAAAATTACAAAATTCTCATCTTTAATAAGGTAGTCCCTGTTGTTTTTTATAAGCTCCGCAAAGCCAAGGGCAAAGTCTTTGGAACGGAAACCGTGGACCACAATAAACTCGTCTTCTAAATTATAGATGTCTTTAGATACAATATTGCCATATCGCAGTTCTTCGATCACATCTTCCAAACGCTGTTTTAGTTTTACGGCTTTTTCATCATTTTTGATTTTAAAATGAAAAACCACTTTCCAATTTCCAGCTCCTGTCGAACCTGTTTCCGGTGAGAATTCCTTATTCTCCAATTTGGGAAGCTGTTCTTCTACCATTTGTTCTGCTTTCTTGCCTTCGGGATTGTTAGGGTAGGTAAGCGCCACATAGTTGAGCGCTTCCTTAAAGGGTTCAAATCCCTGCAGGCGGCCGATTGCATTGGCCTTCAACATTTCAAACTTGGGTACGATGGGGTCGCCGGTAAATTTGTTGATATAGTCCTCAGATTGGGTTATTACTCTCAAAAAATGTTGTTGTCGGTATTCTTTGAACAAGGCTGCGTATCTGGCATCGGGGCTATCGGTATTACCATCGAGAACGGCCTGAGGGTTCAGCAAAATTTCGGCATATCGAGTATTCGCATGGTTTGTAACAATGTCTTGTTTCATGCTACTGGCCAAGGGACTCCCCGTTTCCTCATAAATTTTGTAGAGGTTATATTTTGAAGGTAAAATCAATCGTTCTTCTGGGTTCGAAGATAGTACCCGTTCCAATTTCGCTGCCGCCAATAAATTGTCCTTGAATTTTTCTTTATAAATCAGCCCCAACTGATAATTGGCAAAGTTGCGTTCGTTTTTTAAGCTATCTATTTCAGTAATTCTGGTAGGTACTTGTTCCAGATAATAGTCCGCAGAATACTTTTGATCCTCGGTCACGCTTTCCTCTGCACTTACAATTTCCTCGCCCGTAGCTTCAGAAAAAGAGACATTGGCTTTATTGCTCCAGCGCCAATCATCTTCTAATGTTCTATTGCCCCAACGGGTTTTAAAATCATTTCTGCCATAGCCCAAACTTGTGATGTTATAAAAATAAAACTTTCCTTGGTTCTCTTTTCCGCCGCTACTATTGGCAAAAGTGGCAAAGCCAGCTGTGGTTCGTTCCAGTTCTTTTTCTGCAGCGGCTGCTTCCTTTCGCTTCAATTCCGCAATATGCTCCTCGAAATACTCCCTTCGTTCCTCTAGAGGCATTTGGTACAATGTAATCACGCTATCGGCATGGTGTACAATATCCTCGTATTTGATAACGTCCTCAAGATTGTCCAACTTCTTTTTAATATCACGGTGCTTTCTTGTGTTTTCGTTGAGATTGGTCAAGGTACTGTCATAATATGCCCCCGCTATTCTGTATTCATCTTCATCAAAAAAATGATCGGCCAAGCTTTGGTAGTTAAGTGCGTTCAATTTACGTTCTCCCAAAGTTGCCTGCAATGACTTATTGTAGTAGACCAATGCTAAACTATCGGATTCGTAAGCCATATGAAATTGGGCCACTTGCCGATAAATTTTATCCAAAAATGGCCGGTTCTCTCTATTTTCTTCCAAATCGGTGAGGTATTCCAACATTTCTTCCCGGTTGGCTTCGGTAAGTTCGGTGTTCTGGGTTTTTTTCAGATGTGCGTTGATCATATACACCCTTGGCGATTTACGGTTAAGGGCTATTACCTTTTCATAGGCAATATTGGCACTATCCTTATGCCCCAATTGATCATACAACTGTCCGATTATAAAAAGATATCTTCCTTTTTCGGGGTTTTTTTTGGTATAAGCGTGGGAAATTTTCAGTTTTTGTATAGCTGTATCGGGTGCATTCAGGTTAATGTAACATTGCGCTAAAACGGCATTGGCATCTGCATATTCCTGATCTTTCAGCTTTTCATATTTGAACAAACGCTTCAAGTTTTTAATGGCCACTTCGGGATTGTCCAATCGCATGTTGGTTTTTTCACGCCAAATGGTAGCTTCGTTCAACTTGTCGCTCTCTACATATTTTCTTAGGATATAGTTGAAAGATTCCAAAGCGGGTATATAGCGCTGATCAAAATAACGAGATTTTCCTAGCAATAGGAACCCTTCATCTGTTTGAGGATTGCGCTCCTCATCTTTGATGTCCATACTGTGCTTTTGAATGGCTTTCGTGGCCTTTTCTTCTGCAATGATGAAATTGGGATTGTTGTCCTCGGAATCCAATTTTATCTCATCGGTGACCTTGAGTCGCTCCACGGGCAGTATTTCCCAATAATCGTCACGATAGTTGGCATTGATCTCTTCCAAACCTTTTTGAAATGCGAGATTACCATTGTACAAGGTGTTGTACTTGGTATTGAGTGCGTGCCAATTTCGGTTTATAAATTTATCCTTTTGGGTGGAACATGCATTAAATACAAGCCCTCCCAAAATTATGGCACCTAAAAATGTGTGTTGAAGCTTCAAAATTATCGATAATCTTGTGTAACCATAAACTCAAAAAAAAGCAGATTATTATAAGGCTTATCGATAAAATACAAGAATTTTTACGGATCAATTTTCAAATATCAACCTGCAAAGAAAGCTTCCAGTTCTTTCATAGTCTCTGTTGATGTATGAAGGTCCTTCACAATTTCTCCTTTGTTAAGTACCACTATGCGTTCACAGACTTCTGTAACGTGAATCAAATCATGACTGGAAACCAAGACAGTAACCTCTTCTTTTGCTGCTAAATCCTTAATAATTCCTTTTAATCGGATTTGGGTGGTCGGATCTAAATTGGCAAAGGGCTCGTCCAAAATCACCACTTCGGGGTTACCTATAAAACTGGCCACAATGCCCACCTTCTTTTGGTTTCCTTTGGAAAGATCTCGCAGGTATTTTTTTTGTCCCAATATCTCTCCATGAAAGAAATCATCAAATTGGGACAATAAACCATCTACATCTCCTTTGTTCCTACCGCGCAGTTCTCCGATAAAGTAGAAGTATTCTTCCGCTGTTAGATAGCCTATCAAGAAGGACTCGTCAATAAAAGCGGAGGTAAAAGGTTTCCATGCTTCACTCTGGTCTACTTGCACCCCATTGTTTATTATGTGTCCGGATGTAGGTTGTATCAAATCCAATAACAGACTGAAAAGGGTGGTTTTACCGGCCCCATTATTCCCCACCAAACCAAAACTCTGTCCTTTCGGAATTTCCAAATGTTCTATGTTTAAAACGGTTTGCCCTGCGTAGGTTTTGGTTAAATTATGAACTGTAATCATGTATTTTATGTTAATGGTTGATTATTTCTGTTTGTATGCTAGTAATGTTTTGTACTTCTCTTTTTTATAGATGCCCTCGATCATGGTAAACACCCTTTCCTTGAAAATAAATCCTAGCAATCCAAAAACAGCTACAAAAATGTACCCGGCAACGGGGCCAATCAAAAAATGACCGACGGCATAAATTATAATGGGCAATACCAATTTGGGCAAAGTGAGCAAAAGTGTTTTGGCGTTAAAGGCTTGTTTGTCGCCAAACGCCTTTTTATTGGAGGTAAGCTCAATTGGGGTTTTCACATACGCTCCTCCCCAAAGCACCAAATAACTATTAATGCCAATATTGTAAATTCCACCAACCAATACAGCTGCATAGGCCTCCCATCCAAAATAGAGGTAAAAAGTGGCCAAAATGGTAGAAATAATGGTAGCAATGATCACCAAATACCATTTGGATGACAAATATTCCCGGTATTTAATGTTCTGGCTCATCATGAGCGGATAGTAGCTACTGTCCCAACTGGGCACATACTGTCCAAAACTGAACATGAATCCTCCTGTAACAAAGATTCCTGCAAATATTTTCCAAAATGGGCCGTCGTACACCTCTATAGCACTAGTAAAAAAAAGAAGCCCATAAAAAATAAAGAAAAAGCCCATAAGCACTGCAGTCCGTGATCTTTTATTTCGTTTGATGAGTTTGATATCGTTCTTTAAAAAGGTTCCAAGGTTACCAAAGCGATCCAACCATTCCATATTCTCCATTTTGGCCTCGGTCTGTTTTTTCGCTAAGCCACCATCGAGATACATATGTTTTTTAAAGTATGTGAAAGCACCGTAGTACAATCCTACCAATACCAGCCAAGGGATGGTGGCCGTCCAAGGAATATCGTAGAAAAAATCGAAAATGGGTTGTGTATACAGGGTGATATCGAACCACTGATAATATTGTGAAGCTCCGGCGAACAGAAACAAAACCACAAATACATAAAAAACTGAATTCTTGTTGTTTACCATAACATTCAAAAAGTTGTTACAGTAAATAAGGGCCATAAAGGCCAAATGCCACCCAATTACTTGGATGGGCGAGTAACCCTGGGTGAGCAGTACAATGCTGAACGGTATAAAGAAAAATGCATGGGAAAGGTTAAAGAACGAGATTACAGTTTTACCTAAAGAAAAATTGACCACCTTGGTTTTATCAATAGGTAAATACAGCAAGGGTTTAATGTTGGTCACTGGCATTTTTTGCAGCATATACCTAAAAACAAGGTCGAAAGCCAGGTAATACACCATAAACCTATTGACCACACGCAAAGGGTCGCCAATATCCATTTTTTCTATAATAAAATAGGCACCGACACCCATTCCCAAGAAAACTGCTATAAAATAAAGTGCTCCCAGGGCCATCAATATTTTAAACCAGATCTCTGTTTTAAAGCTGGCAGACCTGAAAAATGACTTCCATTGGAGTCCAATAAAATATTTGAGCATGGCTGGTTTTTTTTAGTAAGTATCTAATTTATTGGATTTGTTACATACAGGCACGCTTTTTCTTAAAATTGCTGTGCAAAAGATGTGTAATGCTTAATTTTGTATCAAAATTCTTTACATGAGCGATTTCCATGCTTTAACTATAGCTGCGGTGGATAAATTGACCCCAAATGCCGTAGCACTTACTTTTGACATTCCAGAAAATCTTAAAGATGCCTTTTCCTTTAAGGCTGGGCAGTACATCACCATAAAACACCAACTGAACGGAAAGGAGCTACGTAGGGCCTATTCCATTTCTTCTCCTCCATCTTCCGGAAAACTAACCGTGGGTATTAAGAAAATGGAGGGCGGCACATTTTCAGTGTATGCCAACGAGAGTTTAAAGGCGGGAGACACTTTAGAGGTGATGCCTCCTGAAGGTCGTTTTGTCTTTGAGGCAACCACACCACAAAAAATTGCTGCATTTGCAGCTGGAAGTGGGATTACTCCGATAATGAGTATTGCCCAAAGTGTTTTGCAAAGCAATCCAGAAAGTACATTTGTATTGGTTTTTGGCAACCAGTCTCCTGAAGAAACCATGTATTTTAAGGAGATTCAGGCTATTAAAGAACAATATGGCGAACGCTTTTTTGTACAGTATGTGTACAGTAGATCCACCGTAGATGAAGCTTTGTTTGGTAGGATTGAAAGATCATCGGTAAATTTTGTCTTAAAAAATAAGTTCAAGGAAACGGAATTCGATGGATTCTATCTGTGTGGCCCTGCAGATATGATCCATCAGGTATCGGACACCCTAAAAGAGAACGGTATTGGTGAAGATAAAATTCATTTCGAGCTTTTTACCAGCCAGGATACAGAAGACGAGCTTGCAGAAGAATTGGAGGGAAAAACCCAAGTTACCGTTATCTTGGATGACGAGACCTTTACTTTTGTAATGGATAAAAAGGAAATAGTGCTCGATGCTGTTTTAAAACAGGACATTGACGCTCCCTATTCTTGCCAAGGTGGGGTTTGCAGTAGCTGTATTGCACGCCTTACCGAAGGAAAGGCCGAAATGGTAAAGAACCAGATTCTTACCGACGGGGAAATTGAAGAAGGTTTTATACTGACGTGTCAATCACATCCACTCACACAAGAAATTACAGTGGATTACGATGATGTTTAGCTCGGGAACCAACTAGGTCTGGGACAATAGTTTTTCCAGAGCCCTACTTGCGTGTTCATATCCAATGTTAAATGCTTTTTCGATACCCTTTTTGTCCAACACCGCTATTTTGCCCAATCCATGGGGTTCAATAACAAGGTCGCACTGGTGCAATTTTTCGTCGTTGGACGCATGGATCATCAAACTAGTGACCCTCCCTGTTAGCTGAAAAGAATTACGAAGGTCTTTCTTTTCTAATGGTACAGTTACGGATACGTTGCTTCCGATGATAAACTCGGTTTTATCATCCACATACTTCTTTGGGAAATTGTTCATGATTCCTCCGTCTGCATAAAGGATACCATCTATATCCACCGGACTGAATACAGGGGGAAGCGCCGCTGAGGCCAATAAAGGTTTTATAAGCTCTCCCTTATTAAAAACAGTTTCCGTACCATTCAGTAAATCTGTAGCTACAATGTATAATGGCCTGCCCAAGCTTTCAAAAGAATTGGTCGGGAAAAAATTCTTGAAAATATTGGTGTACCGCTCCGTATCGATAAAACCAGGTTTGTTAATGGTGAAAAAGCTATACTGGAACAAGGGGGTTTCCTTAAAAAAGGAAAGCATATCTTCTGCCGAATTTCCATTGGCGTAAAGTGCACCGACCAATGCTCCAATACTTGTTCCTGATATAATGTTGGCTTCAATGCTGTATTCTCTCATTGCTTTAATGAGTCCAATATGTGCCATTCCCCGTATACCCCCACCGGAAAGAACAAGACCTATGGATTTATTTTCTAGCATTTTCTGATTCTATTTTCACAAGAGCAAAAATAACCTATTGATACATTTCTTTTCTCATATTTTTGAATACTATCACCATTTTACGTACTTCATCACATTAGGTAATTCTCTCATTATCAAAACCAAGTAAATTCTTTATAGATGATTATAGTGATTATCCTGATAAATTGTAATCTTTTATGTAGACTTGCGACGAAAGTATATAATGATATTTGTTGTATGTTTAAGTAAAACATTAAATTAGAAAACATGGCCAAATCATATTACGACCCAGCTGACTTGAGAAAGTTTGGTAAGATTACCGAGTGGAGCGAAGAACTGGGCAACAAGTTTTTTGACTATTATGGAAAAGTTTTTGAAGAGGGAGCATTGAGCGCCCGAGAAAAATCTTTGATTGCCTTGGCCGTAGCACATGTAGTTAAATGTCCATATTGTATTGATGCCTACACCAAAGATGGACTACAACGTGGAATCACCAAAGAAGAAATGATGGAGGCCGTACACGCTGGAGCAGCTATAGAAAGCGGAGCTACCCTCGTACATGGTGTACAGATGATGAACAAGTACGATAAACTTTCGATGTAACCCTATATTTGATTAATGGCACAAAGCATACTCACGGACATAAAAAAAGCGGCAAAGAAATCCTTAAAAGCACAAAAAGACGTACTTGCCAATACCCAAATGCAATTGGAAATACTGAACGGAGAACTTTTTGCGGATGGAGAACTCCCCTATTTTAAGGATATAATTGCGGAAACCGGTCAATTTCCGTTACGTCCCAAAAAGTTAGAGGTACTACAAATAAATGTGGGGTACATGTGCAATCAAGTATGTGGTCATTGTCATGTGGACGCGGGACCGGACCGAAAGGAAATTATGACAAGGGAAACCATGCAACAATGTTTGGATGTAATACGAAAAACGGGCGCCCACACTCTTGATCTTACAGGCGGTGCTCCAGAAATGAATCCTGATTTTCGTTGGTTTGTTGAGGAAGCTTCCAAAGCGGGCATCAAGGATTTTATAGTTCGTTCCAATCTCACTATTATTTTAGCAAACAAAAAGTACCACGATTTGCCAGAATTTTTTAAAAGGCACAATGTACACGTGGTATCATCCATGCCGCACTACACCCGAGGAAAAACGGACAAACAACGTGGTGATGGTGTTTTTGACAAATCGATAAAAGCCCTGCAAATGCTCAATGAAGTTGGGTACGGAATTCCCGGCAGCGATTTAAGGTTGGATTTGGTATACAATCCATCGGGAGCATTTTTGCCTTCCGACCAAGTGGCTATGGAGCATGATTTTAAAAAAGCATTGAAAGAAGATTTTAATATTGACTTCCACAACCTTTTTGCGATTACCAATCTACCCATTTCACGGTTTTTGGACTACCTTATCGCCTCAGATAATTATGAAGATTATATGTACTCTTTGGTGGAAGCCTATAACCCCACTGCAGTAAAAAGTGTGATGTGCACCAACACCATTTCCATAAGCTGGGACGGTTGGTTGTACGATTGTGATTTTAATCAAATGTTGGATTTGAAAGTGGCGAGCAAGGTAAAACACATTAAGGACTATAATGATGAGGTTTTGAACAACCGAGACATTATCATTTCGCAGCATTGCTACGGATGTACAGCAGGAGCGGGAAGTAGTTGCCAGGGAGCCGTGGCTTGATTAAACAACTAAAGAAGAGCCTTTACTATGTTCCATTGACCAAATAAAATTGCAACTTTGGTATCCTGGATCAAAAACTACATTTTGTCCAATACTTGCTGTTTTTTACTACTGTATTCATTTTCAGAAATCAATTCCTTCTCAAACATTTCCTTTAACATTTTTAGTTTGGTCATTGAATCGTCAGAAGCTGGCTGATATTGAGTCTGTTGCTGCATCGGACTCCCTATATTCTGCCCCATCATATTTCCAACTTGCATTCCAGCACCCAAACCTGCTCCAATTCCAGCAACTCCTCCTTCATTCTTAGCAGCATCTCGAAGGGCCTTTAGCTGCTCAACTTGAGCGTAGTCCAGACCCGCCAGTTTGGCGGCCTGAACCTCTGCATTCATATCGGCTATTTTACCAATACGTTTTTGAGTATCCTCATCAAAAGAATTGCCCTCGATTCTAAAATCCAATAAATCAAACCCTAATTCAACAAAAATGCTTTTTGTTTCTTCTTTGGAATATCTAGCTATTTCATTTAATTGACTATCAATGTCCGCATAAGAAAACTTGGCCTTGGCCAAATAATCCATAATAGGCTGAACAATTCTAGAAACAAAAATCTCCTGTATTTGATCTAATGTAAATGTGTTTTCTCCGGCTACTATGTTTTTAAAAAAGCTTTTGGCATCGGTGATTTTTATAGAGTAGTTTCCAAATGCCCTTAATCCTACCGGAAAGGTATAGATAGGATCATTGTATTTGATTGGTGAACGAGTCCCCCATCTCATATTTACGATATCTGCCCTTCTATAAAACCATAAGCCTGTCTTATGTTCACTCTCGCTGCTTTTGTATAGGGTAATAAATTTTTTAATCGTGGTAAAAAAAGGGGTGTTGTCGGTCTTTAAATTATATAATCCCTCTTCCTCCAATACCCCTTCAATTTTTCCCTCATACACAAACAAACATCCTTGACCTGGACCGATTATTAATTTAGAAGCATTTTTTAGTTCATCGCCACTTTCTCTAAACTTGAAAAAAATGTCGTTTGGGTTGGGATTTTCCCACTGTACTACCGACTTTAATTGATTCTGAAATGCCATAATTAAGGTGTGTTTATTTGTTTGCTTTCTTTTTAAAGAGGAAAGAAAACATCCTATGCTATTTTCGATTTTATTCTATATAAAAAGATTAAAAGTCTATATCCTCTCCGGCTTTTTTAGTGTTGGCAGCGAATTCAGCATCATATTTCTGTGTTAATTCGGCCATTTTCATGACCAAAGATATATCTGTAGTCATTTTAACTGCCCAATGAGCTCCAATAGCTCCCCAATCAGCAGGGGACAGGCCATATTCTTCCAAAATGGTATTGGCAGCTATTCCTTGTGAAAAGGCCACATTTTGATGTGATTGAATCTTTATATAAAGTTCAAAATCATCTTTTACTTTTTGCATAGCACCAGAATCAACACCCTGGGCACTTTCACTCCCTTTTGTGGTTTCGATGGAAGCAAATTTTCCAATATTGGGATTTACAAAAGCGTCTGCATATACTTGAGAAATTGCATAAGTGGTATCCTGTGACATTCTGGCGGTCCAGTCTGCAGAGACCTTATCCCATATTGGTTTTTCCACTCCCACAACTTTTAACACCTGTTCCAAATCAGCTCCATTGGCAATTTTGGCATTGACAGCTGCCCAAGTTTCGATATCTACTCCTTCTATTGGGTCTAATAATCCTCCTGTTTTAGCTGCTTCCACATTGGCATTCTTCTGGTGCTCCATGTTTGTGGAAAGATCCTTTAACGTTTTGTTTGTCTTATAGATCTCTTGTTGGGACAACTGTGTTTTTTTGTTATACAGATAATGCCAATAATCAAAATGCTTTGCATCAATAAATTCATATTCTTGCAGTTTTTGATAGAATACATCAGCATTACTTGTTTGTAATTCCTTCATTTTTTCAAGTGTCTTTTTAATATCAGACTGAAGTTCACACTCTAATTTCTCTGGTAGTTTTAATTTAAGCAGATACCCATACCTTTCAAGTCCATTACGAAATTGGTTAAGGTCTACCCAACTTACTGCATGCATTGACATATCAATATCTGGTTTAAAAGGCCATACATCATGTTTTTCATTCGGGTCTAAATCAGGGAAGCTCATATCAGCACATGGCCATTTAGTAGGATCATAGCTTTCCCAATCCATTTCTTTATCGATTTTGTTAATATAGGTAATGTCTTTACCCATTCCTTTGTGATTTTCGTACAAACTATTGTTGTCGCTCATAATTTTAAATTTTTAGTTTTTATTTAATTAACTTCAAAAAGTTGTTTTTTGGATAAACTCCAACTTTGCTTCAATATCTTTTTCATATCGTTTCTCATACTCTGGGATAATTTCAATTCTTTTATTGAGGAATTTTTCTATATAGGAACGGTATGCCTTTAACACATCTTTCCTAGTGGCATTATTTTCCGTTCTCAGTTTTTGTATCTTGACGTACTGAAAATATTCATTCAAGGCTGCTTCTTCTCCAAGTGCATTTAGCGCAAAATGCTCCACCATTCTGGCGATAGATCCAGGCTCAAACGTATTTGTCGTTGTACAGAATTCACAGATTTGATAGTAGGATCTAAAAAAATTGTCCTTAACGTTTAATTTGGCGTTGCACTGTGTGCATAAAAAATCTTTAGAGAGTTCTTCTTTCGCTTTTTGAACTAATTTTTTAGCCGCATTAGCATAGGTTCTTACTTCGTAAGATTTAAGTTCATTTTCCAGTCTTTCCTGCGTTTCATATAGTTTGTCACGTTCAATCCCTATTTTTTTAGAAAAACCCTCCGAATTATCATCTTCATTTTCAAAAGCTTGTTCAACTTTATCGTCCCAAGAATTCTCGATCTTGTTTATCAAGTTTTTTGCTTGCATTGATATGCCATTCCAAGCATTGATGAATGAACCGGTCTCAAAATTCTGATAATCCAATAATGTTGGTAAGACTTCCTCAGCCTTTTTCAAGGTGTTATGAAAACGGTCTTCAATTTTATCAAGGAATCCGTCCCACCTTTGTTGCACACTTTCAAATGACATCTATTAATAATTGCTTATACAATATGCTTTGATTGGGGTTTACTGATTCATATGATAAAATTCATAGCCACAATAATCACAATATTTTAAATTGGTATCTTTTGGTCTTGCAGCACCACAATTCTTACATATTTTGGTTTCAAGCCCTGCACTGGTCTGCACATTGTTTTGATTAGATTCAATGGCATTTGTCAATATTCCATTCAATAAATCCTTCTTAGAGGATACATTTTCATTATTGCCAGTTTTATTGTCCTTTGAGTTATTCATTAATATGGCTATTGTTTACTTAAATCGAATTTCTCATATTTAATATTAAGAAATGGTGTGTAATTTATGGATTGCCCATATTATTTGATGAATGCCTGTTTTTGATTGACAATTGAAACTTTTACCTATTGAATGCCCTATTACAATTCATTTCAATAACCTCATTGTTCTTTTTAAGTTATTTAATCCCTTGGGTAATAATGAAGAAACTTTACCCCAATTGATAAAAGTCTATAATCCAGTGTAGTAACTATTATTGTACATACCAACACGATTGCCATAGATTGGGCTGGTTGTACGATTGTGATATTATCATTTCGCAGCATTGCTACGGATGTTCAGCAGGAGCGGGAAGTAGTTGCCAGGGAGCCGTTATCTAAATCTCCAAAAGCCCCAATAACTTATTCAAAACTTCTTGTTGCTTAATGGTTTTCATAGCATCTTCATAGCCATCCGGAACTTTGTTGCCATACACGGAGGTAGGAATTAATGGATAAGCTTCACGATTGGCCAAAAGTGCATTTTCCAATGATTGACCAAACGGATAAAAACCAGCATAGGGGTGGGTAACTCCCCAAAGGGTTACCACAGGAATACCATAGTTTGTTGCCATATGAGCGTTGCCACTATCCATGGACAACATCACATCTAAGTTGGAAATGAGTTGCAGTTCTTCAGAAAGATTAAGTTTACCGGCCATGCACAACGCATTTTCATAAGTGTCCGCAAGCTTTTCCAGTACTTCCACTTCCTTTGCTCCACCACCGAACAATAGTATTTTATACTTTTCGGTATGGTTTAGGGTTTTAATTATCTCCTCTGTGGATTCCAACGGATACATTTTACCCACGTGAGCAGCAAATGGCGCAATCCCCACCCATTTTTTGGTGTCTTGCTGTACCAACCCGAGCACTTTCTCAGAAAGTTGGACTCGTTCCAAGGGTTTGGCATTGGATAAATTTATTGGAAAACCGAGCTTTCGAAAAACATCAGCGTACCGTTCATGTGTACTCTTTAATTGCTGGAAGACTTTGTTTTTAGAACGGGTTAGGGCTTTTTTCTCCTGCCGGCCTTTATCAATTTGTACAAACGGCACTCCCTCTAATCCAAAATATTTTTTGAGTATGCGACTTCTTAATACATTATGTAAATCTGCAACGGCATCAAATTTTAGGGGTTTAAGTTCTTTATATAATCGCCACAGCCCCATAAGTCCTTTGTGCTGTTTTTTTACATCGGCTTCTTTTACCTCTACGTTCTCCAACCCATCAAAAATGGGTTTGAAATGTTTTTTAGTGAGTATGGTAAGCCTTACCTGTGGATATTGTTGGGTAAGTGTACGAATAACGGGAATGGTCATGGCCACATCACCCATAGCCGATAACCTGATCAATAAAATATGGGTCTGTTTACCCTTTTTGTCCACGAAGTACTGGGTTTAGTTCGTCGTCGTTGTACATTTTCATCTGCTTGTAGACTTTCATGTACTTCTCACCAGCCTCAATATCGGCCAATAGCTGATCAATGGCTGTGGAAAGGTCTTTTTTCTGCTCCAAGAGTACCGCGAGTTTTTCACTACATTTTTGAATATGTTCTGGAGAGGCATCCTTACGGTTCACCTCTTCTTGCATATGATATATTTTTAAGGCCAAAATAGAAAGTCGGTCAATGGCCCATGCCGGGCTCTCGGTATTTATAGTGGCACTGTCCATTACTTGTACCGATTGGTATTTGTTTAAAAAATAACCGTCGATAAACTCCACCAAATCCGTTCGATCTTGATTACTGGCATCTATTTTGCGTTTAAGATCTAACGCGACCACAGGTTCAATATCTGGATCACGGATAATATCTTCATAATGCCATTGCACTGTATCTATCCAGTTTTTTCTATAGAGCAAATGCTCAATTTTATCCTTTGAATAAGGGTTCGAGAATTCTTGGTGCACATCATCCTTAAGGTGATAGGTGTCTATACTTTCTTGAAAAATCTTATATGCAAAATCGCTGAACATAGCTCAAATAAATTTATTCAAAGATATTGCTTTATGATATACTTACTTCAGGTGGAAGGCAAAAAGGCTTAAGGCAACCAACAAAGAAAGTATCAAAATCATTTCCTGAAGTTTTCTTTTTCTGATGCTTTCAAAATAGTTGGTGAAAAAAATAGATGCTGGGAAAAATGTGAGCAATACCGGAGAATCGTCTACTGGATTGAATAAAATCAAAACAATTCCCAACATAAAAACAAGAAATACAATTCGAAGCAAGAGCAGTTTGCCTCCACTTACATTTCGTAATCGAATAAAAACGGCAATGGAAACAATGATTGTCAAAATAAGATACACCAGGGTCTTTATGTTCAGCACCTGAAAAAATGATTTCGTAGTGAAAAGTCCCAATGAAAACTGATAATGATTTTCAAAATAATCCAAGGAACCTTGTAATGTAAGTACAGTGAAGGTTAAAATAAAAATTGCCATCATTCCCAAAAATGGAACCAACCAGTTCTTAAATGTCTTGCGGTCGTAGGCCCCTATGACAAAAAAAACAAGTAGCATAAATACCAAGGCCCAATCGTAGAACAAACTTGCAATAGAGATCAATAAAGAGGCATCAAAAATTTTATGCTTTACATTTCTTATAGATTTGATGGACAATATTCTCCAAAATGCCAGAAGCAAGAAAAAGTTGGAAAAAATCACGTTTTGAACAATAAGTTCGTCAGAAAATGCCACGATCAATAGCACAAAAAAAACCATGGCATAGGAATTAAACTCTGTTGCCTTTTCAGTCTTTATAATTAAGTTGATGATGAACATCGCCAATAATAAAGCGACAAACAGTAAGATTTCCAAAGGAATAAACTCATTCAATCTTTGCCCTCTCAGCTGAAAAATGACATTGGCGAAGTAAAAAAGAAACAAAAAGATTGCAAGAACAATATAATTTATGGGTTTTGTTTTACCGAAAAAGCTTGAAATCATACTATCTTTTGCTACTTTTGTAGAGTAAATATAACCAACATGAGCAAGTTTTTTTACGGTATAGATGACTTATTTGTTAACTACCTTTTCGCACCATTGGATTTTTTCCGTTTTACGCACAGCTGGTGGGGTGCCAATACCATTAACTGGATATTCATGATTATAGGTGCTATAGCCATGGTATATTGGATGGGGCAGTTAAAAATTTTCAACGATAGCGGTGAAGAGAACAAAAGCAGTACTTCTCACTCTTATTTATAGATCGAATCCTAAATCCTTTCGGTAATACATTCCATCAAAATGGAGCTTTTCCATATTTTGATAGGATTTCTGTAGTGCCTCTTTATAGCCTTTACCAAAGGAGGTAATTGCTATTACACGTCCTCCATTGGTTACCACTTTGCCATTGGACTCCTTGGTTCCTGCATGAAACACAATGGAATCTTCAATATTTTCGGTTCCTGTGATTTCCTTGTCTTTTTCGTAGGCTTCTGGATAACCTCCCGACACTGCCATGACCGTTGTTGCAGTTCTTTCGTCGATATGGAGATCCACTTGATCCAAAGTTCCATCTGCCATTGCCGATAATACTTCTACAAGATCGTTTTTAAGCCGCGGTATCACCACTTCGGTCTCGGGATCACCCATTCTAACATTATACTCGATTACTTTGGGTTCTTCCCCAACTTTTATCAAACCAATAAAGATAAAACCAACATAGGGCAAATCGTCCTTTTTAAGCCCTTCTACAGTAGGCTTTACAATTTGGCGCTCAATCTTGTCCATAAAAACCTTATCGGCAAAAGGGACTGGTGAAATTGCGCCCATTCCGCCCGTGTTGAGGCCTGTATCTCCTTCGCCTATCCGTTTGTAATCTTTAGCCGTTGGAAGTATTTTATAATTGGTACCGTCAGTAAGTACAAAACAACTCAATTCTATACCATCCAAAAATTCCTCAATTACCACAGTGGCACTTGCACTACCAAACTTAGAATCCAGTAACATGGATTTTAATTCATCCTTGGCTTCTTGAATATCCTGAAGAATCAATACGCCCTTGCCTGCTGCCAAACCGTCGGCCTTGAGCACGTAGGGTGGTTTTAGGGTTTCCAAAAAGGCATAACCTTCTTCCAAGGTTTTATCTGTAAAACTTTGATATGCTGCCGTTGGAATATTATGTCGCATCATAAACTCTTTGGCAAATTCCTTGCTCCCCTCGAGTTCGGCTGCCGCTTTTTGAGGTCCTATAACCGCAACGGGTTTTAATTCTGTATCATTCAAGAAAAAATCGTGAATTCCATTTACCAAGGGATCTTCGGGTCCAACAACAACTAAATCAATGTTTTCTTTTAACACTAATGTTTTGATGGCTTCAAAATCGTTTACCCCTACCTCAACATTTGTGGCTATTTCAGATGTCCCGGCATTTCCAGGTGCTACAAATAGTTTAGATGTTTTTGGGCTTTGGGAAATTTTTAGGGAAATGGCGTGTTCGCGTCCGCCAGAACCTAGGACCAAGATGTTCATGTTTCAACGTTTTGGCAAAAATACGTTTTGACGGGAACTTGTCTAGCTATTTGATGAAAAATCTCTGTGCACTGCCCACAACTGATCGGGAGATAGTGATTTAAAGTATTCATATACTTTTTTGAGTCCTTCGGAGCGATGCACTTTGGGTTCCCAGTCCAAAATATTCTTGGCTCTAGAAATATCGGGCTGACGTTGCATGGGGTCGTCCTGTGGTAAGGGTTTAAAAATAATCTTTTGGTCCGTCCCCGTTAGATTGATGATTTCTTGGGCAAATTCCAAAATAGTAGTTTCATCCGGATTCCCAATATTAATGGGCTCCACATAATCACTCATCAACAAGCGGTAGATACCTTCGACTTGATCATCAATATATGTAAAGGATCTTGATTGTGAACCATCTCCAAAAACGGTCAAATCTTCTCCTCTCAGTGCCTGCCCCATAAAAGCGGGAACTACTCGACCATCATTCAATCGCATACGTGATCCGTAGGTGTTGAATATCCTAACGATTCGAGTATCCAGGCCATGGTGTCTATGGTAGGCCATGGTTATTGATTCCATAAATCGTTTAGCCTCGTCATATACTCCTCTAGGGCCTATTGGGCTCACATTGCCAAAATAGTCTTCGCTTTGCGGATGTACCAAGGGGTCTCCATATACCTCTGAAGTCGATGCTACAAGGATACGTGCTCCATGATCTCTG
Organism: Allomuricauda sp. F6463D; assembly: GCF_023015965.1. GTDB lineage: Bacteria > Bacteroidota > Bacteroidia > Flavobacteriales > Flavobacteriaceae > Flagellimonas. Next base: position 558,610 of record NZ_JALKAN010000002.1, read on the forward strand.
GCCAACCCCAACAGGTTTAACGTGCCCAAGGAACCCACTTTTAGTGTTTCGATGGGGATTTTTAAATAATCAATTGGGCTTGCAGGTGAGGCAAAGTGAAGGATGTAATCCATTTTACCTGGAACATGGACAAATTTGGTGACATCGTGATGGAAGAAATCAAACCTTTTTAGGTGAAACAAATGTTCAATGTTCCTAATATCTCCCGTGATTAGGTTATCCATACCAATTACATGATGCCCTTCTGCTATAAACCGATCACAAAGGTGTGAGCCTAAAAATCCTGCTGCTCCGGTAATGAGTGTTTTTTTCATATAACCTAATAGGCTTTAGCCTCTCCTTTTAATGCATTAAGAATTGTTTGCAACATAATCTTTAGGTCAAGAAACATAGACCAGTTCTCAATATAAAAAATATCGAACTTAATCCGGTTTTGAATATCGGCCTCCTGTTCAATTTCACCGCGATATCCCCTTACTTGTGCCAATCCTGTAATGCCTGGTTTAACAAAGTGGCGAACCATATATTTGTCTACACTGGAAGCATACTCGTTGGTATGCTTAACCATGTGTGGGCGAGGTCCTACTACGGACATCGTTCCAAAGAGCACGTTGTAGAATTGTGGAAGTTCATCTATACTTGTCTTTCGAATAAACCTCCCTATTTTGGTAATGCGCATATCATTTTTTGTGGCTTGTATATCATCAGCTTTGTGATTCGGCGCCATAGATCGAAACTTATAACAGTAAAATTCCCGATTATCTATTCCATTTCTTGTTTGTCTAAAAAATACTGGACCTTTAGATTCAAGCGTGATTAACAAGGCTAACAGCGGTGTTAACCATGAGAGCAGACCGATAATTACAAAAAGAGAAAAAATAATATCAAAACTTCTTTTTATAAATGCATTTATAGGGTTATCCAAAGGGATGTCCCTTAATGAAAGAACCGGAATATAATCGTAATACTCAAATTTTAATTTTTTGGCAAAGATGTTTTTATTGTCCGGTATAAATTTAAGAGTCTTTAAGTTGTTATCTGCGAAACTGATGAATTTAGCTATTTCTTCGTTTTTAAGTTCTGATATGGAACAATAAATTTCATCGACTTTATTGTCATGAATATAGCTGAAACAACCTCGAATATCAAAGTCGTGGGATTTTGGAGAAAATTGTTTTTTAAAATTATACCCGAACTCCACTCTTTCATTAAAAACCTGCCGAAGTTGATCGGTTTTCTTGTTTTTTCCAATAATCACTACATTCCTTATGTTTCCCTTTACTCTTTCCCGATACCTCATCAAAAGAAAATAGCTTAAGAACTTTAAGGTTGAAATAATTATAAAAGTAATAACAAAATATTCAGCCAAAGCAAGTCTACTTATGACAGGTTGTTTAAAGAATCCTATAAACGCATAAAGTGTTAAAAAGAAAAAAACAAATTGTACAAATATAAGCCTTATGACATATGTTACTTTGGAGAATCTGTAAATGGTATAAAACTCATTTTTTGTTGAAATTATGATCCATGTGAGTGAGATATAAACATGCATCAATACGGGTGTTTGAAAATTTATTGGTAAAATGTAAAGAAACATGTTCAAAACTACCAAATCAAGAGAATATGATATGGGGGTTATTAAATTTGAATACCTGTGCTGCTTAAAAAACATAATAGCCAAAAGTTTACAACGTCTGTTCTCTCTGAGAGTATAAAAATAGGCCTTCTTTTAACCAAGATACATTTCAGCCAGAGTATCCTTTAACGAAAAAATAGAATCAGTTTCTCCAATTATAGTATATAATTTTACTGAAGAACCCTTTAGCTCTTTTATTTCATTTTTCCTTACAAAATTGTTGTCAACTTCCACATTCAATTGGTGGGAAGATAAATCTGTCATTATTGATAAAACGTCATTTATCGAATATGTTTTTCCACTTGCTATATTAACTACGTTGGATTTAAAGTCACTATTTAACAATTTTCGATAGCAATCAGCTAAAAATCTTACATCATTATACTCCCTATATGTATTAAGGTTTCCGAGATGTATTACACTTTTCTTCTCCTTGAAGTGCTTAATTATTTTAGGTATTACAAAACGTTCTTCTTGTCCAATACCCGTATAATTGAATGGTCGTGCAACTATAATATTCAGCTTATCAAAATAATTAGCCGCCATATTCTCCATGGCCAATTTACTGTTTCCATAATGATTGACAGGTTTTGGGCACATTTCTTCTGATAGAACATTTCCTATGTTTCCATAAACCGCAGCGCTGCTAACAACAATGATTTTTTTAATGTTCCTCCCCAATTTAAGCAACCCGTCTAAAAGATTGAGTGTTCCTTGAACATTGGTGGCATATATTTTTGGGATATCCTTTGTCGCCACAAAGGAAACCGCTGCAAGGTGTATAACGTAGTCCGGCCCAACCCTTGTAACAACCTCTGTCAACTCGTTAAAATCTAAAATATCACATTTGAAATGATTTTCTTGCGCCGGCTCTGAGAAGGTTGTCCCATAAACCTGAAAACCGTTTTCGACCAATATAGATTCTAAATGTTTTCCTGTAAACCCTGTAATGCCCGTTATTAAAACCGTTTTATTAATAGGACTTTCCATTCTTGTTTTTTTCGATGTCTGATTTCACCATCATTTCACATAACTCTTCCAATGAAGTTTTGGCTTCCCATCCTAAAATATCTTTAGCTTTCTTGGGATCTCCAATCAATAGATCAACCTCAGCAGGCCGGTAAAATTTTGGATTAACTTTAACCAGCGTTTTTCCTGTAAGCCGATTCAAGCCTATTTCATTTTCCTCTTTCCCCTGCCATTCCATATCGATATTTATAGCCTTAAATGCCATTTCTACGAAGTCTCTGACCGTTTCCGTTCTACCTGTTGCCAACACAAACACATCTGGATTTGCAGCTTGCAATATTTTATACATTCCTTCCACATAGTCTTTGGCATAGCCCCAATCTCTTTTGGCATCTAGGTTACCCAGTTCAATAACATCCAACATCCCCAAAGATATTTTTGCTACAGAATCCGTAATTTTTCTTGTGACAAATTCCTTTCCTCTTAAAGGCGACTCATGGTTGAACAGTATGCCGCTAGAAGCAAATAAGTCGTAGGATTCTTGATAATTTAATGTGGCCCAGTGTGCAAATACTTTCGCAACTCCATATGGACTTCTAGGATGGAAAGGTGTTTCCTCGGACTGAGGAATTGCTCTAACTTTTCCAAACATTTCGGAGGTAGAAGCTTGATAAAACTTAATTTTTGGGTTAATGGTCCGGATTGCCTCAAGTAAATTCATCGCCCCAACACCTGTAATTTGAGCAGTAGCTATTGGTTGTGAAAATGATACACCTACAAAACTCTGTGCGGCTAAATTATATATTTCATCAGGTTGAATTTCAGAAATTATCCTAAAAGCACTTGACAAATCCACCAAATCATATTCCAATAAGTGAAGATTGGAGTGGTTTTCAATACCAAGGTCCTCTATCCTCCAAAAGTTTGTTGAGCTAGTCCTCCTATATGTGCCATAAACCTCATAATTTTTATCTAACAAAAGTTGAGCCAAATAAGCAGCATCTTGACCTGTAATTCCAGTTATAATTGCTTTTTTCATTCTATCTAAATTGATTTATATCCAATTATTATAAATTTCATCCACTGTTTCCTTAAATTCCATTTCGAATCGTTCAATGCTAAACCTTTGTGCGCTTTCCCTAATAATGTCCTTATTGAATAAATCTAAGTTCTTTTCAAAAAAATTAACCGCTCCCAACAATGAATCTACCTTTTGATTTTCATAAAACACCCCAGTAATAGCTTTATCTATTTTTTTCGTGCCCGGAAAGACTCCTTTCACAGTCTCCAAAATACCACCCTTTCCAAATGCAATAACCGGCACTCCAGATGCCTGTGCTTCAATTGGTGCAATTCCAAAATCTTCTTCCGCAGCAAAAATAAATGCTTTTGCATTTTTAATGAGCTCTTGCATTTTTTTCTTTTCAACAAAACCTAACAACTCCGTATTCGAAGTAGCTAATTTTTTTATCTTATGCATATCTGGCCCATCGCCAATAACCAACAACTTCTGCTTGGTTTTGGAAAAAGCCTCAACAATCAAATCAATTTTTTTATAAGGAACCATCCTAGAACATGTAATATAATAATCCTCTGTTTTATCAGAAATTGTAAAAGTCTTAGTATCTACTGGCGGATAAATTACTCTTGATTCCTTTCCATAAACTTTTTTTATACGCTTTGCCACATATTCTGAAATGGCAATATAGTAATCCGGTCGATTTGCAGTAGTATAATCCCACATTCTTATCTTATGTAAGAAATATTTGGCCAAGAGCCCTTTAAATCCTTTTTGCATTCCAGATTCTTCAAGATATTGATGATATAGATCCCAAGCATATCTTACTGGCGAATATACATATGAAATGTGCAGCTGGTCCGGTCTAGTTAGAACTCCTTTGGCCACTGAAGATGAAGAAGAAATAATCAAATCATATTCATTTAAATCAAACTGTTCTATTGCCAAGGGAAACAATGGTAGATAACTCCTATATTTCTTTTTTCCAAAGGGCATTTTTTGAATGAATGAATTTTTAGTTTGTTTACCTTTTAATATAATTTGTCTGTTTTCATCTGAAAGTGTATCTATCAAAGAGTAATGATCAAAGTCTTCCCAAATATTTGTAAAGCTCTCTATACATCTTTCTGCTCCACCATATACAGAATACCAGTCGTGTATTAGTGCTTTTTTCATAAAATATCCTTAATTATCTGTTTTAATTGCTCAGTCGAATTGTCCCAACTAAACCGTTTTAAATTTTCGAATCCCTTGTCTCTTAGCTGTATTCTAAGTTCTGGGTTTTCAATTAGATTTTTCATTGCAGATTTAATTGATTCCAAGTCTGTAGGTTCACAATAATGTACTGAGTCTTGGTAAACCTCAGGCAAAGAAGTTTTATTTGAAACAATGCAACAGCAGCCACAAGCTTGAGCTTCTAAGGGAGGCATACCAAAGCCTTCAAAAAAACTAGCATAAATAAATATTTCGGCCTTATTATAAAGTTCTATCAATTCCTTGTCCGATAAATATCCGGTAAAATTGATGTTACTATCCCCCATTTCTTCTTCCAGGTCCAGATTCGAAAATATATGGTTGCTCTTGCCTACAATTACAAGTTTATAATCTGTATCCAATTGTTTATACGCTTGAATAACGGATTTTAAATTCTTTCTTGGATCAATCGATGAAACTGTCAAAATAAATTTTTCTCTCTTTAATCCTTTGTCACGAAACATTTCTGATGGCGCGGCATAAATTACCTCAATTTTATTATCCTCAATTTTATATGTTTCAATAATATCATCTTTCACATAATTGCTATCAGTCACTATTCTTTTTGAATTTTTCAAACCAATAGGAATCAGTGTGCTATACACCTTGTGAAAAGAATAAGTAAACCACTCCGGATGATGCTCATACGCTAAATCATAAAGGGCCATTATTTTATTCTTATACAGAACAGGGCCCACACCTGCTAAATTTATCAACAAAGGGTTTCCGTTTCTTTTCAAAAAAATTGGCAATTCAATTTGCTCCCAAAGTATTGCCGGTAATCTACCAAATTGAATAGGTTGAACATCCGTGGAAATGACATTTATCTGTTCTGCTTTAGGACTTACAAAAACCACTTCTTCACCTTGTATGGTTCTTGGAAGCCTTTTACAAAGTTCAAGCGCAAAGCGTTGAACACCGGTTATCTTTTGAGTGAGGAATTTTGCGTTTATTACTATCATACAATTAAATTACTTGAATAGTTTTAAACAGGTATCTTATTCTTGACATATTATATTAATTCATTAATGAAATTCAGTATTTTAAAGAGTATAAATCATAGTTATTAACTGATTGATTCCCTTTAAAATAAAGCTACTAATAATTTTCTTGACTTGACCAAAACATAAACAACCTATAGTTCCTATGGATTGTTTACCTTGTTATTTTATTAATATCATCACAAAAAATAGAACTAAACACTGTTTTTCCCATATCGTTTAAATGATCTTGTAAGCTTCCCGTCTATTTTTTATTGTAGTGTTTAGTTAACTACAGTCTATAATTATTTAGCGATTACAATCTTTCATGGTTATCTTATATATTCGGACAAATTTTCATAAAAATTATGCTTCCATTAATTAATATCCGAACATAGTTTAGATGTTTCTTGAATAATATTGGTGCTTAATTAACCAACTTTAATGATAATTAATTTTATCAATGCTGTTGGTTGTTAGTCATTAGCTTTTAAATAACTTTTAAAATATAATATTGTATTAAAAATACTATAAACCATTATCCCTGTATTTCTACTCAAAATATTTTCGAATAAAAAACAAATTAGCATAAAGGTCAAAAATACGATATAGACTTCATCTCTATTTGAAATTGCCCGTTTATAGAAAATAATGTATGTTACAAACATCAAAGTTAACCCCCATATGCCATAACTTAACCAATAATACAAATATTGATTGTGAGTATTGAATATTCCATTTTCGTACGCCTTGGTTTTATATTCATTTTTATAACACAAGTCCAATTCTTCTTGTACATCTCCAGGACCAAGCCCTATAAAAGGAACTTTCTTTCCAATTTTTATGGCGCAATTATAGATGCCCACTCTAGTATTAAAAGAATTAAAATAGTCTCCACTGGGATATATCTCTGTTGTGTTAATAAATTCATTGACCCTATTTTGAAATGGTGATAATGTCAAAGCCGATAAGACTATCACCAAAAATGCAGCTATTATCGTTAATTTTGATTTAAGTCTTATCGGCTTTAATATAATAGCCAGCAACACAGCAATTAAAAGTGCGAGCATTGGTCCAATGCTTGCGGTCATAAATAGAGCAATAGTAAGAATAATGCCAAAAATTAGATTTAACCAGAACCTTTTAAAATAAAAATAAAATAAAAATAGTATGGCGGTTCCTATCATCAATGCTAAGTAAATTGGGTGCTCCCCAATAACTAAAACTGACTCAAATTCACCTCTGTATTTTTTTATGAATGATATTATCGGTAAATGTTCATTCTCATATAAACTCACCAAAGAAACAATCGAATACACTATAAAAGTACAAGCAAGCAATACATTTGTAATAATATAAATTTGAAAAAACTTTTTGATTGTCCTAATAGTTCTAAAGGGCGGCAATAAAAGAATAATCAAAGGAAATATTATAACAGGCAAAGACCTTTCTACAAATGTGTATCCACTTTTAATATTCTGTGTCCAAAACAGGGCCGTTAAGCTTAGTAAGAATGGTAATGACAAAATCAAAATGTCTATTATCTTCCTTTTTGTAAATCGTTTCAAAAAACCTCCCTCTTCATAACATATCACAATACTTCCTAAAACAAAAACTGCAATACCAATATTGATGAGTTTAAAGTCGAATAGTGGAAACGCGGCCAAAACGTATATAAGGCGTTCTTTAATTTTGTCCACTATACTTTATTTTAGGTTGGGTATGATAAAATTTATGAGCATAAGGAATGGCCAAGTACACCCATATAAATAACATTATAAAAGAAGGAAATGCATTTAAGGACACATACATTGCAATAAGACCGGCCGTTATTGTAAGATTTTTGCTTTTTATCGACAGTATTAGTGTTTTGATTAAAAATGCAATAAAAAGCAAAAAACCTACAATGCCGTATTCTGCCCACACTTCCATATATACATTGTTTGGAATTGCCCTTTTCCCCTTTCTATTAAAAAAATTAATGGAAAATTCGCTTTGATTGTCAATGATTTCATCAATATTATTGTAATGATCATAATGAAGACCATAATTGAATGGCCCAACTCCAAGGATTGGATTATCAATTCCAGCTTCTAACGCAATTTTTCCTGTTAAATACCTGTCTACTTTAGAAAAATTGGATGTTGTGAGTGTATTCAGTGGGGTAAACAACTTTTCTTCCACATATTTTTGATAAAATAGACTTTTAAAAAAAATTACTGAACCAATTATAATAACTGGGAGTAATAACAAAAATATTTTAAGATTCCTTTTTCTAAGCAAATATTTTTTAAAATATATAATCAAGAAAAAAGCAGCACTGATAATACTTATTGTAGAAAATGTGGAAAGAATAGTAAACATTAAAAACCAGGCAACCCTATCTTTGTTCAAATAAAATGCGACAGCGCTTGATAAAATTAAAAATAGTCCAAAAAAATTACCTTCTTTAAACGTGCCCGCCCTTATAAACCCCATAATTGTCTGCGGGTTTTCTTGCATTCCGAACATCTTTATAAATGGTATATTTAAACCTGATGAAATGAATAAATACCAAGCATAAATAGATGCTGCCAATGCACCATATACCCATAACTTAAGATAATTTTTTGGTCTACCTATAAAATAAATTGAAATGACAAATGCCAAAATATTTAAAATAATATAGATTGTTCTTAGCAGACTGTCAGCTTGCCTATTTATTCGGTAATCTATAATCTTTGGTGGGTAAGTATAAGACCAATGGGAGTTCACAAAAAATGAAAGGATAGCCAAAAATAAAAAGACATATATAACTTTGGCACTCCATAACGTTTTTAAAAAAAATCTATCAAACTTTAGTTGCATAAAAATGAGTATCAATACAACCAATAACAGTTCCGAAATCTTTAATGGAAAGAAAACATTGACTGTAAGTGCCTGAGTAAAAGGTAGAAAAAATAAAAACAGACCGAATATTAAACTAATTTTTATTTTCAAAATTACCAAGACATTGATTTACCCATTACATCGGGCAAAGTTAAATATAACCTATTTTAAGGCTCTTGAATATTCTGCAAGGCAGTTTCGATAAACTTGTGCCCAATATTTGAATAATCTGCAATCTTCTTCTCTAACATGGAATAGTCTATAGATTCAAACCTACTGTTCCCATCAAAAATACGATCATGTATGTCCAAAGTGTCTAACAAATAAGAAAACTTTTGTAGTCGGTACGGATCCATAAAAGTCGTGAAATTCCTTCTAGTAAGTATGGAATAAATTGTGCCATGAAACATGCTCGTAAAAACATATTTGGCTTTTTTAAAGAAGCCTATCCATTCAAATGGGCTTATGCCCAGATAGTTTTCATCACACCAAGAATAGTAAAAGCCCACTGAAACCAATTTAATCTTTTTTTCTTTGGAAAATTGCTTCATTGCTTTGATATGTTCTGGCTTTAAAACATAGGCATAAACCAAAATATATTCTTCTTCTATTTCTGGTTCTACAGCCCAATTTAATTGATCTACAAGAAAAGTCGGGTCAGGAACAATGGTTGGTTTAGTGCCGGTTAGTTTTTCTGCGATTTTTTGAGAGTTGTTATCCCTCACCGAAATTGCATCAAAATCCAACAGATATTCCTTTACCAGTGACAATTTTTCATCATCAGACTTTGTCGAGCCAAAACTAGGGGCGTATGCAATCTTTTTGGTGTTTCTCAAGCCTTTACCAAAGTAGCTTAAATCATAACCAAAACCAAGATTATTAATGTTCCATATCTCGTCACTTCCAAAAAATACCACATCGTATTTATCTTCGAAACTAGCCAAATCCGAGTTTGGTTTGGTCATGTCCATCAGTTTGTGCGCACTACGAAACTTCCAGATTTTTTTAGCATTCTTTACAAACTTGCCATTCATTCGAAATGCATAGGCAAGTTCCTTGAATGCAAACCAAGTGTCCTTATAATTAATAATCTCTACTTGATGACCTAAAAGCTCAAGTTTTTGCTTTGTACTGTATGCCTGTAAAAAGGCGCCAAAATTTATTCCATCGTGAAATGTCAGTATCCCTATTTTCATTTAAAAAAACGATCTGCTATTTTATAAGTAAGTGTTAAGTTTCTCTCATCATCCTCTTTAACAAAATTGTGTAATGAAGGTGTTAAAAAGAACAAAGCGTTCGGTTTTTTTGTTCCTGTCCAATTATCATGCTTAACCTCTTTTAAATTAATGGGTTTATCAAACCAACTGTTTTTCGTGATAAACTGAGATGTAGTAGTGGTCATGGATTTCATATTCATTGGTTTAGAAACAAATATGTCGGGTATTAATTTTTCATAAGGTTCTCCCACAAAAGCTGGTTTTGAAGAATACGCTTTCAAATTAAATTCTTTTGCTTCATTAGAATTATTGATTGCATTGCAAATTTCGGTCACATTCTTCATAATATCCCCTTCTGAAACGGGACCATTAAATCGACTTTTATCATTTATGAATATTCCTGCCACATCTCCTTCACTTCTACAAAATGCAATACTTTTTTCTGAATTGAACCATAGTCCCTTTTTGACACTAGACTCGATTAACTTATTTTTCTTAAGTTTCTTTCTTAAATTAAACGGAACCAGATTTTTAAACCTATGAATTAAGTTCTTGCTTGGGGTTTGAGATTTTTTTACCTGATAACCATATTTTTGGAGCAAAAAATTAAAATTTACTCGGCTATCATAAGGAGATATGCCATGGTCTGAAATTAAAATAATATTTTGGATATCAATATTTTCATAGAGCTTTTGGATATTAACATCCAAAGCTGTGAAAAACCTCTTTAGCTCCTCAAAATAAGCATCGTCGAGCGGTTCCTTCCCTTCTATTACTCTTTGTATTTCACTCATTGACAAATATGCAACTGTTGCAACTGCTCTATATGCCAAGAAACCAAAACTTGTTGGTTGTTTATCATAAATATCAATGTATGAATCCGTTCGACGATTCATCATTTCAATAAGTTGATCAAAAAAAAGAGTGGGATTAAATATTTTTTTGTCAAACAACAATGAAGGTACTCTTTCATCAACAACATATTTGTTTTTAACTAGATGTTCAACAATAGCTTTAGGATAAAACATAGTGTCATCATTATATGTGCTATCTAAAGATTTACCTCCTCCCCCGCCAGCAACAAAGAACCCACTAATCTTAGGTGCAGGAAAAGTTGTGGGTACACCCATAAATCCAACAGAAACATTTTTTTTGTTGAGCGTATCCCATAATAAGTTTGATTCTTTGTCAATAATATTTAAATTAAATGACAGCGAGGTGTCATACGAATTGTCCATTAAAGGAAATTCATAAAATCCTTTAGTTCTTGACGCTGGTTGACCAGTGTACGCTTCAACCCAGCCCCTACTTATTAAGTCTTCATTTATCTCCTCTTTATGTAAGGTGTCTAATAATTTATGCGTAAAAGGCATATCGAAAGCTCTGAGCATTTCCTCCGAAGCAGCATCAATTCCAAGAACAAATAATTCCATGTTTTATTTATGGGTTAAAATAGGTAAGTAATTGCAAACTTATCAAATTTGTTGCTATGAATTCCTTGCTACTTGAAATTTTAAAATGGTATAGGCAATATTCCAACCTTTTTCTTAGCATAAATAACCTTCAAAATATTTTCTAAACCTATGGTGAAAGCTGTTGCGACCGCAGCTCCTATAATTCCAAAAAATGTTATAAGGAAAAAGTTCAGTAAAATATTTATCGCTACTGAAACAAGTGAAATATTTCTATGCGTCTTTTCGTATCCACACATTATCAACAACAAACCAGAACATCCAGTAGAAACATTAAGGAATTGACCAAAACATAAAATCATTAAAGGAACATAGGATTCGGAGAACTCCTCTCCCCAAAGTGATAAAATGGGCTTTCCAAATAAAAGAAAAACTAATAAAAGCAAACCAGCAACAACAATAACGCCTAGCGTTGTTTGTCTAACCATTTTTTGCATGCCTTTTAAGTTGCCTTCAGAATACATAAATGCCAATTTTGGTGATATGGCGGTGTTTGAAACCAACAACATAAAGCTTGTAAGCATTGCTATTCGAGAAGCGACACTATATAGTCCAACTCCTTCCACATTATTTAAAAAACCTAACATTATTGTATCTATATTCGTCGCCAAAACACTGGTAGAGGAAACAAGCAATAATGGTAAGGCTGTTTTTAGCAAAGGCTTTAAATCAAATCTTCCCATATACGTATTTGAGAAGATAAAACGCCAATAACCTATAGCAATTAAAAACACTATTAGTCTTGCCAATGCATAAAGCCAAGCAACATGAATGATTGTTATTTCAATTTTGCATAAATAACTGATGAACAATCCTATGACAACAAACCCAGAACTTAAAACTTGTTCGAAGAGATTACTTTGCCATACTTTTCTCATTCCATTTATAGCAGAAGCATAAACACGTGTAAGTGTTTGTGGAATGAGTGCAATTAAAAAGATTATCAATGGGATTTTAATACTCGTAGTCTTAAAGATATTCTCAGAAAAAAAATAGACCAAAATTATTCCAAGAGCCGTTACTACAAGTGATAAAAATCCATTAAACAATAACGCAGTTTTAACATTATTCCCAATAATTTGATCTTTTCCTTGACCGTGTCCTATAGCAATGTTTTTAACCAAAACATGTTGCATCCCAAACATTGTCAAAACCAAAAGAACCATTAGGATTTGATTGGCTAAATTAATAACACCCAAACCACTGGGCCCTAACATTCTACCAAGAAAAACACTTGCGCCGAAAGCAAAAGCCATTCCAAAAACCTTAACAAAGATTGATGACAATGATTTCCTAAAAACCTCTAATGTATTAATATCAAGGTTTTTTAATCTTTTAAAGTGTTCTTTCATTTATGTTATTATGGTGCAATCATCTGGTTTAGCAAAACCTATTATTATATATTTATGGTTATTTTCATTTTTAATTAATGGAGATTACATTTGTTAGACAAGTTCTTATCTTTTTTAGATTGTAACAGATTAATTGGATCTAATAACCACTTTATATTTAGTTTAGAGTCATCATAACAAATCCCCCCTTCAGCCTCTTTATTATAATAATTATCGCATTTATAAAACACTTTTACCACATCACTCAACGCCAAAAACCCATGAGCAAAACCTCTGGGCACAAATAACTGTTTTTTGTTTTTACCACAAAGCTCAATGGATATATGCTGGCCAAAAGTAGCAGAATCTTTACGTAAATCAACCACCACATCCTGAATTCTTCCTTCCAATACAGAGACAAGCTTTGCTTGGGCATGTTCTCCATTTTGGAAATGCAAGCCTCTTAATACACCTTTTTTAGAAAAAGACTGGTTATCCTGAACAAAATTGATTTCCTGACCAATGGCTTCGCAAAAATCCCTGTGGTTATAACTCTCGAAAAAATAGCCCCTTTCATCCTCAAAAATGGTGGGCTCAATTATAAAACATCCTTTTAATTTGGTCTCTGTTGCCTTTATCATGCCTCTATGTTCAATATGCCCAACAATCTTTTACCATAGCCGCTTTTCATCAAAGGTTTTGCCAGTTCTCTAAATTGCTCTTGATCGATATATCCCATTTCGTAGGCGGCAACTTCTATAGATCCGGTTATCAATCCTTGCCGTTCCTCAATCACTTCCACAAATTGCGAGGCTTGCATTAAGGCTTGAAATGTTCCTGTATCCAACCATGCCGTTCCCCTGTCCAAAATACTCACATTAAGCCTATTCCTTTTTAAATACTGTTTGTTTACATCCGTAATCTCTAATTCACCGCGTGCACTTGGTTTTATGCATTTTGCAATGGAAATTACATCATTATCATAAAAATAAATCCCTGGTACTACATAGTTGGATTTGGGTTCTATTGGTTTTTCTTCAATACTGATGGCTTTTCCATTTTTATCAAACTCAACAACCCCGTAGCGCTGTGGATCATTTACCCTGTAAGCATAGATAATCCCCCCTTCTGGGTCATTATTTTTTTGCAGTAATTTGGACAGTCCAGCGCCGTAAAAGATGTTGTCTCCCAAAATGAGGGCCACCTTGTCGTTACCAATAAAATCCTCTCCTATAACGAATGCTTCTGCCAAACCGTTTGGTGCTTTTTGAACCGCATAAGAAAAGGTACAGCCATACTTTTTTCCATCCCCCAATAGTTCTTGGAATAACGGAAGGTCCTTTGGGGTGGAAATAATCAATATTTCATTGATGCCGGCATACATCAAAGTGGATATTGGATAGTAAATCATCGGCTTGTCGTAAATAGGCATGAGTTGCTTGCTCACCGAAAGTGTAAGTGGGTGTAATCTACTACCTGTCCCGCCTGCCAAAACAATTCCTTTCATTGTGCTTTATTCTTGATACTGGTTTTTATAATATTCCAAATAGTCTTTTGAGGTAACATTGTCCAGCCATTCCTTATTATCAAAATACCAATCAATCGTTTGTTCCAATCCCTCTTCAAAGGTTACTGATGGTTTCCAACCCAACTCTTTCTTTATTTTGGACGCATCGATAGCATATCTTAAATCGTGACCAGGGCGGTCTTTTACAAAAGATATCAGTTTTTCCGATGTTCCTAGTGTTCTTTTGAGCTTTTTATCCATCAATCGGCACAACAAATGGGTCAAATCGATGTTCTTCCATTCATTTAGCCCCCCAATATTATACGTTTCTCCTTTTTTACCTTTATGAAATATAAGCTCAATAGCTTTTGCATGGTCCTTTACATATAGCCAATCCCGGGTATAATTTCCATCACCATATACGGGCAGTGGTTTATTTTGTATGATATTGTTAATGAACAAGGGGATCAATTTTTCCGGGAATTGATTAGGGCCATAATTATTGGAGCAATTGGAAATTACAAAAGGTAATTTATAGGTTTCTCCATAAGCCCTAACAAAATGATCTGAGCTTGCCTTTGAAGCGGAATAAGGGGAGTTTGGGTCGTAAGATGTAGTTTCTTTGAACAGGCCCTTTTCTCCTAAACTTCCATATACCTCATCTGTACTTATATGGTAAAACAGAAAGTTTGGATTGTTTTCGAATTGCTGCAAGGACGCATTCAATAAATTGACGGTGCCCAGAATATTGGTTCGAACAAAGGACAAGGGATCTGTAATGGACCGATCTACATGGGATTCGGCAGCCAAATGAATGACCCCATCAAAACTATGTTTTGAAAAAAATTCGTTTATAAAGTCCGTTTTGGTGATGTCTCCCTTTATAAATTCATAGTTCGGTGCTCTTTCGACGTCTTTTAGGTTTTCGAGGTTTCCTGCGTATGTCAGAGCATCGAGGTTGAACACATTGTAATTACTATTCAAGGTGATAAATCGCCTGACCACATGAGAGCCAATAAAACCAGCGCCTCCTGTAATTAAAATGTTTTTTTGAATGTTTTTGTCCATAAAAGCATCCATAAAATTCACGGTCTTTCTCACCCAATCAAGAAAGAACACTGTTTTTTGGCCTCTTTGCGAAAGTACGATAATTCGAATCCAAAACAAGCCTGGCTTTGTTCACCAAATTATTCTCCTTAAGAATTTGTTTGGCAAAATCGTACCATGTCATTGGCTTTCCATCCGTATAATGATATATGCCAAATAGCTTTTCCCCTAAGATAATCTCTTCAATGATAAACCTTACCAATGCATCAGTATTGGTAGGACAGCCTCTTTGAGCATCGGTAATATATAAATCCTCTCCCTCCATCGCCTTTTTTATAATTGATCGATAAAAGTTATGACCGTACTTTTTACTATACAACCAAGATGTTCGGACAATAAAATGGTTGGGTAAAATCTCTTGAATAAACTGCTCTCCCCTCAATTTGGACTTTCCATATTCGTTGATAGGATTCGGTTTGTCCGTTATAGTATAAGGCTCTTTTTTCTCTCCATCAAAAACGTAATCGGTAGATATATGTATCAAGACAGTTTTATGGGCTCTACAGGCCTCCGCCAGATTTTTTACACCCTCTGCATTGATGTTAAATGCCTTTTCGGGGTTCTTTTCAGCTTGTTCAACATTGGTGTAGGCGGCACAGTTGATACAGAAATCATAGTGGCCTTGCTCAAACACATCAACCAATTGGGAGGGTTGGGCAATATCAAGTTTGTCAGCTGTTTTAAAATCAAAATAAATCTCTGGAAAATCAAGGGCACGCTCTTGAAATGTCAGACCCAATTGGCCCCCAGCTCCAGTTACCAAGATTCGCTCCATACATTTCTATTATTGTTTTGATTTTCGCCCTAAGCCTAAAACCATACTACCAACAATTGTTCTTTTACTTCTGATTGTAGGATTTTAAATACTTGTTAAGCTCCAATAATGCTAAAACCCCAAATACTAAAATCAACAATGCCATGGGAAGTTTAAATTTGTAACTGTTCCATATTCCCTTTAGTTCAACTCCTCTTGTTGGGAAGTCACTTATAACATTGACAATGGTTGATTTGTTAGCCTTTTCCTTGTTCAGTTCTACCAATTTCTCCTTTAAAACATCTTTTTCTTGAATAAGGGCAAGTTCTCGTCCTTTTGAATCCCCTCCTTCGGCTAAATTAATACTGGTGCCCTGCATGGGTCTGTCTGCCTCTTTGACCAATACCGTTCGGTATAGGCTTTGTAGCGAATCTATTTCAACCAACTGTTTTTTGTAGATATCTTCCTGGAGGACCAAGTTATCATCATTGATTTTTTTCTGTAGCTTGAAGTATTCATTTACAGAAATAGAGTTTATAATTGCTGGTTGTGCTTTTTTGGCAACTCTGTTATCCGTACTAACAATTGATATTTGGTGAAATCTGGCATCCAGAGAATTAAAATTTTCCAAATAATTCTCGTAATCAATTGCTTTAATAGTGGTTGTGTCCAATTCCTTAATGAATTGGTCAAAAAGTTTTATTTTCTGGTTTTCATCAGAATAGGAATCGGTGAAAATTTCTTTAATACTAGCTGCTTCGTGCTCTGTGATATTTAATGCGGTGGCCAAAGCAACAGAGTCTTCAGCTTTTGCCAAATCATTGTAAAAGGCTATGTTATTGTATAGCTGCTGAACACTATTAAAATTAGGTTCGACCACCATTCTTGAGATATATTCTTCCGAAGACACCTTATCCAAAACAAAACCCCCAATTCCTCCAATAATAATAGCTGCCCCAATTATTATGATGTTCTTCTGAACAAACAGAAGAAATAGCATTATAATATGGAAAATACCCTTGAAAATACTACCAATAAAATTGAAGAATTTTTGAAAACCTCTTCCAATCATTTGGAACAATTGCCCCAAATCTATTTCATCGGAATTATTCTGGTTTACTGGTTGGTCTGCCATGTTTATGTATTAAATATTTGTTTTAAAATCCTGTCAGTTATTAAATAAGTGGGTTTTACCCCGGTTGTTCCCAGTCCGCCTGAAGCCAAAGTACTCCCTGTTTCCAATGGATTGTCCGATGCATAATAAGCATACCGCACCTTGACATCTTTTTTTATGCTTTTACGTATCCTGGACGCTGATTGTATCGCCTTTTGATAATGTACCCCTTCCATTTCCAGTCCTATCACGTTCCATGTAGATTCATTAAAAAACTGAAGGATATCCCTGTTTTGCAAAGAAGTGCCCAATACCGTAACCATAGTGCCTTCCATAACTTTAAGGCCGTGTCCTTTAAAATCGGATGCACAAAATTCATTGTCAAATGGGTAATTGTCTGCAGTACCTTCAAATATATGTGCCGATGGAATCATTAAATCACCCTTTCCTCCTTCCAATATTCCAGCTTTACCCATAATAGAGATGGAATCAACATTTAAGAAAATCTTTTCACCATCTTGTTCCAATGGTTTCAATAACTCATCTATGGTTTCATAAGCCTGTTCTCCAAAGGCATAGTCCATTACGAATATAATTGGTTTTTCATTCTCCAACATATCTTCCGGCAGCTTATAACAACAGCTTTCAACATCAAATTTCGCAGAATCGAAAATTTGAACGTCAATATTGGCCCCGGATTCATCGTCCAAGAATATCATTCCATTTCTTTCAGCAAGATTTTTTACCTTTTTATTCAGCGCTTTATGTTTCTCCGACCCAAGAGCCTCATAAATATTCAATGAGTCATCCTCCGGAAATTCCTGATGAAGTGCCTTTTTTGCAAAAAGTGAATTCATAACACTGTGCATATTGGCGCTAATAATATGGAGTGGCCTATGAATCAAATTATGTTGTTTTAGTCTTTTTTTGATTTTCTCGGCCCATTTTTCTCCGTGGATATGGTGTCCCAAGCGCTCTCGCAATAGCGGACTAAAAGTGATTGTTCTTTTGTTTCCCGTAGTTTCTTCCTCAATCGCTAATTTGCCCAGCCAATAGATTACATTTAAAAATCTGTCAGGGTCTTTGGGTGTCTTTAGTTTATTTTGAATCTCAACAACTTCATCAAAAGTTCTTCCTAGAATATTTGCGCAATGTATAAGCGCCACTTCTCGTTCATCATTGTCTTTTTCATCACGCAACACAAACTCGGTTAGCTTAACCCAATCACGAATGGTAGCATTTCCATCATCGACCAAAACTCTGCTTGAAATTTTACCAGACTCAACATACAAAAATGTAAGATGGGTCAAAATGTCATAAATATCGCTTCGCCCACGTGTAATCTCAATGTTCATCTGTTCATCGTCTATACGATAACAGTTCCGTCTCCTTTTGGGTGGTACAATTGGTTTTAAGTGTGATTTGGCAAAGCCTTCGTCGGAAGTCAAATTGATAAACCGGCATTCTTCGATGCCTTCAGGCAATCGTTCCAGTACATAGATTAGTCCGTTAAGTTCCGATTTGTCCTCTGCAATAGAACCATAAATTTCGGGCCGTAGCAATAAAAGTGCACTTCTTAAGGCATTGCCGCTTACACCAGAGGGTTTATAAAATCCACGATTGAGCAAGTGACGCATGGTAATATACAAACGCTCAATTGCGTTGGTGGATTCCTGTGCCCTAGTAGTCTGTTTTACTTCTGTTGCCATCATATCTACAGGCAAAAATAAGTGAATTCCTTTGAAAATTAAGCTGTTCCGTGTCAACTAATTTTAAAGGGTTGCAGTCCATCGGCCACTTTACGGTCGTTGGCAAGACGCTGTACCTTGTTTTGACCTCCCAATTTACCAATAGATTTCATATAATCTTGAAACCCATTTGGTTTGATATTACTAATTTTTAAAGGTTGAAGGATATGCCCATCTATCAAATCAAAATAATAGCTGTTCTGCTTCTTCATGCTCTCCTCAATGATCCTTGAAAATTCAACAGGGTCAGATGGTACCTTCTCAAACTCTATAAACCATTCATGGTAAGGAAGTTCATCATCCTCCGGGTTCGTTTGCGGAGCGACTGTAAATTCGTTAACCAGCGCATCCGTACCTTCTACGGCCAATCTAAGGGCTTCTTCTACTTCTTTGGCAATTACGTGTTCCCCAAAAGCCGAAATAAAATGTTTTATCCTCCCTGAAACGATAATTTTATAGGGGTCCAATGAAACAAACCGAATGGTATCTCCAAGATTATAGCCCCAGAGTCCAGCGTTAGTAGAGATTACCATGGCGTAGTCCACATCCAATTGCACATCTGCAATGGTCAATCGTTTTGGGTTTTCGTCAAAAAATTCATCCGCTTTTACAAATTCATAAAAGATTCCTGCATCCAATAATAGGAGCATCCCTTTTTCATTTTGGGAATTTTGATATGCGAAAAAACCCTCGCTGGCCGGAAATAGCTCTATACTGTCAATCTTTCTTCCGATAAGATTTTCAAATTTGGCCCTATAAGGTTCATAGTTTACCCCACCATAAATAAATAATTGAAACTCCTTGAAGAGCTCACTAACTTTTTTTCCTGTCTTAGCATTGAGCTTTTCAAAATACATTTGTACCCAAGATGGGATGCCCGCAATAACGGTCATGTTTTCTTTTTCGGTCTCCTCCACAATCTTGTCGACCTTTGTTTCCCAATCATCAATACAGTTGGTCTCCCAACTTGGCAATCGGTTTTTTTGAAGGTAATTGGGCACATAGTGTGCAGAAATTCCCGAAAGTCTACCTAGTTTGATACCATGTTTTTCTTCCAAAATAGGGCTGCCTTGCAAAAAAATCATTTTTCCATCTACAAAATCTGCATTACCAGTTTCATTGATGTAGCCTAGAATGGCATTCCGGGAAGCTTCAACCTGGTTCTTTATGGATAATTTGGTAATTGGAATGTACTTTGCACCAGATGTTGTACCCGACGTTTTGGCGAAATAAATCGGTTTTCCCGGCCAAAGCACATCGTCTTTACCGTCTAAAATCTGTTGAACGTAGCCTTTTAATTCTTCATAATCGCGAATAGGAACTCGTTCCACGAAGTCTTGATGGGACTTGATTGTGTTAAACTGATGTTCCATACCAAAAACTGTGTTCTTGGCTTGTTTGATTAATGCATTAAAAACTTTTTGCTGGGTTTTCACAGGAGTTTTAACCCACTTATTGGTTTTTTTGGCAATTCGGTTCGCAAATATTTTTGCTGCAAATGCTTTTACGGACATTTAATTGAAGTCTATATAGTTTTGGGGGTCTACGGGCTTACCTTTTCTCCAAAGTTCAAAATGTAGGTGTGGTCCTGTCGTGAGTTCTCCTGTATTTCCGATGGAGGCAATCACTTCGCCGGCCTTTACCATATCGCCTTGAACTTTGCTCAGGGAGCCATTATGTTTATATACAGATGTTATTCCTTCTTGGTGCTCAACAATGATTACATAACCAGTCTCTGTGGTCCACTCAGCAAATAGAACGGTACCATCGGCAATGGATTTAACCGGTGTATCCCTTGGAGCAACCAAATCCACCGCATAGTGCTTTGTTTTTTGATCAAACCCTTGGGACAATGTTCCATTTACGGGCGAAAAAAACAGAGTGCCCAAATTCTCCACATCCCTTTCAAATAAGTTATATTTATCTTCCAACTCTACCTCTTCCCTTAAAAGCAAATCTTCACGAATGGGAGAAAGATCTACTGAAGCCGGATCAAGTTTATACTGTTCAAACAAGGAATCTCGATTCGTCTGATTGTTTTCAATATCTCCTCGCAACACTTTTCTAACATTATCTAAATACCGATTGGTGTAATTTAGAACGGTAACTAAAGAGTCCGTTTTATAGGTAAGATCCGTGGCCTGTCGCTTTAATTTTGTGGAAGAATATCCTGGAATATATTCCTTTAAAGGTGTGAATGCAATAAATAATGTTGTAAGGCCGATCAAAACAATAATAAACATAGTGCCCGTAACAAAAACATTAAGCCTATTGAGCTTAAACGATATTTTCTCCTCAAAGGTGCTTTCGTTAAGAATCACTAAGCGATACTTGTGTAACAGCTTGCGTTTTATCTCTTTTCTTTTCTTTTTGTCCTTTGCCATGATAAACAAAGATAGGCTTAGATTTTAATATCCATGTTAAGCTTTTTAAAAAGCTATGCTGTGTAAGGTCTTAAAAATACTATTTCAAATGCTAATTTTAGTTAATCAAATATACTCTTCCACAACTTTTTATTACCTTTACCTTTCTAATCAAAGGTTTTTGAAGATATGATTGCTCAAACTATATTATTAGGAATGTTAGGTCCGTGGCAAATTGTTTTAATTGTCGCCGTGGTAGTTTTGCTTTTTGGAGGAAGAAAAATTCCAGAGCTTATGAAAGGTCTTGGAAGCGGAATCAAAGAGTTTAAGAACGCGACCAAAGAGGACGAAAAATTGGAAAGTGGTAGCAATGAGTCAAAATCTTAGTTGACTTTTCAGGGTACAAACTTGCCGTGTTTTAAATAGTTATGACCTGCCAACATCATTTTTTTAACATTCAACGCCACAAATCAACCCTTTCACAACAAAAAATTATCCGCTTACTTACCATATCCTATTTTAGCAACTTAAACTAAACTGTTAGGTTTACTGTGCTTAACCTTCAAATGAACTTTTATGTTCATTTGTGCCGATGGAGTGGTAATGAAAAGACTAATCTTGCTTTTTTTCTTCTCATACATACTTGGGTCACATGCCCAAGAACTCGTCTTGTCTGATTCTGGAGCAGAGCGGTTGCCTATATTCTCACACTCAGAAATGGAGAACGATGGCACTGCCTCGTCAAAAAGTTTCATAAAGCAACTTGAAGGGTTAAACAGCAAAAAACTACGTAAGTATCTTAGTAAAAAAGGTGTTCCTCAAAGACTTATAAAAAAAGGGAACGCCTATTTCGAAAAAATGTGGTATGCTGAAGCTGCCCGAATTTTTGACATTGTCTTAGAAAGAACAGAAGCCAAACATACTTTGCCCTTGTTGTCAAGAGCAGGTGATTCACACTATTATAGTGGTAACCTTGAAAAATCGTACAAATGGTACAATGAAATTTACCTAGTGTACCAAGACGAAATGCAAGACGCTACTTTTTTTAAGTATACCCAAACCCTAAAGGGAACGGGCAAATACCGGAGAGCTGCAGCATTGACTAAAATTTTAAGGCAAAAAAGAAATGAACCCCTAAATGATCTTAAATTAGAAGAAGGCATCTGGAAAGGCGCTACAGAGGTCCAAATAAAAAACCTGGATATAAACTCTGAGTATTCTGACTTTTCCCCCATGTTTCACCAAGACTCCGATATTGTTTACGCCTCTGCAAAAGATTCTTCTATATTGACTACCCGCCGTTATAGGTGGACCAATCAACCATTTCTGGATTTATATGTGGCTAAAAAGAAAAATGATGAAGGTGATCTATTTGCGTCAAAAAAATTTTCCAATAAAATAAATACCAAATTTCATGAAGCTTCCTTAGCTTTTTCACCCGACCAAAAAACTATTTATTTCACTAGAAATAATTATGGTAAAAAATTGAAACGGGGAAAGAACGGAATCAATCATTTAAAAATTTATCGTTCTCATTACACAAATGGTGGATGGTCGGAGGCCGAGGAACTTCCGTTTAATAGTGAAAATTATTCCACAGGGCATCCAACCGTAAGTTTAGATGGGAAAAAAATGTATTTCGTTTCCGATAGGCCAGGTGGTTTGGGTGAAACCGATATATATGTAGTGGACATATTTGAAAACGGAACGTTCTCCGAGGCAAAAAACCTTGGTAGGACAATTAATACCGAGGCAAAGGAAATGTTTCCTTACGTAACCGAAAACGCACTTTATTTCGCTTCCAATAGGCCCATGGGATTTGGGGGCCTTGATGTTTACAAATCAGAAGGCAAAAACGATATGTTTAGTGTAGGCATTAATTTGGGTAAACCCATAAACAGTATTAGAGATGACTTCTCTTATATTATTGATTCGACAGGAGAGAAAGGTTATTTTGCCTCTAACCGAAAAGGAGGAAAAGGTGATGATGACATCTACTCTTTTACATACAAACTCAACTTAAACGCCATATCCGGTTCCGTGGAAAATATGGCTACGGGAGAAGTAATCAAAAGAGCAAACGTTTCCTTATACCAAGAACAAGGGTTAATAGAGGAAACCATAGCTGATACTACTGGAAAGTATACCTTCAATTACTTAAGCCCTACAACAGATTATACCGTGGTGGCCAAGAAAGAGGGGTTTTTAAATGATAGTTTGTTAGTAAAAACCAACGAAAACATAAATATAAACGTAACCCAACGACTACAACCGCAAAATGAGGTTGTTGATACACCTACCGTAGAGTCTTTTAACCCTAAAGATGTATATTTCAATTTTGATAGTTACAAAATTACATCCGGTTCAGCCCTTGAGCTGGACAAGCTTGTTACAATTTTAAAGGAGAACAAGGACTTATCCCTTAAAATTGAATCGCACACTGATGCTATTGGTCCAAAAGCCTATAATAAGTACCTCTCCGAAAAACGGGCCAAATCTACCAAGGATTACCTTGTTTCCCAAGGCGTCGATTCTTCAAGAATTCTTAGTGCCGTTGGATATGGCGAAGAACGATTGCTGAACAATTGTGGTGATGGCCAAAAATGCAATCGAGATCAAAATCGATTAAACAGAAGGTCTGAATTTATCCTCGTTTCAGAATAACGTTCTTTATTAGAAGGCCGTATTATCCAAGTTTTTCTAATTATTCTCCAAAACTACGCTGTTAATCGGTGTTTATGCTCGTTCAACTGTTTAGAGCTCTGCGTGTTTTATCGATCAAACAGATAGCTTTAAGGATTTAAGACACTGCTTCCCCTCGTTTACCCCTTTTTATTGCTATTCATCCCTTTGTTTTTCATTCTCTTCTGCAAAAGCGAATCTTTGACCTGTCTTTAAATCTTAAAATCAAGCTTATGAAAAAATTACTACTCGTTAAAGAAATTTATATGGAAGGTTTCCGCAATTTGGGCCATATCGTATTGGAAAAATACTTCAAAATATTCGCCTGGTTCAGCTTCATCTTGTTCTTTATTGTGCTATACGCATTTGTATACAGGATTGCTACAGGCTTTGCGTTTGATTAACCAACCCTTAGCTTTAAAGAACAGAAAAGCCCAGTGCAACACATCTGGGCTTTTTTGTTTTTATCAATGTCCTGTCCTGAAATAAATCGAATTTGTTTCAACTTATTTAGTACGATGCAAAAAATTGCATTCCCTAATCTGCAGAAGTAAGAGGCAAATCAAATTTTATGGTTTTCAAAATGGCTTCCAATTCGAACATATAATCTCTTTTTGCTTCGGAAGGAGCAAAAGTGAACCCTTCGACAATTATTTTTCTATTGTGTTCCTTATCATTGATGATATAGGTTAAAAAAGGGCCTGCCATCGGGTATCCATGAATTTCCCAAACACCTTTTACCTCAGCGGCTTTTTTTCCTCCAATTTCCGCAGGAAATACATAGGGAGCAAAGGCTTTCTCGGTAATCATATATGTGTTTTCATAAGGCCCGGGAATATATTTTTGGCCTATGGAGTCTCTCATTTTTATAATATCCTCCACAAAAGTGGAATCATTGCTGAAATAATCCCAAGGCATTTCATAAGCCACGATGTTCATGGTCCCCTTAGGAATCTGAATATCCATCCAAACAAAGTTGTCCTCTCTTCTTCCCACCTTATAAAGCGATGGTACATCAAGGTGGATTCCTAATTCTTCTTCCAAGGCTTTGTCCTTGCTCAATGAACGCTCAAATCGTCTTTGCGCCTCGGCAATTTCATTTGCCTTAAATTCATTAATCGCTCTATCGGCCAAAGAATCAAGGTTCTTGATCAACACCTCCTGGGTAGGTCCCGTAACCACGGCCACTTTTTGTGGTTTTGAATATGCATCATCCTTAATATGGGCCAAGGAAGTTGAATCCTGTTCCACATACAACAGTGATCTTGAGTGGGTGGTAGTGCCCTTAAATACCTTTGGCGGTATTTGTGTAATGGTAAATTTGGGCTCGATTTGTGGAAGACCCACAATCTGTGCTGCAAACTCATCCCTGATTTTCTCCCCTACCGGCCCTCTCCAAAGCTCGGTATCCATAACAACCATAAGAGAATTAATCCCTCCTGTGGATGGTGGAAGAAATCTTTCTTTTGAACCTGAACTGTTACAGGCTCCTAACGCCAACAAAGCTGCGGCGATTACTAGTGTTCCTAATTTTTTCATCTTGCGTTAAATTTACGAAGAACAATCACACAATTTAAGTATTGTGCCAGGTTTTAGATTATTCCCGCTAATACCGTTCCATTCTCGCAAATTTTCTATGGTAATGCCAGGGTATTTCTTAGAAATTGTCCAAAGAGAGTCCCCAGATCTTACCTTATGCATTTTAGATCCATTTACTGAAGTTACAGCAGATTTTGTACTACTGGGCTTTGATGTGTTTTTAGCAATATATGGTTTTCTTGGGTAAATTGTCAATCGTTGTCCTACACGTAAATTGTTGCTTCTTAAACCGTTCCATCTTTTTATTTGACTTACCCCTACGCCATATCGTTCAGCTATCTTTCCTAAATAATCTCCACTTTTTACCCTATACCTGATCTGATTTTGAGCGGTAACCATGTTCGGCAATGGTTTTTCTATAGAGTCCAACTCTTTTTTTACATAAGCGTAAATTTCTTTTTCATTGGAAACAAACTTTCCAATTTTTGATACTGGTAAACGCAAAACATAATTCTTTCCTTCTACTTTTGGAATAATATTCAGTTTGTAGGCTGGATTTAACATCTCCAGTTCTTCCGTACCTATGTCGACCAGTTTGGATATCTGATCAAAAGTTATCAGGTTTTTAACGTGGACCGTATCCGTTTCAAAATAAGGACGCTCTGCTTTTTTATATTGTAATCCATGCTCTTCGGCATACTCGAAAATATACATCGTTGCTAAAAAAGCGGGCAGATATCCGGCTGTTTCTCTAGGAAGAAAAGACCTAATGTTCCAATAGTTTTTATACCCCCCAGAACGCCGAATGGCTTTGTTTACATTTCCTGGGCCAGAGTTATAGGCTGCCAAAGCCAAATCCCAATCACCAAAAATAGTATAAAGTCTGGAAAGGTATTTACTGGCAGCTTTTGTTGCCATAATGGGGTCGTGCCTTTCGTCTACATAACTACTTACATCCAAACCGTACATTTTGCCGGTACTGTACATAAATTGCCACAATCCCTTGGCCCCCACCCTGGACCTTGCCTTAGGGTTAAGCGCAGATTCAACAATGGCTAAATATTTTATTTCCAAAGGAATGTTTTGGTTGTCCAACTCCTGTTCAAATAATGGAAAATAAAACTGGCTTGCAGTCATCATGCGCTGCATCAAATCTTTTCTCCTTGTCAAAAAAGACTTAATTACACTTTCCAGCGACGAGTTATACGTAATGTTGAACGGAGTTTTCTCGTTCATCCGGGCCAAACGCGCCTTTAATGTATCTGTTGGCAGGTCTACCACATAAATGGAATCTTGACCTGGTTCTTTTTGAATCTCCAACAACATATCACTAAACAAATCTGCATTGTTGTGTAACTCGTTCAGCCAAAGACTATCGTATTTCCATGCCTCTTCTAGGTCGCGCAATCGAAACTTTCCATCCTCATGTGTTTCCAAGGCCATAAGTTGGCCATCGATTTTAATATTGGACACTGCAATGGCTGTCTCTTTTTCTTTGCTAAGCAAGGTGGAATCTTTATCCGTATTCTGTGTTGCTTCCATTTGCTGAGCACCAATATAGGGAGCTGCGGAAAGCATGATAGAAAAAACAGCTATTTTGAATTTTTGATTCATTTGGAAAAGATTTGATTTATGGGGCAAACTAAAATGGTGTTTTTTTCTGAAATAGTAAAGCCAAGAGACAAAATTCTCTGTCTTTTAACGTTTTCCCCAATAACTCACAACGTGTTACTTAGCCCAATATTGCAGCAATGCCCGGTAAGGTTTTACCTTCCAAGCTTTCTAACATGGCCCCTCCTCCCGTAGATACATAACTTACTTTATCTTCGAAACCGAATTGCTTCACTGCAGAAACGGAGTCTCCGCCACCAACAAGGGAGAATGCGCCGCTTTGCGTGGCTTCAACAATATAATTGCCCATAGCAATGGTTCCTTTGGCAAAGTTTTCCATTTCAAAAACGCCTACTGGGCCGTTCCACAAAATGGTCTTGGACGCCAAAATCACCTGTTTGAAGATTTCCAAGGTTTTGGGACCAGCATCCAAACCTTGCCATCCTTCAGGAATTTTATCTACGTCAACAATTTGTGTATTGGCTCCATTGTCAAAATCATCGGCTGCCAAAACATCTACAGGCAAATAAACATTTACATTTTTTGCCTCCGCTTGCTTTAGGATGTCCAAAGCCAATTCCATTTTATCGTCTTCACAGATAGAATCTCCAACATTACCTCCTTTTGCTTTTACAAAAGTATAGGTCATACCCCCACCAATAATAAGGTTGTCTACTTTATCCAATATATTTTCAATAATGGTGATCTTGGAAGACACCTTGGCACCACCTAAAATGGCGGTAACGGGTTTTTCTCCTGTTTTCATCACTTTGTCTATGGCTTTAATCTCTTTTGCCAAGAGATATCCAAAGCATTTGTTTTCTGGAAAAAACTTGGCCACAATAGTTGTTGAGGCATGTGCTCGGTGGGCCGTGCCAAATGCATCGTTCACGTAAATATCACCGTGCTTGGACAATTGTTCGGCAAACGATTCATCACCCGACTCTTCTTCGGCATGAAAACGAAGGTTTTCCAACAAAAGTACTTCCCCGCTTTGTAGGTTCGATGCGGCTTCATCAGCCTTAGCGCCAACACAATCTTCAGCAAACTTTACTTGCACCCCGATAATATCGGATACAGATTGGGCTATGTGTGAAAGCGACATGTCCGGATTAGCTTTACCTTTTGGTCTGCCCAAATGGCTCATTAAAATAGCTGCTCCCCCATCTTCCAAAACTTTAAGAATTGTGGGTTTTGCGGCATCGATCCGGCTAGTATCGGTTATATTGAAATCAGTGTCCAATGGCACATTGAAATCAACCCTTATCAATGCTTTTTTGTCTTCAAAATTAAAATCGTCTATCGTCTTCATGTAGTGTGCTCTTTTTAGAGAATCTCAAAAATAAAGATTTCTTGCTTTCTCCTTGATTTGAGAAGCTTATTATTTCAAAGATTCACAGTTTTTAACCTTTTTGATTTCATAAGTTATCAAAGCAAGCGTCCGCACTTGGCACGCAACCGCAATTTCAGCACTTAAAAATGTATCTTTGGGTTATGCTTTTTAAAAATGTTCTAGGTCTCGAACACATCAAAAACCATTTGGTGACCACAGCTGAAAACGGTCGGGTGGCCCATGCTCAATTATTTGTGGGACCTGAAGGTTCCGGAGTGCTGCCCATGGCTATTGCTTATGCCCAATACTTACTCTGTGGCAACACAAATGGTGAAAATACTGGGGAAAACACAGCTTGTAATTCTAAGTGCAATTCGTTGATGCACCCAGACCTTCATTTTGCATTTCCCGTTTCTAATTCTGAGAAGATAAAATCGCATGCGGTAAGCGATCATTATATGGAAGAATGGCGACAGTTTGTACAAGAACAACCTTATGGAAACCTCTTTGACTGGTATCGGCATATCGGCATTGAAAAAAAACAGGGACAAATCGGGGTGGACGAAGCACAGGACATGGTTAAGAAATTATCGTTGAAATCCTATGAGGGCGGATACAAAATCCTCATTGTTTGGATGGCCGAAAAAATGAATGTTTCTGCCGCCAACAAGCTTTTAAAGCTCATAGAGGAGCCTCCCAACAAAACAATCTTGCTTCTTCTGGCAGAAGATGAAGAACAGATTATAAATACTATACGTTCCCGTTGCCAAATTTTGAACTTCCCCCCTCTTGCGGAACAAGTCATTACCGATGAACTTTTGGTTCGGGGCGTTGCCCAAACCGAGGCGCTTACCATTGCACTTGAAGCAAATGGTAATTTTAACAAGGCCCTTGATTTACTGAACAAAGATTCTGAAGATTTGGTTTTTGAACGTTGGTTTGTGCAATGGGTTAGAAGTGCTTTTAAGGCCAAGGGCAATAAGAGCGCCATTCAAGAATTGATATTGTGGAGCGAAGAAGTCGCCAAAACAGGTCGAGAAGTACAGAAAAAATTCTTGAGCTACTGTCTCACGATGATGCGGCAAGCACTGTTGCTCAATTACAAGACAAATGAACTTGTATATGCCAAGGTACATATGGAGGGTTTTAACCTAAACAAGTTTGCCCCGTATATACACGAAAACAATATTTTAGAGATTGTGGAGGAATTGGAACAAGCCATTTACCATGTGGAACGTAATGGAAATTCCAAACTGATCTTCACAGATTTATCCATCAAACTTACAAGGCTTTTACACGCAAAGGCTGCCTAAATAAAATAATTTATGACGACTATCTTCGCAAATACTACGGAGCTTTTATTGTTAGGTTTTTTGACCATCACTTTTTTACAAAGTGGAATAGATAAAGTGTTGAACTGGAAGGGGAACCTTAGTTGGTTAACGGGGCATTTTGCCAAGTCCCTTTTTAAAGGGACAGTTCCAGTACTTCTTGGAACTATTATGGTTCTTGAAATGCTTTCAGGAATACTTTGCGGCATAGGAGTGTTTCAATATGTTGTTGATGGAGATAGCATACTTGGTTTTTATGGGGCCGTTCTGTCCGCAATTACTTTATTGATGTTATTGTTGGGGCAGCGTGTGGCTATGGATTATGAAGGTGCAAAAACCATTGTGATCTATTTAATCCCTACCATTTTTTTGGTGTATCTCATGCAATAAAGCCACACCTTCTGCCTCAACTAAAACCATTACAAATTATTTGAATGCTGAGCATCGGAAACTAATGCGGGCTTTGTAAAAGCATTCAGAAATTTCAGAATAGTTCTTATGACCCTTATTTTAATTTTAATGTAGTCTGCTTAATCATGAACCTATGACTTTCGAAGAAACTGTAACCCACCGGCGCTCCGTAAGAAATTTCAAGGACGAAGCTATTGATGAAGCTATTGTGAGACAATGTCTGGAAATGGCCACGTTGGCACCCAACAGCTCCAATATGCAGCTTTGGGAATTTTACCATATCACGAATTCAGAGACACTTCAAAAGCTTTCGGTGGCATGCTTGGGCCAACAAGCGGCTACAACGGCCCAACAATTGGTGGTATTTGTCACAAGACAGGACCTTCACCGGAAAAGGGAACGAACCATGTTGAAACTTGAAACCATAAACATCCAAAAGAACAGCCCGAAGGAGAAACAAGAAGCTCGTTTAAAACGGTGGCAAGTTTATTATGGAAAAGTAATGCCATTTTTATATACTCGTTTTTTTGGGGTGTTCGGGTTAATTCGAAAAATTATGGTAAATATAGTCGGGTTGTTCCGACCTATTGTTTATCAAGTCTCCGAAGGGGATATGAAGGTGGTTGTACACAAAACCTGTGCGCTGGCTGCCCAAACTTTTATGTTGGCCATGTCGTCTAAAGGATATGACACCTGTCCTATGGAGGGGTTCGATAGCAAGCGGGTAAAGCGTATTTTAAATTTGCCGTATGGGGCACAAATCAATATGATTGTTTCGTGTGGCATACGTGCAGAGGGAGGAGTTTGGGGCGATCGAATGCGCATTCCTTTTGATGAAGCGTACAAACGCGTTTAGAGGGAGAGGCATACACTAGTATTGTTATTAAGAGACCTCTTAATCAAGTTTTATTTTAATTAGTTGGGCATACCTTTTTAAAATCCAAGCTCATTTTGACATGAACAAACCAGAAAACAATCCATCCATTCAAGATTTGAACAATATTTCCATTGCTCAATCCGATTTGCGCAAAGGCTACGGAGATGGTGCTTTTGGCGTTTTATCATCAGGGTTTGTATGGCTGGTTTCTTCTTTGGTAGCCTTACTGGTTTCGGACCAAACTGCGGTTTGGACACTTTTTTTCGGTGGAATGCTCATTCATCCCTTAGGCCTGTTGTTGGCTAAACTAACAGGAGTTCCCGGCAAGCATTCCAATCATAATTCTTTAGGGAAACTAGTTATGGAAGGCACTATTTTTATGTTAATGTGTATTCCTTTGGCCTTGTTGCTCTCTTTACAGGAGCATGCGTGGTTTTTCCAAGGCATGCTATTGATCATTGGCGGAAGGTATCTAACCTTTACCACACTTTATGGCATTAAAACGTATTGGGGGTTGGGCGGAATTTTGGGTGCCGCGGCCTTTGCTTTGTTCTTCTTTAACGCTTCTCCGGGAATTTCAGCACTTACAGGTGCAATTGTAGAATTGGGATTTAGTATTGTTCTATTCGCATCATTTAAAAAACCAAAAACATAAAAAACCCGCTTTTAAGAGCGGGCTAACTTTAGGTTGTTATACAGTCCTATTTCTCGTATTTATCATTTAAGATTGTTAGGATCACATCGGTAAGGTCGTGTGCTTCTTCACCATAAAGCACGGAACCTCCGTCACCACCACCTAGAATATACGTATAGCCATTGGCTTTTCCATATTCCTTAATTTCCTTTTTAACCTTCTTTACCAAGGTATCCATTTCGGTCTGACTGGTGAGTTGTAATTGTTGCTCTTCCTGTTGCAATTGTTGTCCCACAAACTGTCCGCGTTGTTGTAATTGGGCATATTCTTCCTGTGCACTGTTCTGGCTCATTTTCTGAGCTTTTGATTGGAATTCTTGTAATTCCAATTGGAAGGCTTGCGAAATACTATCCCTTTTTTTGGTCATTGCATCAGCTTTAATTTTGAATCTAGACTCAACATCAATTTTTTCTTGATACTCGTCCATGACCCTTACACTGTCCACAAATGCAATTTTGTTTTGCTGACATGCCATGGCTGTGATGGCAATCGCAAGAACTACTAATTTTTTCATCTTTTATTTTTTATCGATGAGCAAAAATAGAAAAGGTTTTGGAATGCCCATCATTAAGTTTTTGTGTTTCATTTATTAGCCTGATATATTTCATAAAGAAAACTTATGGTCTTTGAACCTGTTCATTTGGCCTGACTATTAAAAACGGCCTGTAGAAACACGGCCATTTACGCACTTCTCTTTTACGGAGCCCTATCGCACATAAGAACGGTATTTGTGCCGATAGAACGCATTAAAACGCTTTATTTCTTCTTTTTTAGGATATAAATCAATGAAGAGTGTTCTTTTGTAACTATAGCGCTACAATTAGACCATAGCCCGACAAAAAAAGCACGAATCATATGCAAACTGTTCCCTTTATACTTTTCAGAGAGCATGGAAACATAAAAGGCATCGAACCACATAGGTTTAATTTTAATGATTTCCATGTTGTGCCGGGAAAAAAGTTCTGAAATTGATTTTTTAGAAAAATGCCATAAATGTCTAGGCACATCATAAGCCGCCCAATGGCTTTTATAATATTTAGCATCAAAAGATTTAAAATTTGGGACGGCAATTACCAAGACCCCTTCTTTTTCCAATAGGGAAACCAAGGAGCTTATATCGTGTTCTAAATTGGGTAAATGTTCCAAAACATGCCAAAGGGTAATGGCTTTAAACTTTTGCCCTGACAAAGTTTCTAGATCTGGCTCAAGTTCCATTCCTTTTTTAGCGGCCAACCTTCTAGCGTTCACATTGGGTTCGATACCAACGGTTTTAAATCCTGAATTTTGCGCTGTAATTAAAAAATCGCCGGTTCCCGCACCAAAATCAAGCAGTGTTCTGCCATTATCTATTTGATTTTCAACTAATTGGGTCTTAGTATTAAGATTTCTCCGCTTTACGAGTTGGTATAATCTATCCGTAAAAGATTTTTTTGAGTCAGTGTGGGAAATATAATCCTCACTTTCATAATACACTGCTATATTTTTTGGTTGAGGTCGAGTTACCAGCATATCCAGGTCCTCATCCCAATGCAATTCAAATTGTTCTCCAGAAACGGAAAAGTCCTTAGTTTTTAAAAACAACTTCATTGTAAATATCTATAACCAAATGTTTATTACTTCAAATCCCGAAGATATGATAAAACTATATCTCTTGTAATGGTACAATCCTATAAACATCCTTTTCGATTGTATTAAAATCCTTTCTACTATAACATCAACTTCTAATTTAAGTTTCGTAGGGAACACAGAAACTAAATTAATTCCGACCTTTTATTTAAGAGAATCTCAAATTAAAAAAAGTGGTTTTCTCGGAATGTCGTTGTTTCTCTTTTTGCCAGAGTTGGTTGATGGTCGTTTTAAACACCAACGCATTTAAATTGAAATACAGACTTAAAAAACATTTTAAAGGAGGATAAAATAGTTCGTTTTTACTGTCATAATATCCTGTTTAGGTCTAAGGAATAATCAAAATTAGACGCTTACCGATTCTGTGTTAAAGTTATGTTCCACGTGGAACAATGATATTGGTTATCGACCTAAATACACCAACAGAACGCTTATATCTGCCGGAGAAACCCCGCTTATTCTTGACGCTTGAGATATTGTAACAGGCTGAATTGATTTTAATTTTTCTCGAGCTTCATAAGATAAGGACTTAAGCTTGGAATAGTCAAATCCATCCGGAATACGAACATTCTCCAAACGCTGTAATTTATCAGCGTTTGTTTTTTCCTTTGCTATATAGCCCGAATACTTAACTTGAATTTCCGCTTGTTCCAAAACCTCAGAATCCAACTCGTTCTCTTGTACAAATTCAGAAACCGAGCTTAATTGTAGCATATGGTCCATAGTAACTTTTGGTCTAGAAAAAACTTTAAATAGCTTATCGGATTGTTTAACCAACGACGAGTTCAACGACTCTAAAATGGGGTTGATTTCTTGGGTGCTAAAGCTGGTCTTCTTGAAAAAATCCACAAACTTTTTAGATTTCCCCATCTTTTCTTCCATACGTCTTAAACGATCTTCTTTGGCCAAACCAATTTCATATCCCTTAGGAGTTAGCCTCAAATCTGCATTATCCTGACGTAATAATGTTCTATATTCTGCTCTAGAAGTAAACATTCGATAGGGCTCTTCGGTACCTTTTGTAATCAAATCATCAATCAAAACGCCTATGTATGCTTCATCCCTTTTTAAAATAAAGGCATCCTCATCATTGATTTTCAAATGGGCATTTATTCCTGCCATCAAACCTTGCGAAGCCGCTTCTTCGTACCCTGTGGTTCCGTTAATTTGACCAGCAAAATAAAGATTCTTGACCAACTTGGTTTCTAGGGTATGTTTTAGTTGTGTGGGCGGAAAATAATCATATTCAATGGCATATCCCGGCCTAAAGAACTTCACTTTTTCAAACCCTTTCACAGATTTTAAAGCTTTATATTGAACATCTTCTGGTAAAGAAGTTGAGAACCCGTTCACATACACCTCCACAGTATTCCAACCTTCAGGTTCTACAAATATTTGGTGAGAATCCTTATCCGCAAATCGATTGATCTTGTCTTCGATAGATGGACAATATCGAGGCCCAATACTTTGTATTCTGCCATTAAACATAGGAGAGCGCTCAAACCCTTCCTTAAGTAAATCATGTACTAATTTACTTGTATGGGTCATATAACAATCCCTTTGCGTTTGTAAGATTTGAGTGTTTGAATATGAGAATTTCTCAGGAGACTCATCTCCTGGTTGTACAATCATTTTTGTATAATCCAAAGAGCGACCATCAACTCGTGGCGGGGTTCCTGTCTTCATTCGACCGCTATCGAAACCCATATCCACCAATTGCTCGGTGATTCCAGTTGCAGCCTTTTCTCCAGCTCTTCCACCCCCTAATTGTTTTTCGCCAATATGAATTAGCCCATTCAAAAAGGTTCCATTAGTAAGAACTACAGATTTGGCCCGAATCTCTAAACCAAGACTGGTTTTTACACCAACTACTTTATCGCCTTCAATTAATAAACCACTAACCATTTCTTGATAAAAGTCAGCATTTGGAGTGTTCTCCAAAGCCATCCTCCATTCTTCGGCGAAACGCATTCTATCGTTCTGTGCCCTTGGACTCCACATTGCAGGTCCCTTGGATTTGTTTAGCATCTTAAATTGGATAGCCGATTTATCTGTGACTATCCCGCTATAACCTCCCAAAGCATCTATCTCTCTAACAATTTGCCCTTTTGCAATACCTCCCATAGCAGGGTTACAGGACATTTGACCAATAGTTTGGAGGTTCATTGTAACCAACAACGTACTTGAACCCATATTGGCGGCGGCGGCGGTTGCCTCCGCGCCAGCATGGCCTCCACCTACAACAACTACATCATATTCCTTTTCAAACATAACTACTGTTCCACGTGGAACATTTTAATTTTTTCATCTTCCTTTCCTCTCATAATAGCTTTTTCCTCATTGGATTTGTCGTTATAATCAACTAAATGAAGAATGCCATGACTCATTACCCTGCGTAGCTCATTTATAAATGCTACGTTAAACTTTTCTGCGTTATCCCTAACTCTTTCCGTTGAAATAAAAATATCCCCTGAGACTGTCTTGCCGTCTCTATAATCAAATGTTATAATATCTGTAAAAGTGTTGTGATTTAGATATTCTTCATTGAGTTTTAAAAGATAAGCATCATTGCAAAAAATATAGTCAATTTGGCCAGTGATAAAACCCTCAGAGCATATTATCCTATCTATCCAATTGGCGTACTTGGTTATATCCTGTAATACGAACGCATTTTTAAAATGAAACTCAATCATTATTGAAATAACTCTTTACCTTTTTCTCAAAATTTTGCCGCAAAGGTAAAGCTTGTCTATTTAATATTTCAATGTCGTTCTGGTATTCCCGTAGTAACTCTGGTTTAGTGGTAACAGGGTTCTTAAAACGATCCAAATTGGTCTGACTTTCCCTTTTATTGTCCTCTCCTTGTTCCATAGCAGCATTTTCAAGTTTTAACAATTGATGCTGAATCACGTTCGCTTTACTACGTGTTCTTTCGGTAATTCCATTTTCTAGCAAATCATTTTCAAAATTCTCCATTTGCTGGATTAACTTCTTGGCCAGATTTTTATCCGATTCCCGCATCATATCCTCCAACTGTTTTTCCAGGTTCTCTCTTAAAAATTGTTGTTCCTTATATATTTCATAAACCTCTTCAAGACTCATTTCTCCGAGCCCATTTGAACTAGAATTGCCTCCTTTTCCCTCTTGAGAGTTATTTTGCCCATTGTCACTTTGGCCTTCTCCTCCGCCCTCTCCTTTTTCACCATCCCCCTTAGTGCCTTTAGATCCTTGCTGTTGGTCGCCTTGATCTTCACCAGCTTCCTTTCTTTTACCCTTCGATTGCTGACCACTTTCGCCCGAACCACCCATTTTTTCTTGAATATTCTGTTGTCCTTTGATAATATCCGGAAGTTGAAAGTCCTGACCTTCTCCACCACCTTGACCGGGGTTCATGTTTTGTTGCATATTATCCAAAACATTTGCGAGAAAGTCTGCAAGTGCATTAGTGGCATTAATAACATACTGTTGGTATGATGCGCCTTGGTACATCTGATTTTCAGCAATACTTTCCAAAGATTTATCTATATTATAATAAACCTCGGATATCTGCTCATTAACAAACTCAGACAATTCAACCTTTCGTAGCGAAAGAGCAAAAAGACTATCATCTACGTGTTCGAACAATCGTTTAAGGTTCTGTTGATCCTTTACGGTTCTGGAAAATTGAGAAATATCTCCATCGTTGGTTTGAAGATTATCAAAAAGGCTTTCCTGCTTAAAAGAAAAAGTAATAAGATTATCCAAGATTTGACGTAACATTTCAGCATCTTCAGCCTCAGACTCACTGCCACCCATAGCGCCCGATTTCATAGAATCGCTCATTTCTTGCATCTTTTGTGCAGCTGACTTTTGCTTTTTGGAGGCACCTTCCTTGGTCTTTTTATGTTCTTGAGAATCTGAAGAACCATCCAAATGCTGATGTTTTTGTAACTCGTCTAACGCATCCTCCTGATCTTTCTTCACATCTTCTGAATTAGTATCATCGATATTGAAATCAAGGGGCTTTTGCAGGGCTTCATTATCCCTTTGAAGTTCTCGCAATTCTTCAGCAACTTTATTGAACTCTGAATTCAGCGTATTCTGTTCCTCAGTACTTTCTTTTGAAATTTCAGAGTCTGACAAATTATCTTGTTTATTAGCCAATTCCTCAAGGTCTTTTGAAATCTGGGATGCTTTTTCTGTAACGTAGTATCGTTTTGTCAACTCTAATATCTGTTCAAGATTTCGGGTGTTCTTACCTTGGTTTTTACCCAATTCCTCCAACCGTTTTTGAAGATCTTCCTTATCAATTTTGTCTGCTATCTTGTCAAGCTCCTCTAACAATTTAGCGTTCTTTTTCGCTTCAGCCTCTTGCCGCTCCAAACGTTCTTGGAGCATCCGCTTCATTTCCGAATTCTCTGAAGTTTTCTCTATACTTTCATTCAACTGCCGACTAAACTTTTCCATCAGCTCATCCTGTTGTTTCTGTTGTTGTAAAAAGTTCCGTATTTGATTTCGATCCTCAAAACTTAAGGTCTTTTCCTCCCTTTGGATGTTGTTTATATCAGTAAGCTTATCTTCTTGCTGTTTTAATTTCTTTAGGGTCTCACCCATTTGGTTCAATGTTGAGTTTTGATACTCTAACTCCTTGTTTTTCAACTCCTTATCATCATAAAACACTGCGTCAAATACTCGGCTTTTTGTTACCTTACCACCTCTAACACCATCATTATCAACCACTTCGAAATACAATTTGTATCGTTTACCTGGTTGCAGAGTTAAACCACTTGGAAATGTGTAGTAAAACTGAGAAACATTTGTACTAGGTGACTCTAATAATACTTTTTGACTGTTGTTAATATCATCTATAGGATAATAAACCAACCTGATTTCACTTATACCATGGTCATCCCCAGCTTGTCCGGCATAATAAGACTGGTTAGGGTTCAATGAATCCAATACTTGATCAACTTGAACAGTGGCCATTTCATCCTTTACAACCCTCAACCCATAAGCCAATCTTTCAAAGTCAGACACCTTCTCATTTGAAGTGCTAAGTTCATAGTCGAAATTATCATATACAACTTTAGAATCAGAAAATAGGTTGCCTTCCTTTTTTAGATAAACCATGGTATCACGAGCAATCATTTTAATAGTATCCACATGATCTCCACGAATGCCCCATGTTACAGTAGTTCCTTCCGGGATCTCGGTATTACCTGTCCCAGAAACCACCTCTGGTTCCATATTTAGGTATCTTGGATACTCTAATTCCATACTAAAATCAACCACTGTGGGCGTTCTATAGCTTCGTATTAAATATTGTTTGGAGGACCAACCATTGGCCGTGAAGTAAATAGTATTTTCCGGAACTGGTGCTTCAAAGGTATATTCATAGAAGTCTTGTCCACGCTGCATCAACAATTCCTCGCCATTAACGACAATAGTTACATTATCCGGTCGAACTTCACCAACCGTACCAACCCTAACAGTTAACGACTGATTATCCAACACTTCCAAACTAGTGTTCATCAACTCGAACCTAAATGGTGCTGGCTTTTCGTATGCCATATCATAATGCATTACACGTTGATGTGAGTTGAAAAAAGAAACGATATCTCCAGTAAACCAAATAATACCAAACAAGGCCACAGGTATAATAAAATACTTTGCGTATCTATAGCTATCCTTAAAATTAACAGCCTCAGTGAACGGAACGGTACCTAAACTAGAAGCACGCTGTTTAATACTGGCTAGTAAAAGATCGGATTTTTGTTGATTTTCAGATAATTCAAGTAGATTGAACAATTTATCATCAATATCAGGAAAATGTTTCCCAATCAACTGTGACGCCCTCTTCTTGTCAATTCCGTCCCTAATTTTGAACAGGTACATCAACGGAACTATAATATAATTATATAACAGAAAAAGCTCCACTACTATAAACAAGAGAAAAAGTGTAAGCCTCCAAGACTCATTGAGCCACAAGACATATTCAAAATATGTTATGGTCATCCAAAAAAGACTGCCCAGAGTAAGAAACAGGAACACTCCCCTTATCAGTTGTTTCGTATAAAACTTCCTGATAAATTGTTCGAGCTTTGATATTATTAACTGGTATGGATCCAAAATAACATATTAGTATCACCAATTTACCTGATCCATAGTAATTCAAAAGAAAAATTTTGTTAAACATTCAGTCAAGGGCACTACCGAAACATAAAAAAGACAAGCCAGAAACCCTTTCCAGTTCATTGGTAGCAATGTATCTTTGCCAAAAACAAAGCTTATTATGAGCCAAAAAGTACGTGTTCGATTTGCGCCGAGCCCAACGGGACCGTTACATATAGGGGGGCTTCGTACCGCTCTTTTCAATTATTTATTTGCCAAGAAAAATGGTGGTGATTTTATACTTCGTATTGAAGATACAGATCAGAACCGTTTTGTTGATGGAGCAGAACAATATATAATAGAAGCCTTGAACTGGTGCGGAATATCCTTTGATGAAGGACCCGACAAGGAAGGCGCTGTAGGCTCATATAGGCAAAGCGAACGCAAAGACCTTTACAAGAACTATGCTCTTGAGCTTATTGAGAAGGGCAAGGCTTATTATGCTTTTGACACCGCTGAAACACTAGATTATCATAGAAAGGACCACGAATCCAAAGGGAAGACCTTTATATATAACTGGCACAATCGTTTAAAATTGACCAACTCCCTATCACTATCCAAAAAACAGGTAGCGGATAAATTGAATGCCGGCGAACCCTATGTTATCAGATTTAAATCCCCTGAGAATGAAGAAATTCATTTAAATGACATTATACGTGGACAAATATCAATTGATAGCAGTACTTTGGATGATAAAGTTCTCTTTAAAAGCGATGGCATGCCAACCTATCATTTGGCCAATATTGTAGATGACCATTTGATGAAAATTACGCATGTTATCCGTGGTGAAGAATGGTTACCCTCACTGGCACTACACAATCTACTGTACAATGCTTTCGGTTGGGACACACCTGAATTTGCACACCTGCCGTTGATAATGAAACCTGTTGGTAAAGGAAAATTGAGCAAGCGGGATGGTGAAAAAGGAGGCTTCCCTGTTTTTCCATTGACTTGGAACCAATCAGAAGGCTATCGCGAAGCAGGATTTTTCCCTGAGGCAGTAGTTAACTTTTTAGCCTTACTAGGGTGGAATCCAGGGACCGAACAGGAAATCTTTAGCCTAGAAGAATTGGTAAATACTTTTAGCTTAGAACGTGTAAACAAGTCAGGTGCCCGCTTTGACCCAGAAAAGAACAATTGGTATAATCAACAATGGTTACAGAAAAAATCTAATGATGATTTAGCCGCCTTGTTCGCTTCCGATTTAGAAAAAAGAAACATATCATCAACCAAGGAATATACTACCCAAGTTGTATCATTAATAAAAGAACGCGCAACATTCGCAAAGGATTTTTGGGAATTGGGAGATTATTTCTTTCAAGCACCCCAGTCCTACAACGAGAAAGCCGTAAAAAAACAATGGAAAGAAGGCACGCCAAAAATAATGGCAGCTATTGTTGAGGTTTTGCAAAATATCACTGATTTTGATTCTCCAATAATAGAAGAAGCCGTTAAAGGGTGGATTGCAGAACAAGAGCTTTCTTTCGGAAAAGTTATGCCGCCGTTGCGTTTGGTTCTCGTTGGTGATATGAAAGGTCCTCATATTTTTGATATTATGCACCTAATCGGTAAAAAAGAAAGTGTAAATCGTATAGAAACCGCAATTGCACAGCTTTAGAATTGATAGAACTGTAACTTTAATTGACGAATGACTACTAATACTATGTTCAAGTTTCGTAATTTCCATTACTAAAATAAAACATAAATACCATGGGCAACTTTTTATTTATACCTATTGCGTTTATAGCGCTGATCATTCTATTTAAGTTTTTCTTCATTGTTAAACAACAAACCGCTGTTGCCGTTGAGCGATTTGGTCGGTTCCACAGCATCCGAAACTCGGGTCTGCAAATGAAAATTCCAATTGTAGATCGCATAGCGGGTCGTTTAAGTCTAAAAATTCAACAGCTAGATGTAATTGTTGAAACGAAAACCTTGGACGATGTATTTGTTAAATTGAAAGTATCCGTTCAATATGTGGTTATTCGTGAAAAAGTCTATGAGGCATTTTACCAACTAGAATACCCACATGATCAAATTACTTCTTATGTGTTTGATGTGGTACGTGCAGAAGTTCCGAAAATGAAACTTGATGATGTCTTCGTAAAAAAAGACGACATCGCTATTGCCGTTAAATCGGAACTGCAAGATGCAATGTTGGATTATGGCTTTGATATTATAAAAACATTGGTTACCGATATTGACCCAGACGGACAGGTTAAGGAGGCCATGAACCGTATAAATGCATCTGAACGTGAAAAAATAGCCGCACAATTTGAAGGTGATGCACAACGTATTCTTATTGTAGAAAAAGCAAAAGCAGAGGCAGAAAGTAAAAGACTGCAAGGTCAAGGTATTGCAGATCAGCGTAGGGAAATTGCACGTGGTTTAGAAGAATCCGTTGAAGTGCTCAACAAGGTTGGTATCAACTCGCAAGAAGCCTCCGCCCTTATTGTAGTAACCCAACATTACGATACACTACAGGCCATTGGTGAAGAAACAGACACCAACTTAATATTACTGCCGAATTCACCACAAGCAGGTAGCGACATGCTAAACAATATGGTCGCTTCTTTTTCGGCAAGTAACCAAATCGGGGAAGCCATGAAACGTAAACAAAAAGAAAAAGATTCTAAAGCATAACGAATGCTTATTAAAATAAAAAGGCTCCTTATAAGGAGCCTTTTTTATGCTGTTACCGTATAAAACCTGAACACTAATCAAATTTTTTAAGCAGTTTTTTTGCTATTAAGGATATAGCAATCTTTTGTAACAAAGGAGCAATACCACCCAGTATATTTGTAGGGTATAATTCTGCTTTGGTCTGTTGTATTGCAAGTTTCACCTTCTCTTCATCTATCTCTCTTTGTAGCTTTAAGACTTTGAGGTCTCGATCAATATCTTCAAATGATGTGTATTGTGACTGAATCATAGTTCATCAAAATAAAATTTAGAAAACTTTTTTAATAATGGTCTTTCGATCAACTTTCTGGCCAAGAACAAAACAATAACAATGAGTACGTAAAACCCTCCCACAATTAAAAAGCCCTGGGCGGTACTCTCCAACTCATCTCCAATCCAAAATGCAGCGCTAAACGAAAGAAACAAAAGAGATAGAAATGTGATTCCATAAATAACAAGCGCTTGGGCTGCCATTGTTACGCCCTTCATCATAGAGCGAAAACTTTGGAGCCTATAAAAATCCAAGCTGTTCTTCACATAGGACCTAACTCCTTGTTCAACATGATCTATTTGTTCTTTAATCTCCTCGAATGCCATATTTTACTTCTGTAGTTTGGCGTTCTTAGTTCTTAGGTCTTCCAGCTTTTTTTCAAGTGCAACAAGAATATCATCTGCTTTGTAACTCATACTGGAAAGGGTGTCCTCTAATTTTTCTTCAAATTCCTCCTTTTTGGCATCAGCAGTTTTGCTAAACTCATCTTTTGCATTGTTCAAACTTTGGGAAATATCATCTTTTGCCTTAACTGCACTTTTTTTGATTTTCTTCCTAGTTCTTTTTCCCTTATCGGGAGCATATAAAATTCCAATACCGGCTCCAACAACTGCTCC
Source organism: Allomuricauda sp. F6463D (assembly GCF_023015965.1). Classification (GTDB taxonomy): domain Bacteria; phylum Bacteroidota; class Bacteroidia; order Flavobacteriales; family Flavobacteriaceae; genus Flagellimonas. Next base: position 601,772 of record NZ_JALKAN010000002.1, read on the forward strand.
TGTTAATAATGCGGTTAAAACGTTTCCTGTGCTATTTGACATAATATTATTATTTTAAATTAAACTTCATTTAAAAAATCAATAATTCATTTTTCATGTATCTAAGTACATTCCCCTTATCGATTTGTTCAAAATTAACATACAATTAAAGCAAGTATTGATGCAATAGGTAGAAACCTTAACGCATAAACTAAATTTTGACCAAATATTGAAAATAATTGGATTTAGAAACACTTTAAGACCGGTGATGTGAATTTATAAGGAATAGAGGAAAAGATTCGGCAAATCCCTCCCAGTGAACCCGTTTTTAATAGGATTCATCAATAAAAATAAAGTGTAAAATAAGAAAACGTTATTCTAACTTTTCTGTTCCAATTTGGCCCAGGTGTCCCTTAACGTAACAGTTCGGTTAAAAACCAGTTTTTCTGGAGTTGAGTCTTGATCTACATTAAAATACCCGAGTCGTTGAAACTGTACTTTATCACCGATTTGTGAATCCTTTAAACTAGGTTCCAAATATCCGATAACCTTTTTCAATGAGTCTTGATTAACAAAGTCCATAAAATCCTTATCCTTATGGCCATCCGGTGTAGGGTCGTTAAAAAGTCGATCGTATAACCTTACTTCGGCAGTAATGGCGTGAGGAATGGAAACCCAATGTAATGTTCCTTTTACTTTTCGTAAACTCTCCTCAGTGCCAGATCCACTTTTACTTTTAGGGTCATAAGTACATTGAACCTCGGTAATGTTACCTTCATCATCTTTGGTGCAACTTTCTGCTTTAATTATATACCCGTTTTTCAAACGCACTTCACCACCTAGTTTTAACCTAAAAAACTTTCTGTTGGCTTCTTCCCTAAAGTCTTCTTGCTCAATATACAGTTCTCGAGAAAATGGGACTTTTCTGCTACCTGCAGATGAATCTTCAGGATTATTTTCTGCATTGAGCCATTCTTCCTTACCTTCATCGTAGTTAGTAAGTACGAGTTTTAGCGGATTTAATACCGCCATTACACGGGGAGCAATTTTATTTAGGTGTTCCCTTACATGGAAATCAAGTAAGGATACATCTACCACATTTTCCCTTTTGGCTATACCTATGGTATCCACAAAATTTTTGATGGACTCTGGAGTAAAACCTCTTCTTCGGAATCCAGAAATCGTAGGCATTCTAGGGTCATCCCAACTTTCCACAACACCGGTTTCCACAAGTTGAAGCAATTTCCGTTTACTTACAACGGTATGACTTAAGTTCCTTCTAGCAAATTCCCTTTGTTTTGGACGCAACTTATTAGAAGATACCACTTGGTCCAAAAACCAATCGTACAACTCCCGGTGGGGCAAAAACTCGAGTGTACACAAAGAATGTGAAACTTGTTCGATATAATCACTTTCCCCATGCGTCCAATCGTACATGGGATAAATACACCAATCGGTATTTGTTCTATGGTGTGCTTTGTGCAAAATACGGTACATTACAGGGTCACGCATCAACATATTTGAGGAAGACATATCGATTTTGGCTCTTAAAACATGTTCCCCATCTTTGAATTCGCCCTCTTTCATCCCTTTAAATAGGCTCAAATTCTCATCTACAGAGCGATTTCTATATGGACTCTCGCTCCCTGGTTCGGTTGGAGTTCCTTTTTGGTTTGCAATGTCCTCAGAAGATTGGCTATCTACATAGGCCTTTCCCTCTTTGATCAGCAAAGTTGCCCAATCATACAACTGTTGAAAATAATCCGAAGCATAGCATTCTGTGTCCCATTCGAACCCGAGCCATTTAACATCCTTTTTTATGGCCTCTACATATTCCTTTTCTTCTTTTGCCGGATTAGTATCGTCGAAACGCAAGTTTACCGGTGCATTGTATCGCAATCCCAAACCAAAGTTGAGACATATTGAGCTAGCGTGCCCAATATGTAAGTAACCGTTGGGCTCCGGAGGAAAACGAAACCTCAAGTCCTTTTGAGTATAACCCATTGTAAGGTCCTCCTCAACAATGTGTTCTATAAAATTGAGCGATCTAGCTTCTTTTGACATACCAATATTTTGATGGGCAAATGTAATAAAATCCCCTGTTGATAGCTATTTTTCAAGCTTCTGTGTATACAAAGTAGACGATTTCACAACACTTTTGGTATAGCCTACAACAATATCTTTCTATTCGTCGAAATTAAAGACATATTTGCTATTAGAATACTATATGAAAAAGGGGCGACTGAACAACGTCTCTTGAAAGAAGTACAATTAAGGGGCGCAAACTAACAGGGCTAATATGCCCATAACCTCTTAAATACTAACGGTGATGAAAAAGACTAATTCAACGTATAGCATTCTAATTTTGGCTTTGGCTTTTGTGCTATTGGGTATCTCCAATATGGGCGCCCAAGTACTAAACCAACCTGTTCCGGCGGACAATCCAAACTTGGCCGGGAATTCTGCATGGACCGCTGTTTGTGCATCTGCAGGGTTTAACGAATATTTCGTGAACTTTACATGGGACCCGCCAATGGTCGGAGGTGATAATGAGTTTGTTTTAGAGCTATCCGATGCCAATGGCTACTTTTCCAACCCTACAGAGCTTGTGCGCGTTAGCGACAAAAACACAACTTTCGATTTTGAGTTCCAATTTGCCCTCCCATCGGATATGAGAGGTGATAACTTTAAAATGAGGGTCAGAAGCACCAGCCCCGCTAAGACAAGTCCAGCATCCGAAGCGTTTTCCATGTACTTTATTGATTATAACTCACCATTATTAATCAGTGAGAATGGTAGTGGAACAATTCCTTCGGGCGGACAGATTCAAATTTGTGGAGACGGCTCGGTAACCTTGAAACCTCATAATATACCTAACGCAGATACATATATATATAATTGGTACCGTAGTGGAACATTGCTTTCAGAAAAATCAGAAAGTATAACAGTTTCCGAACCAGGAATGTACTATGTGGAACTGGATTATGGAGATTGTTCGGGATCGGCAAACACGCTTTCAAATACTATTGAGATAACTACAGGAACAAGTTCAGGTTTGGCCATCAATGGCACAGACAATATAGAGATTTGCCCTGGAGAAACCCATGTACTTGAGGCAAATACCTCTGACTCGGGCTTAACGTATACTTGGTATAAAGATGGAACCGTGGTAAGCGGGCCAACCGTAGACGGAAACACTTACACTGTTGATGCTGGAATCGCTGGTTTCGAAGGATCTTATGAAGTTGAGGTTTCTGGTTCGGGTATTTGTACAGAATCATCAGAACCAGTAACAGTTTCAAGCTCTGGTTCTTTTGAAATCACCTTAAACAATGAAGAAAGTATTGTCCTTCTTCCATCCCAAACTAAAACTTTGTCTGTGAGCACAACCGCATCCAATGCAACCTACCAATGGTTTAAGGATGGTTCTGCCATTACAGATGCAACGAGCAATACATTAAATATTGATGCTGTTGGTGACTATTACGTTAAGGTAACAGAAAACGGAGGTCCATGTACCCCTGCGCCAGTAGCTTCAACAACAACAACAGTAGTATCACCGGATTCTTTTGAGCTAATAATAGACTATGTAAGTTCTTATGGTTCTTGTGAAAGCACGGAAGCAACATTGACCTTAACAAAAATAAATGCCATAAGCGATAGTGGTGCTACAACAGATGTAACTTCAGATTTGCAGGGTACTTTTGATTACCAATGGAAATTGGATGGAACCAATATTTCTGGAGAAACCTCAAAGACCATCACAATATCCAGTCATGAAAATAATGGAAGCTATACCCTTTTTGGTTCAATAGATACTTTTGATTCAACCTCAAATAACTTGCAGGTAAAACTTGCTTCCAATGAAACAGTGACAATATCCGCAAATGGTACCGTTCTGTGCGAAGGAGGTGAAGCCATTGTTTTAACAAGCAGTTCTGATCTGTCAGATGCATCCTTTCAATGGAAAAAAGATGGAGTTGTGGTCGATTCAGCGTCCGAAAGCTTTACTGCGAACGAAATAGGCGTGTACCAATTAGAAATCACAACCAATGAATGTCCGCTAATATCCAATGAAATCACGATAACAGAATTCGATGAATCCTTATTGGTATTGGACAATTCCCAAGACCTCATCATTATCGAGGGAGAAACAAAAACAATAACTGCTAGCGGCGCAGATTCCTATGAATGGTACGATGCGGGTAGCAACCAAATTTCCACAAGCAATTCTTACGGTTTTACCGAAGAAGGGGAATACCTATTAATCGCCAGCTTTGGCTCATGTACGGTAAGTAAACTAATTACTGTAACGTACAGGGATATGTTTGCGATACCGAACGTTATAACCGCAAATGGTGATGGTATTAACGACTTATGGGTACTACCCAATACATATTCAAGAGACCCCGATGTTCTCGTAACCATTTTTAATGAGCGCGGAGAACAAATATTTAGCCAAATCGGCTATGAAAATAATTGGCCCCAATCCACTACAGCTTTTAATAGACAAAACATGATTTTCTATTACAAGATTTCACGTGGTGGCAAAAATTTAAAACAAGGGACCATCACTGTTATTAAATAAACAGCAATGCAAACTAAACCTCTACTTCTACTTATTACCTTGCTACTTGCCTTCTCAGGAATGAGAGGACAAGAAGAAGAAGCGTATGTACCTTATAACGTGCCCTCTCAAAACCTTGTAAAGTTTAACCGGTTCTTATTGAACCCAACCTTTTCCACAGTAAGAGAGGACAAATCGTACATTAACCTCTTTCATAGAAACCAGTCGGTATCTTTTAATGACAATAACCAAGTATACTTCTTAAGTTACAGTGGTAGAGTAAGTGATAGGAGCGGTGTAGGTCTTAGTCTATTTACCAACAGAGAAGGGCTTTTCAATAATTTCGGTTTACACGCAAACTATGCCTATGGTGTGCGATTGAGTGAAAACAGTACATTCACATTTGGTGCCAACGTAAGTTATTATCAAAGCGCCTTTAATCAAGATAGAGTAAACTCTGTAGAAGAAGACCCGTTTTTAAATACATTGGAAAGTAGCTCATTAGTAAGCTTTCAACCTGGATTTAACTTTTCCATTGGAAAGTTTGATATTGGTGGTTTTGCTGAAAACCTATTTGACTACAACCTTAAATCCAGCGAATCCGTTACTGATTTCAATGAAAAGACATACTCGGGACACCTACAATATACCCATCAGTTTGAAAATGGAAGTGGAATGTTGGAAAGTGCTCGCTTAATGCCATTGGCCAGAGTGCGAAAAGTGGGTGAAGAAACGATTACACTAGGTGGTAACTTAATTCTTGACCTTCCCAAACTAGGATGGGTACAAGCGGGTTATGATGATTTTTATGGTGCTTCCGCCGGATTGGGTTTTAACCTTACCAAAAACATATCCTTGGGGTATACCGTCGAAAAAGGCCTGTCCAACCAGTTTGAAAGCTTTGGGGTAACACACGAAATTTCATTGGCCTACTCCTTTACACCAAACCTTACAGAAGACCGCGTAATGTTGGAAAAAGAGGGCGAAGAATTGGTTTCAAATGAGGAAGATGTACCTCAAGACAGCTTAAGCATTACAGACAAGGATCTCGAAATTGCACAATTAAAGGATAAACTGGCCGAAAACGACGCCATTTTGGATGAACTGCTAATGCGCCAAGACTCCATGGAGTCAACTCGTAAAAAAGACTTGGAAAAGCGTTTTGAAACTGTGATGAAAATGGTACAACGTGAAACAAGGGGACAAAGCCCTGCGTTGGAACAAAGAGCTAAAGAAGTATATTTTGCCAACATGGATAGTACGGATATCGTAACCAGGAAAAAACAACCCTTGGCCAACCACGGTCTGTCCAACAGCACATCTACCAAAAAGGTAATTAAAATCAATGAAGCCAAGACCAATAAGGGCACCACATATGCTTCCAGCACAAATGCAAAAAAAGACAATACTTACAGTCCTGCTAAAACAAAGAGGACAAAATTCAAATCTCACAATGTCCCAAATGTTAAGGGCGGACATTACCTAATTGCCAATGTATTTAGAGACACCAATAATTTGCACTCTTTTATTGAAAGACTAAGAGATCAAGGAATAAATGCAGATTATTTTGAAAATCCTAAAAATGGTCTCAATTATGTTTATATCGCCGATTTTGAGAATAAACAAGAAGCGTTGAACGCCTATCATACTAAAATGAATGGCACATATAAAGGAGACGCTTGGGTTATGAACGTGAATGCTGGAAACTCTCAAATCGCAGGATACACAGGGCAAGTTAACAATCCAAGCTCTAAATACGGGAATAACCTATTGTCCAAAAATGTGAGCGATAACGCTAATGGAAATAGTCACGTAGTCATTACGACTCAATCTGGCGATGGCTTGCCAGAAGGGTACTATCTAATTGCCAACGTATTTGAAAACTCAACGAGTGCCAAGGAATTTGTAAAGGAACTGAATGCAAGAGGATTGCATGCAAGTTACTTCATCAGTCCCAAGGACAAGCACAGGTATGTTTACTTGAAGAAACATGAAACCTGGAACAATGCCCTAACCTCATACTACACCAAACTAAACGCTTCGTATGATGAGGAAATGTGGATTATGCGCATAAAACCAAACATAACCAGTTAGCCTGCTAAACATATGAAAAAATCATTACTCAGGTGGAGCATTACTACTTGTTTATTGCTCTTCGCATACGCAGGTTTTTCCCAAGTTAAAAACGACTTTGATGTTCGTTACGAAAACAAACTTAAGGGAGATCTTACCTTTATTGCTAATAATATTGTGAATAGGGACTCTAACAATAGAGACCCTGAAGATTCATACAATAGAACCGGAAACAATTCATCTTATAATGATGATTTGAACATGCAGTATATTGATATTGACAATGATAATTCTACCTTTAGTTCCAGTAGCGCTACACTTTCGATACCAGATTCCGATTGTTCAAGAATAAGATACGCCGGGCTTTATTGGTCAGCTGTTTATAGGGATAACAATCGTAGAACTGATTTTGATGAAATCAAATTTCAGGTTCCAGGTTCATCCTATGTTGATCTTACGGCCGATGAAATTCTATTTGATGGCCAAGGAGACGCAGATTTTGGAAGCTATGCTCCTTATGCCTGTTATAAAGATGTAACCTCAATGCTTACGGGCCTATCAAATCCCGACGGCGAATACGTTGTTGCGAATGTTAGGGCCAGTTCAGGAGATAACGTAACAGGTGGTGTCTCTGGAGGTTGGTCTTTGGTCATTGTATATGAAAACCCTACGTACCCAGGAAAATACATCACCACTTTTGATGGTTATGCAGGAATCAAATCTGCAGAAACCGTAGACATCCCTTTTAGTGGTTTTACCACCTTACCAGCACCTTTTCCAGTAAACGCAAAGTTAGGTGTCGCCGCTTTGGAAGGAGATAATAGAATCTCCGGTGATCGTTTGTCCATTAAGGCAGATAGCAACGGTTCATTTACCACCCTATCAAATAGTGCTAATCCTTCAAACAATTTTTTCAACAGCAATATCACGGATGAAGGAGTTATTCAAACAAATCGTAACCCGAACAGTGTTAATACATTGGGGTGGGATGTTGATCTCTTTACCATTCCAAACCCAAGTCAATCTGTAATACCCAATGGAGAAACCGGCGCAACATTGCGCGCTTCCTCTTCTCAGGATAAATATGATATTTTCTTTACCTCATTGGATGTAGAAATTATTGAACCATCCATAAACCTAGGTAAAACAGTTGAGGACATCGGTGGAAATGATATAACGGGACTGGGTGTGCATCTTGGGCAATACTTGGATTATGTACTTACATTTCAAAATGTTGGTAATGACGATGCCACGAACTACACCATCCGAGATGTTTTACCTATAAACGTTACCTTGGATGAATCGAGTATAAGCATGCCCTCTGGCGTAACGTATATCTATGAGCCAGCTACCCGAACAATTACTTATACAATACCAGATAACATTGTAGAAGAAGGAGACCCACCAGCGGCTATCCGTATGCGCGTGCAAGTCGCAGAAAACTGTTTTGATTTTATAGATGCATGTACCGATATAATCCAGAATTTGGCTTATTCAACCTATCAAGGTGAACTAAACTCCGCCCAAATAACGGATGATCCCAGTGTATATGACTTTGATGGATGTGGCTTTGGAACACCTGGAGCGACGAATTTTTTATTGGATGACCTCAGCGCATGTGACTTTAGTAGAACTGTACAATTGTGCGGGGATGATGTTTTGCTCGACGCCGGCGACAATTTTGACAATTACATCTGGTATATCGACGAAAATGGAAACAATCAAATCGATATAGGAACGGATACTGTTATTACAGATAGTGATTCCGATAACGACCCTAGTACCATTTTGGTTAGCCAAGTAGGCACCTACATCGTGGACAAACAGGTTGCAGATCCCTGTAAGGATTTCCAAGAAATTATTACCGTAGAATTATTTGGTTCGGTTCAGTCCAACCCAATAACAGCTTTGATCAACGACACCTCCAACACCATTGATGGAGCTATTGAAATATGTCCAAATGATGGTAGTGAACTGCCAGAAATATTCTTGTGTGGGCTTAACGATACCGAACTTTTGCAAATAAATATCCCTGATGCCATAAGTATTGATTGGGAACAATTGGACGAATCTAGTTGTGGGGGATCAGTAGATGGTTGTGCAAACACCAACACAGGCTGTACTTGGAACTTGGTAGATTCGGGCAATGATTTTTTAGCATCTGATACAGGGCAATACAGAGTAGTTATTCAGTATGAAGATGGATGTTTCAGCAGATTTTATTTCAACATCTATAAAAACCCGCTAGACCCTCAGTATACCAGTAGCGACATCATTTGTGATACGGATGGTAACATTACAGTGACCAATATGCCATTGACATATGAGTTCCAACTCGTAGATCAAACCACTGGCACCGTTGAAGTACCATACCAGTCCAATCCAAGCTTTGATATAGACACCAATGGTGCGTATATGGTGGAGATGAGACAACAGGGGGTAACAGATGGTTGTATTTTCGTCTTGGACAATATCGGAATTTTAGAAAGAGATTTTCAAGTTGATGTTGTTCCCCAGGACACTGATTGTAATGGTCTTGGAGAAATAGCTATTTCCGTGCTTAATGTTGAGGCTCAGTATTATTACGAAATAGCCCAAGGAGGAACCGTGGTGGATACCCACGGACCGTCCAACGATAATAATTATACTTTTGAAAACTTAAATGACGGAGTCTACGATGTTACTGTAACCACTGACGATGGCTGTGATTATACAGAACAGGTAACCATTGAAGATCTAACAGATTTGGCGGTTAATGCCTTAACCACAAAAAACATCGATTGTACAGACGGTACAATTTCAGTTACAGCCTCGGGTGGACTTCCAGATCCAGATTATTTCTATGCCATTTGGAGCTATAACGGCACAGATCTTTATACCGATATTGGTGATATTCCACCAACTGCATATCAAACAACTAACGATTTTACCTTTACCAACGGAGAGGAAGGAACTTATGAGTTCGTGGTAGTGGACGGAAACAATTGCTATGTAATATCAAACAGTGCTGATGTCTCAATATCTCCTTCAGTGGAATACACAACTTCCACAGTTGATGAAACTTGTTTTGGTGCTGAGGATGGTTCGTTCGCTGTTAACGTTACCAACTCCAACGGATATAGTCTATCCTATACGTTAACCTATCCAGATACGACCACAACCTCCAACGCTTCGGGAACTTTTACCAATTTACCACAGGGGGATTTTTCTTTGACCATAACACAAACACAAGGCGTTGTATCTTGTGATTTTATTGAAACCTTTACTATTGGCGGACCCTCATCAGCTGTAACCGCCGATGTGGTTTTGACCCAAGATTATACCTGTTTGCAAGAAGGAATCATTGAAGTACAAAACCCAATAGGAGGTAGTGCTCCTTACGAATACAGTATTGACGGGGTTAATTTTGACGGAACATCAACTTTTAACAATCTAACCGATGGTACCTACACCATTACAGTAAGAGATGCAACCTTATGTACTTTTACGGACGATATAACCATAGGCCCCCTAGATCCTCCAACGGATATCAGTTTTTCTGCTACCGACCCACAGTGCCCCACATTTGTTTCGGATGTAACCTTGTCGATCACAGGTGGTGAGCCCAATTTAGTGTACGAAATAATTTCGCCGGCAGCAAGTACGGTGAACAATGGCAACAACAACACATTTGCTGATTTGTCCCCAGGAACCTATATGTTCCGAGTAACCGATAATGATGGTTGTTTCTATGACGAAAGCTTCACTATAGACCCGGTTACCGAAATCTCTGTTACCGGACAGCTAGTAAGCAACATCACATGTTTTGGTGATACCGATGGAGAAATAGCATATACAATCAACAGTTTTAACGCCGATTACGATTATAATGTTACAGGACCCGCTAGTTTCTCAGGAACTTCAGAAACCAACGGAACCATTTCCCTTACAGGATTGGCCGAGGGAACCTACACCATTACCGTAACCGACAACTTTACCAATTGTACGGACACTGCCGATGTAACAATTGCAGCGCCACCAGCAGCATTGACGGCTCCAGTTACCATAGTACAGCCTACTTGTGAGGCAGATGGCTCAATAGACATTGCTGTAACTGGCGGATGGGGAAGTTATACCTATGAAATTACAGCTGGTCCTGTCGGATATATACTTCCGGCACCACAGGCAAATGGTTTGTTCACAGGATTGAATATTAGTGGAAACTACACCTTTTCCGTGACCGATGCCAATGATTGTGTGCTTACGGATACCTTTACTATTAACGAGGCCATTGCCCCTGTTTTGGATATTGTTCCCAATGATATTTGTTATGATGACGCCACAGGGTTGATTTTAACCGTCAACGTTACATCAGGTGGTGACGGAAATTATGAATATAGCCTAAATGGAGGTCCATTTGTATCCAGTAATGCATTTACCGGTCTGGGCGCAGGAACCTATACTATAAATGTTAGGGATGGTAACGATTGTACCGATACAGCGTCCATTACCATTGACCCTGAACTAAGTGTGGTTGCTTCTGCCCCAAATATTACTGCATGTGCAACAGATACCGACGTGACCATTACTGCTGCCGGTGGTGATGGAAATTATGTTTATGCTGTAGTTTCTGATGGAGCAACACCAGTTGCAGGAGATTTTTCAACAACAAACCCAATTTCCGTAATCAGCGCAGGTGATTATGACGTTTATGTAAGGGACAACAATGGTGCTTCAGGATATTGTGAAGCCACCTATGATATTACGATTATACAAGATGACCCGTTGGCTATTTCAGTGACCAATACAGATATTCTATGTAGTGGTGAAGCGCAAGCAGAAATAACAATAACCGCAACAGGTGGTGAAGCACCATACACCTACAGCATTGACAATGGCACAACATATCAAACCTCGAACACTTTTGTAAACCAATCCGCCGGCAGTTTCAATATTCGGGTTAGGGATGCCAACAATTGTGATGTAACAGAGATTTACACCATTACCGAACCTTTGACTCTTTCAGCTTCTGCTGCCGTGACTGCTCTGGCAGAATGCTATCCTGGAATGGGCGCTGAGGTGCGTATTACCAACGCCATTGGAGGTACCGCTCCTTACGAATACAGCTTTGGTGGGGGCTCTAATTATGGGGCAAGCTCCATTGGGTATTTGCTGCCCGGCACACACACACTTTATATTAGGGATGCCAACTTGTGTACCTACCCAATGTCCATTACAATTGATCCTGAACCTACGCCTCCTACCGCAGCCGCAACTGTAGATTACGAGTGTGATGGCGAAGGAACTATTACCGTAACTCCAAGCAGCACGGATTTTGATTACACTTACGAAATAAACGGTAATCCAAATACGCCGAACACTTCAAACATCTTTCAAAATGTTGGTATCGGCAATCACACGATCACCGTAAATTATACCAGTAATCTAGCGCCCTCCCCAAGTATACTCCTTTCTGAAAATTTTGGGGTAGGACCAAATACAAGTATTACCGAAATAGACCCTGCCTATTGCTACGAACCTCAAAATGGTGCAGCAAACTCTTGTGGATGGGCCCCTATTAACACACATATACAAGATGGAGAATATTCTGTAACCCAAAATATTGTAAGCCCATATCCCTCATGGTTAAGTCCAAATGACCACACAGGTGTGGCAAATGGCAGATTCTTGGCCATAAACGTGGGCGGTGTTGCCGGTGTAGGCGGCATTGTGTATCAAAAAACAGGGGTGGAAGTAGTACCAAACCGTGATATTACTGTTTCCCTATATGCTTTTAACCTATTGCAAAATGGAACCGGAGGAGGAGATCCTTCCATTGAAATTCAATTGGTAGATGGTGGAGGGGCCATTATTGCAAGCACAACCACAGGGAATATCCCAAAAAATACCGGTGCCAACGATTGGCACAACTATTCCGTTGACCTAAACCCTGGTGCAAATTCAAACTTGGATATTGTTATTAGAACAAATTCCGCAGTAATCAACGGAAATGACATTGCTATTGATGACATCGAAGCGTTCCAAATCCCAGAAGTTTGTACAGATTCCTTGACACTTAATGTTACGGTTGAAGACGGCCATGCCTTTGATGGAGCAATCACTGCTTATACAGATATAACGTGTAACGGTGCTGCCGATGGAACCATCACCTTTGAAGCAGAAAACTTTGATCCAGCGACAGGCTTTACATATCAAGTGGATGGAGGAGCAGTTTCTGCCGCGCAATTTTCCAGTCCCATTACGGTTACCGGGTTGGCAACAGGTGCTCATACCATCAATATTGTTGATTTAAGAGACCCTGCCTGTTCTGTTGTACTGAACCAAACCTTGGCACAGCCCGATATCTTGGATGTTTCGGCATCGATTACCAATGAGCTTACCTGTACCAATGGTGGTGCAACCATAACAGCGATTGCTACGGATGGTACACCAACCTACCAATATCAATTGGAAGATGATTTGAGCAATATTATTACAGCATACCAATCATCGAATGTATTTACCGGCCTAGCAGCAGGTGATTATGTAGTAAGAGCTATCGATACCAATTTGTGTGAGGATACCACGACCATTACAATTGATCCTCCTGCGACAATCACTTTTGATGTAACACCAACAGTTTGTTATAGTGGCAATAATGATGGTTCCATTCAGGTAGATGTTACCGATGGAAACGGGAACTATCAATTTAGTTTGAATGGCGGTGCATGGATAACACCATCTCCTTCCACAGCTATAACCTATACATTTGAAAACTTAACGGCAGGAACCTACACTATAGACGTGCGTGATGATTATGGCTGTTCCGTTCAAGACACGGCTGTAATAAACCCTGCGTTGACCGCTTCTGCATTCCTTAACAATGATTTAACTTGTTTGGTAGATGCGACCATAACCATAAATGCAAATGGAGGTTCTGGACCTTACACTTATGAATGGTCAAACGACGGTGGAACCACATATAATTCCACTGGGTTTGCCGGAAATATATTCACAACAGATACCGACGGAACATATATTTTCCAAGTTACAGATAATGCTGGTTGTACAACCACCACCAACAGTATTGTTGTAACCCCGGCAACACAACCTGTAATCAGTAATGTTATTCCAACAGACATTCTGTGTTTTGGCGATACCACTGGAGCTTTGGATGTAATAATTGATACTTCGGTAGGAGTGCCACCGTATACAATCAATGTGGTAGAAACTAGTGGTCCAACGAACTATGGAGGTCAAACTACAGGATTGCCTGCAGGTTCTTATGAAGTAACCATAACGGATGATAAAGGATGTGTGTCCGCTCCGTTCCCTGTTGTGATTTCTGAACCAACCCAAATAATGCCAAATATCTCGCATACCAACCTTACTTGTGTTGCTTCTGTTACCGAGTTAGGAACAATAACTATTGATGCATCAGGTGGGACACCAGATTATATTTATCAAGTATACAATACAGATTACAGTGTTAATTTAACTTATGATACCTCATCAGGCACTAATGATCACACCTTTACAGGGCTAGATTTTGGGGATTATACGATACAGATTACAGATGACAACGGCTGTCAAAATATATCAGCTATTACAATAACAACTGGTCCAGATATTTTAATAACAACTGTCGGAGCCTCTGGTTGTACACCTGGCAGTGGAGAAATGACTGTTGAAGCTCAAGCTTCCAATGGAACTTTAGGAGCGGGAACCTTTTATTTTGCTCTTTATCCGGCACCTGCATTCAATGCTGCCGATCCAGCTTGGTTTCCAGAGGATTCGTTTCCTGCTCCGGACAATACCCATTTGTTCACTGGACTTACTCCTGGTGTTACCTATACTTTTATCGTGTTTGATACGGACACCAATTGTGAATATATTCAAGAAGCAACCGTTCCTGTAGCCACCAATTCTACTTTGGTATCAACTATAGATGCCGCAACCAATATTACTTGTACTGGAGCTGCCGATGGTACAGTTGACTTTACCGTGTCTGGATACGGAGGAAGCAATGTGAACTACGAAATTTTCTACACCAACACCCATACCACATCAGGAATTACAGGTACATTATCCGGTGCTGTTGGAGGTCCGGAAAGCGATACAGCATTAGGGTTGAGCCCTGGAGAATATTATATTCTTTACGAAGAGGCCGATGGACCTAACGCTGGTTGTGTAATTGCTTCGGATCCATTCCTAATTGAACAATCACCGACTTTGCTTCAGGTTACAGCAGATTCGCCAACAAACGACAATTGTAATCCTAATGCAGGTGTAATTACCGCATCGGCCCAATTTGGTCTTGCTCCATATGAGTATCTATATTTATTGGACACTGATCCTGCTCCAACAGCAGCTACAGCTGGATGGACAAGCAGTAGCACGGCAAATGTTGAAGCTGGCGATTACATTGTATATGTAAAAGATGCCAACGATTGTATCCAAAGTGATCCTGTATCAGTTCTGCTTGATCCAAGCCCAGAAATTTCAATTGCCATAGTAGATGAATGTGTGGATGAAGGCTTGTTTGAAGTCTTGGTTACCTTGGACAATCCCGCTTTGGCCATGGCCCCGTTCCAAATAAGTGTAAATGGCGGGGCGTACCAAAACTTTACATTCAACGGAAGTAATGAACATACAATATCTAATCTAAGTTCTGGCGTAGGTCAAACCATCTCCGTTAGAGATTTAAATGGCTGTATCGAAACAGAAACTTTCGATATTCATCCTCCTCTCGAATTCACGGTGACGCAAACAGTGGCCTTGGATTGTGAGCCGGGAGCAGCAGCAAATGCAGAATTGCTGATAGAAGTAATCTCTGGATCAGGAAGCTATCAGTATATGATAGATGGCCCAGGATCAAATGATGAAGCAAGAACTACGTTAACTTTAGACGCATCCAACCAATTTACATGGACTGGAGCAGCAGCGGCCGGCAACTACGATATTATTGTGTTTGATATGGGAACAGCTCCACCAAACTGTCCTAAAACCATCACAATTAATGTTCCGGACGCTCCAATACCAAGCTTTACCGAAACACACGTAGATGTAACTTGTTTTGGAGGAACCAATGGAAGCATTACCCTTACGGAAATTGATAATGGAATCAGTCCATTGTCCTATACCCTTACGCCAATGCCCGCTGGTGCAGTATTGAACGGCAATACTTTTGAAAACCTTCCTGCGGGAACATATAGCGTACGCGGTGTAGGAACCAACAGTTGTTTTGATGATATTTTCAACATTGTCATTTCAGAACCTGCGGACATATCCGTTCCAATTCCTTCGGTAGTGGAATTTGGATGTACCGCTGGGAACAACATGAACAATGCGACCATTACAGTTGATACCGCATCCATAACTGGAGGTAGTGGAAACTATATCACCTATGAATTTGTCAACGATGCTGGTTCCGTAGTGGTTCAATCTGGTAATAATCCAGTGTACACCGAAACCGATATTAACGGTGGTAATTATACCATCAATGTGTACGATAGCAATGGGTGTATTGGAACAACAACAGCTACTATAGCTCCGTTCGACAGTTTAGATAATGCAACAATTGCCATAGATGCCGTTGCTACTTGTGCTACCGGAGAGGATATCACAATTACAGCAATTGGATCTATCACCAATTCAACAACAGATCCTGCAAACTATGAGTTTAGGGAATTGCCTTCTGGTGTATTCCAGGCCTCGGGTAACTTTACAGGACTGAGCGTTGGTATACACAATTTTGAAGTAAGAAACACAGTAACCGGATGTGTTAGAACTGTTTCCCACGAAGTGGCAGATCCAGAAGTATTGGATTTGAATGTAGTAAACACTACAGATATCACCTGTTTTGGAGACACAAACGGTGAAGTGGAACTGAACCTTGTTGATGGTTCCAATATCACCTATGCAAGTGCTACGAGTTATACCTTGTACTATGATATAAACAACACACCAACGAATACAGGTGATGATGTAACGACCACAGGTTCTGATGCTGATGGAAGCTTTACTATTACAGGACTTGCTGCTGGGACTTATTTTATAGAAGTTACGGATACGAACCCTCCGGGAGCAGCTTGTTTGTACACCGAATCCTTTACTATTGCTGGTCCTGCTGCTGCCATTACTGGAGCTACAGTGGTAACCGATATTACCTGTTTGGGTAACGATGGGACCATTCAAATTACCAATGTTGCCGGTGGTTGGGGCGGATATTCCTACTATGTAGGAACTTCTTCGCCAACAGTGCCCGGTGACTATGTGGCCAGTCCAAACTTTACAGGTCTAGCTACTGGAACTTATGAAGCTTGGGTTATCGATTCAAGCGGTTGTGAACAGCTAGTGGACACTGTAACCCTAACTGACCCTATTCCAATTACTGCTACATTGCAAATCAATGTGGAAAATTGTACTGACCTACAAGGTGAGATTGAGGTTGTTGGAACAGCAGGAGGGCAAGGAAGCAACTATACTTATCAATTGATTAAAGATGGTTCTAATGTAGGTTCCCCACAAACAAACACCATATTCTCTGGTCTTGGTGCTGGTTCTTACGAGGTATTGATTGCCGATCAGTGGTCTTGTACCACAACTGTTGGTCCAGTAGTACTCACAGATGCTATGACAGCCAACACCACCGTAATTAAACCTATTGACTGTACCGTTGATCCTGGAGGTCACATTACCGTTAATGTCTCTGGTGGTTCCGCAAATTTAGAGTTCGCAGTAGAATTTCCTGATGGTTCCAATCCATTTCCAACAAATACCACGGGTATATTTACAGGATTAACCATGCCGGGTATTTACACCTTCACCGTAACCGACAACGATACAGCAACTCCTTGTACCTATATAGTTACACAAGAGCTGGATGACAAAGTTGATCCAATAATTGATAATGTTATTATTCAAGATGTAAGCTGTAATGGTGGATCTGATGGAAGCTTAACCGTAATTTTAGATCCTGCCACCGTAGTAGATCCTGTCTATACCTATGAACTTTATGAAATGTCCGATTTGGTAAATCCTTACCGATTTGCACAATCAAGTCCTGTATTTGATAATCTACCCGCAGGTGATTACCAAGCAAGGGTAATTTCATCAAGGGCTTGTGAAGATACTTTTGACGTTACCGTTGGGGAACCAACAGTATTGGGGGCCTCTGCCACAGCAACAGATTTTGCATGTAGTCCAAGCAACTCGGTTAACGAAGCAACGGTGACAGTTACTGCTTCCGGTGGAACAGGGCCTTACCTTTATAGTTTTGAAGGAAACAGCTTTACTTCGGTTGCCACTTTTGACGTAGTGGACGACGGAACAGTTCAAACTATCAACTATATCGTAAGGGATGCCAATGGATGTGAATATCCAGATAGTATTGATGTGCAACCTTTGAACACATTCACACTAAATTTAAATCAAGATATTGCCATCTCTTGTGTTGATCCAGAAACGGTGACCTTAACTGTAACTGAAAGCTTTGGTGGTGATACCTATACTTTTGAGTTATTGCCCATTGGAAATCCTTATGGATCAATGACGGCTTCAACGGGTACAACAGCTACATTTGAGTTGACAGAACCTGGAAGCTATACATTCAGGGCTACCAACGATACCACTGGTTGTTATGTAGAAACTACGCATACCATTGCTCCATACGACACAATTGACGTAGTGGCCACGGCAACTTCACCAATTATGTGTTTTGGTGATGCAGGAACCCTCGAAATCGATGTTACAGGATACACAGGAACTTATGATTTTGAGATTTTCAATGCCGATGGTACAACCACCAGCATAACCGGAAGTGGAAATACAACCACCAATCCAATGTCGATTACAGATCCATTGTTGGTAGGTGGAAACTATTTTGTGCGCGTTTCAGAAACAGGATATCCAGAGTGTATTGAAGATTCCAATACCATTACCATAGTTTCCCCAAGTTCAGCCTTGGATTATACGCCACAAGAAATGGCCAATGTAACCTGTACCAATGATCAGGGTGAAATTTTAATAGCTCCAACAGGAGGTTACGCACCATATGACATTGTATTGACCAACACCACTACAACCCAAGATTATACCATCAACGATGTGACCAGTTATTTGTTCACTGGCTTATCAGCAGGAAACTATACCGTAAGGGTAACAGATAATGGTAGTTGTGTTGAAGACAGGACATTGACCCTAACACAACCTGATCCAATAACAGCAGATATAGATGCTGCTCCAATAGATTTATTGTGCTATGGGGACAACAGTGCATCGGTATGGGCAGATAATGTATTGGGCGGAGAAGGTTCTTATATGTACCAATTGAACATTTACGATGAAACAGGTACAACCATCGCATTTACAACTGGCACACAAAGCAGTGATACCTTTACAGGTTTGGGTGCTGGAATTTATAGCATAACGGTATCCGATGGATGGAACTGTGGTATGGAAACCCCTCAAGTTACCATTACTGAACCAACAGAGGTTATGGCATCACTAATTCAACTTAGTGAAATGACCTGTACAAATGATGCACAAATATTGTTGAGTGCTTCTGGAGGAACAGCACCATATTTCTATAGTACAGACGGAATAAGCTTTGCCGCTATGAGTGGTGGAGATACCCATACGTTTGATGTAGGACCAAGTACTTACCAATATTACGTTCGCGATGCCAACGGTTGTGATGCTATGATATCCAACCAAGTTACTGTAGATGAAGTTCCAGATCTTATGCTGGAAATAGACGATTCAGCAGCCATCATAAATTGCATGGGGGAAGCTTCAGCAACCATTATTGCAAGTGCTACTGGTGGTCTGGGAAGCTATAGTTACGAATTGTTCAGTGATGCGGCCTTGACCAACCTTGTTGATGGACCACAAACCAGTGGAACATTTAGCGAGCTAATGGCAGGAGATTACTATGTAAGAGTAACCAGTGTAGACTGTGTTGAGGTATCTTCTGTAATTACCATAGTTGATCCAGAGCCTTTAGTAGTTGATAGAGAAGAATTTACCAATATAACATGTTCCGGTATGGAAGACGGTACCATTACCGTGGAAGTTTCAGGTGGAACTGGTGAGATACTTTATGCCATTTCGCCTAATCTAAATCAATTTGATACCGAAAATACCTTTACAGATTTAGCCCCGGGTATATATGATGTGATTGCCCAAGATGTGAATGGATGTTTCATAGCCTTCCAATTTGAGCTTACACAACCAGAACCTGTTGTTGCAGAAGCCAATAATATAATGCATGAAGTGTGTTTTGAAAGCGGAGATGGTGCATTCGAAGTACAAATTTCAGGTGGAACAGCTCCATATGAAACCAGCCTTAACTCAAGTGCATCTGATAACTTTGTTCAAGACCAGTTCTTGTTTCAAAATTTAACCGCAGGTACACATGTAGTGTTTGTTAGAGATGCCCAAGGATGTGAGACCAACGTAATTGTGGAAATAGAACCAGGAGTCAACCTTGCCGCTTCTGTAACCCCTGTTTATGAGTGTACCGGAATTATCCCGGACAATTATTTGAACATAGTTATGGAAGATGAATCCATTGTGGAAGATTTAATGTATGCATTGGATTCTACAGATCCGGCAGATATGCAATTAACCGCCGACTTTACCAATATGACACCGGGCGAGCATTACTTGACCATTGCTCATGCCAATGGATGTATGACAACCTACAACTTTACCATTGAAGCTTACGAACCACTTACATTGCTGTTGGAAAATAACAATATCAACCAAATAACAGCAATAGCTGAGGGTGGTGTGGAAGATTATACATTCTATTTCAATGATATTGATAATGGCTCCGATAATACCTTTTACATCAACAGAACCGATACTTATACAGTAACCGTTGTCGATGAGAATGGTTGTGAAGCAACTGCTGATATCTTTATGGAGTTTATAGATGTTGAATTTCCGAACTTTTTCACCCCTGATGGCGACGGTCTCAACGATCTATGGCTACCTGACAACATTGAGGGCTTCCCAGACGTACTAATTAAGATTTATGATCGTTATGGTAGAGTAGTGGAAGAGATGACCCGAAACATTAAAGGTTGGGATGGAAATTATGATGGAAAACCATTACCAACTGGCGACTACTGGTACGTTGTTCAACTTCAAGGAGAACAAGACGACAGAGAGTTTGTGGGACACTTTACACTATATCGACAATAACATTTAACCTACTTTAACCCCATGATAAAAAAAGTATACTCAACTATCCTATTGATTTCCTTGGCACTTTGTGCCAGAGCACAAGAGTTGACCGTACCCCAATTATCCCAATACATAGCAGATAATCCATTTTTAATGTCGCCGACCTATGCCGGTATTGGTGATCATATAAAGGTTCGTTTAAACGGACTAACGCAATGGGTCGGGATTGAGGATGCCCCAGACACACAAACCTTGGCAGCAGATGCCAGAATTGGTAATAGATCGGGAGTAGGTATGCTACTTTATAATGATAGTAATGGTTATACAAGACAACGAGGTGCCAGGGTTTCTTTTGCCCATCATTTGACCTTAGATAGGTATGATGATGTTTTTCTGTCCTTTGGTCTATCATACAACTTTAATCAGTTTAGAATAGATGTAGAACAGTTCCAAGCAAATAATGGACAATTACCATCAGACGATAAGGCTACCACAAACCATAATTTCGATCTTGGAGTACTTTATCGATATGACAAATTTTATTTTAGCTTAAATGCTGGAAATGTTCTTAATAAGGATTTATCAAATTTCAACACGGATATTATTCGCATCGAACCAAATAAACTTCGAAACTATTACGTGTATTCAGGGTATAGTTTTTCCAAAAGTAAAAACAGTAAACTGGAAATAGAACCATCGGTGTTTTTTCAATGGTTTGAGAGTGATGGCCGTTCGGTGACAGATCTTAACACCAAATTCCGTTTCCGTGATTTTGAAGACTATTATTACCTTGGTTTAACCTATCGTTTTTTGAACGATCAATTGGGAGAACCTCTTTATATTGCACCAATAGCTGGATTCAAAAAAAGTAATTTCTATTTTGGATATTCTTATCAAGTAATTACAAACGAAATTTTAGGTTATAGCACAGGTACCCATGTACTCACTGTGGGCATGGATCTCTTCCAAGGAATAAGTAACTGTAGATGTATGTATTGATTTAACCATTTTGCGCTATTTTTACGCAATCTTAATTCAGGATTTTGGGGAAAATTAAGTTAAAGAACATAAAGATACATTCCAACCATGGATGTTTAAGGGAAGAAATGCTTATTGGTAGCGATTACAGGGTAGATCTTGAAGTGACCGCTGATCTTTCCAAACCTGCTATTTCCGATCAACTAAATGAAACTGTGGACTATGTCCATCTCAATAATATTATAAAAGAGGAAATGATGGTGCGTTCCAATCTTTTGGAACATGTAGCTAAACGCATTGTTGACCGTATATTTTTAGAAATAATAGAAGTAACCGAGGTAGAAGTTACAGTTTCTAAAATAAACCCTCCTATCGGGGGTGATGTGGAAAATGTTTCGGTAAAACTTAAAATTACTCGATAAACCACTTCTACCAAAGAACTAATTAATTTAATTCTTTTATATTTTTGTAATAATTCAAAAGGCATTGTGGTCGAATTGGATAGACAAAATCCCGCAAGGATTTTTATGGTGGTTCGAGTCCACCCGATGCCTCAAAGATTTTATAATAACAAAAATAATAGGCAATTATATTTAGATTATTTTAAAACTAAATATTAATAAAATATTTTTAGCTTTGCACTCCAAAACGGCATCGTGGCCGAGTGGCTAGGCAGAGCTCTGCAAAAGCTTGTACAGCGGTTCGAATCCGCTCGATGCCTCAAAACCCAGTACTATGTGCTGGGTTTTTTGTTAACTTATCTTTTCTATTTCTTCTTTTAAATCAAATTTTTCTTTTGGTAAAAATCCTTTGCTGATAAGTACAATACCACAAACAATCAATACAATTCCCAATCCTTTTTTAATTAGCACAATGCGATCTTGGGTCAAATATCGTTTTAACTGCTTGGCCAATAGTATTTTAATAAGGTCGGTACCAAAATAAACCAACAACACCGTACTAAAAAATACTAATATTCTATTGGGATTGTTATCAAGACTCGGACCTACTACTATTATTAGACCCAGCCAAAAGGCAAGAACGCCAATATTAATAAAATTAAGAAGAAATCCCTTAACCATTAAACCAAGGTAAGTTCCTTTGGTTGCCTTTATATTGGATTTTTTTTTAGGCTTTTTAGCAAAAAGAAATATACCGTACACCAAAAGAATCATACCACCAAAAACAAAGAGACCTGGTTCGTTGCTCAAGTTTTCAAGTAATTGATAACTACTAAAATAGGCAATGATTAAAAAAACAATATCAGCAATAATAACACCAATATCCAAACTTATTCCAGCCCTAAATCCTTTGGTTGCACTTGTTTCCAATAAGACAAAGAATACAGGACCGATCATAAAGCTCAGTAAAAAACCCAATGGGATTGCAGCTTGGATATCTTCAATCATGTTTTAGTGCATTCTTATAATTTTTCCACCAAATAGTGTATGCTCATCCATTTTTGTTGGGTCTCCATACACCAATACTTCACCTCCTGCCTTTACATTGGCCTTTACATAGTCTGAGGCATAAATTTCTGCATTACCACCTGCATTTACGTTTATTGTCGTAAATTTTGTTTTAAACGTTTTTCCATTATACTTACCCCCGGTATTTATAATTATATCTTGAGTATTGGAGAATCCGCCGGTATATATTTCACCACCGGAAACAGCTTTAATCAATAGTTGCTCTACTTCGCAATTGATTTCCAATTCTCCACCTTCCTGTGCTTTAAGTTCTAAAATTCCTTGCACGTAGGTATCATCCGAAGAAATTCTTGCATCTTCATTAACATCAATTACCAGCAATTCTTCAGTATGATATAAATCCACGTAGGTTCTATATCCACTAAAGATTTTAATTATTTCCATCCTAATTTTTAATACCCCATCATTATTTACAATAGCTACATTGGTGGTATTTGCTCCGGTAATTACAGCTTTGTTTTCATTGGATTTGATAAGGTTTATGGAAATACCATCAAATCCTTTCACTTCCGTAAATTTTTGTAGGCTTTGTGTTACTGTTTCATCCTGGGCTTCAACACATTGTAGCGATAGGAAAAAAATAACAGTCGCAATAACTTTCATGTTATAAAAATTTGGTTATCAATAAAATAACAAATTTTATTCCAAAATAGTATCATGTGTTCTTACCAATCAACGCAAAGTCCAAATGTCTTTTGACCAAATCGGTACTTTTCACCATCACATAAACTTCGTCACCTAATTGGTACATTCGTTTGGTTCGCTCCCCTATAATGGCATATTGGCGATCATCGAACACATAATAATCATCCTTTATATCTCGGATACGAACCATTCCCTCACATTTATTTTCTATAATTTCCACATAAATTCCCCACTCTGTTACACCGGAAATCACACCCAAAAATTCTTGGTCCTTATGATCTTCCATAAATTTAATCTGCATATATTTTATAGAATCCCGTTCCGCATTGGCTGCTAATAACTCCATATTGGACGAATGTTTACACTTTTCTTCGTAAAATTCAGCTTTTGGTGTTTTTTGTTTATCAAGATAATGTTGTAACAATCGGTGAACCATTACATCCGGATAGCGTCGAATAGGTGATGTAAAGTGCGTATAATAGTCAAATCCCAATCCGTAATGGCCAATGTTCTCTGTAGTGTAAATGGCTTTGCTCATACTACGAATAGCCAAGGTATCCACAAGGTTCTGTTCTTTTTTACCTTTAACATCCTCCAATAACTTATTCAGTGATTGATTAATGCTCTTACTATCCTTTAAGTTAAGACTGTGTCCGAATTTGGAAACAACACTGTTCAGGGCTATTAATTTATCTTCATCGGGCTTATCGTGAATACGATATACAAATGTTTTCTTCTGTTTACCTATAAACTCTGCCACTTTTCTATTGGCCAACAACATAAACTCCTCAATAAGTTTATTGGCATCCTTGGTTTCCTTAAAGTAAACACCAATAGGTTCATTGTCTTCTGATAAATTAAATTTTACCTCTATTTTATCAAACGAAATAGCCCCTGCATCCATGCGCGCTTGTCGCATGATTTTTGCCAATCTATCAAAAGTTAGAACCGCGTCTACAACTTCTTCTGAAACCGAATAGGCATTGCCCCTAATAGAAATTTCCTTAGAAATTTTATTTTCTTCAGTTTCAATAATATGTTGCGCCTCTTCGTAGGCGAACCGCTCGTTGGAGTTAATGACCGTTCTTCCAAACCATTGATTTACCAGTCGAGCATTATCGTCCATTTCAAAAATGGCAGAAAATGTATATTTTTCTTCATTGGGACGTAGAGAACATGCTTTATTGGACAATACCTCTGGCAACATAGGAACTACTCTATCCACCAAGTACACGGAAGTTGCTCTGTTATAGGCTTCTTCTTCCAGAATGGTATCAGGTAACACGTAATGGGACACATCGGCAATATGAATCCCTATTTCATAATTACCATTTTCTAATTTTTGATAGGAAAGAGCATCATCAAAATCCTTGGCATCTTTTGGATCAATAGTAAAGGTAAGAACATCACGCATATCCCTACGCTTTGCAATTTCTTCTTCTTTTATACTGGTATCCAATGTTTTGGCAAACTCTTCCACTTCATACGGGAACTCATATGGAAGACCATACTCCGCTAAAATTGAGTGGATTTCTGTATGATGTTCACCAGGTCTACCTAATACTTCTACAATTTCTCCGTAGGGTGAATCTGCATCATCGGGCCAATCCCCTAAGTTTACCAATACTTTGTCTCCATCGTTTGCTTTATTTAGTTTTTCGGGTGGCACAAAAATATCAGTGTACATTCTAGAATCGGTAGGTCTAACAAAGGCAAAACTTTTTTGTTTGTCCACAACACCTACATAAGATGTTTTCTTTCTTTCTAGAACTTTGGAAATCTCACCTTCCATTTTTTTGCTCTTACGACGGGGTTTTATAAATACCTCAACCGTATCACCATGGAAGGCTCCGTTCAAATTATTGTTTTGTACAAAAATATCGTCTTCCAACTCATCCACAACAATATAAGCATTCCCACTTGTGGTAAGATCTACACGTCCTGTAAAATAGGTGTGCAATGATGGTATTTTTTGATATTTCCCCCTTTCTGGCTCAACTATACGTTCACTGGCCTTTAACTGCCCTAAACGATTGATTAATAGGTTCCTATCTTGTGTATCAGTTATACCTAATTTAGAAGCTATCTGCTTGTAATTAAATGCTTTAGAAGGTTCGTTTTCCAATACGGTGAAAATGCCCTTCGTAATTTCATTCTTTCGCTGACTACCAGCTCTTTTTTTTTTCTTTGACATTAACGTCCTTATTTTTTTGAAAAATACAAATTATAATCCTTGGCTAATAAGGAAAGGATGAGTAATCACAACAAAAAGACTTTTATCAACAATTATCAATATTATATTTTTTCTTCTTTTTTAAATTTAATTAAAATGATGATTATGATTGATCGTTGAAATGTAGAATAACATTTTAGGATAATAATTGCTTTGAACATAGAAAACAATTTGTTCACAATTTATCATGTTACAATAAATATAATAATCAGGATGTTATAAATTTTATGCACGGTCTTTAATAACCGTTGTCAACATAAAATTATTGAAAAGTAAATGTATTTTTAATGTTAACTACTACCAAAAATCGTTTCATATAGGTTGATTAATTTTTGATGGAATATCTACCCATGGTTAACTAATTATTAGTAATGATCTATTTTCTTGAAAAACAAAATTTGGTTACCATTAGTTTTGGGTAATTAATCAACAAAATTCCCTAATTGTTAATTGGTTGTTTTTTAATTAGATGTAAAAAGTAGCCTGGTTTTTATAAACAGTATCAAATTAAAAGATATTGTACCTTTGTTTAGCATCCATTTTAATAGAAAATCATGAAAATTGCAATAGGAAACGACCACGCTGGAACCGATTATAAATTAGCTATTATAGGTTTATTAAAATCTAAGGGAATTGAAGTTATAAATTATGGTACCGATAGTACCGATAGTGTGGATTACCCTGATTTTACACATCCTGTGGCTACCGATGTAGAAGAAGGAAAGGTAGATTATGGTATTGTTATTTGTGGGAGTGGCAATGGAGCTTCAATGACCATAAACAAACACCAGAACGTTAGAGGGGCACTTTGTTGGAACAAAGAAATTACCAAATTGGCCAGAGAACATAACAATGCCAATATTTTAAGTCTACCAGCTCGTTTTATTTCACTTCCGCAGGCATTGGAAATGGTTGAAACCTTTTTAAATACTCAATTTGAGGGAGGTAGACACGAAAGAAGAATTGAAAAAATACCATGTAGATAATATTTATGGGCAATCACCACCATAATCATGGACATTCGCATGCTCATGGCGATTTAATGGGTAGAAACCTATTAATATCCATTGTTCTAAATATAGGTATTACTCTGGCACAGATTATAGGTGGTTTTATTTCTGGAAGTTTGGCGTTGTTGTCCGATGCTCTTCACAACTTTAGTGATGTACTCTCTTTGATAATAAGTTATGGAGCTAGAAGGTTAGGTAAAAAAAAAGCATCGAAGCTAAAAACTTTTGGTTATAAACGTGCCGAAATTTTAGCAGCATTTATAAATGCTGCTACCCTTGTTGTTGTTGCTATTATTTTAATGAAAGAAGCTGTAGAACGGCTAATGAATCCTCAACAGATAGAATCCAACCTTGTAATTTGGATGGCTTTGATTGCCATAGCAGGTAATGGTTTTAGTGTCTTATTATTAAAAAAGGATTCCGACCACAACATGAACATGAAATCCGCCTATTTACATTTGCTTACGGATATGATGGCCTCCGTGGCAGTATTGATAGGTGGTATTTTAATGAAGTATTTTCAAATTTTTTGGGTAGATGCAGTATTGACCATGATTATAGGTGTATATCTTATTTATATGGGGTACGACCTATTGAAAGAATCGACCAAAGTATTGATGCTTTTTACTCCAAAATCCGTGGTTATACAAGATATTGTCGAATCTATTTGTACCATAGATCCCGTAAAAAATGTGCACCATGTTCATATTTGGCAATTAAATGAAGAAGAAGTGCACATGGAAGCACATATCGATTTTAAAAAGGATATCCGACTTTCGGAGTTTGATGAAATATTGGAAAAAATTGAGGAACATGTCTACCATAAGCATGGAATCAATCATGTGAATATCCAACCTGAGTTCGACAAATGTGATTCTAAAAACGTAATAGTCCAAGATTGATGCAAGTATCCGTAAAAACCTTTGATCAGCTCACTACTAAAGAACTCTATCAAATTTTACGCCTCCGCAGCGAGGTTTTTGTAGTGGAACAGGACTGTGTGTACCAAGATTTGGACAACAAGGACCAAAAAGCGCTCCATGTCATAGGAGTTAAAAATGATGATATTGTTGCCTACACTCGAATTTTTAAACCAGGGGATTATTTTGAAAATGTAAGTATCGGTAGGGTAGTGGTAAGCTCGGACCAACGAAAATATGGTTTAGGCAAACATATTATGCAATCCTCTTTGGATACAATCGATGCAAGATTTCCCAACAAGCCTATCGAGATTTCGGCACAAACCTATTTACTAAAATTTTATACGGAATTGGGTTTTAACGCCATTGGAGAAGAATATTTGGAAGATGGGATTCCACATAAGAGAATGTTGAAAAACTAAATTTTTTATATTAAACTAACCTTTTAGCCACACCAATTTTTATTAAATAGTCCAATTTAAGAATGAGGTTTATAGGTTGTTCTGCTTTGTTATTTCTTGAGAAGAACAGATATCCTTCGGTTTTAGGGTTGAGTTCATCCAGTATCAATTTACCGTGTCTATCTTTATTTTTGGAAATAAACCTTTTCAAATGTTCTTGATTAAGTCTCAAACTATGTAAACAGGAAATTAATTTTTCTCTGTTTACCATCGTGATATTACAGGATGTAAAAACATCCTCTTCATCCGAATAAATACTGGTGACCAAGGCGTAAAAATGTGTTTTTTTCGAAGAATCGAACAACCATCCCTGTTTTTGAACGCCATTTTTCTGATAATATAACTCAAAAGCAAACGTGGGCAAGCTTTCGTTTATATAATCCAACTGGGCTTTTTCATCCACAAAAAACTGCTTTTCCGAACGATTGTCCTTTAGGATAAGATCAATGCCCAGCAATTGACGTTTTAAGTCGAAAACACGCTCAAAACTATAAAGCTTCAAGTGTTTTTGATAATAAGAATCCAGTAAGGGGGTTAGTTTTTTTTCTTTGGATAGATCAGCTTTGAACTTGCTTTTCAATTTCGGTTATTTTCCGGAACAGGGAAGCACCAACTTTTTCCACAATCCCGACCACTAGTGCGTTGCCCATAAAAAAGGCACGTTTGGCATCAGAAATGCCATCCAATTTGGTGTGATTGTCCGGAAACATGTTCAACCGTTCCAATTCAATAGGTAAAAGTCTTCGCAGTCCCTTTGGGGTTTGGACCACGTGCTTAAACCGGGATGGGGATTTACCGCCCTCGCCGGTTATTATAGTTCTGGAAGGTTGATCAAGGGCGTCTGGGAAAACCATACTGCCCTCGCTGTAATTGTATTCAAAACCAGCTTTGGTCTTGCGTATTTCTTTTTTGGAGCCTTTTAAATATTCCCATTTGGGCAAATCGGCTTCGTCTATATAATATTCCGGAGCAATGTCGTCCTTTTCTAAAATATCGGATAGTACTGTTCGTTTTTCATCGAAAGAAGGTGTGGTTTTTAATGTGGTCACTTTACCTTCAATACAGACACCAGCATTTAAAAAAGGGGAAAGGCTTTTTTTATTATTAAAGGTATTGGATAAAGCAACCAAATCTTTGTCTAGCTCAAAAGAAACTAAATTTTGAGCAGTTTGTTCAAGTGGAAATGAATCACAGAAAGTGCCATCGTGCAAAATCCAATCAGCGGGAGGTGTATTTTTTAGTTTTGAGTGGATCGCACTACCTTTTAAATATGCCAGAAAAAAAACGCGCCTCCGGCGTTGGGGCATTCCGTATTCTGCCGCATTGATTACGCGCCACTCCACTGCATATCCCAAATCTGATAAACTTCGGAGCATTACCGCAAAATCCCGTCCACGTTGTGTAGAGGGCGATTTTAAAAGACGATCTACATTCTCTAAAAAAAGATATTTTGGTTTGTTCTTTTTTTCGGAAAGAATCCGATGGATGGACCACCAAAGCACTCCTTTTTTGCCAATAAGTCCTTTGGAATTTTTTAGAGATGTGGCCACGGAATAATCTTGACATGGAAAACCGCCCACGAGAATATCATGGTCAGGAATTTCTATTGTTTCCACAGTTTCTATATTGGTGTTCGAATGATTTTCGGCACCAAAACGAGCCTCGTAAACCAAGGATGCATGTTGCATTTTGGTAGAAGGCTCCCATTGGTTGCTCCACACTACTTTATAGTGTTCTGTGTTTTCCAATCCTAATCGAAAACCTCCAACCCCGGCAAAAAGTTCACAGACTTTTAGTTGTTGCATGCTCAAAAATAGGGTTTATTCCTTCTTTTTTAATTATAAATTCAAGTACCGAAAACGGTTTGGTAAAAAGAAAAGAGAAAAACCGCGGAAAAAATAAAGAACAACACCATAAACAGTATATTAAGAATGTTGTTAAACCCCATAGACTCCAGGTTTTCGGTAATTCGGGAAACCGAAGGGTTATTGGGAAGATACATAACCTCCAAATGATCGGTATCCTGAGGAGATTGATTGTTTTCCATGATTTTAGTATCATTTCCTTCTACTATTTGTCCATTATGGGTCTTAAATGTATAATGGAATTGTATCAAAGGATTACCCTTTATAAAAGTTCCGGTTTTCCGATACCCAGAAACAATTGCTGTAGCGCCAGTTCCATAATACAAAGAATTCCAATTTTGAGTCATGGCTTTACCATTCGATAAAACACCAATTTTTTGTAAAAGCAGGTAGAACAAAACACTTACAGGAATAAGTACAATACCTATTTGCCATGTATTGGATGATTTAAAAATAAGCTCATATCTGTTTGGTTCAGAAAATATCCTTTCCAATGCCTCGCTCATTAATACATAGCAGCCTGTAACATAAATGATGGTTTTTAAACTGCATATGATTACAAATACAAAAGAAAATCGGCACATCTGTTGCGAAAGAAACACTGGGTCTTTGGGTTTTCTGGCGATGTTAAGGCCAATAGGAATAGTTTTATCCGGTTCAAATCGATTTAATTGGGGCTTACTGTCCCAAACCCGTAATTTTCTATGAATATGATGCCCAGAAAAGTTTTCAAAAAGCAGCAATAGCTCCAACAAAGGTTTTTTGCTTTTTTTGAGGGTAGTCACAGAAATAATGGAAGCATCCTTTGTGGTAACGGAGCCATTATTTTGGTTTTTCAGAACACAAAAGGATTTAGAAAAACAATTGTACATTAAATTGTAAAGCCAGAACAAAAGAATAAACCCGACCAAAATCAAGGTAAGTACTGTATAGGTCATGAACAATTTTTTTCTTTAAGGTAGGGCTATAAACCCGACTCTATTTGAAAAAATTGACGGCTACATGATATGAATTGATGGATAACCCATATGGGTTGTTTTGAAGGATACGATTATTTTAAAATACTGGAATATTTGTTGCTATTGGAAAGCAGTTCCTTGGCGGTAAGAATGGCATCATCATGTGTAAGGTAATATTTATAAAGACCATTCCTGTAAAAATAACGGGTTATGATTTCGTCTTCCAGGTTTTTATTTATTTCACTTTTATAGCTGTCCAAAGCGGTTATTTTGCCCTTGCTTACAGCCAGTAAAAGATCTTTATATTTTCCTTGAACCTCTGAACCCAATAATGTGTCATCTGTATTGATGGATTCCTCTAAAAGCTTTTCTGTTTTTGTTTGAAAAGTAAAATTCTGTTCTTTTACATAGGATTTGAAAGCAGAGTAATCGCTATCTGAAAATATAAAATCATCAACAGAGCTGAAACTGTGGTCGTAGAAATAATCTGTTGCAAAATCAAAAATTATATTGTTTGTTTCTAAAGCATCAATAAGCGAATTTGTTCTTAAAGATTCTATGGTTACATCCGGCATAACTCCTCCACCATCCCAAACTTTTCGGCCATTTTTTGTTGTGTATTCATTGAATTTGGTGTTGCGAACCGCGTTTCCTTCAGCATCTCTATTCCAATAGTCCAATGATTGTATACATCGTCCAGAGGGGGTGTAGTATCTGGAAATAGTAACCTTTAATTGCGTTCCGTAGGTGAGCTTTAAAGGGCGTTGCACCAAACCTTTACCAAAACTTCTTGCCCCAACAATTACAGCGCGGTCCAAATCCTGCAATCCACCGGAAACTATTTCACTGGCCGATGCGCTTTTTCCATCTATAAGCACTACCAGCGGGATTTCTTCATCTTCGGCTTTATTTTTTGTCCTATATTCTTGGTTAAACTTTTTTACTTTGGATTTTGTGGTTACGATCAATTCCCCTTTGGGCACAAAAAGGTTTGTTACATTAATGGCCTCCGACAATAATCCTCCAGGATTCCCCCTTAGGTCCAAAACCAATCTTTCGGCGCCCCGACCCTTAAGGTCTTGCATTGCCGATTTGGTCTGGCTTGAAGCTTTCTTATTGAAACGGGACAAGACTATGTATCCTGTTTTAGAATCGATCATATCATAAAAAGGAACCGCATCCACCTCTACACCTTCACGGGTAATGGTGGCGGTTTTAGTTTCTCCCTGTCGTAAAAAAGTAACAGTCACTTTGGAGTTGTTTGCACCTTTAAGCAACTCTCCAGCATTGTCATCAAAATCGGCAACCAAGGTTTCCCCGATTTTGATAATTTCATCTCCGGCCTTTAATCCTGCTTTATCAGCTGCATAATCTTGATAAGTTTCTACAACCATCAATTTGTTTTCATAAGAACGTACTAGCGCTCCTATGCCCGAATACTCCCCGGCATTGTTAATTTTGTAGGATTCAACGTCCTGTTCATTCAAAAATTGGGTGTATGGATCCAGTTCGCCCAACATATTTTTTATGGCCGAATCCATCAATTCTGCTGGATTGGTTTCGTCCACGTAATTCATATTGAGCTCTTTAAATAGCGTGGTAAATATCTCTATCTGTTTGGCAATCTCAAAAAAGTCGCTTTTAAAACTGCTGGCACCGACCAAAAAGGCAACTGCCAAAACGGGAATCAAAACCTTCTTTTTAATCAATCTTTTCATGGAATTCTTTGTTTATAAATGCCCTTAACAGTTTTTTCATGGCAAAATCTACTTCACTAAAACTGGGTGTCTTCTTGCCAAGGTATAAAAATATGAACGCAAAATTTCCCTCAATGTTGTTAAAAATAGGAGCTTTGTTACGTCTGTACGCTTCTCGCAAAAGACGCTTTATTTTATTGCGCTGTACTGCGGTTTTAAACTTTTTTTTTGGAGCAACCACAGCAACTTTTATAGGCACTTCTTCTTTAAAAGCGGTGTTGAGGTAAATAAGTTTTAAGGGAAATTCGCGTAAATTTTTGCCTTCCGTAAAAAGTGCCTCAAATTGTTTTTTATTGGTAAGTTTTTCTTTTTTAGAAAAGGAAAAATCTACAATGCAACTTTCATTGGAACCAGAGGGTGTTTCAGTTTTATTTAAATCCGTATTTTCTTCTAACATAATCGGGGCAGCTCCTTTAAAGGGGTAAATTACTTAAATAAATTTTACCATCAATTAAAAAAGGGCGGCACAACGGGCCACCCTTAAATATTTATGTTTTAAAAGAACAATTTATTCTTCTACTTGATATATATTGTTTTCACCCTCTACATCGGCCATTAACTGAGACGGATCTATCATGATAGCCTGGACATTATCCAGTGACATGTCCAAAGTAAACTCATATGTAGGGTACGCCCAAGGCCAATCTTCCAAAACAGTTCGTTTTAAGTTGGGATAAGGATTGTCTTTTTCACCGTACATCATACGTAATGGAACGTAATATGTTTCTTGTGTGCCATCTTTTCCCACTACCAAGATATCTAAAGGCATTGGCATTTCCCCAATGCGCTCCATGGTCACTTTGGTTTTGTTGCCATCTGCTTCAACACTTTTAATACCGTAATCTATGGCATTGGTGGTCTGTGTCCAATCCGTTAAGTACCAGTTAAGTTCCATCCCAGACACTTTCTCTGCCGTTCTTTTGATATCGTTGGGCACAGGATGCTTGAATTTAAAATCATTAAAATACTTTTTGATGGTTTCCATGAGCTTGTCTTGACCAATAACATAACCAAGCTGTGAAAGAAATATGGCGCCTTTGCTGTAGGCGGAAATACCATAGGCAAAATTGGTTGTGTATCTGTCGGCATGTGTGGATTGTGGCATCTCCAAACCAGAATTTACCAAGGCATAGTAACCTCGGTAAGACCCCTCAAAAGGGTTTTGTTTGTTCTGTTCCATAATTTGGTTCATACAGAGGCTACTGATAAATGAAGTAAATCCTTCATCCATCCATTCGTGTTTGGATTCGTTGGTTGCGAGTACATGCTGAAACCACGAGTGAGCAAGTTCATGGACCATTACCCCAACGAGGCTTCCAAATTCGCGCTCACCGGTGATCAATGTACTCATGGCATATTCCATTCCACCATCACCTCCTTGAATAACAGAATATTGGTCGTACGGATATTCACCAATATTGTTATTAAAGAACGTCATTGCAGCAGCTGTTTTTGGCTGAAGGTTTTTCCAGTTTTCATTGAATTCTGGATTGTCTTTGTAAAAGAAATGAAGTGTTGGGCCATTCTCCATTTCGTATATATCGTGAATATATTCAGGGTCTGCAGCCCACATAAAGTCGTGTACGTTGGGCGCCTTAAAGTGCCATGTAAGTGTTTTCCCCTTAGTTTTTATTTTGGTTCCAGTAGCTTCATAACCATGTCCAATTTCTTGGGGGTTTTGTAGGTAACCCGTTCCTCCGACCGTGTAATCTTTGTCTAAAGTGATTTTTACATCAAAATCACCCCATACACCATGAAATTCACGGGCAATATATGGGTTAGGGTGCCATCCTTCAAAATCATATTCTGAAAGTTTTGGGTACCATTGGCTCATAGAGAGGGCAACGTCTTCGCTGCTGTTTCTCCCGGCACGTCTTATCTGTAGTGGAACTTGACCCTCGAAGGTCATTTCCAAAGTGGATTTTCCTCCTGCTGGAATAGGTTTGGCCAAATCTACCACTAGAATTGTCCCCTCCTCGAAAAAAGAAACAGGCTGATTATCTTGGGTAAGGGATTTTGCGTGCAAATATCCAATTTCACTTTCCGTAAGGGAGGCAATCCTGCTCTTTCCGTCCTCCATCATTCTTTTGTCCGGATCTTTAATGTTTTGGAGTCTAATATCCATTTCACTACCGGGCTGAAATGCATTGTAGTACAAATGATAATAAACACGCGTTAATTCATCTGGAGAATTGTTGGTGTAGACTAATTTTTGGGTGCCGGTGTACTGGTATGTTTTCACATCCATTTGTACGTCCATGGTATAATCCACATGTTGTTGCCAACTACTTGAACTTTGTGCGCTCAAATAAAAAGCGGCCCCGAAAAAAACTGTAAAAAAAAGGGATTGTAAATGTCTCATATATTACTTTGAATTGCTTTCTAAGGTCATTTTACCGTTTGAGATGTTGTTTGCCAAAATTAAGGCATTATATGCATTGACCATTTTACCTGATTTTGAGATTTTATCGAAAGTCGTGGCTTTGGTCTCGTCCCCAGCTACAATAATAGATGTTTTTGTTCTGAGACCGGACTGCATGATGATGGTTTTTACTTGTGATGCGGTTAATTCTGGGTTAAAGGAACGAATTAATGCGGCGACACCGGCCACTGCAGGAGCGGCCATGGAAGTTCCTCCTTGAAACGTGTATTCATTATTGGGCATGGTTGAATATATTTCGGCTCCCGGAGCAAAAACATCTACACTTTGATTGCCATAATTGGAGAAAGAGGCTACCATGTCAGAGCCATAACTGCTGGAAAGGGCACCTACAGTAATCATGTTATCAACAAACTCTGTGCCTCCAAATTGGTGGTCATTCGGATAATTTTTGTTTTCTTCAAGCTCTAAATCCTCTCCATCGTTTCCAGCGGCATGCACGATCAGAACATCTTTACTAGCGGCATATTTTATCGCGTCGTACACCCATTCGGCCTTTGGTGAAAAAGATTTTCCAAAACTACAGTTGATAATGGTAGCTCCATTATCAACGGCATATCGAATACCCAAAGCAATATCCTTGTCGTACTCGTCACCATTTGGAACTGCTCTAATACTCATAATTTTTACATTATTGGCAACACCATTCACTCCAATACCATTGTTTCTTTTTGCAGCGATTATTCCTGCAACGTGGGTTCCGTGGCTTTCAGAATCCACTTGGTTTTGTGGATTACCGTTACCATAAGGAACATCGGTAATATCGTAAGGGTCGTCACCCACCGCAGTACGTCCATCAAAGTCTTTGTTAAGGTTATAGTTTGCCTGTTCGGAAAAGTATTTGATTCCTTCTTCAAGTTCTTCCATGACCTCTGTAATACTATCGCCATAAGTAAACATTTGCGTTAACACAGCAACACTTTGCTCCATTTGTTCGGTTTTTGGCTCAATGGAGAGTAAGTCATCTTTAGTATATGTTTCTTTTCCTAAGTCGTCCTTAACCAATTGATCAGCCCCTTTTACAACTTGATAGATTTGCTCATACTGTTGTTTATTCTGAACGGCTTCTGGGTATTCTTTGTCCAACAAAAGTCTGGCTTCTGCTCTTTCCGATGCGTTTCCAATGTTCAAGCGGAGCATTCTAACATATTCCAGTTGCTCATTATAAGAATCTCCTAAAAAATTATAACCATGCACATCGTCTACATATCCGTTACCATCATCATCTTTGCCGTTGTTTGGAATTTCATCAGTATTGGTCCAGAGAACACCCTTTAAATCCTCGTGCTCTAAATCCATTCCTGAATCCAAAACAGCAACCACAACCGTATTACCTTTATTGTTTTTAATGATTTCGTTATAAGCCCTATTTACGCTCATACCCGGAATGGTGTCTGCCAGAAGGTCTAGGTGTCCCCAGTTTTTCTTTTCTGTATCTGTAAGCTCCGAGACTTTTAAGGGTACAGTGTCAATGTTCTCAACAGGTGTTGAAACCAAAGAGGTGGACCCACAACCCATTAAAAATAAGGCAGCGGCGATTGATAGGAACGATAGTTTGTTAAATGTGCAGTTCATAAATTTTTTTGTAAAAAGTATAGGATTATTGTGCTTTGAACAGTTCGTCATAGGTAAACAGTTGGTTTAAACGTGCTCCTTTCTCAGTTTGCTTCAAAGAACAGATTTGGTTGTGGGCATCATGCTCAAACAATAAAAGCCAATCATTTTCTACGGCTTGGTTTAAGAAAGATGCTTTTTCTTTTAGGGTTAATAAAGGACGGGTATCATATCCCATAACATATGGTAAGGGTATATGGCCTACCGTTGGAATTAGATCGGCCACAAAAACCAAACTTTTTCCCTTGTAGGATATA
This sequence comes from Allomuricauda sp. F6463D, assembly GCF_023015965.1. Classification (GTDB taxonomy): domain Bacteria; phylum Bacteroidota; class Bacteroidia; order Flavobacteriales; family Flavobacteriaceae; genus Flagellimonas. The sequence continues at coordinate 639,192 of NZ_JALKAN010000002.1, forward strand.
TGCGGCAACATTTGTTTATCGGTATGGCCATCCACAAAATGGATACCAAAACCAAGTTCAGAATTTTCTATAAACGAACCGTTGTTACGGTCTATAAATTGTAATTGCCCACTTTCTTGCATGGGTGTAAGGTTTTCTTTTAAAAAGGAAGCTTTTTCTCGAGCATTTGGTCGTGTCGCCCATTCCCAATGATCTTTATTGGTCCAAAAACGTGCATTTTTAAAAGCGGGCTCGTATCCGGTTCGGTCTTTGTTCCACTGTATGCTACCTCCACAATGATCAAAATGCAAATGGGTCAAGAATACATCGGTTACATCATCACGGTGAAAACCAATACTCTCTAAAGAAGCGTCCAAGGTATGGTCACCCCACAGGTAATAGTAACTAAAAAATTTTTCAGATTGTTTGTTCCCAAGACCATTATCAATTAAAATAAGTCTGTTGCCATCCTCGATCAATAGGCAGCGAGCGGCCAAATCAATCATATTGTTTGCGTCGGCAGGATTGGTTCTGTTCCAGATAGATTTTGGGACGACGCCGAACATGGCGCCGCCATCCAACTTAAAATTTCCTGTTTCTATGGGATAAATTGTCATTTGGAAAATAAAATGACCTGCAAAATAACAAAAGCGCTGTCCAAATGGCGAAAAAACAAGGATATATTGGCCGTATTTTAACAAAAAAAAGGACTGTGTTTTTAAGAATGCTGTTTTTTGACAAAATAAACATGACGGATAAGCAAAAATCAATATGTGTTCCTGCGGATAAATGATTTTCTAAAAGAAAAACTGTAAATTTCCGCAAAACTAAGACTATGGTCGAACTTGCGGGAATTATAATTCTTGGCATTATTGCACAATGGGTGGCTTGGCGATTTAAATTACCTGCGATCTTACCTCTTATTTTGATAGGGTTGTTGGTGGGTCCTATAGCCACGCTCTACACAGTAGATGGATCAAAATTAATAGAACCCATCTGGAATGGTCAAAAAGGGCTGTTCCCTGGAGATGGACTTTATTATTTTGTGTCTCTTGCAATAAGTGTGATACTTTTTGAAGGTGGTTTAACCTTAAAAAGAGCTGAGATTTCCAATGTTGGCCCGGTTATAAGTAAATTGATAACCGTTGGCACAGTGGTTACCTTTTTTGGCGCAGGAATTGCTGCACATTATATTTTTGGCCTTTCATGGCAAATTTCCTTTTTGTTTTCAGGGTTGATCATAGTTACTGGCCCTACTGTAATCACACCAATTTTAAGAAATATTCCACTTAAAAAGGATGTGTCTGCTGTATTAAAGTGGGAAGGAATATTAATTGACCCCATCGGCGCTCTTGTTGCCGTATTGGTGTTTGAATTTATTAGTGTTGGGGAAGGGCAGGCATTTACCCAAACAGCATTGATTGAATTTGGTAAAATTATTTTGTTCGGTACAACCTTCGGGTTTACGTTTGCCCATGCGCTAGCATTTGCAATAAAAAAGGATTTTATTCCCCACTATTTGTTGAACGTGGTTTCCTTGTCCACAGTGCTTTTGGTTTATGTAGAATCAGATCTGTTTGCCCATGAATCAGGATTGTTGGCCGTGGTAGTTATGGGAATGGTTCTTGGCAACATGAACCTCCCGAACATAAAGGAATTGCTTTATTTTAAGGAATCTCTTAGTGTATTATTGATTTCCATTCTTTTTATTCTGTTGGCCGCCAATATAAATATTAGTGATTTGGAACTGATATACACATGGAATACGGTGGCCCTTTTTGCAATAATTGTTTTTATAATAAGGCCCTTGGGGGTGTTTTTAAGTTCTCAAGGCTCAAATTTAAAATTAAACGAGAAAATATTTATAGGGTGGGTAGGACCGCGCGGTATCGTGGCTGCAGGTATTGCATCACTTTTTGGCTCTAAATTGATGTCAAGGGGAGAACCTGGAGCAGAATACATTACCCCATTGGTTTTTATGATAGTGCTGGGTACCGTTTTATTGAACGCTACCACGGCACGTTTATTTGCAAAACTTGTTGGTGTTTTCTTGAAAAATTCTGAAGGCATTTTGATTATCGGCGCTTCTAAACTATCCAGGCTTATCGGAAACTATCTAAGGAAAAATAACCGGCACGTTGTGTTGATAGACAACAATCAAACCAATGTTGAAAAAGCTAAAAAACTAGGCCTTGAAGCTATTACCGCCAATATCTTCTCCGATAGTTTGGTTGATAATATTGAGCTTAACGATATGGGATATTTAATGGCATTGACGGGGAATTCGGAGATCAACAGGTTTGCGATAAATAAATTCCGAAAGCAATTTGGTGAAAACGGTGCATTTAGACTAGTAAACACCGATGAGGTAAATGACCCAAAAAACAACCCAAAAGAAGGACTTTTCTCCCACACAGATGATTTTATCCAATTGATGGACACGGTTCGCAAACACCCAACCATTCATGAGATAGACCTTAAAAACAAAGAACATTACGACAGTTTAATAGACATTACCAAAAAACAGAGAGAGATTGTTCCGTTGTTCACCAAATCTCCTGACGGCAACATTGAAATTATTCCTGCCAATAGCAAGGACTTTACGCCAAAGGGTGAAGGCAATAAATTGGTTTACTTGGGCAAATTATTGGAATTGGAGGCGGAACCTAATGCTGAGGAAGAATGATAACAATTTAAATAGGGGCAGCTATTAATTGAATTGAAAAAAAAGGTTAATCATAAGACGCTTGTGAGTTGCCATCCAAAAATTGCCAATCCGGAACCCCAATGGTAAAACAGTTTAAGCGAGGGATTGCGGCTATGGTATGCGGTTGGTGAGCGTCAGAAAGCCCATCAACAATAAGCAAGAGAACAATTATTTCTTTTAATCATTCAATTTAAGCACGGCCATAAAAGCTTGCTGTGGTATTTCCACATTGCCTACTTGGCGCATACGCTTTTTACCTTTTTTCTGCTTTTCCAATAATTTACGTTTACGGGAAATATCACCACCATAACATTTGGCGGTAACATCTTTTCGCAAAGCCTTTATAGTTTCTCTTGAAATAATTTTGGAACCTATAGCAGCTTGTATCGGAATATCGAACTGTTGTCTAGGAATCAATTCTTTTAATTTCTCACACATTTTTTTACCAATGTGGTACGCATTATCAAAATGAACTAGCGCAGAAAGAGCATCAACTGGTTGAGCGTTCAACAAAATATCCACACGAACCAGTTTTGATGTTTGCATTCCAATAGGAGAATAATCAAAAGATGCGTACCCTTTGGAAACAGTTTTTAAACGATCGTAAAAATCAAAAACGATTTCTGCCAAAGGCATATCAAAAATGAGTTCAACGCGTTCGGTGGTCAAGTATGTTTGATTAACAATCTGCCCACGCTTTTCTATACAGAGTGACATTACATTGCCAACAAAATCAGATTTTGTAATGATGGTCGCTTTAATATAAGGTTCTTCCACCCTGTCAATTGTGGAGGGGTCGGGCAAATCCGTGGGATTGTTTACAATAATGGGCTCCAAATCTCCCTTGGTGGTGTATGCGTGGTAGCTTACGTTGGGCACCGTGGTGATTACCGTCATATCGAACTCGCGCTCCAAACGTTCTTGGATAATCTCCATATGCAACATTCCCAAAAACCCACATCTAAAACCAAAGCCCAGAGCAGCGCTACTTTCGGGAGTAAAAACCAAAGAAGCATCGTTCAATTGCAACTTTTCCATGGAAGAGCGTAGGTCTTCAAAATCTTCTGTATCTACGGGATAAATTCCAGCAAACACCATGGGTTTTACATCCTCAAAACCAGCAATTGGGTTTTGGGTCGGGTTTGCGGAATCGGTAATAGTATCACCTACTTTTACTTCACGAGCATCTTTTATACCCGTGATCAAATAACCCACATCTCCTGTAGAAATTTTGTTTTTTGGGACTTGGGTAAGTTTTAAAGTTCCAATTTCATCGGCATTATAAGATTTTCCAGTAGCCACAAACTTTATCTTCTGCCCTTTTGTAATTTCTCCGTTTACGACCCTAAAATAGGTTTCTACCCCTCTAAATGGATTATACACGGAATCAAAGACAAGAGCTTGCAATGGCTCATCCATATTTCCTTTTGGTGCAGGTACGCGGTCAATAATAGCTGTTAGAATCTCTTGTATCCCCAACCCAGTTTTTGCACTGGCGGGTATAACTTCCTCAGGAGCACAACCCAACAAGTCCACAATATCGTCCGTCACTTCTTCAGGATTAGCGCTCGGAAGGTCTACTTTGTTGAGCACAGGAATAATTTCCAAATCGTTCTCTAGAGCAAGGTATAGGTTTGAAATGGTCTGCGCCTGAATACTCTGGGCAGCATCCACAACCAAAAGCGCACCTTCGCAAGCCGCTATAGATCTGGACACTTCGTATGAAAAATCAACGTGTCCGGGAGTATCGATAAGGTTGAGCACAAATTTTTCTCCGTTGTGAACATAGTCCATTTGAATGGCATGACTTTTAATGGTAATTCCACGTTCACGTTCTAGGTCCATATTGTCCAACAACTGGTCTTGTTTCTCGCGTTCGGTAACCGAGCCGGTAAAATCCAATAAGCGATCTGCCAAAGTACTTTTACCATGGTCTATATGTGCAATGATGCAAAAATTTCTGATCTTCTCCATATCAACTGTAACATACCCTAAAAAAGGGATATAACCAACTGCAAATATAATTGTTTTAAATGCCCTTAAATGGTTTTTTCTCAATAAGAAAATTACGGGCTATTTCGCTCAAAAATAATTTCTTAGATTTGATGTTCAACCCAAACCTCGAATGAAGAACCTCACCACTACAGTTTTATTGGTGTTATTAATGGTATGCGCCGCTTATGGCCAAACCTTTAAAATTACGGGAAGGGTCGTGGACGAACAAAACCAGATTATTCCGTACGCAAATATTTTGCTTCTACAAGCAAACGATTCCACCTTTGTTCAAGGGGCATCTGCCAATGATGAAGGTTTTTTTGAACTATTAGAGGTGGTTCCGACACTTTATTTATTACAAGCAAGCTATGTGGGTAGGGGTTCGGAGCCTAGAGCCTTGGACATTGCAGAGGACGTATCGCTTGGCGCCTTGGTTATTCCATTGGAGAACAACGAGCTGGACGAAGTCGTAGTGACAGCCCAGCGTCCTAAGCTTCAAAGATTGCCGGACAGACTGGTCTTTTCGGTGGAAAATACGGTGGTTTCCCAAGGAACATCCTGGGATATTCTTAAAAGCACGCCAGGGGTTATAGTAAATCAAGATAATTTAATGATTCGTGGTCAAAACGCAACAGTTTATTTGAACGATAGGAAGGTGCAGCTCTCCGGGCAAGAAGTTCAGGACTTGTTACAGGGACTTTCCGGGACCAACATAAAGTCGGTGGAAGTAATCGCCAACCCTCCCGCAAGTTATGATGCTGAAGGTGGTCCAATTTTGAACATTGTTACAAGCAAAAACATTGTTCCAGGATACAAAGGTAGCGTCAATGGAACATTTACTCAAGCCGTTTTCCCAAAATTTAGCATAGGAACCAGTCATTATTACAAAACGGAAAAGCTTAATCTGTTCGCTAATTACACCATCAACCCTAAAAAGGAATTAATAAAAACAGTCAAAGGCATAAATTTTATAGACGATGGCAACGAGCTTTTTTCTATTTGGGATACCGATTACAACCAGACGGATAAATCACAATCCCAAAACGCTAGTTTTATTTTGGATTATGATTTTAACGACCGAAATAGCATAAATATCACATCCAACCTTCTTTTTAGCTTGAACCAAGAACAGGAAACGCTGCTAAACAATGAAATTAGGAATGCCCAAGCACAGTTGGACTCCACATTTACTACACAGAACAACGCCAATATGGACAATAATAATTTGGCGTTTGACCTTACCTACGTTCATAAACTAAAAAAGCCTGGTGCACAATTGAGGGCAAATGGTCACTACACTCACTATAAAGGGGAATCCCTCCAACGACTTACCTCTAATTATTTTGATGCTGGTGGCACTTTTTTGAGAGACTTTGGATTTGATTCGGACACCGACCAAACGATAGAAATCTTAACGGGACAGTTGGATTATTCCACCCCACTGGGCAATGCCTCTATTGAAACAGGAGCTAAAATATCTTCAATTACTTCGAAAAACAATATAAACTTTTTCAATTTTGACGGGTCCAGCAATACGGTGGATGCTTCCCAATCCGATTTGTATACTTATGATGAAAATGTATATGCGGCCTATGTTAGTTTTGTGAAGAATTGGGAAAAATGGTCTATGAAATTAGGGGTTCGGGGAGAACTTACGGAAGCTAAAGGAGAATCATTGACTTTGAGCGAGACCAATACCCAAGACTTTTTTGAGCCATTCCCATCAGTGTATGTGGTTTACTCACCATCGGACAAGCACAGTTTTTCTTTTGATTATGGAAGAAACATCAACCGGCCCAAATATAACGACTTAAATCCGTTCCGTTTTTTTTACAATGAAAACGATTATAAGGAGGGGAATCCCGGCTTACGCCCCAGTTTTAGCAACAATTTCAACCTAAACTACTCCCTTAACAGCGAATATTTCTTGGATGTTTATTACCGGGACAATGGAAGCAACATTGCTTATTTGGTTTTCCAAGACAACAGCGATCAAACATTGGTGGAACTAAAACAGAATGTGTTGGAAAGTAAATCATATGGTTTGGATTTTACTTTGAGCAAAACCATTTTGTCTTCTTGGTTTATGTACGCGTATACCTCTTTGTTTCACGAAGAGGAAACATTTTTAGCCGAGGAGAGTGGAGGTGTACCATTTACTAACGAGGTAAATGGGGTTTATGCCTACTTGGGAAATTACGTAACATTGTCCAAGGACGGGACCTTTACTGGAGAGATTACCGGAACATACATTTCTCAGTTTTTATTTGGGTCCTACGTGTCCGACAATCAATTTAATTTAACGATTGGTTTACGGAAGACGTTGTTCAACAATCAAATAACGCTGTCGCTTGCTGCTGAGGATATTTTAGAACAATATGTGCCCACCTATCGTTCACAGTACCTTAATCAGGATAACTTTTACCGTAGACGCCCAGAAACACAGTTTATCCGTTTTGGCTTTACCTATAATTTTGGAAACTTCCGTTTGGAAGATAACCAAAGAGGAATCGACAAAACTGAGCGCCAGAGACTGCAGTCAAAAGATTAGCTTTTGTGTTCTCAGCTATTTTGTACTTTTGCAGTCCAAAAAAACGTAGGATTTGCCAAATATCGGTAACATAGAACTCCCTGATTTTCCGCTTCTTCTAGCGCCAATGGAAGATGTGAGCGACCCTCCTTTTCGCAAACTGTGCAAGGAACAGGGTGCAGATGTGGTGTATACCGAATTTATTTCTTCTGAAGGGTTGATCAGGGATGCTGCCAAAAGTGTCATCAAATTGGACATTTATGAAAAAGAACGCCCTGTTGGTATCCAAATTTTTGGCGCTGAATTGGATTCCATGTTACAGGCAGTGGATATTGTAGAAAAGTCCAACCCAGATATTATCGACATCAACTTCGGCTGTCCCGTAAAAAAAGTGGTATGCAAGAATGCTGGAGCGGGTATTTTGAGAGACATTCCGCTAATGGTTAAACTTACAGAAGCGATTGTAAAACGCACTAACCTTCCTGTTACAGTAAAGACCCGCTTAGGGTGGGATACTAATTCCATCAAAATAATTGAGGTGGCAGAACGATTGCAGGATGTTGGTATAGAAGCCATTTCCATTCATGGACGCACTCGTGTGCAGATGTACAAGGGAGAGGCCGATTGGAAACCAATTGCCGAAGTAAAAAACAATCAGCGAATGCACATTCCCGTATTTGGTAACGGTGATGTGGACACGCCCGAAGCTGCGGTTAAAATGCGGGATGAATACGGTTTGGATGGTGCAATGATCGGTAGGGCCAGCATTGGATACCCTTGGTTTTTTAAAGAAGTGAAGCACTATTTTAAAACGGGTGAACATGCGGCGCCACCTTCCATGCAGGAACGAGTTGAAGCCGCTCGCCGACATTTACAGATGGCCATTGATTGGAAGGGTGAGAAGTTGGGCGTATTTGAAACCCGAAGACATTACACCAATTATTTTAAGGGCATTCCCCACTTCAAAGAATACCGAATGAAGATGGTGACCAGTGATGAGGTTGCTGATGTTTTTGCTGCTTTTGATGAGGTAGAAGAGAAGTTTGGGGATTACCAGTTTGCTTAAGAGGCAATCATTTTCTTAGTGACTCGACTACTGGCAATTTTTGAAGAGATTAAACCCAAAACTACAATGGTACCTATCACAATAAGTAAATTCATTACATTGTATTCTACTGGATAAGCAAGCGAAGGGGTAATTTTTAACCACCCGAATGCCATTTGGGTGCCAATCAACAAGGAACCAATCAAAACCCCGATTAAGCCGCCAAAAGAGGTGACCAATATTCCTTGGATAAAATAAATGCGCCGCAATGCTGCAACAGTTGTGCCTAGGCTGTATAATGTTTTAGAGTTCTGTTGTTTGTCCAATATCATCATAATAATAGCTCCTACAACATTAAAAAGTGCGATGATCAACACCAAAGTGAAGATCAAATAAGTTGCTAAATTCTCCGTGTTCAACATTCGGTATAGCGAAGTGTTTTGTTCTTGACGCGTCAAAACCGACGTTTTTTCGCCCAAAACATTGGCAATGTCATTTCGAACTTGTTCGGGAGCGGCACCTTCTTTTAACTTAAAATTGATGCCAGAAACCTCCGTATCGTTTTTTTGCAACAAGTCCTGGACTACGGGAAGATGGGCAAACACGTATTTTTTATCCAAACTTTCTTCAACCGCAAAAACACCGCTTACGACCAATGCAAGCTCATCATACGGTTTGGAATTAAAGCCTTGTTGTGAAAAAGAGCCTTCGCCGGGCTTTGGAACCAATACTTCCATGGCGGTCCTATTGTTCATCGGCACACCCAATAAATTGTATATCCCTATGCCAATAACCCCGTTGTATACATCGCTCCCCCAGTTCCCAAAAATCAAAGTGCTGTCCACTCCGGTAACAGCGCGGTAGTTTTCATCTACACCCTTTATGTAGGCGATGGTGCTTTTTTCTTTGTATGTGAGGTAGGCACGCTCCTCCAATTCTTTGGAAAAGTTGGCCAGACCTTCAATTTCTCGAAGCGCCGATTCTTGGCCTGGGGAAATGGTAAAATGTTTCCCAATGGAGGGAGAAGCTTTTAAATCGGGATCAAATGTGTTGGAAAAAGAAAGGCTGAACGTTTTTAGACCGGCAAAAGCGGAAAGCACGATAAATAGTGCCGCGGAACCTATCACAATTACTAAAAAAGTAATGAAATTAATGATGTTTACCGCATTTTGGCTGCTTTTGGATCGTAAGTAACGCTTTGCGATATAAAACGGAAACTTCAAAACTAAGATTTCTTACGTTTATCAAGTAAATCCCTGTTTTCAATAGGGTTTTCTTCTCCTTTTAAGGATTTTTCAATCTTTTCGATGTACTCCAGCGAATCATCCAGATAAAAAAGAAGCTCTGGTACACGTCTTAATTGATGCTTGGTGCGTTGGGCCAACTCATACCGAATGGCAACTTGGTTATCTTTGATGCCTTCCAATAGTTCTTCGGCGCCTTTGTTCGGAAAAATACTTACATACACTTTGGCCAAGGATAGATCTACCGTAACAGAGACCTTGGAAACTGAGATTAAAGTTCCTTTAAGGCCACTATCCGTAGCGGCACGTTGTAAAATATCGGCCAAATCTTTTTGAATGATTCCTGCTATTTTTTTCTGTCGTTGCGTTTCCTCCATAGTGCAAAAATAAGCGAATTAATGACTATCCTCACGCTATTAACCATTTACAGTGTGTAATTTTGGGAAAAGGTGAACGTTTTAACGCTTATTGTATCTCTATGGATAAAGTTGAACATATCGGTATTGCGGTAAAGAATTTGGAAGTATCCAATATAGTATTTGAAAAGCTTTTGGGTGTGCCACATTACAAAATTGAGGAAGTGGCCTCTGAGGGGGTCAAGACCTCTTTCTTTAAATCGGGGCCTACTAAAATTGAATTGTTGGAGGCTACAAACCCTGATAGCCCCATTGCCAAATTTTTAGAAAAGAAGGGTGAGGGCATTCATCATGTGGCATTTGCGGTGGAGGATATTGAGTCGGAAATTGACCGATTGAAAGACGAAGGCTTTGTGGTTTTGAATGAAACTCCAAAAAAAGGGGCGGACAACAAACTGGTTGCTTTTTTGCATCCGAAAAGCACTAATGGGGTGCTTGTGGAGCTTTGCCAAGAAATAAAAGAAGGGTAGAAGGGACAAAATCTTGCGCTGAAGAAAAATAAACACTAATATTGCATCCGCAAAATGCGGGTCCTATAGCTCAGCTGGTTAGAGCACCTGACTCATAATCAGGGGGTCCATGGTTCGAGCCCATGTGGGACCACCTCAACAAAGATAAGCCTTTCAAGCAATTGGGAGGTTTTTCTTTTTTATATAAATACAACATTTCAAAAACTCCAATCTATACTCATAAACCGTTATTATTTGTCAGGTGATTGATATTATCAAAACAAGGCATCGTCTATTTGAACTTAGCTTGGTTTCTGATTATTTTAATAACGTCTTTTTCTTTTATTGCCTTTTTCTTTCCTCCTTTGTTTCCTAGAAATATTTTTTGCTTTCAAAGTATAGGGTTGGGATAAAACATACTTTCTCAGTTTGTATAAACATTGATATCGTTCATTGAACTCAAATTCATTAGAAATATTTTCGAATTTTTTTCTGTAAGATTGATCAATAAAGACGTATTCAATAAATGCAATTGAAAAATTGAATAAATCCTTTTTAGACGGGAATTTTTCAAGTTGATTGTATTGAAAATCGACAACATCAACCCAATTAATAACTGGGTTACTTCTTATCGCATGTAGTTTCTCGAAATTTTCATAAAACACTTTTATGTCATCATTAAGAATTGCAAAAAAACCCAAATTAAGATAAACTTGAACAGTGTTAGGAGCAATCGATTTGGCCTTATTTGTGTAATCGATTGCTTTATCCAAGTTGCCAATTTCATAATTCCATCTTGCTAGATTTATAAATAAATCAAATCTTTTGTTAGGTGCTAATGCTAGCTTTTTTAGAGGTTGTAAGCGTGAAATAGCTTTGAGAACGTCCCTTTTGTGGTAGCTCTCTATTGCTGAATCAAAATAAAGGTCTATTAAAATGGTTGCCAAACGAGCTTCAGCCATTTGAAACGGAGCTAACTCAAAAGTGACTTTATCTCCCTCTCTTTTCTTAATTTTAACAATTGTTTTACTATTATCATATAAAGCAGTTAGAATATTCAATGCGACTTCCCTCCGATTTGAATATATGGCATAAAAAGTTGTATAGTAGAGAATAACATTGTGAAAATTATTTAAATACTTTTTTTGTCTAAACCACTGTTGGAATCAACAAAATCCCAATCCCTGGATTGAATGAGAAGCCCCATATCTTTTGTCAAATCAATCGTATCATAAAATATTCTTTTTTTCCAAGATGTTGAATTTCTTTTAAAGGTGACAGAAAATTTATTTATGACAATCTTTTCTATGGATTCATAGTTTCCAGACTCTACAAAAACACGTATCATGAGATCATACATAAAGTAAAAATTTTCATGATACCTATTTATTTGACTTTCATGAGCACAAAAATTAGATGGAAGAAGTTTAAGTTTTAAATTTTTATTGAATTCATTGGACTGGTTAATCTTTGCAATAACTTTTCTAACTATCTTGTTTATTACAACTCGATCTTTTTCTTCATCGAATATCATAATCACCCCAACATAGATTTTCCTAGAGGAATTCCTAAAAAACAATCGATTAGTGGTAACGACCCATGTAATAAAAATCAATATTAATATTATAACTGGAAGAACAAGAAGATATAGGGTGGAAGAGATTTGTACTTCAAAAAATTTCAGACCAAAAAAATAAAGGCATATCAAGAAAACAAAACTCATTAAAAGCCCTTTCCTCGTTTCCCACCTATCGATTAATTTATCCCAAAAAACAAGTATATCAAACCCCATTATTATTTTGTTTTATGCTTTTTTTAAAATGTTTTTCTAACAAGAATTGCTCAAAAAACCTTTCTTGTTTATGTGATTTCTTATAAATGTAGGAATTTTCAATTTATAAAATTAGAGGTTTATATGTAGAAAGGTATAGGAGTGAAAAGGGTTTGATTTTCTTTTTATGCCCGAGAAACCAAATCTTGTAATAGGTGCAATTAAACGTTAGAATTGTTATGCGACTATTCCAATAAATCATTTATCCTTACCTTAATGTATATGGAAAAGGCCAATTAAGACTTGGCACGGTATTCGACATTGCACAAAACCATTAAGGAAGTGTTGTGTTAACCGATAATATATCGATTGGCAGTATCTTTACATTGGAATTCCCTAAAATTTAAGCACTTTGTTGAAAAAGGAGAATATATTGCTGGTTGACGACGATATTGATATTCTTGAGCTGTTGCAACGGCATTTAAAATCGATGGATTATCACACCTATAAAGCTGTTTCCGTAAAGGAAGCACTTTATATTTTAAAAGATACTAAGATTGATCTATTGGTAACGGATATTAACATGCCTGAGATTGATGGGTTGCAGCTGGTGAAGTATGTTGCTGAACATTACCCTAATTTACCCAAATTGGTGGTTACGGGGTTTCCTTCGGTCGAGGATGCATCTAATGTTATTCAACATGGGGCAACAGATTACCTCACCAAACCTTTTACCAAAGTTGAGCTCGAAGAAGCTGTAAAAAAGGCCCTAGTAAGTACTCAGATTTCAAGCCCGGTTAAAATTACGCCCAAAGAACATATCTCTAAAAACTATGCCGATATGATCGGGACATCTGCGGCGTTTCAAAAAGTTACGGAAATTATTGATCGGGTAAAAGATAACCGAGTTACGGTTTTGGTTCGGGGGGAAAGTGGAACAGGAAAGGAACTTGTTGCAAGGGCGATTCATTATTCCGGAAAATTTGCTAGAGCACCCTTTATAGCAGTAAACTGTGGAGCAATTCCCGAGAACCTGCTAGAGGCAGAACTTTTTGGTTATACCAAAGGCGCTTTTACCGGAGCCAATGAAAACCGTAACGGTTTTTTTCAAGCAGCACATGGTGGAACAATATTTTTGGATGAAATAGGCAATGCCCCTTTACCTGTGCAGAATAGATTGCTTAGGGTGCTTCAGGAAAAAGAAGTTACTAAAATTGGCTCGCAAAAAGTTGAAAAATTGGATGTGAGGGTTATTGCTGCCACCAATAGCGAATTGGAAGAGCTAATTCAAAAGAAAATATTTAGGGAAGACCTCTATTACCGACTTTCTGTAGTTACAATTGATGTGCCCCCACTCAGGGAGCGCCCTAGTGATATTAGCTTGCTGGTTGATAAGTTTATGCAGAAGTACGGGATTGAGTACAAAGATCGTTTTATCCGCATTTCGCCAGAGGCACTTGAGGTTTTACAAAGATATTCTTGGCCCGGGAACATTAGGGAGCTTGAAAATGTGGTGCAGAGAGCCATTATAATGTGCGATGGTCAAATTACGTTGGAGCATCTTCCAGATGAATTAAAGTATAAAATTGATTTCCCCAAAAAAGGGTTTAAAACACTTGAGGAAAAAGAAAAAGAATATATCCAAGAAGTACTCTTGTCCACCCAAGGAAACAAGACCAAAGCTGCTGAAATTTTGGGAATCAACCGGAAAACACTTCGTGAAAAACTAAAATAGCCCTGGCACAAAACACCCCGGTTGGGGTATATTTACCTACCCCGATTTTTATAGCAATTACATAAATATAGGGTTATATTATTAAGAATGAATTAGTTATAATTCCATTTGGTTAAAGGGCATATCCAATGGCATGGGCTTTGCCTTTTAAAGTACCATAAACCTTAAAGGTATAGTAATGAGAATAATAATTATGGCAATACTGTTGGTGGTGGCTACAGTTAATGTAACTGCCCAAAACGTAGACCCTTCTCAAGTAACCGTAGGAGATGTATTGGTAATTGGTCATCCAGATGCCCGTATTTATAAGCATATAGATTTCCCAAGGGCTAACTTTATAATAAAAAAAGGTGGAATAGCTGATTTTAAGGGTTTAGTTGGAAGCCAAGTCTTGGTAACCGCAGTGAAAGAGAATAAGAAGGGAACTTTGATAGTAAAGATTAAAAAAGCGAATGGCAAGAAATTTTTCAATAGTCATGCAGTGATAAGGGCGGATTTGAAAAATGCTCTTGAATCTGGCGAGTTAAGCATGCGATAAACAATCGATAGGACAATGTTTTCCGCTCGGTTCAAGGCTTGTAGGTTTGCTCAATTAGAATGGTTGGCCAAGGCTGGGCGGATACATCTCAAAATTTCTATTATACCTAGATAAAGCAACACCAAAAGTTAAGTTGATCCGAAATAACGCTTGACCATCATTAGATCACATCCAAAATAACTTGAGAAATTCCATTAAAAACATAGTGTTCACCGTTCTCTTTGCCAATAAGCAACTTAGCAATTGGCGCATTTGCCGAAATGCAGTAAACAGTTACATCGTTATATTTAAAACCTCCTGCTGATATGGAGATATAATAATAGGCCATACTTGTTTTAACAAGTGAACCCAAACGAATTTTGTTAGATGGAGTTTCTAAATTGATTTTATTGAGAATACTTCGAGTTATCTCGAGTTCCTGCAATTGTTGTCCGAGTTTTTCTTGCTCCAGTTGAACCATGGCCCTACCAGTTTCGTGTTTGTCACCCGCAGAACTTTTGGTTTCTGAGCCCAAAGATTCTTGGAGTGCAATGCCTTGTTTTTTAAGGCGTGCGGATCTACCGTCCACATACTCCCAGCAAAATTCTAAACAAGCTTTTTTCATCATTTGTCTAAACAAAGGTAAGTCGGAAAACCGTTTCTTTATTGGGAATAGACCTTACTTGTATTCCTCCCCCGTGAAGCTGCATTACTCTTTTGGAAAGGCTAAGCCCAATTCCCGAACCTTCACTTTTAGTGGTAAAAAAGGGGACAAATATTTCGTCCATAACCTCGGGCAATATACCTGGCCCGTTGTCCTTAATATCGATATACTTTGAACCGTTTTCATCAATACCCGCAATCATTTTCACCTGTCCCCCTTTGGTAGATGCCACGGATTGCAGACCATTCTTTGCTAAATTGATTAGGACTTGTGAAATTTGCTTTTCATCAATATAAAGTTCTAGATCCTCCGGATGACAAAGTATGGAAAACGTATGTTCACCATCAATTAATTTAGAGGACATGAGCACATCGATTTTCTCCAAAAGGTCTTTACCCTTTACAATTGTTTTATTTGGGTCGGGCACATGTAGCAGGCTTCGGTAGGATTGTACAAAATCCATAAGGTCGCCACCTTGGTCCTTGATTACTTCCAGTCCTTTTAAAGTATTTTTTATCTGGCTTTCCTCCAAGTCCGCCAATGGGGTGATCTTACCCCCTTTTCGGTAATATTTTATAATGGAGTCCGAGATGGAAACAATCGGAGTGATGGTGTTCATAATCTCATGGGTGAGTACACGAATGAGACGAACCCACGATTCAGTTTCTTTTTCCTCGAGCTCTTTATGAATATCCTGAACAACAACCAACAATAAGGATTGACCATCTAGCGATAATGGAGTGGATTTTAAGGCCAACTGAGTCTGTTCCCGCTCATTGGTCAATTGAAACAACTTGCGCTGAAAGGGTTGAAAGTTTTTAAAAATCTGATATAGATTTTCATCCACTTGCTTTATTTGTACAATGTGGTTCAAAGGGGAGTAATCCAATAATCGCTCTAAGGTGGGGTTCGCAAAAAGAATGTGTCCTTTCTCGTTAAATGTCATGATTCCGATACTAGCTTGTTTAAGAATCTCTTGATAATATTTTTCCCTTATCTGTAATTGGATGTGAACTTCTTGGATAAGGCCGTTTACTCGATTAAGGCTTTTGTTGAGCTCTTTAAATGATTCAATGGTGACCCCTTCTGGAAAACGTAGTGTAAAATCCTCGTTCTTTATGGCATCAAAAAAATAGGCAATTTTTCTGTTGGTGCTATTGATAAAAGTAACCAATGAGAATACTTGTACTACCAAAAGAATTGTAATGAACCCCAAAGTAAAGTACCATTTGTATGACAGTGAAAAAGCCAAGGCAATTGCCGTAAGCGTGAGAAAAATCACCCGTAAAATAAGCTGGATATAAAAATTTCTACTTGCCATCAGTTGTTCTTTTTCTTCAACTTATTGTAAAGGGTTTGGCGCGATATGCCCAATTGCTCGGCCGCTGCACTATAATTGCCCTCATTTTGTTCCAAAGCCTTAAAGATCATTTTTTGCTCCATTTCGTTGAGGGTCATGGTTTCGCTGTCCAAGGATTGCATGGGTTTGGTATGCAGTAAAAAATCAGCAGGCTTTAAAACACTTCCATCCGAAAGAATAACAGCGCGTTCCATCGTATGCTGAAGCTCCCGTATATTTCCAGGCCATGGATATTCCATCAGTTTTTCTTGTGCCAACTGGTTGATGCGTAACCCACTTTTATCATATTTATGGGCAAATTTTTTCAGGAAAAAGTCAGTGAGCACCAAAATATCATCATCGCGTTCCCGCAAAGGAGGCACCTTAATATGTATGGTGTTAATTCGGTACAATAAATCTTCTCGGAACAAACCATTGGCCACCATTTGCTCCAAATTACAATTGGTAGCACAAATTAACCGTATATCTACTTCAACGGGTTTATTAGATCCCACCCGGACCACAGTCCTGTTTTGTATGGAAGATAATAGCTTGGCTTGCATCTGTAGTGAAAGATTTCCGATTTCATCTAAAAACAGTGATCCTTGATTGGCTGCCTCAAACTTACCGGCCCTATCTTCCTTTGCATCGGTAAAAGAGCCTTTAGTATGTCCAAAAAGTTCACTTTCGAACAAGTTTTCCGCAATGGAACCCATATCCACTGGAATAAACACTTCATTTTTTCGGGTGGATAATCGGTGCAATTCACGTGCAATCAATTCTTTTCCCGTACCATTTTCACCTGTAATAAGTACATTAACGTCGGTTTTGGCCACCTTGGCTACAAGGTTCAAAACCGAAGTCAGTGCCTTGGACTGGCCAATTATTAAATTTTTTCCATCGTTAATGACCTGTTTTAGGTTGCTTTCTTTTGTTTTAAGATTATTAATTTCTTGTTTGGATTTTCTTAGCTCGTAAGCCGATTTTACCGTGGTCATTAAACGTTCGTTGTTCCAGGGTTTTAGGACAAAATCGGATGCTCCTTGTTTTAGCGCCCTCACAGCAAGGTCTACCGCGCCATAGGCGGTCATCATAATCACGGAAGTGTTGGGTGATCTTTTTTTTATCTCGTTGAGCCAATACAATCCCTCGTTTCCTGTATTCACCCCGGCGGAAAAATTCATGTCCAAAAGCACAATATCAATATCTTTCAAATTAGGGAAAGATGAAATCTGGTTGGGATTAAAAATGGTTTGAACGCTTTTGAACTCAAACTGTAAAAGAATTTCCAAAGCACTCAGCACACTCTTATTGTCATCTACAACTAATATTTTGGCATTAACCATACGGGATCATAATTGATATTCTAAAACTAAAGCTACGAATTGCTTCAAAACATTTTAAGGAAGTGTAAAATAATTTGACATTTTTTGTATAAATATTTTACATGAAGTAGCGGCTTAGCATTATAAGTTAATTGTAAAACACTTTTAATCAAATACTTATAATTTTGGCATAAGAATAGCAAATAATTTGGAACAGGATAAAATTATGAGGCTAAAAACATACATAACAACAGTATTGGTATTTGTTTCCATAAACGGGTTTTCACAGGAGATGTGGACGTTGGAGGAATGTGTGGATTATGCAATAGAACACAATCTTCAAGTAAAGAACACATTATATAATAATGACTCTAGCAAGGAATCGTACAGACAATCCATCAGGGACCTTTTACCCTCAGTAAATGGTTCAACGGACTATACCGTTAGATATGGTAGGTCTGCCGACCCCAATACCAATGATTATGTAAACACTGAATTTTTCAGCAATAATTACTCGCTCAACGCAAATTTGGATTTGTTCCGTGGTTTTCAAAAACTAAACACGATCAGGGCTTCCAAGTTTATCCACAAGGCAACCCAAGAAGATATTTTGCAAGAAAAATTTCTACTTGCATTTAGGGTAATGAGCGCCTATTTTGATATTAAATTTTTCGAAGGCTTAGTAACTAATTCTTTGGAGCAATTGGAAATCTCCCAAAGAAATTATGACTTGGTAAAAAAACAAGTTGAACTCGGTTTAATGGCCGGTGCCGACCTTTATGAAGCGGAGTCCAACCTTTTGGGAGATAAACTATTGTTGACACAGAACAGGAATCAACTCGCCAATGCGAAATTAGTATTGATTCAAGAAATGAATTTGTCGGGCGCATCCGATATACGGCTTCAAGAATCTTTTGAAGAAATTGAACAGAGTGTCAACGAAGATATTTCGTTGGATTCCCTTTATCAATCTGCCAGAGGATTTGTGCCTTTGGTGAAATCCCAAGAATACAGGGTAACTGCGGCAAAAAAACAATTGCATGCCACAAGGGGCTCTTTGTTACCATCCTTGTCCTTATTTGCGGGATACGGAACCAGCTATTTTGAAACCAATGTGGATGAAAGCGGCAATGTAATTCCATTTAGAACACAGTTTAGTGATAATACCTCAAAGTTTGTTGGCGCACAATTGAATATTCCTTTAACCAACGGATGGATAAATCATTCTAGAGTAAAGCAGCAGAAAATTGCATACATGCAAGCCAAGAACAATTTAGAGATTCAGGAGCAGGAACTTTTTCAATTATTGCAACAACTTGTACAGGATAACAATGCCCTCATTGCCGAATACGAACAGAGCACAAAACAAGTGGAATCGCAACAAATTGCATTTACTATTGCCCAAAAGAGATACGAAAAGGGCCTGATCAATGCCTTGGAACTTTTTCAGGCAAAGAACCTTTACGGTGTTGCGCAAAATCAAAACCTACAAGTAGGGTTACGGTTAAAAGTTAACCAAAGTACCATCGATTTTTATAACGGGCTGCCCATTTTTAATATCAACTAAAAAGAACCATGGATATACAATTAGAAAAAAAGAAAGGACTAAAACCCAAGCATTACGGCTATATCGCATTGGGCATATTGCTCTTGTTTGCTGGTTATAAATTGATTTTTGCCAGCTCCATTTCCACCTTTAGAACAGAACAGGAACGTTTGTCCCTTTCTACCGTTACCGATGGAAAATTTGACGATTATATTACCATAAACGGTAATGTGGCCCCGATTGCCACAATTTATATGGATGCTTATGAAGGAGGGCGTGTTTCCGAAAAACTGATAGAAGAAGGTTCCATGGTAAAAAAGGGAGATATCATCCTTAAATTGGAAAACATGGGGCTGTATGAACAGATTCTGGCCAGCGAAAGTAATCTGGCATTAAAGCAGAACGATCTGCGCTCCACCAAATTAACTTTTGATTCGAGACAAGTGGAGGGTAGAAAATCTTTAGCTACCGCAGAATACGATGCACAAAGACTAAGACGTGCTTTCGATCAGAACCGAGAGCTGTTTGAAGAAGAATTGATTTCCAAGGAAACCTTTTTAAAATCTGAAGAAGATTATCAATTGGCCAAAAAACAGTTGGAAATTATAAAATTACAAACAGAACAGGATGATGAATTACGGAAAACCTCTTTGACAGGATTGGATGCTGATTTGGAGCGCATGCAAAAAACCCTTTCCATGGTCTATGAACGCTTGGACCACTTAAATGTTCGTGCGCCTGCAGATGGTCAGTTGGGATTTTTGGACGCTGAGATCGGTCAAAGTATTTCAAAGGGGCAACGAATAGGACAGATAAACGTGCTTACCGACTTTAAAATTGAAGCAGATATAGACGAACATTATATAGACCGGGTAAAAAGAGATCTTTCAGCCACTCTGGAGCGCAATGGGAATGAGTATAAACTACGTTTACGCAAAGTGTATCCAGAGGTGAGAAACGGCAGGTTCCGAGTGGATTTGGTTTTTATGGACGACAAACCAGAAACAATCCGGGCAGGACAGAGTTACAACATACGATTGCAATTGGGAGCATCCAACGATGCCTTATTATTGCCCAAAGGCGGGTTTTTTCAAAGCACAGGAGGACAATGGGTGTTTGTGGTAAATCCCAATGGGGATGAAGCAAGTAAACGAAATGTGCGGTTAGGAAAACAAAATTCAAGATACTATGAGGTCCTCGAAGGATTGCAAGCGGGTGAACAGGTAATCACCAGCAACTACGACAGTTTTGGTGATGCAGAACGGATTGTTTTAAAATAATTGGAAGAAATGTAACATCGATCAATAAATAATAGTCTTTATATAAATTAAAAACAACCATTAAAAATGATGCAGATAACAAACCTTAAAAAAAGTTTCCGAACAGAAGAGGTAGAAACCTTGGCCCTGAACGGTGTAAACTTAAAAGTGGAAGAGGGAGAATTTGTGGCGATCATGGGGCCGTCCGGCTGTGGAAAATCCACATTACTGAACATTATTGGAATGCTGGACAACCCTACAGAGGGAAGCTACAATTTCGCAGGACACGAAGTGGGAGGATTAAAAGAAAGTCAACGAACCCAACTTAGAAAAGGAAACCTTGGCTTTGTTTTCCAAAGCTTTAACCTTATAGATGAGCTTACTGTTTTTGAAAATGTAGAACTCCCATTGATCTATCTAAAAATGGGCAAAGCAGAACGCAAGGAAAAGGTGATGAAGGTCTTGGAGCGTATGAAAATTGCGCATAGGGAAAAACACTTTCCACAACAACTTTCGGGAGGTCAACAACAAAGGGTTGCCATTGCCAGGGCCGTTGTAACAAATCCAAAACTCATCTTGGCGGATGAGCCTACCGGGAACCTGGACTCCAAAAATGGTATCGAGGTAATGAACCTATTGACGGAACTGAACCAAGAGGGAACTACAATTGTTATGGTAACACATTCCGACCGCGATTCACACTACGCGCACAGAGTGATTAACCTGTTCGATGGTCAAATAGTGACAGAAAGTCAAAACAAGCCCATGAAAGCTATGGTCTAGGAGTTTATTCATCAATCAACAAATAACTGACCAAAACCAAACCAACCAAACTTATCCTTTAATCACGGATAAATGATTCTAATAAATAAATCAAAAACCGATAACCATGTTAAAAAACAATATCAAAATAGCTTGGCGGAACCTTTGGAAGAATAAAGGCTATAGCTTGCTGAATATTTTTGGCCTGGCTATCGGTATTACTTGTGCCGCTATGATTCTACTATGGGTAGAAGATGAAGTAGGGTACGATAAAAATTTTGCCAAACAAGATGTGGTTTATTACGTTCCTACCAATCAGCAGTATGATGGCGAGTGGAGAACATTTTTCCAAGCTACTCCAGGCCCATTGGCAGAAGTATTAAAAGAAGAAATTCCCGGTATTGTAGGTTCTGCCAGAACAAAAGGAGAAGAGCTTTTATTTCGGGCAAATGAAATATCAATCAATAAGACCGGAAGATTTGCAGACCCTGATTTTTTAAGCATGTTCAGTCTAACTTTCGTAGAAGGCAACTTGGAATCCGCTTTCGATGAGGTGGATGCCATTATCATTTCACAAGAAACTGCAAAGCAATTATTTGGGGAAAACACATCAGCCATTGGTAAAGTGGTTAGAATAAACAACGATACCAATTATACCATTTCCGGAGTATATGAAGACTTGCCGAATAACGTGACATATAGTTTTGATTGGGTGGCTCCTTTTGAACGATTTGCAGCCGGTAAAGAATGGATGAAGGAATATGGGGCTAATTTTTCTGACACTTTTGTGGAACTATCTCCTGAAGCAAATTTCGATGTTGTCAATCAGAGAGTGAAGCAAATACTTCCCGAAAAGACCGAAGACGATGAAACCGTTGCCTTTTTGTTCTCAATGAAAGATTGGCATTTAAGGTCCACTTTTGAAGGAGGAAAAAATATAGGTGGTCAAATTACATATGTCAGGCTGTTCAGCCTAATTGCAATCATTATTTTATTAATCGCCTGTATCAACTTTATGAACTTGGCAACTGCCCGTAGCGAAAAACGGGCCAATGAGGTTGGAGTTCGAAAAGTGTTGGGGTCGGGCAGAAAAGGACTGATTTCCCAATTTATGGCAGAAGCCGTAATAACCGCGATAATATCCACTTTAGTGAGCGTACTGCTGTTAAAATTATTGGTGCCCCCATTCAATACACTTATTGATAAACAATTGGAGCTACGTCTTTTAGCCCCTGCTCACCTAGTTGCATTAGTTGGCATTACACTGGTCTGTGGCATTGTAGCAGGGTGGTATCCGGCTTTCTATTTATCCTCTTTTAAACCTGTAGATGTTTTGAAAGGATCTCGAAAAACAAAAGGAAGCGTATCATTTATTAGAAAAGGACTGGTGGCCACCCAATTTGTGGTTTCCATTGTATTCATCATTGGTACCATTATCGTCTACCAACAGATACAGCACGTAAAAGCTCGCGATTTAGGTTATGATAAGGATAATCTGGTTAAAATACCTGTAACCGGGGATATGATTAAAAATTTCATTCCCATCGAAGAGGATATGAAAGCATCGGGAATGATAGAGAGCATTGGGTTAAATAATTCGGACATCCTTTCCGGTGGAAACAATACATCAGGGTTGGAATGGCAAGGAGGAGTAGATACCGAGAACGTGTTGGTTTCGGTTAGAAATGTTACATCGGATTTTTTCAATACCGCAGGGATGGAAATTATTGAAGGAAGGGGTTTTAGTAAAAATCCCGCTCAGGATAGTACCAATATCATTGTAAGTGAATCTTTTACCAAATTGATGGGGAGTGGCAGCGCGATTGGAAAAACGGTGGAAGAAGATTATCCCGTAATCGGCGTAGTCAAAGATTATTTATACGACGATATGTACGGATCTAGTGACCCCGTCATTTTTTTTAACGATCCAAGCGAAGCACGCTTTATGTATGTGAAGGCAAAATCGGGTATAGCAACGGCATCCGCATTGGCCGCTATGGAGGCATCGTTGAAAAAGTTCAATCCCGCATTTCCTTTTGAATATGAATTTGTGGACGATGCGTATGATGCCAAGTTTAAGAGTGAGAAACTGATAGGAAACCTTTCCCAAATTTTTGCCTTGTTGGCCATACTTATTTCATGTTTGGGATTGTTCGGGCTGTCGGCCTTTACCGCAGACCAACGGAGAAAGGAGATAGGAGTCCGTAAGGTATTGGGGTCTAGCATCACGGGTATTGTTGGCTTGTTGTCCAAAGATTTTATGCGATTGGTGCTCATGGCCATTGTTATTGCCATTCCTATTGCATGGTTGCTTATGCAAAATTGGTTGGAAGGCTACGCCTATCGTATTTCCATAAATGCCTGGGCATTTGTGATAGCAGGGGCCATTGCCATAATCATAGCCTTGTTGACCATTAGTTTTCAAGCAATTAAGGCAGCTAGGGTAAATCCGGTGAAAAGTTTACGTTCAGAATAAATCAATCAAAAACGAACAATCATGTTTAAAAACCACCTAAATATCGCCTGGAGGGCCATTAAAAAGGACAAGCTCTTTACTTTTATTAAAATAGGTGGTTTTGCCATGGGCATAGCAGCTTGCCTTTTGATTGCTCTTTTTATTCGGCACGAAGTCGGCTACGATCAGCATTACGCTAAAAAAAATCAAATTTATAGAGTGGTAATGCAGGGCGTACTCCATGGGGAAGTAATGAAAAGCACCCATTTTCAATTGCCTTTTGCCGATGCACTACAATCCGATTTTCCAGAAATAATCAAGGCAGGTAAAATAAATACCATTGAGATTTTTGGAGCAGGAAAACGGGGTATGCGGTTGAGTGGAAAGCAAGAAAACACCTTTGAGAAGAACTTTGTCCTGGCCGATCAAGAAGCATTTGATATTTTGGAAATCAATTTGGAACAAGGCAACGCGGCAACTGCTTTAACCGAACCCAAAAGCATTGTTTTCTCCAAATCCAAGGCGGATAAGTATTTCCCCAATGGCAATGCTTTAGAGCAAACCGTTTTTTTGGACAATGATGCTACAACGCCTTACACCGTAACAGGTGTAATGGAAGATCTGCCCGAGAATTCCCATCTTAATTTTGATTTTTTACTTCCAGTCGAAGACAAGTACGGAAGTTGGACCAACCAGAATTACTTTACATACGTTTTGGTAAACCCAAACACCAATATTCAAGAATTGGAGCAAAAAATGTCTTCGATTGTTGAAAAATATATCATTCCAGCTCAAATAAAACGAGGACGTTCAGCAGATTTTATTGACGTGTTAAGAACTGCTGAATATAAACTGCAGCCGGTAACGGACATTTATTTAAAATCGGATCTTAAAATGCAGGATGGACTTGAACATGGCGATATTAAGTTTGTATGGTTGTTTGCAGCCATAGCAGGTTTTGTTTTGCTTTTGGCCATTATCAACTTTATTAATCTTTCCACGGCGAAATCGGCGAATAGGGCAAAAGAGGTAGGACTTAGAAAAACGATCGGTGCATTCAGAAATAACCTGATAAACCAGTTTTTAACGGAATCCGTTCTTTTTAGCATAGTTTCTTTTGTATTGGGAATTATACTCGCTAGGGTGCTACTCCCTACTTTTAATGAGATTGCCTCCAAAAACATGGAATTTCCATGGCTCGTTTGGTGGTTCCTTCCTTCGTTATTGCTCGCGGCAATATGTATCGGAATATTGGCCGGGTTATATCCAGCGTTTTACCTGTCCTCATTTAGACCGGCAAATGTTTTGAAAGGCAAATTGAGTGTAGGCAGCAAAAGCGGAAAATTAAGGAGCGGTTTGGTAATCTTTCAATTCACAACCTCTGTCATCTTGATTATTGGAACATTGATCATTTACCGTCAGATGGATTTTATCATCAATAAAGAGTTGGGATATGACAAAGAACAGGTTGTGGTGCTCGAGGGAACCAACATACTTGGAAATAAAATGGAAGCATTTAAAGAGCAACTATCAACAATATCTCAAGTAGAAAAGGTTACCTCCACCAATTATTTGCCCATTGATGGTGGCAGCAGAAACGGAAATACCTTTATGGTAGAAGGACAGGATGATGGTGGTAGAGGTGTCCCTGGCCAAATATGGAGAGTGGATTACGATTATATTGAAACGCTGGGAATACAACTTAAACAAGGGAGGAATTTTTCCAAGGAATTTGCCTTCGACTCCATAAGTTCCATTGTTATCAATACAAAAATGGCGTCCGATTTGGGTTTAAAGGAGCCAATTGGTAAAAAAATTGACAACGGCGGTCAAACATTTACAATTATTGGAACAATAGAAGATTTTCATTTTAAATCTTTAAAAGAAGATATTTCTGCACTGTCGTTGATTATTGGAAAAGATGCTGGTGCCGTTTCTGTAAAACTGGGGAAAGGAGATCCAACCGAAGCCTTAGTATCCATTGAAAATGTTTGGAACAGAAACATACCGAACCAAGCCCTTAGTTACACCTTTTTAGAACAGGAATTTGCCCAGATGCACGCCGATGTAAAACGTATGGGAAAAATCTTCAACAGTTTCGCACTATTTGCAATTCTTGTAGCCTGTTTGGGACTATTTGCCCTTTCCGCATTTATGGTGGAACAACGTAGAAAGGAAATTAGCATCCGACGGGTGTTGGGAGCCCCTTTCAAGAATATTTACCAATTGCTCACATTTGATTTTTTAAAGCTGATCGTTGTTTCCATTTGCCTTGCAGTTCCCATTGGTTGGTATTTAATGAGTCGCTGGTTGGAGGGCTTTGCCTATCGAATAACCATAGGCTGGGAAATATTTTTGTTAGCAGGACTTATAGCCCTCGGTGTTGCCATACTCACAATAAGTTATCAATCTATTGGAGCCGCCTTGCTGCAACCATCAAAAGGTTTACGAACCGAATAGAACAATCAATCAAAAAACGACTATCATGTTTAAAAATTATTTAAAAATAGCCTGGAGAAACCTCACCAAGAACATGGCCTATACCATTATCAATGTGGGAGGTCTTGCGTTAGGGATGGCGGTTGCCCTAATTATAGGGTTGTGGATCAAGGATGAGCTTTCCTATAATAATTATTTTTCCAACAAAAATCAAATAGCGCAAGTCTATCAATCCCAGACATTCAACGGTGAGGTGGGAACCGGACCTGCCATGCCCCGTCCTTTGGAAAAAGCATTTAGGGAGAGCTATATGGATAATTATAAAAATTTGGCCATGTCTTCATGGACCACTTCGCAGTACCTTAAATATGGAGAAACCAATATTTCTAGAGAAGGAAATTTTATACAACGGGAGGCTCCTGAAATGTTCGATCTGAATATTTTAAAAGGGGAAAAAGATGGACTTCGAGAAATTAATTCCATTATGATTTCCGAATCTACTGCTAATGCACTTTTTGGCAATGAAGACCCCATTGGAAAGGTTGTCGAAGTCAATAGCCAATACGATATGATGGTAACGGCGGTATTCGAAGACATTCCATTTAACACATCCTTTAACGACACCGATTTTTTGATGCCATGGGACAAGTATGTTTCCATTAATGAATGGATAAAGAATGCCGAAGACCAATGGGGGAACAACTCGTTCCAAATGTTTGTTCAAATTGCCGATAACACATCCATGGAAGTAGTAACTGATAAAATCAAGGATGTAAAGAAAGAGCTTAACGAAAACACTGCCGAATTTAACCCACAATTATTTTTACTTCCCATGAAAGACTGGCACTTACGTTCCCGATTCGAGAACGGAAAACAAGTTGGAGGTAGAATAAAATATGTTTGGTTATTTGGTATCATTGGTGTTTTTGTGCTGCTTTTGGCCTGTATCAATTTTATGAACCTTAGCACAGCCAGATCGGAGAAGAGGGCCAAGGAAGTCGGTATTAGAAAATCCATTGGATCCCAACGTAGCCAATTGATCAATCAATTCTTGGGAGAGTCGTTTTTGGTGGTGCTTTTTGCATTTATAATAGCCATTTGTATTGTAGTCTTGTCTTTGAATGGATTTAATGATCTGGCCAGAAAAGAAATAGTATTTCCATGGGGTTCTGCTGGGTTTTGGGCAGCATCTTTGGCATTCATCCTGTTTACCGCTTTGTTGGCAGGGAGTTATCCGGCACTCTATTTATCTTCATTTAGACCGGTTGATGTTTTAAAGGGAACTTTTAAAGCAGGAAAACATTCTGGTTTGCCCCGTAAAATTTTGGTCGTGGTACAGTTCACGGTTTCGGTAGCCTTTATCATAGGAACGGTAATCGTGATGCAACAAATTAATTACGCAAAAAACAGACCTGTTGGTTATGATAAAGAAGGTTTGTTACAAGTGCCGACCATGAGTCAAGATTTTAATGGAAAGTTTGATTTAATGCGGGAAGAATTCATCAATTCAGGGGCGGTAACTGAAATGTCTACGTCCAGTGCTCCCACCACCCGAATTTGGTCCAACCGCAGTGGTTTTGATTGGGAAGGAAAACCAGAAGGTTTTCAGGAGGATTTAGCTTGGACCGAAGTATCCCCGGAATATGCCAAGAGCCTCAATTTAAAAATTATTGAGGGGAGGGATTTTTCTAGGGAATATGCCTCGGATTCCACTGCGGTGCTTCTTAATGAAACTGCCGTAAAATACATGGGCTTGAACAACCCCGTAGGCAAATTTATTACGGATTCCGATACAGAAGATCCTTTTGAGCCCATGAAAATTATTGGCGTGGTGCAGGATATGATCGCACAATCTCCATACGAACCTGTAAAACAGGGAATGTATGTATTTGATAGAAACGGAAATGGTTCCTATTATAACTTGAGATTGAACCCTAACCAAAGTGCCAGCCAAAATATAGCGATTATTGAAAGGGTTTTTAAAGAGCATTTTCCCAATATTCCCTTTCAATATGATTTTGTGGATGAGGAGTACGGCGAAAAATTTGCTGCGGAAGAACGAATTGGTCAATTATCTGGAATTTTTACAGCCCTTGCGATTCTGATAAGCTGTTTGGGACTTTTTGGTTTGACATCTTATGTAGCTGAACAACGGACCAAAGAAATAGGAGTTCGCAAAGTATTGGGCGCCTCGGTGTTCAATGTCTGGAATATGTTGTCCAAGGATTTTCTGAAATTAGTAATTATCTCCTGTTTTATCGCGGTACCCATTGCCTATTATGTAATGAATGGATGGTTACAGGAATATCCCTATCGAATAATACTAAAATGGTGGATTTTCGCATTGGCCATGGTCGGGGCTTTTGCAGTCACCATTATTACAGTTAGTTTTCAGGCAATCAAAGCAGCAAAATCCAACCCTGCACGTAGCTTACGAACAGAATAAATCAACTAGCGTATCATCAAAAAACGATAATCATGTATAAAAACAACATCAAAATAGCCTGGAGAAGCCTTAAAAAACAGCCATTCTTCACCTTCCTCAACATTTTTGGATTAGCTATAGGAATGGCTGGTGGGCTTTTGCTCGGTCTCTACATTTATGACGACCTGAGCCATGATAAAATGTTTGTAGACGCGGAACGTATCTACAGAATCAATACCGACATGAAATTTGGAGGATCGGCAGAAAGCCATGCAGAGGTATCCGCACCCATGGCCCAAGCCATGGTAACCGATATACCCGAAGTGGAAATGGCTACAAGGTTTAGGAGTATAGGAAGTGTTTTTATCAGACCGCAGAACGAAAGGAACAATGTAAGGGAACCTCAAGTATCCTATGCCGATTCGACCTTTTTTAAAATGTTTGGCATCAAATTGCTATATGGTGATGAGCGAACCGCATTGGTAGAGCCCAATACTATGTTGATGACGAGGAGTGCGGCAGAAAAACACTTTCCCTTAGGCCAAACGATAGGACAAACCTTCGTGATCAACGATGAAGATACGTATACTGTTTCGGGAGTGATAGAGGACCTTCCCAAAAACTCGATATTTAAAGATAAGTCCATTTTTTTATCCATGGCAGGCTATGAAGATGCACAACTTGCCGAATGGGGGAACCATAATTATTACACATTTATAAAACTAGTCCCAGGGGCTTCAGGATTGGATATACAAGACGAAATGCAGGGGATGGTAGGAAAATACCTTATTCCATATGCCCAAAGATACTTTCCCGGAATAACCGAACAGCAATTTTTAGATTCCGGTAACTATGTCAACTACTCCACTATTCCACTGACGGATATTCATTTACACTCAAAAAGAAACCCAGAATTCAGTGCCGTAAGCGACATTAAAAACGTATACATTCTCGGGGCAATTGCACTTATTTTATTGGTGCTGGCCAGTGTAAACTTCATGAACTTGTCCACTGCACATTCCTTAAAAAGAGCCAAAGAAGTGGGTATTCGTAAAACATTGGGATCCCAACGTAGCAGCTTAATCGGACAATTTTTGACCGAGTCGGGATTGATTGCCTTGGCGTCGTTAATATTTGCGGTGATCATAGCATCCATTGCCATGCCATTATATAATGATATTTCAGGAAAAGAATTGTCCATTCCTTTTTCCAATCCTTTGTTTTGGTTGATTTTGCTTGTAGTAGCATTGGTCCTGGGGCTACTCTCCGGTAGCTACCCTGCCTTTTTTATGTCACGTTTTGTAGCTGCAAAAGTATTGAAGGGACATGGAGACAATGCTATAGGAGGAGGAAGGGTAAGGAATGTGTTGGTAATACTTCAGTTTAGTATATCTGTGTTTTTGATCATGGGGACCTTGACTGTATTTCAACAACTTAGATATATACAAGGGAAAGATCTTGGATATGGCAAAAACCAAGTGTTGGTAGTAAGTGGCGTAAATTCCCTTGAAGGCAAAAAACAGGCGTTTAAAGATGCTTTGTTGCGAATTAGCCAAGTCAACAAAGCGACTTTAAGCAGTTACTTACCCACTCCATCATCTCGTAGCAGTGGAACATATATGCTGGCCGAGGACCGTAGTCAAGAGAAGTCTATCAATATGCAACAATGGGCGGTGGACGAAGATTATTTATCCACTATGGACCTTGAACTTGTTTCAGGAAGAACATTTGATTTAACAAGGTATGCCACAGATTCATCCGCTGTAATATTAAATGAAAAAGCAGTGGCTGTTTTGGGAAAAACCCCTGAAAATGTTATCGGAACCCAATTTGTGAATGACATAAGAGACAGTACACTATCTACCGTTATAGGAGTGGTAAACAACTTCCATTATGAGACACTAAGGGAAGAGGTTGGGGCATTGGCCCTGTTCTACGGAACAGAATATGCCAGCAATATAGCCATTAAGCTCAATGGTGTAGACCTGTCCCGAACTGTTTCCGAAATTGAGAATATTTGGAGGGAAATGGCACCCACCCAGCCATTCGACAGTTATTTTATGGACGACTCTTTTAACACCAGTTATGAAGCAGAACAACGTTTGGGGAGGATTTTTATGATCTTTACCATACTTTCCATCATCATTGCATGCCTTGGACTTTTGGGCCTTGCCACATTTAATGCGCAAAAGCGTGTCAAGGAAATTGGTGTGAGAAAAGTTTTGGGAGCTGGCGTTGGACAAATTGTATACCGTTTATCCGTTGATTTTTTAAAACTCGTAGGGCTTTCAGTATTAATTGCACTTCCCGTAGGCTGGTACGCTATGAATCGCTGGCTTCAGGATTTCTCATACCGAATCGACATTCCTTGGTGGATTTTTGCCCTCTCTGCATTGTTAGCGGTGGGCGTTGCCCTCTTAACGGTGAGCTATCAAAGTATAAAGGCGGCCATTGTCAACCCGGTGAAGAGCCTTCGGACGGAATAAATAAATCATCAAAACCGAACAAAAATGTTCAAGAACTATTTAAAAATCGCTTGGAGAAATCTCATCAAGAATAAGATTTTCAGCATAGCCAATATTGTTGGGTTGACCTGCGCCTTTGCAGTGGCCATTTTATTGTCCATGACGGCCTTGTTCGAATTGTCTTTTGACCAATTCCATGAAAATAAAGACTCCGCCTACCAAATATATGCCACGAACCAAACGCCTCGTGGCACGGAGGCGAGTACATCCAACCCCGTGCCCTTGGCACCGGCACTAATGGAAGAGGTGCCTGGAATAAAACGAGTTACCCGCACTTTAAGCGAGACGGCCCTAGTATCCTACCAAGCGAAAGATTTGGATTTGGCCGCCGAATATGTGGATTCTGAGTTTTTCAATATATTCACATTTCCTGTAATTTCAGGTAACACCAAAAATCCACTCCCTTCAAAAAGCTCGGTTTCCATCACCGAGGAAACGGCCGCAAAACTATTTGGCAACACCGAGGTGATTGGAGAGACCGTTCTGGTCAGAATCGGAAGTGAAGAGCGCCCGTATACAATAGCAGCTATTTTGGAGAACAGCCCGGCCAACAGCAGCATGGGTTTTGATATTGTTATTCCATTTGAGAACCATCCGGAATATGAACTCAATAAAGATGTATGGAACTCCCAATTTCTCTCAGTATTTCTGCAGTTGGAAGAAGGAGTCACCCCAAAACAGTTTGAAGAAAATTCTAGGGCGTTCACGAACCTACATTATAAGGGAAGTATTGAGACAGACATAAGGGATGGGGCAGCCCCAGACGAAAACGGACAGTATAAGCAACTTCATCTTTTGCCCATTACCGACATGCATTTTGCATCGTACAAGGCAGGCAAGGCTGATGCGCCCCGTACATTTCCCTATATTATACTTGGGGTAGCATTGGTTATCATATTTATTGTATGCGCCAATTTCATCAATATGAACATCGCCTTAAGCGAAAAACGATTGAAGGAAATTGGTATGCGTAAGACCCTTGGAGCCGTCAAAAAGCAATTGTTCTTTCAGTTTTGGATGGAAAGTGTGATTGTTTTCCTTATTGCCGTAGGCTTGGCACTTTTGGTCAGTAATTTGCTCATAGAACCATTTAAGACACTTTTCAATACCAAAGCTACGTTCAAAGAGGTTACCCAACCAGGGATTATTGTACTATTTGTAGTATCAATATTTGTAATTACATTGATTTCAGGGGGTTATCCAGCATTGCTTTTGAGTAAGTTGGGTACAATAAGAGCTTTAAAGGGTAAGCTGAACCTTGGTAAAAACCGATTGCGCAATGGGTTGATTGTGCTTCAATTTGTTGTTGCCATTATTTTGATCAGTGGTACCTTGGTCCTGCACGGTCAATTAGAATTTTTGCGAAACAAAGACCTCGGTTACAACAAGGAGCAAGTTATCTCTATTCCCTTGAACGGAAGAAAGGACAGCTACGCTATCTTAGACCTTTTGCGAGATGAACTTTCCCAAAACCCGGATATCCTATCTGTTACTGGTTCTGATAGTAATTTGGGACTAGGCAGAGATGGAAGCATTTCCAGAAACATGATGGGATTTGATTATAAAGACAAGGGGTTGGTAACAAATGCACTAACAGTGGATTACGATTATGCCAAAACACTGGATGTTGAACTTAAATCAGGGCGCATGTTCAGTAGGGAATATAGTGCTGACAGCCTTAGTTTGGTGATTAACGAAAGCATGGCCAAGCAATTTGGGGAAGAAGATCCATTGTCCATTCAAATTCATATGTCCGACGCAGTAACCTATTCGGTTGTTGGTGTTATAAAGGACTTTTATTTTCAGGATGTGAAAAATGAGATAAAACCGCTTACCCTATTTTTAAACCGTAATTGGGACCTATACTACGCCTATGTGAAGATTGCGCCCCAAAATGTGACCAATTCCTATGATGCCATAAAAACCGCGTGGGAAAAAATAGAGCCCCAAGCTGAATTTCTTGGGTCTTTCTTGGATGAAAACGTAGACCGGACCTTTAAACGGGAAAAAACAATGGCAACCATAATTACCAGTGGCAGTGTACTAGGAATTATTTTAAGCTGTTTAGGACTTTTTGCCATATCCATGTTGGTGGTTACCCAACGAACCAAAGAAATCGGGGTGCGTAAAGTGGTTGGTGCCAGTATATCCTCCGTGGCGATTTTGCTCACTAAAGATTTTCTAAAGTTGGTAGGGATTGCCTTTGTCATTGCGACACCAATAGCGTGGTATTTTTTAAATGAATGGCTGCAGAACTATGCTTCACACGTAAGCTTAAGCCCTTTATATTTTCTGGGAGCAGGACTGTCTGCAACTGTAATAGCCTTTATCACAGTAGGGTCACATACCGTAAAAGCCGCTTCAGCCAATCCCGTAAAAAGTTTAAGAGACGAATAAATATATAAACCATGTTACTACAACTCAACAACATATTCAAATGGGTCAACTCTGGCGGCCAACGTATTTTTTTGCTAAAAGACATTAATCTAGAAGTCGTGGAAGGAGAATTTATCTCTGTAATGGGGCCTTCAGGCTCCGGTAAATCCACCTTGTTAAACGTTATAGGTATGTTGGATAACTTTGATGAAGGGGAATATAATTTTATGGACGAATCGGTACATGGCTTAAAGGAAAAGCACAGATCAAACCTGTATAAACAGTATATTGGTTTTGTATTTCAATCCTATCATCTACTGGATGACCTCACCGTAAAAGAAAACCTAGAAATGCCGCTGATCTATAAAAAGATAAAAGGCTCGGAGCGTAAGGCGATGGTTGCCGATATGTTGGATCGTTTCAATATCGTAGGCAAGAAAGACCTTTTTCCAGCTCAATTAAGTGGTGGACAACAGCAGCTGGTCGGCGTAGCAAGGGCGTTGATTACTAATCCGAAATTGATTTTGGCAGATGAACCCACAGGAAACCTAAATTCTAAACAAGGTGAGGAAATCATGGAGCTTTTTAAACAATTGAATGATGACGGAGTAACAATAATTCAGGTGACGCACTCTGAGAAAAATGCAGAATATGGCTCAAGAATCATCAATTTATTGGATGGGAGAATGGTTTAATCAGCCAGTTCGGCCAACTCTTTACCAACAAGACTGCCAAGGGCTACGCCCATACCACCTAACCGAACACCGCAATAGATGGAATTGGAAATAGGTTTTACAATAGGTGATTTTTGTGTGCCCACACCCATAATGCCGCTCCATCTACGTTCAATCTTTATAGGATGATTGGGCAAAATCATATCACGGAGCAAAGTTTCAAGCTTATTTTGAATAATCGAGGTTTCCCCGAACTCGGTAGTTTCTTCCGTTTTAAAATCAAGGTTTCTGCCACCACCGAATAGAATTCGATCATCAATATTGCGGAAATAATAATATCCTTCGTCAAAATGAAAGGTTCCCTTTATTGTTAGGTTTTTGATGGGTTCCGTGATTAAAACTTGGGCCCGTGCCGGTTTTACTACTTCTGTTTTCAATAGTTTGGAGGCAAATCCATTGGTAGCCACGAACACATTTTTGGATGAAAATTCGAAGTCATTTGTTATGATAGTCGCTCCGTTATTTGTTTCAATCAGGTCTTTGACCATTATCCCGTTTAATATCGGAATTTCCATGGACAAACATTTTTGAATTAAAGAACGCATCATTTTGCCCGTGTCCAGTTGTCCTTCCAACAGGTGTGTGATGTATTTTTCTTGAATGTTGCCAAAACGGAAGAGATTATTGTTGGTTACAAAAGGTTTTTCACCAAATATGGGCTCCATCAAACCGTTGAGGTATGGAATGGATTTCAAGCTGTTTTCATAGAATTCCGGTTTTTCCAAGGGAAAAAGTTCATGGCTTCCATGTCGTTCAAACCTTATAGGCTTGTCTCCCAACAAACGCCGTAAACGTTGGATTCCGTTCCATCGCTTTTGAACCAGTTGCACCACTTCTTCCTCGCTGTGATGCTCTAGGTCGGATAAAATTTCGGAGACGCTTCCAAAACAGGCAAACCCTGCATTTTTAGTGCTAGCCCCTTGTGGTAAACTGCTTTTTTCGAGAATCAAGATATTGCTCTTGGGATATTTCTCCTTCAGGTGGATGGCACAATTGAGACCAACAATGCCGCTGCCCACGATGGTGAAATCAACATTCGAAAACCAGGTCTTATGTTCCCAATAGCTTAGTTCCATAAAAGAAAAACCCCGATAATTACGGGGTTTTGTTTAATGACGATCTTTATATTTTGGATCCATTTCAAAATCTTCCATGAATTTGGTAGTGTAATTGCCGGCCAAATAATCAGGATGATCCATCAATTGACGGTGAAAAGGTATAGTGGTCTTGATCCCCTCTATTACAAATTCATCCAAGGCCCTTCTCATTTTGTTAATGGCCTCTTCCCTTGTTTGGGCTGTGGTTATTAACTTGGCAATCATGGAATCATAGTTCGGAGGAATCATGTAACCACTGTATACATGAGTATCCAACCGTACTCCGTGACCACCTGGCATATGTAATGTAGTGATTTTTCCAGGGGATGGCCTAAAGTTATTATACGGATCTTCCGCATTAATTCGGCACTCAATGGAATGTAATTTTGGATAATAGTTTTTCCCTGAAATTGGAACTCCGCCAGCAACTAAAATCTGCTCGCGTATCAAATCATAGTCTACAACTTGTTCTGTAATAGGGTGCTCTACCTGAATTCGGGTGTTCATCTCCATAAAATAGAAGTTTCGGTGTTTATCCACTAAAAACTCTATAGTACCAGCTCCTTCATACTTTATATGTTCAGCAGCTTTAACGGCCGCTTTACCCATATCTTCACGTAGTTTGTCCGTCATAAAAGGCGAAGGCGTTTCCTCGGTAAGTTTTTGGTGTCGGCGTTGTACGGAACAATCTCTTTCGGACAAGTGGCAGGCCTTCCCATATTGATCTCCCACAATTTGAATTTCAATATGTCGGGGCTCTTCAATCAACTTTTCCATATACATGCCACCATTGCCAAAGGCTGCTGTGGCCTCAGTGACGGCACTGTTGAAATTTTTCTCCATTTCGTCTTCAGCCCAAATAGCACGCATTCCTTTACCACCACCACCTGCAGTTGCTTTGATCATTACGGGGTAGCCCATTTTTTTGGCCTCCTTTATGGCGTGGTCAACATCTTTCAACAAACCTTCAGAGCCGGGAACAGTAGGCACTCCGGCCTTTTTCATGGTTTCTTTGGCTGTTGCTTTATCTCCCATTCTATCAATTTGCTCCCCAGATGCACCAATAAATTTGATATCATGCTCGGCACAAATTTTAGAGAATTTGGAGTTTTCAGAAAGAAACCCGTATCCTGGGTGAATGGCATCTGCATTGGTAATCTCTGCTGCAGCTATAATGTTAGGAATCTTTAGGTAAGATTCGTTGCTGGGTGCTGGACCTATACAAACGGCTTCGTCGGCAAAGCGTACATGTAGACTTTCCTCATCGGCTTTAGAGTAAACGGCCACGGTTTTAATGCCCATTTCCTTGCAGGTCCTTATTATTCGCAAGGCAATTTCACCCCTATTCGCAATCAATACTTTTTTAAACATAGAACACAATCTTAAATTCTGAATTCTAAATTTTAAATGGTTTTAAGCAACAGAAACTGTTGCCTAAAATTTATCATTTAAAATTCACTACGACGGGTCTACCAAGAATAATGGTTGGTCAAACTCTACAGGAGATGAATCATCAACCAATATCTTAACTATTTTACCTGAAACCTCCGATTCAATATCATTGAAAAGCTTCATTGCTTCTATCACACAAAGAACATCTCCTTGGTTAATATTGCTTCCAACTTCCACAAAAGGAGATTTGTCAGGAGCAGGTTTTCTGTAGAATGTTCCAATAATAGGAGACTTTATGGTAATATATTTTGAGTCATCTTCTCCTTTATTGGGATCTGATGAGGTTGCTGCAGTTTCTGTAGCAGCGATTGGTGCTTGTGGTGTAGGCGCAGCAGCAGGTGCCTGTGCCATAGGTATTTGTTGAACAATTGTAGTTTCCGGTGTGTTAGAGTCGTTACTCCCGGTTCGAATGGTGATCTTAATGTCCTCCATTTCCAACTTCACCTCGCTGGCACCCGATTTGGCTACAAACTTGATTAGACTTTGAATTTCCTTAATGTCCATGGAATATAATTTAGTTAGTTGTGTGATTAAGAATTATAGGCCCATTTTAAATAAATGGAACCCCATGTAAAGCCTCCTCCAAAGGCGGCAAATATGATATTATCTCCTTTCTTCAACTGCTTTTCAAAATCATAAAGCAGTAAAGGTAACGTTGCGGAAGTTGTATTCCCGTAACGGTCAATATTTATTAGAACTTTTTCTGGTTCTACACCCATTCTGTTGGCCGTGGCATCGATAATACGTTTGTTGGCCTGGTGGGGTACCAACCATTGAACATCATCTTTTGTTAAGTTGTTCCGTTCCATGATCAGTGCAGATACATCGGCCATGTTCGAGACAGCAAATTTAAACACAGACTTACCATCCTGATAGACGTAGTGTTTTTTATTTTTAAGCGTTTCTTCAGAAGCTGGTAAAATTGAGCCTCCGGCATCAATTTTTAAGAACTGACGTCCAACCCCGTCCGAACGAAGATACTCATCTTGTAGACCGAGCCCATCTTCATTGGGTTCAAAAAGGGCTGCTCCCGCACCATCCCCAAAAATAATACAAGTGGTTCTATCGGTATAGTCTAAAATGGACGACATTTTATCTGCGCCAATGACCAATACCTTTTTGTATCTACCCGATTCTATATAACTGGCCGCAGTGGACATGCCATACAAAAAGCTGGAACATGCAGCTTGTAAGTCATAGGCAAAAGCATTTACAGCACCAATTTCCGAAGCTACGTATGCAGCTGTAGAAGCGACCGGCATATCGGGTGTTGCCGTGGCAACAAGTACAAAATCTATTTCGGAAGCTTCAACACCACTTTTTTGTAATAAATCTTCCGCGGCTTTTATTGCCATGTAAGATGTTCCTGCACCTTCTTCTTTTAAGATTCTTCGCTCCTTTATTCCGGTTCTGCTGGTTATCCACTCATCATTGGTATCCACCATGGATTCCAATATTTTGTTGGAGAGAACAAAATCTGGAACGTACCCTCCGACAGCCGTTATTGCTGCTGTTGTTTTCTTCATTTTAGCCTTTCTTTATTGTCAAAAACATTGAAGTATGACCCAAAAGCGGTGAAAATTAGTCATTTTATATGACTTTATGGGTAAAACCAACCGATTTTGGGTGTTAACATGTGCGCATAAAAAAACTCCCGTTAATAATTGAACGGGAGTTGCTTTGTTCTAAGGTGTTTGCGGTTAGGCCGCAGTTTCCTCTTCTGTTTTGTCGATTAAAATCTGACCTCTATAATACAATTTGCCTTCGTGCCAGTGTGCTCTGTGAAACAAGTGCATTTCACCTGTGGTTGAGTCCTTGGCAATCGTTGGCGCAACTGCTTTGTAGTGGGTCCTTCTTTTGTCCCTTCTGGTTTTCGATGTTTTTCTTTTAGGATGTGCCATTATAAACCTATTTATCCGTTAGTAACTTTTTTAAATCATCCCATCTGGGATCTGTTTCTTCTATTGATTTTGTATTCTCTTTTGGCTGTAATTCTTCTAGCTTATCCAAGATATCCGACTGTAATGTTCCGTCTTCAACCCCTGGATGAACTCTTTTTCGAGGAGCAGCAAGCACTAACATTTCATAAATGTACTGTGCAATGTTAAATTGGTGCTCTCCGTGTGGAATGATCAATATCTCATCATTTTCATCATTATACTCATCACCAAATTTGACGACAAGTTTTAAATTGGAATCGATAGGCTGGTCAAAAGATTCACCTGTTAGATCACAATCCACATTTATGGTACCTTTCGCATTAATCTGAAGTTCCATCATAGTGCTCATCTTTTCCAAAATGGCATCTATCCGAACGGAAGCTCCGTTAAATTCTTGGTAGTCAAAAGATTCAAAGAACGCATTGTCAATATCGTACACAAATTTATGTTCTCCCAATTTCAGACCTGAAAAAGGGATAAAATACTCTTTCAGCTTCATCATTTCTACACTTAAGGTTTGTGTACCAGCCGGTAAAGGCGGGTGCAAAGATACTACTAATTTACAAAACTGCAATTGTTGCCACAACAAAAATCGAAATTACAGGCAACTTTTTAATTACTTCGCTTTATTTTCTGCTTTTGAAGCGGATTACTGGTCAGTTCCAGATACTCCTTTCTGTTTTTGAACACTTGGATAGCGGTGAACACAGCTTCTTTAAAAGAGCTCTCATCGGCTTTGCCTTTACCTGCAATTTCGTAGGCTGTTCCGTGGTCTGGTGATGTTCGAACCTTTTTTAATCCTGCAGTATAGTTCACCCCTTTTCCAAAAGAAAGGGTCTTAAATGGAATCAGGCCTTGGTCATGGTAGGCAGCAAGAATCGCGTCAAAGTTCTTGTGATTGTCAGATCCAAAAAAACTGTCCGCAGAATACGGTCCGTAAACCAAAGTTCCCTTATCAAACAATTCGCTTATTGTAGGTTTTAGAATTTTATCATCCTCTTCCCCAATGGTTCCATTGTCTCCGCTATGTGGATTAATGCCAAGCAAGGCAATTTTAGGTCTTCGGATACCAAAATCCATTTTAAGGGAATTTTCCATTGTGGCCACTTTGTTCCTTATTAATTTAGGAGTAATGGCTTCGGCAACATCCTTTACTGCAATATGATCTGTGAGCAGTCCAACACGCAAGGAATTGGTTACCATAAACATTAGGCTTTCACCCTCGAGTTCTTGGGCAAGGAAATCTGTATGTCCTGGAAACTTAAAATCTTCCGATTGTATATTGTTCTTATTGATGGGAGCTGTGACCAGTACATCAATTTTATCTTCTTTAAGTGCGGCAACGGCAGCTTTCAGAGAACGAATGGCAAAATCACCACCTTCCTTGGTGGCTTTGCCATATTCTATCCTAGGCACTTCTTTCCAAACATTGACAATATTGACCTTGCCCTCCAATGCTTGGTCGGCACTCCTAACACCATTAAACTTAATATCAATTCCCAAATCCTTTATTTGATGGGAAATGGTTTTGTTTGACGCAAATATGATGGGTGTACAAAACTCTAACATTCTAGGGTCTTCAAATGTTTTAAGTGCTACCTCGCACCCAATTCCGTTTATGTCCCCTATGGAAATCCCTAATTTTATTTTCTGCTCTTCCTTCATAAAATGAATGCCGTAATGGCTACTTTTGCATTACAAAACTAGTCAATTAATAAGAGACATGTTCACAGGGATCATAGAGACTTTGGGTAAAGTTGAAAAGCTTGAGAAAGATGGGGGGAATCTGCACCTAACCATTGTTTCGGATATTGCTCCGGAATTGAAAATAGATCAAAGTGTTTCGCACAATGGGGTATGCCTAACCGTGGTTTCTTTGACTGGGAACAGTTATACCGTAACGGCTATTGAAGAAACCCTGAATAAAACCAATTTGGGTGAATTGATGCTGGGAGATACCGTTAATTTGGAACGTGCCATGGTATTGGGTGCCCGTTTAGATGGGCATATAGTACAGGGACATGTGGACCAAATCGCTGTTTGCAAATCCGTTGAGGAGAAGGATGGTAGCTGGGTCTATACTTTTGAATATGACCCTAAACTGAATAATGTTACGATTGAAAAAGGCTCAATTACTGTGGATGGTGTTAGTTTGACTGTGGTAGATTCCCAAAAAGATAGTTTTAATGTAGCCATCATTCCGTATACCCACGAGCACACCCGCTTCCATACTTACCATGTAGGTACTATAGTCAATTTGGAATTTGATGTGGTAGGAAAATATGTATCTAGATTATTGGAATTAAGGAGCTGATCAAAAAACATTCCGCATCCCGCGCCAAATTCTTAACAGCACCAATGTGGCGACTATTACCATAATAGTAAGTCCTACGGCCAAAGGATAATTTCCATAAATCCAATTTCCTGTGGCAA
The DNA here is from genome assembly GCF_023015965.1 of Allomuricauda sp. F6463D. GTDB lineage: Bacteria > Bacteroidota > Bacteroidia > Flavobacteriales > Flavobacteriaceae > Flagellimonas. The sequence continues at coordinate 680,351 of NZ_JALKAN010000002.1, forward strand.
AGAGACAACCATACACCAAAATACAGCCAACAATCATCGCCAAAACTCCTGATGGAACACTCCATTTTATATTCTCATCTTCCAATGAAACGCCTTCGGCTTTAGCATCATCATGAACCTTTTTCCAGCCAGGACCTCCAGGTTTTGTGATTTTGTAGAATCGATACAAAACTTTGTTTTCTTCTGGTTTTGTCAAAAATGTAGTCGCCAACCAAAGGATTGTGGTGATAAGTACGACCAACGGAAACTTGCTCCAAGTTGGGAACGGCGCTCCTTCTGATAAAAAGAGTATATCTTCATTCTGCCAGAATATTATGGAAATAATTCCAGATGAGAACATGGCAACGATTTCGCTCCATGCGTTGATACGCCACCAAAACCATCTCAGAATAAATATGAGTCCGGTTCCAGCTCCAAACATAATAATGATATCGAACAATTGTGTGGCATTGTTAAGTTCGAGTGCGAATAAACTGCTCAGAACCATAAGAACAACCGTGGAGATCCTTCCTACGTTCACCAATTCTTTTTCGGAAGCGTTTTTATTGACCTGCTGTTTATAAAAATCATTTACAATATAAGAGGAACCCCAGTTTAGATGGGTAGAAATGGTGGACATATAGGCAGCTCCCAAAGATGCCAAAACCAGTCCTAACAATCCGGTGGGCAACTTTGTCAACATCGCGGAATAGGCCAGATCATTTTTAAGGATGTTTTCCGGCACATCTGGAAAGGCTTGTCGGATACTTTCTAAATCCGGAAATACAACAATAGAGGCCAATGCAACCAAGATCCATGGCCATGGTCTTAGGGCGTAATGCAATATGTTGAAGAAAAAGGTTGCTCCAATAGCATGGTTTTCATTTTTGGCCGCAAGCATTCGTTGTGCAATATAACCGCCACCACCGGGTTCACCACCGGGATACCATGCACTCCACCATTGTACTGCCAGTGGGATGATCAATAGGCCAATTAATGCGTCGGTATCCGAAAAATCGGGTAGAATGGACATTTTTTCCTGCACTTGTGTATTGGCCAAAATATTGTCCAAACCTCCTACTTCGGGTATGTTAACTAAATAAATTGCAGCTCCTATGGCACCGCCCATGGCTACAAAAAACAAGATAAAATCAGTATAAACAACCCCTCGAAAACCACCTACGGCACTAAATATTACTGTGATGGTGCCTCCGAACAGCACGGTTTCAATTGGTTCCAAACCAAGCATTACCTGACCAATTTTTATGGCTGCCAATGTAACCGCTGACATGGCCATCACATTAAAAATTACGCCTAAATACAAGGCTCTAAACCCACGGAGGAAATGCGCTGGTCTCCCCCCATATCTTAGGTCATAAAATTCCATATCCGTGGAGACATTGGATTTTCTCCAGAGTTTGGCATACACAAAAACCGTGAGTAGTCCCGTAAGCAAAAAAGCCCACCACCCCCAGTTTCCGGATACACCATCTGTACGGACAAAATCCGTTACCAAATTAGGTGTATCGGTGGAAAAGGTAGTAGCCACCATAGAAAATCCCAAAAGCCACCAGGGCATATTCCTCCCTGATAAAAAATATTCAGATGTATTTTTGCCAGACTTTTTTGAAACATAGATTCCTATAAAAAGAACGAGGGCAATGAACCCAAAAATAATGCTGTAATCTAAAAGTTGTAGTTCCATTTGTTTGGATTGGCTGGAGCTAAAGATAGCTTTTTTGGGTTACTTTTGTGCATCGTTAAAACCGCCTCATGTTTTTCTCCTCATACACCGATGTTTCTGTTACTGCATGGACAATGGCTGTTACTGCGGCCTTTTTAATGGGGGTTTCCAAGGCAGGTTTAAAAGGAATGTCCATCTTTAATGTAACCCTGATGGCCTTGGCTTTTGGCTCCAAAGCTTCTACGGGACTTTTTATTCCTTTGCTCATTTTTGGGGATATATTTGCCGTGGTCTATTACAACCGTCACACGCAGTGGAAATACATTATTAAGTTTATTCCTTGGATGATTCTGGGGATTTTGGTAGGGGTCTTGATTGGAAAAGATCTCCCCGAACGTGAGTTTAAATGGGGGATGGTGGTGGTTATTTTCATTAGTTTGGGTATGTTGATTTGGTGGGACCGCAGAAAGTCCAAAAAAGTCCCAACGCATTGGCTGTTTTCTGGGTCTATTGGGATATGTGCAGGTATTTGTACCATGATAGGAAATCTGGCAGGAGCTTTCGCCAACGTTTTCTTTTTGGCGATGCGATTGCCCAAAAATGAGTTTGTGGGTACCGCGGCATGGTTGTTCTTTATTACCAACCTGTTTAAGCTGCCATTTCATGTTTTTGTTTGGAAAACAATCTCAGTGGAAAGCCTAATGATCAACTTAAGATTGCTTCCAGCTATCTTGGTGGGGTTGGTTGTGGGCGTTTTTTTGGTAAAGAAAATCAACGAGAAAAATTACAAACGCTTTATTTTGATTGTGACAGCGATTGGTGCGGTGGCGATTTTGTTTAGATGAGAGAGTAAATTCATTTTTGTCAACCGAACTTGTTTCAGGTTTCCATGTCTATTTGTTTTTTGAATGCGGTGCAAAAAAAAGCCGCATCAATTTGATACGGCTTTCCTTTATACACTAATATAATAATGACTATTCCGAAGCACCTTCGTAAATAGCGTTAAAAATCAATTTGTAAGTGCCACGGGGTTGTGCCCTAAACTGTGGTCGGAATGCAAACAAAACAGCCGAACCTTTTCCGTATTTGGCTTTTACCATGGCCGGTTTTTTAGCAATGAACTTGTCTTCACCCATGGCCCAGCCACTCATTAGTAAATTCTTGGCAGCGTAGTTTACAATTACTTCCACTTCGGGCGCGGGAGCATCTTTTATATCCTCTTTTCCTCCTTCTCCGGATTTTCGTTGTTTATCAATAATGAACGCTCTACTTTTATTGAACGATACGGCAACCGTATCCTTCATTCCAAAAGCTAGTGGGTTCGATGTGTCCACTCCTGCCTTGATCAATGATCCTGGAATAAAGAAGTCGTTACTATCGGCACCTTCTACTGCATCGCGTAAGGGTAGGCCAAATTGTTCAATTACAAAATCACTTGCTTCGTCAAAAGCAATTAAAGTACCTCCTTGTTCCACGTAGTCGCTCAATGCTACTGATCCTTTTAAACCGATTCCTCCAGTAAACTTTTCTGGCATACTCAACTTGCTATGACCGTGCAAAATGGATTTTGGTCTTTGGGATGGAATAATAATCGCATCATACTGGGACAAGTCCTTGGTTTTAATATCTGTATCGTGGAGGGTGTCCATGTCAAATTCATACTCGTCCATTATAAACCGAGTCCATCCTTCATCCATATTGGCTACCCATGATTTGTACAGACCAACTTTTGGCAAATGGATTTTTTTCAGTTGTACTTCTGGTTTTGCATTCAAACCTGTAAACACAATACCATATTCACTGGCCAGCGATTCCATCATTTCTTTATCGCCAGTAACAATGTAGGACCCAGCTGGGAATGTTTCTTTGCCCGCCTTGAATTCAGTCATACTTTTGTATGCGGTACCTCCAGCTTTCAAAACTTTATTGGTAGCCACTACAGATGCATTGGTGTTAACACTAAGGGCATATCCAAATGAACCATTTCTATTTACGTCTCCTTCGTAGTATTTTGCAAGACCAGAAACTTTTTCTGTCGAAGCGTTAAAGGGCTCAGCTATTTTATCCACTTCAATTCCCATTTGCATTGGCAACGTCCATCCGGCCAAATCGTAAGGCGTGTCCGGAGGTCCGCCGGGATATTGGAAGCGAGTTGGATAATCCTGTTTTTCCATTAGGTCCAACAAGTATGGTCTAAAGGCTTGTGATGTGTAAATAACATAAGAACCTTCTTCATATTCTTTACCATTTACTGTAAAATCCCTAGTTGCTTTTTCAACCTCTATTCCACCTCTGATCAGAACATTCACCAAGTTTACGGCCTCAAAGGAATCCCATTGCTCTTTACCAATAACATAAGCAAACAAGCCTTCTGTTTTTCCTTTTTCAACGGCAGATTTACCCATTTTGTAAATATTGTGTAGGTAATTGCTCTTGCGGTCGGCAGCAAGGTCCAATGTGGCCCAAGTAGCTGTCAACATATAATCTACAGCATCTCTAAAATGAGATTCGCCGCCTTTCCAAGGGTCTGGGTACATTATATCAGTCCCATCTGTTGGGGTACCACCCGCAACGGTTTTGGGCATTTTCTCAGGATCGTAGAACCTAGGAGTTGGGGAGGTGTGTCCGGTTTCGGTCAAAATACCGATCATGTTATGGTAGTATGGAACCGTACGTCCACCACCGTTCCAGAACATAGTGTAAAAGTTGTCCGCAATGGCTCCGGGCATATTTTCCAAAGAGAAGCGTTTGGTCATGGCGGAACCTACTTCACTAACCCCTGCAGTAATTGCTGGATGAATCCTTGGGTTTACTGGATCGGCGTATGGAGGAAGTGAGATTTTAGTCCAGGAGGGGGAGGATTGATGGTGGTTGTATACAATTTGTGGGTACCACTCATTGTATAATATCTTTGTAACATGATAGGTTTCTGGCATGTTGTTCATAAACCAGTCCCTATTGTTATCGTGACCCATATAATAATGGTAAAGAATTGGAGGGCGAGAAGTTTCAAAGGGCGTGCCTAAGTTTTTACGATACCAATCCACAACAATGTCCAGACCATCTGGGTTCATTACGGGCATTAAAAGGGTAATCACATTTTCTCTAATCTTTTTTATTTCTTCAGTTTCAGAAGTGGCCAAAGTATATGCCAATTCTGACGTCATTTGACCATGGGCCAACTCCGTGGAGTGCATACCACCATCAATCCAGACAATGGCTTTTCCTTCTTCGGATAGTTTAATGGCTTCTTCGTCGTTTACCTGAACACGGGCCAATTTGGTACTGATGTCTTTCCACTTGTCTAGCTGTGCCAAGTTTTCTTCCGAAGAAATAAACATAAGGTACATTTTACGACCAAGTACGGTTTCACCAATTTCAATTTTTTTCACCCTGTTGGAAGCAGCGTCCACTTGGGACAGGTAGTCTTCAATTTGTGAATAATCGGCCAATTTATAATCGGCACCAACTTTAAAACCATAGACATCCTCGGGAGAGGGAACATTTTGTGCTACGGAAACTGTAGCGAGAGTCAAAACCATTACTGCGGAAAGCAATACTGTTTTGAAGTTTGAAGTTTTACAAATCATGTTTTTGAATTAGTTTAATTTGACTGAAATTTAAGCATTTGTAATGAAGAAATTAAATGAAGTTGTTGAGAATTGTTATAAAACCTGTATTTTAAAGGTTATTTAGTGTATTGCATAAAAAAGCGTAATACTAATGTTCTCCTAAACCAGGCCTTTTTCTGAAATCTTTTTTTTCGCTGATTTTCTTTTTCGACTTTAATCGTTTTTCTTTTGAAGATTTCGTCGGTTTTGTTGGTTTTCGCTTTTTGGGAACGATAAGTGCTTTTTTTAGAAGGTCGAAAAACCGTTTCATCACCAAATCCTTGTTCCTGTGCTGACTTCGGGCCTCATCACATTGAAGTATAAAAACACCATCGTTGGTCAGTCGCGATTGTAGTTTTAATAAAATCCGCTGTTTTTCCCTGTCTGAAAGTCCATCCGAATCGGGAACGTTGAAAGAAAGTTCTACTTTGGACGAGACTTTGTTCACATGTTGTCCACCGGCACCACTACTCCTCATGGCTTTAAACTGTAACTCTTTATGTATTTGTTTTTTGTCCAATCTGGAGCCTTCTATTGATGGTTTCCAAAGATACATTAAGAAAAATGGTTGTTTCTTTTCCCTGTTTTTTTTCCGTGTTGAAAAATATGATGGTTCCGTCTTCTGCTTTGCCTTCATTAAGGTAATGACTTCCTTTAAAAAAGGAGTTGATCACTTCAACCTTTAGCCCAGAAGAATCAGAAAACTTGAACTCATAGGGATATACAAGTACTGTTCTTTCAATTTCAGAATAGGATTTTAAAAGTTTCATGGGAACTCGGTTCACCTGACCGAACAAAGAGGCGGTGTAGTAATTGATTGGATTTTTGTACAGGTCTTGGGTATTCTGATCGGCTATTATTTTGCCGTTCTCCAAAATTAATGTGCGCTCTGCAAAAGGCAAGACATCGCTTGGGTCGTGACTTGCGGTAAGTACGGTGACACCCTTTTTTTTGAGGTACAAAAAAAGATTTCTTCGCAGGGAATTACGCTTAAAGTTGTCGATATGGCCAAAGGGTTCGTCCAAGAGTAAAATTTCAGGTTCTTGGGCCAATACCCGGGCGAGCGCCACGCGTTGTTGTTGTCCTCCGCTGAGGTATTTTACCTTAGTTGTTGAGTAAGGTTTCATCTCGATCAATTCCAACAGATCGTTAATACGGTCCTCATGGGTTTCGCGCTCGAAAACGGAAAGAAACTGCCCAATGTTCTCTTCTACGGTAATGAAAGGCATCAGGTCAAAATCCTGCGCCAAATATTTCATGTACGATTCTCCCGGAACTAGATTAAAGTTAGGACCAAGAGCTTCTACATCACCCCAAAAAATAGAGCCTTTTTCTACATGGAGCAGGCCGTAGATGATTTTCAGCAAGGTACTTTTTCCCGAACCACTTTCACCCATTAAGGCTACATGTTCCCCTGGAGCGACTTCACAAGAAACATCCTTTAAAATGGTTTGGTCACGATAACCAAAGGAATCTATTTGGACTTTTAGCATATGCTCGAATAAAAAACTTTTCATAAAGGATGTCGTCAACCTGAACTTGTTTCAGGTTCTCATAAAACATTATTATCCTTTCTCATGAGATTCTGAAACAAGTTTAGAATGACGTTTTCATATACTTTTTGAACAGTTTAAAAATAAGTTTTAATCTTTAAATTCTTTGAGCACTGCTTGGTTGGGCAATTCATCGTACCCCATATTATAAAAAGTAAACCCAAAAATATCTGCGTATTGCTCAATGGTTTTGCTTACGGGTGTGCCAGCTCCGTGGCCTGCATTGGTCTCAATTCGGATGAGGGTAGGCTGATCTCCAGCTTGTTTTTCCTGTAATTCTGCGGCAAACTTAAAACTGTGAGCCGGTACCACACGATCATCGTGGTCTCCGGTAGTTACCAATGTGGCCGGGTATGCTGTTCCTGCTTTTACATTGTGCACTGGGGAGTAGCCTTGAATGTATTTGAACATTTCTTCGTTGTCCTCAGAGGTTCCATAATCGTAGGCCCATCCTGCCCCGGCCGTAAAGGTGTGGTAACGTAGCATGTCCATTACCCCAACAGCTGGCAAGGCTACTTGCATCAGGTCGGGTCGCTGGGTCATTGTTGCACCTACCAATAAACCACCGTTGGAACCTCCACGAATGGCCAAATATTCTTTTGAGGTGTATTTATTGTCGATCAAATATTCGGCAGCGGCGATAAAGTCATCAAAAACGTTCTGCTTTTGAAGCTTGGTGCCGGCGATGTGCCATTCTTTGCCATATTCTCCACCACCTCTCAAGTTTGGGACGGCATACACGCCGCCTTGTTCCATCCAAACAGCATTCACGATACTGAACGAAGGCGTTAAACTGATATTGAAACCTCCATATCCATAAAGGATGGTCGGATTTTTGCCGTTTAGTTCCACACCTTTTTTGTAGGTGATGATCATAGGGACTTTGGTTCCGTCCTTGGAATTGTAGAAAACTTGCTTGGATTCGTAATCATTTGGATTAAAATCAATTTGAGGTTTCCAGTATTGCTCGTATTCCCCAGTTTCCACATCGTATTTGTACAAAGAGCTGGGTGTATTGTAATTGGTAAAAGAAAAATAAAATTCCTTGTCCTCTTTTTTACCACCAAAACCTCCCGCACTTCCTACGCCGGGCAATTCTACTTCGCGAACTAAATTTCCTTCATAATCATATTGCAATACTTTGGAAATGGCATCCACCATGTATTCGGTAAAGAAATAACCTCCGCCAGTTCCCGCAGTCAATACATTTTCGGTCTCAGGGATTAAATCTTCCCAATGGTCCGGTGTTGGGTTGGAGGCATCTACAACAACAATTTTTTTGTTTGGTGCATCGCGGTCAGTAACCAAATAAAGTTTAGAACCTTCGTTATCTATAACATAGGTGTCAGAATGGGTATCATCCAAAATAGTGACCAACTCTGGATTATCTTGGGTAAGGTCCATCATAAACAATTTGTTTCCAGATGTGGAAATGGATGCGGAGATGAACAAATAGTTTTGATCTTCGGAAACGGAGCCACCTACATATCGGTGCTTTTCTTCTGGCGTACCCCCAAAGATGATTTTATCTTCAGACTGGGGTGTGCCCAATTTGTGGTAATACAATTTGTGCTGATCGGTCTTGGCGGAAAGTTCGCTTCCTTCAGGTTTGTCGTAGCTGGAATAAAAGAAACCATCGTTTCCTTTCCAAGAAACTCCGCTGAATTTGATATCTACTAAAGTATCCTCTACAATTTCCATGGACTCAGCGTCAATAACAATGGCCTTTCTCCAATCACTTCCTCCTTCGGAAATAAGATAAGCGGCCTTGGAACCGTCTTTAGTAAAGCTGAGGCCCATCAAGGAAGTGGTGCCATCCTCGGAAAAGGTGTTGGGGTCTAAAAAGACTTCTTCTTCACCATCACTCTTTTTACGGTAAACCACATATTGGTTTTGTAATCCGTTGTTTTTATAATAATAGGTGTAGTTGCCTTCTTTAAAAGGGGAGCCTACTTTTTCGTAGTTCCAGAGTTTTTCCAATCGATTTTTTAGGTCTTCTCGAAAAGGAATTTTATCCAGATACCCAAAGGTTGCGGCATTTTGTTCTTTTACCCAAGCCTCGGTTTCCTCGCTGCGGTCATCTTCCAACCAGCGAAAAGGGTCTGGTACATCGGTTCCAAAATAATTATCTACGGTATCAACTTTTTTGGTAGTGGGGTAGTTCACGGTTATAGGTTCTCTTTTTTGTGGTTCTTCTTGGCAGGCGGCAAATAAAACCAAAGTAGCCAACAGACTTATGTTTTTCATGTTTTCTCGGATTGATTCCGATAAAAATACCACAAAAACATATATTTAGTAGCTGCTTAGTATGCTTTAACGAAAATTAAGAAAGAGCTTCCGAGGTGTTGGAAACCAGATTGTTTTCTACCAAATACTCCGCAATCTGTACCGCATTGGTAGCCGCCCCTTTTCTTAGGTTATCCGCCACAATCCACATGTTCAAGGTGTTGGGCTGGGTTTCGTCTCTACGGAGCCTGCCCACAAAAACATCGTCCTTACCATTTGCAAAAATGGGCATGGGGTAAGTGTTGGTCTCAGGGTTGTCTTGAAGCACGATTCCTGGGGTTTCACGAAGTAGTTTTCGAACTTCGGTCAAATCAAAATCGTTGTGGAACTCCACATTTACGGATTCTGAATGTCCTCCCGCAGTTGGAATACGAACGGCAGTTGCCGTAACCGAAAACGTACGGTCGTCGAATATTTTTTGTGGTTCGCGGGCCAATTTCATTTCTTCTTTGGTATAGCCGTTTTCCAAAAATACATCGCAATGTGGCAAAGCATTCCGGTTGATGGGATAAGGATATGCCATTTCCCCTTCGATGCCGGCAGCTTCGTTTTCCATTTGCTCTACTGCTTTTACCCCAGTTCCAGAAACGGATTGATAGGTAGAAACCACCACACGTTTCATTTGATACTTTTTGTGCAAGGAATCCAATGCCAACACCATTTGAATGGTGGAGCAGTTTGGGTTTGCTATGATTTTGTCGTCCGCGGTCAATTCACTCGCATTGATTTCTGGAACGATCAATTTTTTGGTCGGGTCCATACGCCAAGCGGATGAGTTATCGATTACCGTGGTGCCCACTTCGGCAAATTTGGGCGCCCATTCCAAAGAGGTGTCACCACCTGCAGAAAAAATGGCAATATCCGGTTGGGCGGCAACCGCATCCCCCAATCCAATTACGGTATGTTCTTGATTTTTATAGGTAAGTTTTTTACCCACGGAACGCTCCGAGGCAACCAACAACAATTCTGTTATAGGGAAGTTACGCTCTTCCAACACTTTCAACATGACTTCGCCTACCATTCCGGTGGCGCCAACAACTGCTACTTTCATCTTAAATTTAATTTCTTGTCGCAAAGGTAGTCCAGTAAGCGATTTAAACAAGCTTTTTTGTGACCAATCAATAAAAAATAACAAAATGTTATAAATAAAACAACCATCAACATGTCAGCGAAACACATTGATGGTTTTTAAAGGTTATTGTGATGTAGCGGAGTGCTGAAATAAATTCAGCACCAACGATTTTTATTTCTTCAACAAATCGCGAATCTCTGCCAACAACTCTTCTTGGGATGGTCCCTTTGGAACTTCTGGAGCAGGCTCTTCTTTTTTCTTCGTCTTGTTGACGCCCTTTACAACTAGGAACATTACAAATGCCACAATAATGAAGTCGATTACATTGGTAAGGAATGCTCCGTACAATACGGCAATTTCCCCTACAATTTCTCCAGCATCATTAGGTGTTCCCTCTGTAACCACATATTTCAAATCGTTGAAATCTGAGTCGAACAACAATCCAATCAAAGGAGAAACAATACCTCCAGTGAATGAAGAAACCACTTCTTTGAAAGCGGCACCCATGACGAAACCTACGGCGATATCCACCAAGTTTCCTTTCATGGCAAACTCTTTAAACTCTTTTAAAAATCCCATGTAATAGTCAAGTATTGGTTAATGAGAGACAAATTAAGCAAAAAAGTTGCTTGATTCCTTATCTAAACGAAAAAATCACTTGTTTATCACTTGTCTTTTTACCCGTTGTGAAATCGCAGTAAGGATTTCGTAGGAGATCGTGTTGGCCGTTGAGGCAAATTTATCAGCAGAGTTTGCTGGCCCAAAAACAATGACTTCATCGCCCGCTTGACATTTGATTTCCGTTACATCCACCATAATCATATCCATACAGACGTTGCCAATAATAGGAGCTTTTTTCCCATTGATAATTACTGAACCTTTTCCCTTACCATATTGCCGGCCTATACCATCTGCATGACCTATAGGCAAGGTAGCGCTTCTTATGATGTTGGTTGATTTAAATGCCCGATTGTATCCAACAGATTGGTTTGCCCCAATTTCATGAATTTGTGAAATGATGGTTTTTAGCGTTGCAACTGGTTTTAATTGTTCATCGATTTCAGCTTGGTTTCCATAACCATATAATCCGATTCCACTGCGCACCATTTCAAATTGGGCCTCTGGATAGTTGATAATTCCAGATGTATTCAACATATGCCGCATGGGCGCATATCCCAACTTTTTGCTCAGTGAATCACTTAATATTTTGAAAGAATTGATTTGGTTTAAACTGAAATCACGTTCATTTAAATCTTCCGAGGCGGCCAAATGTGAAAAAGCAGAAACAATTTTGACATTTCCATTGCTCTTGCATTTTTGAGTAATAAAATCAATGTCACTTTCGGAAAAACCCAAGCGGTTCAATCCAGTATTGAATTTGATGTGGAGTGGATATTGGGATTGTTCCTTTTCCTGAGCAACCTCAAGAAATTGGTTCAGAATATTTTTGGAATAGATGCTTGGTTCCAAACATTGCTCTATCATTTCTTCAAAATTGGCAACCAATGGGTGCAATACTAAAATAGGTGTTTTTATACCTGCATCTCTGAGCAGGACACCTTCATTTACGTAAGCCACGGCCAAATAATCGACTCCTAACTGTTCCAGCTTTTGGGCAATTGCAATGGTATCGCTACCATATGCAAAGGCTTTTACCACTCCCAAAAATTTGGTGGTTGGCTTTATTTTAGACTGCAAGTAGTGGTAATTGTGTTCCAAGGCAGAAAGGTCTAAAACCAAGGTAGTTTCTCCGACCTTACTCATTGGATTTCTCTTTTTTGGTGTTTACTTCTTCCGAGTCCACGTCCATTTCTTTTATTTTTTCTCGCAACATTGCCTTGTAAAATGCGGCTCTGCTCAACGGTTCATATTCTTCGATTTCTCCTAAAAGCACCAAATTATCGTTAAGCGATTTTCTAAAACTATAATTTGCCAAATTACCGGTACGCGTACAAACCGCATGTACTTTGGTCACATACTCGGCAGTGGCCATCAAAGCGGGCATGGGGCCAAAGGGATTTCCCTTAAAATCCATATCCAGGCCAGCGATTACCACACGGACTCCCCGGTTGGCTAAATCGTTACAAACAGATATAATTTCATCATCAAAAAATTGGGCCTCGTCGATTCCTACAACATCACAGTCGTCCGCCAATAGGCGGATATTGGCTGCAGCGGGCACAGGAGTGGACCTAATTTCATTGGAATCGTGGGAAACTACCATTTCTTCATGATAACGTGTATCCACAATGGGTTTAAAAATTTCCACTTTCTGCTTGGCAAATTGAGCGCGTTTTAGCCTTCGAATTAGCTCTTCGGTCTTTCCGGAAAACATGGATCCGCAGATAACCTCTATCCACCCGAACTGTTCTTTATGATTGACTGTGTTTTCGAGAAACATACCGTATTTTTGAAAGAAATTGTTTGTTTTCCCGTTATAATGGGACAATCACAAAGCTACTAAAAAATTGCACCCATGTTTTCAATTGAATTTTAACCTTTTGTTTGTTAGGGTATTTATAAAATGATTATATTTTTATAGAAAAGAAGAAAAGCTATGATACGGAAATTGAGGGAAGAATTGATTAAGTTGTCCACAGAAATTATTACTGCGAGGGAAGATACCGATTTAGCGACACTTTATGATAAGTCCAAGGAGATTTATGAAAAGTTGGCCGTGCTAAAATTTATAGACGAAAAGCTTAGTGATGTTGAGGTAGATGTTTCTCAAAACGTGATTGCTTCAAGGTTCGAGAAAATGGCCAATGCTGTTTTAAGCGGCAATACTTCCGTGCCTGAAAGTAACCCACACCAAGAAGACATTATTACCCCAGGCATGGATACCATTAAGGATATGGTTTCCGAAATGCCATCCAATGCTGACTTGGAGCAGGTTTTTGCAGAATTTGTTGCCAAACCGGACTTAATGAAGAACGATAAGGAAAACGTGACACCTGTGCAATCGCAAACAAAGGAGCAATCACATAACTTAAAATCCTTAAACGATAAACTCGGTAAGGACTTACAGGTTGGACTCAACGATAAGCTTGCCTTTGTTAAGCACCTTTTTAACAACAATATGGAAGATTATACCCGTGTGCTTTCCCAACTCAACACTATTGACACGGAAGAACGTTCTATTGCTTTCATCAACAATATGGTGAAGCCAGAGTATAACAATTGGGATGGTAAGGACGAATACGAAACCCGTTTTATTAGCTTGATCCAAAGAAGATTCGCATAAATCTGTTTTTTCAATCCTAACTTTTTAATTGTAAGACCTTAACTTTGGGCAATGGGAAAGCTATACCTGGTTCCAACACCAATAGGAAATCTTGAGGATATTACACTTCGTGCCATTAAGGTATTGAAGGAGGTTGATGTGGTTTTGGCAGAAGATACCCGAACCAGCGGGAAGCTTTTAAAGCATTTTGAAATCAACACCCCATTGCAAAGCCATCACATGCACAATGAGCACAGACAAGTGGATTCTTTAGTGCAAAAAATAAAGAATGGCGTCATATATGCACTAATTTCCGATGCAGGTACTCCAGCTATTTCCGACCCCGGATTTTTATTGACCCGAGCCTGTATTGAAAATGATATTGAAGTGGAATGTTTGCCCGGTGCCACTGCTTTTGTGCCAGCTTTGGTGAATAGCGGTTTGCCCAACGACCGATTTATTTTTGAAGGCTTTTTACCTATTAAAAAAGGACGTCAAACCAGATTATTAGAACTTGCCGAAGAAACCAGAACCATGGTTTTTTATGAGTCGCCCCATAAGCTAATTAAAACATTGACCCATTTTGCCGAATATTTTGGGGAAGACAGACCTGTTTCCGTTTCCAGGGAATTGACAAAATTATATGAGGAAACTGTTCGGGGAACGGTCGCGGAAGTATTGGAACATTTCAACAATAAGGCCCCAAAAGGAGAATTTGTGATTGTGGTAGGTGGAAAGAAATCCTAATCAGTACAGAATGGACTTCCTTAACCGGCTAAAAGTTTCTGGTTTCATATTCAGGTAGGAGGCCAAATATTTTTGTGGAATTACCTTTAATTCATCAGGACACCTTTGCATAAATGATTTATACCGTTGGTCGGCCGTCAAGGTTAAAAGTTCTACTTCCCGTTCCAGTCTACCAAACAACACTTGTTGAAAGAATTCATTTCCCCATTTATAAAAGTTGGGAAAATCATCGAATAGTGTATCATAGTCACTTCGAGATATAGAAAATAGTTTTGAGGGTTTTAGTGCCTCTATAAATGTTTGCGAAGGTTTTTGTTGAATAAACGAATCAAACACACCAGAAGGACTACCAGAATAGGAAAATCCCAATATTACTTTTTCTCCTTTTTCATTAAGCACATAAAGGGCCTGAACGCCTTCCAAAACTACATAAAAAAAGCGTTCAGTACTACCAGCTTCTGTAATTAAATCGTATTGATTAAATGTTTTTATCGTCCAAAGGGAGTAAAAGTGTTCCTCTTCCTCTTTAGTCAAATCCAAGTTAAAAAAAAAAGTTTTTAAATGGTAAAATTCTTCATTGTCCATTTTTTAGAATAACTAGATTTCCATAAAAATAGGCACTATGAAATTGTGAATGTGATCGTTCTTGGTATTAAACTAAAGTCTGACTTTTTTAAGACCTCATCAATCTGAACCATGTGTCTTTCTAAATGGCACAATAAAAACTCAAAACTTTCGGGCAGATAGAACTTAACAATGGGCCCGATTCCTGAATTGATCCTGATTTTTGAAATATCCTTGGTTCTACTTTTTAATATGGCTTCCTTAAGGTGACCATGCAATTCAAAAAACTGCTGGAAAATCTGATCTATTTTTTTCTTTTCAAGGTTTTCATTGTCCAATAAAGGCTCAAAACGTTTCAAGGTTTTCATTTTCCATTTTCTTTTGGTTCCTTTAGGACGCTGCATTTCAATTATCATTTTTTGCCAAGTTTTAGCTTGAAAAGTTTTGCGCTCTTTTTTAAGGTCTGGCATCTTGGGAAATTCCTCATCATATTTAATGTGATAAGGACCATAAGCTATATTTAAGTGGGCTATAACTTCAATTATGCTCCATGATTTTGAATCAGCGGAACAGGTCAAGAGCTTTTTGTCCAATTCTTGAAGTGAGGCTACTTTGTTGAGGATAATATTTAATCTTTGAATTTGGTTTTCTGGAGATAGAATCAGCTTTGCCATAATGGATGTGTTTTTGGTTATGGCAAATTTTAAGCTATTGTAAGATATAAATATTGATACAGGTCAAGAAATAAACTAGGTCTTAATATTTGCTTCCATCATGTTTCCCTTTTTCCCAACCTACTTCACCTAAATATTGTTCTGCACTTTCCACTGCTCCATCCTCAATAGTAGTTCCCATGGAATCGTTCCAACGGTTGAGGTAGCCAAAAAGTGAAATCACTCCCATCATCTCAACAATTTCCCCGTCGTTCCAATGTTGGTGCAAACGCTTTTTAATGTTGCCATTGACCGTATTGGGAACTTGCGATGCTGCCAAAGCAAAATCCAATGCCGCTCTTTCAGCTTCGGTAAAAGCAGCATGTGTCCTATATTCCCAAATATTGTCCAGTTGTTCTTGTT
The DNA here is from genome assembly GCF_023015965.1 of Allomuricauda sp. F6463D. Lineage (GTDB taxonomy): Bacteria > Bacteroidota > Bacteroidia > Flavobacteriales > Flavobacteriaceae > Flagellimonas. The sequence goes on from NZ_JALKAN010000002.1 coordinate 696,146, forward strand.
TAGCCCCATAACGCTCCGCAGCACGTATGGCATGGGCTTGGCAATATCGGCAACCTGTCGCATTGCTGCTTACCCAGGCAATCATCCGTTTTAAGGCAGAGGTTACTTTGCCTTCATTGGCCATAACTGCTTTGTTCAGGTTGATGAATGCTTTGGAAATTGCGGGCCTATGCTGCATGGTAAGTACCGAATTGGGGCAAAATCCAAGTGTTTCGTTAAAGAATGCTGCCAGTTCTTTGGTTTCTAAATCATGATCGGGAGAAAGGGGGTTTACTAGGGCCATGGATGAGATTTTAAATTGTATTTTTGATATTCTACAAGAAACAAAAATTATACTTCATGACAAATCATGTGACAACTAAATGGTTGGGTGAAATGGCTTTTGAAAGCAATAATCCATCAGGACAAACGGTAAGAATAGATGCAGGACCGGAAGATGGAGGTTCAGGAGCTGGATTGCGTCCAAAAGCTTTAATGCTATCCGGTTTGGCAGGATGTTCGGGACTGGACGTAGCATCACTCATTAAAAAAATGAAATTGGATGTGGAAGATTTTAAAATCGAGACCATTGCCCACCTCACCGATGAACATCCTAAATATTATGATTCGGTAACCATAGAATATCATTTTATAGGGGTCAACCTAAACGAAGAAAAACTAAAAAAAGCCGTGGATCTTTCTGTGGAAAAATATTGCGGTGTAATGGAAATGTTCAGAAAATTTGCCAAATTGGACATACAGATTTTATATCATCACAAACAATAATTTATCGAGGACCATAACCCCTAGTCCCTTTTTGAGGAGATAGATTTTTTTTAAAAAAGCTATATTCCTACCATCAACATTAAAAGATCAAACACAATGTGGCTAAAAAAGAATGGGTTATACGTATTGTTGGCCGTATCGGTCGTCCTTGCAATCTTGGGTGTGACCACTGCAAATTTTATTTTTAAATCCGGCACGGCCGGGATGGGGATGCTGATAATCCTGATTCTGAATTTGAGGATAAAGGAAAAAGCCCGGGACATATGGACGATATTTTTGGCTTTTCTATTTTCCATTATCGGGGATTGGTTTTTATCCCACATGAATGGGGATAGCCAAATGTTTGTAAAGGGAATAGCCTTGTTTTTTTTGGCTCATGTGGGGTATTTGCTATATGCGCTGTTCAATGGCAGGATTAAAGTAAAGTTCACAGGAGTTTTATTGGTCACCTATCTTGTATTTTTCTTTTTGGTGCTTTATCCAACCTTTACGGATGTTTCTTTAATGGTAGCTTCATTGGTGTATTTACTCATTTCCTGCTTTTCATTAGGCGCAGCTATGGGCATGGAACGAAACCCCAAAGAAAAATGGAGCTATGTGTTCGGTATAGTTCTCATCATTTTTTCCGACACTATTATAGCCTTCAAAGAATTTGTAGATTATCACATGTTTGACTTTCTCATTACACCGACCTACTATCTTGCCCATATTTTCATAACATTTTCCTTGATGAAAAGATTTGAAGACACCGTCCCAAATACAAACTAAACAAATACAATGCGCTGGACTATAAAACCCAGACCCACTAAGGAAAACATTGACCATCTATCCAAAGAATTGGGAGTAGATGATTTAGTGGCTCAGTTATTAATCCAAAGGGGGATAACCAATTATGAAGAAGCAAAGTCATTTTTTCGCCCCGAACTTAATCATCTGCACAATCCTTTTTTAATGAAGGATATGGGTCTTGCTGTAGAGCGAATAGAACAAGCAATTGCCAATGATGAAAACATACTGGTGTATGGGGATTATGATGTGGATGGAACTACCTCAGTGGCTTTGATGTCTTCTTATTTATTAGAAACATACAGTAACGTGGCCACGTATATTCCGGACCGTTATTTAGAAGGATATGGAATCTCGTTGAAAGGAATTGACTTTGCCGCTGACAACGATATTAGTCTGATTATTGCATTGGATTGTGGCATAAAGGCCGTTGAACAGATAAAATATGCAAAGGAAAAAGGAATAGACTTTATTGTTTGCGATCATCACCGACCAGGCGATATTTTGCCGGATGCTGTGGCCATTTTGGACCCTAAACAAAAAGATTGTGAATATCCATACAAGGAACTGTGCGGGTGTGGTGTTGGCTTTAAACTGATTCAGGCTTTAGGGTCTAAACAAGGAAAAACCATCGATGATCTAATTCTTTATATGGATTTGGTGGCAACTGCCATAGCTGCGGACATTGTTCCCATTACAGATGAAAACCGTGTCCTTGCCTACCATGGACTTATGGTAATCAACGAAAACCCACGAACAGGGATAAAAGCACTCATTGATCAAACCAAAAAAACCGAGCTGACCATAACGGATGTGGTTTTTATTATAGCCCCCAGAATCAATGCCGCCGGCCGTATGAAGCATGGTCAACATGCCGTTGCACTTTTAATGGAAAATGATTTTACCACAGCAAAACGATATGCCTCCGAAATTGAAGACTTCAATATCGAAAGAAGAAGTTTGGATCAGGAAATCACAAAAGAAGCATTGGTTCAAATTCAAGAAAATCGAGAGGAAAAGAATTTCACCTCTGTGGTCTATAACGAGAACTGGCACAAAGGAGTTATTGGCATAGTAGCGTCCCGCTTAACGGAGACCTATTACAGGCCCACCTTGGTGTTTACCAAAAGCGGGGATAAATTGGCGGCTTCTGCGCGATCGGTCAAAGGATTTGATGTGTATAATGCTTTAGAATGTTGTTCCGATTGTTTGGAACAATTTGGTGGACACAAGTATGCTGCGGGCCTTACCTTGTTGGAGGAGCAATACGAAAAATTTAAAAAACAGTTTGAAAAAGTAGTTTCAGAAACCATCGACCCAAAATTGTTGCAACCTGAAATTTCGGTAGATGCTAAAATTTCTATGGATAAAATCACACCAAGATTGATGCGGATATTGAAGCAATTTGCGCCTTTTGGCCCCGGGAATATGGCCCCTGTTTTTATGGCCGAAGGATTAAAAGATACCGGATATGCTCGCGGTGTTGGCGAAGAAGAAAAACATTTAAAATGCAGCTTGTACCAACAGGGCTCCAATCCAATAGGGGCCATTGGATTTAATTTAGGTAATAAATTGGATGTGGTTAAGGGCATAAAACCATTTGATGCTGTATTTTCGCTGGATGAAAATGAATGGAAGGGAACGGTGAGCCTTCAACTCAAACTAAGTGATATTCGCTAGTAGCTTATGGACCCCTATGCTGCACTCCGCTATAAGGAATTCAATATATTTTTATTGGTACGCTTTGCCATGGTGTTCGCATGGTCCATGCAATTTATAGTGATTGAATGGCAAGTGTATTCTTTGACCAAAGACCCTCTTTCACTTGGAATTATTGGGTTGATGGAAGTAATCCCAGCCGTAAGCATGGCTCTTTTTGCAGGGCACATTGTAGATCAAAGAGAAAAGCGTAACCTATTGGTTATTTGTATTGCAGGATTTTCCGTTATAAGTTTCGGACTTTTTGTATTGAGCTGGCCCGGCCTTGAAGATTCGTGGGCACCCAAAAAACTCCTTTATTCCATTTATGCATTAGTGTTTTTAGGAGGTTTTGTGCGGTCATTTTTGGGACCAACAATATTTTCGTTGATTGCACTGATTGTACCAAAAAAAATATATCCCAATGCGGCAACGTGGAGCAGTTCCACATGGCAATTGGCATCGGTTTTGGGCCCTGCTTTGGCTGGTTTTTCCATTAGCTGGATCGGGGTACATTGGAGTATGTGCGTTATTTTTGGTTTCTCTTTGATGGCATTGATTTTTCTTTTCCAAATCCCTAAAAAGCCCATTTTAAATCCCAAAATCGGAGAGCCTGTTTTTCAAAGCCTGCGTGATGGGTTAAAGTTCGTTTTTGGAAACAAGGCAGTTTTTGGTGCTTTGACCTTGGACATGGTCGCCGTGCTTTTTGGTGGTGCCATAGCACTCTTGCCAATTTATGCACAAGACATTTTGCATGTAGGTTCCGAAGGGTTTGGAATTTTAAGGGCGGCACCAGCGGTTGGAGCATCCATAACCATGTTGGGGTCCACGCGGTTTCCATTGCATAAAAAGGCAGGTAAAAAATTATTGATGGCTGTGTTTGCCTTTGGGGTATGCATCATCGTTTTCGGACTGTCGGAATTATTTTGGTTATCGGTAATCGCCTTATTTCTGAGTGGAGCCGTGGATGGGGTTTCCATGATTATACGACAAACCATTTTACAATTAAAAACACCCGACAATATGCGTGGTAGGGTGGCCTCGGTAAACTCTATGTTCGTAGGGTCCTCCAATGAGTTGGGTGCTTTTGAAAGTGGTGTGGCGGCCAAACTTTTAGGAACAGTAACAGCGGTAGTGTTCGGAGGATGTATGACTTTGTTGACTGCCGGCACAACAGCCATTGTTTCACCTAGCTTTAGAAAATTGGACCTTCAAGATGATATTGATTTGCATGAAAAGGAGAATTAGCCCTCGAGCTTTTCCAAAGTCAATTTTTTTCCATCAAAAACGGCATAGGTAAAATAAGAAATCCAATCCCCGAGATTAGTGTAGGTTGAATTTTCGTTGAGTTTGATTTCCATGGGTAGATGGCGGTGTCCAAAAATAAAGTGGTCGTAATGCTGCTCTTCCAATTTTCGTTTGGCGTATAAAATGAGCCATTCTTTGTCCTCTCCCAAGAATTTGGCATCAGCCTCTCCAGAAATTATTTTGTTGTTTACGGATAGATGTTGACCCAAACGCACTCCCAAATCGGGATGTAACCATTTAAAGCACCATTTAGCAAGAGGATTGGTAAACACCTTTTTCATCCGCTTGAAACCTTTGTCGTGGGGACCCAACCCATCACCGTGAGCAATAAAAAAAGAGGTGTCGTTGATGAGAAACTGCTGAGGTTTGTGATAAACGGGGATATTAAGTTCTTCTTCAAAATAACCGTTCATCCAGAGGTCATGATTGCCCACAAAATAGGTGATTTGGATTCCCATATCGGAGAGTTCGGCCAATTTCCCCAAGGTACGTGTAAACCCTTTGGGCACAACGGTCTTGTACTCGAACCAAAAATCAAAAAGGTCACCCATTAGAAAAATGGCGCCTGCATCATCCTTAATGGAGTCCAACCAAGCCACGAATTTTTTCTCGCGGGGCAAACTATCCATTCGTGTAGGTGCACCAAGATGGTTATCGCTGGCGAAATAGACTTTTTTGCCTTTAGGAAGTGAGATGTTGTCCATTTACTTTTTAAATCGTCTGTTGCTACGTATTCTGTTAACTACATAGACTACTACAACAAAAAGGGCTAATATGGGGAATAATAAATCAGTCATGGTTTTATTTATTTTTTAAACTTTTCCAACGCATTTTTAGTATTTGGCGATAGTGCTAATTTTCCAGAAGCAACGGCACGCTCTAACAATAGGTCGTCCCAATGCTCGGTTCCTTCCCAAAGTACTTTTTTCATTTCGGCCAAGGCTTCAGGATTATAAGTCGCTAATTTTTGAATGTGAATGTCCAACTCTTTATCCATTTCGGAGATGGAATCGTATACCTTGGCATACAGACCTTGTTCTTTGGCCCAGTAAGCATTTTTCCACTCTGTAGGATATAGAGATAACTCGGCCAAGGCTGCTTTTCCCATTTTGCGTTCGACGGCAGGCGCAATTACAAACGGACCAATTCCTATAGAAATTTCTGAAAGTTTTATTGCTGCATCTACAGTAGCATGCACATAGTCACAAGCTGAGGCCAATCCAACCCCACCACCTACTGTTTTACCTTGAACCCGACCTATAATGGGTTTGGGACATTTTCGCATGGCATTGATGACATTGGCGAATCCACTGAAAAACTGTTTACCTTCTTCCGGATTGGAAATGGCCACCAATTCATCAAAAGAGGCACCGGCACAAAAGGCCCTTTCTCCTTCAGATTTTAAAACGATAATGGCAACCTCTTTGTTTTCTATAAGTTTATCAAACTCCTTTGCCAATCGAGCCAAAAGCTCAGAAACAAAGGAATTACTTGCAGGATGACCAAATTCTATGGTTGCTACCTTATTTTCAATTTTTGTATATAAACTTCCGTTGGTTCTATCTGTTGTCATTAAAATGAATTATCAGATTTCTTTGAGCACTAAATTACGGGTTTTGCACCAAGGGTCTTATCTTTCTTCTAAATTTCCAGACTAGGGCTAACCCACGAATCATCATCCAGACCACAAAGGCAATCCAAATGGCATAGAAACCAAGACCTAAATACATGCCCAAATAAAGACAGGGAACAAACCCTAAAAAGGTGGCTGCCAAGAGTACATTTCTTAAGTATTTCATCTCACCCATTCCTTTAAATATACCATCAAAAATAAAGGCGAGAGTATTCATTGGCAATCCTAGGATTACTATATAAAATATGCTGTAGAAGGTGCTTAGAACAATTTCTTCATTTGAAAAAAGATGACCAATTGGCCGATATAAAATAAAACCGACACACATTAAGGCAAAACTCACGATCATTCCATATTTAAAGATTGTTTTGGCCAATTTCCATAACCCATCGTAATCGGCAGCACCCAACAGTTTTCCGCCCATGCTATTGCCCGCCGCTGCATAACCATCAATAAAAAAAGCGGCAAACAACCATAGGTTTACAGCGATGGTATGTGCTCCTATAAAACGATCACCCAATGTGGTTGCTTCGCGAACGGCAAGCATTAAGGCGACATTAAGTGCCAAGGTCCTTACAAAAAGATTGAGGGTCATGAAAATCAACCGTTTGATCTCTTTGTTCAACGGAAAAGTCAATTTCATGCTGATATCTGTCTTTTTCACCAATAATATCAGTGCTAAAATGGCCATAATGGCTTGCGAAATCAAACTTGCCCACGCCGCGCCTTCCAAATATAGTGCTGGAACAAATCCATCAATCCCATAAACCAAAGCAAAATCCAAAATTATATTGAGACCTGCCCCAAGCATGGCAATGACCATTGGGTAAAAGGTGTTTTGCAGTCCACGGAATATACCGAAAACGGCAAAAGTAAAAAGCGTTAAGGGAAATCCCCAAACGCGAATGGAATAGTAGGAAACACAATACTCCAAGATTTTTCCTGATGCATTGAAAAGTGAAAAGATCTCTTCGATTGCAAATATGGTAGTTAGCAATACAACAATGCTTAAAAGAATATTGAAGAATATAGCTTGTGCTGGCAAGTTTTTAACCTCTTCCAACCTTCCTGCGCCCAAATATTGTGAGATGATGGCGGAAATGGAGCTACGTGTTTGTCCGAGCACCCAGATAAGCATGGACAAAAATGAGCCTACGATTCCCGCTGCTGCCAAAGATTCCAATCCATCTACGGGGATATTGCCTACTATGGCGGTATCTGTTATAGAAAGGATAGGTTCAGCGATTCCCGAAATAGTTGCAGGAATGGCCAGTTTGTTGATGCTATTAAAGTTTACTTGTGTGCTCAAATCGGCAGCAAGTTACAGCACTAATTCATAACAATAAAAAGGATGTTCGCTTTGTTTGGGAAAGTAGATATTCCCAAGCTTTTGGTAACCACGTTGTTCATAAAACCGTTGGTTTCGTTTATTTTGGGAAAAAGTGTCCAAACGAACGGAAATAAATCCGTTGTCTTTGGTATAGGCTTCGGCATAATCCATCATTTGCTGGGCAAATCCTTTACCTTGTTGGTTGGGATGAACGGAAAGTCGGTGGATATAGGTGCTGTTGCCATTGGGTGTCAACCATTTTACGGGTTTGTATTCTTCATCCACAAGTGTGGATATTACAATGGAGCCCACAATGGCATTGTTTTCGGTAATCACAAAAAGCTCTTTACGATCAATATCATTGCAAAAAGCTTCCTTGGAAGGGTAGTGCTCATTCCATTGAAAAATGCCATTCTCCTGCATTTTTATTGCACATGCTTGGGTTATGCTCAAGATATAGGGGATTTCAGATATCTTTGCGGGTCTTATCATTGATTCGTTTTAATTAAATTGTAAATTTAAGGTTTAATCATAATCACCAAACCATGAACAACATATTAGTACCCATTGGAACCTCTCCAAATGCTTCTCAAACTTTACAATACGCAGTAGACTTTGCTTCAGAATTTGGAGCGATGATTTATGTAATGGATGTATTTTCTGTAACAACTGCCGTAGGGAGCTTGGCCAATGTTGAGGAAAAAGTCGCAAAGACCAGCAAGGAGCACTTAAAGGAAGTTATAAATCAGGTTGACACTAAAGGTGTTAAGATAAAAATGGCCACTTATAATGGAGATATTATAGATGGTTTAAAGAGCATCAATAAAGAATTTGGAATCGACTTGATCATTATTGCCCCTAGAAGTAATGATATGAAAGAAGAACTATACTTGGGCAACACCTCTGGTAGGATCATAAAACAGACAGAGATACCGATGTTGATAGTACCTAAAGGCACTGCATTTAAGCCGACAAAAAAAATATTGACAGCTTTTGGTTCCGGTATCTTAAAGAGAAGTAGTATCCTAACTCCTTTGATTATGATCAAGAATAAATTTAGGTCTGATGTAAGCCTATTATTGGTGAAAAGACCTGGTTATACAGAGGATGATTTACAAGTGAACACTGCTTTGATGGATCTTAGCTCTCATTTGACTATTACCGAAAACGGCACTACATATTTGGGGGTAACCGAGCATTTTCAGAAAGAGCAGCCAGATATGTTGTGCGTGTTCAGAAGAAAGCGGGGATTCTTTAAAAAATTATGGGAAAAGAACACGATACCTAAATCGGAGTTCTTTGTAAAGATACCAGTATTAGTGCTGAGCGTTAAAAAAGATTAAGGAAGCAGCGCAATTTTTGATACTTTCGGAAAAAAGTATTTCCTTTGCGCTCCTTTGGGGGATTAGCTCAGTTGGCTAGAGCGCTTGCCTGGCAGGCAAGAGGTCACCGGTTCGAATCCGGTATTCTCCACTGAATTTTAAAAAGCTTCCAAGAAATTGGAAGCTTTTTTAATTTGGGTACAAAGCAATATTTTCAACTTTGCGATTTGGGTAATTATCTTTCGGAATCTCGGGATTTGACCAGTGTACGATTTTGAAAAAATGGTATTTGTGCTTCAATAACTTCATTGCTCGCTTTGTCGGTACCATTCATATTTTTAAACGAGACCACGCATCGTCTGTTTGGAGTTTTGAGAACAAGAATGCATCCTTTTTTATGATCATTTTAGTGACCGAATGCTAAAGTTACTAGTCTTACATTACGCTGTTAAAGCCTATTTGCACTATTTGGGATCACAATTTGGAGGAATTTATCCAGGTTGTCTGCTTTAAAATTGACCAAGCTTTTGTGTAACAGCTTATCATGCTTTTACTTTTGTTTATTACTTCAAATTTTAATGTAATTCTAACCTGATAACGAAAGCCCATTGCACTAAAAATATATCTTTGTAGAGAGCTTAAAGACCAAATTATCATCGGAAAACAAATTTTAGTTATAGAAGATGAGCCCAATGTGGCTGCATTCATTAGCCAAGGATTGCAAGAATCGGGTTACAAGGTATTTGTTGCCTATGACGGGCTTAATGGCTTGGATTTATTAAAACAGAAGGACATCGATTTAGTAGTCCTAGATGTAATTCTTCCAAAAATGGATGGAAGGGAAGTTGCAAAAAAAATCAGGGAACTAGGATATAGCAATCTTCCAATAATTATGCTTACGGCTTTAGGGTCTACTGAAAATATTGTGTTAGGATTGGATTCAGGAGCGAATGATTACCTCTTAAAGCCCTTTAAGTTTAAAGAGTTATTGGCCAGAATTCGAGCTCATACTAGAACAAAAAGTACGACCTATGACAATGTTCAGAAATTGGTTCTTGAAGATTTGGAAATGGATATTGACACGAAAGAAGTAAAAAGGAACGGAAAGGAAATACACCTGACTTCAACAGAATTTCGACTGCTGGAATATTTGCTGAAAAACAAAAAAAGAGTGCTAAATCGTGTTGATATACTGGAGAACGTATGGGACGTTAACTTTAATCTAGGAACCAATGTTGTTGACGTTTACGTGAACTACCTCAGAAATAAAATTGACAAGGGCCATGATTTAAAACTAATACACACTGTAATTGGCATGGGCTATGTATTAAAGGGCAATAGTTAACTTTATGCAGTTACGTACAAAAATCACCACAGTATTTGTTGTTTTAACAAGCTTGCTTCTCACAGGTATTTTTATTCTTATTTATTTTGTTTCAAAGGAATATACGGAGCGGGAATTTTATTTACGCTTAAGTCAAAGAGCGACCATTGCTGCCGAGGCATATCTAGAGGCAGATGAAATGAATGTCAATATATATGATGATATTCGGATAAGACACTTGCAGACCTTGCCAAACGAAAAAGAGGTTATTTATCCTGTGGATGTTGAACTTAACAAGCCTTTGAATGCATTTGACAATACCTTGCCAACGAGTTTTTTTCAGACAGTTTTTTCCAAGGAATATGCAGAGCTAAAAATAGGCGACTATTTTTATGCAGGAATGTTATTTCACGATGATCGAGGTGACTTTATCGTGGTATTATCAGCAACCGACCTTTACGGATTTGCAAAACTTGATAATTTGAGAAACACGCTTATCATCGCATTTCTGGTGAGTATCGTTTTTATTTTGATTTTGGGAAATTATTACGCAAAGCAAGCCCTGAGTCCAATTTCAAGAATAATAAATGAAGTTAATTCCATAAGAGCCAAAAATTTATCCCTTCGATTGAAGACCGCTACCGGAAAAGATGAGCTTGCAGAACTTTCACGAACGTTTAATAATATGCTAGATAGGCTACAATTATCGTTCGACCTTCAAAGCAACTTTATCAACAACGCTTCACATGAACTTCGAAACCCACTTACGGCCATTCTTGGTCAAACTGAAGTCGCGTTGGATAAACAAAGAAGTGCGGAGGAATATCATTCGATACTCAAAAAAATAGCCGCCGAAGCATCTCGTCTAGATTTCTTGGTAAACGGATTACTTAAATTGGCCAAAACCGATTTTGATTCCAAAGGGGTTGTTATAGATGAACTGCGTATCGATGAATTGATATTGGATTTAAAGCTAAATATAGATGTAGCAATTCCAAACAATAATATTATTTTGGATTTTGAAGGGTTGCCAAAAGATGAAGATGCCATAACCCTCTTGGGAAGTGATTCACTTTTAAGGGTAGCTTTAGGTAATATTTTCGAGAACGCCTGTAAGTTTTCTAACAATAAAAGAGTGGAAATTAAAATAGTTACAGATGCTGGTTATGTTTTAATTTCTATTAAAGACGAAGGGGTAGGTATTCCTGAAGAAGAGCTGAAAAATATCTATGAACCTTTTTTTAGAGCTTCGAATGTTAGAGAAATTGATGGTTTTGGTTTTGGCTTGCCACTGGCATACCGCATCATCAAAATGCACTCTGGCGAAATACGTGTGATTTCCCAAAAGGACAAGGGCACACTTGTAAAGATTAAACTTCCCAATAAAAAAGGTATAATTCCACGGTAGGTTGAAATTCTAATCTCGTTCTAATCTCCTTCTTATTTTATTCTAACAAAGGGCAATTATGTTTGTTCAAAAGTTAGAAAAGATGAAAAAGATACTTATTCCTACAGACTTTAGCGTTGCTTCATTACGTCTTGTAGAATACGCAATTTTAAACAACCCCAATACGCCACTCAATATTGTTTTGGTTGCAGGATATAGATTGCCGGATACGCGTTGGGCGTTAACCCATTTCAACAAAAGTGAAGAGGTAAACAAACAACTTACGGATAGCTTTGTAATTGCAAAACGCAGCCTTAGGCTAGAACATAAGAAAAGTATCCAAGCCATGAGTTTCGAACTGTTCACAGGCAACAATTCATGCGCTTTCCAGAATTTTTTAGAACAATCGGGTGCTGATGATGCTATAATTCCAAAAGCAAAATCACTGTATTGTAAAAACCGTAAATGGTTCGATACAACAAGATTCCTAAAGAAAAATGTAAACAATGTCACAGAGGTTCCAGTTGAGCGGGACGAAGAACTCTCTCAACAAAGGTACTCCTTGATAAACCTTCTCAATCTATAAAATCTTAACAGTAAGATTTTTTCTTAAAACATACAGCTATGAAAAATTTCACAACAAAATATTTAAAATCAGATATAAAAGCGGGGCTGGTCGTCTTTTTAGTTGCATTACCATTATGTCTGGGTATTGCACTTGCCAGTGGAGCCCCATTGTTCTCCGGAATTATTTCGGGTGTCGTTGCGGGTATAGTGGTTGGGTTGCTCAGTGGTTCACAATTAAGTGTTTCCGGTCCAGCAGCAGGCTTAACTGCAATCGTATTGGCGGCTATTGCCAGCTTAGGATCTTTTGAGGCTTTTCTTCTTGCAGGGGTTTTAGCAGGATTAATTCAATTGGTTTTAGGGTTTCTTAAGGCAGGCGTCCTTTCCAATTACCTTCCATCGAATGTAATAGAAGGAATGCTCGCGGCGATAGGAATCATTATTATTCTATCTCAATTGCCACATGCTGTAGGTTTTGATGAAATGCACGAAGGAGACTATTTCTATATCAATGCAGCAGGCGAACATCAAATATTCACTACTTTGGCGAACACCGTCAACTTTATACACCCTGGTGCTGTAATTGTTGTATTGGTTTCGTTGGCTATTTTGATAGCATTTTTAAAAGTTCCATTTTTAAAGAAGATAAAATCCATACCTGGCGCGTTGGTTGCTGTATTGTCAGGAATTGCGATAAATGAAATTTTTAAGGCAACTGGCTCTTCACTTGCAATTAGTCAAGACCATTTGGTTAGTCTGCCAGTTCCAGAAACCATGGGTCAATTTTGGAATCAGTTCAGTCTACCGGATTTTGGGCAAATAGGGAATATTGAAGTTTGGGTGGTCGCAATAACGATTGCCGCAGTTGCCAGTATTGAGACCCTTTTGTGTATAGAAGCTGCTGATAAAATGGATCCGCTTAAGCGTTATACCAATACAAATAGAGAATTGAAAGCGCAAGGGGTTGGAAACATGATCAGTTGCTTAATAGGTGGAATTCCCATAACCTCGGTAATAGTAAGGACTTCGGCAAACGTATCGTCCGGTGGTAGAACAAAGATTGCTGCTATTGCGCACGGTTTTTTCTTAGTGTTTGCTGTGTTGACCATACCGGCTTTGTTAAATAAAATACCGTTGGCATCACTTGCGGCAGTTTTATTGGTGGTCGGATATAAGTTGGCAAGCCCTCGGATATTTGTCCATATGTGGCACAACAGCAAGAAATTTCAATTCATTCCTTTTGTGGTTACGGTTATCGCGGTTGTAATGACAGATTTGTTAATTGGTGTAGGTATTGGTATGGTAGTTAGTATTTACTTTATTTTAAGAGGAAATGTGAAACTAGCTTATTTCTTTAAAAAGGATAAGCACAACGAAGGTGAAACCATACATATGGAACTCGCACAAGAAGTATCATTTTTGAATAAAGCAGCTATCAAACAAACGTTTGTCCATTTGCCAAAGAATAGCGACGTTATTATTGATGCATCCAATACCGTTTACATAGATTTTGATGTGCTGCAATTAATAAAGGAATATGCTGCGAAAGGAGCAAAAGAGCGTAATATTAATGTATCCCTTGTAGGGTTCAGAAAGGAGTATAAGATAGAAAATTCGGCCACACACGTAACTTCAATGGTGTCAGACAACGGTAGTCCCGTTTCGCCATCACAAGTTACTAACGGAACCAAAGTTCCTTCTAATGTGTTAAATGTTAGTGAGTTGGAAATAGCCTAAGGCCAAAAGGACTTAGCAAGCAACAACACATTTATTTTTAAACGTTTATATAATGTTTAAAAATAAATGTGTTGTTTTGGTTATAGCTGTGTTTTCAAGTCTATCAAAGATGACGTATTTGCAAATGAAATAGTTCACAACCTGCTAAGGGCAACATTTTCACAACTCAAAAATCTTTTTGAACTTCTTAGGGGTCTCATCCATTATTTTGATGCGCTGTGAGGTAAACGGATGCACAAATTCCAATGAATAAGCGTGAAGATACAAGCCTTTCCCTTTTAGAATTAAGTTTTCGAGAGCATAATCCTTATCTCCCAATATTGGATTTCCCAAGCTATATAAATGCTTTCGCAATTGGTGCCTTCTGCCTGTTTTGGGGTTTAACGTAACCAAATTGAGAGTGCCGAACCGTTCTGAATGAGCAGATTGTAGTACTTTATATTCTGATAGGGATGCTTTTCCATCTATTACTGATGAAATACTACCATCTGGCTCCATTTTACCAATGGTAATGGCATAGTATGTTTTTGCGATTGTTTTGTCTTCGAACATTTTGTTCAAAGATCGGATACTGCTGTTCGTTTTTCCCACCAGAACAATTCCCGTAGTGGCATAATCCAATCGGTGTACAGGTTGGGGCGTGGTTGCATCAGAAAGCGAACTGGTTTGCAGGTTTTGGGGCAAGGCATTGGAGATTGTTTTGAATTTATTGCCACTTACTTCGATACCGGCGGGTTTGTGGATAGCGGCCAAGTAATCGTCCTCGAACAACACTTGTAATGGAAAAATGAGTTGCTTTTTTGGTCCAGTTTCCTTTGGAATAGTAAAGGTAATGTGTTCTCCACCTCTTATTATTGTTGCCGTGGTCGCAATGGTGCCATTTATGGAAATGCACTTTTTCTTTAGTGCTTTTTTAAGCGCTGACTTTGTTGGTATTGCTTCAAAAATACCCACGCCGTATTCTTGTAACCTTTGTGGTTCCAAAATCTTTGAAACAATATGGGTTTCGGTTGCTTTTATATGAATAAAATTACAACATTTTATATCAAGCCCATTTAATCTATTACAGTTCTTTCTGCAAACATTAACCATCCTTTAGGATGGATTTTTTGTAATTGACTCATGCTTTTTTGAACTTTACTTCAAAACAATTCAATATGAAATTAGAAGGAAAAGTAGCATACATCACAGGAGGAACAAAAGGGATAGGTTATGGTATTGCCGAAAGCTTGTTGGAGCAGGGCATGAAGGTTGCCATTAGCGGAAGAAGTCAAGAAAGTGCTGACACCGCTGTAAAAAGCTTGAACAATCCGGACAAGGTATTGGGGTTGGTGTCCAATGTAGCTAAGTTGGAAGATGAGCAAAAGGCAGTCGCAGCCAT
Organism: Allomuricauda sp. F6463D; assembly: GCF_023015965.1. GTDB lineage: Bacteria > Bacteroidota > Bacteroidia > Flavobacteriales > Flavobacteriaceae > Flagellimonas. The sequence goes on from NZ_JALKAN010000002.1 coordinate 711,381, forward strand.
TCTTGAAAAGTGGGGACAATTGGATGTGGTAATGGCTAACGCTGGTGTAGGGCATTTTGCCCCAATAGATGAATTGGAGGATGATAAGTGGCACCAAATGATCGATACCAACCTAAATGGGGTATTCCATACACTAAAGGCATCGGTAGAGGCTTTGAAAAAATCTGAAGGCTATTACATGACTTTGGCCAGTTTGGCAGGAACCAACTTTTTTGCCACTGCAGCGGGGTACAACGCCACCAAGTTCGGAGTGGTAGGTTTCACACAGGCAGCGATGTTGGATTTGAGAAAATACAATATCAAGGTAACTACAATTATGCCGGGTTCAGTGGCCAGCCATTTTAACAGTAACGAACCATCGGATAAAGATGCGTGGAAAATTCAACCTGAGGACATTGGAAAATTGGTCGTAGACCTTCTTGCTATGCATCCTAGAACGTTGCCGAGTAAAATTGAAGTACGTCCCACACGGCCCGATTTAAAATAGGAAACTACATTGGAACTAGCCTCGAAACGTTAAATCTCGATTATCGAGTCAGTCCACTTTTTCAGTAAGGGGAATTTCTACGTTGCAGATTTCGCGCATAAGTTGGTACAGGTAATTTTCAAAAGTGACTAGGGTATCCTCATTTATTTGGGTGTTCTTGTCCTCCGAAAAACGGAACAATCCTTGACCTAGTTTTTTAAAGGAGATAATTCCTGCCTGTACATCGCTTATACCGTGTTTTTTGTAATAGAGATATGCGTAGCATAGCAACTGGAATGCCTTGCTCTTATCGTAATCGGTGATCAGGGTTTCCCAATCCGTTATTTTTACGTTTTTGGACTCTACTTTACCTGTTTTATAGTCTATGATTCTGATTACCCCGTCAAACGCATCCACTCGGTCCAAAGTTCCCTTTAGTTTAATGGGAAATTCAAGACCGGGAACACTTATAAATTCTTCATAGCGTTCTTCAAGGGCCAATATTTTTATTTCGTGTTGTTTTATCTGCTTTTGTTCATCAACCAAAAAGTTGTTCAAATACTTTATAATCACATTGTATACCAGCAGAAATTTTCCTTTGGAAACATCAACTCCGGAAAGGTTTTTCTCAAAATGATGCTGTACTACATCGTCAACCTGCGTTTTTAAGTCATTGATGTTTTCTTTCGTCAACACTTGGTTGATGAGAGGGGTGTAGAGCTGTTCCAAACTATCGTGGATAATGGTACCAAAGGTGTTGGCCGCAATATTTTCTTCCACCTCTTCCAAGTCGTTGATTTTTAAGATATTTCTTGTATAAAAATCAATCGGGTTCCGAATGTAGTTAGTGAGTGATGTGGGTGAGAAACCTTTTAAGGCAAAAGCTTTTAAATCTTCCAACAGCAAATCACTTTTATCAATTTGAATTAGCGGTTTTGCGTCTATGGAAATTTTAGGCGTAGCAATGGTATGGGTTATGTAAGGTTTTACATTTTCATCTGTTAACAATTGTGTTACCAATCTACTTTTTTCTCCACCTTCCAGCACGTCTGGTTCGGTGTTGTAAGTTATATAAATGTTCTTGGCCCGTTGAATAAGTCTATAAAAGTGATACACATAGATGGCATCCTTTTCTTTATAGGTAGGCAGTCCATAATCACGTTTAACATCAAAAGGAATAAAGGAATTGTTGGATTTTCCCGAAGGGAGAATACCCTCGTTCACGGAGGTGATGATCACCGTTTCAAAATCTAGGTTCCTACTCTCTAACATTCCCATAATTTGAAAACCTGTTAGGGGCTGGCCAATAAAATCCAAGGTTTCCATATTGGCCAATTGCTTAAAGAGGTTTTTAATGGATTTGAGTTCACCCATAAAATCTACCTTGTCCAAATACTGCTGTAACTGATTGAATAGTGCATAGAACCGGTACAGGTATTCCAATTCCAAAGCATTTTTGTCTTTTTGATATATTGTTTTCAACCGGTCTATGAGCATGAGGCAGTTGTGTATCCAATCCATAGGGGAAATAGTGCCAGAGGGAAAAATAATGGATAGCAAGTCTTTAGCTTTGGGATATTTAGAAAGGATATCCGCGTTGATATAAAGTAAGTTGCCCTCTTTAATGTCCTTGGTCATCCGTTGTGCAAAATTGGCTTGATCTTCCGAAGATAGCGTTAGGGTGTAGGGGTTAGAAATGAATTCCAATACGCGCTTAAAAAACCAACCACGTTCTGACACATTCAAGTGAAGGTCCAAATAATTTACAAAAAATGAATAGAGCACGGTTTTGTTCAATGGCATCCCCATGGTAATGTTTACTTCTGGAATACCGGTGGGAATAGCATTGAGCATGGGGTTGAGCAAAGTTTCATCGGCAAGGACCAAAGCGGTTTTGGATAGGTCAATGTTTTTATTTTCGCCTATATTTTTCAACAACTGCCCCACATATTTCGTCTGTGATATATTTTTGGGCACTCCCGTTATGGTAATTTTCTTCTCTTTTAGAAAGTTGTGCTGTGGCGCTATTTTGTTTCCATGTTTGTAGTAAGGCCAGTTGTTTTTATAGTTTCTTACAAACAAAGCCGCATCGTGAATGGGATCGTTTAAGAAGTATGTGTCGATGTCCCAATACATATGGGAATTACCTTGTTCTAAATAATGCTGTATGATGGTCGATTCTGCCGCGTTTAAGGCATTGAAACCAACAAAGATGATGGGAGTGGTATATGTTATATTCTCACGTCCTTTTTGAGTGGCTTTGACCGCTTCACGTTGGATTAATCCTTGATATCCTTTTTTTTGCTTTAGTAGGACATCATAAAATTCACTATAGATTGTTTCAAGATTTTTCCATAGTTGTAGATAATTCTCAACTAATTCCGATTTTTCCTTACTGGTGGACCAATGATTGATTTCTTTAATGGCCGAGAGGTAGTTAAGGATGTCATGAGCGGGGATAAGGTAGCCATCTATTTCATTGAAATCCTGCAATAGTGTTTGACCCCAATTGATGAAGGATGTAAAATCATCGGATTCTTCAATATGTGACTTTTTATAAACCTTGAAAAGTAGTAGCAGCAAATCAATGTTTGATGCCGGGGTTAAATCGGATAGGTTTCCGATAAATTCTTGGATGGATATTATATCTGGACTGAATATGTTTTTATCCAGTCTGTTGGCTATATGTTTTTTTAAAAATGTACCCGAACGTTTGCTGGGTAGGACATAGGTACATTTTGTAATGTCCAGGTCTTTATTCTGGAGATCGTCCAATACATATTCTAGAAAACTTTCATGCATGGATTAAAAATAAAAAAGGCTCCGCATTTGCGGAGCCTTTTTAAAGAAAACTTTGTTTCTTATTATTTTACCAAGTTGATTTCAACTCTTCTGTTCTGTGCTCTACCAGCTCTTGTATTGTTAGTGGCAATTGGCTTAGCCTCACCATAACCGATAGCAGTAAGTCTACTAGAGGAAATTCCTTTGTCAATCAAGAAACTTCTAACAGAGTTAGCTCTTTCTTCAGAAAGTTTCTGGTTCAAGCTTTCGCTACCTACACTATCAGTATGACCTTCTACAGTAAACTGAGCGTTAGGATACTCGTTCAAGATTTGGATAATGTCAACCATTACAGAAGTAGATTCTGCTTTGATAGAAGATTTACCAGTATCAAACAAGATGGTTCTAGCGTAATCGTTCAATTGCTTCTGAACTTCTTCAGTAACTTCAGGACATCCGTTGTTTGCTACAGTACCAGCAACTTCTGGACATTGATCGTCTTTGTCAAGAACTCCGTCACCGTCAGCATCTGGCCAAGGGCATCCGTTGTTTGCAGCAGGACCTGCTTCGTTAGGACATTGATCATCTTTATCAGCAACTCCGTCACCGTCAGCATCAGGACAACCAGCTAAAGCAGGAAGACCTGGAGTGCTTGGACATGCATCATCTTTATCAGCAACACCGTCACCGTCAGAATCAGGACATCCGTTCATTTCTTTAGAACCAGCTTCGTTAGGACATGCATCTTTAGCATCTTCAATACCGTCACCGTCAGAATCAGGACATCCGTTGAATGCTTCAAGACCAGCAACTTCTGGACAAGCATCGTCTTTGTCGTAGATACCGTCACCATCAGTGTCAGTACCACCAAATTTGATGCTAAGACCAGCCATGTGTTGGAAATGAGAAACTAAATAATCTTCAAAAGCGTGCTTGTATTGTGTTTGAAGTGTGAAACCTAGGTTATCAGAAAACCAAAGGTTAACACCAATTCCACCGTTAGCAGTACCTGCACCGATTTCATCGATCCAAGTATAACCACCACCTACTTCAACGAAAGGATCGATAGTAGTGTTTTTAAGGAAGTTGTACTTAATAGTACCATCAATAGCATAGTGAGAAAGATCATCAACACTATAGTCTCCCAATTTTTCAATTCTGTTCAAAGAACCTCTTGCTCCTACGGAGAATCCATCACCAATATATTTGGAAACGCCTACGTAAGATACGGATGGTAAAATGTTCCAGTGATCTGTAACATTAAAGTATTCATCGAACAATGTAGAACTTGAATAAGGGTTATTGCTATCGTTAGTAGGATAAGCGTCTATCGCATTTACCCCTATGCTAACCTGCCAGGGATTATTTTCGTCTTGCGCTTGTATGCTGTTGATCCCTACAAATACAAGAGCAACAACTAATAATTTGCTAAGATGTTTCATGCTCAAAAATTTAAGTTTAAGTGTTTATCAGCAGCAAATGTAAGTTGTTAAGACTTATTAACAAAATCTTACTTTCTTTTTTTTTAACTCATTTGCTGCAAGATTTGCTGCATTTCATCGAATTTAGATGACCTTTAACGATTTTCCCACCTTAATAAAGGCTTTGATTGCTTGGTCTAAATGCTCTTTTTCATGCGCTGCCGAGATCTGGACTCGGATTCTCGCTTTGCCTTTTGGAACTACGGGATAAAAGAAGCCGATGACATAGATACCTTCTTTTAAAAGCATATCGGACATATTTTGAGATAGCTTAGCATCGTATAGCATTACTGGCACAATTGCTGAGTCACCATCAATTATATCAAAGCCAGCGTCTTTAATACCTTTTTTAAAGTACTCGGTATTGCTTTGCAATTTATCTCTTAAGGTTGTGTCCTTATCCAACATTTCAAAGACTTTAATGGAAGCCCCAACAAGGGCAGGAGCTAAAGAGTTGGAGAACAAGTAGGGTCTGGAACGTTGACGAAGCATTTCTATGATTTCTTTTTTTCCGGTAGTGTATCCACCCATGGCGCCACCTAAGGCTTTGCCCAAAGTACCCGTGATAATGTCTATTCGGTCCATTACACCTTTTTCTTCCAAGGTTCCCCGACCAGTTTTTCCTATAAAACCAGTGGCATGGCATTCATCTATCATTACCATTGCATCATATTTGTCTGCTAGGTCACAGATTTTGTCGAGTGGAGCCAAAAGTCCGTCCATGGAGAAAACCCCATCGGTTACTATAAGTTTAAAACGAGCACCGTCTGCCTGACTTTGTTTTAGTTTTTCTTCAAGATCCGCCATATCATTATTGGAATAACGATACCTCATTGCTTTGCACAAACGCACTCCATCAATAATTGAGGCATGGTTCAGTGAATCTGAAATGATGGCATCCTCTGCCGTAAGCAAGGGTTCAAAAACACCTCCATTGGCATCAAAGGCCGCTGCATATAATATGGTATCTTCCGTACCGTAGAAATCGGCTATCTTTTGTTCCAGTTCTTTGTGGATATCCTGTGTGCCACAGATAAACCTCACAGAAGACATTCCAAAACCATGCGTATCCATGGCGTCTTTTGCCGCTTGTATCACATCTGGATGTGAAGAAAGTCCCAAATAGTTGTTGGCGCAAAAGTTGATAACCTCTTCCCCCGATGAAATTTTTATGACAGCTCCCTGAGGTGAGGTAATTATGCGCTCTTTCTTAAATAGGCCAGCTTCTTCTATTGCTTCCAGTTCTTTGGCCAAATGGTCTTTAATTTTTCCGTACATATCCTTAAATTACTTTTAAATAAAAATAGGTTCTATCTGCTGGTCAATATAAACAATAATGCATTGTTTTATGTTATAATCCATCGCCGTTAAAATATCGGCATAATCTGCGATTTGTACTTTATGCTTTGGTGAGGGTTTACCTGTTTTATAATCTACGATGGTTGCTTGGTTGCCGTCAATGATAATTCTGTCCGGCCGAAGGGAATGTCCATCGGTGGTCAGGATTTCCTGTTCGTTCAATATCTGCTGATTCTTCACAAACAGATTCTTCAATTTTGGATGGTTCACCACGGCCATGATTTTTTGTTTGATATCGCTGGCGGATTCAGCAGGAAAGTGTCCTTCTATTTCCAACCGTTCCAAAACACCATCAATATCCTGTTCAGTCTCAATTTGGCTCAATGCAAAATGAATCAAATTTCCCATTTCAATGGCTTCCATACGTTCGTCGTCCCATAAACGGCCCGATTTTGTCGAAATGGCAAACCCTGAATCTTCCTTTGGACGGGTTACATAACTTATATAATTTTCGGTAGGCTCTAATGCGAAAATTTCCTGTTCTCCAATAGGAAAGTTGCCAATAGTGTATGATCCATCTTGGTTTTTGGGAACATTCTTTTGTTGCACGTACAATTGAAATAGATGCGAGTATGATGAAGCATCCTCAATTGAAACAATATCTTTATTATTTGTTTCACTAATGACGAACAGTCCTTTTACGGGACGGGTAAGTGCAACGTAAAGCACGTTCATGGAGTCCAATAAAGTCTTTTGTTCTTCTATTGAATACTTTTGATGTGTCAGTTCATTGTACTCCAACATATCTTTATTGTTGTTGATCAGAGATTCTTCCAGTCCTAAAGAGGCATCATTGGTAGCGGCAGGTACCCAAGATTTCTTTTTCTTCCGCTTATCGTCCATAATGGCATTCGCAAACGGAAAGATCACAAATGGAAACTCAAGACCTTTGGCCTTGTGTATTGTCATGATTTTTACGGCATCCACACCATCGGGAGCGGCAATGGAAAGCGAATCTTTTTTTACTTCCCAAAAAGTAAGGAAAGCGTACACGCTGGGCCCTTCCCTTTTTTCCAAATCGAGCACTTCATCCATCAAAAATGAAATATGTGCCACGGAATCGTAATAAAGTTCAAATTGTACAATAGCAGTTTCCAAAATGGTGAGTACAGGTTTTCCCTTTAATTCAACTATATTATAATGGTATTCGGTTGCCAGAAACGATTCAATGTTTTCTAGATTTTCAGTGATGAAGTCGTGTTTGCCATTTTCATCAGGGGATAAAAACTTTAGTATATGGTATGCCGCTTCACGGTCTTTTGCATTTTCAAAAATTTTGAGTATCGATATCAAAAAGATGATATTCTCATTTTTCGATAGCAAAAGGGCATCCGAAGAAATAATGGGAATGTTCTGTTGCGCCAAAAAATCTGCCAGTAACATTCCTTTTTTGTTGTCCCGAACCAACACACAGATATCCGAATAAGCATGGTTTTCTGAAATGATGTATTGAATGGATTTTAATGTTTCATTACAATAGGCTTGGTCTTTGTCTTCTTCATCATTATCCAAAAAAGATAGGTGTACGTATCCTCCTGGATTGTTATTGGTTTTTTGGTGAGAATCGTTCAAAAAGAGATTGCGATAATCCTCATTGTCGAGCATTGGAGCCATTTGGGTAAAAAAGCTGTTATTGAAGTTTACGATTTCATCATAGCTTCTCCAGTTGGTGTCCAGCGAATGAATACTGGGTTCGACTACAAAAGGATGTGATTTGCCATTTATTAGGTCGAGAAACTGCTCAGCTCTGCCCCCCCGCCAACGATAGATAGCCTGTTTTACATCGCCCACCAAAAAAAGTGAACCACGTTCGTGTTTTTCATCTTCACTTTCCAAGGCGTTGCCAATAAGCGGCACCAAATTTTCCCATTGCATTTTTGAGGTATCTTGGAACTCATCAATAAAGTAATGCCGATATTTTTCGCCCATCCGTTCATAAATAAACGGTACAGGTTGATTTTTGATTTCTTTGGATAGGATTGCATTCAATGAAGAAATAGGGATTATGTCCCTATCCAGCTCAATATTTTTAATTTCCTTGGCAATTTCGTTCAAAACTGTCATCGGAACAATGTTGCCATAAATGTTTTGAAGATAACTGTGCCGATAAATAAGTTCCTTTAAAGTTAAATAGTGTTCTAAGATGAGGATCGCCAAACTGGTCACATCTCTCTTGTCGCTGGCCTTGAGTAATTTGCCTTCGGTTAGATTGGGCTCCAAGGTTTTACTGGTGTATATTTTTTTAGGACTGAACTCTGCATCTATCATTTTTTTGAAATGATTGGGCAGTGTTTGTCTGGGAAAATCGGCAAAATCAAATCCCTGATTTTGTATTTCATCAAGCACGTGTTGAGCCAGTTGCTTTACCTTCTCCTCAATGAGCTTGCTTTCTGATGCTATCCGTTGTTTTATATGTTGAAAGTCTCCGATAGATTTTTCGCGAAGTGGGTCTATATGGCCTGCGTGGTTTTCCTGAAAGAGAAGTTTTCCTATTTCCACAAGATCGTAACTGATATCCCAGCTTTTATCGTCATCAATTTTTTCTAAAGAAAAAGCAATAAGTACATTGGTAAGCTTTTCATCGTTGCCGGCACGTTCTAGCAATCTTCCCACAGCTTCTTCCAGTAGTAGATCTATATTGAGTTCCACCTCAAAATTTTGGGAAAGGTGCAAATCGTGGGCAAATGTTTTTATAATCTTATGGTTGAACTTATCAATGGTCGAAATCTCAAAAAAAGAGTAATTATGGAGGATTCGTTTAAGGATAAGCCTTGCTTTTTTACGCAATTGTTCCTCGGTAAGGGATAGTTCATCACAAAGTGACCGGAACAGACTTTCTTGTTTTATGGGAACGGTATTAAGGCCAAAAGCGTAAAGGTTGTCCAAGATTCTGGTTTTCATTTCGTCCACTGCCTTGTTAGTAAAGGTTATGGCCAAAATCTGACGGAATTTTACCGCGGAATCGTTATTGAGCAACAATTTGAGGTATGCTTTGGCAAGAGCATACGTTTTGCCGGAACCTGCAGATGCGCTATATATTTTAAAATTAGACCCTTCCAAGGATGTTTTTCCTGCAAATTAAGGATTCCTTGCCTGATGTTAACATGCTTTTAGTGGAATATAAATGTTAAAACTTGTATTTTTACTTAATTAAAGTAATAACCTAAAAAAATAGAATATTATGGCTTTTGAATTACCGAAATTACCGTATGCATACGATGCATTGGAACCACATATAGATGCTAGGACCATGGAAATCCACCATACTAAGCATCATAATGGCTACACTACCAAATTAAATGCCGCTATCGAAGGTACCGATTTGGATGGAAAAGAAATTGTTGACATTCTATCCAATTTGGATATGACCAACGCTGCCGTTAGAAACAACGGAGGAGGATTTTTTAATCACAGTCTTTTTTGGGAAGTAATGTCTCCGAACGGTGGGGGAGCCCCATCTGGGGAATTGGCTTCTGCAATTGATGAGGCATTCGGTTCATTTGATGCTTTTAAAGATAAATTTTCCGCTGCTGCTGCCACTCAATTTGGATCAGGTTGGGCTTGGTTGTGCGTGCACAAAGGTGGAAAGGTGGAAGTATGTTCCACTCCTAACCAAGATAACCCTATTATGCCCGGCGTAGATTGTGATGGTTACCCAATTTTAGGGTTGGATGTTTGGGAACATGCCTACTATTTGAACTACCAAAACAAACGTCCAGATTATATATCCGCATTTTTTAATGTGATAAACTGGGACAAAGTTTCTGAGAATTACGCAGCTAGTAAATAATAACTGGTTGACTTATAATATGAAAGCCGTGCACAAAGTGCACGGCTTTTTTTATTTCTGTTTTTTCTAAAATAGAAAAGGGCGAGGAAGACCTCACCCTTTTCGTCCCAAATCTTACCATAAACTTAACCTACTTATGCTATGGCGAGACTAAAATACTGGTATTGTGTAAAATAACAAAGGGTTTTAAAAAATATTTTACGTTTTTAAAGAAAAATAAAACGTGCAGTTCATCGATAAAATTGTTAAAACCTTGGTAGTCAAACATAAAGAAGCCGGAGCATGCTCCGGCTTCTTTCCCCAAATCTTACCATGAACTTAACCTACTTATGCTATGGTCCTCCAAATGTAAGCCAAGCATTGTTTTTGTTCCTAAGCTTTTAGACGAAACCCCCTTTAATTGGTTAAAGTGTACAAAGGGATTCATTAATTGATATATGTCAAGAAACTAAGTTGAAATTTTCTGATTGGTGGAAGTGAATAAAATAAAAAAGGTGGAATAGCTTCCACCTTTTTTGATTTTAAATTATCTATGACTCCGCATTTTTTACCAACCCCTGCAGTATGGATTTTAATATCCCTTATTCTTTGAATATAAAACCCAATCAAATTCTGGTGACACACCAAATTCGGAAGTAAATTAAAGGTCTTTGGGTGCCATTGAAAAGATTAATCATAGAGTGTCAATTTTGGCTTTACCTGAACAACTTCACCATAACCATCATTTCCTCGTTTTATCAGATAAAATTTATATTCATTGTCGGAATACGTTTTATAAAGGGGGGCGTCATACAAAAACTCTAAAAGTGAATCCCTGCTAATGATGTTGCTCTCTAATTCCGTTTTGAGAAAGATAGAGTGTGGCTTTGAAACTGGATATAATTTAACATGCTCATTTTTTGTCTTTTTCAATATAACTGGAAAGCTGGAAACTGGATGGAAGTCCAAAGGTGCTTCGACATATACTTTCTTAGCTCTTAAGAAACAAAAGTTTATGGTCAACCCAATTATAGTAATAATGGCTAGACCAATTACAATCAATAACTTTTTTCTAAAAATCAATGTTTTGAGGCTAGATCTTTTATATATAACCGTAGGTTTGCGATGTCATGATCCAATCTGCCGTCGATAAGAAATAATGGGTAAAGTACCTTGTTCATTCCCGAACTTTGTAATTTCAGTAGCTTGAACATGTCTTTCAGGTATTCTTTATTATTTGAAGTGTTTATATATTTATAAGGTATTTTCTTTCTGTCTAACATCTCCTTTGCATATTTAGACCGAGGGCAGCCTTCCTTATAAAAAAATATAATAGGATTATTCTTGGTATCGAATAAATTGAACAACTCTTGTTTTCTGATTTTGCAACTTAGTTTCTAACTCAGTAGGTTTTGGAACATAGGTGTAATTGGTATTGTAAGACCATTTTTTGTTTTCCAAGAAAAAAAGTTTGATCATTTTTGTAGAATCTTTTGCCGCAACCAATTTTGGTTATTGGGTTATGATATCCTGATAGGTTTTTAGGTAATATGGTCAACGCTATTTCCTGTCTTACATCTGTATCGTTGATTGCATAGAAAATGATGCCATCGATAACTTTATGTGTGTTGACTTTGACCTCATTGTTTTGTGCCATTAAACTTTGAAAGGCCAATAAGAATAAATTAAGTATATAGATGTGTTTCATAATTTAAATTCTGTTAATTGCTCGTATTGAAAAAACACATGCAAATAGAAAAGTTTAGTCTGATGGCTGCCGAGTTAAAATTATTTTTTCTTTTTTGGGCAACTGAATTAGTATAATTTGGTTATTAGTTCTTTTTTGAATCAAAAAAAGCTTTTTAATTGACATATCTTTATAGATTATATCAGTAGACTTCAATTTCACTTCAATGGTAGAGCTATATCCAAAAAAAGGTTCAGTAAAGATTTCAATTTCTTTGTATTCTATAGTTGATAGAATTAATCTATGGAAAATAGAACTTTGCAAACTTAGTTCGGGAAATTCTCCACTCTCATCAGATGCAATGGCCATTAATGTTTTATTGTCAACATCTTTAAGCAAAAGGTTTGTACCTTTTAAGGGTGTGCCATTTATGTTCTTTACATAGATTTTAATTAAACAATGATTACTGTTTTCAAAAATCGGAGGAGATTGTAATTTGTTTTTACTAAGAATTGTTATGTTTTGTTGGGCATCCACTTTTTCGTAAGGCTCAAATTGTAATATTAAGGTGTCTTTACTAATGGTGTATAATCCTTTGGAGAGTTCTTTTGAACCTAAGTGAAGTAGTTTGGTTAGATTAAAAGTTCCCTCATTATTAAAACTATACTCAACCCCAATATCATTAACCATCACTGTTGGCGATTTATAAGTAAAATTTCCCGAAAGAGTGTTTTGGGCAAAGCAACTATTTATAACAATAGGAAATATTGCTATAAACAAAATAAATCTAACAACCTGCATTACTTCCTTTTTGGGATTCAGGATTTCCATTTGTGTCTTTTTTTGTTAATTCAATTAAAATTACATCATTAATTCTTTTTTGTGTTGCTACAGGCAGCCCATTAAAGGCACTAGTAGAATGAAGACCAGCCCAGGCCATATCTTCATAAAACTGTCTACTATGATGATAACCTTTTATATTACCAAACTCTTGTAGAGAATCAGCTATTGGTTTAATGTAATTGTTGGCAATGTATTCATGTCCATAGTTTAAGTATGCAGAAGCCCAGTCAGGTCCTAGCAAAGCTTGTTTTTGAGCTATGGTAGCAGCGTTGTAAGATGATGCAACAACATAAGAATGTATAGATTCATGCATCATAGTCCTTGCCCATGATAGGTCTGTTGCATTTCCCCATGCTTGTGAATCAAAGGTTGTGGTTACTGTGCCTGTAAGTTTGTTATATTTAGTAGATGTGGTTCCTGTTGCACCACCTAGGCTTCCATCCTTTACCTCCCAGTTAAAACCAGGGGTGTTGCTCGCAAACATTTGTAGAACATAGCCAACTCCTCTGTTAAGGGTCTTAAGGTCTTGGAGAATTGTTTTAAGACATGGCTTTAAAGCAGTATCATCAATCTTTTCTTCGAAATCCTCCTCATTAATCGGCAGTAGCGTATCCTCCTCGGGGCAGTCTGCGTTCTTACCCGTCAGTGCTCTTTTCCATATGCCGTCAGTCCCAAAACCGCCGAACTTGCCCTGGCCCACTTCCGCAAAGGGCTCAGTGTCATATCCTGCACCGCCGCCATTGTTCGGCGCATACATGTTCCAATAATCATAATAACTGCCGGGGTCGTGGTTCCCGCCACCGCCGTTGTCGTTGCCTTCCTCGTTGTTGTTGGCATTTCCGCCACCGCCATTGCCTCCGTCTCCATTGCCGCCATTGGCGTCTACTGTTAAACAGGGCTCAGGTTCGCTGCCCATTTTGCCGTTCTGGCCTAGCTGCAGGCCAAAGGCTTCCAATTTGTACACCCCTATGGTCCCTTTAAAGGGCTTTTCCTGTCTGGGGCCCGCCACATACTCCGGCCAGTAGTCCTCGTCCACCTCGTAGCGGAGCACAAAGGGCTCCCGCTGTACGCCTTCGTGGGTACGCTTGCCCACCACGTTGTAAAAAACGTTGTGGGGCGTACCCGTCACGTACATCCTTAGCGAGTAGGTGGTGTTGCCCACGGAGTCTGTCACCGCCAGCACACGGCTGCCGTCCAGCACCACGTCCTCGTCATTGTTCTTGGAGGCCCAGCCCATTTTGGAGCTTTGCTGTTTTATGGAGCCGGAAAAATCGGGCAGCTGTTCAATGGTCAACGCTTTCAACAGCACATTGTCCTCTGTTTCTTGGTTCAGTTCTGGATAATTGGTTTCCTCCTTTTGGCAGTTCCAGGCCAAAAGGGCCAATAGCATTGCGGGCAGTAGGTTTCGCAATTGTTTCATTACTTGTCAACTTTTAAATTATTAATAAAATCTGGGCGGGGACCTTAAAAAAATCACCGCAACATACGGCATACGAACATTATGCTCGTATACATTTTTGCTGCGCTTAACAAGTAATGGGGATTTGTGTTGGGACTAAACTAACAACTTTAACCCAATCTGCATTGTACAAAAACCTTAAAAAAACTGGGTTTTTTCCATAGTTTTAAAGCAAAAGGCATAGTTGACAGGAGAATAACAGCAATAATTTGGTTGTACAGAAAATAAAAAAGGTGGAATAACTTCCACCTTTTTTGCCCCAAATCTTACCATGAACTTAACCTACTTATGCTATGGCAGTTACTAAAATAGGATGGCGGGTTACTGATTGTATAAAAACCCGCTGTTCTACTAGTTTCATCGATAAAATGCACACTTTATATGCTTTTTATGATTTCTCCTTAATAAGCTCTTTCGTTTCTGCCTTCAAAAAAGTTTACAAAAGCCTTGTTGACTACTTTGTTTCCACCGGGTGTTGGGTAATTTCCGGTAAAATACCAGTCGCCCAGATTTTTTGGACAAGCGTTATGAAGCCCTTCAATGGTTTGGTAAATAATCTCAACTTCAGCGTTGATACCCTCGGGACTCAAAATCTCTCCAATTTTCTTTGAGATCTGTTTTGCTGTGAAAGGTGCGTAAAATTCTTGGACGTAGTTTACCGCTTTTTCATTCGAGGCATCGGTTTGGGTAAGACACTTTTCATAAATCTCTTTGATCAAATGTGTTGTGCCGTGATCTTCGTGCAATGCCTTTGCAGCTTTAAAAGCTACAAAATCCTCCAGTTTTGCCATATCAATACCATAGCAATCCGGATATCGTATTTGCGGAGCTGAGGATACCACTACTATTTTCTTTGGAGACAATCTGTCCAATATTTTTAGAATGCTTCGTTTCAATGTGGTTCCACGAACGATGCTGTCGTCAATAATCACTAGGTTGTCCGTAGGTTTTACGGAGCCATAGGAAATATCATAAACGTGGGTCACCAGATCATCCCTACTGCTATCTTGAGTAATAAAGGTTCTAAGTTTAGCATCTTTAATGGCCACTTTTTCTATCCGTGGCCTAATGTTCAATATTTTATGAAGCTCTTCGCCTGTCATGTTTGGTCCCAAGGCTAAAATTTGTTCCTCTTTTTTCTTGTTGAGGTAGTTTTGGGCCTCTTTTACCATTCCAAAAAACGAAGTTTCCGCTGTGTTTGGAATATAGGAGAAAACGGTATTTTGTAAATCGTCCTCAATGGACTTCAATATTTCCGGGAATACCAGTTTTCCAAGTTTTTTCCTTTCTTGATAGATTTCCTTGTCACTACCACGGGAAAAGTAAATGCGTTCAAATGAACACGCTTTCCGTTCGGTGGGCTCAAGAATTTCTTTGAGTGCCATGGAACCATTTTTCTTGATGATTATAGCATGTCCGGGATCTAATTCCTTTATATCATCAAAATCAACATTGAAAACGGTCTGTATCACGGGGCGTTCAGATGCTACCACAACTACTTCATCATCTTGGTAGTAATATGCGGGTCTAATTCCAGCGGGATCTCTCATTACAAAAGCGTCACCGTGCCCTAAGAGTCCGCTCATAGCATATCCGCCATCCCAGTTTTTAGATGCTTTTCTTAATATCTTGGCAACGTTCAAACGTTCCGCAATTAGTGGTGAGGCTTCTCTTTTGGTGTATCCTTCTTTTTTTATTTGTTTATAGAGCTTGGCTACGGCATCATCCAAAAAATGACCGATTTTCTCCATTACGGTAACTGTATCGGCTTTTTCTTTGGGATGCTGACCCAATTCTATTAAGTTGCCAAAAAGTTCATCAACATTGGTCATGTTAAAGTTACCGGCAACTATAAGGTTACGATGCATCCAGTTGTTCTGTCTTAAAAAGGGATGAACGCTCTCAATACTGTTTTTGCCAAAAGTCCCATAACGAACGTGACCCATAAGCAATTCTCCAATATATGGGATGTTCTTTTTTTGCCAATCCACATCATCTTCATGTTCCGGATGTTCCGCCAATGCGGTATTGATACGATTGTTGATTTGGGCAAAAATATCTTGTATAGGCTGTTGTTGGGCAGAACGCACCCGGCTCATATATCGCTCACCGGGATCCATGTCCAGTTTAATGCTTGCAAAACCGGCACCATCCTGTCCGCGGTTATGCTGTTTTTCCATCAACAAGTACATTTTGTTTACACCATAAAAAGCTGTGCCGTACTTTTCTTTATAGTACTCCAAGGGTTTAAGCAATCGGATCAATGAAATTCCACACTCGTGCTTAATGGGATCACTCATAACAAACTGAATAAAAAAGCCCTGAAAATTCCAGGGCAAATATTTATGTTAATTCAATATTGAACTGCGTCAATTTTTTAAATTGTGTCAGGCGGGTATCTATCTCGCTCTTTTTTAAATTCACCATCCTTTCGGTTCCAAATTTTTCAACACAAAAAGAAGCTAAATTAGAACCATGTATTATGGCATTTTTCATACTTTCAAAAGATATGTTTCTTGCTTCGGTCAGGTATCCTGCAAAACCGCCTGCAAAAGTATCTCCTGCTCCGGTGGGGTCAAAAACTTCTTCCAAAGGAAGCGCGGGGGCAAAGAAAATATTGTCCTTATGAAACAAAAGAGCTCCGTGTTCTCCTTTTTTTATGACCACATATTTTGGTCCCATTTCCTGTATTTTGGCTGCAGCTTTGACCAGGGAGTATTCGGAGGTCAATTGTCTGGCCTCTTCATCATTTATAGTGATAACATCAATTTTTGAAATTACGGTTATCAACTCGTCCCAAGCATTGTCCATCCAAAAGTTCATCGTATCCAAAACTATAAGTTTTGGTCGTTTTTCCATCTGATTAATTACACTTAACTGAATGGTTGGGTGAAGATTGCCGAGCATAACAATATCTGCGTCAGTGTAATCGTTTGATACCACAGGGCTAAAATCGGCCAAAGTATTCAATTCCGTAGCCAAGGTATCGCGAGAGTTAAGGTCGTTGTGGTATTTCCCCTCCCAAAAGAAAGTTTTACCTCCTTTTACAACCTCTACACCAGTAAGATCGATGTTTTTATTATTTAAAATGTCCATGTAGGATTGTGGAAAGTCATCTCCTACAACAGATACAATTGCGGAATCTATTTTAAACTGTGAGGCTGCCAATCCAATATATGTACCTGCGCCCCCTAAAATTCTTCCTGTTTTCCCGAACGGTGTTTCAATGGCATCAAAAGCCATAGTTCCCACGATCAGTAATTTGCCCATTGCCTAATTTTTGCTGCAAATATAAGATATAGCAATGCCATACAATAATAAGAGCGTTTCATTTATGAAAAATTGGGATAAATGAATGGATATAAGGTTACTTTCTTCCAAAATCGGCAGGTATTTCACCCCAAGCTTTCGTTTCCCATTTTACAATTGGAGTATTGAACCGGTTTTTTGTCAACCATTCTTCAGCACGCGCTATCAATTCAAAAAGCTGAGCGTTTTTAGCTGTTTTTTTAAGTTTGGTGCCACATTTCTTTTTTCGTACCCAACCAATGGCAATTCTAGAATCGGAATAGAGAATACGTTCACTTTTTTGTTGTTTTAAAAAAGCGAGGCCATGAACCAGGGCCAAAAACTCCCCTACGTTGCTGGTGCCTTGTTCAAAGGGGCCTTGGTGGAAAAGTACCCGTTTGGATTTGGTTTCTACACCACGGTATTCCATTTTTCCGGGGTTACCGCTCGAGGCTGCATCAACGGCTATGGAATTATAATTGGGGTCACCAATTTTTAACAATTCCTCTGGAGTAAGTTCTTTTTTGCCCTTGGACTTTCCTTTGTATTCCAGATAATTGCTGTTAAAGGCCTTTTTAGCTTCTTCAAATGTGGTGAAGGATTTGTATTGGGCTCCTTTGACCCCATCGATTTGGGCTTTGCAATCTGTCCAGGATTCAAAAATACCGGGATGTTTGCCTTTCCAAACTACATAAAACTTCTTTTTCTTGGCCATTTAGGATAAGAGTTTTTCAATCACTTTTGGAAAGTGTTCATATTCCAATTGATGTACCTTTTGGGCAATTTCAGCAGTATCGTCTGTAGGTTCGATCTTTGTTTTAGCCTGAAGTATAATAGCACCCTCGTCATAATTCTCATTTACATAATGTATGGTAATACCTGTTTCGACCTCTTTATTCTCTTTTACGGCCTGATGAACACTGTCTCCGTACATACCTTTTCCGCCGTATTTTGGTAAGAGTGCAGGATGAATGTTGATGATTTTATTGGGAAAAGCATCAATAAGGTTGGAAGGTATCCTCCAAAGAAAGCCTGCAAGCACAATTAAATCCGTGTTAAGTCCCTGTAAAAAATGTAAAACCGTATCGGAGCTTTTAAATGCGGATTTATTAAAGTAAAAAGCAGGTACTCCAAGGCGTTCGCAACGCTCTAAGACTTTTGCAGATTTCTTATTGGTGAGCACCGCAGCTACCGTCACCTTTGGGTTATCACTAAAAAAGGAAATAATGTTTTCTGCATTTGACCCACTGCCCGATGCGAAAATTACAATTCGTTTCATTCGTTAGGAATTCATATGATTTTGGATTAAATTACGTCGGCTAAAATAATGTACAGCACTTTATAATCTTTAATTTGATCCACATTTTATCGACAAATAGTGTATTTAATCCAAAGTTTTATATTTTTGCCAACGATTTAAATTTTTAAAACCACAATAATTATGTCAGACATTGCATCAAGAGTAAAGGCTATCATCGTTGATAAACTAGGTGTAGATGAAAATGAAGTAGTTGCAGAAGCTAGCTTTACCAACGACTTAGGAGCGGATTCCTTGGACACTGTTGAACTTATCATGGAGTTTGAGAAAGAATTTGATATCCAGATACCAGATGACCAAGCAGAAAATATTGCCACTGTGGGTCAAGCTATTAGCTACATCGAAGAAGCTAAGTAATTCAATGATATATCGCTAAAGATTATAAATTATCCATGTGGTGGCTATCACATGGATAATTTTTTTATAATTTAGGTCTAAAGGGTAAAAAATAGTTCAATGCAGTTAAAGCGAGTTGTAATTACTGGAATGGGAGCGTTGACCCCCATTGGTAATAATTTGGAAGCTTATTGGGAAGGACTACGAACCGGTAAGAGCGGTTCTGCCCCCATTACGTATTTCGACACCGAAAAATTTAAAACAAAGTTTGCTTGCGAACTTAAAGGGTACGATCCTGCTGATTATTTTGATAGGAAGGAAGCCAGAAAACTCGATAAGTTTGCTCAATATGCTTTAGTGTCCTCGGACGAAGCTATCGCAGACTCTGGAATAGACTTGGACGTTGTAGATAAGTTTAGGGTTGGTGTTATATGGGGCGCAGGAATAGGCGGATTGGAAACTTTTCAGAACGAGGTGATCAACTATGCCGAAGGCGATGGTACTCCCCGATTCAATCCTTTCTTTATTCCAAAAATGATTGCCGATATAGCACCAGGTAATATTTCCATTAAACATGGATTTATGGGACCTAATTATACAACTGTATCCGCATGTGCCTCATCGGCCAATGCTATGATCGATGCACTCAACTACATTAGGTTGGGACATTGCGATGTTATTGTATCCGGAGGTAGTGAAGCTGCCGTAACTATGGCGGGTATGGGCGGATTTAACGCCATGCACGCACTTTCCACTAGAAATGAAAGCCCAGAAACAGCTTCCAGACCATTCGACGCTACGCGTGACGGATTTGTATTGGGAGAAGGTGGAGGAGCACTTATACTTGAAGAGTATGAGCACGCCAAAGCCAGAGGAGCAAAGATATATGCAGAAGTATTAGGTGGAGGCCTATCCAGCGATGCGCACCATATGACAGCCCCGCACCCTGAAGGAATTGGAGTGGTAAAAGTTATGGAAAACTGTTTGGAGAACGCAGGATTAAAACCTGAAGACGTGGATGCCATAAACACTCACGGAACTTCTACACCTCTAGGAGATGTAGCAGAATTAAAAGCTATTTCCAAAGTATTTGGTGATCATGCCAAAAATATCAACATCAACTCAACCAAGTCAATGACGGGTCACTTGTTGGGTGCAGCAGGAGCCATTGAGGCCATTGCATCCATATTAGCTATGGAGCATAGTTTGGTACCCCCTACCATTAACCATAGTGTGGTGGATGAACAGATAGACCCATCGCTAAACTTGACCTTGAACAAGGCACAAGAACGAGAGGTAAAAGTTGCCATGAGCAATACATTTGGATTTGGAGGACACAATGCTTGTGTACTATTCAAAAAAATAGGGTAGTTTTGTAACATGAAATTTACTTCCAAAATATTCAATTCCCATCCAAAAACGGATGGGGATTTTTTTTTGGGGATCAAAAAAATACTTGGTTTTAAGCCCAAAAGTATTGAAATCTACAAGACAGCGTTCGTGCACCGATCCATGAACAAAAAGGACGAAAAGGGCACCCCAATCAATTACGAACGTTTGGAATTTCTAGGGGATTCCATGCTGGGAACCATCATTTCAAAATATTTGTATAACAAAGTTCCAGAGGGTGATGAAGGCTATTTGACCAAGATGCGCTCCAAAGTGGTGAGCCGAAAACACCTTAACGAACTAGGTAAGGATTTGGGCTTGTTAAACTATGTTGAGAGCAGGATTCCAAAATCACATTTCGGTGAAAATATACACGGAAACGTGTTCGAAGCATTGGTAGGTGCGATTTATTTGGACAGGGGTTATAACTATTGCGAAAAATTTATCGACGAAAGGGTTATTGAACCCTATGTGGATATTGAACAGCTTGAGGGCAAAGTGATCAGTTATAAAAGTTTGGTAATAGAATGGTGCCAAAAAGAAAAAAAACCCTTTAATTACGATGTGTACGAGGACACAGGAAACGATGAACTCAAACACTTCGCGGTTAAACTTACCATTGGGGATAGAATGTTGGCAAAAGCTAGAGCCACCTCAAAGAAAAAAGCCGAAGAAAAAGCATCCAAACGTGCTTATTTCGCATTACAGAACAAGATAGAAAACCAGTAGTTTTAAATAATTGTAAACTCAAACGTTTTCGCTTTATTTAAAGGTGTATTGTTTTGTATAAACTAGGCATTCATTAGGATTAAACCTATATTTACAGTTCGTTTTATGGGCATGTTAACCACGCACAAAATATCGGCAGACCTATTTGATGATAGTTTTAAGCTCATCGCAATACACAGTGATTTGGAAGATTATGCTATCACCTATGCCATAAATTCCACTTGTGGGCTATTTTTAAAACGGATGAAAAAAGACCTTTATCTTGAAGGAAATTTAGCTTTTTCCGTTTTTGATTGGGACGATGAGATGAACGATGTGTATTGGACATTGATCTCCAATAAATGCGAAGTTGAAGAGGTGTTGCCCTCAGTTGGGTTGTTCGGAAACAATGTTTCCAAAAGAACCGATCATTTGGTGAAAGAACGAAAAGAAGTGGATTATTTTTTGAAAGTTGACGCAGTGGACGAAACATTGTTCACCGAAAAAATTAAATCCATTAATCAGATAGCCAACGTAATTACTGCCTACCCGTTGGAAACAGACAATATGAAATCAAAAAGAAATTTAATCTTTTAAAAATGCCAACTAGAAAGAAGACTAAAATTGTAGCAACCTTGGGGCCGGCTACCAGTAAAAAGGAAACGCTCAGGGAAATGATAATGGCCGGAGTGGACGTTTTTAGAATAAACTTTTCCCACGCTGCATATGAAGATGTTGCTGAACGTATTAGAATCATAAGGGAACTTAATGATGAGTTGGAAGTCAACGTCGCCATACTAGCCGATTTACAAGGGCCCAAATTGAGAGTTGGGGTTATGGGAGGAGAAGCCATAGTTTCATCAGGAGACGAGGTTACTTTTGTTACAGGCGAGCCTTTTGAGGGAACTGCGGAAAGAGTTTATATGAACTATAAAAACTTTCCCAAGGATGTTAAGCCTGGAGAACGCGTACTTTTGGATGACGGCAAATTGATTTTTGAAGTAAAATCAACCAACGGAAAAGATGAGGTGGTCGCAACAGTAATACAAGGAGGCCCCTTAAAGTCCAAAAAGGGCGTAAACTTGCCCAATACAGCTATATCGTTGCCGGCACTCACAAAAAAAGATATTGAAGATGCCATTTTTGCCATTGGACAAGATGTGGATTGGATGGCCCTTTCTTTTGTACGCCATAGCCAAGATATTGTGGACCTTCAAGAGTTGATCAAAAAGCATTCGGAACATAAAATTCCGATAATAGCGAAAATTGAAAAGCCTGAAGCCGTTGAGAATATCGACAAGATTGTCACCCAATGTGACGGTCTTATGGTGGCTCGTGGAGATTTGGGTGTGGAAGTTCCAGCACAAGAGGTTCCATTAATTCAGAAGAAATTGGTGCTCAGTGCAAAAAAAGGGAGAATACCCGTGATTATTGCTACCCAGATGATGGAGACTATGATCACCAGTCTAACCCCTACACGTGCCGAAGTAAACGATGTTGCCAACTCCGTTATGGATGGTGCTGATGCGGTAATGCTATCAGGAGAAACATCAGTAGGGAACTATCCTGTTCAGGTTATTGAAAAAATGTCCAGTATAGTTACAAGTGTAGAGGGATCTAGCTTGATTCAAGTGCCACAGACACCTCCACATATTAGAACAAAAAGATACATTACAAAATCCGTATGTTACCACGCGGCATTAATGGCCAACGAAATTGAAGCAAGAGCCATTTCTACTTTAACGAATAGTGGTTACACGGCATTTCAAATTTCTGCTTGGAGACCTGCAGCACATATTCTCGTGTTTACATCCAATAAAAGAATTTTGACCCAGCTCAACCTGTTATGGGGAGTAAAAGCATTTTACTATGACAAGTTTGTGTCCACAGACCAAACCATCGAAGATGTAAACCAAATGGCCTGTAAAAAAGGATTTTTGAATGTTGGAGACATGCTAGTTAGCTTGGCAGCGATGCCAATCAAAGAAAAAGGGATGGTGAATACGTTAAGGGTAACTGAAATAGAGAATTGTAATTTTTAAACAGCTTATCTAAATCAATAAATTTAAAAAGGTGTGGAATGGAAATAGACCGCACCTTTTTTTATGCCTTTATTTTAAATCCATGTCTACGAAAAGGGATGGTGCTATGTTTCTTGCCATAAAAATAGGCCAGTCATTTTTGAACAGATGACTTTCAGTAACCGCGCTTTCGTACAAAAGATAAAGCCCGCTCGATATTTTTTCTATTTCCGCTTTGGACAGATTGGAAATATTGTTACCCACAACCTCACCTAGAAAAAGCAATAGTTCTTTTTTTTGCTTTTGGATTACTCCAAGAATTTTAGTTTGATGGGGAGAAAGCTCTCCCAGAGTTTTTATGTTCCAACAACCTTGAAAATTCTCTTCCATGTACATGTCGCGTAGCAAGTCAAAAATGGCCAATAGTTTGGGCCTACTTTCATTCCGCTCCCCCACATAGGCTTTTAGGCTCTCCATAAAGAATTTGTGTCTTTGCTTTAGATAGGCAATACAAATGTCTTCTTTGGATTTAAAATGAGAGTATAGTGTGGCCTTTGCAATATCACATGTTGAAATAATCTCGTTAATACCTGTTGAATTGTACCCTTGGGAATAAAAAAGGTTCCCCGCTGAAGTTATGATGTGTTCGTGCAAATCGTTTCGATGCATAAAAAGAAATAAATAAGAATAAAATTATCAGGGAACACTATTGCAAATTAATAAAGAAATTATGGGGCGGGCAATTAAACCGCGCTAACTATCTAACAGTATTTTGTGATTGTATACTGATTAAAACTTGAAAAAATCCTTAAAAAGGAAGCTAGAAATAGCCAACTAATTAATAATGTGACCATTGCAAACAAATTCCTATCTTGTATATCAAATAATATCAATCAATTAACAAAAAACAAGAGAAATGAAAAAATTACTTCTGGCCTTAATTATAGGCCTACTATTTGCTCCTATGAGCTATGGGCAGGGTTTTCAGTTCAAAGCTGAAGACATAGGCATCGAGTACAAAACATATATCCTTAAAAATGGGCTTACCCTTTTGGTATATGAAGATCATAAAGCGCCCATTGCAGCAGTTAATGTATGGTACCATGTGGGTTCCAAAAATGAAAAGCCTGGGAAAAGTGGTTTCGCCCATTTATTTGAACACTTGATGTTCAATGGAAGTGAGAATTACAACACCGATTATTTCCAAGCATTGGAAAGTATTGGCGGAACGGACCTTAATGGCACCACCAACACGGACCGGACCAATTATTTTCAAAATGTGCCAGTCTCCGCATTGGATCAAGTACTTTTTTTAGAATCTGACCGAATGGGGCATCTACTCGGGGCTATTGACCAAGAAAAATTGGATGAGCAACGTGGCGTAGTTCAAAATGAAAAAAGACAAGGGGAAAACCAACCTTATGGAATGCAATGGGATTATTTGACCAAGGCAATGTATCCTAAAGGGCATCCTTATTCGTGGACCGTAATCGGGGAAATGGAAGATTTGAACGCTGCATCTTTGGAAGATGTGCAGGAATGGTTCAAATCCTATTATGGCGCTGCCAATGCGGTTGTTGCAGTTGCTGGAGATGTTAATGCAGAGGAAGTTCATCAAAAAGTAATCAAATATTTTGGGGACATCCCTTCGGGACCAACAGTGGAACGCCAAGAGATAAACATTCCAAATAAAGTTTTTGATTCCCGACAGGAATATGAGGACCGTGTACCGGAGACCAGAGTGCTCTTTGCATGGAACACACCACCATTTGGATCTAAGGAGGACCTACACTTTGACTTGATTTCCGCTATATTGACCAATGGAAAAAACTCAAGGTTATACCAAAAATTTATCTATCAAGATCAATCGGCAAGTTCTGTCGTTTCTTTCCAGGCATCCAGTGAAATTGCGAGTAATTTTATCACATGGATAAACGTAAAAGAAGGTGAGGACGCAGAAAAATTGGAAAAGGAACTTTGGGAAGAAATTGACCGATTGATAAAAGAAGGCCCAACCGAAGAAGAGTTAAAAAGGGTTAAGGCTGATTACTTTGCCAATTTCATCAAAGGATTGGAACGTATTGGTGGGTTTGGAGGTGTTTCCGATATACTTGCTTCCAACCAAACCTATCACGGTGATGCATCTTATTACAAAACAAAATTGAAATTTGTAGAAGAGACAACTACCGAGGGTTTAAAAAAAACAGCATCCAAATGGCTTACCAAAGGAAAACATGTTTTGGTCTGCAAACCATTTCCAGAATATGACATGGTGCAATCTTCTGTGGACAGGAGCAAATTACCTGAACTTACAGCCCAAAAAAGCTCAAAATTTCCAGAACTACAGCGTACACAATTATCCAATGGTTTAAATGTTGTTTTGGCCCAGCGCAAAGGAGTACCTACGGTGATAATTAATTTGGTGGCCGATGCAGGTTACAAAACGGATTATTTGTCCAGTCCCGGCACAGCAAAATTAGCTATGAATTTGATGGATGAAGGTACCAAGGACAAAAATACTTTGGAGATTAATGAACAACTTCAACTTCTAGGAGCATCATTAAGCACTTTTTCCAGTCAGGATGAATCCAATGTGTACATGAGCACGTTAAAACCGAGTTTAGATGCCAGTTTGGACCTCTTTCTGGATGTGGTGCTCAATCCTGTATTTCCAGAAAATGAATTCGACCGCCTTAAGAATGAGCAGATCAATGATATAAAACAAGAAAAATCGCAGCCCATCTCCATGGCCCTAAGAGTAATGAACAAATATCTTTACGGGGAGGACCACCCATACAGCACTCCATATACCGGGACAGGGTATGAGGACACGGTTTCAAAGTTGACAAGGGAAGATGTTGTAGATTTTTATAACACGTGGTTCAAGCCCAACAATGCCACACTGATTGTTACTGGGGATGTAGATATGAACGAGTTAAAATCCAAACTGGAGAAAACACTTGGCAAATGGAAAAAAGGAGACGTGCCCAACATTGTATTCAATGAACCGAAAACAAACACCAAAAACACATTGTATTTGATGAACAGGCCGGAATCCCAGCAATCGGTTATTCTTGCCGGACACTTGACCGAAAAATATGGTGATGTTTCAGAGATAGCCATGGAGCAAATGGTGAATATTCTTGGAGGTGATTTCACATCGAGAATCAATATGAATTTGAGAGAGGACAAACATTGGTCTTATGGAGCAGGGGGATTTGTGATAGGTTCCA
The DNA here is from genome assembly GCF_023015965.1 of Allomuricauda sp. F6463D. Classification (GTDB taxonomy): domain Bacteria; phylum Bacteroidota; class Bacteroidia; order Flavobacteriales; family Flavobacteriaceae; genus Flagellimonas. The sequence goes on from NZ_JALKAN010000002.1 coordinate 737,519, forward strand.
AAGAGGAGCGTCCCTTTATCGTGTATGCACCTGTACAAACTGATAAAACTGCCGAATCTGTTACGGAAATAAGGAAGGAAATATCTGAGTTCACCTCTACACGGCCTGCAACCAGTGAAGAACTCGAAAAAGTAAAGACCAATCAAGTATTGAAACTTCCCGGTCAGTGGGAAACCAATAGTTCGGTAAATAGTTCTGTCCGAAATTTAATCAGATACGATCTACCGGATGATTATTATCAAAAGTATGATGAAAACGTCCGAAATCTTTCTGTGGATGATATTAAACAGGTAGGTAACCAAGTGGTTCAACCAGAAAAGGTAAACTGGTTTATGGTAGGTGACAGGGCTGAAATCATTACAAAACTGGATGAACTTGGTTTTGACAACATTGTGGAAATAGATGCGGATGGAAATCCTAAGAAACCAGCGGTAGAATCGGTTAAAACTGATATCAAAAATTAAATATAGGAGATTGTCTGAAAAGTTTTTTGGGTCAAACTGAACTTGTTTCAGGTTCTCGTGAAGGGTATAAATTTACATGATAAAACTCCGAAACTAGTTCGGAACGACAGGTAACTTAAAAGCTTTTCAGACAGTCACTTTTTTAAAATTCAAATTTGAGCTGAACGAGCACAGACTCTTTTTCCTCATTCTTTTTTTTCTTTTCCGTGTTGAGGTTGGCAAGTGAAATACCCAATAACCGAACAGAATTTTCTAATGAAGACTGGTACAATAGTTCTTTGGCAGTCTCCAGTATCAAGTCTTTGGTTGCTATAAAATAGGGGAGGGTTTTACTGCGTGTCTGTAAGGTAAAGTCACTGTACTTTATTTTTAAAGTGATGGTTTTTCCAGCTATTTTGGATTTTTGAAGCCTTCTTTCCAGTTCTGTGGCAATATTTTCCAATTTTTCAAGCATAAAGATTTCACTGCTCAAGTTTTCAGAAAAAGTCCGCTCTGCACCTACAGACTTTGGAATACGATGTGGTTTTACCGGACTTAAATGAATTCCTCGCACTACATTGTAATAGTAGCGGCCACTTTTTCCAAAATGCTCTTCTAAAAATTCAAGCGATTTATTCTTTAGATCTAATCCTGTAAATATGCCCAAACGGTACATTTTTTCGGCGGTGACCTTCCCTACACCATAAAATTTTCGGATATCAAGGTTCTCCAAAAAATCGATTATTTCTTCAGGATTTACCGTTTTTTGTCCATTGGGCTTGTTGTAATCGCTGGCAACCTTGGCTATAAACTTGTTTATGGATATCCCCGCTGATGCCGTCAGCCCTGTTTTGTCAAAAATTTTCTCCCGTATTTCTTTGGCCATCATGGTAGCGGAAGGATTTCCTTTTTTGTTCTGTGTAACATCTAAATAAGCCTCGTCCAAGGATAGGGGCTCTACCAAGTCGGTATATTCAAAAAAGATGCTCCGAATCTGCATGGAAATTTCCTTGTAGCGATCAAAACGGGGTTTAACAAAAATAAGGTCAGGGCAATTTCTGCGCGCAATAGCTCCTGCCATTGCACTGCGTACCCCAAACTTCCGTGCCTCATAACTTGCGGCAGAAACCACGCCGCGTTTGGACCCTCCACCTACAGCGATTGGTTTCCCTTTAAGTTCGGGATTATCATACTGTTCTACGGATGCATAAAAGGCATCCATATCCACATGAATAATTTTTCTTAGTGGAAAATCAAACTCCATTTTCAAATTTAGGGTATATTTAGTTTGATGGAACATTTAGAAATAGAGCGAAAGTTTTTGGTCAACTCTGAGGCGTATAAACAGCAGGCAACTTCGCAATCGCGAATTGTGCAAGGATTCCTTAACACAAATCCAGATAGGACGGTCAGAGTTAGAATAAAAGGCGATAAAGGATATTTAACTGTAAAAGGTGCCAGTAATGACTCTGGAACTACCCGGTTTGAATGGGAAACGGAAATAGGTGCTGCCGAAGCCGCCAACCTTATCGACCTCTGTGAACCAGGTATTTTAGAAAAGGTGAGGTTTGAAGTCCCATTTGGTAAACATATGTATGAAGTGGATGAATTTTTGGGTGAGAACAAAGGTCTTGTTTTAGCTGAAGTGGAGTTGAACCACGAAGACGAACGTTTTGAAAAACCCGATTGGCTCGGGGAGGAGGTAACGGGTCAAATTCAATACTACAATTCCCAATTGAGCAAGCGCCCCTATCATAAATGGTAGGCATATAATTTGAATTTTATGCTTTTCGACCTGTAACCTAGTACTTGTTCATCGATAGATTTTTCGAGTTGGTAGATAACCTCCCTAAATCTTCTGTTAAAGGTCAAAATCCAGCTGGTTTTTCAATAGTTGGGGAATTAGTTTAGTGCTTTAAAACCACGTAAACTAATGAAAAAAGTAGCATTAATTATGGCCGTATTGAGCTCTGGCCTTTCTATGGCACAAATTTCTGATGAAATAGGATTTGAGCAAGGTTTGTTTTCTGGTAGTAATGTTGCCAAGATCAATAAAACCAAATTTGTTGTAGGTTTCCCATTGTTTAAAACGGATAGGTATAGCCTTAGTTTGGGAGGAGCTTATCAAGCGACCAATATTGAATATGTTGATGTCGATGTTCCATTTACAACAGAGATGATCGAAGATTTTAATATGTTTTCCGGTTCTTTAAAGTTTGCCCATGCACTTGCAGATAGTTGGAGCGTTATATTGACCGGAGAAGGACAGATTTCTTCAAATTTTGATAATGATATGGGAGGTGATGATGTGTTTTATAATGGGAGTTTGATTTTTCGCAACACAGATGTTGAAAACAATACTGTTTGGAAAATAGGCGCCATTTATGATCATCAATACGGACTTGACACTCCAATTCCATGGGTGACTTATTCTAAACAGTTAACGGAAAAATTCGGGTATCAAATCGGTTTCCCGGAGATGTATGCCAACTATAATCTAGGGCTTTGCCATCAATTTAGTGCTTTTGCCAAGTTAGATGGTTTTATGGGTTCTTTTAATGATGAAATGGAGGTTAAGGTATCGGATTTTGACGATACTGGTATCCTACGGCAAACCTCCGTTGTTTCAGGATTGGGTTATAGCTTCAATTTCTTAGATAATTTCAGTCTTAATATAGATGCAGGATTTAGCCTGTATAATAATATGACGGTTGAAGACTATGACGGCAATGAGATTTATGATTTTGATTATAACAACGGTTTTTATGGTACAATCGGAATCAAGTACCGTTTTAACAATAAGCACTTGGACTAGTTTTTAGTAGTTTTTATATTTTTCATGTTAGAGAGAGTGCCCGTTGTATCAAGGGCACTCTTTTTTGTTCAATCGTTTCGTATATCAATAGTGATTAATGAAGGGGAAGCAAGTCTTAAGCAGCTTGTTCAGTGGCTGCTGATTTCAGCTCATGGTCAATTAATTGTTGTTCTGACCACTTTTTTTTGCCTACACCACTAATCAGTGGAAATGTTAGACCAACCGCCAATAGTAAAATAGCCATCATGAAAATATTTAATGGATTTACAAAGAAGGATCCACTGTTCAAGGTTGCCAAAATCAATATGGTGGACAATGGGAAAGACAATGCTAAAATGGCCACTCCAAAGTCACCGTTAAATGTTTTTCGTTTGAATTCGCCATCCATTTCAATGCTATCAACTGCTGCAATATGGGCATAGGGCCAAAAGCTACAAGCGCTTAATCCAAAAGCCATAGTCAATAATATTTCTTTTTGTGCCTCGATACCCGATATCATAACAAAAACCCAGGAAATCAATAAAATCAACCCAGCACGGGTACACAAAAGTGAAAATATTTGAAAAAACTGTTTTCTTTTGATTTTTACTGCCAGTCCAATAAAGAGCAAAACCAAGGGAGTCATGATCAAGCTAAGTTTTTCCAGTGGCTCGCTAAGAAAGAAGGGCAACGAATCCATACTAAGACCAAATGCCAGTAATACCAAGGCTGCTCCAATAAATACATTCACTGGTTCGGAAACCATGGCTTTGATCAAGGGTTTTAATTTGGTCCCTCCGTTTTTCGTTTTGTTGGATTGAAGATTATAGTGCCAGTTCATGGCTACCAAGTACAAAAAGAAAAGCACAAAAATCTTGTTTCCAAGGTCGGACATGGCCGCCTTCGCAAGATATTCTTCACCTAAAAACTCCAAAATAAACGGAAATGAAGACAATCCGGGAGCCAATGAAGGAATCAATAATTTGGCCGTTCGATATTCCGATGTTCCTTTGCCAATGCCCATAAGGGGCAAAACAAGGGGCATTGCAAAAAACAATAGTAGGTTAAGCCCAAGAGCCAACAAGGGCAATAGTAATAAATGTAATTCCACCTTGATTCCCAGCAATGCAATAAATATAGTTGCGGGCAAAGCAAGGTTGAGAATTACTTTTTTTATTCCAGTTATTTCTTCTTTTGACTTAAACTTTACTTTAAGTAAAACTCCTATCAAAATAAAAAAAAGAAATACAATGGTCTTTTGAATTCCAACCTCCACTATACCAATACTTTATTTAGTGCGGCGGTAAAGGTTTTCATTTCGTCCATGGTTCCCATGCTTACTCGGCACCAGTTTTGATTCATAAATTCGAAGGCTCGAACTCCTACCCTTAATTCGGTCATATGCTCTAAAAATGCTTTACCTTCCATTTCAATAGGAAAAATTATAAAACTTGTTGAAGACGGAACATAGGAGGTAATACCCAATTGTTTTAGGCTTGTATATACATATTCCCTGCATTCGGCATTAAGAGTACGGGATTTATTTATAAAGTCTGCATCATCCATTGCAGCTATGGCTCCGTATACCGATGGCAATGTAATTCCCATGCCACCTCGGGTGATTTTTTGTAGTCTTCCCAAAGTTTCTTCAAGGGCTACAATGTATCCTACTCGAAGGCCAGCCATCCCGTGGATTTTGGAGAAGGTTCTGGCAATGATCACATCTTTTCCTTGGTTTACAAGTGAAACCATACTTTTTTTAGCCCCATCTTCCAAGAACCATAGATAGGCTTCATCAACAAAGACAGGAACTTTTTCCGATACTCGGGAGCAGAAGTCCACCAACTCTTCATGATCGGTCATAGAACCGGTCGGGTTGTTGGGATTGCATATATAAACCAATTTGGTTTCGTCGTCTATAGCTTCTTCCATGGCCTTAAGATCATGTGACCAATCATCTTTTAATGGAACAGGCTTCCATGATGCACCAACAGATTCGGCCACTCGAATTAGTGACATGTATGATGGATCGGCCGAAACCACGTTACCCCCGTTCAAAAATAAAACCATGGCAGTTTTCTCCAATAAATCGGAAGATCCAGGTCCCATCATAATATTTTTGCTCTCAACTTCTTCAAAATCGGCAATTTTGTCCACAAGCTGGTATAACTCCTTCCAGGCATATCTGTTTCCTCCAGATACTGAGTTTTTAAAAGCTTCTATAGCCATTGGGGAAGGGCCATAGGGGTTTTCATTTGCATTTAACTTTGCGGCCAACTCTGGCAGGTAATTATCAGGTTTTGGCAAGTATTCTTTAAAGAAAGGGCTATATACGGCATTTCCTTCGGTGTCCAAGGTTAATGGAGCCTTAGGTGTTTCGGCCAATCCTATATATGGCAAAGCCATTGCGCCACCTGCTGTGAGCACACTCTTTCTTATCCAATCACGTCTGTTAATGTTAGTTTTAGTTCCCATTGGTTTTTAGTTTTTAGAAGAAATTAAAATTATGTGATCAATTAACTAAAAACAAAGATAATAATGTAATAATCAGCGGTTTATATGATAATATATTAAAAAACAAAGATATTATATGAGAAATTAGCAGTTATAGGGGTAGTGCAGGGTATCCATTTTGAGGATATCACAATGAAAATTTATGGTGTTGATTATAGTTAACGATAAAGCTATCTGCCTGATACTATTGTTTTTGAACATGGTTGTACTTCCAAATACATTTTATACTCCTGTGGGAAATACGTCCAAAAATAGTGTAGCGGAGTGGGATAAGTCACTAAAAAGTAATCAACCCTCTACTAGTAAAGGGTTGATTGAATATTTTAAAGTATGTCTATGGTTGAGACCAATGCATCCATGGAACAACTAATAGGGGCAAACCTTGTATAGTACTCTTGATTATTCCTCTTCGTGCAAGTATTATTTCCAGCCTCCACCAAGCGCTCTGTACAATTCCACAATGGCATTTAATTGGGCATATTGTGAATCTACATAGTTAAGTTCGGAGCTCAAAGCATTTTGCCGCGCAGTTAGAACCTCCAAATAATTGGCTAGACCATTATTCAATAATTCTTCGGAATAGTCTTCAGCTTTGGAATAAGCGTTCAATTCTTTAGAGCGTGCCTCAATTTTCCTTGTTTCCGCTTCATAGGTATAGAGGGCATCGCTCACTTCCCTGCCTGCCGTAAGCAATGCTTGCTTATATGCCAAAAATGCTTGTTGTTGTTTGGCTTTGGACGCTTCCCACTGGGTACGTAGTTGACGTCCTTTGAAAATTGGCTGGGTCAAAGAACCTATTAAGGATGAGAACAATGAACTTGCATCCAACCAATTATCAAGTTCCAAACTTTGGAAACCTCCTGAAGCAGATAAGCTCAACGAAGGATATAGACTGCTTTTGGCTACATTCGTCAGTTCAAAAGCATTGATAAGACCATATTCCGCTTGTAATACATCTGGACGGTTGGCGAGCAATAAATATGGAATACCTGTACTCAACTCTGTGTCGATGATCTGATTGTCCAAACTTCCCCTTTGTATTTTTTGAGGGCCTTCTCCCAACAATATACTAAAGGCATTTTCCAAAAGCTTAATGTTGTTTTCCAAGTCAATCACGATAATCTCTGTAGAATGTACTTGTGCTTCGGTTTGTTTCACCGCAACTTCGGTAACCTGACCTGCGTCTTTAAGGCTAATGGTGGTTTCCAAACTATTTTTTCTAGCTTCCAAAGTTTGTTTGGAAACTTCCAATTGTTTATCCAAAGCCAACAATTGATAATAGGTAGAAGCAATTTTGCCAATCAAGTTAGTTTTTACAGCTTGATGGGCGGAAACGCTTTGTAGGTAAGCAGCACTAAAAGCCCTTTTATTACTTCTGATCTTTCCCCAAATATCAGCCTCCCATGAAAGGGTTCCGGATAATTCATATTGTTCTAGTGGACGGGTAAAAAAGCTACCAAATTGGCTATTTTCCGAATTTTTTGTTCTAGTAAAACTTGCCGTTCCGGATAGGGTAGGGTAAAATCCTGCCTTGCCCTGTTTTACATAGGCTTCGGAGGCAACAACATTTTGTAGGGCAATCCTAATATCTATGTTGTTTTTAAGCCCTTGTTCAATATAGGATTTCAATTGCTCATCTTTAAACAGGTCTTTCCAAGAGACGCTGGCCATGGAAATACTATCTTTTGGCAAATGATCCGTTCTGTAAAGGTTATCGGTTTCTATCTCGGGCCTCGAATAGTTTTTTGCTACAAAACAAGATTGTAACAGCAAAGAAACTGAGAGCAACAGAACAAATTTATATGTGGATTTTGATTTCATGCTTTTTAGCTTTGTAATTAAGCGTTTTTTACTTCAATAGATTCTGGTTTTCCTGAGACACGTTCTTGCAGTGCCTGGAATACCACAAAAAGGACCGGTACTGCAAAAACCCCTAAAATGGTTCCCACTAGCATTCCACCAACAGCACTTACCCCGATTGATTGGTTGCCAATTGCCCCAATACCTGATGAAAGAGCCAATGGTAATAGACCAAAAATGAAAGCAAAGGAGGTCATCAAAATAGGACGTAGCCTAGCACGGGCACCATCTGCTGCTGCATCGAAGAGCGATAATCCTGCCCGTCTTCGTTGCAATGCAAACTCTACGATTAAAATCGCGTTTTTGGCCAACAGACCTATCAACATAATTAAGGCAATCTGGAAATAGATGTTATTTTGCAAGCCTGCCAAGTTGATGAAAAGAATCGCACCTGCTATACCAAACGGAAGCGATAACAGTATGGAAAGTGGTAAAATATAACTTTCGTACTGTGCGCTCAACAAAAAATACACGAATATTAGACTCAAGATAAAAATGAGAATGGTCTGGGAACCTGCATTACTTTCCTCGCGTGAAAGTCCTGAATAATCATAAGTATAGGAAGTCGGCAATACTTGGGCCGCAACTTCTTCAATGGCCGTAATGGCATCCCCAGTACTATAGCCTGCATTAGGAACACCAGTCACTTTGACCGCACTTAACAAGTTGAATCGCTGAACAACCTCAGGGCCATATATTTTATTAAGTGTTACAAACTGACTTACTGCAACCGATTCCCCATTGCTGTTTCTCACAAAAATATGGTTCAACGAATTTTCATTGGCACGATGTTCGGGTTTGGCCTGGATCATAACACGATATTGTTTACCGAATTTATTAAAATCGGTCGCATAGATACCTCCAAAATATCCTTGTAGTGCATTAAATATATTGGTTGCTGTGAACCCTGCCATTTTCACTTTCTCCATATCTATATCCAAATCATATTGTGGAAACCCCGGGTCGAATTGGGAAATGGCATATTGTATTTCTGGTCTTGCATTTAGGGCACCCAAAAATTGGTTCTTCACATCGTTGATAGCGTCCCAATCCTCACCTGTTTTGCTTTGAAGCTGTACTTCAAAACCAGAACTGGTACCAAAACCTTGTATACTTGGTGGTGTAAAATAAATTATCTGTGCATCACTAAAGCCAGCGGTTATACCATACAACTTTTTCAAGGTTGCATCTACAGATAGTGAATCTGCCTTTCTTTCGCTCCAATCCTTTAATTTCATAATGGAAAAGGCATAGGAACCGGCACTGACCCTGTTCAAAATACTGAAACCTGCAACGCTCATCCTTGCGTCGATTACATCCATGGACTCATAAATGGAATCCAATTTCATGATGGTCTCCTCCGTTTTTTCGATAGTGGTACCGGGTGGCATGCTTACATTGGCAAAGATCATTCCGCGGTCTTCATCTGGTACAAATCCGGAAGGTGTGGATTTAAACAGAAATACTGCAACGATACAGAAGGCAATAAGAAATGCAAAAGTCACCCACTTTCTTTTAACCAACACGCCAATAGTGTTCGTGTATTTATTGGTCATTGTGGTAAAACCAATATTAAAGGCTTTAAAAAAGCGCTTTAAGAAATTGGACTTTTTACCTTGCTCGGGTTTATGTGGTTTGAGAAACAGGGCCGCCAGAGCAGGGCTTAAGGTTAACGCGTTTACGGCAGATATCAAAATCGCCACGGCCAATGTAATACCAAATTGCTGGTAAAATACACCGGAGGATCCTTGAATAAACGAAACAGGGATAAATACGGCAGACATTACCAAGGTAATGGAGATTATGGCACCCGATATTTCACTCATGGCATTTTTGGTTGCTGTTTTGGCCGACTCTGCTCCTTCTTCAAGCTTAGCATGGACAGCTTCGACCACCACAATGGCATCATCCACCACAATTCCAATGGCCAATATCATGGCGAAAAGTGTAAGCATGTTGATGGAGTAACCAAACAATTGTAGGAAGAAAAAAGTACCTATAATGGCCACGGGCACGGCAATAGCAGGAATTAAAGTGGACCTAAAATCCTGAAGAAACAGGAATACCACGATAAATACCAGTATAAATGCTTCGATCAAAGTTTTTACTACATGATCTATGGAAGCATCTAAGAAGTCCTTGGAATTAAAGGGGATAACATAATCCAGACCTTTTGGAAAATCCACTTTTGCTTCTTCCAAAATAGTTTCGATTTGTTCTATTATCTCGTTCGCATTTGAACCAGATGTTTGGTAGACCCCAACAGCTACACCAGGATTTCCCATACCGGAGTTTTTCCGAACATAGCTCAATGCTCCAAGTTCTATTTCAGCAACATCTTTTAATCTAAGGAAACCACCATCTTCAGTTGTTTTTAATATGATGTTTTCATAATCCTCAACTTCGGATAAACGTCCTTTATATTTCATGACATATTCAAAAATGCCATCGGCGTTCTCACCGATCTTTCCTGTTGCCGCTTCTCTGTTCTGTTCGCTCAACGCGGATTGTATATCAGCAGGGACTAAATTGTATGCAGCCATTTTATCAGGGGTTATCCATATTCTCATGGAATAATCCTTGGCTCCAAATACATTCACATTACCAACCCCTTTAATTCTCTGTAATCTTGGAACAAGATTAATTTTGGCATAATTCTCTACAAATGTGGCATCATAATCCGTGTTTTCAGAAAAAATAGAAAAGAAAAGCAAGGCACTGTTCTGCGCTTTTTGAGTGGTGACACCAGTATTTATAACTTCCTGTGGTAATAGACTGTTAGCTCTAGCGACACGGTTTTGAACGTTTACCGCAGCAATATCGGGGTCAACTCCAAGTTCAAAAAATACACTGATATTGGCTGCACCATCATTACTCGCAGATGAGGTTATGTAGGTCATTCCCTCAACACCGTTGATTTGCTCTTCAAGGGGGATAACCACACTGTTTAGTACTGTCTCGGCATTGGCGCCTGTATAATTTGCCGTAACCTGAACAGTTGGTGGAGCAATTTCCGGATATTGTTCAACGGGCAATGTACTTAATCCTAAAATACCCAAAATCACTATGATTACGGATATAACCGTGGAAAGTACAGGACGATCTATAAATTTTTGGAACATAGGTTGATTGTTCTATAAATAGTGGATAGTAATTATTGTTTTACAGGATTAATGGCCTGGCCATCTTTTAATTTGGAAACTCCTTCCGAAACTATGGTAGTTCCGTTTTCCAAACCTTCCTTAATTATAAATGAAGTATCCGTTTGAGCAACAATTTTGATAGGCACTGTGGTTACTGTGTTGTCCTCGTTCAATATAAAAACCATTTTGGTGCCCTGAAGGTCGATAGTGGCAAACTGGGGAATCACAAAAGTGTTGCTATATATTGAAGGAATTTTGATGTTGCCCGTACTCCCAGAGCTCAATAGGTGGTCTGGGTTGTCAAAATCTGCCCTAAGTGTTACACTACCGGTGGAGGAATTGATGATGTTGTTGATCATGGCAATTTTTCCTTTTTGCGGATAAGTTTCCCCATTGATCATTACAAGTTCCACTTCTGGGGAGCTTTCGGAAGAAACGGCTGACCCATTATCTGCCATTTGCATTTTTAATTTTAGCAACTCTTTTTCGTTCATAGAAAAATAAGCTCGGATTTTGTTAATATCCGATACCATGGTAAGTGGCTTGCCCATCGTACTGCTAACCAATGCACCTACTTTGTAAGGAATCTCGCCGATATATCCATTTACTGGACTTGTAATGTTAGAATAGCCAATATTGGCAGCAATGCTACTATAGTTGCTTTTTGCCTGTTTAAGTTGGGCCTTGGCGGTTTCCAATTGAATTTCACTGATTATGTTTTTCTCTACCAAGGGAACCAATTTGTTTACCTCTACTTGGGCCACGTTGACGGCAGCTTTAGCAGCCTCAGCATCTTGGGAAAGTGATGCGGTTTCCAATTTGAACAGTAATTGCCCCTTTTTTACTTGTTGTCCTTCTTCAACATAGATTTTTTGTACAAAGCCGGAAACTTTGGGCCATATTTCTACATTTTGCTCACCCTGAATATTGGTGGCATAGGAATTGAAAAGGGTGATATCCTGTTTTTCCAGTGTACTCACTTTAAGAGTGGGTGCTTGTGGTGCAGCAACTTGCTGCTGGTTTTTGCTTCCGCAGGAAGTCAAAAGTGCAAGACTAACGGCAGTAAGGACTAATGAAATCTTTTTCATTGCTATAATAGTTGGGGTTGTTTAATTGTGATTGTCTATTTCTTTAAGTGAATTAAGGGTATTGCTCAATAATTCTTCACTCTGTTTGATAAAAGAATGATAGATTTCTGCACGCTCTTTGTTAATCTCAAAGCGTTCTGGACTATATGTTTGATTGTATTTTCTAATTTTAGTGATGATGCGGTTTTCTTGTTCTATGCGCTTTAGCTTTTCTTCTAGTTTAGTTATATAGAAGGTGTTGGCAGCAGAAGTTTTAAAATACCGTTTGCGGTCGCCCGGCTTAGTAAAATAATTGATCAATCCTAACTTTAAAAGAAGGTTCAACGATGATGAAATGGAACTTTTACTAGCGGATCTAATCATTTTACATTCATCAAAACTCAGTCCGTCACGATCGGTAACAACCAGCATGGCATAGAGTCTGGCGGCCAATGGCGGTATATCATGTTGGTTTTCCAAATGGATCCCAAGCTCTTCGATTAACTTCTTTTTCTGTTCTTCTCTGGACATATATTAGAAAATAGACCGCAAAGGTAGTATTGGTTCGGTATCTACCGAACCAATTAAAACTAAAATTTTGTTAAAAAAATTCTGTAAATAAAAGGACAATCAAGCTTCGGAAAGAACCCCTTCTTTATCTATGATTGGAATAGGGGTAAGGTTTTTTGCTGCAATGGTGTTTTTAGGAAATAGGAACCTTTTTTCAAATAATTTGTTTTCGGCAAAAAAGGTGACAAAGAACTCATTATTGAGCGACAAAAGTTCTTCTGGTAACAATTCAATTTTTTTAAAGGATTTAGGTTCAAGAATTCCAATTCCGTGGCGCATAGTTGAGGTTTTTGTTTCCTCATCGAACCCTTTTGAAACCACCATGACCATTTCAATAGCATCTAATCTATTATTGATTAGATAGGCATTCCAATTGTTGGAAAGAGATTCATCGTTCCATTCATGGATTACTGCTAGATGTACATCCTTGACCACGGGAATCTCAATATCCTTTTTCATAAAGCGTGTTTATAGTGCGCTTTTAAACTGCTCCAAGAAGCGAACATCATTTTCACTGAGCAATCTAATATCTGAAATTTGATGTAGCAATAGTGCAATACGATCAATTCCCATTCCAAAGGCAAAACCGGAATATACTTCAGGGTCTATTCCACAATTCTTGAGTACATTGGGATCTACCATGCCACAGCCCATAATTTCCAACCATCCCGTACCTTTGGTCATGCGGTAATCGGTTTCGGTCTCAAGGCCCCAGTAAACATCCACTTCTGCACTGGGCTCTGTAAAGGGAAAATAAGAAGGACGCAATCTAATCTTTGATTTTCCGAACATTTCCGATGTAAAATATTGTAACGTCTGTTTAAGGTCGGCAAACGAAACATTCTTGTCCACATACAAACCTTCTACTTGATGAAAAAAGCAATGGGAACGAGCTGAAATTGCTTCGTTTCTATATACTCTACCGGGAGAAATAGTTCTGATAGGGGGTTTATTGTCTTCCATATACCTTACCTGTACCGAAGAAGTATGGGTACGTAATAGAATATCTGGATCGGTTTGGATGAAAAATGTATCCTGCATATCTCTAGCGGGGTGGTATTCCGGAAGATTGAGTGCTGTAAAGTTGTGCCAGTCATCTTCAATTTCGGGACCTTCGGATACGTTAAAGCCAATGCGGGAAAAGATATCAATTATTTGGTTCTTCACAATACTGATGGGATGACGCGAACCTATTTCAACTGGTTCGCCAGGTCTGGTCAAATCACCATATTTTCCAGTAGCCTCTTTTTGGTTTTCCAAGGCTTCCTTTAGTTCATTGATCTTTTCGGTTGCTGTATTTTTTAATTGATTGATTACCTTGCCGAAATCTTTTTTCTGCTCGTTGGGTACGTTTTTAAATTCGGCAAAGAAATTGTTCAAAAGACCCTTTTTACCCAAATACTTGATTCGGAAGGCTTCAATTTCTTCTATTGAGGTCGAAGTAAAGTTTTCTACTTCAACGATGTGCTCCTTTATGGTATCAATCATGATTGCTTTCGCTATTGGGCGACAAATTTAACAAATTGTCTTTTAATAGATAAGTATTAAGATAATAAGCAGTAAATCAAATTAATAGACGCCTTAGTCTAAGGATGTTCACAAAAAAATAAGTGGGGCATGGTTTTGCAAAACCATGCCCCACTGTTCTCCAATTATTAGTACTGAATACCTGAGAGAACCTTTTTATGGATAATCAACTTAGTAAAGCTTCTTTTTTTACATTTAAATTCTCATCTACCCATTTCATACAAGATTTAAAGTTTTTAAATATATGTTCTTCTGGTATCAGATCTGGAATAATATCTATTCGTTCCATCATATATTTCGGTTGATCTAATACATTCACCAGAAGTACATTCATATCCTTCCGTTTTAAATCTTGTAAAACTTCCTCCATCGCATAAAGTCCACTTTGGTCCATATACTGCATTCTACCTAGTCTTATGACCACGGTGGTCGCGGAATCAGGAATTTGTGAGGCCAGTTGTTGAAAATCGCTTGTAGATCCAAAAAACAAAGGCCCTTTGAGATGCTTGATAAAAACTTCTTCCTTGATTTTTTGGGGAAGATTTTTTTCGTCGGACCAAGCTTCTTCTCGCAAAGGTTTTACATCAGACCTTTGCGCGGTTAAATCTCCAATCTTTTTCATGAACATCAATGAAGCGATTACCAAACCGATTCCAACAGCGTAAACTAGGTTCCATATAGAGGAAAGGGCCATTACAACCAACATGATAATTACCTCAGAACTGAGTTTTAATGGCCCCAATTTAATATCTTTTGGAAGGTAAGGTATGGCCTTTAACCCTCGATAATCCATCACACCAATACCTACAGTTACCAATATTCCCGCCAAAACAGCTGCTGGAATTTGTGAAGCCACAGGTCCCAATGCCAATAAAATAACAAGAAGAAGCAACCCAGCAACCATACCAGAAAGTTTGGTTTTACCACCTGAATTAATGTTTACTACGGTTCTAATCGTAGCTCCAGCACCCGGAAGTCCACCAAAAATAGCTCCAATGCTATTTCCTATTCCTTGCCCTACCAGTTCTTTATTGGGTTTGTGTTTTGTTTGGGTCATATTATCTGCAACAACAGAAGTTAGCAAAGAATCTATAGCACCTAACAAGGCCAATGTAAGCGCTGTAAAAATATAAGGTGTAACAGAACTCAGACTAAAATCTGTAAATATCCCTAGATTGGGAGTAGGTAATCCACTTGGGATTTGTTCAATGGGGCGATAATCCAACCCAAAACCAAAAGCTACACCAGAAACTAAGATCAATGCTACCAGCGTACTTGGTATCGCAGTTGTAATGCGTTTAAAGCCGTAAATAATAAATATGGTTGCTAAAGCTAAACTTAATTCTAACCAATTTATGTTCTGGAAAGCCCTTGGCAACACCTTTAAGGTCCCTGCAACACCCGATGCCTCTTTTGCAGCCAAAGTAGCGGCTTCTTGCTGCATAATAGTCGGTGTGATCTGATCGGCCCGTTTAATTGTCTCTTCAAAATTTTCCAACACCAAAATACCTTCCCCTGCTTCTTCCCTAAGAATATTTTCCAGAATACTTTCCTCTGCTTGAGGCATAAATTGATTGACAAATTCTTCATCTTCCTTTGGATAATAACCAACTGCGGGAAGTATTTGTGTTACAAGAATAATAACACCTATGGCGGTCATGAAACCCGATACCACGGGATATGGAATATACTTGATATATTTTCCAAGTCCGATTAATCCTAGTCCAATCTGCATTAACCCTGCCAGTAAAAAGACGGTAAGTATAGCCGGAAGTGCTTTTTCGATGTCCCCGTCGTTTATTGCGATAATACCTGCAACCACCACCATACTAACGGCGGTCATTGGTGCAGTAGGGCCAGAAATTTGAGTACTTGTTCCTCCAAAAAGTGCAGCAAAAAAACTAATAAAAATAGCTCCGTATAATCCAGCACTTGGTCCCAAACCAGAACTTACCCCAAAGGCAAGTGCCAAAGGCAATGCTACAATGCCTGCTGTAATACCTCCAAAAAGGTCCCCTCTAAAATGTTTGAACATAGTTTTATTTAAAAAAAGTTATGATAATGATAATTAGTCCTAAAAAGGTCAATAATCCATAGGTCATTGACCTTTCTATAAGATTCCTTTTTTCTAGTTGAAAAAAGAAACCGTACCATCCGAGACATTATACATGGCGCCTACAATGGCAATTTCTCCATTGGATTCCATTTCTTTCAAAACGTCGCTTTTATCTCTAATGTCCTTTATGGCCATTTCAACATTTTTAACAGCCACGGCATCTACAAAATCTAGATTTTCTGACGTTCTTAAGGCTTCATCCTCTGGTTTTGAAACTGCGTCCACTGCAGGTTCAATCTTGTTTATCAATGTAGTTAGATTGCCTAAACGAGCATGATCGCAGGCTCCTTTTATTGCACCGCAACTAGTATGTCCCAAGACTACTAACAGTTTGGTTCCTGCAAGCTTACAAGCAAATTCCATACTGCCCAGTATATCCTCGTTAACGAAATTTCCTGCAATCCTAATACTGAAAATATCGCCTAATCCTTGATCAAATACTAGCTCTGCTGAAACTCTTGAATCTATACAACTTAGGATGGTTGCAAAAGGGAATTGCCCGTTTTGGGTTTCATTAACCTGTTGTAAAAGATTTCGATTAGCCTTTAAGTTTTTTTGAAAACGCTCATTGCCTTCTTTTAAAAATTCAAGGGCTTTATTTGGCGTCATTGTTGACTGGGTTTCTTTCGTGTGTGCTTTCATAGTAATATTTTATTCCGAATTTTTCGGTCTTAGATGTATAGATTATATCATTTCTTTAAATTTTTAACCAGTACTCTCATTGAAAATGTTCTTGAAGGGTCTTCTTGAATTTTGCCCCTTCTAGAGCTGGTTTTTTTAACTCAACGATATCTATGTCCAAAGGAATCTTTACTATCCTTATACCAAGTGCAGGCTTGTAATCTTCGGCTGTTCTACCAATTTGCTCGTAATTAAATTGGCAGCTTTTATTCAAGATAAACCGACTTTCCAGTGATTCTTTTTTAAAAAAGTGCATCAATGTCAATGGTCTTTCAAGAACAAAATGCGAGCGCTATAAAAAACATACTATACTGGAAGGTAAGTCATTTTTTATTTAGTTGCACATTATGATGTATAAGATGTATCCTTTATACTAAATGAACTTTGGAAAAGGATGCTGAAAATTTGATTTGAACATACATTTATGAGTTAAATCAATCTTCGGGGGGGTGGGTCTAATGTTTCGAGGGTGAATTCCAAAACAGTAAATACATATCCTAATGTATTGTCATTTTTCTCCTGATTTATAGATGAATCTGTTGTGAAGAAGTTCTTGGAAACAAAACATTTATTGTCAAATACTTTACTGCTTGAGGTGTCATGAGAGTTGTTCTCTTCTTCAGAAGCGTTAAGAATAATAGCTGTACTGTGTTCCTGTCCCAAAAAGGGAACAAAGACTGAGGTCATGAGAATTGAGACCAACAGAAAAGAAATAAAAGGTATTGCCAGTATTCGCATATGTTATTTGAACGTGGCAAATGTAAGATAAGATGAAGAATTATTTGTTAAATTTTGGCTAAAAATCTTTTAACGGCCTAATAGTTTCTGCCAATAACCAACCTGTTTGACCATCAGCAATGCGTATTCTTTTCCAATCATCCAATTCTTCCAAAACGTTCACTTTGGTTCCTTCATGAATTGTGAAAATGGTATTACTGTTATTGTTGGGCTCTGAATTTATGTTGACCTCTTTGTTAAAGACAATTGCGAAATCGTTCTTTTTATACTGCTGATGACTTAGATAGGCCATTAGGACACAAATAAATGCAAGGGCAAGGGAAAAGATACTCGAAATAAATGCCGCCCTTTTTTGATTGGCCGATCTCAGAAAATAGTATGCCATGTAGGCCAATACGAACAAAAAGACCAGACCCACTGCCAAATATGCCCATTGGTCATTGGAGAACATACCCACTACAGCATTATATATTCGGGACAACTCGGTTTTAGGCATTTCTTCGATGGCATCCAATCTCATATTTTGGGCAAACCTTAAATTGTTCTGAATTTCTTTATTGTTTGGAGAAAGAAGTAAAGCTTTTTCATAATAATAAATGCTGGGACCAATGGAATTAAGCTTATAATAGCAATTTCCCATATTAAAATAAAGAGATGCAGAGTGCTTGCCATTTTCAATTATCTGCTCGTAGTTTTCTATAGCAGCGGAATATTCCCCGTTATTATAAAGTTCGGTGGCCTTATTAAATAAATCTTCATTTTGGGAAAACCCGAATGTCACCAAAAAAAGACAAAGTAAAAGGGCTATTTTTTTTATGCTCATAATTGCTTGTCCAATTTAGAAATTACCTCACTGGCCTTTTCGTAATCTTGCTGCATCTGAACATTGGAAAAGGGGCTATATCGCGCCATTTCGCAATTGGTCAGCAGAGCTATAAACCCATTGATATTATCTTTATCCACATTTTTTTCAGAAAGAACATTGGTTATTTTGTCCTTACTGAATTCAGATGTCTCTATATGTAATTTTGCTTTTAAATAATTGTGCAGTCCTTTTTCCAACGCAACGTAAAAGGCTTCCTTGTTTCCCAATTCCTTTTTAGCCGTGGACAGAAATTTTTTGGCCAATTTATTTGCTTTCTTTATTCTGTTCCCTACAACATCACTGGCAATGGCCTCTCTTTTCTTAAAAGTAAAGATAACTATAGGTATAAATAAAAGTGGAGCAAACAATAAGATGAAGAACATGTTGGAACCAAAGAATCGATTTACTGCAATGGGAGTCAGGTTGGGATTTATATTGATAAAATGAAATTGCTCTCCCGTTGGAACTACCAATTGTTTGCTGGTAGAAGAATTAGCTGCAAAATCGGCTCTTCCAGTTGGCCCTTCAATAACTTCAATGTTAATCTCTTCAGAATTTATGGTTTCATACTTTCCTGTACTGGGATTAAAAAAACTGAAGGAAATACTGGGGATTGGATACTTTCCTCTAAAAGAGGGTACTATGGTGTAATTGTTTGCGATTTTTCCCTCCATACCGGAGCTATAGGTACGGATGTCCTCATCGTATTCAGGATCATAAACTTCTAATGAGCTTGGCAGTTCTGGTTCTGGCAACTGGAACAATTTTAAATTTCCTTTACCGGAAACTGAAACCTTTGCCTGAAGCGATTCTGAGGCATTTAGTTGGGTCTTGCTTGTGGTTACCGTAAAATCAAAATCTCCTACAGCCCCACTATAATTAGCTGGTTTACCTGCTTCTGGTAATGGTTTTACATTGATAGTACGATTTCCTGCAGCTACGGTCTTGCTGGTCTGGGTATAGATTCTACCTCCGAAAAAATCTCTTCGATTGGTGGGTACATCAACAAAAATTTCCAAAGAAAGTGGCTCTATGTCCAACTTGCCAGTTTTTTGCGGATATAGTACGACTCGTTTTAAAACCACATATCGATAGGGCTTACCTTGGTAGGTACCATTTTGTGCAGTGTGTTTGGTTACTGGAATATCCTGACTCCAAAAATTGTTGTAGGTTGGATTGTCCAAAGGACGGTAATTGGTCACGCTTATGTTCGGACTAACGTAGAGTTTGTAGATTACAGTTACCGCTTCGTTAAGATAAGGGTTTCCTTTTGAGACTTCCGCAACCAGATGAAGGCTTTCATCCGCAACATCATCCACTGTTTTTTGGGAATTGGGTTTGTTCACAGCAGCGGTTACCTCAACTTTTTTAGGTGTTGTTTTATAGGTTTGTCCATCAATTTCAATGGTGGCTTGGGTTATGGTAAAATTCCCTCTGGCCGTTGGCACCAAAATGTAGGTATAGGTCTTGGAAAAACTACGTTTACCATTTACCCAAGATGAACTTATGGATTGCGAAGGCCCCATTACCACTTTAAAGTCTTCAAATTGAGGTGGTATAAAGTTGTCCCCATCTTTATTCATGGTAAAATCAACACGAAGACGTTCGTTTATCCCTAATTTCTCCTTGCTCAGGTTCATGGTAAACGTAACCTCTTCGGTATCGTCTTGGGCGTATGAATGTAATCCTGTAAATAGGAACATCCCCAAAATAAACAATATGTTGCCCTTCAAGGTGTTCATTACCAATCCTTTTCGTTTTTAATCTTTTTTCCACGAACTTTTCGGGCCTCCATTTTTTCCTGGACTTTTTTCTCTTCGTTTTGCATGGCCTCTAGCAAGTTCTGTATCTGTTGTTTGGAAAGTTGGTTGGGTTTGGGCTGTTGTTTTTGATCCTGGGGCTGATCTCCTTCATTGGGCTTTTTCTCTTCTTCCTTCTTTTTATCCCCATCTCCTTTCTGGTTTTCTTCAGGCTTATCCTCTCCATTTTCTCCTTGATCGCCCTTATCCTTATTTTCATCTTCTTTCTGCTCCCCTTCTTCTTCCTTCTCGTTGTCGCCTCCTTCGTTGTTCTGATCTTGGTTTTTATCCTTGTCCTCGTTTTCTTCGTCCTGCTTGTCCTGATCATCTTTATTTTGATCATTCTTTTGCTCGTCTTGTTGTTTTTCCAACATTTTTTTTGCCAGTGCAAAATTGTAACGGGTCTCTTCGTCGTTGGGATTACTGCGCAGAGCTTGTTTATAGGCTTCCACTGCTTTTTCGTATTCCTTGTTTTTCATGAACACATTGCCCATGTTGTGAAATGCTTTGTGCTTTTTATCTTTATCATCGGCGGCCTCTCCTGCTTGTTTATACCTGCCAAAGGCTTCACCAAAGCTTTCCCTATTGTAATAAGCATTACCTAGATTAAAAGGAGCCACAGCATTTTTTTCACTCACTGAAATGGCTCTTCTGTAGTCGGCTTCTGCCATAACAAAATTATTGGCAGTAAGCTCCTCATTGGCCTCATATGTAAGATTGGCAGAGGTTTGTAATGCTTGTTCAGTCTCTTTGTTCGCTTCTACGGTGACGTCGTTCTGGGCTTGGACATAACCGAAACAAAGCAATAGTGCAAACGTCATTAGTGTCTTATTCATCATCATGCTCATTAAATAGGTTCAGTTTTTTCAACCATTGTGTTTTCCTGTCCAAAACGAAGATATCCAAAAATAGAAATAAAAAGCCTGCGGCAAGAAACCATTGAAACTGGTCCTTGTATTCTGCAAATTGTTTGGCTTCAAATTCCGTTTTGTCCATTCTGTTCAATTGCTCTTTTATGTAATCAACGGCATTCTCCGTATTGGAGCCATCAATATATTCACCATTTCCTCTTTCGGCAATCTCGATCAATACATTTTCATTCAATTTTGTAATGACAACCTCTCCCTCATTATCTTTTTTAAGTGTTTCTACAATATTGTTTCTCTTTATTGGAATAGGAGCTCCCTTTTCTTTACCTACACCTATGGTGAATATACGGATACCATTTTGTGTTGCTTTTTCAACGGCATTGATGGTGGAATTTTCGGAATGGTCTTCACCGTCAGAAACTATAAATAATACCCTATTGGTTTGTTGTGAGTCATCATAATAAGTGCTGGCCAAATCAATGGCCGCATTGATAGCGGTTCCTTGGGATGAAAGCATATCGGTGTTCATACTTTGTAAGAACATTTTGGCTGCACCATAATCCGTGGTGATGGGCAATTGTGGATAGGCCTGCCCTGCATAGGCAATAATACCGATACGATCACTTGCCAATTGGTTGATGATTTCTGAAACTATACGTTTTGCTTTCTCTAAACGGTTCGGGGCAATGTCCTCTGCAAGCATACTTTTGGAAACATCAATCGCAAAAACGATGTCCACGCCTTCACGTTTCACGGTTTCTAATTTGGTTCCTATTTTTGGGTTTACCAATCCCATTATCAGCAAAGCGAGACCAACCAATAACAGTACCAATTTTACTGTGGATTTAAATGAAGACCTGTTTGGCGCCAATCGTTTTAAAATTGAGGTGTTTGCAAAACGTTTTTGGGTCTTTTTTTTCCATATTTGAAGAAAAAAGAATGCCAGGGCCATAACCGGGATTATGGCCAAGAGGTAGAAATATATTTTTTCATCAAACTGAATCATGCGCTAAATAAAACTTTTAAAAACGGAATTTCGCAATCCCCATTCCAACAACAATAGAATTCCTGCCAAAAATATCAATGGCCTGAATTTTTCCTCGTACTTGTAATATTTAAATTCTTCTATCTCTGTTTTTTCCAACTTGTTTATCTCATCATAAATTTCCTCCAAAGATTCGTTATCGGTGGCCCGGAAATATTTTCCATTGGTCACTTCTGCAATTTCTTTGAGTAACTCTTCATCAATTTCCACTTGGCGCATCCCATATCTAAAAGACCCATCTCTGTTGTATGCAATGGGAGATAGGGCATTTCCGTTGGTACCTAAGCCAATGGTATATGTTTTTATACCAAATTCCACGGCAAGGTCGGCGGCCGTTCTAGGTTCAATAAAGCCCATATTATTGACACCATCCGTTAAAAGAATGATAACTTTACTTATGGCCTTGCTTTCTTTTAAACGGTTTACCGATGTGGCGAGGCCCATACCAATGGCTGTTCCGTCTTCAAGTTCACCGTATGTAATGTTCTCAAGTGCATTTAAAACAATGGTTTTATCGCTCGTAATTGGTGTTTTGGTGTAGCTTTCACCAGCGTACCCCACTAAACCTATACGGTCATTTGGTCGTTGCTCTATAAAATTTGCTGCTACTTCTTTCAGTGCGGACAATCGATTTGGCTTTAGGTCTCTCGCCAGCATACTGGAGGACACATCGATGGCCATTACAATATCGATTCCTTTGGTAGTTTTCGTCCTTGTGGAGATATCTTCTGTTTGAGGTCTGGCCAATGCAGTAACTATAGCGGCCAAAGCTAATAATCTGATTATAAAGAGTGCAGGCTTTAATTTAGAGGCCCAACTATTTACTGTGAATCCTTTTATGCTTGAAATGCGTAGGGATGCCATTTCATTTTTTCGCTTGAAAAAATACCATAGCAAAGCCAAAGGCAGCAATAGGAGCAGCCAGAAAAATTCAGGATTTGCAAATTCTATATTCTCAAACATCTATGCTTGTGTTTTTACGTCTAAACTGTTCAAAATCCGGTCTACTATCTGTTCTGCATACTCATCGCCTTCTTCCCAGGTAATGACCACTTGTTGTATAAAGCCCTTGCCTCCAAAGGATAGGATACTATATTTTGTTTTTTTGCTATCACCGTTCGGTTCGTCAAAAGTTCCGGTCCCAAAGGTTTTTATTCCTTTTATCTCTGACTGGGTAACAAATTCTTCTTGTTTGGTGATTATGTTTTTAAGTCCCAATTGTTCAAAGTTGGTCAGTGTTGAGCCAATCGCAGCATCAAAATTGGGTTCGGCCGTTTGTTCTTTATAGGTAATGGAACTTGCACTCACCGAAAATATGTCCGTATAGATGCCATATGAGAATGCCTGTAATTCTTTTATCAACTCTTTGGTCTCCTTGGGAAATTGTACGTCTTGGCGCACTAGTACGTCCGGTGTTTCCAATTCTATTGGAGGAAAGCCGTATGAACTTGCCACCCATTCACCTTCCAAAAGTGTTTTGGTGGGGTAGCCAAAAACCGTATCCCGGACATTTTTTGCGCCAAAATAGGCAACTGAGAAAGCACTGCCCAAAACTAGGATTCCGGCAAAGATAGCCGCGGCCAAGTATATTCTTTTACGTTGTTTTTTCTTGGTCTGTTCTTCTAGGTATTCTTCATCTAAAAGCAAGTCTTCCTCGGTAGGTTCTGGAAGCGCTTCGTGGGTTTTGATTACAATTTGCTCTACCACTTTCCGGTCTTTTTCTGCTATGGTAGTAG
The DNA here is from genome assembly GCF_023015965.1 of Allomuricauda sp. F6463D. GTDB lineage: Bacteria > Bacteroidota > Bacteroidia > Flavobacteriales > Flavobacteriaceae > Flagellimonas. The sequence goes on from NZ_JALKAN010000002.1 coordinate 761,286, forward strand.
CTGGTTTGGATTTGGCAAACTTTACCAGATCAGCGGTCTGCAATATTTTTTGAAATTGCTCAATGGTATCATCTTCCAGTTTGAGTTCCCCAGCATCCTTTAACATTTCCAGTTTGGTAATGAGTTCAGAAGTAGTACTTTCCATGGCGGAAACGTGTACATCTTCTTCTAGATAAGACCGCACAATATCCGTAAGTTCTGAATAATATTGTTTATACTCATCTTGGATTAGATATCTAGAGTTCTCCAATTTTTTAAGTTCCAAAATAGCTCGGTCGTAAGGAGGTAGCATTGCTACTTTTTCTTCCTCGGTCAAAGGTTTCTTTCTTATAAAAAACCAATACACCAACCCGCCAATAACAACCATAGCTAAAAGAATCCAAAGCGCCGTAAACCACATGTCCGCGGTGTTCTTTTCCACCTCGATCAATGGTTTGATGTCGTACATTTTTTGTTTGGTGGTATCTACAGCAACATCGGCAACCTTAATTTGGAAGGAATCTGTAAAGAAAGGCTGTTCGTTGATGGCAATACGTTGTGGTGGAACGGTATACGCCCCACTATCAAATTGCGTTAGGGAATATATTTTTTGAAGAATGACTTTTTCATCATTTTTAATAGTGTCCGCCATAATGGCCTCCACGGTTTCCAAAGGAGAAAAAGTTTGCCCTTCCGGGAAAAAAACTACATCTGTGGGGTCTGCTTCAACGGTGATTTTATATTGAATCTGTTCACCTATTTTGATGGCCAAGGTGTCCACTTCAGCATTAACCTTGGGTTCTGATTGGGAAAAACCGAAGGTTGGCAAAAGAAACAGTAAGAGCAAAGTGCTCAAAACCATTTGAGACCTTTGTTCGTTTCTTATTTTATGTAGCGCTTTACTTAGCATTATCATCTTCTTTTAAAATACCCCAATAGTTTTTTCACATAACTTTCATCGGTACGGCAATTGATAACCCCACATCCTGATTTGTTAAAGGAGTTGATGAAGTAGGCCACCTTGTCTTTATAGTGTTGTCCGTAAGCTGACCTCACTTGTTTGGATTGTGTGTTCACCAACTGAATTTCTCCTGTTTCGGCATCCTGCATTTGTACCATTCCTAGATTAGGGATGGTTTCTTCACGTTGATCAAAAACTCGAATTCCCGTAACATCGTGTTTGTTGCCCACAATGCGTAGTGTATTGTCGTAGTCATCAGCAATAAAATCTGAAAGCACAAATACAATGGCTTTTTTCTTCATCACATTGGTGAGGAACTTTAATGCTTCAGCGAGATCGGTTTGGTTGCTTTTAGGCTGAAATTCCAATAACTCGCGAATAATACGGAGCACATGGCTTTTTCCTTTTTTGGGAGGTATAAAAAGTTCTACATCGTCCGAAAATAGAATAACCCCGACCTTATCGTTGTTCTGCAATGCAGAAAAGGCCAGTGTAGCGGAAATCTCGGTGATTATTTCTTTTTTAAATTGGTTGGAAGTTCCAAATAGTTCCGACCCGCTCACATCTACCATGAGCATCATGGTAAGTTCGCGCTCTTCTTCGAAAACTTTTACGTAAGGTTCATTGTAGCGTGCTGTAACGTTCCAGTCAATACTTCTTACATCATCACCGAACTGGTACTGGCGCACCTCGCTGAACGTCATCCCCCTTCCTTTGAACGTGGAGTGGTATTCCCCACCAAAAATATGGTCGGAAAGACGTCGCGTCTTTATTTCAATCTTGCGTACTTTTTTTAGTAGTTCCTTTGTATTCATTTGGTTCAAAAAAATAGGTTTTCGGGTTGGTCAAAAGTATTGCTACTTGTTCCGATAAACATTGAACCGTTAAGGCACTTCAACTTCGTTTACGATCTTGTTTATGATTTCTTCGGAAGTAATGTTTTCTGCCTCGGCCTCGTAGGTGATTCCGATTCGGTGACGGAGCACGTCATGTATTACAGCCCTAACATCTTCTGGCACCACATAGCCCCTTCGTTTGATGAATGCGTAACATTTGGATGCTTTTGCTAAATTAATGCTGCCCCTTGGAGATGCACCAAAACTGATAAGTGGCTTTAAACTCTCTAAATTATATTTTTCTGGGTAACGTGTAGCGAAGATGAGGTCGAGTATATATTTTTCAATTTTTTCGTCCATATAAACCTCACCAACAGTTTCTTGGGCCCTTAGGATTTGTTCCAAGGAAATTACGGGTTTAATGGCCTCGGTCTTGCCCTTGAGGTTTTGTCGGATAATGAGTTGCTCCTCGTTGAGTTTGGGATAGTCAATTACCGTTTTTAACATAAACCTGTCCACCTGTGCTTCAGGAAGGGGATAAGTACCTTCTTGTTCCACAGGGTTTTGGGTAGCCATTACTAAAAATGGCGCATCCAATATAAATGTTTCGTCACCAATGGTTACCTGCTTTTCTTGCATGGCCTCCAAAAGTGCTGATTGCACTTTTGCTGGAGCCCTGTTTATCTCATCTGCCAGAACAAAGTTGGCAAAAATCGGCCCTTTTTTAATGGAGAAATCATTCTCTTTCATATTAAAAATAAGCGTACCGACAACATCAGCTGGCAAAAGGTCGGGCGTAAACTGTATTCTGCTAAAACTTCCTTTTACTGCTTTTGCCAAAGAGTTGATGGCCAATGTTTTTGCCAGGCCGGGAACACCTTCGAGAAGTATGTGGCCTTTTCCCAAAAGACCAATGAGCAGACGCTCTACCATGTGGTTCTGCCCCACAATCGCCTTGTTCATCTCTATGGTTAAAAGGTCAATGAAAGCGCTTTCTTGAGCGATTTTTTCATTCACAGCACTAATATCAATAGTAGTGTTTTCTTCCATTATAAACTTTTATTGTTTGGTGTTAATGTCGGGGTTTTTACTAAGGTGTGCAAAATGAAAATTTATTTAAAACCTAGCTGTTAATTAATGGTTAAAAAAAACGCTAAACCCCTAGTTTTATGAAGGATTTAAGGGTTTAATTTTATACTTTCAGCACTTATGGAACGGACAACGAATTTTTCCCGCATTATATCCGGGGCGATGACATGGGGGAGTTGGGGTAAAAAACTTTCTAAAAATGAAATGATCGACCTGATGAACCATAGCCTTACCTGTGGTCTTACCACGTTTGATCACGCCGATATTTATGGTAGTTATTCCACTGAAAGTGATTTTGGAAAAGCTTTTGTAGATAGCGGAATAAAAAGGGAAGATATCCAGCTTCTTACCAAATGTGGAATTCAAATGACTCGTGGAAGAGATAATCGAATCAATCATTACCAATATGATAGTGATTATATTATATGGTCTGCGGAAGAATCTTTAAAGAAGCTGAAAGCGGACTATTTAGATTTTTTTCTTATTCACAGGCCAAGTCCTTTGATGCAACCGGAAGAAGTGGCCGAAGCAATACAACAGTTGTTGCATAGTGGAAAGATAAAACAGTTCGGAGTGTCCAATTTTACACCTTCCCAAATGACTATGTTAGAAAAATCCATACCTATTTTGGGAAATCAGGTAGAATTTTCCTTAACGCACCACGACCCCATGTACGATGGCACCTTTGATGATTGTATTGCCAATAATAGAACAGCCATGGCATGGAGCCCGCTAGGTTTATATTTTAAGGAAAAGAACGAGCAGGTTAACCGGATAAAAGAGGTTATGGAACCATTAATGGAGAAATATGATGCAGACGAGAGCCAGTTACTTTTGGCTTGGATTCTTAAACATCCAGCAAAAGTGCACCCTGTTATTGGAACAACAAACAAACAACGAATGCAGTTGGCAGCAATGGCCAGCACAATAGAAATGGAACCTCAAGATTGGTTCGCCCTTTTGGTGGCAAGCCAAGGACATGATGTACCTTAATTAAAAATTATATGGGAAAAACAGCATTGATAACTGGTGCAACCAGTGGTATTGGAAGAGCAACGGCCGAACTTTTTGCAAAACAAGGATTCAATTTAATCCTTTGTGGGCGCAGAAAAGAACGATTGGAAAATCTTAAAAACGAATTGGGAAGGGACACGGCAATTTTCACCCTAAATTTTGATGTGCGAAATAGAGAAGACGTTTTTGAGGCAATTGAAAGTTTGCCCAAAGATTTTTCAGACATAGATATTTTAATCAATAATGCAGGAAATGCACATGGATTGGAACCTATAGATAAGGGTAATCCGGATGATTGGGATGCTATGCTGGACATCAATGTAAAAGGGTTGTTGTATATGTCCAAAGCGATTATCCCTAAAATGGTGGGGCGGAAAAGCGGTCATATAATTAATATAGGTTCTATAGCAGGCAAGGAGGTTTACCCCAACGGAAATGTTTATTGCGCAAGTAAACATGCTGTGGATGCCATCAATCAAGGCATGAGGATAGATCTAAATGCCTATGGTATCCGTGTAGGAGCTGTAAACCCAGGCATGGTGGAAACCGAATTTAGCGATGTGCGGTTTAAGGGAGATACAGATAAGGCATCAAATGTGTATAAAGGCTTTCAACCGTTAAAATCAGAGGATATTGCCGATATTATTCTATTCGTAGTCACTAGACCATACCACGTTAACATAGCCGACCTTGTAGTAATGCCCACTGCACAGGCCAGCAGCACAATAGTGAAGAAGGAATTATGATCAATAAACGCCTACTCGTAAAAAACCTACTTGCCCACAACGACGAGAATAGTTTTTACGACAAAAAGCGTTTTATATCCATTGGTGAAAAAGAAGGAAAAGCCAAGTTTTTAAAGCATGTATGTGCTTTGGCCAATAGTAACCCGAAGAACAACTCTTTTATAGTTATAGGGGTAGAGGACGAGGACAATACTATAGTTGGTGTCGATTTTTTTGATGACAGCAAGATTCAGAACCTCGTCAATGCTTATTTGGACAATCCACCTTTGATTTCGTATGAGAATATCCCATTTCCCCATTTGCACGAAGGGAAAGTTGTAGGATTGGTGACGATTAGGTCCAATGGAAAGGTATGTGCACTTAGAAAAAATATTTGGAAATACTATGGTGGTGCTGTTTTTTTTAGAGAAGGAAGTATAAGCCTGCCCAAAGCTTTTGATATTGATCTGAAGGACATCAACTCCGAAAAAGTGGCCACAATAGAGCAGCATGCAAGAAACAACATTGAATTAACATTGGATGCGGTAATTAACTTCTTTAACACAAGACACCCAGACCTTACAAGTGATTATAAAGTTTTTAAAGAACAATTTGTGGTCTGTTGGGCCGGTCACAAGAAGAGGATAAAGGGCAAAACATACTATTCAAGAGTGGATATTGAACTCATAAACGAACAGGTAAAACTTTTCTATTCCGCTTTGGATGAAATTACTATTGATCATGATAACGATTCCTTCAAAACCTTGGAATATGTGCAACTGGGATTAGGTTCTCAACAAAAATATTATCCGTTGGAAGAAATGATGATTACCTTTTCGGATAATGGCAATTATACCATAAACAGTAAGTTGATATTTGAACCGCCACAATTTGATAAAAAAACACTTTTCCATGTTTACAATGCCAATAATGCATTGCTTCAAAAGCTTGAAAAGAAGATTCCATTGACCGAATCGGAATATACCGATATGACCCATTTACCAGCGACGTATCTAATCTGTTATTTAAATGGTTTTGAGGAGGCTAAAGATAAAATGGACGGCTCCAGACAACTTTTAAAAGCTTACGATACCCATGTGTATCAATCCTTAAAAGAGTCGCTTCGAATACTCAGAAAGGTAAGGTATGCTTAGGCCTTCTTTAGCCAGATTATCTGATAAGGAATCAACTCCAAAAGACCACTGCTTAATCCAATTTTTTCACCAGACACCAAATCTAATGGTTCCCCTTTGCTGAAATACCCAAGTTTTTTAATCCAACTACTATCGATGACCTGAGGGTTTTCATCAAAATTACAAATAACAAGTAATCCTTTATTTTCTTGGGTCCTTTCAAATGATAAAATATGATTGTTCCCTGTGTGGTAAAGTTCAAGATTGTTCGTGTCAGCAAAAACAGGTTGTTCCTTTCTGGTTTTGATTAGTTTCTGCAAAGTTTGGAATATTTTGGACTCGGGAGAAATTTCGTTATTCAATTTGGAAATGACGTCCCAGTTTTGCATAGGGCGGTTTACCCAACGGTTATCTTCTTTTTTACTTACATCTTTTTTAAAGGAATAATCATTTAAGGTGCCTATTTCATCCCCTGCATAAATCATGGGAATTCCACCAAATGCAAGGATGATCCCATGCATCATAATTATTTTTGCCACTGCTTGCTCCATCAGTCCTTCATTTTTAGTGGCAATTGCCTTTTCGAGCCCCAATAACGATGCGGCACTACCTGTAATGCGACCGTCCCCTGTTTTTGGATTGTACATAAATAGCATACCTGTTGCCGGTGACCAATCCAATCGTTGGCAATAATAATCCAATAAAAACTTTCGGTGCATTTCGGGGTTCCATCCCATTTCCTCAATCAGATGGTTTTCGTACCCCAATCCAATATCGTCATGGCAGCGGATGTAATTGGTCCACGTACAATCTTTTGGTTTTGCAGGAACGTGCATCAAACTTTTATAGAACAGTTCGGTTTTTTTGGTGGCTATGGAGTTCCATAAAAGCGCCATTAATGAAGCGTTATAGGCGACCTCGCATTCGTTGCCTCGTTTTTCTTCTTCCCCAAAATATTTTATAATGTCCGTAGGTGCCACAATGGCCTCTGCCAATAATATGGTGCCAGGGGCAACAACTTGTAGGCACATTCGGAACAAGGAGATTAGGTTGTGAGCCTCTGGTAGATTTTGTGATGCGGTCCCTATTTTTTTCCAAAGAAATGCCAACGCGTCAAAGCGTACGACATCTACTCCCATATCTGTGAGTTTTACCAAATTGGTAAGCATCTCCAAAAATACTTCGGGATTGGAATAGTTAAGATCCCACTGGTAGTTGTTGAAAACTGTCATCACCCACCTTTTCATTTCGGGGACATAGGTGAAGTTTCCAGGAGAAGTTTCGGGAAACACCTCGGGCAGCGTTTTTTCAAACTCCGCTGGGATGGTGGAATCTTCGAATGTGTAATAATAGTTCTGGTATTTTTTATCACCTTTCATGGCTTTTTTAGCCCAGGAAAATTCGTTGGACGTATGGTTTACCACAAAATCCAACATTAAATAGATACCGTTTTTTCTAAAAGCTGAGGTCAGGGACAATAAATCTTCCTTGGAACCATATTTTTTATCCACTTGGAGGTAATTGTTCACCGCATAACCGCCATCACTCTCTCCCTTTGGCCTGGTGGTTATGGGCATAAGGTGTAAAAAGTTAACTCCCAATTTTTTAAAGTAAGGTATTCTTTTATGCAGCCCTTTAAGGTCTTTATTGAAATGCTCCACATACAATTGCATGCCAACGATCTTCTCCGACTGGTACCAATTGCCGGATTTTAAACGATCAAAATCTTGTTGTTTTAATTCTTCCGGTCTAAGCGTAAATAATTTGGGCAGCAGGTCCAACAATTTTTGAAAGTGCTTTTGATGCTGTTGTTCTGGATACAAGGAGAAAAACTGTTTTTGTATCAAGGTTATGTTTGTGGCCAACCTTAGATCAAAGAGTTCTTTATTGTTTTTGCTCTTTTTTTGGGAGAACAGTTTATGTAAGCTGGTTTGGTTCATTTACTTTAAAGCTGTTCTTTTGATGGCAAGGCCACAATGGCTCCATAGTTTGTGGTTGTAATTGCCCCCGCTTTGTTTGCGGTGACGACCATTTTTTCCACTAAATCAAAATTATCCACAACAGAATCAAAATTACCAAGATCTGAAATCTGATACAACAAACATCCTACAAAGGCATCTCCAGCACCTGTGGTGTCAACGGGGTTAACTTGTATACTGGGAATTACCTTTTTTAAACCGTTCATACTTAAAAGGGTACCATCTTTTCCCAGGGTAATGGCAATAATTTTTGTACCGGCCTTATGTAGTTCCTCACACGCTTCCTCTATGTTTTCCTTGCCCGATAATAATTGAGCCTCTTCTAGGCTAAATTTGCACAAATGTGATTTTTCGACAAAGGGCATGCACTTTTTTATGAAAGTTTCCTCATCATCCTTCCAAAGGTCGCTTCTAAAATTGGGGTCAAAACTGATGAACATTTCTTTGGTAAGACCATCAAAAAGATATTTGGTATATGTTTTTTCCAAGGAACCTCCCAAAAGAGCGGTTGCAGCGCCTAAATGAAGAATGTTTCCAGAAATATTTTTTCTAAGGGCAGGATTGTACTTTAACTCTTTATCCGCACCTCTACTAAATACAAAATCGCGTTCTCCCTCCTTGGATAAAGAAACAAAGGCAAGTGTGGTAAAAGTCTCCGATAATTGGGTCAAAGAGATATCTACTCCTTCTTTTTTTAATGTTTCCAGCAGAAATTTTCCAAAGGGGTCATCTCCTACACAACCGATAAAAACGGCATTACCTCCTAATTTGGATATAGCACAGGCCACGTTGGCAGGTGCCCCACCTGCTTTTTTGGTAAAATCGTTTGCTTTAGAAAGATCACTTCCTTGCCGTTCAGCAACAAAATCAATCAATACCTCGCCAATGCAATAAACTTTTTTCATAGAATTTCGAATTATTCTAAGGTACATAGAAAATTATACCATGTCCAAATAACGGTAATTTAAATTGTAGGTTAAATGATAGATAAAGACGCAGGGATTTTTCATCAGATAGCCATTTGTATGTAATTTTGTAAAAAACTTTTCTATGCGTACACTGGTGGTGGGCGATATCCATTCGGGAGTAAAGGCTTTGGATCAATTAATGGAAAGAGCCAAAGTTACCGCGAAAGATCATATTATATTTTTGGGAGATTATGTAGATGGTTGGAGCACTGCGGTTGAAACTGTGGATTTTTTAATTCATTTAGAAAGCAAATACCGCTGTACATTTATTCGAGGTAACCACGACGAGCTTTGTAGGGAATGGTTGATACAACAAAAAGACAATCCACAATGGTTGGCTCATGGAGGAACCGCTACTAAAAATTCTTATTTGAACGCGGATAGAAGTAAATGGAAATTGCATCTTAGGTTTTATGAAAAATTAAAGAACTATTATCTGGCACAGGATAACCGATTGTACCTGCACGCAGGATACACCAATCTTAAAGGTATAGAATATGAGTATTTTGAGCAATCTTTCTATTGGGACAGGACATTGTGGGAACTCGCTACTGCAATCAACCCTAACCTTAAGCCTTCCGATTCAAAATTTCCAAAAAGGTTGACCCATTACAATGAAGTATTTATAGGTCACACACCAATTTCCAAAAAAGAGTTTGTAGAACCTGAGAAAAGGGCCAATGTTTGGAATGTGGATACCGGTGCCGCATTTATGGGAGGATTGACCATGATGGATGTAGAAACCAAAGAATATTGGCAAAGTGACCCAGTACATACTTTTTATCCCGGAGAAATAGGAAGAAATTAGCGTTTTTTTCATTAAATTATAATGATCTTTGTAAAAAACCCCATGTATGTCGATTAAGAATGTAAGATTAGAAGTAATGCAGGCTATTGAGCCAAAAGTTGAAGGCTACATAAATGAATTTTTGATACCAGCGGAAAAAATATGGCAACCCACTGATTTTTTGCCAGATTCCCAAAGCGATAAATTTTTTGATGAAGTAGAGCAAATACGAGGTGAGGCAAAGGAATTGGGATATGATTTCTGGGTTACTCTTGTTGCGGACACCATCACCGAAGAAGCACTTCCCACATACGAGTCTTGGTTAATGGATGTTGAAGGTATTGATCAGCATAATGGCAAGGACAATGGATGGAGCAAGTGGGTCCGTGCGTGGACAGCCGAGGAAAATAGACATGGAGATGTTTTGAATAAATACCTTTATTTATCAGGCCGTGTAAATATGCGGGAGATTGAAATTACCACGCAACATTTAATCTCTGATGGATTTGATATAGGAACAGATAGGGATCCCTACAAAAACTTTGTGTACACCACTTTTCAAGAACTAGCCACCAATATCTCACATAAACGGGTGGGGAAAATGGCAAGAAAAAAAGGTAACACGTTGCTTGCAAAAATGTGTACTATAATTGCAGGTGATGAAATGAGACACCATTTGGCCTATCGAGAATTTGTTAAAACGATAATGGCACAAGATCCAAACGGCATGGTATTGGCCTTTGCGGATATGATGAAAAAGAAAATTGTGATGCCCGCTCATTTTTTAAGAGAATCAGGTGGTAGTATTGGTGAAGCGTTTGAACAGTTTTCGAATTGCGCTCAACGTTTGGGAGTATATACCGCACAGGATTATATTGACATTTTGAAAAAACTTAATGATTACTGGGATATAGGCAATCTAAGGGGGCTTTCCGAACAAGGAGAAAAAGCAAGGGTATATTTAATGAAATTGCCCGAACGGTTGCAGCGTATCTCTGAACGGATGCAGTTCTCTCAGGACCAGTATACATTTAAGTGGGTAGAGGCTAACGGGAAGCTGTAGAAAGACAAGTCAGTCTGACATATTTTTAATATTTACCGGCACGATGTTTTTCCTGCCATTCGAACAACTGTTGCCAATGTCCTTCATAGGCCATTTTCGCCTGCATGGGCCATGAAGCGGGGTCATGGATACGATACCGTTTACCACCAGAATCGAGAACTTCTTGGCATTTGTCAACAGAAGTTTCGGCCAATTCTTTCCATGTTTTAATGCCAAAATTGTAAAAAAGACCTTCAATTTTTGGGCCAATGCCCTCAACAAGTTTTAAATCATTTTCCTTTACGGTTTTTCCCAGCATAGCTTTAGCTTCTTGTGCATTAAAATGGAAAGGTTCACTTTTAATAGGGGCTATATTTTTTTCAAAATTGAGTTGTTTGGTTATAGAAGTGTCTACGCTTTTTCTACAAGTTTCAAGATCAGATTTTAATTTGGCGTTCTCTATTTCTAAAATACTAAGCTGCGCCGAATTGTCTGGTGATTCTGGAGAATTGGATTTGCCAAAGAAGTAGCCAAGAATAGCAGAAATAAATCCTACACCAACCAGAATAACCCAATACCAAGGCGTTATATTTTCCCAATCCATTTTTTAAAATTTTAGTCCATAAAAAATGTATGTTTAAAATATTAAAAAAATCTTAAAATTTCACATCAAAGTGACAGAAATTGAGGTGTTTATAAAAAGAACGGGTTTAAGGGGAAAATAAAAAACAGAAAATAGGGTAAATACAACCAATCATACAATTTTTATGTCCACTTGTAAGATACCTCCTAGATTCTAGAATAAAAATGATGAAATTTAGGCCAAATATTAGGTAAAGAACCCTATTTCTCCCGACAAAGTTCCGGCATTGGAATAGGGTTTTAAAGTTAAGTTTGAGTTAGTTAAGTTGGTTTTAAAGACCGCCCTGTTCAGTTTTATACCGAAAGGGCGGCTTTTCGTTTTATAAATCAAACTTAATTCCTTGTGCCAATGGTAACTCGGTTGTGTAATTAATGGTGTTGGTTTGTCTTCTCATGTAAATCTTCCAAGCATCAGAACCACTTTCTCTACCACCACCCGTATCTTTTTCACCACCAAAAGCGCCACCGATTTCGGCGCCGGATGTGCCAATATTTACGTTGGCAATACCACAATCCGACCCTTGAACGGAAAGGAAACGTTCTGCCTCGCGTAGATTGTTGGTCATAATTGCAGAAGATAGACCTTGTCTGACCCCGTTTTGAATTTCCAGAGCATTTTCTAAATCTCCACTATACTTTAGAATATAAAGGACGGGACCAAAGGTTTCGTGTTGAACGATTTCAAAATGATTTTCAGCTTCTGCAATGGCAGGTTTTACATAGCAACCACTCTCATAACCTTTACCTTCAAGAACTCCACCTTCCACCAAAATGTTTCCGCCTTCTTCTTCAACTTTTTTCAGAGCTTTTAAATAATTCTTTACAGCATCTTTGTCGATTAATGGACCTACATGGTTGTTTTCATCCAATGGGTTGCCGATTCGTATTTGTTTGTAAGCATCTACAATGGCGTTTTTTACTTTATCATACACATCTTCATGTATAATCAATCTGCGTGTTGATGTACAACGTTGTCCACAAGTGCCCACTGCTCCAAATACAGCACCTATAACCGTGTTTTTAATGTTGGCATCTGGGGTAACTATAATGGCATTGTTGCCTCCTAGTTCCAATAACGTTTTTCCAAGGCGCTCAGCTACGGTTTTAGCCACTATTTTTCCCATTCGGGTAGAGCCAGTGGCCGAAATCAATGGAACGCGTTCGTCTTTGGTCATGAACTCACCTACGGTATAGTCACCCGTAATCAAACAAGAAATACCTTCGGGGACACCATTTTCGGTAAATACGCGAGCTGCGATATTTTGGCAGGCGACAGAGGTCATGGGAGTTTTTTCAGAGCCTTTCCAAATACAAGCATCGCCACAAACCCATGCGAGTGCAGTGTTCCAGGACCAAACTGCCACAGGAAAATTGAAGGCAGATATAACGCCTACAACACCTAGCGGATGGTATTGTTCGTACATGCGATGGCCTGGTCGTTCGCTATGCATCGTTAGCCCGTGCAATTGACGGGACAGGCCTACGGCAAAATCACAGATGTCAATCATTTCTTGTACTTCTCCCAAACCCTCTTGATAGCTCTTTCCCATTTCATAAGACACCAATTTACCTAACGGTTTTTTTAATCGTCTAAGCTCATCGTTGAACTGGCGAACTACTTCACCACGTTGAGGTGCAGGCATGGTCCTCCATGTTTTAAAACCTTTTTGTGCCGCAAGAATTACTTTTTCATAATCTTCTTGGGTGGTAGCTTTCACTTTTCCAATAAGGGCACCGTCTACGGGCGAATAGGACTCAATGATATTCCCATTGGAAAACCAATCTTTACCTGTGGAAGTACCATTGTTTATTTCGTTTAAGCCAAGTTCTTTTAGGGCTTCTTTTATTCCAAAAGCAGTTGCAATATTTGACATTTATAACTTTTTAGTGATGTATTGTTATATTTTTACAATATTACGAATATTATACCAGAGGGTAAGGGTTTAAAGGAATTGATGAATTAAGAGAATGATTATTCCCAACATAGCAGGAAGACCTTGTACCATAAAAATTTTTTTCGAGACAGTAAAGGCTCCATAGCTACCGGCAATCACAACACAGCTCAAAAAGAACAATGCCACATAAACTTGCCATATGGAATCTTGGATTAAAAGTGACCAAATAAGTCCTGCAGCTAAAAAACCGTTGTATAGGCCCTGGTTCGCTGCCATTGTTTTTGTGGGTTCGAATAAATCTTCGTGAAAATTTCGGAACACCTTTTTTGCTTTGGTCGTCCAAGCGAACATTTCCAACCACAAAAAATAAAGATGTAGCAATGCTACAATCCCGATTAAGATTTTTGATAAAAGGAGAATCATTCTTCAATGGATATAAAACGTTCATCAACTGGCATAACGGTTCCACAATTGTCACAAGTACGTAGTGCTTCAGAGCCGTAAAAATGTTTAAAATGACCTAGAAAATCTTTCTCAATATCATTCAATTTAAAATAAACCTCGTATAACTTGTTATTGCAGTTGTCACAAAACCAGAGCAAACCATCCTCAGCATTGAGATCCACACGTTTTCGTTCCACCACCAAACCAATCGAACCTTCTTGGCGAGCGGGAGAGTGAGGTACTTTGGCAGGGTGAAGGTACATGTCGCCAGGTCCTAATTTCATGGTCTTTTTTAGGCCATTTTCTTGTATGTGTACTTCTATGTTCCCTTCTAATTGATAAAAGAGTTCCTCTGTTTCGTTGTAATGGTAATCCTTTCTTGCATTTGGGCCGGCCACGATCATAACAATATAATCACCAGACTCTTTGTAAAGGTTTCTGTTGCCTACCGGAGGTTTTAGTGTATCCCGGTTTTCCTCAATCCATTTATTAAGGTTGAAAGGTTCTTGTATGGCCATGTTCAAAGATTTTAGGAAAGGTAAAAAAAAGCTTGCTTTGAACATAGCAATTAATAAAAAAGACCTGCTAATTAGCAGGTCTTTTTAAGCTTTGTATAAAAAAATGATCAATTCACTTTTAAAAAAATCTGCGTATAGTATGGTCTCCCCTCCTTGTCCAACTGAACGCTCAATGTTGTATGCGTAAAATCTCCCTCCATAGCCGCTTTGTGCGACGTGCTTTCTGTCCAACCTTCCAATGTTTTTGCTGCTGAGGTATAGTATCTGGCGACGTTTTCCGACACACTTAAAGCATCTGTTTCTTCTGCAATTTTAGATGCTCGAGAATCAAAATTGTCGTGGCTCAATGTATTTTGGGAAATCATATAATTGTTATGCTCCTCAGCATATTTATACACTGGTGTACTTTTTGTGAGTGGGTTTAATCCAATGGAATTCCTATGCCCGTTTACCAAATCCAACAGATCTTCTTCCATTTTTTTTGGGTCAATGGATATTTTTTCATTTCCAAGGGTTGCTTCGGTGTACCCTTGTTCTTGTTCTTCTTGCAGAGTTGTTGTACTACAATCACTTAAGGCAACAGCAATCACCATGACCAACAAAGTGCCATATAATCTTTTCATTTTCGGGGTGTTTTCGGGAGTGTTCTAAGTTCCCTTATGTTCTCGTGGCTAAAATAGTGGAGTCTCCTTATTTTTCCATGAAATTTCCATGTCTAGATGCATTATCACGTTGAAATACAGGAAATAATGGGCAACCGGATTTGAAAGTAAGGGTATAGGTTCTTTTGTCGAGAAAAGTATACTGTTTAAATAACTTCTTCGTTCACTTCGATTTGGTTGGATGGACTTTTTTCATCATCGAAAACATAAGAAAAAACCAATGAACCTATTTCTTTTATGGGTTCATATAAAACAGATTCTTCTTTGGTTTCGTCGTTGATAAGCCCAAGGGGGGAGGTTAGCTTTTCGAAGAAAATAAGAAATGCACCTAAAATTAGGGCAACTTTTAGGGCTCCGAAGACACCTCCGGCAATTTTGTTCAATAGCCCGAGCATAGCAAAATCAGCAATTTTTGTCAAAAATTTACCAGCTAGGTTTACAACAATGATAATAGCAAAAAATGTAATCAAAAATGCTGCTATTTTTAAATACTGCTCGCTCCAATCAAATCGTTCTGCAAGGTAGTTGCCCGCGACATATGAAAAATGGATGGCACCATAAATACCGGCAATAAGTGCTATCAAAGAGGCCAATTCTACAAAAAGACCATTTTTAAGACCTTTATAAAGGCCCCAGACCAAAAGAATCCCGATAATAATATCCAAAAAGCTCATGTAAGGGTTTTAACAAATATAGAATATTGATTTGTACCTTTGGAATTCATATCAAAAACACATGTCACGAGATGAACAATTAAAGGAACGTTGGGAGTATTTGGTAGAAAAATTATCTGCTCAGTTTTCTGATGGTGACCCTTTGGAATTGGATGGAATCGTCTACTTGGTAGGCGTTCAAGAACTAGGAAGTTTTCATCGAAAGTTCAAAAAGGACGAAAAGGTCAATTTGATGCATATTGCCATATGCAGGCTATTGGAACCATATGGATATTATGATTTTGATTTTTTTGATGACGATGGATGGCCACACTTCAAGATAAAAGAACAGTTGCCACCATTAAAAGTAGGGGAACAGTCTGTTTTAATGAAGGAAGCCTTGGTCAATTACTTCGTAGAAAAAAAATACATCCGCTAATGGACCTTAGAAAGCCATATTATGCAGTAATTTTTACCAATCTTAGAACTTCTGTAAACGATGGGTATGCTAATATGGCTGATGAAATGGAGGAATTGGCTCGTAAACAGCCAGGTTTTTTAGATTTTGAAAGTGCCCGTGATGGTCTTGGTATTTCCATCAGTTATTGGGAAAGTTTGGAAGCCATAGCCAATTGGAAAGCCCAGATGGATCATAAAGAAGCCCAAAGAAAGGGAATCCAAAAATGGTACTCTTGGTATAAAGTTAGGGTGTGCCGTGTGGAACGCGAATACGAATTCAATAAATAGACCCATGTCCAAGAACATTACTTTTTCAAACACAAACAGAAAGGAAAGTTTACAAAAAGCGGTGAATGAAACTTACGACCTCATTGTAATTGGAGGTGGAATCACGGGAGCTGGAATTGCGTTGGATGCATCTTCTCGGGGAATGAAAGTTTTATTGCTAGAAAAAGGGGATTTCGCATCCGGCACCAGTAGCAAATCCACAAAACTCATACATGGAGGATTACGTTATCTAAAGCAGTTCGATTTTTGGCTGGTAAAGGAAGTAGGGTCCGAAAGAGCCATTGTGCATAAATTAGCACCGCATTTAGTGATTCCCGAAAAGATGTTATTACCTCTAATTGAAGGAGGATCTTACGGAAAATGGTTGACTTCCGTTGGTTTAAAAGTGTATGATATTTTGGCACAAGTTTCCGGGGAAGACAAACGGCAGATGTTGGAGAAGAAAGAGGCCTTGAAATTGGAACCACTCTTGCCAAAAAAGATTTTGAACGGTGCAGGGTATTATGCAGAGTATAGAACTGATGATGCCCGACTTACTTTGGAAAACTTAAAGGCCAGTCTTCAATTTGGTGCACAAATATTCAATTATACCAATGTCACCGATTTCATTTATACTAATGAGCAAGTGGCGGGAGTAAAATTTAGGGATACTGTTTTTGATGATGAGTATAGTGTTTCATCAAAATATGTAATCAATGCTGCTGGTCCATGGGTGGATGAGCTTAGGAGTGTGAACCAGTCCAAAAAAGGTAAACGATTGCATTTGACGAAAGGTGTCCATTTGGTGTTTCCAAAGGAAAAACTCCCAGTGAAGCAATCCGTTTACTTTGATATCCCCGACGGACGGATGATGTTTGCCATACCGCGAGGCAAGGTTACTTATGTAGGCACCACGGATACCAATTTTAACTTGGATAAAGATAACGTAAGTACCGATATAGCCGATGCAATCTACTTAGTGTCCGCGGTGAACAACATGTTCCCCAAAATTGAATTGGAACTGGACGATATTATTTCCTCATGGGCTGGGTTGCGACCGTTGATCCATGAAGAAGGAAAATCTGCCTCACAATTATCCCGAAAAGATGAAATATTTACTTCGGATACAGGCCTGGTGAGCATTGCAGGCGGCAAACTCACCGGATACCGAAAAATGGCAGAGCGAACGGTAAACCGCATTGCCAAAAAAATGGAGGAAGATCATGAAGTTGAATTAGAACATTGCACTACGGACAAAATTCCACTTTGCGGGAACGACTTTAAAAAGTTCAAACATGTAAAAAAATACATTTCCCAGGTTTTTGAAGTAATCCAGGAAGATGGTTTTGAACAGTATGATGCATGGTATTTGGTTACCACTTATGGCAAACAAACCGAATCCATTTTGGAACTGTATGCGAACATTAAAACTGAGATGCCAAAGGAGAAAATGATAAGGGCCGAGGCCCAATTTACCATCGCTTTTGAAATGGCATTGAATCCGTTGGATTTTTTCATCCGAAGAACGGGCAGACTTTATTTTGATATTGAAAGTGTTCGCACCTTTATGAAACCCGTTTTTGAAGAATTCCAGGAAGCGTATAATTATTCAGAAGAAGAAATAGAATCCTTTTCCAAGGATTTGGAAGCCCAAATAAATGAACATTCCAATTTTTCGTTGGAGCGGGATTAATCCAACTTCTCCGTCAACTTCTCAAAAACCTTTTTTGGGTCCTTGTTTTTATAAAGAACTTGGTACACGGCATTTATAATGGGTGTTTTGGATTTCTTTTGCAGTTTGTCCATAAGGTCATGGGCGCTTTTGGTGGCATAGTAGCCTTCGGCCACCATATTCATTTCCATCATGGCACTTTTTACGGTATAGCCTTTGCCAATCATATTTCCGAACATACGGTTTCTGCTAAAAACCGAATATCCCGTTACCAACAAATCACCCAAATAAGCAGAGGCATTGATGTTCCGTTTCATTTTGTACACACGGTCGATGAACCGTTTCATCTCTCGGATGGCATTGCTCATCAACACACTTTGGAAATTGTCCCCGTAACCAAGTCCATGGGCAATACCTGCAGCAATGGCATAAATGTTTTTTAGCATGGCAGCGTATTCGGTACCGATGATATCATCCGATATTTTGGTGCGGATATAGTCACTTTTTAAATGTTTGGCCACTATCTTGGCCTTGTCGGCATCGGCACAGGCAATGGTAAGGTAAGATAGTCGCTCCAAGGCAACTTCCTCAGCATGGCATGGTCCTGTGATCACTCCGATATTCTCAAAAGGAATCTCATATTTCTCGTTAAAATGCTCTCCAACGATGAGTCCACTTTCAGGAACAATACCCTTTATCGCAGAAAAAATAATCTTACCCTTTAACGAAACCGTCAAATTTTGAAGTTCTCTATCTAAAAAAGCAGAAGGAATAGCAAAGATGAGTATATCAGAGGATTCAACCACTTTATTGATGTCATGGCTCATGTCGAGTTGTTTCACATCAAATTCCACCGAACTCAAGTAGTTGGGATTGTGTCCTTCATTTTTAATGTTCCGAATTGCCGAATCGCTTCGCATGTACCAATGTACTTGGTCTAAATTCTCCGTCAACATTTTTACAATGGCCGTTCCCCAACTTCCACCTCCAAAAACTCCAAAACTAAGTTTGTTTTCCATGCATATAAATTAGTGTGTAAAGCTAAAAAATAAATCACATAGCTTGTTTTATTCTGATAATCAATTGGTTAAATATATTGGCATAGAGATTGGTTTACGTAAAGAGAACTTTAAAACCTCGATTATGAAAAATAAAAAACTACTCTTTGGAATTTTGTTCATTGGCCTTTTGGCCAGTTCTTGCTACACCGAGGTTATTGTGGATGATGATTTTATAGAAGAATCACCTATCAATACCGCCCTAGTTTTGGAATCATATGATCTTTGGTATGTGAATATCAATAAAACCCGAGGAAAGGGAGAGGTGCCATTTTTACAGCGGGCTTTCACTATTTCTTTTGATAGAGGAATTATTTATGCTAACAACAATCTTTCGGGATTGGGTAAAATTGGCAACGGATTGGGTATAGATGTTGGCGAATATGCTACCTATAGTGGTCAAGTAGAAATAGACCACGATGTGGACGGACTTTGGTTGATAGAAGTGTATGCCTTGGATAATAATACGTTGGAGCTCTACGACCCACAATCGAACACCTCTTATGTATTGGAGGGTTATCAACGGAACAACTTTGATTATGATATGGTGTTCTATGATAACATCCACTACTTTTTGCAGGAATACCAAGTTTGGGAGAAAACCTATACCAGTACGGTGGGTGCCTTAAACGAGTTTGATGCGGAAAACTATCTACAGTTTTTTGCTGATGGAGGTGGGTTTTTTAGGTCATCCATAGATGCACAGGCGGTACCACTTACAAACATACAATGGGATTATGAGGGAGATTATAGGATTTATGATGTGGTAAACGATGCAACATTGAAAACTTTAACACTGGATTATGACTTCCTAGGCAATGATTATTTTGAGTTATACGTTATCAATGATAGTACTATAGAGTTGTATCATGTATCCAGTGGAACGGTTTATGAATTCACGGGAAGAGGGTACATTCAATACTTGAAATCAAATGACGGAACAGGTAAAAAACGTTCAAAGACCAATAATCCTGTAATGGACGTTACCCGTCAACGAAATATGTAAGGAAGAACATTTTGGTTCGACTATACAAACAGTTTTTTTGGTTGGTTATTTAGTTAAGAATCGTCCCGGGCAATTTTGCTCGGGACGTTTTTTTTAATAACAATTAAAACAAGGCTAATTTGCTATCTAAAAGAAACAATTCTAATATGAAATTGTAAAATTTTGGTATTCATGTCAAAAAGTACATAAAATTGGCTAACAGGTAGATTATCAAATTCTTAAAAATTTTCAGCGGATTAGGGACTTGCATTAATTAGTGCTACTTTTGCCCGCTTTAAGAAATAAGCCATGAAAAAGTATCTTAACCTTTTTGACTTTTCGCAGAAAGTAAACTACCGCACAGAAATTTTATCGGGCTTAACCGTTGCGCTTGCCTTGGTGCCCGAAGCCATCGCATTTGCACTAATAGCTGGATTATCCCCCCTAACCGGATTGTATGCCGCATTCGTTATGGGGTTGGTCACCTCAATCTTGGGTGGCAGGCCTGGAATGATTTCCGGAGCCACTGGCGCCATAGCTGTAGTTGTAGTGAGTTTGGCCAAGCAATATGGGGTAGAATATGTTTTTGCCGCCGTAATTCTTGCAGGAATTATGCAGATTTTGGCAGGCTTGTTAAGGCTTGGAAAATTGATGCGTTTGGTTCCCCATCCCGTGATTTTTGGGTTTGTGAACGGGTTGGCAGTTATTATTTTTATGTCTCAGATGAGCCAGTTTAAAACGGTTGATGGAGAATGGCTGACCGGTAGTACATTGTTTATTTTTCTTGGTTTAGTACTATTGACCATGGTTGTTATTTGGGGATTACCTAAACTCACAAAGGCAATTCCAGCATCATTGGCCGCTATACTTTTGGTATTTGGCATTGTGTTTTTTGGAGGATTGGATACAAGAACGATAGGGGATATAGCTTCCATTCAGGGAACATTTCCGCCATTTCATATTCCTGAACTTCCCTTTACATTGGAAACACTGCAGATTATATTTCCCTTTGCCGCAATTATGGCGGGCGTTGGTTTGATAGAAAGCCTTTTGACCCTAAATATTATTGATGAAATCACGGAAACACGGGGTCGAGGAAACAAAGAAGCTGTTGCCCAAGGAACGGCCAACATACTCTCTGGATTGTTTTCGGGAATGGGTGGCTGCGCTATGATCGGACAAAGTTTGATCAATACCTCCAATGGTGCAAGGGCAAGGCTTTCCGGAATCGTTGCTGCTTTAATGCTATTGGTTTTTATAATGTTTGGTTCAAGTTTAATAGAAAGGGTGCCCATGGCAGCTCTTACCGGCCTTATGATCATGGTAGCTTTGGGTACTTTTGAATGGGCAAGTTTAAAAACCTTCCGTCGTATGCCCAAATCCGATGTTTTGGTAATGGTATTGGTGACCTTGGTTACGGTTTTCCTTCATAATTTGGCATTGGCAGTTTTGGTAGGGGTTATTATTTCTGCATTGGTATTTGCCTGGGACAACGCAAAACGAATCCGTGCTAGAAAAAGCACCGACGACGAGGGCGTAAAACATTATGAAATTTATGGACCGTTGTTTTTTGGAAGCACCACATTGTTTGCAGAAAAGTTTGATGTGCTAAAAGACCCAGACGAAGTAGTCATCGATTTTAAAGAAAGTAGACTTGTGGATATGTCTGCGATAGAAGCTGTTAATAAAATTACCGAACGCTACCGAAAAGTGGGCAAAAAAGTACACCTAAAACATCTAAGTAGGGACTGTAGGCGATTGCTGGCCAATGCCGATGACATTATAGAGGTAAATGTTTTGGAAGACCCAACCTATAAAGTTGTCGTAGATTAAGTTTACTACTTATTCCTGGGTTTCCCCCATAAATACGTTCACCTTTGGATTTTGAGGATTGCCATTTGCCCGGCGCATAAGTACGATTTGGCCCGTATGGTGAATACAATCCGAAATCATTCCGTTTATGATGTTCCAAATTGGAAATTCGAATTTGCGATCCCCCTTATTAAAGATTACTTTATAATTTTCCATATCCTCCATGGTAGCATTTTGAACCTTGTTGCTTGCAGATTGGAGATTGAGGAGAGTCATTTTTCTTAAATCTTCAAAAGAATATGGAGTCAGATGTATTGGCTTTTCATAGGGTTTCGCATCTGGTGCCAATAGAATGTTGTTGGACAATACATTAATGTGTTCAATGGTTTCAATGATGGACCGTCCGTTTTCTGATGGCGTGTAGGTAAGGTCATCTTTGGTCAATCCCTCGGTTGCCCAATAGAACCGATACCCCAACCCATCGATTAATCTGGCCAATATATTTCCCGGCAAATAGTTTTCTGGATATTTTGGGATTTCTCTGTAAGGTAGTTTCATATCAAACCAACGATCTACTAATAAATAATTTAAAATCGATAGATTTTATAGCACTAATCAATTTTTTTAAACACCAATAAGTTTTCTTCGGAACCATTGGATAAATAGAGTCTGTTGTTTTCTATTTTGTATGTGGTACTGCCTTGTAGAGCAGTCAAAAATTCAGCTTCTTTTTCCATGCTCGGACAAGCCATCCGGGTAGAGGCAACTTGTGTAAAACGGAGTATGCCCTGCTCAAAGAAAAGGCTTCCTGTCATTCGATTGCAGCCGGAGAATCCAGAAAATCTATTATTGTTGATATTGATTTCCATATTCGGAACATCCCTGCCACTGAAATCATTTTTGGAAACAACCGTTCCTAGCATTTTCTCCAGTACCCAAATATCATGAAGTCTATAATCGGTAATGTACGATCCGCAGCCTTCATAAACCATGGTCTCTCCTTCACCTGTGCTTTTGTATGAAATGGTAACGGTGTAAGGTGAAATTACTCCTGACATAGCATTGGTGCATTCTTTTTGGGAAATAACAATGTCCATGCTCGTGGCTTCAGTTTGAATACGATACATACTAATGTTGGCATCCTGAACTTTTATGGGTTCAGTATTGGGAACATGGATGGTGTCTGACATGGTTTGAAGCTCAACGTTGTCATCATATATTTTGAGACCCCAAAATGGTTCGGTACCGGTTGCTTTAAAATAACTACCGTCAATTTTCCTTGCAATAGGCTCCATTTCGTGCTTTGAGTTTTCAGTAATAGTGTCTGCTGTGATTTTTTCTGGTGTTTCGGAATCTATAGATGCTTGTTTTTTCTTACCAACACAGCCGAAAAACAATAGCATGCCACAACTCAGGATGAGTAGATTCTTCATATTTTAATTTTTTTAAAACGCATCATGGGTATTTCACCAACTAAAAGATTGAGTTTACCATCTTTTAATGAGTAACCATCTATTTTCTTCATCATAGTCAAAAAATGGCGTTCGCTTCCACCACAGAACATCATGGTTGTGGGGCCTGGGTCTCCAAAGACGATGGAGCTTTCCGCTAATTCAAAATCGGCTGAATACCCATTGCAACTGTCCGTTCCTGTTACCTTTCCTGAATCTTTATCGAAAGTTAACCGTGGTTTTTTTTCAGGGAATAGACCCTCAAATGCAATTCGTGGTCCGGAAATATACTCCAGTTCCCAAGTGCTACTGTACAATGCATCGCTATTTGATTTTGTACTGACACAGGATTGGACCAAAAGCATGACCGAGAATAATAATATGGAAATGGTTTTCATTTATACAGAAATGACTAGTTTATGTGTCAAAAAAACAGTAAATCATTGAATGATAACTTTGATTAAGCCTCATTGTTTTATTGGGTTCTTATACTCCATACTTCGTAGATTGGTTTTCCTTTGCTACTGAGCCCGGAGTGATGCCAGTCCCCATTTACCAACTCATAGTTAAATTGCAAACTTGCTCCTACGCGTGAATCATCTCTGGAAAAAAAACCTATGTTTTCGGTATATTTTCCATCAATAGTGGTGTAAGTTCCTCCACCAGTACCCATAAACGCTTTAGTTTCGGTGTTAAAGGCAATCCATTGGAAACGTGTTCCCGACAGTATTTTCATTGTTTTTCGCGGCCCAGAAGTGTCACGTTGTACAATTTCACCATCGCGTTTTCTGCCAGAGATCAGCCATGCTCCGAATAAATCACCAGGTGTTCCATCATCAATTCGGTCCCAAGCTTTGCCTCCCATATGTAGTTTATCATTCTTAACTTCGTAAGACGTGCTTCGGCTGGTTCCAACCAATTCGGGGTTTAAGGAAGCATATTCAAAAATATTGGTGATTACATTGTCCTCAATGGAAAAACTACCTCCCCATGTTCCTTTAAATTTTCCATTAGCCTTCTCAAATGAGGCTTCGGATATAAAATTTCCGGAAAAAATGGTTACGTATTGTATTTCCACTCCCTCGTCATTGGTTTGAGTGGATTCCCATGCTCCTTGGATATTTTGTGAAAGTAGAATAGGAAAGGACAAACAATAAAGTGCTAGAATTACAATTTTTTTCATGAGATAAAGTTTGTGATAAGATAGAAAAAAAGCCGCTGTTTTTGGTGAAAAACAGCGGCTTTTTCTATAAATGAGTTGTTTGTTAGAGAGTTCTCAAATACTCGGCAACATCTCTGGCCTCTTCCTCCGTTAAATTTTGGTCGAGCATAATTGCATTGTTGTATTCTTTGAGCAATGCTTGTGCAATTGGATCTTCCTTGAGCATTCCATTAGGATTCAGAATCATGTTCATTACCCATTCCGGGCTTCTTCTGTCATAAACACCCTTTACAGCAGGGCCAATCATACGCTTGTCTATCATATGGCATGCGACGCAAATAGCATCAAACTTAGCTTTGCCACGAGCAGCCATTTCCTCGTTTATATCTTCAGGAAACTCTAGGTTAGTAATAGGTCCAACACCTTTGTTAGTTAGATCTACAGGGACCTCTTCTTTGGTTTCGGCCTTTTTTTCTTCGGTTTTGGTACGGTTTACTTCAAAACCATCTTTCTTTTCTTCTTTTTTCTCACCACAGCTTATTATCATGGCACCAAGAGCCAAGGATAGTACAATTTTTTTCATGCTAAATTTTATTGAAGTATATTTTATACAATGTAGATGCTAAGATAAGTAATTGGGAATTAATACTCGCAGTGAAATTTGTGAGTTACAACACAAAAAATATGCTTTTACACACGACAATTATAGGGTCTCAAAAAAATCTAAAGCTCTTTTTTCCGTATACGTGATATTGTCCTTTCCCCAAAAGCCAACATGCCCTCCGTAAGTGGGGGTTTCGAGATATAATTCAGCATTGTTGTCTGTTTCTTTTACAGGAAAACATTCAGGTCCTAAAAATGAATCGTTTTTGGCGTTGATAATTAAACTAGGGACCTTTATATTTGGGAGAAACTGTAGGGAACTGCATTGTTCATAATAATCCATGGCGTCTTTAAAATTATGAGCCTTGCTGGTGTATACATCATCAAAATCTTTCAAATTTCTGATTTTTTTAATGTCAGCACCCGTAATCTTCTCAGGAAAAAGGGCCTGTTTTTGTTTCAATTTAGCCAATAAATTTCCCTTGAATCGTATCGCATACAATATGTTTTTTGTATTGAGTAACTGTTTGCAGGAATCGTAAAGATTGCACGGCACGGAAACCGCAACCGCTCCTTTCAATTCTTTTGGAAGATGGTTTCCTTCGCCTAAATATTTAAGTAAAAGATTTCCTCCCAAACTAAACCCTTTTAAGTAGATTTTGGAATATTTATTCGTATTTAGAATATGTTCAAGAACTTCAATCAAATCCTCGGTGGCACCAGAATGATAGGAACGGTATGCTTTATTTGGTTCGCCACTACATCCACGATAGTTTACCGAGCACGTATCATAACCATGTTGGTTGAGTATTTTGGCACTGCCCGTGATATAAGGACGCTGGGCATCCCCTTCCAATCCATGTAGCAGAATTACTAATTTTTGGGTCGGTATTTGGGAATCGCTCCAATCCAAATCCAAAAAATCCCCATCGGAAAGTGATATGCGTTCCCTTTTTTGAACCACCCCGTTCACCGATCTTATGATGCCTGAGTAAATGGTGGCGAAGTGCCCATTTCTGAATAAAAGAGGAGGTGTATAATTGGAGTCAACTCGGGGCATCTGTACAATTATGTTTTAAAATTTAATTCTTTGGATAGATTTTTAAAAGACTTGATTGTTCCTCTATCGATGTTTTGAATTCATTTTTTAAGTTCTCAACCAGTGTAGATACAGTTAGAACATTGTCTATTGTTGTTACCCCTTGACCAGCAGACCAAATGGTTTTCCATGCCTTGGCTTCGGTGTCGAGTTCCTTGCCGAAATCAATTTTGGTGTCTTTTTTTAAGTCTTTTTCGGTTATTCCTGCGGCGCTTAAACTTGCTTTCAAAAAATTGGCATGTACCCCAGAAATGGCAGCTGTATAAACCACATCGTTGGCACCTGCATCAATAATCATTTGTCGGTACTCTTCCGTAGCTTTACTTTCTTCTGTATTGATAAATCGTGTGCCCATATAAGCTAAATCGGCACCCATTTGAAGGGCAGATGCAACATCTCTACCTGTACTGATACAGCCCGAAAGTAATATGGTTTTGTTGAAGAATTTTTTCACCTCTGCAATCAAACTTATTGGGTTTATGGTTCCTCCGTGCCCTCCTGCTCCAGCAGACACGAGAATAAGCCCGTCCACGCCAGCTTCGGCAGCTTTTTCGCCATGACGTTTTTTGATAATGTCGTGAAATACTAGCCCCCCATAACTATGAATGGCGTCTACCACTTGGCTTACGGCACCTAAAGACGTGATCACGAGTGGAACTTTGTGCTTTACGCAAAGCTTTACGTCTGCCTTCAATCTTGGGTTGGTGGGATGCACAATTAGGTTAACACCGAAAGGTGCCGCTTTTTTCCCGGTTTCCTCCTCAAATGCCTTCAATTCGGATTTTATTTGAATAAGCCATTCCTCAAAACCTTCACTAGTTCGCTGGTTAAGGGCGGGAAAAGTGCCCACAATTCCATTTTTACAACATTCAACCACTAATTTTGGGCCCGATATCAAGAACATTGGTGCCGCAACTACAGGTAGAGATAAATTTTTGATGAATTTCGCTTTTTCGCTCATGGGTTCTGTGTTAAACTATGTTTAAAAATAGGAACAATTCTACTTCTTCATGGGAATCAGTTTTCAAAACTATGGTATTTTTACAATTATTATGCATGCATAACAAAATATCCTACTATGTTTTTTAAAGAATTTGAGATTAGATGGAGTGATATAGACGCTAATCGACATTTGGCCAATTCGGCATATATCAATTTTATGAGCCACACCCGCATGGCCTATTTGGGCTTGCTCGGATTTAACCAAAATAGTATGGCTGCCCATAATATTGGCCCAGTTGTGTTTTATGAGCACGTGTACTATTTTAAAGAGGCATTTCCTGGGAAACCTGTAAAGGTTTCGCTCGAATTTGTTGGTATGAGCGAGAATGGAATGTTTTTTGAGTTTAGGCACAATTTTTTCGACCACAATGGCAAAAACTTTGCACGTTGCGAAATGATGGGTGCTTGGATTGACTTAAAAGAAAGAAAATTAATTGGCCTGCCCGATGAATTTCTCAAGGCTTTTGAGTCTACGGAAAAATCGAATGATTTTAAAATATTGACGAAGGCCGATACCCGAAAGCACGTTCAGGTACCCAAAGACTTGGAATTGGCCTAGAAGTTTTAATGTTTTGGATAACCGAACCAGCTCGGGGAAGTTGTTATCAATTTTCCCGAGATGATTTCATTGAGCCAACGTTCGTACCAATCCAAAAAGGTATGGTCTTCAGAAAATTTTGGAGGGGACAGTTCGCCTCGGTCCAAATTAACTACCCTACCTTTGTGAGGACCATTTAAAACTAGGGCATGTATAAAGGAACAACCTTGTGAACCAAGAGGCAATATTCCACCATATAGAGTACCGTTCAATCTATTGTAATCCTCATCTGTAATGTCTTCTTCGTAGAAGGGGTCGGTCATTTTATCCCACTCTGTCCAGGTGATATTTGGATAAAGTGCACATTCTTTTTTTAAGTGATTTTCCACATTTTTATAAATCAAATCATCCAGATTTTGTCCAAATGGATAGATTCCGAAATAAGGTCCTGAACCAGAGTTTAGAAACGATTTTCCGCCATTACCAATCTGCAATACAAAGCTTTTATAACATTCTGGTAGCTGAACGCTGTAATATTGTTCGAATGCGATAATTTTTGAAATACTTATAGGGCCATTCATTTCATATTTGTGACTCCCTGCTCCAAAAACTTTATAATGATTATCTGTTTCTTTTGCTTGTTGTAGCTTTTGTTTGAGACGTTCAATTTGTTCGCTTGACATATTTTTTAATTCCTACATTATAAATAAAAAAGAAGAAGAAGTATATAAGGAGCACTGCCATGGCCATATCATAAACAGACATTTTTGGTTCAGTTGACCGAAGAAAAAAACCAATAGTGCCATCCAACTGAAAAGGAGTGTCAATTTGTGCTATAGTCCAGTTCTCGGGAATTATTCTGAAAACCGCTTTGTCCAGAACCTCCACTATTATATAAAACCCACCCAAATGAAGCAAAGGGTTTATTTTGTAAGCTTTGTTTAGCAGAAAATATAAAGCCAAATACAAAAGAAAAATAAATGTTCCCAAAAAGATACCTATTAAAACCATATGTAAAAATTATTGAGCGTATGGCAATAAAGATAGTAGGTCACAATGCTGCTAAACCTCACTAATTGATGAATGGGCATCTTGAATTGATGTATGGAGCAAACTAATTGTTATATTTTCTTTTTGGCTTTTTACTGGCCAAATACACTCCAACAAGTACAAAGGCCATTGCTGCTGTTTTGACTAAGGTAAGTTGGTCTTTTCCCGATAGGAGTGCGTATAAAATGCCTACCAAGGGTTGCATGTAAGCAAACGCGCCCACTGTAGAAGCTTTGAGCTGTGTCAATGCAAATATGTTGAACAAATAGGTCAAAAAAGTTGTTCCAATAACCACAAATGCAATGGATCCATAAACCCAAAGTGGGAGAGTTGCCCATTCTATTTCCAATACCTCAGGTAGAGTTAAGGGCAGGTTGATAATAAAAGCAATAGCAAAAAGCCATTTCATTAACGTAAAGGGATGATATGTTTCAATCAGCTTTTTTACTACCACCAAATAGGCACCGTATGCAGTTGCATTGATTATAAATAAAAAGTTGCCCAATGGTATATTGGGAGCATCTTGGCGGATTTCTGCCCCGAAAAGAATAAGTCCAACAGCGCCTATAAAACCCATAAGAATACCCAACCCCTTGTTCCATGTGATTTTTTCTTTCAAAAATAGGGCGGAGATAATTACGACTATTATAGGACTAATAGTGATTAGAACCGCACTATTTATTGGTGTGGAAAGTTGTAGTCCTTTAAAAAAAGAAAGCATATTTATAGACATTCCCAAAACGGAACATATCAGTAATCTGCCCCAATCCCTTTTTTCTATTTTTTCTTTAGGACCAAACAAGGAAATCAACCAAAAAATCAGCGTAGCGCCACCTACCCGTATAAAAATAAAACCAAAAGGTTTTACATGTACAGGCATAGCTCCTTTGGCCACTGTGTGGTTTATACCATATATAATGGTGGCGCCAATGGCGGCCAAAATGGCAAAGGTTCTTTTGCTCATTGATGTAGAGCTACTTTGGCAGCTTGTACCGTTTTTTTGGAGTTGCCAATAAAGATTTGTCCGTCAACCAAAACCACCGGTCTTTTTAAAAAAGTATAATGTTCTAAAATCAATTTTTGGTAATCGGTTTCCGAAAGTGACTTTTCATGAAGTCCTCTTTGTCGAAAAAGCATGGCCCTTCTACTAAAAAGTGACTCATAACTGCCACTTAATTTCGCCATTTCTTCCAATTGTTCAGGTGTAACGGGTTCAGATTTTATTTCTTGAAGTTCCACTCCTTCCAATGGTTCCAATTCTTTGAGAATGCGCTTACAGGTAGAACAACTGCCCAGATGATATATTTTTTTCATAAACCTAGTATTGGAAGAACAAAGGAAATCAAAAATGTTATAAAATAACGTGCGAACATATAAATTAAACAGCTTTTATAAATGGTGTGTATTTTATTGTGGGATTTTGTGATGTATGTGGGGCGCTTTTAAGATTTTAGGGCTAGTTTTATGGCACCAAATAGCAACTTATGGAAAAAACGTTCGACATTCTTCTAAAAAACAGAAAACTACTTCACAATTTTTTGCAAAATACACCTAAAGAGGAATTGTTTAAAGTTCCCGAAGGATTCAATAATAATATTTGGTGGAACATTGCCCATGTGGTGGTAACATTGGAATTGTTGACGTACAAATTGAGCGGTCTGGATTTTACCATTGAAGAAGAATTGGTCAACAAGTACAAAAAAGGCACTTTTCCGGAAGGGGAACCTTCTGAAGCTGAAATGGAAAAGATAGCTGACTACCTGTTTAGCACCGTAAAGCATATACAGCTCGATTACGAACAAGGTAAGTTCAAGAACTACAAGGAATATATGACCACTCCTAAAATTGGGTTGACCTGTGCCGAGGATGCTCTGTCCTTTAATGTCTTTCATGAAGGACTACATTTGGGTGCGATTTTGGCCTTAAAGAAAGCATTGGCCAAAAGCTAGATTTCCTTATTTCATCTAGATTGATTCTTTGGAAGTTTATTTGTTTTTGAGAAGTTTATTTTTTGGGTTTAATCTTTATACATTGATTATTGGAATGTAACTGAATGAAAATCAGTTATATTTGTTTTCAAATAGTTTAAGAACCCAAATCTTAATCAAAAATGAAACACTACCACTTATGCAGTGGAGTCCTATTGGTACTCCTTATTTTTTCTTTTCAAAACGGATTTTCTCAAAGGGGCAACCTTTCCCTGGGTTTGGCACCAAGTTATAAAACCGATGGTTACGGCATACAACTCAATGCAAACTATTATCATAGCTCCACCGATTACATGCAAGTTGCCTTAGTGGCTGCTTTTTCCAAAGAAAAACCTAATTCTGGCGTAGAATTTCCGTATGAGGATTACCTGTTCAATTTTGGGTATTTTACAACCGTGCTAACTTCTCCAAAGCGAGGTATTTTCTTTTATTTTGGTGGCGGTCCATCTTTAGGGTATAAGTATATAAATAATGGAGACACCTATTTTGCATTTGATGCCCTTGAGGCGGAGAGCAGCTTTATCTATGGGGTATACGCTTCCTTTGAAATGGATTTCTTTATTTCTGACTCGTTTTCTTTGATAATACCCATTAATGGATATTATCATTTTAATAGCGACCTGAACGATTCCACCGTTTTATTGGGTGCAGGGATACGCTATTATTTTAAATGAATATCATTCTAAATTTTCGCCTTTCGTTTTAGATACAGGTTGATTTCGTTGTAAGGCAACAACAATACTATTGGTCCATCGGCGTAGGAGGCCACTTCGTATTGATTGTAGATGAGTTGGAGGCCTTCTTTGGTGTAACCCATATTTTGTGATAAAAAAAACGAATCACCTTCAAACATAAACCCAGTAGCGTTTATATTTTCATCTTGTGGTATTTTTTCTTGAATTCTAAACTTGGTTTCGGCAAAATCCTCAAAGCCATCCATATCATCAAAAAGTTCCCAGTTCTCCAGCTCTTCGCCTTGTCTTTTGTCAAAATTTAAAAAAGATGTGGAAGCGTACCCATGGGCGCCACCTGTAAAGGAATATGAGTTTAATAGCAATGTAATAATGTTTTCGTCCTCATAGACTATTTCCCCGTCTATAGTGGCTTCCCAAGGCACTTCATCAGAAAACTTGGCCTTAAGTTCTTTGTAACTACTAGTAAAAGATTGCAATGCTTTGTCCACATTATCAATAGTTTCGTCTTCGGTAAAGGATAAAATACTGATGATTTCTTCTTGAACAGACCTGTTTATTGCTTCGGAAACAGCCGAATCATCCAATGCAGTGGGAATATTAATTTCTATCAAGGGACACCCTTCGCAATTTTCACCTATCAATTGGGTTGGTTCAAATGTAAGTTTGTTCTCTGTTTGGCAACCTGTCAAAAGGGACAGGAAAAAGATTGTGCCAAAGTATTTTCTCATAGATAAAGGTTTTTGGGTCATCAAAAATAAGACTTCGTTGATTAGACCGAAAGATAACGATACATTTGTATGAAGAAAGTTTTAACATGAGTAAAAAAGAGTTAAAATTTAACAGTAAAGTTATCCATGGCGGACAGCAACCCGATGAGGCATATGGCGCGGTAATGATGCCAATTTACCAAACCTCCACCTACGCGCAGCCCACTCCGGGAGGGCACAAGGGTTACGAATATTCCCGAGGTTCAAATCCTACTCGAACTGCTTTGGAAAAGTCAGTGGCCAGTTTGGAAAATGGGAACTTTGGAATGGCATTTGGCAGTGGGATGGCCGCTATTGATGCCGTAATGAAACTTTTGCGCCCTGGTGATGAGGTGATTTGCACAAGCGACCTATATGGAGGAAGTTACCGACTTTTTAAACAGGTTTTTGAAAAATACGGCATAAAGTTTCTGTTTTCGGATATGGTTGATATGGAAAAACTGGCTTCGCAGGTTACAGAAAACACGAAGCTGGTCTGGGTAGAAACTCCAACCAATCCCATGATGAACATTATAGATATTCGGGCTGTAGCAAAGATTACCAAACAACATAAAATAATATTGGGCGTGGACAATACATTTGCCACTCCTTATTTACAACGGCCATTGGAATTGGGAGCAGATTTAGTGATGCATTCTGCTACAAAATATTTGGGAGGACACAGTGATGTAGTGGCAGGGGCCTTGGTGGTAAAGGATGAAAACTTGGCGGAGCAACTCTACTTTATTCAAAAAGCCAGTGGTGGAATTTGTGGGCCAATGGACAGTTTTTTAACCCTTCGAGGCATAAAAACCCTTCATGTACGAATGCAGCGACATTGTGAAAACGGTGAAACCATTGCCAAATATTTAAAGAATCACCCTAAAATCGATATTGTCTACTGGCCTGGGTTCGAACATCACCCTAATCACGATATCGCCAAAAAACAGATGGATGGCTTTGGGGGGATGATTTCTTTTGTGCCCAAAGGAGGAAATTACGAACAGGCCATAAAAATTGTGGAGCAATTGAAAATATTTACCCTGGCGGAATCGTTAGGAGGTATTGAAAGTTTAGTTGGGCATCCGGCAAGTATGTCTCACGGTAGCATTCCTAAGAATGAGCGCGAAAAAAATGGAGTGGTTGATGCCTTAATCAGGTTGAGCGTAGGTATTGAAGATGTAGAAGATTTGATTACCGATTTGGAACAGGCCTTAAAATAAGATTTTCTGAAAAAGTTGTACTATATATATTTAAATTATTGAAATAGTATAATTTTGGCCTTAATATCATAATTCAATAAAGAAAGTGCTTTTCGTAGGCGAAAAAGCAATCAATTTTAACCGATATATGGAAGAAAAAATAAAGGTATTTATGGATGAGGTGATTTCCAGAAATGGTCATGAACCGGAATTCATACAAGCAGTGCAGGAGGTGGCGGAAACCGTGATACCTTATATAGAACAGCACGACATATATCACGGAAAAAGTATTCTATTGCGAATGGTAGAACCTGAGCGAATGATTATGTTCCGTGTTGTATGGCTAGATGATGAAGGGAAAATCCATGTAAACCGTGGGTATCGGATTCAAATGAACTCTGCCATTGGGCCTTACAAAGGGGGACTTCGTTTTCACCCTACCGTAAATACCAGTGTGTTGAAGTTTTTAGCATTTGAGCAAGTCTTTAAAAATAGTTTGACCACCTTGCCCATGGGCGGAGGAAAAGGAGGCTCCGATTTTGATCCAAAAGGTAAATCAAACGATGAGATTATGCGTTTTTGCCATGCTTTCATGACAGAGCTGTGCCGACATATAGGCCCTAATACCGACATACCTGCCGGAGATATAGGAGTAGGTACTCGCGAAATCGGTTATCTGTTCGGGATGTACAAAAAAATTCGGAACGAATTTACGGGTGTGCTCACAGGTAAAGGACTTTCTTGGGGAGGCTCTTTGATTCGACCAGAAGCTACTGGTTATGGTGCCGTTTATTTCGCCGACAGTATGCTAAAAACCAAAAACGAGACCTTTGAAGGTAAAAAAGTGGTAATCTCAGGTTCTGGAAATGTGGCCCAATATGCAGCGGAAAAGGTGTTACATCTTGGAGGTACTGTATTAACACTTTCCGACTCTGGTGGATTTATCTATGATAAAGATGGTATTGATGAGGAAAAGCTTGCCTTTGTGATGGATTTAAAAAACAACAAAAGAGGAAGAATTTCAGAATATGTAGATCGGTATCCATCAGCAGAATTCTATCAAGGGGAAAGACCGTGGAAAATAGCTTGCGATATCGCATTGCCATGTGCAACACAAAACGAATTGAACGGCGATGCAGCAGAAACCTTGATTAAGAACGGATGTATTACGGTGGCAGAAGGAGCCAACATGCCTTCTACCCCAGAGGCAATTCACGCTTTTCATGAGGCGAAAATCTTGTTCGCTCCTGGAAAAGCTTCTAATGCTGGTGGTGTGGCCACTTCCGGATTGGAAATGAGCCAAAACTCTCTTCGTATTAGCTGGACTAGGCAAGAAGTGGACAAACGATTAAAGGGAATTATGGTTGATATCCACGATTCTTGTGTGAAATACGGAAAGGATAACAACGGGTATTGCAACTATGTAAAAGGAGCGAATATTGCAGGTTTTGTAAAAGTTGCAGATGCGATGTTGGCGCAAGGAGTGATATAAAAATACCATCTAGAATGGTTTTTGGTTGGCAGTTACCAGAAGTAGTGGTTACATTTACACTTCTGGTAACTGCTTTTTTTTAGCCCATGCAAATCACGACCAAGGCCATTGTACTTTCATCCTTAAGATATGGGGACACTAGCCTTATTGTAAGGGTATTTACACAATCAGATGGGGTAAAGTCGTATTTGTTAAAAGGTGTTTTTGGTTCTAAAAAAGCTAAAATCCGTCCTGCTTATTTTTTGCCACTAATGCAGTTGGAAATTGTTGCCAACCACAAGAATAAGGGAACCTTGGAAAGCATTAGAGATGTTAAAGTAGCTGTTCCATACCAAACCATGCACACCGATATTGTAAAAAACAGCATGGTATTGTTTTTGGCTGAAATGTTAGGGATAAGTATTCAAGAACAAGAACAGGATGAAAGCCTTTTTAATTATTTGACCTATGCCTTAAATTGGATGGATGGCCACAAGCTTTCACCTAATTTCCACATCTTATTCTTGCTCAACCTCACCAAGTATTTAGGCTTTTATCCCGACACTTCTAATCCAGATATGCCGTTTTTTGATCTATTGGAAGGGGGGTTTTGTGAGACGCCATCCCTTAACCCGTTGATTCATAATGAAGTGCTGTATGATTTTAAAAAGTTTTTAGGCACGGATTTTGAGGCATTACAGGCAATAAAATTAACTAAGTCTAACAGGCGAGAACTCTTAAAAATGGTTGTTCAGTATTTCCGATTACATATACATGGATTCCGGGAACCAAAGTCACTTGCCGTATTAAATGCAGTATTTACTTAAAAATGCAAAACCTAAAACCAACCTTAACCCTATTTACATTATTCTTTACCCTAATATTTTACGCACAAGAAGTAACTGTTCTGGACGCTGATACAGGAACACCAGTAAACAACATTGCTATTTTTAATAAAAATCAGTCAAAAACCACCATTACAGATTTCAATGGGAAGAGTGAGCTCGATATTTTTACTCACCAAGAAAGAATCACATTTAAGCACATCAGTTATGAAACCTATACCACGACTAAAGATCAAATTTTACGAAGAGGGAACAGAATCTATCTTCAGTTAAAAACCGAAGAACTCCAAGAAGTTGTTATGTCGGTCTCTAAATGGGAACAGCAGAAAAAAAATGTTCCCCAAAAAATTGAAACCTTTGATGCCCGAAGTATAGCTTTCAGCGCACCACAGACGTCCGCTGACCTATTGCAGAATAGTGGTAAAGTGTTTGTTCAAAAAAGCCAATTGGGCGGAGGTAGTCCAATGATCAGGGGGTTTGCTACAAATAGAATTTTGTTGTCCGTAGATGGTGTTCGAATGAACAACGCCATATTTAGGGGCGGCAACCTCCAAAATGTAATATCTATTGACCCTTTCACAATTAAAAAAGCAGAGGTGACCTTTGGGCCGGGCTCTGTTATCTACGGTAGTGATGCCATTGGGGGCGTAATGAATTTTTATACCCAGACCCCTCATTTCTCATATGCCGATAGCTTAGCTTTTTCAGGAAATGTAAATTACAGATATGCATCGGTCAATAATGAAAACACCGCCCATGTAGATTTTAATTTTGGGAAGAAAAAATGGGCATCGTATACCAGTTTTACCTATAATAATTTTGATGATTTAAAAATGGGTGAGCATGGTCCCGACTCTTATTTGAGAAACAACTTTGTAATTCGTCAAAATGGAACTGATGTTTTGGTGGAAAATGATGACCCTAAAAAGCAAGTTACCTCGGGCTATAGCCAAATTAATTTACTGCAAAAATTTGCGTACAAACCTAATAATACATGGAATTATGATATGGGCTTGTATTATTCCGAAACCTCTAATTTTTCCAGATATGACAGGTTAATTAGACCTAATAGCGATGGTGATGGCCTTCGTTCTGCAGAGTGGTATTATGGTCCACAAAAATGGTTTATGGGTAATTTTCAAATTACCCATAAAGGAAAAAATAAATTCTATGATGGGGTAAAATTGACAACAGCATACCAATTTTTTGAAGAAAGTAGACACGACAGGGGTTTTCAAGATTTGGAACTTTATTCAACAAGTGAAAAAGTGGACGCCCTATCGGTGAATTTGGATTTTGAAAACAAGAAAATGGGTAATCTTCACCTTTATTATGGGACCGAATATATATTTAACAAGGTAGATTCCAAAGGAAGTGTCCGCAATATTGAAACCGATGAAAAATCGGAAACACCTTCACGATATCCCGATGGTGCCACTTGGCAGACCTTGGCTGGGTATATAAATGGGGAGTACCAGTTAAATCCTACCCTTTCCTTATTATCAGGTATTCGATATAGTCAAGTTTGGGTAGATGCTCAGTTCGATTCAACTTTTTATTCCTTTCCATTTGATGAAGCTGATATTGTTACTGGAGCACTCACCGGTAGTTTGGGGCTTAGTTGGTTCCCGAAGTCTGATTTGCAGGTAACATTAAATGGTTCCACAGGATTTAGAGCACCCAATATTGATGATATCGGAAAAATATTTGAATCAGAACCAGGGTCGGTGGTTGTACCAAATCCCGATCTGGAGCCGGAGTATGCCTATAATGGTGAATTGGGGCTTAGAAAAAACTTTAAAGATGTGGTGGTGCTGAAAGGTGCTACCTATTATACTTACTTGGTAGATGCCTTGGTGCGAAGGGATTTTTCTTTTGATGGACAAACGGAAATTGACTACAACGGCGTACCAAGTAATGTACAAGCAATTCAAAATGCTGCAAAGGCCTATGTGTACGGGTTTGAGTTTGGATTGGAAGCCTTTTTTAGTGAGAATCTTTCGCTAACTTCCAATTTAACGTTCACAGAAGGGGTCGAGGAGGATGATGATGGCACGGATAGTCCATCACGGCATGCTGCACCCACTTTTGCCGACGTTCACCTAATTTGGGAAAATCAAAAATTAAAAACCGATATTTTTCTTAATTATAACGGAGAGGTGAGTAATGATGATCTGGCACTTTCGGAACAAAGTAAAACCTATATGTATGCGAGCGATGCAGATGGAAATCCATATTCCCCTTCTTGGTACACTTTTAATGTAAGATCACAATATCAAATAACCAATGCGTTGAAAGCTTCTGTAAGTTTGGAAAATGTGACGAACCAACGATATAGAACGTATTCCTCGGGTATTACCGCAGCAGGAACCAATCTAGTTTTGGGATTGGGATATATGTTCTAAATAAACAAAGGCTCGGAATTTACCGAGCCTTTTCTTTAGTAAATATTTTTCACAAATGTAAGCGTGCAGGTTTACATACTATCAATAGCTTTTTTGGCTGCATCCTTCATGTCTTCTCCTACTTCTTTTGCGCTATCCATGGTTTCTTCACCAGCTTTTTTGATGCTATCCATTGCCTTTTCACCCAGTTCTTTAGCATCTTCGCCAGCTTCTTTCATTGCGTCCTTGGTGTCCTCAGCAGCTTTTTTTAAATCCGTGCCAACCTCATCCAATGTTTCTACGGCCTCTTCGGTGGCCTCTTCTGTTTTGTCTTTGGCATCCTTGCAAGATGTCATTACAGACATCGACAAAGTCAGGGCCATTGTAGCAATCAGTACTTTTTTCATAATTAAAATGGTTAAGTGTTAATAACATAGTAAGATAGGAAAATTATTGTAATCATGGGATTACGTGCTTATCATATTTAGGTTAAGGGAATTATGCAAATTCTAATCCCAAAAGGGAGGGTATAATTCCATCTAAAATTTATAATTTTGCAAACTTGGAATTCTAGTAGAAGAAGTAGCATATGAAGTTTGCGGAATATAAGGGATTGGATTTACCAAAAGTATCTGACGAAGTTCTTGACTTTTGGAAAGACAAACAGATTTTTGAAAAGAGCGTTTCCACAAGGGAAGGTAAGGAGAGCTATGTGTTTTATGAAGGTCCTCCATCTGCAAACGGTATGCCGGGAATCCACCATGTTATGGCACGTACCATAAAGGATATATTTCCGAGATACAAAACCATGAAAGGGTATCAGGTAAAAAGAAAAGCCGGCTGGGACACCCATGGTCTGCCTGTTGAAATTGGTGTGGAAAAGGAACTTGGAATCACCAAAGAGGATATTGGAAAAAAAATATCGGTAGAAGATTACAATGCGGCCTGTAAAAAAGCGGTGATGCGTTACACCGACGTATGGAACGAAATGACCGAAAAAGTGGGGTATTGGGTGGATATGGATGATCCATACATCACGTACAAGCCCAAATATATGGAATCCGTTTGGTGGTTGCTCAAACAGATTTACGACAAAGGACTTATATATAAAGGCTACACCATACAGCCCTATTCACCAAAAGCAGGTACCGGTTTAAGCTCACATGAACTGAACCAACCAGGTACCTACCAAGATGTAACGGACACCACGGTTACGGCCCAGTTTAAGGCCAAGCGCGACTCATTGCCCAATTTTTTGAAACATATTGAGGCAGATATACATTTGATGGCATGGACAACAACTCCGTGGACACTTCCATCGAACACTGCATTGACGGTAGGCCCGAAAATTGATTATGTACTCGTAAAATCCTATAACCAATACACTTTTGAGCCAATTAATGTAATAGTGGCCAAAAATTTGGTTGGTTATAATTTTTCTGGAAAGTTCTCCAAAGTTGAGACCGAGGAAGAACTACTATCATACCAAGAAGGCGATAAAAAGATTCCATTCTTAGTGGGCGAAAGCTTTGTGGGCAAGGATTTGGTCGGCATTCAGTACGAGCAGTTGATAGATTATGTACAGCCCTATCAAAACCCAGAGAATGCGTTCCGAGTAATTTCCGGAGATTTTGTGACTACCGAGGATGGTACGGGAATCGTACATACAGCGCCCACCTTTGGTGCGGACGATGCCTTGGTGGCAAAACAAGCTAAACCAGAGGTGCCCCCGATGTTGATTTTGGACGAAAACGACAATCCAGTACCATTGGTGGATCTTCAAGGTAAATTTAGACCGGAACTCAAAGAATTTGGTGGTAAGTACGTAAAGAACGAATACTACGAGGATGGCGAAGCGCCAGAAAAGTCCATAGATGTAGAAATTGCTATCAAACTAAAAATTGAGAACAAGGCCTTTAAGGTGGAAAAGTATGTACACAGTTATCCGAATTGTTGGCGTACGGACAAACCCATCCTATATTATCCTTTGAATTCGTGGTTCATTAAGGTGACAGATGTCAAGGACCGTATGTTTGAGTTGAATCAGACCATCAATTGGAAGCCAAAATCCACCGGAGAAGGTAGATTTGGCAACTGGCTGGCCAATGCGAACGACTGGAATTTGTCCCGATCCAGGTATTGGGGTATACCTTTACCTATATGGCGTACCGAAGATGGTAAAGAGGAACTGATGGTTGGATCTGTAGAAGAATTAAAGTCGGAAATGGCCAAAGCCGTTACGGCTGGTATTCTTGAGAAAGATGTCTTCGAAGACTTTGTAGTGGGTGACATGAGCGAGTCTAATTATGATAAAATAGACCTGCATAAAAATATAGTTGACGAGATTACTTTGGTTTCTCCATCAGGTCAGCCAATGAAACGCGAAGCTGACCTTATCGATGTTTGGTTTGATAGCGGTTCCATGCCCTATGCACAATGGCACTACCCTTTTGAGAACAATGAGTTAATTGATGACGGGGTTGCATTCCCGGCCAACTTCATTGCAGAAGGTGTAGACCAGACCCGAGGTTGGTTCTATACGCTCCATGCCATTGCAACGATGGTTTTTGATAGTATTGCATACAAAAATGTGGTCTCCAATGGACTTGTTTTGGACAAAGAGGGCAAAAAGATGTCCAAACGACTGGGTAATGCGGTTGACCCGTTTGAGGTGTTGCCGGAACATGGACCCGATGCCACTCGTTGGTACATGATTTCCAATGCCAACCCATGGGACAACTTAAAGTTTGATATTGAAGGAATTGTGGAAGTAAAGCGAAAGTTCTTCGGAACACTTTACAACACCTATTCCTTTATGGCGCTATATGCCAATATTGATGAATTTGATTATTCTGAAGCCGATACCCCATTAAAAGATAGGCCAGAGATTGATCAATGGATTTTGTCAGAGCTACACACTTTGATAAAAAATGTGGATGAAGCATATAAAGATTACGAAGCTACTCGTGCAGCACGGATGATTTCCGATTATGTGCAGGAAAACTTGAGTAATTGGTATGTTCGCTTAAGTAGAAGGCGTTTCTGGAAAGGTGATTACCAACAGGATAAAATTTCTGCCTACCAAACCTTATATACATGTTTGGCGACAGTGGCTAAATTGTCCGCACCAATTGCTCCGTTCTTTATGGATCGGTTGTACAAAGACTTGGATGCGACCACAAAAAAGGATGGTTATGAAAGTGTCCACCTTGCAGATTTTCCGGTTTTTGATTCCAAAATGGTCAACAAGGACCTGGAACGCAAGATGCAATTAGCGCAAAAAATTTCTTCTTTGGTGCTTTCCATCCGTCAAAAAGAAAAAATAAAAGTACGTCAACCACTTCAAAAAATCATGATTCCGGTTTTAGATGATGAACAAAGAAGTGATATCGAAGCTGTGTCGAATTTGGTAAAATCTGAGGTCAACGTAAAAGAAATCCAGTTGTTGGACGACGCTTCGGGAATCTTGGTGAAACAAATCAAACCCAACTTTAAAGTATTGGGTCCAAAATTTGGCAAGGACATGAAGGCCATAGCCACTGAAGTTTCGAAATTAGGCCAAGAAGACATCCAAAAAATTGAACGCAACGGAGAAATATTGCTACAATTGGAAAATAAAACCGTTAATTTACAGTTAACCGATGTAGAGATAAGTTCCCAAGACATTGAAGGTTGGCTGGTAGCGAGCTCAGGTCCGTTGACTGTAGCATTGGATGTGACCATAGACGACATTTTGAGGAAAGAAGGTATCGCCAGAGAATTGGTAAACCGAATCCAAAACCTAAGAAAGGAATCTGGATTTGAGGTGACTGATAAGATTGATATAAAAATATTGAAGGACGGCTTTGTAGAAAATGCGGTTTCCAGTAATGAGGAATACATAAAAACGGAAACCTTGACCGCCGAGTTGAATTTCGAAGAAAAACTTGAAGAAGGCATTGCAATTGCCTTTGATGAGGTGAACACAAAATTGTTTATTCAAAAACACTAGAAAATGGCAGAAG
This sequence comes from Allomuricauda sp. F6463D, assembly GCF_023015965.1. GTDB lineage: Bacteria > Bacteroidota > Bacteroidia > Flavobacteriales > Flavobacteriaceae > Flagellimonas. Next base: position 803,106 of record NZ_JALKAN010000002.1, read on the forward strand.
ATTCAAAAGTAAGATACTCCGATCAGGACCTTGCAGAATTCAGGGCTTTGATAGAAGAGAAAATAGAAAAAGCCCAAAAACATTTGGAGCTATTAAAAAGCTCTTATATGAACGATGGCAATAATGGTACGGACGATACATCACCTACTTTTAAGGCGTTCGAAGAAGGTTCCGCCACCATGAGCAAAGAAGCAAACACCCAGTTGGCAATTCGTCAAGAGAAGTTTATTAGAGACCTTAAGAATGCCTTGTTAAGAATTGAGAACAAAACCTATGGTGTTTGCAGGGTAACCGGAAAGCTGATCAATAAGGAGCGATTAAAGCTTGTACCCCACGCTACATTGAGCATCGAGGCGAAGAACATGCAGAAATAATCAAAGCGCCTTCGGGCGTTTTTTTCTTATGAGGCCGCTGTTCTTTTTATTTGTCTTTTTTATGCTCGTGCACGTTCACGGCCAAAAATTGGTAAGGAAGGCCTTCATAGATCCTAGGACCGAAACCATTCAGATTGATGCCCAATACTGTTACCGAATCGATTTAAAGACGACGTTATCTAGTAATGTTCAGGTTGCTGCCAGTATGGAAGGTGAATATGCGAAAGATTTATTGGTTTCCATCAAAGAAAGTGGGACCACCGCATTGATAAAGGCAGATTTTCAACCACTTTTTGTAAATCCAAATGATAAGTTGAGTGCACACAAAGTTGTTTCCATAGCTTTGGAAATAAGTGTGCCAGAATATAAAAATGTGAAGGTTTTTGGTACTAATACCAATGTATATGTCACGGGAAAATATGAGAATTTGAACATCACCTTGTCCGATGGGCGCTGTTCCTTGGAAAATGTATCGGAATCTGTTGAGGTTACCACCCAAAAGGGAGATATCATGGTGATGGCCCCGAGTGGGGACATTCTGGCAAAAAGCTTGTACGGTAATGTACAGAAAGAGTTTATTCCTTTTGGACACCATCAATTTGTTCTAAAGACTATTGAAGGGGATATCATTCTCACTAAAACAAAATAATATCCATATTTTAGCAATCCTTTAGTTAAAAGCATGAGTTTAAAAAAGTCCCTTATTATTATCATTTTGATTCTGCTTGTGGATCAAATAAGTAAAATCTACATCAAAACCAGTTTTATACTCGGTGAATCACATAATGTTTTTAGTTGGTTCAAAATTCTTTTTATAGAAAACGAAGGAGCTGCATGGGGAACAAAATTGAGCGATTTGTTACCGATTTCGGAACCCTTTGGAAAATTGGTTTTAACTATATTCAGGATTTTTGCTGTTTTCGGAATAGCCTACTGGCTTTGGGATATTATAAAAAAACAATCTCCAAAGACCTTGATTTTGGCTGTTTCTTTAATATTTGCAGGAGCTGTGGGGAATATAATAGATTCCGTTTTCTACGGTGTTATTTTTGATCACAGTAACGGACAGGTTGCTACACTTTTTGCAGATGATTCATATGGGAGCCTACTTCATGGCAAGGTGGTGGATATGCTTTATTTTCCATTGGTAGATACAACATGGCCAAGTTGGGTGCCTTCTTGGGGAGGTCAACGCTTCCGATTTTTTGAACCTGTTTTCAATATTGCAGACACCGCGATCAGCACAGGGGTGGGTATTTTAATTGTGTTCAACAAAAAAGCATTTCCAAATCAGGAAGAAAAATAAAAAGTGTTACTGGTTAGAAAGTGTAGATTTGATCAGGAGTAACACAGTAATCTAGTTTTACGTCATTTTCATTAACATCCGTTATAGGCTCATTTTCCGCGCCAAAAAACGATAGACCGATTTTTATAGCTTCTTTATTACACTTGTTCAAAAAAGTGTCGTAATAACCTTTGCCATATCCAACGCGGTTACCTAAAGCGTCAAAAGCTAAAAGCGGCACAAATACCACATCTATTTTATTTTCAGGTATTTCTATCCCATCAATTGGTTCCGGTACACCGTAGGAGCTTTTTTTTATTGTAATGCTATCGGTAAGTAAGTAATTTTTCATTGAATATTTCCCCGACACCTTGGGGACCACAATGTTTTTGTCCTTGCCCTGTAGAAGCGTGATCAAAGGAAGTGTGTCCACCTCGATTTTTTCTTCCATACTCAAAAAGATGTGGTAATAAAAAAAATCCCATATAGGGATTTGAAGCAAACTGTTTGCTAAAATTAAACTAAAATCCGAAGCCTGTACAGAAGATATATCCGCTCTCAGATTTTTGTATTTTTTTCTTAGTTCACGTTTCAACATTTGAATGTTGAAGATTTAGAGGTTGTTCGGGGGTACGGTACTTTTGAATTTACTCTTCTTTTGTGGCAACAGAAAAGAAGATTTTGAAGAAAAGCATCAAAATCAAGTACATTCCCAAAACGATAATATAATTTTCCATCGTATTGTATTTATACCGTTAAATGTAAGTAAAACAATCGAAACTTTTACTGTGAAATGCACTTTTTATCGATGAAATACACATTTTTAGCAACTGTTTAACATTTTTATCCAAATATGTAAGAGTGGTATTGTAGGTTTTCCGTAGTTTTTTTATACAAAAACCCCAGTTTGGGTTTAATCTTCCGTCAACCTGCTATTTTTTATTTTGTCTGTCTTTTAACGTTTTATGGGTTGGAAGCAAGGAAATATCAATGCAGAACGGGAATTGATCAAGTTTAACAAGAAACCCCACAATTAAAATATAAATTTGTTGTAAAGTGTGTTTAGTTCCTATTTTTTCGAACTTCTATGTCAAGACCAACATCTTTAAAAGTACAATTAAGTGCGCTGCCCAACAATCCGGGGGTGTATCAATTTTATGATATTGATGAAAAGATTCTTTATGTTGGCAAAGCCAAAAACCTAAAAAAAAGGGTTTCTTCCTATTTTAATAAAAAGCAGGAATACGGTAAAACCAGGGTGCTTGTTAAGAAAATACATTCCATTAAGCATATTGTTGTGGCTACTGAATCCGATGCACTTTTGTTGGAAAACAATCTGATTAAGAAATTGTTGCCAAGATATAATGTGTTATTAAAGGATGATAAGTCCTATCCTTGGATTTGCATTAAAAATGAACGTTTCCCACGAGTTTTTTCTACACGAAAGCTAATAAAGGATGGTTCGGAGTATTTTGGACCTTACACCAGTATGAAAACAGTTAGAACTCTTTTGGAATTAATAAAGAGTCTATACCCACTACGTACGTGTAATTATGACCTCTCTGAAGAAAAAATTGCAGCAGGAAAATTTAAAGTTTGCCTAGATTATCATTTAGGCAATTGTTTGGGGCCTTGCGAAGGACTGCAAAGCGAGAAGGACTATAATGAACAGATTGAAGACATAAGGCAGATTATTAAAGGCAATTTAAAAAGTTCCATACAAACATTTAAGCAACAAATGAATGAGTTTGCTGATAATATGGAATTTGAAAAAGCTCAGCATGTTAAAGATAAAATTGATATCCTTGAGAATTATCAGGTAAAATCTACAGTGGTAAACCCAAAAATCAACAATGTAGATGTATTTACCATTATTTCTGATGAGACACATGCCTATGTGAACTTTTTACAGATTTCCCACGGAGCTATCATTAGATCGCACGCAATGGAAATAAAAAAGAAGTTGGAAGAAACCGATGAGGAATTATTGCAATTGGCCATAACGGAAATCAGGCAGCGGTTCAATTCCAAATCTAGAGAGGTGTATTTGCCTTTCCCTGTTATGGTAGACGATGATATAAAGGTAACCCTCCCAAAGTTGGGAGATAAACGTAGGATATTGGACCTCTCGGAACGTAATGCGAGATTTTACAGGCAAGATAAATTAAAACAAATCAAAATGACCGATCCTGACCGTCATACCAAAAGGATAATGGCGCAAATGAAGTCGGATTTAAGACTTTCGGAGGAACCACGGCATATTGAGTGTTTTGACAATTCCAATATCCAAGGAAGTAATCCTGTTGCCGCATGTGTTGTTTTTAAAGATGGGAAACCTTCAAAAAAAGAGTATCGACACTTCAATATAAAAACAGTGGAGGGGCCAGATGATTTTGCGAGTATGGAAGAAGTGGTCTTTAGAAGATATAAAAGGTTGCTCGAGGAAGATAAACCTTTACCTCAACTCATTGTAATAGATGGGGGAAAAGGTCAATTGTCTTCTGCCTTAAAAAGTTTGGATGTTTTGGGGCTTCGAGGCAAAATTGCCATTATTGGAATTGCAAAGCGTTTGGAAGAAATTTATTTTCCAGATGATCCTGTGCCACTTTATTTGGACAAAAGGTCGGAATCCCTAAAAATAATCCAACAGCTAAGAAACGAAGCGCACCGGTTTGGAATCACACATCATAGGAATAAAAGGAGTAAAGAAGCTATTAGTTCCGAGTTGGTCGATATTCAAGGAATTGGGGAACAAACTGCGCAACAGTTGTTAAAACAATTCAAATCCGTAAAACGAATCAAAGAAGCATCCTTGGAAAATTTAACAGCCTCCGTTGGAGCATCCAAGGCAAAAAAAATTTATAAAACCTTTCATAAGTAAGCAATGAGAACCAAAGCGATTACCATTACAGTTTTACTTACCTTACTTGGTGTTATGGGCATGGCCCAACATGCTTCTGAAAACAAACCACCTAAAGTAGGACTTGTGCTCAGTGGCGGTGGGGCCAAGGGTTTGGCCCATATCGGAGTATTAAAGGTTATAGAGGAATCCGGTGTTAAAGTTGACTTCATCGGAGGAACAAGTATGGGAGCTATTATTGGCGCATTGTATGCATCCGGTTACTCTGCGAAGCAATTGGACTCCATTTTTAGGAGCACCGATTTTACCAATTTGATACAGGATAATGTTCCAAGAAGTGCTAAAACATTTTATGAAAAAGAAGACTCGGAACGGTATGCCCTTTCACTGCCCTTTGATAATTTTAAAGTGTCGTTTCCGCAAGCAATTTCAGGAGGACAAAACATTTACAATCTTTTGGTGCAGTTACTTTTTCATGTGAAAGATGTACGGGATTTTAGTGAACTGCCGATACCTTTTTTATGTGTAGCCACCGATATGGAAACAGGAGATGAAGTTTTATTGGACAAAGGGTACCTTCCTGAAGCCATTGTGGCCAGCGGGACATTTCCATCGTTATTTGAACCCGCTGAAATAGATGACCAAATTTTAATTGATGGAGGGGTAGTGAACAACTATCCTATAGATTATGTTAAAGCCATGGGTGCAGATATTATAATCGGGGTCGATGTACAGCATGATTTGGCTACGAGGGAATCCCTCTCTTCGGCAACAGAGATTCTTCTCCAAATCAACAATTATCGTACGGTGAACGATATGAAGAGAAAATCCAAAAAAACCGATGTTTATATACGACCGGACATTGAAAAGTTTTCTGTTATTGATTTTGAAAAAGGGAATCAGATTGTGACGAACGGTGAAATATCCGCAAGAGATAAAATTGAAAAGCTGAACCAAATAGCCCAAGCACAAAACAAAGTGTCAAAACCAAGCAATAAGATTGTAATGGTAGATAGTTTGACCATTAATAGGATGATCATTGAAGGGAACGACAGGTATACAAGAGGATTTATAAAAGGTAAGTTAAGGTTCAACTTGGCAGAAAAAATTTCATTCGATGATTTGAGGCAGGGCATAAACAATCTTTCGGCTACTGGAAACTTTAAGGCGATTAGATATGATCTGGTATCCAATGGGTTGGGCACGGATTTAATTTTAAAATTAAAGGAAAACCCAATAAAGATGTTTATAAAAATGTCTGCACACTACGATGATCTGTATAAAAGTGCAGCCCTTATAAACCTTACCAAGAAAAACTTTTTAATGAAAGATGATGTGGCATCTTTTGATTTTATTTTAGGAGACCACATTAGGTACAATATGCAGTACTATTTGGATAAAGGGTATTACTGGAGTTTTGGCATAAACTCCAAGCTGACAGATTTTGATGCCGACGCTGATTTTTCCTTGATCAGAGATAATTTTAATGTGCCGAACGACCCTAATATTCAAAGAATTAATATTGATGTAACGGATCTAACGAATCAAATATACCTGCAAACAGTTCTCAAGGAGGAATTCGCATTTACTATTGGGGCAGAACACAAATTTTTGAACTATAGTACCAGAACATTGAACAAAATAGATCCAGAAGCAGAAATTGCTATTTCGGCATCCAACCAAAGGAGCACATTCGAAAACTCAAACTATTTTAGTGTATTTTCCCAGATTAAATTAGATACCTACGACGATAAATATTTTCCCACGAGTGGCCTGTTGTTTGATGGCGACATGCATTTTTATGCTTTTTCATCGGATTATAACGATAACTTCTCTGAATTGGCTGTTGCAAAAGCCAGGCTAGGGGGTGTTTTCTCCTTGTCTAACAATCTTATTCTAAATATAGAAGCCAGTGGAGGGGTAAAACTAGGAACATCCAAGATATCCTCCTTCGATTTTATTTTGGGAGGTTTTGGGAATAACTTCGTTAACAATTTTGTTCCCTTTTTTGGATATGATTTTCTCAGTATTCCGGGTAACAGTTATGTAAAAGGTTACGGACGTTTGGATTATCGTATTGCTCCAAAGCACCACGCACTATTTTCCGCCAATTTCGCCAATGTTGCCGACGATCTTTTTAGAACTGGAGATTGGTTTGAGGAGCCAAGTTTTTCCGGCTATGGTCTCGGCTACGGTTTTGAATCTTTCTTGGGACCGATTCAATTGTACTATTCCTGGTCACCAGAGATAAGTGACGGTCATTTTTTCGTAAGTGTTGGGTATTGGTTTTGATTTTACCTCTTCATCAAAACGGACAATTATCTTAATTATTTGTCAAAAAAAACAATAAAACCGATCAAAACTATAGGTTTTAGTTAAAGTCCGTTAAAAACGCTTTTTCCTACAAAAGCGTGACGTATCTTTGTATCAACATAAGGGGTGGTTCCCTTATAACTTTAAGTATTGGTTTTTCATAATTTAAAGTTTGGTTGGTTATTTAGGAAAAGCCCAGTTTTAAGACTGGGCTTTTTTTGTATATAATATTTTGGAATAACTTTTGTTTTACTATAAGTAAATGGCATAGCCCCTAATGCAATTTTACTAATTTTATACAATAAATTGTTTATGAAAAAAATACTAACGCCCTTACTTTTACTTCTTTTTGCATTGCCAATCTTTAGTCAAAGTCCAAGGCCAGCATTTAAACCAGGGGAATGGCTTAAGTATAGGATACATTATGGATTCTTAAACGCAAGTTACGCAACCTTGCATTTAACTTCCAGTACATTGGAGGGGGTTCCGGTCTATCATGTTGAGGGTAGGGGAAAAACTACAGGTTTTGCTAGTATTTTTTTTAAAGTTGACGATACGTATGAAAGTTATTTTGACCGTGACTATGGAAAACCATATAAGTTTATTCGGAAAATAGATGAAGGAGGATATACCAAGGATATAGAAATCGATTTCGATTATGAAGAGGATACCGCCCTGCTTAAGGACAACAAAAATGGCACAGAAATAGACATTCCAATACATAATCAAATACAGGATCTGATTTCAGCCTCCTATTTCTTAAGGAGTAATTATAATCTCGAAGAATTTGAAAAGGGCGACTCCATTGATTTGGATTTGCTATTTGATGATGACGGGGTTTTTAGGTTTCAGTTGAAATATTTGGGAAAAGAAATTCTGAGGACCAAGTTTGGAAAGGTGGAATGTCTTAAATTTAGGCCTCTGGTTCAATCTGGCCGTGTATTTAAGGAAAAAGAAAGTTTGACCTTATGGGTATCCAATGATTGGAACAAGATTCCAATCCGAATTAAGGCCGATTTGGCTGTAGGATCTTTAAAAGCCGACCTGGATGGATATAATGGACTTAAGAACCAGTTTAAAATAATAATGAAACAGTAAATGGGCATTAATGGATAAGGATGCAAAAATTGTTTCCCAAATCAACAAGTTAGAAGAAAAGTACAAAAACTCGGGTCAAGACCTAAGTTCTTATTTGGACGGACTTCTTTATCAACGGTACCTTACTTACTGGGATTATATCCACTTGGACACCCTGCTCAGTCTTCAAGTACCGAGAACACATTTCCCGGATGAAGAAATCTTCATCATGTACCACCAAATAACCGAGCTTTACTTTAAACTTATCCTTCACGAACAAAAACAGATTGTAGAGGATAAATCTCAAGACCTTCAATTTTTTATAGAAAAGGCACGGCGGATCAATAGTTACTTTAAAGCGCTTATATCCTCATTCAGCATTATGATAAAAGGAATGGAGCGGGAACAGTTTCTTAGATACCGAATGGCCTTGTTACCTGCAAGTGGATTTCAATCAGCGCAGTATAGAATGATAGAATTTTATGCCACCCCATTGGAAAACTTGGTGCACTCGTCCCAAAGGGATTCATTTTCTTCAGAAGATAGTATCGAAGAGCTTTTCGAACACGTTTATTGGAAGAAAGGAGCGACCGATAAGAGTACTGGGGAAAAAACGTTGACCCTAAAACAATTTGAGGTGAGATATACACCCAGGTTTTTACGTATTGCCAATCAAGTAAAAGAAAGCACCATATATCATAAATACCTACAATTGCCCGATTCTTCCAAAAACAATGAAGAACTAATTTCAGCGTTAAAAGAGTTGGATATGAATGCCAATGTAAATTGGCCATTAATGCACATGGGGTCGGCTCATAGGTATTTGGCCAAAGAAGGAGCGGATATTGAAGCAACAGGAGGAACCAATTGGAAAGCATATTTGCCTCCAAGTTTTCAGAGAATAATATTTTTCCCAACTTTGTACTCAGAATATGAACTGGATACATGGGGAAAAGAATGGGTGGACCATATTTTTAATCCGACAAGTAAAGAATACAAGGAAAAGTAAAGAAATGTATAAAAGTATTGGGGCAATTTTGATTCTGGCGATGCTGGCATCATGTAAACAGATAAAAGAACCGGTTGATGAAGTGGCAAAAGTTGAAGTAATCGAAAAACTTCCAGAACTTCATTATGGCTTTAACCTTGATGAATTCAATGTAGTTCAAGATACGGTTCGTAATGGAGACAGTTTTGGGGAGCTTATGCTCAAGAATAAAGTGGACTACCCCAAAATTTTTACAATCTCAGAAAATTATCGTGACACCTTCGATGTTCGTAAAATTATGGTAGGTAAACCATATTTGATTCTTAAATCAAAAGATACTTCAGAAGTAGCAGAAGTATTTATTTATCAAAACGACAAAATAAATTATACTGTAGTTGATTTACGCGATTCCGTTGTCGCCTACAAAAACAGAAAGAAGGTTACGCTCAAAGAAAGAGAGGTTGGAGGTATTATTACCAGCAATCTTTCCGAAGCCATGGACAATTTAGGAGTGGATTACGGGGTAACCATAGGTCTATCCGAAATTTATGCTTGGACCATTGATTTCTTCAGATTGGAAAAAGGAGACAAATTCAAAGTGGTTTTCGATGAAAGATATATCAACGATACCGTTTACGCTGGCCGAGGCCCAATTAAAGCGGCCATTTTTGAGCACAAAGGAAGGGAAGTTTATGCTTTTCCATATGTTGCCGATTCTGTGAACAACATATTGGATTATTTTGACCAAGATGCCAATAACCTTAGAAGCACCTTTCTTAGGGCTCCTATAAAATTTGGGTACAGGTTATCCTCACGATATAATTTAAATCGTAGGATTGCCTACTACGGTTACAAAGTTAGGCCTCACAAGGGAACGGATTATGCCGCGAATGTTGGTACCCCCATTGTTGCTACAGCCGATGGAACCGTAACAGAATCTACTCGAAGAGGAGGTAACGGAAAATATGTCAAGATCAAACATAATGGCACATACAGTACCCAATACCTGCACATGAAAGCGCAGAAGGTGAAAAAGGGAGAGTTTGTTCGTCAAGGAGATGTTATCGGATGGGTAGGTATGACGGGTAATACTGGAGGACCGCACGTGTGTTACCGTTTTTGGAAAAATGGTAGGCAAGTAGATCCGCTCAAAGAAAAGCTTCCTGCGGCCGAACCCATAGCAGATTCTTTACGTATGGACTATTTGGCACATATTTCACCATTAAAAGAACAATTGGATTGTATCGAATTTACTGATACAACCCCCGAACCCGAAGAAACATTAATATCCTACACCCAGTAATGGCACTACCCTCTATAAATCCTAATAAAACCGATAGCTGGAAAAACCTTCACCAACACTATCAAGAGACCAAAAACATACATTTAAAGGAACTGTTTTCACAGGATGGAGAGCGGGGAAAAAAGCTAACTATTCGTTGGAACGATTTTCTAGTTGACTATTCAAAGAATAGGGTTACGGATAAAACATTGGAATTACTCTTGGAACTGGCAGAGGAGGTCGGTTTAAAAGATGCCATAAACAGTTATTTTGCCGGTGATTCCATTAACCAAACAGAAGGGCGTGCCGTTTTGCATACTGCATTGCGCGCCAAAAAAGGAGATAAGATCTATGTTGATGGTGTAAACATTGTGGAAGAGGTTTTTGATGTAAAGGAAAAAATCAAATCTTTTGTAGATACTGTTATAACTGGTGAGCGTAAAGGGCATACGGGGAAAGCTTTTACCGATATCGTAAATATTGGCATAGGTGGATCGGATTTGGGACCAGTGATGGTGACCGAAGCTCTCAAATTTTATCAAAACGATCTAAAAACCCATTTTGTAAGCAATGTGGATGGTGATCTCGTTCACGAAGTACTGAAAGAGCTCGACCCAGAGACCACCTTGTTCGTAATAGTTTCAAAATCGTTTACTACTCAGGAAACCTTGTCCAATGCACTGACCATTAAAAAATGGTTTTTACAGAACGCCTCGGAAAAAGATGTGGCTGATCATTTTGTGGCCGTATCCACCAACCTTGAAAAAATCAAGGAATTTGGTATTGCAAATGAAAATGTATTCCCAATGTGGGATTGGGTCGGTGGTCGATTCTCCCTTTGGAGTGCGGTTGGACTGTCCATTGCACTTTCCGTAGGGTACGATAATTTCGAAGCTCTCTTATCCGGAGCCAACGAAATGGACAACCATTTTAAGGATGCACCTTTTGAAGAAAATATTCCGGTAATTTTAGCACTGATCAGCGTATGGTACAATAATTTTTATGGTGCAGAGACCGAGGCTATAATACCATATACTCAATATCTACATCGATTTTCCGCATACTTACAACAAGGTATCATGGAAAGCAATGGTAAAAGTATGGATAGGTCGGGTAAAAGAGTGGGTTATGAGACCGGAACCATAATTTGGGGTGAACCAGGCACTAATTCGCAGCATGCCTTTTTTCAATTGATACATCAGGGAACCAAATTGATTCCAACAGATTTTATTGGCTACAAGAAATCCCTGCATGGCGATGTGGACCATCACAATAAATTAATGGCTAATTTTTTTGCACAGACAGAAGCGTTGATGAACGGTAAAACTGAGGCTGAAGTAAAACAAGAACTGCAATCTCAAGGGCTGACGGACGAAGAACTTCAAAAAATTCTTCCATTTAAAATATTTGAAGGCAATAAACCTACCAATACCATATTGATTGAGAAACTTACGCCAAAAAGCCTTGGTGCCCTGATTGCACTTTACGAGCATAAAATATTTGTGCAAGGGGTGATTTGGAATATTTTTAGTTATGATCAATGGGGCGTAGAGCTTGGAAAGCAACTGGCGAAAAATATTTTGTCCGATATTGAAAATTCAACAATCAGCAATCACGATAGTTCCACATTGAACCTTTTGCATTATTTTAAGGGGTAAATTGCCATCTTATCAAATCGGTGTTAAAACCGTAATCAATTGTTTATCAGTTAATTTTGTTTGTTAATTTAGTGTTAATTATATTAGCCTGATTTTAACTTTGGCTTAATGGGAGTGTGTTCAAAATAATCCACATTTGCAGGGCTAATTATACACTAAAACACTGAATTAAATGAAAAGAATCTACTTGGCTTTTGCAGCTCTGCTTATGTCTGCAATGGCATTTTCGCAAGGAACTCTTACTGGTACGGTAACCGATGGCGACATGGGCGGACCACTGCCAGGTGCTACTGTAATGGTTAAAGGAACCAGTACAGGTACATCTACTGATTTCGACGGTAACTTTACTTTGGAGGTAAGCCAAAGTTCAGGAACCTTGGTAGTATCTTATATTGGATTTCTTAAACAAGAAGTCTCTTTCACATCTACAGGAAGTATCGGCACAATCACATTGATGCCAGATGCAGAACAACTCGGTGAGGTTGTTGTTATAGGATCAGGGCTTATTGATTTAGCTGAGGACAGAAAAACTCCTATTGCTGTATCAACGATATCTGCCGCACAGATTGAACAAAAGACTGGTAATTTTGATTTGCCCGAAGTTTTAAAATCTACACCTTCCGTACAGAACGTTAAAGGGGGTGGTTTTGGTGATGGTCAAATGTATTTACGTGGTTTTGATCAAACTAATACAGCATTCATGCTTAACGGTCAACCTATAAACGGGGTTGAAGATGGAAAAATGTATTGGTCCAACTGGACTGGGGTATTGGATATTGCCAATGCTGTTCAGGTACAAAGAGGTCTGGGTTCTTCCAAACTTGCAATTTCATCTGTGGGTGGTACGATCAATATCGTAACCAAAACAGTTGATATGAGAGAAGGAGGTTTTGTTAAAACAATGGTAGGAAACGATGATTATCTAAAAACCTCTGCTTACTATTCTACTGGACTAATGGATAACGGTTGGGCATTTTCGGCCATGCTCGGACATTGGCAAGGAGATGGCTATATGCAAGGAGCCAAAGGTCAAGGACAAACCTACTTTTTGTCTGCTGGATATAAGCCAAATGACAATCATATTTTCAACTTTTTACTTACAGGAGCTCCTCAATGGCATGGTTCGGCAGGAGGAAATGACCTGTCTGATTATCTAGAGAAAGGCCGCAGATATAATGACTGGTGGGGCTACTATAAAGGTAAAGAATACGCTGGTGGTAGAAATTATTATCACAAACCAGTAATGAACCTTAGTTGGGACTGGACAATCGATGAGGACACCAAACTTTCTACCGTAGCTTATGCTTCATTTGGTAGGGGTGGTTTTGCTTACCCAGAAGGAGGTTCCTTTTATGGCTTTAGAGATGCAAACGGACTTTTGGATTATGATGCGATCGAAGCCAACAATATAGCAGATCCGACCGCGGACAACTTTGTGAAAAGTTCTGTCAATTCCCATAACTGGTATGGCTTGTTGGCCAACTTTGAAAAACAATTCAGTGAGAATCTATCCTTCAACGTAGGTGTTGATGGAAGATCTTATAATGGTATACACTTTAGAAGTGCAGCTGATTTGTTGGGAGCAACACCATCATATACAAACGGATACAGCGGTACCTTTACCATTGATGAAGATTTTGGATACAATCCATGGTCAAATACTTTTTCACTAACCAATATAGATTCTACTGACAAACTGGGCTATGATTATGAAGAAGTAATCAACTATGTTGGTTTGTTTTCTCAATTAGAATATGCTACAGATGTTTACTCTGTTTATGCGCAAGGTGCAATTTCCACTCAATCTCACTTAAAAACAGATTATTGGAACTATGCAACTGCCCAAGAAGCGGAAAAAGTGACAAACCCTGGTTTTAATGCAAAACTTGGAGGATCATACAACTTAAATGAGGATAATATCATCTTTGCAAACGCAGGGTACTATTCTCGACAGCCATTCCATGATGATTTGTTCACCAACATCAGAAGCTCAAATGAGCTAAACCCATTCGGAGATGAAAACCAAAAAATCACAGGTCTAGAAATGGGATACAAGTTTAAAAGTGAATTTGTTTCCATCAACGCCAACCTGTACCATACCATATGGGATAATAGAATTTTGTCTTCTGCCACAGATAATGATGGGGACAGTGTTTCTGATGAATTTACACAATCAAGTGGAATCAAAGAAGTGCACCAAGGTGTAGAATTGGAAATTTTCACCAGACCTGTGACCGGGTTAAGGCTTGATGGTTTTGTTTCTGTAGGGAACTGGTTTTATGATGGTAATGTAGAAACTAGGACTTACGACATTAATGATAACTTATTGAGTTCAGGTGACATTGCTTTCGTGAATGATGCTAAAGTTGGTAATGCAGCTCAAATTACCGCAGGTGCAAGTGCATTTTGGACAATCACAAAAGGTGTGTCCGTAGATGCAACCTTTAACTACTATGATGAATTGTATGCCAATATAGACTTAACCTCTTCTGAATTTGCAACAGACAATAACAGAGGGTCATTATTGTTGCCTTCTTATACTAACGTGGATGTTGGTGCCACATATAAAATGTTTGTGGGAAGGGATAAGGACAAATCAATCGCTTTACGTTTGAACATAAATAACTTGTTTGATGAGTTCTATATTGAAAATTCTGCTACAAGTGATTATGCAGAACCTGGAGACGATACCTGGAAAGGAATTAACACCGGCAATAATGTGGACTTAGGATATGGTCTGAATTGGAACCTATCTTTGCGATACAATTTCTAAAGATAACTTTATAGAACATAAGAAGCCCTTTGCAATAGCAAGGGGCTTTTTTTATGCCTAAAATTCCGTATTTTTAACGGCACAAACTATACCTAATGGAAATCATCAAGAACCTACACTCTTATTTGGCCTATGTGGTTTTGGCCGTTTTAGTAATCGCTGTAATCAATGCCATAGCGGGTTGGTTGGGCAAAAAAGACTTTACACTACAAAAAGATCTTCGTATAAGCCTGTTTGCACTAATTTTGAGTCATATTCAACTTTTGGTGGGACTGCTATTGTTTTTTACATCAGCAAACGGACTAAAGGCCATCCAAACCTTGGGCATGGGCGGACTTAATGCTCCTGCACGCTTATTGGCAGTAGAACACCCTTTTATCAATATTATAGCGTTGGTTTTGATTACCATAGGCTGGTCACGACACAAAAAATTGATGGAGAGCGTTAGAAAGTTCAAAACCATATCCATTTTTTACGGATTGGGTCTATTACTGATTTTGAGCCGTATCCCTTGGGGGCAGTGGTTTGCTTAAAAACTTACTGACATTGTTCTCGAAAAAGCAGGAATCCAACTTAATCAGCTTCCTTCAACAAAAATAAATACGCAGGAAAGTGGTCGCTGTACCCGGCCGTGTATGCGCCGCCCGAATAGGTACGTAGCGGATAACCTTTGTAACTCCCTTTGTCCGTCCTTAAAAAGGATGGAGCAAAGATGCCCGCTTTCCAAAATGAAAGTTCATTACGGTCTGTGGTCACCAAGTTGGCCGTCATAAACATTTGATCGAACAAGTTCCATTTATCTCGATATGCAAGAGAACCTACTCCTTTCTTGAACATCGCTTCCATGGGATTATAAAGACTTACACTGTCCAATTCATGTGTTTTTCCTTTTGTTTTCAATATTTTTTTCAAACTGTCATCAATGGGGTCATCATTTAGGTCGCCCATCGCAATAATTTTCGCATCCAAATCCAATTTTTGAATAGAATCTATAATACGTTTAGTAAGCAAAGCCGCCCTTACCCGAAAAGGTTGACTTTTATCGGGCCCACCTCTACGCGAAGGCCAATGGTTCACAATAAAATAAACGCTCTCACGATCCATTGTGCCACCGACCACCAATTGGTCGCGAGTGTATTTCCTTTCACTTAAATCGTCAAACAACAATAGCCGATGACTTTTAAAGGATGAAGGAATAAATGATGCTTTTTTGTAGAGCAGAGCCACATCAATCCCACGTGCATCGGGAGAATCAAAATGGATAATGCCATAATTCTTATCCCTTAAATTTGGATGTTGCACCAAATCCTCGAGTACACCTAAATTTTCAACTTCGCATAGACCCACGATGTCGGGTGATGTTTTGGAAGCTTCCATACCAATTTTGGAAATAACTTTGGATAAATTTTCAACTTTTTGATGATAACGTTCCTCGGTCCAATGGTACCGCCCTTCCGGGGTACGGTCATCATCAAAAACAAGGGAGTCATTTACCGTGTCGAACAGGTTTTCACAGTTGTAAAAAGCAACCGTTCTTAAAGTGTATGTTTTGGACTTTTGTCCACAAAGAGAGGTCGATTTTAATACAAGTAGGCATATTAATAATCGCATTTTATTTTGAATTTGTAGCTAAAATAAGTAGAATTGTTTGCTTTTTTTTCAGTTTGTACAGCAATTACAACCCCTTTTTTCTTAATTAACCTACAATAAGCTATGAGACTAGTCAGCTTCCTGGCTATACTCTGTTGTTGCAAACTGCATTACGGACAACAAAGTACACGCATTACAGGGCAATTAATGGAAATGGGTTCGGATGCACCTATTTCAAAAGCCATACTTTCACTTGAAAGTACTTCCCAAAAATTTATAACGGATGCAAACGGAAAGTTTGAACTCAATCTATCCAAAACAGGCGAACAAATGCTCCATATTTCCGCTTTGGATTTTGTTTCAAAACGATTCTCGCTCTATTTGGAAGGAAATCCAATTGATTTGGGTACCATTTATCTGGAACGCGATATTGCGCATGAACAAGTGGACAACCTAATTTCGTTGACCGATGGTGACCTTTCGGATGACTTTGAATCCGTTTCCAGTTCCATGGGATTGCTACAGTCAACAAGGGATATTTTTCTAAACCGTGCAGCATTCGATTTTGGACAAGCCTTTTTTAAAGTTCGCGGCTATGATTCAAGTAATGGCGAGGTACTGATCAATGGTGTGCCCATGAATAAGTTTTATGATGGGAGACCACAGTGGAACAATTGGGGCGGATTGAACGATGTGGTTAGGAATCAGGAATTCACCAATAGCTTATCCATAAATCCTTATACTTTCGGAGGAATTATGGGCAATACCAACATCAGCACAAGACCCTCTGGTATGCGACCAGGCATTCGGTTGTCCTCATCACTGTCCAATCGTACGTATCGGGGAAGACTCATGGCAACCTATAATTTGGGAAAACAAGCAAGTGGATTGGCCTATTCGGCATCCGTTTCTCGGCGATGGGCCAAAGAAGGCTTCGTGGAAGGCACACTGTATGATGCTTATTCTGCTTTCGGCGCCCTCGAGTATCAATTCAACCCACAAAACAGTATCACTTTTACGTCAATTTTGGCCCGGAATCGACGTGGACGTTCTGCTGCTTTAACAGGAGAAGTTTATGAATTAATGGGCAGCCAATACAATCCCTACTGGGGCGAACAAGAGGGAAATGTTAGAAATTCGAGGGAACGTGAGGTTTTTGAGCCACTATTTCTGCTCAATTATGCCATGGAAAAGAAAAAACTGAATTGGAATGTTGGTGCGGCATATCAAACAGGAATCAATTCAAGAAGCCGGTTGGGATATTTCAACGCCCCAAACCCAGACCCAACTTATTACAGGTATTTACCAAGTTATCATATCAATAGTTCCATAGGAGCAGATTTTATAAACGCCAACCTTGCAAAAGAATCCTTTTTGGAAAATCCGCAAATGGATTGGGAACAACTGTATGCTGCCAACGCCAATAATGATGACAAAGCGGCCTATCTACTTTATGATGATATTGCCAGGGACAATACTTACATAGCGTCAACCAGTTTTGACTATACGTTGAACGATCTCATAAAACTAGGTTTCGGCGGAAACTATAAATCTACATTATCAGAAAATTACGGGGAGATTCAAGATTTGTTGGGTGCCAGCTTCCATGAGGACATGGATACTTTTTCCAATACATTAAATGATGTTGATGGTAATGTACAGAAAACAGTAGGAGAAAAGTTTAGTTATCATTACAATATAAATGCCTCTAAAATGGAAGGTTTTGCCCAGGCAAAACTAACTTCCAACAAATGGGATGGTTTTGTGTCCGCTTCCTACTCCAATTTTAATGTACAGCGGGATGGCTTGTTCAAAAACGAACGTTATTTGGAAAATTCCTTCGGAACTGGTGAAAAGGTATCATTGTCCAGCCTATCCTATAAAGGAGGGTTCACCTATTTTTTGACAGGTCGGCATTGGTTCAAGGCCAATGCGGCAATGATTGAAAAACCACCCATTGTGCAAAACATATTTGTAAATCCAAGGGAAAACAACGAAATAGTTCCAGAGATTCAAAAAGAGAACATCAGCAGTCTAGATATAAGCTATTTTGTGAGATTGCCAAGCTTAACGGGGCGCATAAGTGCATTCTACACCAGGTTTCAAAACACGACGGACATCAATTTCTTCTTTGTGGATTCAGGTTTAGGTTCCGATTTTGTGCAAGAAGTAATTACCGGTTTGGACAGACTAAACAAAGGGATTGAATTCGGTTTTGAATATGAAGTGTCATCCAGCGTAAAATTGACCGCAGCAGGAAATGTAGGTCAGTATGTTTATGCAAGTGACCCATCAGTACAAATAAATTTTGATACCGCAGGAGCTGAGGAAGAGCTGATCAATCTGGAAGGAAATATAGACTTGGGCGTTGCCACCTTAAAAGATTTAAAACTGGCACAGGGTCCCCAAACTGCTTTTGCCTTGGGAGTGTCCTACAGAGCCCCAAAATACTGGTGGGTAAGTGCAACCACTAATTATCTCACCAATAACTACATCAACCTATCCACTATTACCAGAACTGCAAGTTTTTTAATAGATCCAGAAACTGGTGAACCATTTCCAGATGCTACGGAAGAAAATGTGGCACAATTACTAAAGCAAAATAAATTGGACGATATCTATCTGCTCAATTTGGTCGGGGGCAAGTCGTGGTTGCTCGGCGGGAAATACATTAGTGTGTTCGCCAGTGTAAATAACCTCTTTGATACGGTTTTCCGCACCGGCGGATATGAACAGAGCAGGAACGGAAACTATGGACAACTAAAGCAGGACAATCTAAGCGGCTCACCCTCCTTTGCCCCAAAGTATTGGTACAGCTACGGAAGAACCTATTTTTTGAATTTGGCCATAAGCTTTTAATCATCTCCTTATGAAAAATATACTTTTAAAAATCTTTGGAATAACTGGATTGTTCATGTTTATCTGCTGTGTGGACAGCAGAGATTTTGATACTATAGCAGAAAGTTGCATTACTGATATTGAACCCAATATCACTTTTTCGGAATTGGATTCCTTGTTGCAGGATGAAGTAATACAGATTAATGATGATTTAATATTGGAGGGCTATGTGATTTCTTCTGACAGGGCCGGAAATTTTTACAATGTTCTCTTTTTGCAGGATGCCATGGAAAAACCATTGTTTGGACTTCAACTCGAAATTGATTTAAGGGAATCACATTTGTTATTTCCTGTTGGAAGCAAGGTAATGATAAAGCTAAGGGATTTATATCTTGGCAAGAAAGGGAGTGCACTTAGATTGGGAGGTGTTTTCTCCTCATTCGGCAATTTATCTATTGGAAGATTGCCGAGGGGAAAAGTTTTTGATCATCTTTTTTTGAGCTGTGACAGTGAAGGGGTCCTTGAACCTGTGATTGCAACCATCCCTAAAATGGATAGTATACCATCAAACGTATTGGTAGAGATTGAATCATTGGAGTTTTCGGAAGAAGAGCTAGAGCAAACTTATGCAGTATCCACGGAAGAGACCGAGCGAACCCTTATGGACTGCGAAGAAAATGAAATTGTTCTTTTGAATAGTGGTTATGCCGATTTTCAAAATGAACCAATACCAACAACAAATGGAAAAATAACTGCGGTTCTGGTACGGGATGGAGATACACCGCAATTGATAATCCGTACTTTGGAAGATGTGGACTTTACCGAAGAACGTTGCCCAGAGATTATCACGGAGTTTACTTCCAATCAGATTTTTATTTCCGAGTTGGCAGACCCCGACAACAATTCTAAAGCACGGTTTGTGGAACTATATAATTCAAGTGCCGAGGCTTTGGATTTGAACCTGTGGACACTCCGTAGATATACAAATGATAACACGGAGATAAGTTCCACCATTGATTTATCCGGTTTGATTATCGGTTCCGAAAGTACGTTGATCATATCGCCCAATGCGGAAGAATTTGAGTTGGTCTATGGGTTTGCTCCAGACTTGGGAGTGTCCACCAACAGTCCGGCAGATTCCAATGGAGATGATAATCTGGAATTGGTTGATCCTTTTGGTAAGGTTATCGATGTGTTTGGAGTAATTGGAGAGGATGGAACAGGAACCAACCACGAATTTGAAGATGGAAGGGCAATTCGGAGTCCAAATATTCTAGAGGGAAATCCTGTTTACACTTTTAGTGAATGGATCATCCACAATGATTCGGGAGATGCGGGAACCATAAAATTGCCCCAAAACGCCCCCGAGGATTTTACCCCAGGGATTAGGGACCAATAAAAGAATGCCCTTTTGTAGAAAAAGCGCAAAAGAATAGAAAATAATTATGATTAGATAATGGTTTAATATTTAAAATTTATGCTTAAAGCATTCAATTTTGTATTTTTAGTATTCTGAAAATATTATCTAACAACTATAAAATTATGAGTAAAGAAATAGCGAACGGGGCAGATGCAAGTCAATGCCCATTTTTGGGTGGAGTTGCCGGGGTGGGTACTTCTAATAAGGATTGGTGGCCCAATCAACTTAGGTTGGAATTGTTGAACCAACATTCTGAAAGATCAAATCCACTTGGAAAAAATTTCAACTATGCCGAAGAATTTAAGAAATTGGATTATGCCGCACTTAAAAAGGATCTTTTGGATGTAATGACCGATTCGCAAGATTGGTGGCCCGCGGATTTTGGTAGTTATGCTGGGTTATTTATTCGCATGGCATGGCACAGTGCTGGCACCTATCGTGTAAAAGATGGTCGTGGAGGAGGTGGACGCGGTCAACAACGTTTTGCGCCTTTGAACGCATGGCCAGATAACGTGAGTTTGGATAAAGCAAGGCGATTGCTATGGCCCATCAAACAAAAACACGGTCAAAAAATATCTTGGGCAGACCTTATAATTTTGGCCGGTAACGTAGCCTTGGAATCATCAGGATTCCGAACTTTTGGTTTTGCTGGAGGTCGTGAAGATGTATGGGAGCCAGACCAAGATGTGTATTGGGGCAACGAAACCGAATGGTTGGCATTGAGTGATACGCCAAATAGTCGTTACCAACATAATAAAGAAAAGCGTGAAATAGAAAATCCATTGGCAGCCGTTCAAATGGGATTGATCTATGTTAATCCAGAAGGGCCAGATGGAAACCCTGACCCAGTCGCTGCAGCACATGATATTCGTGAAACTTTTGAGCGTATGGCCATGAACGATGAAGAAACCGTAGCACTTATTGCCGGAGGTCATACTATTGGCAAAACACATGGGAATGGTGATGCGGACAAAATAGATGTTGATCCAGAAGGAGCAGACTTGGACTTGCAAGGCTTGGGATGGGTAAATAAAAATGGTTCAGGAAAAGGTGCAGATGCCTTCACTTCAGGATTGGAAGTAATTTGGACCTCAACCCCAGTGCAATGGAGCAACGATTTCTTTAAGTTCTTGTTTGAATTTGAATGGGAATTGACCAAAAGCCCAGCTGGTGCTCACCAATGGGTAGCATCTAATGCGGAGGCCATTATCCCTGACCCCTTTGGTGGACCCAACAGAAAACCAACAATGTTGACGACCGACCTTTCGTTACGTTTTGACCCTGCTTATGAGAAAATTTCACGTAAATTCTATAATGATCCGCAAGCCTTTGCCGAAGCGTATGCTCGTGCATGGTTTAAGTTGACCCACCGTGATATGGGACCGGTTTCCCGTTATTTGGGACCAGAAGTGCCCAAGGAAGAATTGATTTGGCAAGACCCAATTCCTGCGGTGGATTATAATTTGGTTGATGATTCAGATATAGTTGAATTAAAAACTAAAGTATTGGAATCCGGTCTTTCAGTTTCTGATTTGGTGTATACTGCATGGTCATCTGCAGCTACTTTCCGTGGAGGGGATAAGCGAGGTGGAGCCAACGGTGCACGAATCAATTTGGAACCGATGAATAAGTGGGAAGTAAACAAAGACACTCATAAAACCATCAAGGTTTTGGAGGGGATTAAAGATGAATTTAATCGCAATGCCGCTGGCGGAAAGAAAATATCTTTGGCCGATATGATTGTTTTGGCAGGTAGTGCCGCTATTGAAAAAGCGGCTATGGATGCTGGTGTTTCTACGGACGTGCCATTTACTCCCGGGCGTAACGATGCTAAACAGGAGCAAACCGAAATTGAATCAGTAGACTATTTGAACACACCATATGATGGGTTCAGAAATTATGTGGTTGAAGGAGTAAAAATGCCAGCAGAGCATTTGTTGGTGGATAAAGCTCAATTATTGACACTTACTGCGCCTGAAATGACGGTTCTAGTAGGTGGTTTGCGAGTTCTTGGTGCCAATTTTGACGGGACAAGACATGGTGTTTTTACGGATAATATTGGCGTGTTAAGCAATGATTTCTTCGTAAACTTGCTCGATATGTCTACCGAATGGAAGGCTGCCAACGATGAAAAATCAATATACGAAGGGAATGATCGCAATACAGGTGAATTTAAATGGTCTGGTACTCGAGTAGATTTGGTATTTGGATCTAACTCTATTTTACGCACTATTGCGGAAGTCTATGCCGAATCGGGCTCCGAAGCAAAATTTGTAAAAGATTTTGTAGCTGCTTGGACCAAGGTGATGAACCTAGATCGCTTTGATTTGAATTGATACATCGCTTCAATGCAATAATAGAAAAGGAAAATTAATTACTGGAGCTGCCACGACCAATACTGTTTGTGGCAGTTTTTTTATAACTTTCAGCATAGCTATGAAGAACAAAGAAGAACTATTCGACCAAATACGTTCCGGTAACTTGGAGACTGTACAGAATCTATTGGAAAACAATCCAGATTTTTTGGAGATTACCGACCAACGGGGCTCCACTCCACTATTGTTGGCAGCTTATTATGGGCATGAAAAAATTGTCACGCTGTTGCTGGACAAGGGTGCCAAAGTGGACGCTTTGGACGGTTCAGGAAATACCGCGTTGATGGGTGTTTGCTTCAAGGGATTTACCAATATCGCAGAAAAATTAATCAAGGCAGGAGCCAATGTGAGCCAAAAAAATGCGATGGGAGCCACGTGTCTTATCTACGCGGTAACATTTAACCGAGAGGACATAGCTCAACTTCTCTTAAAACATGGAGCGGATATGTCTGTAAAAGATGCGAGGGGCAATACAGCAATGGACCTCGCTCTGGAACAAGGAAATAGTGCAATGGTAGAACTCTTAAAAAATATTGAATGCAGGCCACTTTGAACATAGCCCTAATTCAATCGGATTTGTTATGGGAAGACCCAAAGGGCAACAGGAAAATGTTTCAGAAGAAAATAGGTTCCATTTCGGACGAAGTTGATTTAATTATTTTGCCCGAAATGTTCACGACCGGTTTCACCATGAAACCTCAAAATATTGAAAACAGTGAAGGTGATGCTACGGTGAAATGGATGAAATATTTGGCCGAACAAAACAATGTAGCATTGATTGGGAGCATCATTTTTAAAGAGCAAAATAAATTCTTCAATCGTTTGTTTTTTATTTCATCGGATGGTAGGGTTGAGACTTACGATAAAAAACACACCTTTACCTTAGCTGGTGAAGATGAGGTTTACGAAGCTGGCAATCAAAAATTAATATTTGAATTCAAAGGATTTAAGATTTGCCCAATGATCTGTTATGATTTAAGGTTTCCCGTTTGGGCAAGAAATTCACAAGATTATGATGTATTGGTCTATGTAGCGAATTGGCCCAAGAAAAGAATAGAAGCCTGGGATACCCTTTTAAAAGCCAGGGCCATTGAGAACATGGCTTATTGCATTGGGGTGAACCGTGTAGGTTTTGATGGATTAAATTTTGAATACAATGGCCATTCTGCCACCTATGATGTGTTGGGCGAACCGTTAGCTTTTTCTGAGGATGAAGAAATTTTATATGTTACATTGTACAAAGAACATATTGAGTCCACAAGGAAAAAACTTAGGTTTTTAGAAGATAGGGACAGTTTTAATTTGTTAGTATAAAAGTTTCTTCCTTCTCCCAATTGGCCCTTACTTCAATGAGGCCGGGATAGTAGCTTACTCTTTCTGGTTGGATTCCCTTAAGATAATTACCAGTGTCCAATTTTCCATTTCCGTTTTCATCCAATATTACGCGAACCACATAGTTACTAGGATCCAAGTTGTTGAATTCGAAAATTTGAGACTCACTGGCAACGATTTCCCGCTGTACCTCACCTTTTTCAGAGGTCAGTTGTACAATTACAGGATAGGTAACCTCTCCGCCGAGAATAACTCTTAAGTTGCCATAATCAGCAAAACTTCCTGTGGATAGATTGTACGCCAATGTATCATTTTGAGTTCCAAAAAAATCGGTAACGGCTCCGGGCAGAAATGAAAAGGTGTAATTTTGATTGGGTTCAACTTCAAAATCAAAATCAATTTTATTTTTAATAGTATCCATTACAAAACTAAATACTGCTGGAATTGAGTCGTTCATATTCAACGAGATGTTGCTAGTATCCAATGTTGCAAGTGGGGTACTGGATAAGATGCTAAAGGTGTCCTCAAAATTAAATTTACCAGTTGTAGATGTTGATAGTCTTAAAGAATCCAATGGAAGGTCTCGCATTTTTACCGTAAAAGTGTCAATTTCCTGTAATTTATCATTGCGTACCGTAAAAATTATAGAGTCTAAATCGGTTGGGGTAAACCAATAGTTTAAGGTATCCTTATCTTGTTCCTTTAAAATAGTAGTTCTAACGGAGTCGGGAAGCGAAGTCAAGGTTTCAATACTCAAATCGTTATAATCTCCTTGATACCCAAAGATTATTCTGTTTTTGGCAGCTAAGCTTGGCACAGATGCTTTATAATTCAACTGTTCCCGGAAGAGGTTCAATAAATAAATGGAATCTGTTGGTAACGTAATGGTATCTTTTATAAACCCAATTTTATCTTGGGCTTGGTCGAACATATTATTTTTATTTACATCCTTAAGCCCAAACAATGCATATTTTCCACCTTTTAGGTTCTTCAGTTCAAAAAAGGGCAAACTATCTCCTGTGTTGGTAATATACAATGGAGGTTCTTTGTAAATGGTGGAATCATTATAGGTGCTATCCACTTGGTAGAGCATCACACTAATAAATTCATCTGCCTTTCGGTTAATAGCGTCTTTTACTGCACCCTTAAGAATAAGTGAATCAAGATAATCCCCAGTGGAGAATACATAACTCAAAAAGCTATTGGGATTTCCTTCATTGTTGTCTACAATGCTCTGTCCAAAATTAATTGTGTATGTAGTGTTTTCTCTTAGAGTATCCTTTATAACCACCTCAATATACTTGCTGGGCGTGCCCATAGGGGTTATTTCGGCAGCGTTTTTAAATGGGGGAGAAACCACCAATTGGTTCTGTACATCTTCCAATTTGATAAGTTCATCAAAGTAAAGACGAATTTTTTTTGCCTTAAAATTGGTTGTAAAATTTTCTGGTTCTGCCCTAACCAGTTTTGGAGGTGAAATGTCTTTGGGACCACCGCTGGGAGAACCCCGCTTGGCACATTGCCATAGGCCCAAGGCCATAAAAGCGAAAAAAAGAAGTCCCAACATTTTTTTTAAGTACACCATGCCTAAAAATAATGTGAACAAAGAAACAACTAATTTAAAAACTAGAACACCGCATTAATAAATTTTAACCCTCTGGCACTATGGCCAAACTCAATACAGTAACCTCCATATTTTCATGTTGGAGAAGTGTTTGTGTACAAGATTCAATGGTTGCACCTGTTGTAATAACATCATCTACTAAAAGAACATGTTTAAATGTTCGACTGTTGGAAGAATTTAGTTGAAATGCATCCTTTGAACTTTCCCATCGCAATTGACGACTTTTTTTTGTTTGTGTTTTTGTGTGTTTTGCCTTTATCAGCCAATCATTACAAAACTCAGCATCAAGGTTCGCTGCAATTTTACGGGCAAATAAGGCGACTTGGTTATAGCCCCGTTTTTGTTGTTTTTTGGGGTGTAAAGGAACTGGAATAACAGCATCGATATGGTTGAGGTGTCCACTTTCTTTTAAAAGTGACCCGCACCAATCACCAAAAAAACCTCCAATTTGTTCTTGATTTTTATATTTCAACCAATATAATAGATTTTTTACGACACCTTTTTTTGAGAAAAAAACGAAAGAAGCTGCCTTTTTTATAGGAACTCTGCCATAAAATATACGGTCCACTACGTTTTCTTCCAGATAGTTATGATCGGTGAGTGGCACATCATGTCGACAAACTGCACACAAAATACGCTCTCCACTAAATAATTGGGTATTACATCCAAAACATACCCTTGGCAATAGGATGTTGTTAATCTCGTTTATTATCTTAGCCAACCTTTTTAGTGTCAAATCTTATTATATTTTTAGTGTAGTCAGTCAACCCCATGAACTCCCAAGATAGCAATTTTAACTACAAAATTATTTTCGCCGCTATGGCAGCGGTCGTTGTTGGGATTCTAATTGCTTTTTATTATAGTTACGCACAATCCAAAAACCAGATGATTTATTTGGAGGAGGAAAAATCACTCTTAGTAAAAGACCTTACGTTGATGAGGGCCGAAGTTGATCGCTTATCGGGTCTTAATGAAGTAAACGAAATAGAGTTGCAAACTTCTCGGTTCAGAGTTCAACAATTACTTGATTCGGTGGGTAGACTAAATTTTAGTATTACCAAATTAAAGGAAACTAGGACAGAACTCCGTAAATTGGAACTTCGTTTTGACAGTCTAAAGCTCAAGAACAACTTTCTTAGATACAATAATAGTTTATTGGCCAGTAAGTATGATGAGACAATAAAGCAGTTGGAGGAACTACGGGGCCAAGCCAATAATATGCAACAGACAGAATCTTTGTTGCGTGAGACCAATAAAGAGCTTACAAGGGAACTTCGTATAAAAAGCTATTTAAAACTACAAGATGCCGAAGGCAGCGGATTTAGATTAAGAGCAGGTAGGCCTATTAAAACCAATAAAGCATCTGTAATTGAAAAGTTGAGGGGATGTGTGACTATTTTGAGCGAGACCAATGCCCATGGAGATATTAAAGTACTTTATCTACAATTTTTAGACCCCAATATGGCAGTTGTCGAGGATAATGCCAATACTATCTCGGTAAGCGGAAATATCTACAGTAAAAAGGTGGAGATTGTGTATACTGGGAAAGAAATTAGCATATGTGATGCTATTACTGTACCGGAGGGTTCGTTGGAAGAAGGGATTTACACCTTAAATGTCTTTGAAGACGAAAGATTGTTGGCTTCTACCGAATTTCAGCTAAAATAGCGCACTTCTTTTTGGGTAAAATTCTATTTTTGCTCAATGGCAAATCAGGAAGACATTTTTAAGAAGGTTATCTCACACGCAAAGGAATATGGTTATGTATTTCAATCCAGTGAGATTTATGATGGACTCAGTGCTGTTTATGACTATGGTCAGAACGGTGCCGAGCTAAAGAAAAATATTCGCGAATATTGGTGGAAAGCTATGGTGCAGCTCAATGAGAACATCGTAGGTATCGATGCTGCTATATTTATGCACCCTACCACATGGAAGGCCTCTGGCCACGTGGATGCCTTCAACGACCCCTTGATAGATAACAAAGACTCTAAAAAGAGATACCGAGCCGATGTTCTTATCGAAGATTATGTTGCTAAAATTGAAGGTAAGATTGAAAAAGAAGTAAAAAAAGCTGCCAAGCGCTTTGGTGATAACTTCGACAAAGAACAATTTCTTGCTACCAACAAACGTGTAGTTGATTATCAAGAAAAAGCAAGCACCATTCTAAAACGAATGGGGAAATCCCTTGAAAATGAAGATTTGGCCGATGTAAAAGCTTTGATTGAAGAATTGGAGATTGCCTGTCCACTTTCAGGGTCTAAAAATTGGACCGATGTTAAGCAATTCAACTTGATGTTTGGAACCAAGTTGGGAGCCTCTGCCGATAGTGCTATGGATTTGTACCTTCGTCCAGAAACGGCACAGGGTATCTTCGTTAACTTTTTGAATGTACAGAAAACGGGACGGATGAAGATTCCGTTTGGGATTGCCCAAACTGGAAAAGCCTTCCGAAACGAGATTGTGGCCCGTCAGTTTATTTTCCGAATGAGGGAATTTGAACAGATGGAAATGCAATTCTTTATAAAACCGGGTACCCAAATGGAGTGGTACGAAACTTGGAAGGAAAAACGAATGAAATGGCACCTTTCCTTAGGTTTGGGTAAAGAGAATTATCGCTTCCACGACCATGAAAAATTGGCACACTACGCCGATGCAGCTGCCGATATTGAATTCAGGTTTCCATTCGGATTTAAAGAACTGGAGGGAATCCATTCCCGTACTGATTTTGATTTGGGCAAACACGAGGAATTCTCAGGAAAAAAATTACAATATTTCGATCACGGAGAGAACAAAAGTTATACCCCTTATGTATTAGAAACTTCCATAGGGCTAGATCGCATGTTCTTGGCTGTTTTCTCCAATTCGCTACAAGAAGAGGAATTGGAAAATGGTTCAACACGGACAGTACTTAAGATTCCAGCTGTACTTGCTCCTAACAAAGTCGCCGTTCTGCCCTTGTTAAAACGTGATGGACTACCTGAAGTTGCGCAAAAATTGGTGGATGAACTCAAATGGGATTTCAATGTGGATTATGATGAAAAGGATGCCGTTGGCCGTCGTTATCGTCGTCAAGATGCCGCTGGAACACCTTTTTGTGTGACGGTGGACCATCAAACATTGGAAGACGATACAGTTACCATTAGGCATAGGGATACTATGGAGCAAAAGCGAGTGAAACTTTCGGAGGTGAAAGATATCATTTCCAAAGAAGTGGATATGCGCTATTGGCTACAGAAGATTTAAAGTTTAGAACAAACCTGTAATTTCTCCCTCATCATTAATGTCGATGCCTTCGGAAGCTGGATGCGCCGGCAATCCCGGCATACGCATTATGTTACCCGTAATTGGAACCAAGAAACCAGCTCCTACGGCAATTTCTATTTCACGTACGGTAATGATAAAATCTTTGGGTCTGCCCAATAGTTTTGGGTTGTCTGATAAGGATTTTTGGGTCTTGGCAATACAAACTGGTAACTGATCCAAACCAAGATCTGTTATTTTTCTGAGGTCGGCTTTAGCCTTGGCAGTATAATCCACGTACTCCGCACCATAAATTTCGGTGGCAATGGTGGCAATCTTATCCTTTACACTGGATTTCCAATCATACAGCGGTTGAAATGCTGAAGCTTTTGACTCCACAATGTCAATAACGGCTTTGGCCAAATCTTCTGCGCCTTCACCGCCTTTGCCCCAAACATTCGCAACGGCTATTCGTATTCCTTTGGATGCTGCAAATTCTTGAATTGCCGCAATCTCTTCGCCCGTGTCGGAAACAAATTTGTTGATGGCTATTACGGGGACCATTTTAAACTTGGCAATGTTTTCTATATGCTTTTCCAGGTTCGGAAGTCCTTTTTTCAAAGCAGCTACGTTTGGTTCTGTCAATGATTTTAAATCTGCGCCACCATGGTATTTCAAGGCACGGATGGTAGTGGTAAGTACAACCGCCTTAGGTTTTAATCCAGCACTTTGGCACTTGATATCGAAGAATTTCTCAGCTCCTAGATCAAATCCAAATCCCGCTTCTGTCACAGTGTACTCTGAATGGGACATGCCCATTAAAGTGGCGATAACCGAGTTGGTTCCCTGCGCGATGTTGGCAAAAGGCCCACCATGGATTATGGCCGGGTTGCCCTCAATGGTTTGTGCCAAGTTAGGCTTAATGGCATCTTTTAGCAAAGCGGCCATGGCTCCTTCCGCTTTTAAGTCTTTGGCGTAAATGGGTTTTTTGTCGTAAGTATATCCCACAAAAATATTCCCCAATCGTTTTTTCAAATCACTTAAACTTTCTGCTAAACAAAGTATTGCCATAATTTCAGAAGCTGCGGTAATATCAAACCCCGTTTCCCTTGGCACACCTGAAGTGGTTCCCCCAAGACCAACTATTACATGACGGAGGGAACGGTCGTTCATGTCCATTACGCGTTTCCAACCTATTGTTCTTGGATCTAAAAGTAAAGTGTTGGTCTTACTTTGAATATTGTTGTCAATTATAGCGGACAACAAGTTGTGCGCTTTTTCAATGGCAGCAAAATCCCCTGTAAAATGAAGGTTGATGTCCTCCATGGGCAAAACTTGGGAATAACCGCCACCCGTAGCACCCCCTTTAATTCCAAAAATAGGTCCCAAAGATGGTTCACGTAAAACTACGGTCGTTTTTTTGCCTAAGCGGTTCAACCCTTCAGAAAGCCCTATGGACATAGTGGTTTTTCCCTCCCCGGCAGGAGTTGGGGAAATGGCGGACACCAAAATAAGATTACTATGATTGGCTTTTTCCCTGTTTATGGCTTGTAGAGGAAGTTTTGCTTTGTATTTTCCGAACATTTCAATGTTCTCAGGGTCAATTCCAAATTTTTCTGCAATGGTAGAAATGTGCTTCAGTGAAACACCTTTGGCGATTTGTAAATCATTCATAGTTTGGTTTTTATGCGCAGCGGAAACCTTGAAGGATTCCTAAATTGATACACAATATACTATAATTGGAGGATTAAAACTATGACATTTGCATAGCCAAGTGAACTATTCCACTCTCCGTCCCTGAGTAGTGAAAGATAGCCCTTGTTGTCCGGATGTGGAAATCATCACCCCTTCAAAATAAGGTTCGTGGGAGGTGTGTTTCATAGACCATTGAAACAAAAAATTGGCGCCCGTTCCGCCAGATTGATCTTTCTCATCAATCACGATTTCTACGGTTTCCATGGGTCTTATGTAGATGGGTTCATCAAAATAGGTTCGTATGAGGCTTCCTTTGGTGTCATAATAGTCCGCTTTAGTGATGTAAATGGTGTCCTTTAAATTGGTGTTCCGCATACTAATGGTGCTCGTTAGATTATGCGTTCGGTGTTCGGTTTCACTGTAAATTTCGGAATACACGGAAAGATAGGACATACCATTCAAAAGGGAGTCTTGCTCAGTGATGATGGCTGTTCGATTGTTCCAGTTGATTGGATCAATGGAACTGACGTCCTTCTTAGCTTGTTCTTTACAGGAAAATACTAATAGCAATAAAAAAAATGGAACAAGTTTACCCATCGTTCGGATTCAAATAGTTGAACTAAGATACGGATTAGTTGGAAACCCATACATAAGCCCATTCTTTAATTTGATGAAAAGGCGTGCCTTACGTTTTCTAAACAAACTATATAAACCTTGGATTATTGTATTGATTGATTTACTTCATTCCATACAACGCTTTACCCGCTGCTTCATATTTATCACCTTCTTTCCAAAACAGTTTTTTGGAACTATTGGCAATCAGTCTTCCTGAATACACATAGCCTTGATAGAATTGTAGGAGGTAATCGTAGTCCAAGCTGTCCGCTTCGTCGTTGGCTTGGTGATAGTACTTCATAATTTCATCATCAAAACTGTCGAAGCCTGTGGAGTAGGTTGGAGCAGGGATCCCTTTTTTGGCAAAATTCACGTTGTCACTTCTGTCAAAAAGCCCTTGTTCAGGAGCAGGGTCGCCAATGGCCTTTAGGCCAAATGCCCCGGCACCCTCAATAATCAATTCTTCAGCTGAGGTACGTTCCAGACCAACAATGGTTGCCAATGAGGTATCATTATAACCTCCACCGTCAGTATTAAAACAATAGGAAACTTGCTCAAGAGGAATCAAGGGGTGGTCCGCATAATATTGACTGCCCAGTAACCCTTTTTCTTCCGCTGTAAATAAAATGAACAAAGCTGAACGCTTGGTGGGATATTTTGCCAAATTTTCCAACATGGATAATACCGCAGTAACACCAATGTTATTGTCTCGTGCCCCGTTATAAATGGAGTCGCCTTCGGCATTGGGTTGGCCAATGCCTACATGGTCGTAGTGGGCGGAATAAATAACATATTCTTTTTTCAGTATAGGGTCTGTACCTTCAATGGTGCCTACCACGTTTTGGGTATGCAATGTAGTTTTGGTCTTACCATCAGATTTCAGACTGTACGATAGCTGCATGCTCTTGGTAAATCCTGGATGGGTAGTTTTGGTATTCACCCAAATATGGGGTATTTCAGAAGTTTCATTAACATTTTTCACCTCAGTTCCTTGGTCTACATAGTGTTTTATGCGGCTCCACATGGCTTCATCAAACTGTACAAGTTCCAAAAGCCCCTTGGCCCCCATGGACTTAGCGAGCTCTACCTTTTTTCTGCTGCTACGAAACATTTGGCCAGGATCTTGCCCCGCTTCAATACCTGCAAGTACCACTACCATTTTTCCGGAAACTGATTCGACCTTAAAATCATCTTCGGTGCCGTAGCCCAAAAAGACCGCTTCTCCCGATTGCTCCATTTCCGGTAATTTAAAAGATGCCAGTAAGGGATAGGCTACCTCGTTCAAATTGAGTTCCACAAAATTTGGTGCACTCGATTGTAGAAGGTCAAAATTTTGATAATAAGTTCCTGTGCCAGAAATTGGTTTTGCCCCAAATTTTCTAAGTTGGTTGGCTAAATAGCTGGCGGCAATCTTATTCCCCTTGGTACCGGCTTCACGACCTTCCAATAAGTCGTCCGATAAGAATTTGATATGACTTTCAATAGTATTTTTGTTAACAGTGCTAGCTGCTTTTTCTTTGTCCGTTTGGGCATAAAGCGCCATGGCTAACATTGAAAAAGCTAAACAGAGGATAAGTGATTTTTTCATAGGGATTTACTAAAGGGTGTTAAATGAAAGCGATGATGTAAGGTAATGTTTTTTAATACAAGCCCGGGTTATTCTACTTTTGGCACTTTTCCCTGTTCGTTCAAAATCCCTTCCATTTTTAAATGGGTTATCACTGGCTTCTTTTCCATACGAACCAAACTCACATGATCAAAAGCCATGGAATCTTGCGGATTTTGACTACCACCTGTAGTGCCTAAAATGGTGTAGCTATGTCCTTTTCGCATGTGATTGGAAAAGGAGTGAAAATGCCCATTGATCACGGTGTATTCCCTGTCGGCCAATACCTCCTCCAGGGGTTCAAGGCCTTTTTCGTCTATTCGCATCCAAAGAGGTTTGTGCATGAGCACGAACGTCCATTTCACATCCGGATAGGCTTTAAGTACTTTTGTAAAATAATCTAATTGAACTTGACCCATGCCTCCAACACTGCGTTCGAGCATATTGTAGTATTCAGATTCTTCATAGACACCATCAATCTCACCGTTGATTATTTTTAAGGCTTTGGCTCTGGCCTTATAGATTTCTATCATACGTTCTTCTTCATAATCCTCGGAATCCATCATCAAAAACAAAACATTTTCATATACAAAATGATAATAGCGAGGACCAAAACGGTTTTTCCAGAATTCCCTCATGGTTGGATTGGTAAGGTCGTGGTTGCCACCCAAATGAAAGAAGGGCATGTTCAATTTGGAGGTTCGGTCGTCAAACGAGTTCCATTCTTTTTCCAGTTGGGCGAAATCTTCGGTCCCACCATCAATCAAATCCCCTACGCTGACCACAAAAGTGGGGTCGAGCATATTCAATTGTTCAATGGCTGTGGTATAAACCCCTTCTCTTTCCCCACCGGTGAGGTCCGAGATGATGGCAAAGGTAAAGTCCTCCTCAGCAGTTTCAAACGTTTCGCTGGTCCAAGGTTTAGGCCCTGTGCTTACATCATGAATAAACTTTGGAGTTTCTTTTTCAACGGGTTCTACGTTTTGCTTACATCCAATTAAACCCAATAAGCCTAGGAAAAGGAGAAGGTTGGTTTTCATTGTTGTTAGTTTTTTCTATAGTCCAAGGCAGGTTTTCTATCGCCCAATAAAGCTTCATATGTAAAATTTGGACCTCTTCCTTTATTAAAATCTTCTTTTACTGCATCCAAAAGTTTTGGGTTTTTGAACAAGTCCATAGCGGATAAGGCTATGGTTTTTGCTGCTACCATCATTCCTTTATAACCAATATCGGTTCCACCAGCGGCAACTGCTTGCCAACTATGTGCGGGTGTTCCAGGAACCCAAGTAGCAGTGTTTACGGCTGCAGTGGGAGCATTCCAGCTTACATCGCCTGTATCAGCGGAAGCCTTACCATAAGTGAATTCCATTGGTTGAATTTCAGCAGCACTGGAAATGGGTTTGGGCGCTCCCAAAGTTTTTTGGATTTCTTTGGCAAATTCAATGTCTTCCGGAGTGTATTCTACACCACCAACAAGGGTCATATTATCATGCATTATTTTGGAAAGAGATTCGTTTGGCAATTTTTCGTAGGTTCCGCCAATGATTTCATAAGTCATTTCGGTTTCTGTTCCTATGGCCGCTCCTTCGGCCGCTTTTACCACTCTGTCCCACACAGCCTTTACCTCTTTTCGGTTGGAATGACGAATTACATAATATACTTCAGCTTCTTTAGGAACAATGTTAGGAGCGTCTCCACCTTTAGTGATCACATAATGAATACGTGTTGATTCTGTGGTATGCTCGCGCAACATGTTTACCAAATCGTTCATTCCTTCCACACCATCTAACGCAGAACGTCCAAGTTCCGGAGCCATAGCGGCATGGGAAGATTTTCCTATAAATCGAAATTTACCTGAAATCGTGGCTAGGTTAGTGCTGGGATTAGAAGCATTTTTATCTCCTGCATGCCAAGAAACAATGGCATCTATATCATCAAAAAGCCCAGCTCGGACCATGTAGACTTTTCCGGAACCGCCTTCTTCCGCAGGAGTTCCATAAAAACGAATGGTGCCCGATTTACCAGATTCTTTTAGATAATTTTTTGCAGCGATGGCCGCCGCCATGGAGCCTGTTCCAAACAGATGGTGTCCACAAGCTTGACCATGACCCCCGACAAGCCTTGCTTTTCTATAAGGGACAGCTTCTTGCGACATTCCTGGGAGTGCATCGAATTCACCAAGTACACCAATAACGGGGCTTCCAGAACCATAAGTAGCCGTAAAAGCGGTTGGGATTTCAGCCACACCTTTTTCAATAGTGAAACCCTCTTTTTCAAGTTCTTTTTGAAGTAAGGCCGAGCTATTTACTTCCAAATAGCCAAGTTCAGGATTATTCCAAAGCTCTTGAGCAATTTCCTTATAATAATCATTTTTGGCATCTAGGTCGGCAATGATTTTTTTCTTGTCTTTTTGGCCGAAGACCGTCGAAGAAATTAAAACAACGGCAATACTTAACAATATCGTTTTTTTCATTTTAGAGGTTGGTATTGGTTATTACAATCGTAACTGCCACTGACTTAATGGCAATTCACTCAAAGATAGCACTTAAACTCAAAATGCTAACTGAAGTGCTAAAACCTGTACGGATTTAGAAAAAACAGACTTATAATTACTTTTCCTTGATTGGAATCCAAAACTCTTCCTCGGATTCAGGATGCTCTCCTTTATATTTGGCTCCCATTAGTGCAAAATAGGGTCTCTTGTCCATATTAAACCCCGAATTGGGAAGCCAATCAGCATAAATATACCTGAACATATCCATGGCTTCACTTGGTTTTCCTTTATAATGAAAAACGGCATATGTGCCCGAGGGGATGGTTAAGGTATCCATGCCCTCGGGTACGTTATTATAATCCGACACTGTAATGGCGGCCCATTTTTCAAATACTGCGGTAGGCTGAAAATTTTGAAAAAAATGAGTTTTCGGATAAATCTCGACCGAATACAAATCACTGCCAATAGCATTCTTTATTTCAGCTTTTCGTGGAGAAAAGCTGCGCCAAAGCTCCACGGTTTTATCGTTGGCGAAAGAAGTGTTCAATTTTTTACCGATCAATTTGGTGATGGGCAATGTTTCTATTCTTGGCACCATTTTTTGTTAAAATACATACGAAGCTCTTATCCCTGCAAAATAATTACGGCCATTTCCAGGATAATAATATCTGGGCTGTGCACCTCCAAACCCAACGGCATTGATCAATACAGATTGGGCATAATTGCTATCAAAAACATTATTGAGCCCTGCATTGAGTCCTAAACTAATTTGTGGTGAAATTGAAGTTCGAAAAGCCAATTTGGCATGGAAAACATTAAAAGAATCACTGTTTAAGGAATTCGTGTCTGTTAATGGGATTTCGTCAACAAACTGATGGGTTAAGTTCAATTGTAATCCATTTGCATGTTGAAAATCTATTCCTGAACTGAGTCGATGTTTTGGTACTCCTGTGAGTGGGTTGCCCGAATAATCATTGTCTCCGTCTGCGAAATCTACAAAACTATGGTCGTTAAGAGTATAACTGAGGTAGGGAGAAAAAGTAATGTTGTTTGATAGTTTTTCTTGATATTGTAGGTCCATTTCCAAACCTTGATGACGGGTTTCCCCTGCGTTTCTCCCTATATATTGATCTTCTCCTACTCGTTGGGCAACCAAAAGGTTTTCCACATTCATACGGTACAGTGCGATATTTGCCCTAAGTTTCTTTTCAAATAGAGACCAGGTGCTTCCCAGTTCAAAATTAGTTCCTTTTTCTTGAGAAATATCGGGGTTTATGATACCACCCGGAGTAAGTGTCTCTTCCAAACTTGGATTGGAAAAACCTCGGCTGACATTAGCATATAATTCTCCATGTTTGAATTTATAATTAACACCCAAATTAGGTAGTAGAATGGCATCAAAATCCCTAACAGCCGACGCGTTGGCTGCACCTTGATTAAAAAGATCGTTAAAGTCATAATTGGTCTTGTTGAGGTTAAGGCCAAACTGAGCAGAAAATGAATCGGAAAACGAATAAGTCAATGTCCCAAAAAGGTTAAATTGTCTTCTAAACTCTGTATTGTCACTTAGTTGTAAGCCTTGTAAGCTCCCATTGCCATTGTTATCTTCATAAAGATTTTCAAAAGTTCCCCAATGGTATTCATCTTTGTAGAGTTCGCCACCAAAGGTGAACTGCGTTTTATTCCAATTTCCCGAAAATTGACTTCGGAACCCAAACCCGTTGGTAAATTCATCCAAAATATCGAACGGTCTTGGTTCATAATGATCCAGATAAGCATAAAAAATGCTTGTGGTATTTTGGAGGTGCTCCGAAAATTGGTAAGTATGGGAGATACCGGTAAGGATATATTTGTTTGCTTCATATCCTTGTGATTCCAGCCAATTTGATGGAGCCCTAGTAGGATCCTCTTCAAAATCGGTCTGGTTGATGGTACTCGGAATATGTGCAGTATAGTCTATATAATTCACTAAAAGTGCCAAGCTGCTTTTTTGCCCAGTTCGAAACTGGGTATTCAACAATAAACCATCTCGCTGAAACTGACTGTTCTGCCGATAGCCATCTGTTTCTAAATGATTATAGCTCAAACTCATATTAAACCCGTCTTCAGAATGGGTAAATGTTAAATTGTCCTTTAACATGTTGTAAGAGCCTATGGTAAACGAATTGATAAGTTGTGTCTTTTCTTGAACAGAAGCTTTAGTGTCCAACAAAATAGCACCTCCAAGATTGGAACCATACGCTGTGGCTTTTGGACCTTTAATGACTTCCACAGCACCCAAGTTTTCTAAATCATAGGCCTCGATAGTAGAAGAGCCTGTACCATTGGTAACGGGAATACCGTTAAAATACATACGAAGTTTATTGGTGCCGTAGGGTGTTCTGGCACCAATGCCACGAATAGTGATACGGTTGGTATTAATAGCTCCAGAAAGAATATATACCCCTGAAATTTGATTTATAGCAGATGGGATATCCGTAGGGTTGAACCGCTCAAAAGTTTGGGCCGATATTTTTGATGATGTGGTGATTCCAGTTGCTTTTTTAGGAATTGCGTCTTGGGTTAAAATAATCTCATCCAACTGTGTAATGGAATCATTAGGCGTGTCCTGTGCCAACATATGAAGTGTCGGAACAAGCATGAGAAAAAATGGGAGTCCTTTTAATTTTAAGTTCATTTAAATAATTTTTCTAGTGTATTTACTATTGTTTCGGTGTTCTTGATTGTTGCAAATTCATTTTTTAAAATTCCTAATTCCGCATGAAAAATAATTTCGGAACCATAGTTATTGCCATCATGCCCAATTTTGTCAAATGCAGCAGTGGCATCAGAAACCAGAACCACATTGAAGCCCAAATTCGAAGCCATACGAACCGATGTGGAAATACAATGTTCAATGGTGAGTCCGGCAATCACTAGGTTGGAAATTTCCCGAGTTTTCAATTGGAACTCTAAATCGGTTCCAATAAAAGCACTATTCACCGTTTTTTCAAACACTGGTTCGTTGATCATGGGTTGCACCGCTGGGTGGAATTTGTTTCCCATTTTACTGGGATGTAATGGAGAGCTTACATTTGTGGAATTATGCTTTACGTGGAAAATGGGCAATTGTTTTTTTCTGAAATGATTCAATAACCTGCCACAATTTTTTTCTGCCTCTGGATTGTTTCGTTCTGTACCAAAATATCCCAATTCTTGTAGTCCACGTTGGACGTCGATTAAAACAAGTGAGGTCATGCAGGGAAATTTTCTATAAAATTAAGGGAAAATATTAAGAAAAAACCTCAGAATCTTTTCATTAATTGATGTATTGGCAAATTCAATTTTAACGAGCCAGCCACAATGGCTATTTTTGGACAAATTTGAACACATGAAGATTGTATCCTATAACGTAAACGGAATTAGGGCTGCCTTAAAAAAAGGTTTTGTTGAATGGTTGGAATCTGTAAGCCCCGACGTAGTATGCTTGCAAGAAACCAAGGCAATGGAAGAGCAAGTGGATACTTCGGTTTTTGAAGAAGCTGGGTATTCACACCACTATTGGTTCAGTGCCCAGAAAAAAGGATACAGTGGTGTAGCGTTACTTTGTAAAAAAGAGCCCGACCATGTGGAATTTGGTAC
This sequence comes from Allomuricauda sp. F6463D, assembly GCF_023015965.1. GTDB lineage: Bacteria > Bacteroidota > Bacteroidia > Flavobacteriales > Flavobacteriaceae > Flagellimonas. The sequence continues at coordinate 842,169 of NZ_JALKAN010000002.1, forward strand.
AGGAATAGATTATATGGACCATGAAGGCAGAAATATTCGTGCCGATTTTGGTGATCTCTCCGTTATGAGCATGTACTTGCCTTCCGGAACCAATTTGGATCGTTTGGATTTTAAGTTGACCTATATGGCAGATTTTCAAAAGTATGCCGATGAACTGCGTAAGGAGCATCCTAACTTAGTTGTATTGGGTGATTACAATATTTGTCATGAGGCCATCGATATCCACGACCCTGTCCGAAACAAGAATGTGTCGGGGTTCTTGCCCGTGGAGCGAGAATGGATAGGTAATTTTATGAAGAGTGGTTTTATTGATAGCTTTAGACATTTCAACAAAGAGCCCGATAATTATACATGGTGGAGTTATCGAGCCAATGCGCGGGCCAACAATAAAGGATGGCGTTTGGATTATGGCATGGTGGCAGATCCCTTGCAGGATAGACTCAAGCGTTCGGTAATTCTGTCCGATGCCAAACATAGTGACCATTGCCCAATATTGTTAGAGATTGAAAAATAACAATGACATAAAAACCGATGTTTTTGATTCTGTACCTTTGACGGTCTTAAACCATATTGATGAAATATACCAGAATTCCACAGACCGATATTCGGATCAGTAAAATATGTTTGGGTACCATGACCTGGGGCCGCCAGAATAATGAAGATGAGGCTCATGAACAAATGGACTATGCTTTAGATCAAGGTGTAAACTTTTTTGATACAGCTGAATTGTACCCAGTCCCTGCCAAGAAAGAACTGTATGCCGTAACAGAGGAGCTTATTGGAAACTGGTTCAGAAAAACAGGAAATCGCGACAAAGTAGTGCTGGCCTCGAAAATAGCTGGGCCAGGACAGGTTGCCAGCCATATTCGAAATACCGGATTCAGTAAAAATGCTATAATAAATGCGGTGGAGGCTAGCTTAAAGCGCCTACAGACAGATTATATTGATCTATACCAACTCCATTGGCCAGAACGGAATACGAACTATTTTGGACAACGTGGTTACAATGCACATGCGGTTGATGTTTGGGATGATAATATCCACCAAGTTCTGGAAACCCTTCGCGATTTGATTGCCGAGGGCAAGATCCGTCATATTGGATTGTCCAATGAGACGCCATGGGGGACCATGCGCTATCTGGAAGAAAGCAAAGTGCACCAATCACTTCCTCGTATGCGCACTATCCAAAACCCATATAACCTTTTAAATAGATTGTTTGAGATAGGCCTTTCTGAGATTTCCATGCGGGAACAGATAGGGTTAATGGCTTATTCACCGCTTGGTTTTGGTGTGTTGAGCGGCAAATATTTGACTGAAATACCCCCAAGAAAGGCAAGGATGTCATTATTTCCCAATTATAATAGATATAGTGGTGATACGGCTGTCGAAGCCACGGAAAAGTATGCCCAATTAGCAAAAGAACATGACCTTGATATTGCGCAAATGGCCTTAGCTTTTGTAAATACGAGACCTTTTTTGACCAGTAACATTATTGGTGCAACAACAATGGAACAGCTTAAGGATAATATTGGCAGTATCCGTATTGAACTATCCGATGAGGTCTTGGAAGGTATTGAGGAAGTTCACAAAGCTATTCCGAATCCAGCACCGTAAAAAATTAACCAAATAGATGACCAACTACATCTTCAATTTTGGATACTTTTTGCACCTGTATCCCCGTTTGTTTTAAACTGATTTTGTTGCTTTTGGAGACGAAAATGGTGGAGAAGCCCAATTTTTCAGCCTCCAGAATGCGTTGACCCACTCGTTGTACTGGCCTTATTTCGCCGGAGAGTCCCACTTCGGCTGCAAAACAGGTCCCTTTTTCAATGGGTAGGTCCGCATTGCTGGATAAAATGGCGGCCATTACTGCCAAATCCGTAGCAGGGTCATCTACGGAGATTCCTCCGGTAATATTTAAAAAAACATCTTTTGCTGCCAATTTAAAACCAGCGCGCTTTTCTAAAACAGCTAAGAGCATGTTCAGTCGTTTAGCATTGAATCCAGTGGCAGAGCGCTGCGGAGTACCATAAACTGCCGTGCTCACCAACGCTTGAATTTCAATCAGTAAGGGGCGCATACCCTCAACGGTTGCTGCTATGGCCGTACCGCTCAGGTCTTCATCATTTTTGGAAATCAATACCTCGGATGGATTGTTCACTTCGCGAAGCCCACTTCCCAACATTTCATAAATGCCGAGTTCTGCCGTTGACCCAAAACGATTTTTAAGGGAGCGTAGAATACGGTATACATAGTTGCGATCACCTTCAAATTGCAGAACGGTGTCCACCATGTGCTCTAAAATTTTTGGTCCTGCAATGGTGCCGTCTTTGGTAATGTGTCCTACCAAAATAACCGGTGTGTGGCTCTCTTTAGCAAATTTGATGAGTTCGGCGGTGCTTTCACGTATTTGTGAAATGCTTCCGGCAGCAGATTCGATATAATCGGAGTGCAGGGTCTGAATGGAGTCTATGACTACCAAATCGGGCTCTATGGTGGATATTTGTTGAAATATGTTCTGTGTTTTGGTCTCGGTTAGGATGTAGCAATTCTCACTTTTGGGTTGAATACGGTCTGCTCGCATTTTAATTTGCCTTTGACTCTCCTCACCCGAAACATATAGAATCTTGTAGGGTAGTTTAAGTGCTATTTGAAGCAACAAGGTACTTTTTCCAATTCCGGGCTCACCACCCAACAGGGTCAGGGAACCTGGAACTAATCCACCACCCAAAACACGGTTGAATTCTTGGTCTTTGGTATCCAGCCGAAGTTCCTGTTCTTGGGTAATCTCGGAAACTCGAAGTGGTTTGTTGGCCTGTTTGGCAACTTTATCTGTCTTCCAACTTTTTTTGTCTTCTTTTTGAACTACTTCTTCTACAATTGTGTTCCACTCCTTGCAAGAGGTACATTGTCCAATCCACTTGGGGAATTGGGTTCCACAGTTCTGACAAAAAAATGCTGTTTTGGTCTTGGCCATTCCTTATTTTGGGTGAAGGCCTAAAGATATGGATTTAGATGAATGGATTTCCTGGAATGTTGGCTTTTTGGTCCATCATAATTTTTGAATGGCCTTCAATTTCATAACCAATCAGTTGAAATACTAATATCCGAAGTCCGCTTTAAGTGCATCAATTTTTTCGAGGGCCAAATCCTTAGTCAAAAAGTCAATTTCTTCTAGTTGGAAGGCTTTTTCGAAAGTTTTGAACGCTTTTTTGGGCTCTCCAATAAACTCATAGTATTCGGCTTCAAAGTAAAAGCCCATCATAGTATCTGGAAATTCTTTTTTACAAAGATCGGACAAAGGCTTAAGTGAGTCGTAATCTTCTTTTTTAAGGCAGGCAGCGTAAATGGCCATAATATCATTGAGTTCCACTTGTTTTTCAAAACCAAAAAGGTCTTCAATAGTGTTGTAACGATTATCCAAATAGTAGAAAACAGGTTCCTCAGAGGTCAGAATATCTGATTTGAATTCCGCTGGTGTAATGGGCCTGTATATTCGGAACACATTATCAAAGGCCTTGCTTATCCCGTAGGAAGCAATGGAGGTATGATCGGCATTTTCATACTCATCAAAAAAGTAATGCAAAGATTCTTTAGTAATGGAACTGATGCTATGGTTCATTTGAAGGATGCGTTGTCTGTCATCCGAAGGCTGTTTTTCCACAATCAAATTATAAAAGATTGTTTGGTTCAATTCTGAGAGGCGAGCGGGGACCCTAGTTTCCATTTCGGTGGCCATCACGGGGGAGATGCTGACATAAGAATTGAACAAAGAGCGATCCTTGAACAAAAAGTAATTTCCAAAGTTGGCGGTAATATCGTATCCTACAAACATTTTAAAGGGTGCAATATTGTAGCTTGTCTCTAGATAGGGGATGATTTCTGTTCCTAAAAACTCGTAGAACATTTTGCCTTTCTCCGTTGGTAGGCCAGATGTGTCTTCGTAATCGCAATCTTCCCATCGGAGGTCGTTTTGCAATTGGTCAATGCCCACTACAATAGCTTCTGGCATACGATCAAACTTACTTTGGAATTTTACATTGGCGACAACAAGGTCAAAAAGGTATTCTGCATCCAAAACCACAATTAATGGGTATGTTTTCTCTTCGGTATAATCTTCTGGAAAATAGTAGGATACATCCCTTCGCTCTTGTAGCTTAAAGGATTCAAAGATTTCCTTTTTTACTTGGGCGCCTAGGTTCAAGCACATGAAGCCTATCAGTAGAAATAGACATTTTTTCATTGGTTAAGTTTTTCGCGGTTGGGGCTTACCGATTTCTATTCAATAACGGTAATACAATGAAGGATATTGTGCCAAATACGACTACCATTAAGGTTTGTGCAATCCACATGATCCAGCCAAACGCATCTCCCGAAATGGAGCTTATACCATAAATGCTCAATGCCGCACTTACCGCTATGGGGTACAAGCCTATGCCTCCGTTGGTCGTGGACATGGCGAAAGCTCCTGCAACAAAAGCGACCAATAATTCACCCAAGGTTAGTGTAATGGTTTCTTCCACGGTATGTTTAATTACCCAGAACATGCCAAAGTATGCTGCCCAAATGAACAATGTGTGGAAGATAAACCTCCATTTATTCTTCATTTTGAATACACTTAGCACCCCATCCTGTAGACCGTTTAAAAACCCCTTCACTTTTAGGGCGAAAGGCGATTTGGATTTGCGGATAATGAAAGACCCTACGAATAAACCTGCTATCCCAATGAACAAGATTCCGATAGCACCGATAATGTTCACACCTTTCTCCTCTAAAAAACCGAAGATAAAGTCAGTTTGAAGAATGAAGGTGATAGTTATAATGATTAGTAGCATCAATAAATCGACTACCCTTTCGGTTACTATGGTGCCAAATCCTTTTTCAAAAGGCACTTTTTCGTAGGTGGTAAGTGCGGTGGCCCTTAGAATTTCACCTGAACGAGGTATTCCCAAATTAGCAAAATAGGAAATCAACACAATAAAAACGTTGTTAGTGATTTTGGGCTTATACCCCATGGGTTCCAAAAGGTAGTTCCAGCGGATGGCCCTAGAAATATGGCTCAGTATTCCAATGATTATGGATATGGTTACCCAAAAAGGACTTGCATTGGAAATGTAATGGATAATTTGGTCACGTTCTTCTGATGTTGTGGAGTTATAGGAATACCAAACAAGAAATAACCCAAAGGCAATGGGTATAACTACTTTAAGGATTTTTTTTAGGGATTTGCCCAAAATTTACTGGAGTAGATTGGTTTTCTCGTTTGGGAATACCAATGCTGGATTAAATGTTTTTGCTTCTTCGATATCCATCCAAGCGTAGGTTATTAGGATCAATACGTCGCCAACGGCGACCTTTCTGGCAGCGGCACCATTTAATGTTAATTCCCCCGAACCCCTAGGTCCAGGGATGGCATATGTTTCCAATCGCTCACCGTTGTTGTTGTTTACGATTTGCACTTTTTCCCCCCGAATAATGTTGGCGGCATCCATAAGATCCTCGTCTATGGTGATGCTACCTATATAATTTAGGTCGGCTCCGGTAACTTTTACTCGGTGTATTTTAGATTTTACAACTTCTACTTGCATGGTGCAAAAATATCAATTCAATCTTATATTATCAATTAGGCGAACACCATCTGCGTAAACCGCAATAAACGCTCTATATTTTTGGTTGTCCTGTATTTTTAAAACTGGAGTCAATGTGATCTCTTCCGCAATTTCAAAATACTCCAAGTCAAACAAAGGGTGGTTCTCAAATTCGGATTTTACCCAATCCGTTATAGTTATAGCACTATTCGTGCCAAATTCAGCTTTGGCAGCTTTGAGGGTAGTATATATAAAACTGGCCTGTTCGCGAGTATTTTTTGATAACCTTTCGTTACGAGAACTCATGGCCAAACCGTGCGGTTCCCTTTCAATGGGGCAACCTATAATAGTATAGGGTAAATTCTTGATTTCGACCATTTTTCTAATAATTTGCAACTGCTGGAAATCTTTTTCCCCGAAGTAAGCTCTATCTGGAGCTACCGTTCTTAAGAAAAGTTCTACAATGGTTCCCACACCATCAAAATGACCACTTCTGAACTTGCCTTCCATTACCTTATCCAAACCATCGAACTCATAGTTTTGAGAAACTACATTTCCTTCATAGATTTCATCCACTGTAGGCGCAAAAACTACAATATTGTCCGAAAGCTGTCTCAAGAGTTCGATATCCTTATTAAAAGTCCTTGGGTATTTATCCAAATCATTCTTTTTATCGAATTGCGTGGGGTTCACAAAAATGCTTACAATTACCAGGTCATTTTCTAAAAGTGCTTTGTTTACCAAAGAGAGATGACCGGAGTGGAGTGCACCCATGGTGGGCACAAGACCAATGGTGTTGTCTTTTTCACGCTTTTTCAAAGTAAAGGTGTTCAGCTCTTTTTTACGGTCGAATATCTTCATATACAGGTACAAAAGGGTGCAAAAATACTATAAATACTGCTAATCAGCATAATTTTTGTACTTTTGCAATTATGTTTTTCGGACAAACAAAAGAAAGTGTTTATGAATGGTAAAAAGGTATTGTTTGTATCTTCTGAATTAGTTCCCTACCTCCCAGAGAATCCTGTTTCCTTAATGTCTTACGAAGCGCCAAGAATGGTGAACAGTAAAGGTGGGCAAATACGCATTTTTATGCCGAGGTATGGTAGTATTAATGAAAGGAGGCATCAATTACATGAAGTAATACGCCTATCGGGAATGAATCTTGTAATCAACGATATGGATATGCCATTGATTATTAAGGTTGCATCCATTCCAAAAGAGCGAATCCAAGTCTATTTTATAGACAATGATGAATATTTTAAAAGAAAAGCAACTTTTACGGATAAAGAGGGGAGTTTGTTTCCTGATAATGATGAGCGAGCCATTTTCTTTGCAAAAGGGGTTGTTGAAACAGTGAAAAAACTAAATTGGTCTCCAGATATTATCCATGTACACGGATGGATGGCTTCCATGGTACCGCTTTACCTAAGAAAATATTATGCGGATGAACCGTTATTTTCTGAAAGTAGGATTGTTACATCCGTTTATGGTAAAGATTTTGAAGGTGAACTCGACAATACAATGATTGAAAAGATTGCTTTTGATGGCATTGACAAAGAAGAGATTTCATCGTTGGCGCATCCCGAATATAATAATTTGTTAAAGGTTGCTGTAGATCATTCCGATGCGGTTATTTTAGCCGCGGAAGAATTGTCAGAGGACTTAAAAAATCATATTGATAATCTTTCCGTACCTGTTTTGCCCTATGTACCGCTTCAGGAAGCAGAGGAGGCATACACAAATTTCTATAACACAGAGGTTCTAAAATAGATTGAATGAGATTTTCCAATATTACCAAAGTTTCAGCGATAGTTGGAACTTTGCTTTTACTCATAACTTCTTGCGAAGACGAATTGGATACCATTGGCGAGGGTGTTGTTGCAGGAGAGCCCTTTAGTACTGGGAAAGTGGAGTACGATGTTTTTGCTTATAATAAAGGAATTGCTGCGGTACAGACCAATAGGCTTCCCTTATATCAGTTGGGTACCTTTAACGATCCCATTTACGGTCAACGTAAAGCCAGTATTGTATCCCAGCTTACATTGTCAACAGTTTCACCTACTTTTGGTGATTTGTCGCAAGCTACCGAAGATCAAGGCGCTTCTGATGATAGCGAAGCTACTGTAGATGAAAATGAAACTGTAACCGAAGTTTATTTGTACATCCCTTTTCAAACCCCTCCTTCTTCCGATACAGACGGTGATGGTGTGGATGATATTTTTGAAAGTGGAGACGATGTCGACGATCCAAATTCGGATTATGATGGTGACGGTGTCACCGACAATCAAGAACAAGTTTTGGGCTCAAACCCTTTTGATCCGAACGAAGATGGAACAGGAGATAATTTTGTAGCGAATAATTATCCAAACAAATTTGATTTGGACAGTATTTATGGTGATCGTACACAAACGTTCAATCTAGTAGTGTCAAGATCTAACTATTTTCTTCGTGATTTAGACCCCAATTCAAATTTTGAAGAAGCCCAAGATTATTTTTCGAATCAGGATATTTCTGCATTTATTGGGGAGACTCTATTTGATGGGGAGGTTACAATAGATAACGAAGAAATGTTGTTTCGGGAGAATGAAGATGACCCTGATACAGAAGATGTGGATGAATCTACAGAAATATCAACAAGACTGAGTCCAGGTATTCGCGTCGCTTTAAATCCAGAATTTTTTCAAGAGAATATTTTGGACAAAGAAGGACAGTCCGAGTTGTTGAGTCAATCCAATTTTAGAAATTTTCTTAGAGGGATTCATTTATCCGGAACCGATATGGATGAATTGATGTTTTTATTGGATTTGACCCAAGCTAACATTACAATTTCCTATACGTACCAAGATTACGATTTAGATGAGGAAGAAATTGTAGAGGCAGAAAGTGATTTTACCTTAAATTTTTTAGTAGGAAGTTCTACTGGAGGGATAACCGGAAATGCCGTAAATGTTTTTGAGAATGAAATGTTACCAGCAGAGATTGAAAATTCGCTTGACAATGGGGAAAATGCTTCGAGAATATTTGTAAAAGGCGGAACTACCTTGGCTGAGGTTAGATTGTTTGATGAAGTGGAAAACGGAGGTTCTTCGATTATCAATCAAATTAAACAAAATAATTGGATCATAAACGAGGCAAACTTGGTTTTCTATGTAGATCGCGAAACACTTGACGCTTCCGTTGTTGAGCCGCCAAGGCTCTATCTGTATAATGCAGAAACCAATCAACCCTTGTTCGATGCGTCTAACGAGGACATTACTGCCACTTCTGGCTCAAATTCACTAAGATATTTTCCAAACCATGATGGTCTTTTGGAAACGGACAATGATTTGGGAGTTAAGTATACTATTCGAATTACCGAGCATATTAATAATATTATTGTAAGAGATTCTTCAAACGCGAAGTTAGGGTTGACATTGACTCCAAATATTTCACTTACTGCTGTCCAAGAAGCTATAGGAAATGATATGCAGGGAATAGATTATCCAGTAGGTGCAGCCATGAGTCCTTTAGGAACTGTTTTATATGGCAGTAATGTGGCACCAGAAGAAGAGGCGAACAAGCTTAAATTGGAAATTTATTATACCAAAGCGAATTAAATTTCATATTTATCGTTGTTTATCGAACGTTTATCGTATTAAAGATCTAGAACAGCCTATTTTAGCGTATACATTCTAAATTTGTTGATTAATCCCCCACTAAAAAATAATCTTATGTGTGGAATAGTCGGATATATTGGTCATAGAGATGCCTATCCAATAATTATAAAGGGTCTACAGAGACTAGAGTACAGAGGCTACGACAGTGCAGGAGTAACCTTGTTCGATGGTGAAAATATACATCTTGCCAAAACAAAAGGAAAAGTAGAGGATTTAAAAAACAAGGCCGAAAACACTATTCCTACAAATGGAAAACTAGGTTTAGGCCATACAAGGTGGGCGACCCACGGAGTTCCCAATGATGTAAATTCTCATCCCCATTATTCCAATTCAGGTGATTTGGTCATTATACATAATGGAATCATTGAAAATTATGAATCCATTAAGCAAGCCTTATTAAAAAGAGGCTACACTTTTAAATCCGACACGGATACAGAAGTGCTTATCAATTTAATCGAAGAAGTAAAGAAAAAAGAAGGGGTAAAGCTTGGAAAAGCAGTTCAAATAGCGTTGAACCAAGTAGTTGGAGCATACGCCATTGCAGTATTTGATAGGAATAAACCAGATGAGATTGTAGTGGCCAAATTAGGGAGCCCACTTGCTATAGGTATTGGAGAGAATGAATATTTTATTGCTTCTGATGCCTCGCCTTTTATTGAATTCACCAACAATGCTGTGTATCTCGAAGATGAAGAAATGGCAATCGTAAGGATTGGCAAGGAAATTAAACTTCGAAAAATAAAGGATGACGCAATTGCCTATCCAAACATTCTGGAACTTCAGCTCAATCTTGAAGAGATAGAAAAGGGGGGGTACGATCATTTTATGCTCAAAGAAATTTATGAACAGCCTAAGGCCATAATGGACACCTACCGAGGACGTTTGTTAGCGGATAAGGGAATCATAAAAATGGCGGGCATTGATCAAAACCTAGAAAAATTCCTCAATGCCAACAGAATTATTATTGTGGCCTGTGGAACATCCTGGCATGCTGGGTTGGTCGCAGAATATATTTTCGAAGATATGGCCAGAATACCTGTTGAAGTAGAGTACGCTTCTGAATTCAGGTATCGAAATCCGGTCATTACTGAGAACGATGTGCTCATAGCCATTTCTCAGTCAGGTGAAACTGCAGATACTTTGGCGGCAATAAAGTTGGCAAAGAAAAAAGGAGCTTTCGTGTTTGGAGTATGTAACGTAGTGGGGTCATCAATTGCAAGAGAAACCCATGCGGGAGCATATACCCATGCAGGTCCTGAGATTGGAGTGGCTTCAACCAAGGCGTTTACTACACAGATTACGGTATTGACCTTAATTGCCTTAAAATTGGCTCAAGAAAAAGGAACCATTTCCCAATCTAAGTATCAAGAATGTTTGGCAGAATTGGAAACAGTACCTTCTAAAGTGGAAAAAGCACTGGAGGCCAATGCATTGGTAGAGGAAATTTCTGAAACCTATAAAGATTCGGCAAATTGTTTGTATTTGGGTAGAGGGTATAATTTTCCGGTAGCATTGGAAGGAGCTCTTAAATTAAAAGAAATCAGTTATATCCATGCTGAAGGATATCCTGCTGCTGAGATGAAACATGGACCTATCGCTTTGATTGATGAACAAATGCCCGTTGTGGTAATTGCAACAAAAAAAGGGCACTACGAAAAAGTAGTTAGCAACATTCAAGAAATTAAATCTAGGAAGGGCAGAATCATTGCAATTGTTACCGAAGGGGATGAAGCCGTGAAAGAATTGGCAGACCATGTAATTGAGGTTCCTGATACTTCCGAAAGTTTATCTCCATTGCTTACAACTATTCCATTACAATTGCTATCATATCATATTGCGGTAATGAGAGGTTGTAATGTGGATCAACCAAGGAATTTGGCAAAATCAGTTACGGTGGAATGATACCATCAAAATATCGAGTTAATAATAGAAGGTGCTGATTTCAGCACCTTTTTTGTTGAAAAAGGATATTTTAGCACTTTTTTTTACCAAAAAAGTATTATGCATGCATAATTTTTTTCAAATTTGTATAATTGAAATAAAAAATAATGTATCTTCCCATCGATACTTAACAAGCACATAAACAAAATTAACTCTAATCCATAGCAAATGAAAAAACTTATGTTTTTTTCCCTCATGCTGATTGGTTTGACTACCTACGGTCAAACTACTGTACAGGGAAAAGTAGTTGATGAAAATAATGAGCCAATCCCTGGAGCCAACGTAGTTCTGGTAGGTGTGGCAGAAGGGACCACTACCGACTTTGATGGAAATTTCATCTTTAATACAGATGAAGAACCCCCTTTTCGACTCCAATTCTCTAGTATTGGTTACTCGGATTTTACAACGAACGTGGCTTCCAATAACCAAACACTTTCCATAACGCTTTCAGAGGCCAATACAATGTTGGACGAGATTGTAATTTCAGCTTCGAGAACACCAGAACGTATTTTTGAGTCCCCGGTTTCTGTTGAAAGATTTGGGCTTCGAGAAATTAAGAACACAACCGCAGAATCCTTTTACGGTGGGCTTCAGAACTTAAAAGGTGTGGATATCAACACAAACAGTTTAACATTTCAATCTGTGAACACCAGAGGTTTTGCAACTTTCGCCAACAACAGGTTTTTGCAGTTGGTGGATGGAATGGACAACACGGCACCAGGACTAAATTTCGTATTAGGGAACCTTGTGGGTATGTCCGAATTGGATGTGCAGAGTGTAGAGATTCTTCCAGGAGCTTCTTCAGCGCTCTATGGAGCAGGTGCTTTTAACGGTATATTGTTTATGACCAGTAAAAATCCATTTGATTTTCAAGGTATAAGTGCATATGCCAAAGGAGGGGTAACAACCCAAGATGCAGCAGGAAGCAATTTTTACAAAGATTTTGGTATTCGTGCGGCACATGCTTTTAGTGATAAATTGGCTGTTAAGGCCAACTTGTCTGTTATGACAGGTGAAGATTGGCATGCCAATAGCCGAGTGGATTGGAACAATCCCGGAGCTGACCGTTCCAACCCAGCCTATGATGGGTTGAATGTCTACGGCGATGAGGTTTCAACTTTATTGGATTTTGATGCAGCTGCAGGTTTTCCAACAGGAACAGTTGGTTCTGCGCAAATCTCCAGAACAGGTTACGATGAAGCCGATTTGGCCGATTATGGAGCGGAAAGTGTAAAGTCGGATTTTGCTGTGCATTATCGACCCTTTGCAGATGATTTAGAAATAATCCTGAATAGTAGGATTGGTAGAGGTACAACCATTTACCAAGGAGCAAACCGTTATGCCGTTACCGGATTTTCCATGCAACAACATAGATTGGAAATCAAAAACGATAACTTCTTTGTGAGAGGATATCTCGTTTCAGAAAATTCAGGCGATGCTTATGATACGCGTTTTGCGGCGATTAATGTAAATAGAGCTTGGAAATCGGATACACAATGGTTCACAGATTATGCTGGAGCTTATATTCCAACATATCTTGGTGGTATCCAGGCGGGAGGGTTAACTCCCGAACAAGCTTCAACACAGGCGCATATAGCAGGCAGACAATCTGCGGATCAAGGAAGATTGATTCCAGGAACCACTGCTTTCGAAAGTACATTTAACAGGGTTATCAATGATGGAGATTTGACCACCGGTGCCAAATTTATTGATAAAACTAAGTTCCGTCATGTAAATGGTAACTATAATTTGGCCCATTTGATAGATGATTGGGCAGATGTCCAAATTGGAGGTTCTTTCAGGGAATACGAATTGAACTCCAATGGAACTATTTTTACAGATATCGATGGCCCTATCAAATACAACGAATATGGAGCGTATCTCCAAGTGCAAAAGAAATTTTTGGACGATCGATTAAAATTTACAGGCTCTGCTCGATATGATAAAAATGAATTTTTTGATGGATTCCTATCACCAAGGGTATCGTTTGCTTATACATTGGGTGAAGAAAGAAACCATAACCTTAGGGTTTCGGTACAACAAGGATTTAGAAATCCAACAACACAAGATTTGTTCATCGGCTTGAATGCAGGTAGAGCTATTTTAGTAGGTTCTGCACCAGATAACTTGGACAGAGATATACGTACTTTGAATGTTAGTGAGAGTGGACAAGCCTTAATAGGGCAATCTACCGTTGAAATTGTTGGTCGTGCAGCCTATGAGAATGCATATTCTGTGAGTTCCTTACAAGCTGGAGCGCCTCAAGCGGTAAACACACCATTGGTGCAACCTGAAGAAATCACAGCTTTTGAAGCTGGGTATAGAGCACAATTGGGAGCGCTTACAGTTGATTTAAGCGGATATTATAATAGTTATACCAATTTCTTGGCCAACACAACCACTGCTGTTCCTTTTTACGGAGAAGCTGGCGATGGAGGACTTTCCTTATTGGCTCTTCAAAATGGCGATTATCAAGTCTACCAAACCTATACCAATTCAGAAGCAGATGTTAATTCCTATGGAGGTACATTAGGCTTGGATTATAAACTTGGAGACTTTGACTTGGGTGTAAACTATACCTATGCCGATTTGGATATTGACGAAGGTAAATACCCAGACTTAAGAACTAATTTTAACACACCAAAACATAAAGTTAAGGCATCTTTTGGTAACACGGAACTTTTCAAAAACTTTGGCTTTAATGTAAACTACAGATGGAGCGATAGTTATTATTGGGAAGCCTCTTTTGCGGATGGTGATATTCCGGCATATACCGTATTGGATGCCCAGATCAATTATTCAGTTCCATCCATTAAATCTGTTTTTAAAGCAGGTGGTTCCAATATATTGGGTGATGAATACTATACTGCAATCGGAACTGGATTTATAGGTTCCATTTACTATCTTTCTTGGAGCATAAATCCTTAAAAAGCAGTAAATAAGAAAAAGTAAAGGCGTTGGGCTTCCCAACGCCTTTTTTCTTTTAAAAAAACTGAAAATCAGTTTCTGAATAAGAATGTAAAAGCATATCTTTGCAGCCGAAAAAATAGCGGTTATTTCCCGTGTATTCAATTAAAAATAAACACACTAATGTCTAAAGTAACAGGTAAGGTTGCCCAAATTATAGGCCCGGTCATTGATGTTGAGTTTGATTCTGGAGTAGAAATTCCAAGGATTTACGACTCCCTTGAAATTGCAAAAGCCGATGGCTCCAAATTGGTATTGGAAGTTCAATCCCACATAGGTGAGAATACTGTAAGGACCATTTCTATGGACTCTACGGATGGTTTGAGTAGAGGAGTTGAGGTTGTTGCAACCGGGAACCCAATCCAAATGCCAATTGGTGAAGATGTTTACGGACGTCTTTTCAATGTGATCGGTGATGCTATCGATGGTTTGGAAGAACTACCAAAAACTGGAGACAATGGGCTTCCAATTCACAGGGAGGCACCAAAATTTGAAGACCTTTCCACTTCAACAGAAGTACTTTTTACAGGTATTAAAGTAATCGACCTTATTGAGCCTTATGCAAAAGGGGGTAAAATTGGATTGTTCGGTGGTGCCGGGGTAGGTAAAACCGTATTGATTCAGGAATTGATCAACAACATTGCAAAAGGTCACGGTGGTCTATCCGTGTTCGCAGGTGTTGGGGAACGTACCCGTGAAGGAAACGATTTGCTTCGTGAGATGTTGGAGTCCGGAATTATAAAATATGGAGACGATTTCTTGCACTCTATGGAAGAAGGAGGATGGGATTTGTCCAAAGTAGATAAAAAAGCCATGAAGGAATCCAAGGCAACCTTTGTGTTCGGTCAAATGAATGAACCACCGGGTGCACGTGCACGTGTAGCATTGTCTGGATTGACCATAGCAGAATATTTCCGTGATGGATCTGGTGAAGGGCAAGGAAAAGACGTACTTTTCTTCGTAGACAACATTTTCCGTTTTACCCAAGCAGGTTCAGAGGTGTCGGCACTATTGGGTCGTATGCCATCTGCGGTTGGTTACCAGCCAACATTGGCAACAGAAATGGGTGCCATGCAGGAAAGGATTACATCAACAAAAAGAGGATCTATTACATCGGTACAGGCGGTTTACGTTCCTGCGGATGATTTAACGGATCCAGCACCGGCGACAACATTTGCCCACTTGGATGCCACAACGGTACTTTCACGTAAAATTGCGGAGTTGGGTATTTATCCAGCTGTGGATCCTTTGGATTCCACCTCTAGGATTTTAGCTCCAGATATTTTGGGTAAAGAGCACTATGATTGTGCACAGCGTGTAAAAGAATTGTTGCAACGTTATAAAGAACTTCAAGATATTATCGCCATCTTGGGTATGGAGGAGCTTTCTGAAGAAGATAAATTGGCCGTAGGTAGAGCAAGACGTGTACAGCGTTTCTTATCACAGCCATTCCACGTAGCGGAGCAGTTTACGGGTATTCCAGGAGTTTTGGTGGATATTAAAGAGACCATTAAAGGGTTCAACATGATTATGGACGGTGAATTAGATCACTTACCAGAATCTGCCTTCAACCTTAAAGGGTCTATAGAAGAAGCCATCGAAGCTGGAGAAAAAATGTTGGCAGAAGCATAAAACAGAATTGAGAAGCCAGTATTGAGTAGTTAGATATTTCAATACGCACATCTCAATACTCATATCTAATATCTCAATACTAATAAATATGTATTTAGAAATAGTATCACCCGAAGCCACTTTATTCTCAGGAGACGTAACAGCAGTTACTCTTCCCGGTATAGATGGTGAGTTCCAGATGTTGGAGAACCACGCACCAATCGTGTCTCTATTGCAGTCTGGAAACGTAAAAGTGAAAGGTAACATTACCATTGATGAGGCTTTTGCCGACAAATTTTCCAAAGGAAACAATGGAGAAACCGTTTTGGCTATTACAAGTGGAACAGTGGAGATGAAAGACAATAAAGTTATAGTCCTAGCCGATTAAAAATAAATGAATTCATTCATCAAAAGCCGCTCAATTCAAATTGAGCGGCTTTTTTTATTATAACTTAATAGTAAGCCATTCCTTTCGCTGTTCGAGCATTTCTTTGGTTGGCTGTTCTTCTTTGTCCTCCATTAAACTAAACTCATAATCCGGGCTGGGTGTTAAAACTAATTCAGTAATTTTTTCCTTTCCGTATCGGGTAAACTTAACCTTTAACTGTTCATCTAAATTAAACTGGCCCAAATAATCTTCAAACTTTTGATTTTCGGTAAAGGGTTTATCATTGATACTTAGAATAACATCACCATTATCCAGACCTGCTAAGTAGGCAGGGCTTCCAATTTTGGTGTTCCTTAGTATAGTGTAACCAGATTTATCTGCACTCATGGAAGTGTAAGCTCCGAAATAAGGCACTTGCTTTGGCTGTTCCAACACCACTCCTACTGATGTCATAAGGGTTTTGTAATCAGGCATATCGCTTTTATAGATATAATTGTTGAAAAAGTGATCTCCAAATTCTTTTCCTGCATATTCGTTCAAGGCGTCATGAAGATTTTTAATGGTATATGGAATTTCCGTTGTACCGTATTTCTTCCATACAGACTTCATAAAACCATCCAGGTTTAGACCCTTTTCCCTTAGAGATAAATCCAATGCCAAGCCCAGAACACTTCCATAGGAATAATATGAGATAAACATATTGTCTCGGTTCACAGGGTCCACTGCTGTAGCGGCATCTACAAAAGGCGCCTGATAGCTCATTTCAATGGGGTTGAAAAACTGCCGTGCAGGAGAGTTCCAAACATAATTGAACGTTCCTGCCAATCCTTCAATATATTCATTAGGCGAAGTAAGACCAGCTCTACACAGAATCAAACCTGTGTAATAACTGGTAAACCCTTCAGCAAACCAGAGAGAACCACTCATGTTCGCTGCTTCAAAATTAAAAGGCTCCAAGCTTTTTGGTCGAATACGTTCCACGTTCCAAGCGTGGAAAAACTCATGGGAAACAGTTCCAATATTACGTTCCATCCCTCCATTGGCCAAACTGCGGGTACTCGTTAAAACTGTGGAATTTCGGTGTTCCATCCCATCGCCAGAGGCATTTGGGATATAGCAGGCAAGAAATGTATAATTACCATAATCAAACTTCGGCAGTTCACCATAGACCTTTTTTTGTGCCAACACTACTTTTTTTACCTTTTCAAAATAGGTGTCGGCCTCTTCTTCGGTGCCATTGTGGTGTAGTGCAAGGTTGATTTTTTTTCCATCCACTGTAAAAGTGCGAAGCATATAGTTGCTTATTTCTGTTGGGCTATCCATAAAATAATACAAATTCGGAGCCGAATATGTAGTGCCAGAAACCAACGGAAGCTGTGTGGCCACTTTCCATTCCAGATCTTCTCTAACATCAAAAGTTACCTCAATTTTTCGCTCGCTCAGCTCAGGAGAAAACATAAATGTCGCCGGAATATTGAGGTGTGCATGCGTTTCGTCCACTTGTGAGTACGTCCCTCCACCGCGATTGGCATACAGAATATATTTAATATTGATGGTGCCATCGTGTCCACTAACTTCCCAAGCATAGGGGTTGGGACGATTTATTTTTAGTGCATTTCCTTTACTGTCCGTAGCTTCAAAACCGTAAACGTTTTTCGCAAATTCATGCAGGGCATAGCGTCCAGGAGAAGACCGGCTCATCCGAAATTCAACCATATCCGTTGCTAAATCGGGAAAAGAGGCCTCAATTACCGCCTCATGATGAACGGCATTGTCAAAAGAAATTTGATAAGTATTGGTCTGTGCGGTTACCATCAGGATCATGAAAAACGCATAAATGGAAAAAACAAGTTTCATTTTGGTAAAGGTTTAAGAACAACTAAGATACTGTTTAATCATGGTAAGTACTACATTTGTGTTATGGAGAGATTTCCTCAAAAATTGGCATATAAACTTTAGAAATGATGCAAGTTTTGTACTTGCTGAAAAAATATTTGGCAATATGAAAAAGCAATTTCACACTTTGGGCTCTTTTGAGTTTCCCGCCGATGCCGTTATCATCAAAGGCAAATTGGAAGCTGAAGGTATTCCTGTGTTTCTACGGGATGAAGCAACCATCAATTCCGATCCTTTGATTAGTACGGCCATAGGTGGTGTCAAACTTCAAGTATATTCCAGTGATAAAGAAAGAGCCAAGGTGATTTTTGATGAGATAAGAAATTATGCCACGGATGAATATGGAAATCCAGTGATATGCCCCAATTGCAAAGCAACCAAATCTGAAATATACTATTCTCGTAATACGGTGTTTTATAAACTGTTCCCGTTTTTTGAGCCACGAAAATATCAGTGTATGCAGTGTAACTTTATCACCAGACCGGCCAAATGAAATTATTCGTTACAGGGTGTCCCGTCATTATTTGGGAAGTATTAATGAAGAACCGCATTTCGATAAAGCAAGGTCAAAATTTATGCAGATGAATTTAGATTAGCCCTAGAATCAATCTAAACGTTGATAAACAAGCCCCCTTCCAATTGTAGCGGTTAATAGATAGTGTTCTTCCAGATAATTATCAATGTAGGCATTATAGTCCACCAACTTTTTATCAAAAATTTTTTTTCCTTTCCTGGCCACCAATACTTTTGGACGAGTAACTTCCAAAATGTATCGAAGTTCTTCCATTCCGGTTTTTCTAGGATTGTCCATATACGGAAACATTTCTTCACGGGTAATATTACTTGGGTGAGTAGCTGCTTTGGTAGGTGGTTCTTGGTTCAATACCCAATATCCTATATGGTATTCGGTAAAAAAGATGTTATCGGTTTCTAGGTTGTGATCCATTATGTATGCAGGTACTTCGATGCCTTCTCCATTAAAAAAAGTGCCATTTTTAATTTTATTTGACACAATATTCCCGTATTCTAGGTACGATTCCATGGGAACTAAAATCAGTAATAGAGCAATAAAATAGCGATATTTTTTCCGAATAGCCGGTAGTTTTGCAACCGCCGTTCCAATAGGAATTAAAACAAAGGGATAGAGTTGGATTAAATAATGACCGTTCACTTTGCCTGCCTGAACAAAGGATAGTAAGATGCCAACTATCAACACCGTTAAAATTTGAATTTTTTTATCTTTCCAATCAATAATTTTTAAAGTAAAACCAGTGACCAGCAACCCTAATACCACAATAATAAACGGCAAAGTCTTCAATGGAGAATGAAACTTTCCTCCAGAATAAGCCAATGGAGCTTCAATGATGGATTGCCAGTACAATTGCATTTGGCCCTGGAAATAATAGGGTAATAGGGTCAACAAAATAACGAAGGCCACCCCTAGTCCCATAGACATCAAGTTTTTTATTCGAACTGCTAGTTGTTTTTGATGATACCCTTCCCATAACAAGTATATCCCTAAAACGACTATAGGGTACACCATGTTTAATTTGGACATGGCGGATAACCCAAAAAGTATGCCTATCCCCAAAAATGAAATCCAGTTTTCTTTGAGAAATAGTAAATAAATGGCTGTGACAAAAAATACAATACTGATGTGCTCGGACATTACTCCTTGCAAGCTGCCGAACAAACTCTGTAAAAAAACACAAAAAACAGCACACCAAAATGCGACCTTTTTTGTGGTGATTTTTGTGGCAATTCCATAGGTAAATAAAGCGGTTATGGCGACCATTATGGAACCGAACAGCCTTATGGCGATAAAACTCTTGCCAAATAGTTTGATGATAGTGGCAAAGTACAGGAAAGTAACAGGAGGCTTAAGATCCCATAGTTGGGTATAAGGCAAATGCCCATTGACCCAAGATTGCCCCATAATAATAAAAGTACTTTCATCCCGATCTATATAATCCCTGAAAAAGAAGGGAAAACGAATAAATATGGCTACGATCACCAAAATGAAGAAAACTGTTTTCCAATCCAGATTATGATAGCTAAGCGGGTTAATTTTTTTGAGCACGGTCGTATTAAGCTTTTAGGCCATTGATTATCATCTTTGCAATATAGATAAATTTGAATGTTTTGAGATATTTACCAAGGGTATCCTTTTATTTTAAATAGCTACCAACTGCAGATAAGCTTGTTTTAATTTTTCCATTACGATTTTGAGTTCTTCCTCGTTTAGATGTCCATAACCAAAACGAATAGCGCAGGTATTTTTATCTTGATATAGAATGGTTTTAGGTAAGAATAAATCTGATTGCTCTCCTTTTTCGGCTAGTTTTACTAGTGATATGGGGATTCTGAATTGCAGCCACATGGCAAGCCCTCCAGAAGGTATTTGCCAATCAAGAATGTTGGCGAAGTGCTGATTTAATAAAACGCATAGAACATCTCTACGTTGTTTGTAGGTAACTATATTTTTTTTCTTGAGCCGGTATATTTCGCCTTCGGATATCAATTCAGAAAGCATTTGTTCTTGTATTAAATCCCCCTGGGTATCCAATAATTGCAAATAATTTTTGGCTTCGGTGATTACCTGTTCTGGTGCCACGACAAAACCCGTATGAAAACTCGGAAATAAAGACTGACCCAGTTTGCCCAAATAAATAACATTTCCATCGGCATCTGCACTGGCCATGGGCAACATGGAACTTCCTTCAAACTGAAAGTCATGGTCAAAATCATCTTCGATTATGGCAAAACCATGAATTTTGGCCAATTGCAGTAACTGCAACCTCCTTTTGGCGCTTAAGGTTATTGTGGTGGGATAGTCCCTGTTAGAGCAAACGTATATGCATCGAATGTTCTCATATATACAATGTTCATTTATGTATCCAATATCCAAACCTTCGTCATCCACGGGTACTGTTTTTATTTTTGCCCCAGCTTGCTGAAATATCATATTGGCCACATAATTGCTCAGTTGCCCGACCAGTACCAAATCCCCCGGATTAATTAGAACCTGTGAAACGATATATAGGCTCATTTCCGTACTACGTGTATTTAATAAATTGGTTGGTTTTATATGGAATCCTCGTGTGGCATTTAAGTAATTGCAAAGTTGCGTGCTAAAAACGGAAGGGACTAAAGCACTTGTTCTGTTCCATTTATTAATCAGAGGCTTTCGTTTCATTGCAGCGCTATACCACCTAGAAAATTGGTGCACGGGATGTAAACGCAAATCCGGCTTACCATCATTTATAGCGTATATAGAAGCGGTTTCTTCCTTGGTGGATGCCAGGTGAAAAGATTGCTGAAACGGAAATCCTGGACTTTTTGGATATTCGTATGCCTGATTGATGTGCTGCGTACTTGCTTTGATTTTTACATTTGAATCTTCCGGAACTACCACAAAAGTTCCTTTATTGGGGATAATGTTTACCCATCCTTGCGAGGCCAATTCATCATAGATGGCCACGGCAGTATTGCGGTGAAGGTTCAATAACTCACTTAAAACCCGTGTTCCGGGTAATTTGCTTCCTTTTTCCAGATAGCCTCGTTGTATGGCATTCATGATTTGCTGTGCCACTTGCACATATACAGGCTGTACCATAGACTTGTCTATGGAGACTAGCTGGACCAACAAATCAGAAACCGGACTATTCATTGTTTTAAAAGCGGACTAGTTTAATCGTCCGGAAAGTTAGGACTTTTGTAGCATTAATATTTACAACTTAAGTTACAAGCTCAAATAATGAAGAAATCAATATTATTTTCTGCAATTTTATTTGTCAGTGCTTTTCAAGTACTCGCACAACAAGATGATGCTGTTAAGGTAGATTCGTTGAGCGAAGTTGTAGTAACCGCAAACCGGATCAATCTTCCATTTAAGGAAAATTCTAGAACTATAAACATAATAACCTCTAGCGATATTAAAAATAGTGCATCGGTTAATGTTGCGGATTTATTACAACAAGTTGCGGGTGTAGATATTAGAAGACGCGGAACAGGTGGTAGCCAAGCAGATTTGTATATAAGAGGAGGTGGTTTTGACCAAACCTTATTATTAATAGATGGTGTTAAAATGGACGATGCGCAAACAGGTCACCATACCTTGAACGCAGCTTTGCCGATAGAGGTTATAGAAAGAATAGAAATTATAAAAGGTCCTGCGGCACGGGTTTTTGGACAAAATGCCTTTGCAGGCGCTATTAATATCATTACCAAGAAAAATTTGAATAATTCTGTTTCTTTAAATGTAGAAGCGGGTTCTTTTGGACAATTAAATTGTAGCGTAACTGCTGGTGTGGATAAGGAAAATTCGTCGCATATTATACATGTGGGAAGGGTGTCATCTGCTGGATATAGAAATAACTCAGATTACGATAATGGTAATTACTATTTAAAAAGCATATTCAATAAAAATGCGCAACCTATTGAGATGACAGCTACTCATTTGGAGCGTAACTTCGGGGCAGAGAACTTTTATACCACCAATCCAACGTTTAATGAGTACGAAGAAACCCAAAATAGTCTTTTGACGTTTTCTACCACTTTTAAGAAAAACAATCTAAAAATACAGCCAAGAATTTATTGGAAACGTAATCAAGACTTGTTTCTATTAAGACGAAATGAACCAGATTTTTACAGAAATATGCATATCTCTAACAAGATAGGCGCAGAAATCAATGCCTCTTATGCATCTAAGTTGGGAATTACCGGTGTTGGAGTTGAATTTTCTAAAATATACCTTAGAAGTAATAATTTAGGGTACCGAAACCGTTTTATGTCCAATGTGTTTTTAGAACATCGTTTTAGCATTGCGGACAATAAGCTGGATATTACCCCTGGCGTAGCATTAACCTATTTTTCAGATTTTAAGCTACGTGCCTTTCCCGGATTGGATATTGGTTATGATCTTACTAATACTTTTAAAGTATACGGAAATATTGGCTATACGTATCGTATACCAACTTACACCGATTTGTTCTATAATGATCCTGTTACCAGTGGTAATGCCAATTTGGAACCAGAAGAAGCTCTTGCACAGGAATTGGGGTTAAAGTATACCACACCTAAATTTAATGCCAGTATTGCCGTTTTTAATAGAGATGCTGACAATCTAATAGATTATGTAAGAAACACTGTTACCGAGGATGTGTTTGTGGCAACAAATATTACTGAGGTAAACACCAAGGGTTTGGAGTTAGACGTTGCTTATAATTTTAAATTTAAGGATTATTCCCAAACATTAAGTGTTGGCTATGCGTTTTTGGATGACAATATTTTAGATCAAAATGAAGAATTATCGCGTTACTCTTTAAATACCCTTAAACACCAATACACCACACGTCTAAGCACGCAATTTTTCAAAAACGTACGTCAAAATATAATTTACAAGTATGCAGAGCGTACTACGGGGCAAACGTATAATGTTTGGGATGCTTCATTGGCTATAAGAATAGATCAGGCAGAGTTTACCATTACTGCAAGCAATATTTTCGATGAGGATTATATAGAGTCTGGATTTGTTCCAATGCCGCCAAGTAATGTGCTTTTCGGTCTGTGTTATAGCTTTAAATAGACGCAAAAGAATCGACTTTGTAGTCAATCAAACCTTTTTTTAACTTAGTAGTTTCAAATTCATTGAAATTTTGAAGCTGAACCTTGAACAGATACCTCGGGAGAAAACCCTGACCAAGAAAGAGTTTATCCAAAAATATTTCAAGCGCCAAAACCCAGTGGTGATTGAACGCTTTATTGAGGATTGGCCGGCATATTCCAAATGGAACCTTGATTATATAAAAGAGATTGCGGGCAATAAAGAGGTTCCTTTATATGATGATCGTCCAGTAAAACATGATGAGGGTTTCAATGAGCCACACGCTAGAATGAAAATGGCCGATTATGTAGATCTTTTAAAAAACGGCCCCACCAAATACCGTATATTCCTCTGGAACATTTTGAAAGAGATTCCTGAATTACAAAATGATTTTTTCTATCCAGATTTTGGACTACGCCTGTTGAAAGGACTACCTATGCTTTTTTTTGGAGGCGAAAACTCGCATACCTTTATGCATTATGATATTGATTTGGCCAATATTTTCCACTTTCATTTTGAAGGAAAAAAGCAGTGTATCCTTTTTTCACAGGACGAAACCAAATATTTATACAAGATTCCTCATTCTTTGATAACGAGGGAAGATATCGATTTTGATGATCCTGATCTTATAAAATGGCCGGCATTACAACATGCCAAAGGATATATTGCACAATTGGAACATGGCAATACCCTATATATCCCCGAAGGATATTGGCACCATATGAAGTATATAACTCCTGGATTTTCAATGAGCCTAAGGGCAATAGCCAGAAACCCCAAAAATGTAGGAAAAGCTGTTTATAACATCATATTTATGCGTTATTTTGATAATTTGATGCGTAAACTAAAGGGTCAAAAGTGGATTGATTGGAAAAACCAAAAGGCTGTGGAACGCACGCAGAGGTATTGTTTCAAGAGCAATAAGATTATTTTATAAGTTCGTTGGCTTTCTCATAAACCAAATTACTTTCCCAACCGCGATAGAGTAGATAATCAGCCAATTTTTTCTTTCTCTTAAAGTTATTGGTTTCCTTGATTTGATCTAAACGTTTTCTGGCCTATTCATCAAAAGTTTTTAAATAATCTTCTTTTGTGATTTCTGCCATCGCACTTTTAATGTTGTATGGGGAAATATCGCGAACCTTGAGTTCTCGGATAATACGTTTTGCTCCCCACTTTTTTATATTGAATTTACCTCTGGCAAATGCTTTGGCAAAGCGCTCTTCGTTAAGGTAATTCTCTTGGATAAGGTGTCCAAGGATTTGGTCAATGGCCTCGGAAATCATGTTCATCCCCTTCAGCTTTTCGGAAACCTCTTTATGGCAGCGCTCTTGATAGGCGCAGTAGTGCTCCATTTTTTTTCTGGCCTCCGTTAGTGTATAACTTTTAATATACTGCATTTTCAAATGTACATAAAACAAAAAAAGCGACCCCATCTCTGGAGTCGCTTTGTGTTATGGTCGAATTGATTTACCGTCTTTGTCCTTAAAACGATATTCAAGATACTTATAGGCATCCCGTGGCTGAATCTTAATCCATTTCTTATAGGTTTTGAACCATTTCGAACGGATAGAAGGAAATCCCTTTGTAAGGTAAGCCGCTATAAACGGATGAATGTTAAGTACAATTCCGTTGTTTTTACGATCTTGCTTAAGGATTCGCTCCAAATCTACCTGGATTTTATCAATCAGTACAATGGGAGCTTCAACTTCGGCTCCTGACCCATTCGGGTTTTCCTCACTCGTTTTGATATTCATTTCTGGACGAACCCTTTGTCTTGTAATTTGTACAAGACCAAATTTGCTGGGGGGCAAAATTTTATGTTTGGCCCTATCATCCTTCATTTCATCCCTAAGGTGATCATATAATTTTCTTCGGTGGTCACCTTTGGTCATATCAATAAAATCCACTACGATAATTCCACCCATGTCTCGCAAACGCAATTGTCTTGCAATTTCGGTTGCGGCCGATAGGTTTACTTCGAGTGCGGTATCCTCTTGATTTTTAGCCTTGTTTGAGCGGTTACCACTATTCACATCTATTACGTGCAATGCTTCGGTATGCTCGATAACAAGGTAAGCCCCGCGGCTCATTGATGCTGTTCGGCCAAAAGAGGTCTTGATCTGACGCTCTATCCCAAACTTTTCAAAGATTGGTGCTGAACCGGTGTACAACTTTACAATGGATTCTTTTTGTGGTGCAATTTCATGCAAATAATCCTTGATTTGGTTGTAGAGTGTTTCTTCATCAACATGAATTCCAGTAAAGGAATCGTTGAAGACATCCCTAAGGATGCTTGACGCCCTGTTCAATTCCACCAATACTTTTGATGGATGGGTCGCTCGTTGCAATTTCTTGCACATGTTTGTCCATTTGGAAAACAAGTTCTGAAGATCTTTGTCCAGTTCTGCAACTTTTTTGCCTTCTGCTACGGTACGTATAATTACTCCAAATCCTTTCGGCTTAATACTTTTTACAAGCCTAATAAGTCTGTCTTTTTCTTCCTTGCTCGCTATTTTTTGAGATACCGAGACTCTTTCGGAAAAGGGCACCATGACCAAAAAACGACCGGCTATGGAAAGCTCGGAGCTAATTCTTGGTCCCTTGGTGGATATGGGTTCTTTTACTATTTGTACCAGTAATGACTGATTGGCTTTTAGTACATCATTGATGCTGCCATGCTTGTCAATGTCTTTTTCAAACGGAAAATCTTTCAGGGAATAATCTTTAAGTTTCCCTGTTCTAGCTTTTTTAATGAATTTCAACATGGAAGACAATTGCGGTCCCAGATCATGGTAATGCAAGAACGCATCTTTTTCATAACCTACGTTAACAAATCCTGCATTTAGGCCTGTAACGGGTTTTCTGATCTTGGCTAGGAAGATATCTCCTACGGAAAAGTTATTGTTGTCTTCTTCTTTATGTAATTCTACTAATTTTCCATCCTTTAGTAAGGCAAAATCGACTGCATCGGTAGTAGATCTTACTATTAATTCTCTATTCACCTGAATCGATTTTTATTTATCCCACATGAATTTTGGGATAAATGATTAAACAATATATAGAATCGGTCATTTTTCGGACCGATCGAAATTCGTTTCTTGAATCTCTATGTCAAAGAACGTTATTGGGTAAAATGAAAAAGTAGTTGAAACAACTACTTTTTCTTGTGTCGATTAGCTCTTCTGCGTTTTTTACGCTTGTGTGTCGCTACCTTATGTCTTTTTCTTTTCTTTCCACTCGGCATATGGCTCTTGCTTTAGTGTTGTTAATTATATTATTTTACTTGTACATTGGTTTTTACGCCTTCCACAAAAACTTTTGCGGGTTTGAACGCAGGAATATTGTGTGCCGGAATTTTAATGGTAGTATTCTTAGAGATGTTTCTACCTGTTTTTTCCGCTCTGGTCTTGATGATAAAACTACCAAAACCTCTTAAATAAACATTATCACCATTCTCCAAGGATGATTTAACCTCCTCCATAAAGGATTCTACTGTCGCTTGCACATCTCCTTTTTCAATACCTAGTTTTTCTGAGATCCTAGTTACAATATCTGCTTTCGTCATTTCGTCTTATTAATTTTCAAATTTTTTTCGGCTTGCAAATATAAACATTATAATTAATCTTTTCCTTTAACCCTTTAATTTTAAGTATATAAACCGATACATTTGAGCTTTATTACTTTCTTTAATGAGTTTTGCCCAAAAAATTCTGAAATGGTACGATCAACACCAACGTAATCTCCCTTGGAGAGAAACACGTGAACCTTATAAGGTTTGGTTGTCGGAAATTATACTCCAACAGACTCGTGTTGCGCAAGGAATGCCCTATTATATAAGGTTTGTAGAGGTTTTTCCAACGGTTTATGACCTTGCCAAAGCCCCGGAGAAACAGGTGTTGAAACTTTGGCAAGGCCTTGGATATTATTCACGGGCGCGCAATCTACATGAGACCGCCAAAATGGTAGTGGAAAATTTTGACGGAGTATTTCCCAATACATATAATCAATTAAAATCGTTAAAAGGAGTTGGTGATTACACCGCTAGTGCCATCGCATCTTTTTGTTTTAACATACCAGAACCTGTGGTGGATGGCAATGTATACCGAGTATTGTCCCGATTTTTTGGAGTAGAAACTCCTATTAATAGCACCCAAGGCATCAAATATTTTAAAGAGTTGGCCCGCGAGGTGATGGATGTAGCGAACATTCGGGATTATAATCAAGGCATCATGGAGTTTGGTGCCGTACAATGTGTTCCAAAAAATCCTAGTTGCTCTCTATGTCCCTTACAAGAAAGTTGTGTGGCCTTAAAAGAAAACAAGGTTGATTTACTTCCGATAAAACAAAATAAGACCAAGATAAAGAAACGTTATTTTAATTATTTGGTACTCTTGGATGAAAATGATAATACAGTATTGGAGCAACGGCAAGGGAAAGGGATTTGGCGAAACTTGTACCAATTTCCATTGATTGAATCAGAGAAACAGCTACATATTGATGAATTATATCCATTGGTAGGTGAGAATGAAATGGTTCCTGAGTTCGAATCCCTATCATTATATAATAATGAACCTATTGTACACAAACTATCGCATCAACATTTATATACTCAATTTTGGATCTTAAAAACTTCTCATATATTAGAGGAAGGAACAGCTTGGAAAGCAATAGCAGATTTTCCTGTTCCAGTTTTGATAGCAGATTTCATTAAGACATTGAAAATTTAGTACTTTTGACTAATTAAATAGATATGAGCGGAACATTGAACAAAGTAATGCTGATCGGGCATTTGGGAGACGAAGTGAAAATGCACTATTTTGAAGGAGGAAACTGCATTGGCAGGTTCCCCTTGGCTACCAATGAGACCTATACCAATAGGCAAACCGGTGAAAGAGTAACCAATACTGATTGGCATAATATTGTAGTACGCAACAAAGCCGCAGAAATCTGTGAAAAATACTTGAGTAAGGGCGATAAGGTTTATGTAGAAGGTCGTTTAAAGAACAGGCAATGGCAAGGTGAAGACGGAAATACGAGATATACCACCGAAGTGCATGTGCAAGATTTTACTTTTTTAACAACCAAAAAAGAAAGCATGGCAAATGCCCAGCCGTCCGGTAGACCAACAGATCATCAAGAACCTTCCAAACCTGTAAGTCCTTCTGCACCTGTTGAAGATACCGAAGAGGATGATGACTTACCATTCTAAAATAAAAGTTTAAAACGACACTAAATTGGACCCCGAACCCTATTGTTTGGCATTTTTCGTTACTGCGAATAGCGGAATTTTCACTTTAAAAATTGTAGTACTCATACTCCTTTTAGGAGGATCTGGATTGATTTCAGCCGCAGAAGTCGCTCTGTTCGGTCTTTCCCAGACAGATTTGAATGAAATGGAAGAAAGCGACTCTGCCAGAAGCAAACTCATTGTGCAGTTGCTGGAAAAACCAAAAAAGTTGTTGGCCACTATCTTAATAACCAATAATGCCATTAACATTGGAATTGTACTATTGTTCAGTTCTATTGGAGACTCAATATTTGTAGGTATTGATGGAACGTTACGGTTTATGCTGGAAGTTGTGCTCGTAACATTTTTAATTTTAATGTTTGGGGAAATTCTTCCAAAGATATATGCCAACCGTAACCGTGTTCAGTTTTCGCACTTTATGGCGGTACCTTTAAAGGTGTTGAATTATTTGTTTACTCCCTTGAGCTCACCCATGCGTTCCGCAACACTATATATGGAAGATAAATTTGGAAAGAAAAAATCCAATTTGAGTGTAAATCATTTATCCCAAGCCTTGGAACTTGCCTCTGAAGGTGATACCACCAAAGAAGAGCAAAAGATATTGGAAGGCATAGTAACCTTTGGAAATACGGATACCAAACAAGTGATGTGTCCTCGCATTGACATATTTGCACTTAATGAAAAAATGAAATTTCCCGAGGTGCTACAGGAAATCAAAAAAAATGGATATTCGCGAATTCCAGTTTTTTCGGAGAACATGGATAATGTAATGGGTGTTCTTTATGTAAAAGATTTATTGCCCTATATTGATAGGAAGAGCTTTAATTGGATGTCGCTTATTCGTGAGCCTTATTTTGTCCCAGAGAATAAAAAACTAGACGATTTATTGTTGGAGTTTCAGGATAAAAAGAATCATTTGGCCATTGTTGTGGATGAATATGGTGGAACTTCTGGCATTGTAACCTTGGAAGATATAATAGAAGAAATTGTCGGCGATATAAGTGATGAATTTGATGATGAAGACCTGATTTTCTCCAAATTGGACGATAATAACTATGTGTTTGATGGAAAAACGGCACTTAAAGACTTCTACAGGGTAGTTAAGATTGAAGAGGACGAATTTGAAAACAATAAAGGAGAATCTGAAACCATAGCTGGTTTTGTATTGGAAATATCAGGAAGTTTTCCAAAAATAGGAGAAGAAGTATTGTTCAAAGACTACCGTTTTATTGTGGAAAGTATGGATAAAAAGAGATTGAAACGAATTAAAGTAACATTGCCCCATGGAACATAGAATTTTGATTTTTGTTATTGTAACAACGCTATTTGTTGGTTGTAAAGAAGAAGTTCTGCCAAAGCCAAAGGCCATGCTGAGCCTGGATTATCCAGCTGCGGAATATACAGTGGCAGGTTCTGATTGTGTGTATACCTTTGACCAAAATATCGTGTCCACAATAAAGGAGAGTGAAGATTGCTCCTCAGTCTTGGATTACCCAATGATGAATGGCTCAATCTACCTTACCTACAAACCCGTTAATGGTAATTTAGATACATTACTTGTTGACGCTCAAAAATTGTCTTACGAACACGTGGTAAAAGCTGATAATATTGTGGAACAGCCTTTTATTAACTCAGAAGATGGGGTGTATGGTATGTTCTATGAAGTAAGTGGCAATGCAGCATCACAATCACAATTTTATGTCACCGATAGTACAAATCATTTTGTGACAGGTTCCCTCTATTTCTATGCAAAACCCAATTACGACTCCATTCTGCCTGCTGCCATGTACTTGCAAAACGACATTAGAAGGATTATGGAAAGTTTGCGCTGGAAAAAATGATTATTGAACGGAATCTTGGGCAAGTAGGGCTTCGGCTCTTTCAATGCTGCTATTGATTTTTTCCTTCACCACTAGTACCTTTTCTTCCTCCTCATTCAACCATTGCTGTTTTTCCTCGGATAATGCTTTGCCGTTTAAAATTTCATCAGAATTAAACCTGTCTCCAAAATCTTTCATCCAATCCATCATCGCAGTATTGGCCTCTTGTAGGTCTTTCATGGCTACTTCATACTTTTTGCCCATTTCGGTTGTGTCCACTTTGGCTTTAAGTTCGCCAACAAGTTTACCAACGGTTCCCATTTTTGGCATCACTTCATCATGGATACCCATAACCTTTTCCATTTGAGTTGGACCTTCTGCCACTTTTTTCTCTTGTTTACAGGAGAAACTTAAAAATAAAACAGTACATATTAGAATAGAAAAAACTTTTTTCATGATGTTGGAATTTTGTCTACAAATTTAATGATTTGGTGGGCTAATAATGTAAGCAATCAGTAAAAGTTTAAATAAATCCGTAATGTGACTTTTGTCACAAAATAGAATTACAGGGATACTTAAATTAGTTGATCGGTTAATTCTGAAATAACATGGTATTGCGGGATTCTTTAAATAAACGGTCTGGGTTTTCTTTGCTTTTCATTGTTTTGACAATGGTCAGCAACCTCCGCTTTTCGTCTATGTATATTTATTTCAGTTTGGACAGGGAAGGCTTCATTGAGCAACTTTGTGAAAACAAGGACAAGCCCGAACTTAACTGTGATGGCAAATGTATGCTTGCCCAAATGCTCCAGGCACAAATGGATGATGACGAACGCCCAATGCCCATAATTGGTTGGGAAGAGGTTTTGGTGTTTTATATGGATTTGCCTAACTACAATATCAACAATGAGTTGGAAGAAAATGGAAATTCTTTCTATTATATGAGTTCCTACGCTTATCCATTTATCGATACCCCCATAAAGCCACCTATGATTTAAGATTTTACTTTATAAAACGGTAACTACCAGGGCCGTACATGTATAATCTTAAATAAAACTCAAAAATGAACAACAGTACTATAGTGAAACTGTGTATTTTGCTTTTTGGCACAAGTGTGTCCTATGGGCAAGTTAGCACTGAGCAAGATTCCCTTTCAAGAAAACCAGTTCAATTGGACGAAGTTCTAGTTCAAGGGAAGAGAAATGTGGATCCGGTTTTTTCGACTTTTAGCAACGAACCGGAAAAGAAAATTATCCAATCTAAAAATGTGGCCGACCTGTTTGGAGATATCAATGGTTTTGCGCTGATCAAGCGTGGTAATTACGCCGTAGACCCTTCGTTCCGAGCTTCCCAATATGAGCAGTTGAACGTTCAGTTCAATGGAGGTACAAAGGTGATGCACGCGTGTCCCAACCGAATGGACCCCATAACTACACATGTAACACCAGAAGAGATAGAGCGGATAGAAGTGGTTAAAGGACCATATACTTTTAGGTACGGCCCCACCTTTGGTGGTATCGTAAACTTGGTGACACAAGAAGTCGAAAAACAAGAAAAGGGATACCATGGAAAGGTAAACTTTGGAGGCGAAAACAATGGAAACGCCATTACCAGCTTTGCCAATGTTAAATATGTAGGAGAAAAATTTGATACTAACCTCAATTTTGGATTCCGTGATTTTGGAAATTATGAAGATGGGGACGGAAATGAGGTGCCATCGTCCTTCAAAAGCACTGATTATGGCGTACAGGTTGGCTATAATCCAACAGAGAACCAAAGAATACAGGTTGGTTTTAGACAGTCTTTTGGAAGGGACGTTTTGCATGCCGGGTTGGCCATGGATACGGAAAAGGATGATAGCAACGTGCTTTCTGTGGATTATAAGCTAGATAATATTTCGGATGGCTTAAAAACATTGAGTGCAAAGGTTTACCGTTCCAAGGTGGACCATCTGATGACCAATGAACTGCGGCCCAGTTTTATGACGACCGAGGCTGTTTCGGAGGTAGATGCACTGACCATGGGAGGTAGGTTTGAACTTGAATGGAGACCTGTTGATGATTTGAAGCTATATACAGGGTTGGATGCACTTTCTGTGGGAAGAACAGGAGAAAGAACCCGTTTGGTGAAAAGGAACATGATGACCGGAGAAGAGCTTCCAATGCCCATGGAATTTGTGGATCAAGTATGGCAAGATTCCCAAATTGATGATTTTGGGTTGTTCGTAGAAGCAAAGTACCCACTTTCAGCAAAGTTTTTGCTAAATGTGGGAGCTAGGTACGATATGGTACGTTCCAAAACAGATGCCCCTTCAGATGATTTCGTGGCCGAATATCCCGATTTGGATACCCGTACAGAGAACAACATCAGTACAACAGCATCTGTTAAATATATGGCAACACCCGATCTTTTGTTCGAATTGGCTTTTGGTAGAGGGGTTCGTTCTGCTAATATGATCGAAAGGTTCATCAACCACTTTACAGTGGGTCAAGATTCATACGAATATGTTGGAAATCCCTTTTTGGATGCCGAGGTAAACAATCAGTTTGAGTTGGGCGTAAAAGCAAAAAATAATTTTGAGAATTACTTTTTCAATCGTTTGGATTACGGTGCGTCCATATATTATTCTATTTATGAAAACTACATTGTGGCTGTCATAGATCCATCATTGGACAAAAAGTATATGCCCACGACCGAACCTACCGAAGTAAAAAGATTCACTAATTTGGATGAGGCGTACAAGACGGGATTTGAGGTTTACGGTGAATTGGCCTTCTTGGGTGACTTCGCTTTTAAAACTGAACTATCCTATGTATATGCCAAAAACAAGGACTTGGACGAATCCCTTCCATTGACACCACCATTGGTGACTCGTTTCAATTTGAATTTTGAACGAGATAAAATCTGGGCCAAGGCTACCTACACCATTACATCCGAACAGTCGGAAATTGCACCTTCATTTGGAGAGCAAACAACAGTTGGCTATGGGGTCGTGGATTTAAGTTTTGGAGCAAAACCCTTTGAACACTTAACGGTTGGGGTTGCAGCATCCAATATTTTTGATGTCACCTACAACAACCATTTAAATTTTGCTTTCACGAACCAAGCAGATTATGGTAGGGTGCCCATCAATGATCCAGGAAGAAACCTGACTGCGTTTATACAATACAGTTTTTGATATCCCGCTATGATTGAAAACAAAAAAAGGCACCCATTTGGGGTGCCTTTTTAGTTAAACTGGGATTATTTTATTTGAAATCGGTAGGCTCCACACCTTCGTTAACCTTGATTTCCTTCACGATGAACTCAAAGTTTTGTGGCCCCATACTTTGTATCAATTTAAAGGGAAATTTAATTCCAGAAACTTCTTGGTAATCATCAAAAGTAAATGTGCTTGTTATTTGCTGTCCTTGAACCTCTTGTGTGTTGGTCTCTTGGACTTTTAGACCGGTTTCAACATCATAAAAAGCGGTTTTTCCATCACTAATTTTCAGCTTGTACGCTTTGGTGTCCCCTACAGGTTCAACGCCTTCCAAGGTAATATTTCCAGCAGATAAGTAGTTCAATTCTGGGAAAGCCGCAGACTCTTCTTTGATTTTTGCAATTTCTTCTGGGGAAAGGTCTTTGCGTTGGCCTTGTACAACCATGTAACCAGTATCGCCGTCCAACACCTGTTTTTGCATGGAGTTGCCCTGTACCTTTACGTCTTGCATAAATTGGTCTTGGGCAGTCTTCTTCATCTCAAGTTCCAGCTTCATGCCCTGCATTTCCGCTTCGGCTAACATGGAATAGGAATTCACGCCTTCCAATTTGGACTTACCACCAATGACTTCAATATACTTTTGTAATACCGTATTGGCATCTATACCTTCAGGTACCGCTGCGTTGTAATTTGGCTTTTCTGTTTTATTGGCATATTTATCGTAGTAAAGTACAGGAACATCCTTTTCTTTAAAAGTTACTTTTTCCAGATTTTCCAATACATCGCTCCCTTTTCCGGTAACGACCACTCTGGCATTGGAGGTGGAAAAATGTTTTTGTGCAGCTTGTTGCACATCTTCCTTGCTTATGGCATCCAATCGCTCTAAATAAGTTTCATAAAAATTCTTTGGAAGCTCTTCGGTTTCAATATTAAGAGCGTATTCGGCAACGGTTTCTGGTTTTTCGAGTGCCATTACAAAGTTACCGGCATATTTTGCCTTCGCGGTTGCCAGCTCCTCGTCGGATACGGGCTCAGAAATAATCTTATCTATTTCTTTCAATATTTCAACCACTGAACTATCGGTGACGGCATTTCGTACTTGTGCATAAGCGTTAAAGCGCATTGGGCTGTACTTATTGGCTCGTATTCCGGAATACGAGCCATAAGTGTATCCCTTGTCTTCCCTAAGGTTTTGGAACAATCTTGACTGCATTCCTCCACCCAAGATTCTATTGGCCAAGAGCGCATCCAAGTAATCCTCGTCCTTCATTGTTAAGCGGGTAATGTTTTCCACGGCCACTTCGGACTGTACGGCATTGGGTACATCAACAAAGTTGATTTGCGTGTACTGCACATCTTTTGGGTCTGAGTAGCTAAAAGATGGAGGCGCAGCTTTGGACCATGGTGTAAAGGCCTTGGTTACTAATTCTTTTACCGTATCAAAATCAACGTCACCGATCACAACCAGATAAGCATTGGCAGGAACAAAATAAGATCGGTAGAACTGTTCTACATCCAACAATGTTACATTGCTTACCGTTTCTTCGGTCATAAACTCACCGTATGGATGATTTTTACCATAGGCCAAAGCAGCTTGTACTCTGTTCGCGATGGCAGAAACATCTTTTTCTTCGGATTTGATTCCAGTAATGATTTTATCTTTTTCTTTTTCAAATTCTTCTTGTATGAAGTTTGGATTGAGTGCGGCATCGGCCATCAATTCCAAGATTCTTGGGAAATATTTGGACAAGGAGCTTGCAAAGGCACTTTGGTCTCCGATGTAAATATTGGCACCCAAGAAATCCACTTCCTCGTAGAATTCATCTTTGGGGATGTTTTTGGAGCCTTTTCCCAGCATGCTGCCGGTAAGGGCGGAAACACCAGCCTTGTCCCCTTCCATAATAGGTGGGTTGTCAATGGAAAGCTGAATGCGAACCCTCGGCAGTTTATGGTTTTCTACCACCAGAACTCTTAAACCGTTTTTGAGCTCAAAACGGGCCGGTTCCTTTAAATTGATTTTTGGTGCCGGGCCGGGCTCTGGTTGTGTACTCCTATCTATTTGTGCATATGTGGCCGTCATAAATAAAGACAGCGCAGCTAAAACTATATATTTTTTCATCTTAATTAGCGTCTTTTTGTTCTGGCAAATATTCTAATTCGACCCGTTGGTTCACCTTCAGGTATTTTTTTGCTACTTCCATAATTTCCTCACGGGTAATAGAACGGTAAATGTCTATTTCTGTATTGATGAGGTTGGTGTCGTCCTTCAGCATATAATTTTCAGCCAAAGAATTGGCAATGCCTTCAACACCGCTATTGGTATTAACAAATTGGTTTTCGAACTTGTTTTGGAGTTTTTGGTAATCTTTTTCCGAAATCAACTCCATTTGGAGTTTCAGGATTTCTTCATCTATCTCTTTTTTGATGTCCTGAATTGAATTTTCACCTACCGGAAGCCCTCCAACGATGTAAGAGCTGTAATCTTCTGCATCTATTGGAACCGATAGTATTTGTAATGCCATTTTTTTCTCGTCGACCAATTTTTTGTATAGCTTGGAACTTTCCCCACTGCTTAAATAGGTAGAGATCATATTGATGACATAAGAATCCCTTTGTCCTTGACCTGGTGTTCTATAAGCCAAAAGAATTGCAGGGATTTGAATGTTGGGATCATGATATTTGGCAAAAACTGTCTTTGTGATGGGTTTTTCTGCCGTATTTGGGCGTTGTATCTCGGCACCTCTTGGAATCGGTCCAAAATAGTCTTCGATCATCTTTTTGGTCTTGGCGGTTTCAAAATCACCTGCTACCACCAAAACGGCATTGTTGGGAACGTAATAGGTTTTGTTGAATTTTTTAAAATCGTCCAAAGTGGCACTGGACAAATGATCCAAAGAACCAATAACTCCCCAGCGATATGGGTGATCGGGATATAGATTTTTAAGGATTTGCTCAAAAAATGCACCGTAGGGAGCATTGTCCGTTCTTAATCTTCTTTCTTCTTGTACCACTTCTTTTTGGGTGTCCACGCCGACTTGACCAATGATGGGGTGCATCAATCGCTCAGACTCCAGCCAAAGTCCCACTTCCAGACTATTGGAAGGGAATACTTCGTAATAATACGTGCGGTCCAAAAAAGTGTTTGCGTTGGCTTTGCCACCGTTGGAGGAGACTATTTTGTCCCATTCACCTCGTTCAATGTTTTTGGTGCCTTCGAACAATAAATGTTCAAAAAAATGGGCAAAACCCGTTTTATCGGGATCTTCATCTTTTGACCCCACATGGTACATAACCGATGTGGTGACTACTGGGGCACTGTTGTCCTGGTGGAGTATAACGTGGAGACCATTATCCAGATCATACTCTTCAAAAACCACTTCCTGAGCAGAAAGTATAGTTATTGAAAATAGCATTGCGAATGCTGAAAACAAATGTTTTTTCATCGTAATAGTTAGTATTTAAAAAATTGATGTTACTAGGAGGTTGGTATCGATTTGCACATCGATGTTACGTTAAATATAGAATATTTTTTTAATGCTTAAAGAAAATTTTATAAGTCTTAAGCTTTTTAATGTGGGATAATTCACAAACATTCAGTAAATTAAACAATGAATCCAAAAAGTAGAAGTATGAAAAATTTAACTCTTCCAATTCGTTTTGGAATAGTAACCAGTGCCGTACTGATTGCGTATTTTTTGATTTTGGCAGTGATGGGGAAACACACCAATGTGTTTTACAGTCTTTTTAATGGAATTATCACAGGTTTTGGTATTTACGAGACCATTAAGTATACCAAAATAAGACAAGGAAAAGATTTTAGTTATGGAAAGGGGTTTACTGCTGGAATAACTACAGGGTTTGTGGCAACCTTGCTGTTTACTTTTTTCTTTGCATTTTATGCAACCGAGCTGGATAGTGATTTTTTAGATAAACTTTCCTCAGCTTGGTCCAAGGACTACAAAAATTTTCAGGGAATAGTCTTTTTTACAGTCGCCATTATGGGATTTGCAACAACCTTGGTTTTGACCCTCTCATTTATGCAACTGTTTAAAACAAGCAATAATTCAAAAAAAATTATAACCTAAATCAAAGAAGAATACTTGTAGATTAAGGATTTAGCAGTATATTTGCACCCGCTAATTTTGATAAAGCGAAGTATTTTTAATCTAATTAACGCATTATGTACGCAATTGTAGAGATGGCAGGGCAGCAGTTTAAAGTTGCAAAAGACCAAAAAGTGTACGTTCACCGTTTACAAGAGGAAGAAGGTAACAAAGTTACTTTTGATAAAGTTCTTCTTTTGGAAGATGGTGATAACGTAACAATTGGCGCCCCGGTCATAGAAGGTGCGGCCGTAGAGGCCAAAGTAGTAAAGCACCTAAAAGGAGATAAGGTAATCGTCTTTAAAAAGAAAAGACGTAAAGGGTACCGTAAGAAAAACGGTCACAGACAATATTTAACGGAAATCGTTGTTGAGAATATTGTTGCCAAAGGTGCCAAAAAAGCGGCTCCTGCTAAAGCTAAAGCTGAAGCAAAGCCTGCTGCTGAGCCAAAAAAGGCAGAGAAAAAAGCAGTAGCTCCTAAAAAAGAAGCTCCAAAGGCAGCAGAGGATTTGGGTTCCAAAACTGTTGCTGAATTGAAGGAAATGGCAAAAGCTAAAGAAATTACCGGTTACTCTTCAATGAAGAAAGCCGAGTTGATTGAAGCATTAAGCAAATAAGAAAGAACTAAAATTTATATATCATGGCTCACAAGAAAGGTGTAGGTAGTTCAAAAAACGGTAGAGAATCAGAATCGAAACGCTTAGGTGTAAAGATTTTTGGTGGTCAGGCAGCAATTGCAGGTAACATCATCGTTAGACAACGTGGTACCAAACACAATCCTGGCGAAAATGTATATGCAGGAAAAGATCATACCTTACATGCTAAGGTAGACGGTCTTGTTAAGTTTGAAAAGAAAGCAGGGGGCAGATCTTATGTTTCCATTGAACCTTTTGAAGCTTAATACGCAATTATAATATTCAGTGAAAAGACCCTGCATTTGCGGGGTCTTTTTTGTTTATATTAGTTTTTAATGGTTTAATAACCTAATGATGATATTGGGGTTAGAAAGGATGATTTTCTTTAAATCCTGCTTATTCCAATAGTAATTATGAAGAAGGTTATTAGATTTACAGTTCTTATTTTTTCCTTTTTTCTTTTTACTAAGGAGGCCCATGGGCAACAAACTATTGGGTTTTTAGATTCCAGAAAACCTCAAAAAGAGTATCAAACTCTAAAAAGTCAATTGGAGGCCGCTAAAAAGCATTCAATTAATCCCAAACAAATAGCACTAGCATATTTGCAAATAGGGGAATATTACCATGTTTTGGGTTTGTACACGGAAGCAATATCCCAATACAATTTTGCTCTGGACCATTTGAGTTTTGATTTACAAGACCCTCTATTTATTAACCTCAATAATAACATAGGTAATGTATACTTATCCTTAAATAATTTTGCACTTGCCGAAAAGTATTTTGAGGAAACCAAACAAGTATCCATTAAACTAAAAGATAATGAAGGGTTAGCCAGATCCTTAAGCTTATTGGGACATAGTCACGAAAAACAAGGAGAGTACGAAGAAGCGCTTCAGGATCAAACTAACAGTTTAGAATTATTTCAAAATCTTCGAGATGACCATGGAATTGCTTTGACAAACGAAAACATTGGAAGCATTTATGAGGATTTGGGTCGCTTTGAACTGGCATTCAAATACTTTGATAAGGCGTATGAATACCTTCAAGGCAGTGGTTCTTTATTAGAGATAAATGTGCTCAACAATTTAGGTGATATTTACAGAAAAACCGGAGATTATGAGTCAGCTTTAGAAAGGACGTATATGGCTCTGGAACTGGCCAGTGACCTCAATGATGGGCACCAATTGGAAAGTGCTTACACAGACCTTTCCAAAACCTATGCGCTCATGGGCAATTTTAAAAAAGCCCACGAACATTTGCTCAAAGCTGAACAATATAGCAGTGATATGCTCAAGGCCCAAAACTATGATCAG
The DNA here is from genome assembly GCF_023015965.1 of Allomuricauda sp. F6463D. Lineage (GTDB taxonomy): Bacteria > Bacteroidota > Bacteroidia > Flavobacteriales > Flavobacteriaceae > Flagellimonas. The sequence goes on from NZ_JALKAN010000002.1 coordinate 882,148, forward strand.
TTAAATGTGCTACAAACCATATATGAGACCAATAAAAAAGAAGCAGAAATACAACTGTTAAAAGAACAGAACAAGGTAATTGCTGCCAATCAAAATTTGATGTGGGTAGCGCTTTTTGCGATAGGAGTCATCTTTACCATCCTATATTATTATATGGGAAGAAAGAGGAAAGCGAAGCTAAAACTACAGGAATATAAACAGCGTATGTTAAAGGCAGAACTAGATAAAAAAGCAATTGAGGAGAAAAACCTACAACACGAAGTACAACTCAAAGCAGCATCTTTATCCAGGTACAGTTTGCATTTATCGCAAAAGAACAAAATCTTATTGGACATGTCCAATACACTTCGGAACATGGTTTCTCGCAAACACATGAACACATCCGAAAAAATAAAGGAGTTGGTCAAAGAAATAGATTTTAATCTTAAGCAGGAACAGGAATGGGAGGAGTTTATGACCTTTTTTAAAGAAATCCACCCCGAATTCATCAAAAAATTGTCGGCCTTGTCCAAAAATAATCTTTCGCCAGCAGAACTTAGGTTGGGTATGTTGTTGCGGTTAAACCTATCATCAAAAGAAATAGCATCAATTCTTAGGGTAACACCAGATAGTGTTCGTGTGGCACGCTACAGGCTCAGAAAAAAATTACCAATTAATCAAAATGAGGAATTGGTAAACTATATGATCGATCTTTAATTCATTTTTCACACGTTTTTATAGCGAAGGTTATCACCATGTAAAAAAATTGTAATTGTTGCCCTCTTGTTTCTGTTGATTTTCAGTTTTGTTTTCTATTTGTTTCCTTTTAGTTCAAATTATAATAAGCTGATTAACATAGTTTTGGGAAGCAATCTAACAAGAACCAAAATGAAATTGATGAACCTTAAAAAACTAATTTTTGTAACGCTATTTCTGGTGTTCGGAACTGTATTGGGCCAAGCACAATCAGGAAATATTCAGGGAACAATTACCGATGAAAATGGTATATATGTTCCTGGGGCCAATGTCTATATTGAATCCTTGGTTAAAGGAGCTATTTCAAATTTTGACGGTAGGTTTACTTTGGTGGGTATCCCCGAAGGGTCCTATACATTAAGAGTGTCCTATATGGGCTATTCCGATGTTGAACAAGACGTGGCTGTATCAAACGGGCAAACAGTTGGAGCGAGTATTGTGCTTACTTCTTCTAATTTGGAATTGGACGAGGTGCAGGTGAGTGCATATGGGCTTAGTGGACAATCCAAAGCTTTGAACACCCAAAAGAACAATATGAACATTACCAATGTGGTGTCCACCGACCAAATTGGTAAATTCCCAGATGCGAATATTGGCGATGCCGTTAAACGTATTCCAGGTATCACCATGCAGGTAGATCAAGGAGAGGCGCGTAATATTATTGTTCGTGGTCTTTCTCCACAATTAAACTCGGTTACCTTGAACGGGAGTAGAATTCCTTCCGCAGAATCCGATAACAGAAATATTCAGATGGATCTTATTCCTTCCGATATGATCCAGACCATTGAAGTAAACAAGGCTGTAACTCCCGATATGGATGCGGATGCCTTGGGTGGTTCCGTGAATTTGGTGACTAGAACGGCACCTCAAGGTTTCAGACTATCTGCTACTGCGGGTTCTGGTATTAACTTAATTACTGACAAACCAATTTGGAATGGTTCCATTTTAGTAGGTGACCGTACCAACGATGGCAAATTCGGATATATGTTCTCAACAACGATAAACGACAACGATTTTGGCTCTGATAATATAGAAGCTGAATGGAGCGATGAGTTCGAGTACAACACAGGAGTGGAAGACGAAGAAGGAGAAGCAATACTTGAAGAAATAGATGTTGATCCATATACCAATGTAACAGAACAACGGACATACTTGGTCCAAAGGGTGCGGAGAAGCTTCTCGGCCAATTTTGATTATCAAATCAACTCGGCCAACAATATTTACCTAAAAACCATGTACAACTGGAGGGACGACCGAGAAAACAGATTTGCTTTTGCACAAGAAATTTTAGATGGAGAAGATATTGAGGAAGGTGATTTTTCAATAAGCAACGGCGTGCCGACCCGTTTTCCAATTGAAGCGGTTCGCGAATCCAAAGGTGGTATTGCTGGAGGACGAAACAAAAATCGAAGGTTGGAAGACCAACGTATGCAAAACTACACCTTGGGAGGCACCCATCTTTTGGGTAGTCTAAAAATTGATTGGATGGGAGCTTATGCAAAAGCATCTGAAGAACGATTGAATGAACGGTATGCGGCCTATGTTACTGAATATATTGTGAACAACGATAACAGCAACCCAAAATATCCAATAATGACTGCTGCTGATCCAAGTGACTTTAGCAATTTAAATAGTTTTGAGTTTGATGAAATAACTAACGAAAACCAATATACGGAGGAAGAAGACATCAACTTTTTTGCAAATTTCGAATTGCCTGCCAATATTTTTGGTCAAGGTGAGGGTAGCATAAAATTTGGTGCAAGAGGGCGTTTCAAAACCAAATTGAGAGAGAACGACTTCTTCGAGTATGATTTAGAAGATCTGTATCCTACATTAGGTTCGGTTCCCGTAAAAAGTTACACCAATCCAGATTTTTTGGCTGGAGAAAAATACCAAGCGGGGACCTTTGCCAGCGAAGAATGGTTGGGAACACTCGATTTGAACAGTACCAATGGCGAAGCGTTGCCAGATGAATATTTGCCAGGTAATTTTGAAGTAAAGGAAAATGTTTTGGCAGCCTATGCCATGTTCAATCAAAAGCTTTCTGATAAGTTGAGCGTATTGGCTGGACTTAGAGTAGAAAACACTCAACTTGAAACGGATGGAAACAGAGTTGTCTATATAGAAGAAGATGAAGACGCTGGAATTGACGAAGGGATAGAAGTAGAAGCTGTTTCCGATGAAAATTCCTATACCAACCTATTGCCAGGCATCCATTTTAAGTACGACTTGGATAATAATACGGTACTTCGGTTGGCTTGGACAAATACCTTGGCCCGTCCCAATTATGAAGACCTGATTCCAAGGGCAGAAATCGTCAATGAAGATAAAGAGGTTGTTGTAGGAAATCCAGAGTTAGACCCTACAACATCAATGAACTTTGATTTGAATGCAGAACATTATTTTGAGAGTGTAGGAATTGTATCTGGAGGAGTTTTTTATAAAAAAATAGATGATTTTATCTACACTTTTATTACCGAATCCGAGGATGATTCTTATGGTTCTGGAACTACTGGCTATGATGTGTTCCAGCCATTGAACGGAGATTCCGCTTCTATTTTTGGAGCAGAAGTGTCTTTCCAAAGACAATTGGATTTCTTGCCAGGATTTGCTAAAAACTTTAGCATCTATTTAAACTATACTTATCTGTCATCAAGTGCAGATGGTATCCGTAATGAGGATGGTGATGAACGTACTGACTTGGATTTGCCGAACACTGCTCCGAATATGTTCAATGGTTCCTTGGGTTATGCCGATAAGAGATTCAACGCAAGATTGTCCGCTAACTTTTCCGATTCCTATATTGATGAAATTGGCGGGAATGCTTTCGAAGATAGATACTACGACACACAGTTCTTCTTGGATTTTAACGCCAGTTACGCCATTAACAGTAATTTGAGGCTGTACGCGGATGTGAATAACATCACCAATCAGCCGTTGCGTTATTTTCAAAGCGTGAAGGAAAGAACGCAACAGGCCGAATATTACAACATTCGATTCACCTTCGGTATAAAGTACGATTTGTTCAAAAAGTAATATTTAATCAAATGTAGTATCGAGAGCAGACAAGAAACATTGGTTTTTAACCTAAACACCTTTCTTGGCTTTGCTCGAACGAACATTTTTAAAAAAAATTAAATACGATTATGATGATTAAAAAATATATTCCAATGCTAATCTTGTTGGTCATGGTTTCCTGCAAACAAAGAAGCAAACTACCAGCCATTGCACCAGATGTTATTACAGAAAAAACACCAAATGACACCGATGACCCTGCGATTTGGATCCATCCGGATGATGCATCAAAAAGTATAGTGTTTGGAACCGATAAAGACACCAATGGAGGTGTTTATGCCTTTGATCTTGATGGCAAAATCATACAGGAAAAATCCATTAAAAACATCCAAAGACCCAATAATGTGGATTTGGAATATGGTTTTCAGCTGAACGATTCTATTACTGTTGATGTGATTGCATTCACTGAACGGGAAAAACAACAGATCAGATTGTTTTCCGTACCCGATATGAAGCCACTGGATGGTGGTGGATTCCCTGTTTTCGAAGATGAAACCGATGTAGAGCAACGTTTAGCTATGGGAATCAGTTTGTACAAGTCTCCTAAAGATTCATCTGTTTATGCCATTGTGGGCAGAAAAATGGGGCCAAGCGGAACTTATTTGTATCAATATAAATTTGAATCTGATTGCACAGGAGTCTCGGCCAATTTGGTTCGCAAATTTGGAAGTTTTACGGGAGGTAAAGAAATTGAGGCCATAGCCGTGGATAACGAAATGGGATACGTTTATTATTCTGACGAAGGGGAATGCATAAAAAAATACTACGCAGAACCGAGCATGGGGAACAAGGAACTTGCTTGTTTTGGTGGAGAATTGTTTTTGGATGATATAGAAGGTATAGCTATTGCCCGATACTCGAATGACGAGGGATACATTATCGTATCTGACCAACAACGGGGACAATTCAATATTTTTTCCAGGAAGAACAATAACTTTATAAAAGCCGTAAACCTGTCAACCTTGGAAACTGATGGATGTGAAGTGGTCACTGTTCCATTGAGCGATACCTTTCCAAATGGTCTTTTCGTTGCAATGAACGATGAAAAGAACTTTTATTTTTACGATTTGAAAAAGGCTTTGGAATTGGAATAAAGTTTAGAATGTTAGTTTACGTTTTCTGGCAGTAATTTCCCAAGTGTTTATTTTTTTACCATTCTTGATTACGGAAACTTCATCATGTAGATTTATTGTGGGACAAATGTGGTAAGGGATGCTATATAGGACATCACCGATTTTATATTTGTCCCAATTTTTTACCCTGATCACACCGTGCTCCTCACTTTGTGAAAGCAATTCATAATCTTCCAAGTTTAAGAATTTTACCCGTTTGTCAATCGGATTTTCCGCTGCCACGGATTTATGTCCTAAATCCACAGTAATAATTCCATTTGTTGGTTTAGAGATGATACGAGTAATCAAAAGAGCGGCATGTTTAAAGTTTTGTTCCGATAATTTTTCATCATATCCCCAATCCCAAAGTACACAGGTACCGGGGCTTGTGATTCTCTTTTCTTGTAACAGGTGTGTTGTGAACGAGGGTGTTCCTCCACATATCAATTCAGCTGCGGGATAGTCGATTCTAAGAGCTTCAAAATAAATTTCCACATCTTTCATGCCTTTTTCTATTTTTTCTTTTCTTTCAACAAAATCTACATCCCTTAGATGGCCATCATAAGAATGCAATCCTTTAAAAATTAAAAAATCGCATATTTTGAAATACACAATTAAATCGTCCAACCCTGGACCGATTTCAATCCCCGAACGATTCATTCCGTTGTTTATATCAATATAAATATTGACAGTAAGTTTTTTTTCTTTTGCTTTTTGGTTTAAAAGCTCCGCGCTGTCCACATTATCCACAATTGTTGAAAAAGTAGTGTTTGGAAAGTGTCCTATCAAGCTAAGAAAGCGATCAATTTTAGGTCCGACAAGTTGATGGGCAATCAATACCGAATTGGCACCGGCTTCAGCGGCAATTTCAGCTTCGGAAATAGTGGAGGCCTTAAAATTCGAGATCCCTGATGACAACAAAAGCTCCATAACCTTGGGCATTTTGTTTGTTTTGATATGCGGCATCAATCTTTCGGTTTTTCCATTAACAAGAGAAACCATCTCATTTATATTATACTTGACGTGTTCTACATACAGTGCTATTGAAGGGGAATCCACTGCCTCTATATTGTGTACGGAGTACCAATTATTTTCCATGTTTTTATTGATTTAATCAACTAAAGGTAACAATCAGTTTGAAACTATAGAAGTGTTCGAAGTCGGAATTTTATTTTGTTGGAACCTCTTTTCAAAATCAATATCTGATGAAATTCTTTTTGTAGTTTTAAAACTATTAACCATAAATCTTATATCATGAAAAAAGTAATTATTTCATCGTTACTTGCCTGCTCTATTTTATTCACAAGCTGCTTAGGCTCTTTTAGCGCGTTCAATAATTTAAAAGATTGGAACCAAGGATTAACGGACAGTAAATTTTTGGACAACCTTATTTTTTGGGGATTGAATATTGTTCCCGTCTATGGCCTGTTCTTTTTGGGTGATGCCATTATTTTCAATGTTATCGAGTTCTGGTCGGGATCCAATCCCATTGCCATGAAAGATGGAGAATCCGAGACCCAAATGGTGGAGCACGATGGCAATAACTTTGAGATGATCGCAACTAAAAACAGAATTGAGGTCACTGTTGTTGCGGGTTCAAAGAAAGGGAAGAAAATCGATTTGGTTTATAAACCAGATGAAAAGTCTTGGAACGCTGTTCGTCCCAATGGAGAGATAATTAAATTATCTTCTTTTGAAGAAGGGTTCTATATTGTTTACATGCCAAATGGTGAAGAAGTCAAAATAGACCCAATGAGTACAAGGGAGGAAGGATTAGCCCTTATAAAAGAAAGAGACACCTATTATTACAACGAATCTCTTTTGGCCGAGTAGTATAAAATATAATTGGTCATAAAAAAACCCATGGCAAACACCATGGGTTTTTTTATACTGCTTAAACTCTTAGTATCGATAGTATTCGGGTTTAAAAGGCCCTTCTACTTTTACCCCAATATACGCTGCTTGTTCTTCGTTAAGTTCCGTTAGTTCAGCACCAAGGCGAGATAAATGTAACTTGGCCACTTTCTCATCCAAATGCTTTGGAAGCATATATACTTCATTTGCGTACTTATCACTGTTGTTCCAAAGTTCAATCTGTGCCAAGGTCTGGTTGGTGAAGGAGTTGCTCATTACAAAACTAGGATGGCCAGTGGCACAACCCAAGTTAACCAATCTTCCTTCCGCCAGAATAACAATATCCTTGCCATCCACAGTGTACTTGTCTACTTGAGGTTTAATTTCATCTTTCGTATCACCATAAGCTCCGTTCAACCAAGCCATATCTATTTCATTATCAAAATGACCAATGTTACAAACAATGGCTTTATCCTTTAAAGCTCTAAAGTGTTCTTCACGAATAATGTCTTTATTACCTGTTGTGGTGATAACAATATCCGCATTGGGCACCACGGTTTCCAATTTTTTCACTTCAAAACCGTCCATGCAAGCCTGTAGGGCACAAATGGGGTCTATCTCCGTAACGGTAACAATGGAACCAGCTCCGCGGAAAGAAGCAGCAGTTCCTTTACCCACATCACCGTAACCGGCAACTACAACACGTTTTCCGGCCAACATAGTATCCGTAGCCCTGCGAATGGCATCCACCGCACTTTCTCTACACCCATATTTATTATCAAATTTGGATTTCGTCACAGAATCGTTCACATTGATGGCGGGCATGGGAAGCGTTCCCTTTTTCATTCGCTCGTACAAACGGTGTACTCCGGTGGTTGTCTCTTCGGACAATCCTTTTACGCCAGCGGCCAATTCCGGATATTGATCTAAAACCATGTTGGTGAGATCACCACCATCATCCAAGATCATGTTCAACGGTTTTCTTTCTTCTCCAAAGAACAAAGTTTGCTCAATGCACCAATCAAATTCCTCCTCGTTCATGCCTTTCCATGCATAAACCGGAATACCAGCTGCTGCAATGGCTGCTGCGGCATGATCTTGTGTGGAAAAGATATTGCAAGAGCTCCAGGTTACCTCTGCTCCAAGAGCCACCAAGGTCTCAATTAAAACAGCAGTTTGGATCGTCATGTGAAGACAACCGGCAATCCTTGCACCCTTTAGAGGTTGTTGGCTCCCATATTCTTCGCGCAATGCCATAAGTCCCGGCATTTCGGCTTCGGCAAGCTCAATTTCTTTTCTTCCCCAATCGGCAAGAGAGATATCCTTTACTTTGTAAGGTACATATGGAATTGTCTTTGTGCTCATACTTTATATAAATTTACTTTTGTAGCTTCGCTTAAATAGTGCGACAAAGATACAAATTCACTTAACTTTAGTTGATGCCCGTTTACAAAACAATAACAGTTTCTCCAACCACTAAAGTGTATATCTGGAAGGTTACCGAGCCAGAGGCTGAACTTTCTAAAGATGTGGAGCTTACATTGCATTGCCAAAAGCGAATGGATGGTATGAAATCCGAGTCGCACCGAAGAGCATTTTTAAGCATTAGGCACCTCTTGGCAGTGGCAGGTTATGTAGATCATGATCTGTATTATGATGATTTTGGGAAGCCCCATCTAAAAGATGGAAAATATATTTCAATTACACATTCGCACAACTTTACCGGGATTATTATAAGCGAAACCGATGCGGTGGGGATTGATATTGAGATGCAACGTGATAAAATACTTCGAATAGCACACAAATTCACCCCAATTCAAGAATATAAAACCTTGGCCAATTCCGAAGCCATAATTAGAAAGCTAACCATTGTTTGGGGTGCCAAGGAGTCCCTTTACAAAATCTACGCACAACAAGGGCTCAGTTTTTTACGTCATATAAATGTCATGGATTTTACTTTTGAAGACACTAGAACAGTGGCTGAAATACTATATCAAGGGGAAAAATCGCACTACGAAATTGAATTTTTGGAATTTGAAGGTTTTACCTGTGTTTATGCTCTTAAAATGATGGGTGGATAAGCATCCGTTTTTGTAGTTTTACATCGAAAACCAAATTGCCCATGAAAATATCCGTTGAACTTACCTTATCTCCACTACAGGATGATTTTGAAGCACCAATCATTGAGTTTATAAAAAAGTTACGGAATTCTGGGCTTACGGTTTTAGAAAACCCCTTGAGTACACAGGTGTTTGGTGATTACGACAAAGTAATGGAGCTGCTTAATTCCGAGATTAAGGAAAGTTTCAAAAACTTGGACCATGTAGTGCTGACCATGAAAGTGGTGAAATCTGACAGAAGTGACTATGAACCCCATTTTTGATTTTTTTCTTGGTCCATATGAAGACCGGGAATTCTCTTTGATTATTTTAGAAGCGACTGCATTTTTCTTCGGAATCGCAAGTGTGTTGTATGCTAAAAAAGAAGATATTTTAGTGTATCCCACGGGTCTGATCGCAACGGTGATTACTACCTATATATTTTTGGTGGATAGTTTGTTTGGGGATATGATGATGAATTTCTATTATTCCATAATGAGTATTTATGGCTGGTGGAATTGGGCAAGGAGAAAAAATGACAGACAGTTTGCTGTACAGATTACACGAACTAATACCAAGGAAAAATGGATAGGCTTTGGGTTCTTTTTACTTACCATGTTGGTTACCTATGGGGTCTACAAAGTATTTGGAGCTGAAATAGGTCCCACCAATTATGTGGATATTTTTACCTCAGGAATTTTTTTCACAGCAATGTGGTACATGGCCAATAAAAAATTGGAAAACTGGACCCTTTGGATATTGGGTGATTTAATAACTGTACCTTTGTACGCATATAGGGGATGGGGTATGTTCTCTTTGCAATACCTCATTTTTACTGTATTGGCAATACAGGGATATCTCGCATGGAAGAAAAACTTGGGCAAGAGCCTACAAACCTCATAAAAGTTGTCCTTTTTGGACCTGAATCCACAGGGAAAACAACCTTGGCGAAACAATTGGCCGCGCACTACAACACGGAATGGGTGCCGGAGTATGCGCGCGAATATCTTCAAGATAAATGGGATAGAGAAAATAAAACCTGTGAACCTCATGATCTTCTTCCCATAGCCTATGGCCAAATGGATTTGGAGAACAAATTGGTGAAAAATGCAAACCAAGTACTTATTTGTGATACCGACCTTTTAGAAACAAAAGTCTATTCTGAGGCTTATTATAATAGCACTTGCGACCCACTTTTGGAAGAATATGCCTTAAAAAATACTTACGACCTATATTTTTTGACAAATATTGATACCCCTTGGGTTGCAGATGATTTGAGAGACAAGCCGGATGAAAGAGAACGAATGTTTATGTATTTCAAAGAGGCGTTGTTGAAAAACAATAGGAAATTCATAATTTTAAGTGGAGATAAAGCATCAAGGCTTTCCACAGCAATAAAACACATAGATAAACTTCTCTAAAAACATGATAGAATTAAGTTCTAAAGACTTGGAACAATTGGATTCCAAAGGAATTTCCAAAGAAAAAGTAAATACCCAAATACAAACATTTAAAGAGGGCATTCCTTTTGTGCAGCTATTCCAAGCAGCTGTGGTAGGTAATGGTATCCTAAGGTTTTCCAAAAAAGAGCAACTGGAGCTCATTCAGTATTTTGAAAATAATAGGGGAAGTCTTGAGTTGTTAAAATTTGTACCGGCATCGGGTGCGGCATCAAGGATGTTCAAGGCCATGTTCAATTTTTTGGATAGCTATAATTCATCCAAAGAAAAATTATCGGAATATATAGAACGTACTGGAGATAAAGATGTACAAGAATTTACCGAAAACCTTGTCAAGTTTCCATTTTATGAACTGATAATGGAAAAAATAAGGGGCAAGACTGCGAGTAAAGATGAAGAAGCCTATCTTTTTGTAAAGGAAATGTTGACAGAGAATGGACTTAATTACGGTTTTTTCCCAAAAGGATTATTACCTTTTCATACATATGAAACGGGTACAGCGACCCCGTTCGAAGAGCATTTGAAGGAAGCCGCTCTTTATGCCAAAACAAAGGGCAGGGCCAACCTTCACTTTACGGTATCCGAACAGCATGATCAAATGTTTATCAATGAAGAGTTATCTGTGGGTCCAAAAATCTCGAATCAAACAGAAACGGAATTCAACATTACTTATTCCAATCAAAAGCCATCAACAGACACTATTGCTGTAGATATGCAGAACCAACCTTTTAGAAACAGCGATGGTTCCATACTGTTCCGTCCAGGTGGTCATGGAGCACTCATTGAAAACCTAAACGATCAAGATGCTGATATTATCTTTATTAAAAATATCGATAATGTGGTCATAAATAAAAATTTGGAAACTGTATCCAACAGTAAAAAATTATTGGCGGGAGTGTTAAAAAAGGTTCAGACTAAGGTTTTTTCTTATGCTGACCTTATGGATAAAGGAAATGTTTCGGTAGAAAAGGCAGATGAAATCAAACTTTTTTTAGAGAAAGACCTTAATGTTCGTTTTCCAAGTAATTATGATGATTTAAGTGTATCCGAGCAAATAATGGTTTTGAATGATCGGTTAAACCGGCCAATACGTGTTTGTGGTATGGTTAAAAATGAAGGAGAACCTGGTGGAGGGCCATTTTGGATCAAAGATACCGAAGGTAAAATATCGCTCCAAATTATTGAGTCCGCACAGATTGACATGGATAATGAACAGCAGGCCAGTATTTTACAGAATTCAACTCATTTTAACCCAGTAGATTTGGTCTGTGGGGTTCGGAACCATAAGGGAGAAAAGTATAACCTATTGGATTATATAGATTCGAAACAAGGCTTTATAACTGGAAAAACAAAGGAAGGAAAGGAACTAAAAGCATTGGAGCTTCCGGGTTTATGGAACGGCGCTATGGCTTTTTGGAACACTATTTTTGTGGAAGTACCATTGGTGACCTTTAACCCTGTTAAAACAGTGAACAACCTTTTAAAATCTTCACACCAAGCATAAAAGAATATAATTATTAAAAAATCCGCTGCCTTTGTAGGTAGCGGATTTTTTTGTTTGTGCTTATTCATTAATATAAACGTGTTGCTCAAGTAGCATTTTTGTGTAAAAATTACACACCTTGTTTATTGTATTTCACACTTTTACACAGTGTTTAAAAATATTAAAAACACATAAAAACCTAATAATCAGTTTTTTATAACGTATCTAATACTAATTTCAAAAACGGCACTATGTTTTCTGTTAGATAGTCAAGTTTAATAATTAAAATTATATACCATGAAAAATTTAGCTTTAGCAACAGTACTATCATTTGTAGGAGTAACAGCATTTGCCAATATTGAAAGTCCTGCACATGACACAAATACCACCATTGAGATTGTAGTAGCAGATTTTGAAGAAATCAGTGTAGCTGACCTTCCATCTGCAGTAACAGGTGCAGTGGAGTCAAATTATCCTACCGCTACAATTAGCAAAGCATACAAAAACGATAAAGATCAATATAAGCTTGATCTTACCCTTGAAGATGGAACAACAGGATCTGTTTATGCCGATGCCGAGGGTAATTGGATAGATATGTAAGACATCACCCCACGTTTGGTTGATTAGTTTGGTTAGAAAGGGGCTGCAATGGCAGCCCCTTTTTTTGTGATAATTTTATAAGTGCAGGTGCAACTGAAAAAAAGCAGGAGCCGTATATTAGATAACTGAGATATGCCCGAAATCTTAATCATTGAAGACGATACTGCTTTCTGTCAAATGCTTCAAAAGTTTTTGACAAAGAATGGTTTTGCCGTATCCACAAGTTATTCCTTAAAAGATGCAGAGAGAATCCTTTCAACAGCTACCTTCGATATTATTTTGTCTGATGTACGATTGCCAAAAGGCAACGGGGTAACCCTACTGCCACAAGTAAAACGGGAGTCACCAAGAACCCAGGTTATTTTAATGACAGGTTATGCCGAAGTGAAAACCGCTGTAAATGCCATCAAAAAAGGGGCATTTGACTATATCTCGAAACCATTTACTCCCGAAGCGATTCTTTCCGTAATCAAGGATGCCCTGAATGCTAATATTACTGAGCATGATATTTCCATAAAAAAATCAAAACTACCAGAGGAGGACAAGAAACCAATCAACTTTCTGAAAGGGCAAAGCGAAAAATCCAAAAAACTTCAACAATATGTGGAGTTGGTAGCCCCAACCAATATGTCAGTGTTACTTACAGGTGAAAGTGGTACCGGAAAAGAGGTCACAGCAAATGCCATTCATGAAACAAGTAAAAGGAATAATGAGAAATTTGTTGCAGTAGATTGTGGTGCAATACCCAAGGAAATTGCGACTAGCGAATTTTTTGGACATGTAAAAGGTAGTTTTACAGGAGCCGTTGATGAAAAAAAAGGTCATTTTGAAGCGGCAAACGGGGGGACACTCTTTTTAGATGAAGTAGGGAATCTTTCTTATGAGCATCAGATTCAGTTATTAAGAGCTATTCAGGAACGAAAAATTAAACGGGTCGGCAGTACAAAAGAAATTGAGCTCGATATTCGAATTATTGCCGCTACCAACGAGAATCTTTCCGAAGCTGTGGAAGAGGGAGATTTTAGGGAGGATTTATATCATCGACTCAATGAATTTTCCATTGAAGTACCTTCTTTGAGAGAAAGACGGGAGGATATTCCATTGTTTGCGGATTATTTCCTCGAAAAGGCCAATTCTGAATTGGAAAAGAATGTTCTGGAAATTTCAGAAGATGCCAAACGTATCATTCAACAATATAGTTGGCCTGGAAATTTACGCGAAATGAAAAATGTGATAAAAAGAGCTGTTCTTTTTTCTGAAGAGGAAACTATGTTTCCCAACGCTTTGGCAGATGAGGTTGTAAATGCGGTAAATAAGCATGAAGCAGCTAATTTTTCTAAATCAGATTATGAAAAAGAGCGAATTCTGAATGCTTTAAAACAAACCAACTTTAATAAAAGTAAAGCAGCAAAGCTCTTGCAGATTACACGTAAAACACTCTATAATAAAATCAATCAATACCAACTGAAAGTTTAGCTAAATAACCCTGAATTTGAGTTTCCAATTTGGACAAAGCAATTTTTAGTTCCGAAAGTATCTTTAACACCTTATCCTCTTGGGTGTCGTCTGGAATGTCCTGCAAGACCTCAAGTAAATCAATGGCGTTTTGAGCCTCTAGTTGCCGGAACATTGGTAAAATCTTATGGGAAATAGCCCTGATACGAGGGTAATCTTGCTCTTCCGCAGCGAAAAATAAAAAGTCAATATTTTGACTGGAACTCTTTAAAAATACTTGTAAAACCTCTTTTACCGATATTTTATCTTCTAAAAATGCTGAAATGTTGTCAACAGTAAACATCGAAGAACCAGTATCCGGAACATCACTTTTAATATTCGGTTTTTTTATGAAATTTAAAACTTGTAAGAGCGTTTTAGCAGAAAAAGGTTTTTGGATAACATCTGTGAAACCAGCGTTTAAATAATCTTTCTTTTTGTCGATTTGCTGTCCTGTCATAGCAATTACGGAAATATTTGACTCTAATTTTTTGATTGCTTTTAAAACTGAAAACCCATTTATTGTTGGCATTTGAATGTCGGTAAGCACAGCGTCAAATTGGTTGATTTTCGAAAGTTCAAACTTATTAAAGTCTGTAAACGTTGTTGTTTGAATATCGTTTACCTTGCAGAGTTCAGAAATGAGACCCAACATGTTCTCATCATCATCGATAACCAAAATGGATAGAGCTTCGGGTTGAGAGATGTGTTTGTTGAAGTTGTTTTTGATCAATTCCTTTTTGGAAAACGTTACTGGAATCTGAACGGTAAAAGTACTTCCTTGGTTCATTTTACTTTTTAAACTTAATTTACCGCCCAATAATTCGGTTAATTTTTTGGATATTGTAAGCCCGAGGCCATAGCCAACATGCACTTTTTGAGAAAGTTCCTTTACTTGGGTAAACTCTTGGAAAATGGATTCCTGGTTTTTTCTTGAGATGCCAATTCCCGTATCTTCAACATCGACCCTAAGCCATTTGACTTTGTTTTTAACTTCCACTTTTGCGCAAATCTTAACATGGCCGGATTGGGTAAACTTAAAGGCATTTCCTATGAGGTTCGTTAGGATTTGCCTTATTCTAAATGGGTCGGTGTTTATAGGAGTTTTTAGATCTTCATCTATTTCCAATTGAAGCGATACTCCTTTTTTTGACCGGATTTCTTCAAAATCGACCGTAATTTCCTCAAGTAATTGAGTAAGTTCAAATGGAACCTTGTCCAATTTAATTTTTCCGGCCTCTAGTTTGGAATAATCTAAAAGATCGTTTACCAGTTTTTGCACATATTCTGAAGAAGATTTAATCTTATTCAGATGGTTCTGTTGTTTTGTGTTCAATCCACTTTGTTCAATCAAATCGGAGTAACCGCTAATGGTATTGAGAGGGGTTCGTAAATCGTGGCTAACGGTTGAAATGAGTTGTTCCCTACTTCTTAGAAGTGATTCAGAATATTTTTTGGCCTTTTCGAGTTGTAGTCGGTATTGTTGTACCTTCCAGTAATCTTTGGATATCATTAGTGTGAACAATATCACTGTAAGCAGTCCCAAAAGAACGGCACCTGCAGCCAATCGAAAACTTTTTTTCAAAGTTTGCTCTTGTTTTAGGTTGTCGAGATAGGAGTTCCGAGTCATTTCCCGCTCAAAACCAGTTAGAATACTTCGCAATTTTTGAGAAAGTTCAAGATCGGTACGATAGATCTCGAGTTCTTTTTGCAGTACGCTGCGTTCCACCGAAGCTGTTACTGTTTTAGCTTGGTTTAAAATGGATTTGGACACTTCTAAAATGGAGTCGATATTGTTGGCGTCTGTGTTCCCACCAGAATTTGGAATATTTCTATTGAGTATGGCCACGTAATCTTTGATGTACTCTTGTGTTTTGGGTGGCAACTCATCAAAGTTTGGAGCAAATGTACTAGGGGTTATTCTGCCCATATCCACCTCCATCTCATGAAAAGCTTTCAAAACTGAATCTAAAGAAGTACTGTTTTCATTTTTTACTTTTAAATTTCTTAATTCGGCATTGTTAAAAACCTTTTGTTTCAATAGTAATTGAACACTGTCAAGCTTTGAGCTTTGGTCTCCATAATTGGTTTTTGCCAAAGGCTTCAAGGATTCTATAAATTGTGTTATTGAATCCACTTTTTGTGCATAGGACTGTAGATCTTCTGGTTTTTTGGTCTGTAAAACCAATTTGGATAGGTTTTCGGCATCATACAATTGGGTCAGCAACATATTTACCTTTAATAGTTTTTTATTGCTTTCCCCTTGATTTTTTGTTGAAGCATAACTTTTGAACTCATTATAGATCAAAAATGCAGCGAGTATGGCCAAAACACCCAAAACCGCGTAGCTAAGAACAATTTTAAGCGTAAATCTTTTTTTGGATTTAGGATGCATACTTGTATATACGGTCGACCCTGGGGGACATAGTTGTTATCAAAAGTTAAAATTCTATGATGTTTTTTATGAAATTCAATATTCCCATCTTACATTTGCCCCATCTCAAAGGGGTGCTTTTATTAAAAGGCTGAGATTATACCCAATGAACCTGGGCGGGTAATGCCGCCAAGGGAATGCGCAAGTCGCATCTTGGACTTTCTATGTTTCTTTAAGAAACAAAAATCATTTACTAACAAAGAATAATGACCCCTTTTATTCGTAACATTTTTACGAATGAAACTCTATTCAATTATTCAACAATTGACCGCCCGTTCAAATGGCGGTTCAATGCGACCGACAAGACACAATCACAGGAACCGCATTAAAATTTTATGTACAACATTTACCTTTTTTGGTGTAGCGCTTGCTATGCATGCACAAGATAAGCCGCTTGACAGTCTTGAGGGAGAAAAAGTGGTGCTGGATGAGGTATTAGTACAAGCCGTAAGGGTAACCAAAGAGTTTCCTATTACTTTTTCAGACTTGGACAAGGAGGAGTTGACTCCACGAAATTTGGGCCAAGATGTACCTATTCTAATGAATTTTATGCCGGCCGTGGTCACCACATCCGATGCGGGAGCGGGGATAGGGTACACGAGTATGCGTGTACGGGGTAGCGATGCGACCCGGGTAAACGTTACCATAAACGGTGTTCCATATAACGACGCCGAATCGCAGGGAACTTTTTGGGTAAACTTGCCCGATTTCGCTTCATCTACCCAAAGTTTGCAATTGCAGCGTGGTGTAGGTACATCTACCAATGGGGCAGGTGCTTTTGGAGCCAGTTTAAATATGCTAACGGATGCCTTTTCGCCAGAAGCTTATGCTAGGATTTCTTCATCCATTGGAAGTTTTAGCACCCTTCGGAACAATGTAAAGTTCAGCACGGGGTTAATTAATGATCATTTTGAATTCTCTGGACGGTTGTCAAGGGTAACGTCCGATGGTTACATAGATAGAGCAACTTCGGAACTGGATGGCTATTTCTTGCAAGGAGCTTATAAAGATGACAACACCTTTGTCAAAGCCTTGCTTTTTGGAGGACATGAGGTTACCTATCAGGCATGGTACGGAACACCTTTGGCGAGAATAGAAAATGATACTGATGGCGTTGAGCAATATATCATAAACAATGGTTTTTCAGAAGAAGAAGCTGAAAACCTAAGGAACTCTGACAGAAGGTATAATTATTATACATACGACAACGAAGTCGACGATTACAAGCAAGATCATTTTCAATTGCATTGGTACGAAACTTGGAATTCCAATTGGAACACCCATTTGGCAGTGCACTATACCCGAGGACGAGGTTTCTTTGAACAATTTAGGAACGATGATGATTTTGACACCTATGGTTTTGAACCAATTATGGTGAACGGTGATTTGGTGGAAAACACAGATCTGATCCGTAGAAGGTGGTTGGACAATGATTTTTATGGAACCATTTTTTCCGCTACATACAACAATGACAATCTTGAGCTCATCATGGGGGGTGGTTACAATGAGTACAAAGGAGATCATTTTGGTGAGATAATCTGGGCCGAGTATGCAGTTAATAGCCAAATAAATGATAGGTATTACGACGATACCTCTACTAAGACCGATTTCAATATTTACACCAAGGTCAATTATACATTAACTGATCAATGGTCTTTGTTCGGTGATGTACAATACCGTGGAGTCAGTTATGAAGCTAATGGAGATGATACGGGATTGGTGGACGACAGCTTTAATTTTTTTAACCCCAAGGCTGGTATAACATTCGATTTGAACCGTAACAACAACTTCTATCTATCTTATGCAAGAGCCAATAGGGAACCCAACCGAAACGATTATGAGAGTGGAAGCCCAAAACCGGAAAAGCTTAACGATTTTGAGCTTGGGTGGAGGTATGTGTCACCAAGTTTTCAGTTGAATACCAATGTATATTATATGCGATACAAGGACCAACTGGTTCTAACTGGAGAGTTGAATGATGTAGGCGCCCCGTTGAGGTCCAATGTAGGTGATAGCTACCGACTGGGTCTGGAAATCGATGCAAATGTTAGATTGTCCAGCGTGTTCCAATGGAAACCAAACATTGCTTTGAGCGATAATAGAAACGTTGATTTCTTCTTTGAGCGAGATGGAGTGCTCCAAAATTTAGGGAATACCCACATCGCCTATTCTCCACAGCTAATTGCAGGTAATATTATTTCCTATCAACCCAATGCGAATTTTCAGGTTTCCTTGCTCTCAAAATTTGTTGGAAAACAGTATATGGGAAATGTAGATTCTGAAAGCTCTGTTTTGGACAGTTACACACAAACAGATTTTAATGTACAATACACCATCAACACCAATTCCTTTGTAAAAAGTATTGTGTTGTCTGGGCTTGTGAACAATGTTTTTGATGCCGACATTGTTTCAAACGGGTATTTTTATACTTATGATGATAATTGGTCCAATCCAGGATCGGTGACCACTATCGAAGGGGCCGGATTCTACCCACAAGCTGGAATCAACTTCCTTTTGGGGGCAACGGTTAATTTTTAATATTTTAAACCAACGGGATTCTGTAATTTAACACAATGGCAGAATCCCGTTTTCATTTTTCTAAAGACAAACCCTTTCGATGGGGCGTAATAGGTTGCGGCAGTGTCACAGAAAAGAAAAGTTTACCCGCTTATAAACTAACCCCTGGTTTTAGTGTTGAGATGGTGATGTGTCGCAATGCCGAAAAAGCCGAAGATTATGCTCGGCGGCATCACATTCCTAAATGGACTACCAATGCCGATGAGGTAATCAACAATCCCGAAATAGATGCGATATATATTGCTACTCCACCTGACAGCCATAAATTTTATGCTTTAAAAGTGGCCGAGGTTGGCAAACCCTGTTGTGTGGAAAAGCCCATGGCTCCAAATTATGCTGACAGCTTGGCTATTTACGAAGCATTTAGTTCCAAGGACATTCCACTTTTTATTGCTTATTATCGTCGTTCGTTGCCCCGCTTTTTAAAAATAAAACAATGGCTGGATGATGGGTTGATAGGTGATGTACGACATATCCACTGGCAAAAGACCAAACCACCGAACGAAGTGGATTTGAAAAATAAATACAGTTGGCGAACCGACAAGAACATCGCCCGTGGTGGGTATTTTGATGATTTGGCCAGTCATGGTTTGGATTTGTTTACTTTTCTTTTGGAAGAAATTACAGAGGCAAATGGACTTGCAACCAACCAACTTGGGTTGTACTCTGCTTTTGATTCCGTTACTGCTAATTGGATGCACAAAGGAGGCATTACGGGTTCAGGGATTTGGAATTTTGGCACACTAAACCGAACGGATAAAGTAGAAATTCTAGGCTCCGAAGGAATTATACGTTTTGCAGTACTGGATGAAGCACCAATTGAGTTGGAAAATGCATTGGGGCATCAGATTATGAAAATTTCGCATCCCGAGCACATTCAAGAGTTTCATGTGCAAAATATCAAAAACCATCTTTTGGGCAAGACAGTACATCCATCAACAGGAAAATCCGGTTTGCAAACCAATTGCGTAATGGAAAGGATTTTAAACGGTAATTGATCAATTGGATATTGTCACCGTGTTTCCACTTTGGGTGGCACTGTAAAAAAGAAGGTCGTAATACCTGTTTCCATCATCTGGCCGATCTAATTGCTGTCCTGTAAAAAGGCTATAAGTATAACCCTCACAGCTACAAACCACGTTTTGCCCATCAATGGTCATCGTTGAACAGTCGTTTGGCGCATGGTTTGGGCAACTAGCCTCGAAAGCGTAAAATGTGTTCAAACTGGATTTGATTACAAAAGCACCTCGTGTACCCACTCCATTGTTGGGCACATAAATAGGGTTGCCAATATTGTTGAGGTCGTTATATAGCGGAAGATTTAGATTTAGTTCAAGCCTAAATCCTACCTCTTGCAGGTAAGGATTTCGGTTTGTGGTGTCCGAACTGCAAGATAAAATTAGTGCTAAAAGACCAATGGTCCAGAAGTGTTTCATAGTGGGTGTTTGAAAACGTTTCTTAGGCAAAGTTGATGAAAAATTGCCTATATTTGCGTTAAATCCTCGCAAAAATACCGTGCAGGTCATGGGTATAGTTGAGGATTTTTTGTATTTGTAAAGTAAGAGTACATTGGGGAAATTTTTTGATTTTCTTCAATGCCTTATTGCATTAAAATTTAACGATATGAGCAAAGTTTCATACTACACACCTGAAGGATTAAAAAAATTGAGGGATGAGCTTAATCAACTAAAAGATGTTGAGCGTCCCAAGGCATCCCAAGCCATAGGAGAGGCAAGGGACAAAGGAGATCTTTCCGAAAATGCAGAATACGATGCAGCCAAAGAGGCTCAAGGTCTTTTGGAGATGAAAATTTCTAAAATGGAAGAAACCTTGGCCAATGCACGCTTGATAGATGAATCCCAATTGGACAATTCCAAAATACTGGTGCTTTCTACGGTGAAGATAAAGAACCAAGCCAACGGTATGGAAATGAAATATACCTTGGTAGCTGAGAGCGAAGCCGATCTTAAAACAGGGAAAATCTCCGTAACATCTCCAATTGGAAAAGGATTGTTAGGTAAAAAGGTTGGCGATACAGCCGAGATTAAGGTCCCTAACGGAACCTTAAAATTTGAAATTTTGGAGATTACAAGAGAGTAGCAGTAATTAAATTCATTATATTTAATCCCGTCGCGTAACGGGATTTTTTTATTCTAAAATTGAATTATAATGGCCAGCATCTTCACTAAAATCATTAATGGCGAAATACCTTGTTATAAAATTGCGGAGGACGACGATAATTTTGCTTTTTTGGACATAAATCCGAATACAATGGGTCACACACTCTGCGTTCCCAAAAAGGAAGTGGACAAGATTCTGGATTTAGACGAAGAATCGTATATGAAACTAATGGCGTTTTCGCGCAAGGTTGGACTTGCCATTGAAAAAGCTGTTCCCTGTAAACGTGTTGGGATATCGGTCATTGGTTTGGAGGTACCACATGTGCATGTACACCTAATCCCACTACAGAGTATGGCAAACGCCACTTTTCAGCATAAACAAAGTCTTTCTGAAGAACAGTTTGAGAAAGTCGCAGCAGAAATTAGATCCTACCTTTAATTATAGTTTTCTAAGAAAAAATATACCCCAGCTGCAACTAGACAAAGCATCAACACCAAAATGATGAAAAATAACATGGTAAACCGTACTGCGGGTCTATCTGGCTTTGTCAATTTATTATAGTAGTCAAAAACCCGCTCAATATCCGGGGTCCAGTTTACCGGGTAAATAATAGAATTACATGTTTTGCACTTGATTTCGTGTGTAACCACCCCTGTAGTTCTATGGAAAAGAGCGTTAAATGTGTGTTTTTGGTAAAATGTAATCTTAAGTTCCTGATTAAAGCATTCGGGGCAATTGTTGGTAATATCAGCTTCTTGAATTACAAGTTGTTTTTCCTTTGCCATAATTTATATTTCTAGTTCACGGAGGGAAATTTGCATGATAGTTCCTTCTTTACTAGACGAAAATACTTTAATTTTTCCTTTATGGTATTCTTCAACAATTCTTTTTACCAACGAAAGACCTAAACCCCAGCCTCTTTGCTTAGAAGTAACTCCTGGGTTAAAAATATTCTGAAAATCACTTTTGGTGATACCATGACCGGTATCCGATACCATAATATTAATATTTTGCCCCTTTTTTTCAATTTGAATGGCGATGTTCCCTTTACCTTTCATGGCATCGATTCCATTTTTCACAAGATTCTCGATGCTCCAATTATAAAGAGGTGGATTCATTAACACAAAAGCTTTGTCCACGTTGGAGCTAAAAGAAAAATGTACCAATTTTGAGCTACGTTGCTTAAGGTACTCGTAGGCTAGTTTAGTTTCGGCAACAATGTCGTGCTCTCGTAATTCGGGGACAGATCCAATTTTGGAAAATCGTTCGGTAATGGTTTCCAATCGATCTATGTCTTTCGCAATTTCGCGAGTTACTTCCGGGTTTATATCTTCAGATTTCAATAATTCGTTCCAACCCAATAATGAGGTAAGGGGTGTGCCGATTTGGTGTGCTGTTTCCTTGGCCATGCCCGCCCAAAGCTTGTTCTGTTCAGAAGCTTTGTTTGTCCTAAAGAAAAAGAAGATAACAGCTCCGAACAGGAAAATAATTAAAAGTAAAGCCAATGGATAGTACTTTAACCTGTTTAAAACCTCCGAATTGCCATAATACAAGGTTTCCAATAATTCCTCTTCTTGAATAATCTGAATCGGCTCATTTTCACTTTTGAATTGTGTAATTTTCTTTAGAATGTAAAGGCTGTCAGCCATTTTGTCCTCCGAAATATTGTGGGTTTTGTAGGACCCTTCCTCGTTCACCAAAATCATGGGGGTAGAAGTGTTGTTGCCCAGAACTTTAAGGGTCAGGTTCCCCAATTCTTGATCCACTGAAGATTGAATTAGTTCTAATTGAGCCGTGGCCCAAATTTCCATTTTTAAACGTTCCTCTTCTTTAAACTGTCTAAAAAAACTATTGGTGTTCCATAAAATTAGACTCACAATAATGAATGCCGAAATCAGCATTATAATGTTGGAGGTTTTCCGTTTTAGACTAAAGTTCATTGGTGGTCAATTTCTTTTTAAAGATAATAAATGGAAAACATGTTGATAGTTAGTTGAAATAACGGTAACCAATGGAATTCATTTTATGTATTTTTGATTTTTCAACAAAATTAACATTGCATGGAAGTTCAGGGAAGAATCAAAATGATAGATGAGACCAAAACATATGGAAACAATGGTTTCAGAAAAAGAGAGGTGGTCGTAACTACTGAAGAACAATATCCACAACATATATTGGTTGAGTTTGTACAGGATAAATGCGATTTGCTGAACAATTTTAAAGTTGGCCAAACGGTTAAAATCAGTATAAATCTAAGAGGTAGGGAATGGGTAAACCCGCAAGGCGAGACCAAGTATTTCAACTCTATTCAAGGATGGAGGATAGAAAGCCCGCAACAGGAACAAGGATCGGACAATATGCCTCCTGTTCCGCCAATGGAAGCCTTTGAACCCGCAGATGACCTAAATGAGGAGGATCATGATGATCTGCCTTTCTAAAGGATAGTTGCTGGTAATAATATTAACGTTGAAAATCTGAACCTTGTGTTCAGATTTTCTTGTTTTTGGCCCGATTTGTATTTTTAGAAAAAATTGCTTGTGGAAAATACTCCCTTACATTTTTTAAGCACAAGGTTGGAGTTTCCGCCCGTTTCCACCGCCAGTGAGGACGGGCTACTTGCCGTAGGAGGTGATTTGTCCCCCGAAAGATTGTTGTTGGCCTATAAAAATGGAATTTTTCCTTGGTTCAATGATGATTCATTGATTCTATGGTGGACACCCGACCCAAGAATGGTACTTTTCCCGGAAAAGGTAAAAGTATCCAAAAGCATGCGAAAGGTAATTCGCGATGGAACATTTACCCTTACCCAAAACTCTTGTTTTGAGGAGGTGATGGATCATTGCGCAACAATTGGGCGAAAAGACCAAGAGGGCACATGGATCAGTCCCGAAATGAAAACAGCATATATAAACCTTTATAAAAAGGGTTATGCTAGATCATTTGAAGTTTGGGAAGATGGTGAATTGGTAGGTGGTCTTTATGGGGTTGATCTTGGCCATGTTTTCTGCGGTGAAAGTATGTTCAGTATACGGCCCAATGCCTCTAAATTTGCTTTTATAAAAATGGCCAAGGAATTGGGTGGAACAGGATATCAGCTTATCGATTGCCAAGTTCATACAAACCATTTGGAGAGTTTGGGGGCCGAATTGATTCCCAGAGAAGAATTTTTGAAAATCTTACAGGGATAGATGTGGGTTGGAAAACGGAATATCCGTTAAACCTCGTGATACCTAAAACAGTTTGTTTCATGGTCGTTTACCATGCCTGTTGCCTGCATATGGGCGTAAATTACCGTACTGCCCACAAATTTGAACCCTCTTTTTTTTAAATCCTTGCAAATGGTGTCGGACAAGGTTGTGGTCGCAGGGGCGTCTTTATAATTTACCCATTTGTTTTTAATGGGTTTACCATTCACAAAGCCCCAAATGTAGTTCCTAAAACTTCCAAATTCTTTTTGAATTTCCATAAAAGCTTGGGCATTGGATACCGTTGCGTTTACTTTTAATTTATTTCTGATAATTCCCGAATCCTGCAATAGGATATCAATCTTGGTTTGGCTGTAGTTTGCAATCTTTTTGTAGTCAAATTGATCAAAAGCTTTTCTAAAATTTTCTCGCTTTCGCAAAATGGTGATCCAGCTCAAACCTGCCTGAAAGGTTTCAAGAACCAAGAACTCGAACAGGGTGGCATCATCTTTTACGGGAACTCCCCATTCGTTATCGTGATAAGCCTCATATAGCGGGTCACCCAAGCACCATCCACACCTATGTTTTTCCATTACAAACCAGTTTTTATCAAAAATAAAATAAAAACAGCGGATTAATTATACAAAGAATGATAAGGGTATTTTTGTTCGAAGTTCTCGAAAATCAAACAACAGATTATGTTGAGTACAATTGTCAGTTTTTGCTGATTTGCTTTGTTGCATAATAATGTAAGGATTGACTTCCAATAACAACCAATGACAAAAGTCAGAGAATGTGCAGATTACCCTGCGTACTTTTGAAAAAACATGTATGGAAGTTTTAGAAAAAAATAGATTGAAAATAATACGGGAATATATTGCAAAAGGAATGGATTATGCAGTATACCGTGATTTGGTTAGTCAATTGGCCAAATCGGGGAAGACCACGGGCCCAGAACAAACCGAAGCTTTGGTGAATTATACCAAACTTGGCGAAAGAAGAATGACCCGTTGGGATAAAACCTTTAAAATACCCGAAGGCATTGGTGAAAAGTTAAAATCGGTGGATAAAGAGCTAGTGTTTTTGGTGCTATCTGAAAGTTGGTGTGGAGATGCTGCTGCCAGTTTGCCTGTATTGAACAAAATTGCCGACACAAGTCCAAATATCACCTTGAGCGTAATTTTACGGGATGAAAATCTCGAATTGATGGATGCTTTTCTTACCAATGGTT
Source organism: Allomuricauda sp. F6463D (assembly GCF_023015965.1). Lineage (GTDB taxonomy): Bacteria > Bacteroidota > Bacteroidia > Flavobacteriales > Flavobacteriaceae > Flagellimonas. The sequence goes on from NZ_JALKAN010000002.1 coordinate 907,608, forward strand.
CACGTTCCATTCCAAAATTGGTCGTTTGGGATAAGGGTAACGATGCAATTATTGGCGAATGGGGTCCAAGACCCAGTATCGCCACCCAAATGGTGGAGGACTGTAAAAGAATGCATGGCAAATTAACCGATGAGTTCAAGCAAGAACTACAGGTGTGGTACAACAAAAACAAAGGTCAAAATATACTGGAAGATATCTTGGAATTACTTACTCTGAAATAGATAGGTGATGGTGCCAATTTGAGAATTTTTGGAATCTGGGCTAAAACGTGCCTTTAGAGCGTACGCAATAGCATTGTCCACTAAACAACCATTACTGGTCCCAGAACTTTTATCGTTAAAACTGGCTTCAGTAACATATCCGTTGTTGTCCACAGCAATATTAACAACTACTTTGCCACCTTCAATACAGGTGTAAATTGGTGGAGGTAGATAGTATGCATTTCGCTCCAATAAAGAATATGAAATGGAAGTTTGCCGATCTTTCAAATAATCGGTGAATTCTTCTTTATGGGCATCACGTTCACCTAATTTCTCTTTTTTCTCGTCACGCTGTGCACGTAATTGTTTCAGTTGTTCTTCAAAAGCGGAATTATCGGCATATTCCCCAGTTTCACTGTTCAAGGCTCTTTCTTCTATAAGCTCTTCCAAAGTCTTTAGGGGTTCAGGATTGCCAACACTTGGTTTTGCGGTTTGGTTAACGGCCATATGGCTTTTGATAGGATTATTGTCGGCTTTCATTTCCTCCAATCGTTCCTCCTCTTCTTCAAGAAGTTTTTCAATATCTTCATCCGCCAAGCTCATTTCAATGACATACTCATCCTCTTGTATGCTTCCTAAGTGAATATTGAATAGCAATAAAATCACTATGGACATAGAGAATAAAGTAATCAAAAGAGATAACTGGCTCTTGTTTAAGTTCATGGTTTAACTATAACCGCTATTTTACAAAAATATTTTATCTCGACCTATCTCAGGAAGAGGTGTTAACACCCAAATTCGCCTTAAAGACATCGGGGGTTGTAGCATTATCTACGTTAAATTCACCTATCTTGGTTCTTCTCAGTTCCGACAAATGGGCTCCAGAATCCAAAACTTTACCAAAATCATGTGCTAAGGACCGAATGTAGGTTCCTTTGCTACATACCACCCTGAACTGGACTTTGGGACGTTCAATTCGAGTAATCTCAAATTCGAGGATTTCTATTTTTCGTGATTTTATTTCGACTTGTTTGCCTTCGCGAGCAAGTTCGTACAATCGTTTTCCATCTTTTTTTAAGGCTGAAAAGATAGGAGGTATTTGCTCGATCTCACCTAAAAACTGTTTTGTGGCCTCTTTGATGGATGCATCCGTGATATGATCGGTTGGAAACGTTTCATTTACCTCTGTCTCCAAATCATAAGATGGTGTAGTGCCTCCCAAGGTGAAGGTACCCGTGTATTCTTTGACCTGCCCTTGAAGCTCGGGAATTTTTTTGGTAAATTTTCCAGTACAAATTACCAGTAATCCTGTAGCCAAAGGATCCAAAGTGCCAGCGTGACCAATTTTTATCTTTTTGAGACTAAATTTTTTCCGAATGGCCCATTTTAATGCATTTACCGCTTGGAACGAACTCCATTCCAATGGTTTGTCAATCAATAGAATTTGACCGTTTAAGAAATCTTCTTTGGTGTTCAAAAATTTGGGGTTTGAGGGCAAATATACTGATCTATCCCCAAATACTCCAAGCTAGAGCAATAAGGCCCACAATCAAACAATAGATGGCAAAATAGATAAGTTTGCTCTGGCGCACTAGTTTAATCATCCATGTACAGGCTGCCAGCCCAGCAATAAAGGCAGCTACAAATCCTGCCCCCATGGCCACGGCCTGGTCACCTTGAAATGAGATCTCACCACCCATTAGGTCTTTGGCCACTTTCCCCAAAATAAGAGGCACTACCATTAAAAATGAAAAACGTGCTGATTTGGATTTGTCCACCCCTAAAAGTACGGCTGTTGAAATAGTGGCCCCACTACGCGAAATACCAGGAAGTATAGCTACAGCCTGTGCCATACCGATTACAAAAGAACTTCGAAACGAAACCGCTTTTTCTGTAGTTTTGGCAAAATCCGCCAAGTACAGTAAAAAAGCTGTAATTATGAGCATAATACCGACAATGATAATGGCGCCATCAAAAAAGACTTCAATAAAATCATTTAAAAATAAACCAATCAATGCGGCGGGAATCATGGAGATGATAATCTTCAAAGAAAATTTGGTCTCTTCATTCCATTTAAACTGAAATAGGCCCTTTAGAATATCAAAAACATCTTTTCTAAATACCACCAAAGTACTTAAAGCCGTAGCAAAATGTAAAACGACCGTGAACAAAAGACTTTCTTCTGGAACGGCTTGTGCTCCCAATATGGCTTTCCCCAATTCTAAGTGACCACTGGAGGAAACAGGTAAGAATTCGGTCAATCCTTGAATAATACCTAGGATTATAGCATCAATTAACTCCAATTTACTCCTTGTTTTTCTTGTTAGGGTTCAATAAAATGGCATATACTTGAATGCCAAGACCAATTAGAATCAATGTAGGGGCAAGACGAATTCTTCTAAAATTATAAATCTCGGGATTGAATACCTCTGGATCGTCGCTTCCACCTCCGCTCATTAAAATATAACCAAGTACTATAAAGGCGATACCAATAAATAAAAAGAGGTAATTTTTCTTTTGGAAAACAAACGCTTTGGTAGGCTTTTGCTCATTTTTGTTTTTCTTGCTCATATCGCAAAGTTAATAATAAAGATCATCCGTTCTCAGGTTTAAAAAGCGTTGGGTGGCAAAATGGGTGCTTGCCCATGATATAATCACACCCAGACCAAATACGCCAGCGAATAAAAAAATGAGTACAACATAGTCTTGGAGCAAGCTCAGTTCTGGGAAATTTTTGTCAATATAGTAGACCAGTACGGCTAATCCCATTAAGGCAACAACGGCTCCGACCATGCCTAATTTAATGTTGGTCCATATAAATGGTCTTCGAATAAATGTTTTGGTGGCGCCAACCATTTGCATGGTTTTAATTATAAATCTTTTGGAATATATGGACAACCGTATGGAGCTATTGATCAGTAAAACAGCGATTATTGTAAAAACGGCACTTGTGATCAATATCCATAAACTAATTTTTCTTGCATTGTTGTTGAGCAGGGAAATCAAAGGTTTGTCATAGCTTACTTCATCCACATATGCTTTGGCTGCCAATTCTTCAGCAATCTCATCAATTTGTTGAGACGATACAAAATCAGCTTTCAAATTAACATCAATGGAATTTTTTAGTGGATTATATCCCAAAAACTCTTCAAAATTTTCACCAATATCCTCGCTATACTGTTCCGCGGCATCTTCTTTTGAAATGTATACGGCAGATTTGGTGTGCTCTGCAAGGGCAAGGCTTTTTTGGAGTTGGTCTATCTCAATGGGTTTGGCATTGTCCTTTAAAAACACCGATATGGTAATTTGCTCCTTAAAGTGGTCTGCCAGTTTTTTGGTGTTTAGCACCAAAAGACCCAGAACACCTAAAAGAAATAGGACCAAGGCAATGCTCAAAGCCACGGAAAAGTAAGAGGAAATCAGTTTTCGTCGCTGATATCGTTCAATATATTGGCTCATATAATAGAATCAGTACGTAAAAATAGAAAAGTAAATTGTATTTAGGGGATTAAACCTATTTTTGCACACGAAATTGAACAAGATTAACAATGAATTACGATTTCCGCGAGATTGAGGCCAAATGGCAGAAGTATTGGGCAAAAAATGAAACTTTTAAAGCAGCCAACGATTCCGATAAACCCAAATTCTATGCATTGTCCATGTTTCCCTACCCATCGGGAGCTGGCTTGCACGTGGGTCATCCACTCGGTTACATTGCCACGGACATCTATTCGCGTTACAAAAGGCACAAGGGTTTTAATGTTTTGCACCCCATGGGATACGATTCTTTTGGATTGCCAGCAGAGCAGTATGCCATACAAACGGGACAGCACCCGGCTATAACCACGGAAAACAATATCAACCGGTATCGGGAGCAATTAGATCAACTTGGTTTTTCTTTTGATTGGAGTCGTGAAGTGCGTACTTCCAACCCACAATATTATAAATGGACGCAATGGATCTTTATCCAATTGTTCAATGCGTGGTACAATAAAAAAACGGACAAGGCAGAAAGTATTTCCACCTTGGTTTCCATTTTTGAAAAAGAAGGAAATAAAAGTGTCGAGGCTGCCTGTGATGATGATACGCCAATTTTTGGTGCAGACAATTGGAACGGGTATTCAGAAAAGGAAAAACAAAAAACACTTTTAAAATATCGATTGACCTATTTGGCGGATACTGAAGTAAACTGGTGCCCAGCTTTGGGAACCGTTTTGGCAAATGATGAAATCGCAAATGGTGTTTCCGAAAGAGGTGGCCATCCGGTTGTGCGTAAAAAAATGACGCAATGGAGCATGCGGATTACCGCCTACGCACAGCGTCTATTGGACGGTTTAGATAAAATTGATTGGCCACAACCGCTCAAGGATTCTCAAACTAACTGGATTGGACGTTCCGTTGGAGCTGAAGTTACGTTTAATGTCATTTCGAGCGATAGCGAGAAATCTCTAGATACCATCGAGGTTTTCACCACCCGACCTGATACCATATTTGGAGTAAGTTTTATGACCCTGGCACCCGAGCACGAGTTGGTGTCCAAAATTACAACCCCAGAACAAAAAGCTGAGGTGGAGGCTTATGTGGATGCCACGGCAAAACGTTCCGAACGAGATCGTATGGCCGATGTAAAAACCATTTCGGGAGTGTTTACTGGAGCTTATGCAGAACATCCGTTTACTAAAGAACCTATTCCTATTTGGATTGGGGACTACGTGTTGGCCAGTTATGGAACAGGGGCAGTAATGGCCGTGCCTTGCGGTGACCAGCGTGATTACGATTTTGCAAAACATTATAATATAGGTATACCCAATATTTTTGAAGGGGTTGATATTTCCGAGGAGGCATTTGCCGACAAGGAAGGTACAGTAATTGCCAATTCTGATTTTCTAAACGGCCTTCCTTATAAAGAGGCTATGAAAAAAGCCATTTCCGAACTGGAAAACATTGGACATGGCCAAGGTAAAGTAAACTACCGTTTGCGTGATGCCGTATTTAGTCGTCAGCGGTATTGGGGCGAACCGTTTCCAGTATATTATGCGGACGGCATGCCGCAGATGATCGACGTGGAACATTTGCCCTTGCAATTGCCCGAAGTGGAAAAATACCTCCCCACCGAAACAGGTGAGCCGCCATTGGGCAACGCAACAGTTTGGGCTTGGGACCGCCTAAAGGCGGAAGTAGTTAGCAATGAGCTTATCGATAATAAAAATGTATTTCCATTGGAGTTGAACACCATGCCAGGTTGGGCAGGAAGTTCCCAATACTTTAATAGGTATATGGACCCGCGCAATGATGAAGCGATATTCTCTCCGGAAGCCATCAACTATTGGCAAGATGTGGATTTATATATAGGAGGAAGCGAGCACGCGACTGGTCACTTGTTGTATTCTCGTTTTTGGCAGAAGTTTATGTTTGACATGGAGTATGTGCCCAAAGATGAATTTGCTCAAAAGTTGATCAATCAAGGGATGATTACCGGGACGAGTGCTTTTGTGTATAGAGATTTGGATTCTAGTATGGTCTATTCTAAAGGTTTAATTGAAGGTAAAAATGTAGTTCCTATCCATGCTGATGTTTCTATGGTGAATGCGTCGGATGAATTGGACGTGAAGGCCTTCAAAGAATGGCAACCTGAATATAAGGATGCAGAATTTATTCTTGAAGACGGAAAGTACATTGTTGGTCGAGAAGTAGAAAAAATGTCCAAATCCAAATATAATGTCGTCAATCCTGATGCCATTTGTGAGGAGTACGGTGCGGATTCGCTTCGTTTGTATGAAATGTTCCTAGGGCCGTTGGAGCAATCCAAACCTTGGAACACCGCAGGGATCACTGGAGTACATTCCTTCCTTAAAAAATTGTGGAAGCTTTACACCAACATAGAAGACAAAGACCCTACGGCTGAAAATTTAAAGACCTTGCACAAGACCATTAAAAAGGTGGAAGAAGATATCGAGAATTTCTCGTTCAATACTTCCGTTTCTACTTTTATGATTTGTGTAAACGAACTCACATCTCAAAAATGTACCAGTAAAGCTGTTTTGGAACTCCTCGCTGTTTTGGTTTCACCTTATGCGCCTCATATAGCCGAAGAGCTTTGGGAACGTTTGGGGAATAATGGTTCCATTGCCGAAGCTCCTTTTCCAAAATTTGACTCAACATATTTGGTAGAGAGCAGCAAAGAATATCCAATATCCTTTAACGGTAAAATGCGATTTAAACTGGAATTGCCATTGGATATGGGCAAGGACGAAATTGAAGCTACTGTGTTGGCCCATGAGAAAACCCAAGCCCAATTGGCTGGCAGAACTCCCAAAAAGGTAATTGTGGTACCCGGAAAAATCGTGAATATCGTCGGATAGTTCTCAAAATCTGTTTTTTCTCCTCATTCCGAATTTATTCCGGAATTTCATCAGGTAAACAAGTAGGTAAATGAGAACCTGACACAAGTTTAGTTTGAAGAAAGTTCTGTTTTGTGATAAAAACAGAATAATTAATAAGGATTTTATAGTAATACCCCTAAAAAGCATGCCAATCGGCATGCTTTTTAGTTTTTGAAAGATTATACCCCTTTAAAAATAGTGTATAAAATTAAAATAATATTAAAAAAATACATTGACCCCCTCAAAAAATAGGGGTAAAACGTTAAAAAAGATATATTTTGACACCTCACCCCTATTTTTTATCGAATTTTTATGTTTTAATTTAAATTTTTTGTTCAACTTTGACCCCAGAAACATAAAAACGTTAAAATGACTGTTGGAATACCAAAAGAAATTAAGAACAACGAAAGCAGGGTAGGCATGACGCCTGCCGGGGTTTTTGAATTGGTAAAAAACAACCACACCGTATATGTACAATCCGGCGCTGGTGATAGAAGTGGTTTTTTTAATCAGGACTACCAACAGGCAGGTGCTACTATTTTGGATACCATTGGACAGGTGTATGCCATGAGCGATATGATCGTGAAAGTGAAAGAACCGATTGCAGAAGAATACAACTTAATTCAAGAAGGTCAAATAGTGTTCACCTATTTTCATTTTGCTTCCAGTGAAGCCTTGACCAAAGCAATGATCAAAAGCAAAGCAATCTGTATAGCTTATGAAACGGTTGAGGATGAGGATGGAACCTTGCCTTTGCTAACCCCAATGTCCGAAGTTGCCGGGAGAATGGCAATTCAACAAGGGGCTAAATATTTGGAGAAACCTGTAAAGGGTAAAGGAGTGCTTTTAGGCGGCGTTCCCGGAGTATCCCCAGGCAGGGTCTTGGTGCTCGGAGCTGGTACTGTTGGTATACAGGCTGCAAAAATGGCAGCTGGATTAGGAGCCCATGTTACCATATTGGACGTAAACATGAAAAGACTCAGATATGTGAACGATATTATGCCCAGTCATGTGGTGACTGGTTTTTCCAACGAGTTCAATATTAGAAAACATATTCAATCACATGATTTAATTATCGGTGGTGTTCTTTTGAAAGGAGCAAAAGCACCAAACTTGATTTCAAGGGACATGCTCAAGGAGATGCACCCGGGAACCGTTATTGTAGATGTAGCGGTAGATCAAGGTGGATGCGTTGAAACCACTAAGCCTACAACCCATGAAGACCCTATATACATCATAGATGATGTTGTCCATTACTGTGTAGCCAATATGCCAGGGGCAGTGCCTTACACTTCTACAGTTGCCTTGACGAATGTAACACTGCCCTATGTGCTAAAATTGGCGAATCTTGGATGGAGTAGCGCTTGTAAACTGGATAAATCTTTGGAAAAAGGTTTGAATGTGGTTGAAGGAGAGATAGTCTATAAAGAAATAGCCGAGACTTTTCACTTGGAGCCTGTGATGGCCTAATAAACTAACATTTTGACAGTAAAATAACCCTGCCAGTATTTGGCGGGGTTTTTGCTTTAATGTGGTATATTTATGATAATATAAAAGAGAAAAGGCTATGATGACGTATTATTTATTGATTGGAGGAATTGCATTGGTCAGCTGGCTAGTTAGCAACCGATTGAAGAGTAAATTCAAAAAATATTCTAAAGTTCATTTGCGTAATGGCATGAGTGGGGCAGAGATTGCTCAGAAAATGCTCGATGATCATGGAATTAGAGATGTAAAGGTAATTTCCACTCCTGGAATGTTGACTGACCATTACAATCCTAAAAATAAAACCGTAAACCTTAGTGAAGGCGTGTACAACCAACGTAATGCTTCCGCCGCCGCAGTAGCTGCCCATGAGTGTGGACACGCTGTGCAGCATGCTCAGGCTTATGAATGGTTGACCATGCGTTCCAAGTTGGTACCTGTAGTAAGTGTTACCTCTGGTATGTCCACATGGGTGGTGTTTGGAGGTATTATGTTAATGGCTGCTACAGGAGTTGCAGGCGGTATTGGATTTTATGTTGCGGTAGCCGGTTTGATCATGATGGGCTTCGCAACCTTGTTCAGCTTTATAACCCTTCCCGTGGAATACGACGCAAGTAAAAGGGCATTGGTTTGGTTAAAGCAAAAAAACATGGTTTCCCAAGAAGAATATTCAGGAGCCGAAGATGCACTAAAATGGGCTGCACGAACATACTTGGTGGCTGCATTGGGAGCCTTGGCATCCTTGCTTTATTGGGCTGTTCAAGTTTTTGGTGGAAGAGATTAAACATAATTTTGAAACATATGAAAAGGGGCCTTTTGGCCCCTTTTTTAATTGTATGTGTTGAAGTCGTCATTCTGAATTCATTTCAGAATCTCATCAAACTGATAAAAAAATCACTATGAGAACCTGAAACAAGTTCAGGTTGATAAAAATCTACCTCTTTTTGATTGCAGTTATTGGATTTATTTAATCAATCCATTTGGCAACTTGGTTGTCTATCATTTGAAGACCAACACCTTCGGTCCCCGTTACCTCTATCATATCCAAAATATCCCGGACAGTGTTCTCCTCTTCAACCTGTTCCATTACAAACCAATCCAAGAAACGTTCAGTTACAATGTCTCCTCCTTTTCTAGCCTCATTAACAATGTTGTGAATAGACTTTGTCACTTTTACCTCATGCTCCAAGGTAGATTCAAATACATCGACAATGGAAGAATAGTCGTGATTGATATTGGTAACTTCAGGAGAAATTGGATTTCCACCAGTATCTACCAAAAAATTAAAAATCTTCATCATGTGTTCGCGTTCTTCCTCTGCTTGTTTAAAGAAGAACTTGGCGCTGGTAAAAAAGCCGTTTTGCTCGCACCAAGAAGCCATGGCCAAATAGGTGGCAGAAGCATGGGCTTCTATTTTTATTTGTCCGTTGAGCAAATCCATAGATTCTACTTTAATGCTCATACTTTGTCTTGCAATATCTTTCATAGTATTAACTTCTAGCGTAATTGTTCCATAAAGTTACAGATTTTTATCTGGTTTGATAGGAGGTATACTTTATTTAGAAAGTAACTAAGATTGAATAAAAATAGCCGACCTATTGGATTACTGCTTCAGTTTTTGCAGAAAGACCCATGGAAATAAAACTCTGATCTATTAGATTTTTAAGATCCAGTATCTCCAGGGTGTTCAAAATAAATAGATGTTTTTTGTTGCAGAGCAACAGAACTTCAAACCCGTGTGCGTTCAAATCGCCATGAAAATGATCTTCGATGGCAATATTCATTACTTTATGTCGCAGAGAAAGCAATTGGCACAAAGACATGTCTACTGTTTTTTGACCGAAATCAATATAAAAACAGCGCTTGTTTGCGGATTGGTATAAGGTGTAATATGAAGACTGAAATATTACATTCATGGGGTCAAATGTAATACTTATTTAGATTCAATACAAATATCAGATTTGTATTTGACGATCAATTTGTTGATTTAATGAAATAAAAGTTTCTGTTCTGGACACCCCTTCTATTTGCTGAATTTTTTTATTCAATACTTGCATTAAATGTTCATTGTCCCTACAAAGTACTTTTATAAGGATAGACCAATTTCCAGTGGTGTAATGGCATTCCAATACCTCTGGTATTTCTTTTAATTGATTAACCGCTCTTGGGTTGGTCATGGCCTTATCCAAAAAAATACCGATGTATGCCATTGTTGAATAGCCCAAAACCTTTGGATTGATTATGAATTTAGACCCGGCCAAAAGACCCGAACTCTCCAACTTGCGCAGTCTTTGGTGTATAGCAGCTCCAGAAATCCCAATGTTTCTAGCAATTTCGAGGATTGGTTTACGCGCATCTTCCATAAGATGCCTTAGGATTTTTTTATCAATCCCATCGATTTTGACCGAACTGTTATTGTTTTTCACAACAATGATTTTAATTTGAAGCTAAAGGTATCGAAAATCCATTAAAAAATTAACTGGCAACTGAATCGGGATTATATCCTAAATAGGGTACTTGGTATTCTTTGAACTCGATACCATTTGTATGCAGTTCGGATAAAATGGGTTTGTACACTTCCTTGTTTATAGGAATTTGAACACCTGGAGTTTTAATTTCACCGTTCAATATTTTCAATGTTGCGATGGCTACGGGAAGACCTACAGTTTTGGACATAGCCGTGTATGTTCGGTTTTCTCCGATAACCACCATATTGGCATCTATCTGCTTCTTTTCCCCATTTAATTCGTAACCAAACTTGTGGTACATCACTATCATGTCTTTTTCATTTTCTTTAAGTGTCCAGTTATCTTCTAAAATATATTGTAGCATTTGTGCAGGGGTTGCATTTTTTAAAGGAATTTTCTTCGAGTCATCAAAAAGATTTAGCTCCAATAATTTACCCCACATAATATCGTCTTGATCAATTTTGAGGTAATATCTCATTTTTAGTTCAACGGAATCGGTGGGAGAATAGGGGAGGAAAAGATTTGCAAATTCTCGATATGTCATACCTTCAGAATTTTCAATGGTATAACTGTCATCTGTCATGCCAAGAATAACAAACATTTGCCAAGCTTTGGAAAAACCGACCCTACGCATGGTTCCTCGAAATAATGTCAATGCATCTTGAAGACCATAGGCTTCACGATATTTTAAAGAATCACGGTTGGCATAAGCTTCAAAAGTACCGTAACCTTCAATATCCATGAATTCTGTTCTTCTGAACAATTTTTGATATGGAATGTACTTATAGGTTCCTTCTTGTATAAACTTTGCAGCACCTCCTTGACCTGCCAAAACTACATTTCTTGGGTTCCATGTAAATTTATAATGCCACAGATTGGTATCACTTTCAGGCGCCACCAACCCACCGGTAAAGGACTCGAACAACAACATTTTGCCGCCTTTATCCCTAATTCTGTCAATAACCTCCATAGCGCTCATGTGGTCGATTCCAGGGTCAAGTCCAATTTCATTCATAAAAACAAGCCCTTTCTTTTTTACCTCTTCGTCCAAGGCCTTTAGTTCTTTACTTACATATGAAGCAGTAATAAAATGCTTTTCAAACTCTATGCAATCATGTGCAACATTTATGTGTAAACGAGCTGGTAACATGGAAACTACAATTGATGCTTCCGAAACAGCCTTTTTTCTATCGGCTTCATTAAAAATATCCAAGTGAAAAACAGTGCAATTGGGATGCTGGGAAAATTCATCCGGAATATGCTCTGGATGTAGGTCACCAATGCTGAGATGAATATGTTCTTCTTTTGCTTTTTTAAGAAAATAACTTAGAAGGTATGAGGTTGATTTACCTGCTCCAACAACTAAAATAGTACGGACCATGTGTTTTGTTTACTTTTGATTAAACGGACACTAAGGTATTAAAATGTTATATTTTTAATAAAATAGCAACAAAAAGTTATGAACAGAACAATTTTAGGGATCGGAACAACAATGGGAATGTTAGCGATCATGCTCGGTGCTTTTGGAGCCCATGGATTGGAGAAATTAGTAGATGTAGAAGCAGTTGATACTTTTGAAACAGGAGTTAAATATCAAATGTATCATGCGCTTTTTCTTCTGTTTTTGGGAATATGGTCTGGGATATCCGAAAAAACAAAGAAAACAATTTTTATTCTGGTGCTTTTAGGAGTGCTTTTATTCTCTTTTTCCATATACCTGTTAGCATTGAACAGCTTAACAACCTTTGATTTTAGAATATTTGGAATTTTAACACCAATCGGAGGTATTTTGATGATTTTAGGTTGGTTTTATTTGGGATATAACATTTTAACCAGAAAAGCGAGTAATTAAGCAGAATTAAAAAGAGCAAAGAGCTAATAATTTTTAATTTTGTACCAACATTTAAAACTACACTAATGAAGGATTCTGCTTCAGGAACGAAATCGATTTCGTTAAAACCTTACGGGATAACACATAACAAAGTTAATTATCAACTAACACCGGACGAACTTCATGATATCACCATTGAGTTGGGAATGGGGAAGAAGGCATCTTCAGGTGCTTTAGCTGTAAATACAGGTGAATTCACCGGACGGTCACCGATGGATCGTTTTATCGTTAAGGATGATATCACAACAGATAAAGTATGGTGGGGGGACATAAATATTCCTTTCGAAAGCGAGAAGTTTGATAAGCTCTACGATAAAGTCATCGATTATCTTAATAAAAAAGAACTGTTTGTTAGAGATTGTTATGCCTGTGCCGATCCAGCGTATAAAATGAATATTCGGGTAATCAACGAATATCCTTGGTCCAATATGTTTGCCTATAATATGTTTTTGCGTCCCACGGATGAAGAACTTAAGGATTTTGATGCTGAATGGACGGTTGTCAATGCACCTGGTTTTATGGCAGATTCAAAAATTGATGGTACGCGCCAGCACAATTTTGCAATTCTCAACTTTAGTAGAAAGATTGCACTAATCGGAGGAACAGGATATACAGGAGAAATCAAGAAAGGAATATTTTCAGCATTGAACTTTATTCTTCCTGTAAATAAGAACACTTTGCCAATGCACTGTTCTGCCAACGTTGGAGAATCTGGGGATACTGCTATTTTCTTTGGTCTCTCTGGAACAGGAAAGACCACATTGTCTACAGATCCTGATAGAAAACTTATTGGTGATGATGAACATGGCTGGACACCGGAAAACACCGTGTTTAATTTTGAGGGAGGTTGCTATGCCAAGGTAATTGATCTATCCCAAGAAAAAGAACCAGAGATATATGGCGCCATCAAAAAAGGCGCTATTTTGGAAAATGTGATTATGGATGAAAACGGAGTAGTCGATTTTGCGGACACTTCAATTACCCAGAACACGAGGGTAAGCTATCCCATTTATCACATAGAAAATATACAACGGCCATCGATAGGAAAAAATGTTAAGAATATCTTTTTTCTCACTGCTGATGCTTTTGGAGTGCTGCCTCCAATTTCGAAACTGACACCAGCTCAGGCCGCCTATCATTTTATCTCTGGTTATACCGCTAAAGTTGCGGGTACAGAGGCTGGTGTAGTAGAACCGCAACCATCATTTTCGGCATGCTTTGGAGCACCCTTTATGCCGCTTCACCCTGCGAAATATGCAGAAATGTTGAGCAACAAAATGAAAGAGTCCGGAGTGGATGTCTGGTTGGTGAATACAGGCTGGACAGGAGGACCTTACGGAGTTGGTACCCGAATGAAGCTTAAATATACACGCGCCATGATCAGTGCTGCCTTGAACGGAGAGCTTGGCCTGTACAATTATGAAAAATATCATATCCATTCCGTGTTTGGAGTTGCTCAGCCAAGGGAGTGTCCTGGTGTACCCACAGAAGTGTTAAGCCCGCGAACTACTTGGAACAATGATGAAGCATATTACAAAACAGCATTTAAGTTAACGAATGCCTTTAGAGAGAACTTTAAAAAGTTTGAATCGTATGCGAGTGAAGAAATCCGCAGAGGAGGACCACAAAGGTATACTTTCTAAAAACAAGAAACGCCCTTGGAAATAACCAAGGGCGTTTCTTGTTTTTTAACTAGATCGTTTTTTATTTATGATTAACGCTAGTGATATATTTCTGTAATGCCATGGTCATAGAAGGGGTTTCAGGCGTTGGTGCCTGAATATCTATCCTAAGGCCAGCATGGGTTGCAGCATTGACCGTACTATTGCCAAAAACAGCAATTCTGGTATTGTTTTGTTCAAAATCCGGAAAATTTTTCATTAAGGATTCAATACCGGACGGGCTAAAGAAAACCAAGATGTCATAATATACATCCCTTAGATTGGATAAGTCACTTATTACGGTTTTATAAAAGATACCACGAACCCAATTCACACCTATCTCATCCAATTGTTCTGGAACTGCTGGTTTTAAAGAATCGGAGGATGGTAACAAGAACTTTTCATCCTTATATTTTTTAATCAAGGGAATCAATTCGTTAAAAGTTCTTTTACCTACATAAATTTTTCTCTTTCGGTACACGACATATTTTTGTAGATAGTAGGCTACTGCCTCGGACTGACAAAAATATTTCATGGAATCAGGAACTTTAAAGCGCATTTCCTCAGCAATCCTGAAAAAGTGATCAACGGAATTTCTGCTAGTCAAAATAATTGCAGTGAAGTTGTTCAAGTCGATTTTTTGCTGCCTAACGTTTTTGGCTTCCACACCTTCAACATGAATGAAAGGAACAAAATCTACTTTAACTTTTTCTTTTTCAATTAATCTTGAGTAAGGTGAGTTTTCGACTTTTGGTTCTGGTTGGGAAACCAAAATTGTTTTTACTTTCATAAGTTTTCAACCTTTTAGATAGCTCCCAATTAACACCAAGGGTGCAATTTCGAGTGTGCAAAGGTACAAAATAAAATACATAAAATACGGGAACAGTGCTTTTTGATAGTTCTTCAATAGCTTGACAATTCCAATGGCATTTATAAGAAAAACTAGTATTAAAACTATATATATCGTTGTTTTCGAGTTGGTTGTAATGTATATTAATAATACGTTGCAAATACAGATCAAAATGCTGCTGTAGTTGAGATATGACATTTTACTAAAAATGACACTGCCAACAACCCCCAAGTTGTTAAAGACATATCCCGTAAACATCTGAAGCACGAATTTTATGAGTTCGAACAATGCCAATAAACCCAATAGAATGAAATAAGTGGTGAGAGCATCCACTTGTGGTAATAGTTCAAATACCTTTAGAATCAGGAACAGGAACAGGGAAAGATTGATCAATTGAAATAAGGTCAATAAAAGATGGAACCAATGCGAAAATTGCCCCTTCTTATTATGTAACAGGATGTACTTATCATTAAAAGGTAGAATAATAAAATTTAAAAATTTCTTATGGTATAAATATTTGCCCAATGCCAAAACAACCAAACTCAGGAATAATGCAATTGTAATCCAGTCCAGGGAAATGATTGTTTTTTCGATGGGGTTCATTATTCTATTTTAATGGGTTGGCCGTTAAGTCCGGGTGGCAAGTCGTTTTCTGAAATACCTATTCTAAAATACGATGGTTTTTCCATTTTGGACAATGGTAGCTCAAAATTATAGTACATTGTATCCTTGGATTTTAACAATGTACTTTGGGGTAAGGTGCTCTTGACCTTTAAGGAAAGCATTTGTTTGACCTGTTTGTGCTTATTGGAGTAAGAGACTGTATATTTCAGCTGTTCCAGTGGAACATCAAACGGATATGGGTTATATACTTTTAAGGAATATCCTAGTCCCTCATCTTGTTTTTCCACAATACATTTTAATTTTCTGTACGATTGAAAGTTATCTATGTAATTTCCAAAGAATACAGTGCTGTCCAAGTTTATATAGCTAATAACCCCGCTTTTTTTGTATTTGGAAACATATAAAACTTTTTCTCCCCTAACTCTTTCTTCTGAATCATCTATCGAATACTGGTTCTTCCGGTACATATAATTGTTCAATGATATGGCAGGGACACCAGCGTAGAACTCATACATGGGAGCACGTCGGTATGAGTTTTCGAAAATAACCGGCACATTACCGGATTTTGATTTAAGGTCACTTGCCCATTCTTTGTTGCCATGCGTTTCATACTTCATTGGAAACAAAGGATAATATATCAACCAAGCTCTTGCATACATTAGAAGCACAAGGCTTACTATACCGATTCGGTACATCCATTTTCTGCTTTTAGCATTTTGTAAAAGATGTTCAAATGCAATGATGACCAAGGGTATCGATATTACAATGGCCCATTGTGCTTGCACCCTACGGTTAAAACTGGAGATAAAAAAGAAGATCAACACCCCATAAACCAGATACACCAATGCCTTGGAGAACTTATCTTGAGGCTTAAACTTAAAAAAAGCTCTATAGATCCAGAAAAACAAAAGACCTATAATTGCAATAAGGTTCAAGAAATACCCCAAGGTAAACTGATCAAAAGAATAAGCTTGGTTTGGCCGCTCGTATAAATGGAAGGTTATCGAAACAAAGTCGTTTTGATAAAGCCATATAAAATGCGGGATATAACAAACGAGAGCTAATATCACTGCCAACCATGCTTTTTTGTTGAAAATAAGCTTGTAGTTGGAAAGGAACACAAATAGAATCACCAACACTGCGTGGTACTTGCTGTACATTAAAGCAGCCATTACCACCCCTAGTAATAGTGTAATCCATATACTTGGGTCGACAAGAAAACGTTTGTACAGCCATAGGAACAATGCCGTAAAAAACAGCAGAGAAGTATCGGGTAGTGTTAAAAATCCATAGGCGTTCAGCAAGGTAAAAGAGAAAACCAATAAGAAAAAATGGACAACATACTCCCTTTTCTTTGGATTATCGATCAACGACCAGAGTAACATATAGGTGCCTGCGGAAAGCACAGCACTCATAAACCTGACTCCAAGCTCTCCATCGAAAAAGAAGCTACTTATCTTAATTAACAGCGCTACCATCGATGGATGGTCAAAATAACCCCATGCCATATTCTGAGCATAGTACCAATAGTAGGCTTCATCAAAAATGAGCTCAGTAACCGATGCTTGGAATAGATTGAGCGCAAAAAGTATCGCTAAGAGTATAAAAAAAAGCTTGGGAAACTTTTGAGACATCAAAATGAGATTTTTAAAAGGGCAAAGTTACAAATAATGCACAAGTACCAATTCGTCCTGTTTAGAGCAACTTGTGTAGGCAAGATAGAAAACCGTATTTTTGACATTCTAATTTAGTGCGAATGGCAGACGGCTTGGTCATTATACCCACATTCAATGAAATCGAAAATATCGAGGCCATAGTTAGAACGGTTTTTGATCTTAAGAAGGATTTTCATGTTCTGGTAGTAGATGATAACTCTCCCGATGGTACAGCGGATTGTGTAAGGAATCTACAAAACGAGTTTCCCGAAAGACTTTTTTTAGAAGTCCGAAAAGAAAAATCCGGATTGGGGACAGCATATATACACGGTTTTAAGTGGGCCTTGAAAAACGGATATGAGTATATTTTTGAGATGGACGCGGATTTTTCGCACCGTCCAGCCGATCTTTCACGTTTGCACAGGGCATGCCTTAATGGAGCCGATCTTGCTGTTGGCTCCAGATATAAAAAAGGGGTAAATGTGGTAAACTGGCCATTGGCCAGAATTCTACTTTCTTATGGCGCATCATTCTATGTAAAACTTATTACAGGGATGAGAGTGCATGACCCCACAGCGGGATTTGTCTGTTATAAAAGAAAAGTATTGGAAACCATCAATTTGGACAATGTTCGGTTTATCGGATATGCTTTTCAAATTGAAATGAAATATAGGGCCTATCTTAAAAAATTTAAGATTGAAGAGGTGTCAATTATTTTTACGGATAGGGTAAATGGAAAATCAAAAATGAACTCAGCCATAATTAGGGAGGCCATTTTTGGGGTGATTGCCATGAAGTTTAGAAGCATATTTTTTAAAAAGACCTTTTAGTTATGTCAAAAACACTGTTGAAGAATGCTAGGATTGTAAATGAGAACAGCATTATTGAATCCGATATACTTTTGGAAGGTGATTTTATTTACCGTATCGATACCGATATATCCGATGCCAACGCCAAGACCATAGATTTGAACGGGGATCTTTTGTTGCCGGGCATTATAGATGACCAAGTGCATTTTAGGGAACCAGGACTTACGCACAAAGGTACTGTTGCTACCGAAAGTAGAGCGGCCATAGCAGGAGGTATCACCACTTTTATGGAGCAGCCAAATACAAATCCACAGACCACAACCATTAAGAAATTGGAAGACAAATTTGCCATGGCGGCAGAGGATTCTTATGCGAATTACTCTTTTCTTTTTGGTGGCACCAATGATAATTTGGAAGAATTAAAACGTTTGGACAAAAATGCATGTTCTGGAGTAAAATTGTTCTTAGGCTCTTCTACAGGAAATATGTTGGTGGACAACGAGAAAGTATTGGAACAGATTTTTAGCAATACAGAGATGGTGATTTCTGCACATTGTGAAGATGAAGGGACTATTAGGGCCAATATGGAAAAGTACAAGGAGATGTATGGAGACGATATCCCCATAGCAATGCATCCCATAATCCGTAGCGCGGAAGCCTGCTATCTTTCTTCTTCAAAAGCTATTGCCCTTGCCAAAAAAACAGGGGCTCGTTTGCATGTATTCCATGTTTCCACAGGTATTGAAACCGATTTGTTCACGAATGAAATTCCTTTGGAGGAAAAAATGATTACGGCGGAGGTATGTATCCATCACCTTTGGTTTTCTGATGAAGATTATGATAAAAAAGGCACACTAATTAAATGGAACCCAGCCGTTAAGACTAAAAATGACAGGAAAAAACTATGGGAAGCCCTTTTAGATGACCGTATTGATGTTGTGGCTACCGACCATGCCCCACATACAATCGAAGAAAAGAACAACGTATACACTAAAGCGCCTTCTGGAGGACCTTTGGTGCAACATGCATTATTAGCGATGCTCCAAAAAGAACAAGAAGGGATGATTACCTTGGAAAAGATGGTCGAGAAAATGTGTCACAATCCGGCAAAACTTTTTGATATAGATAGGCGTGGATTTATTCGTGAAGGCCATTATGCCGATTTGGTCCAGGTGAATCGAAACTCTAAAGAAGAGGTTAAAAAAGCCAATATTCTCTATAAATGTGGTTGGTCTCCATTTGAAGGTGTTACTTTTGATTCTCAAGTAAAACGCACCTTTGTAAATGGCCACCTAGCTTATGAAAATGGTGAATTCAGTGCGGTTAAAAATGCAAAAAGACTCACCTTCAACCGTTAGAAGATGAAATATACAACCCTTTTTTTTCTGGTTATTTTGATGTTTTTTTCCTGTGCTGAAAAAGTAGTGGAAGAACCGGAAAACTTGATTCCAAAGGAAAAAATGACCGAAATTCTGCATGATTTAGCTATTTTGAATGCTGTAAAATCATCTGCAAACAGAAAGTTTGAAGATTCTGGTGTAGATCTTATGGAATTTTTGTTCAAAAAGTATAATATAGATAGCACTCAGTTTTCGCAAAGTGACCTTTATTATGCATCAATGCCATTGGAATATCAATCGATTTATGAAGGGGTGGAAGCCAAAATAAAACAAAAAAAGGACACTTTGGAAGCCATGGAAAAGCGGAGGAACGACAGTGTACGTGAAGCGAATTTAAAACGAAGTGATTCTTTAAAGGCAATTCAAGAGACGAAAAAGAAAGAAACTAATCCTTCTCCATAAATTTATTACAGCAGAATGCTATAGATTTTTCGAGGTCATCAAAAGTAAAATCCAGTTCAGATTTTATTTTTTGACTACTATAGTTTTCTTGACGATATAATCCTCTTGCCATAACTTTGGATAACTTTCTTCTCTTACCAAAAATATAACTTCGCACCCAATCCCATCGCCAAAAGCATTCCAACATAAATTTTGAAACTTTTTTTGTTGGCGGCTCTACACCCAATTTTGGTGCTATTATCTGTAACAATTGCTTGTAGGTCATATTTTGATTGACCAGAATAAAACGTTCTGTATGGATGTCGGATTTCATTAATGCGGTCATGGCATTTATAACATCGGTTATGGTTACAAATCCAGTGCCTCCGGGAATAAAATATTTTTTTTCTTTGGAAGCATAAGTAAAAAAGGTTCCACTGCCCGATTTCCAGAATCCTGGTCCAATAATAACTCCCGGATTTATTATCACTATGGAAAGCCCTTCTTGTGAGCCGCGCCACACCTCCAGTTCAGCTTCATATTTGGTAATCCCGTAGACAGAAGCCTTGGCTTCGTTCCATTCATTTTCTTCCGTTATCTCTTGTTGCTTTATGTTCGGTGCAATTGCTGCGATGGAACTTACATAACACAGTTTCTGAATGCCGAATTTTAAACAGAGGTTCACAACATTGGCAGTACCCTCGACATTGGTACGCTCCAAAATTTTATAATCTTTCGGATCAAAAGAAATCAAGGCGGCACAATGGTATACTTGTTCAATTCCCGTAAAGAGTGATTCCAAATCACCGGGTTCCGTAATGTCGGCATATACCCAATCAATTTGCTTGATCAAATGGGATGCATTGTCCGAGTAATATCCAAAAACTTTTTGGACTTTTTCTATAGATTCCTTTGTTCTAAAATTGCTCCTGACCTTGCTCCCATTGCTTAATAAATGGAAAAGTAAGTGGGAACCGATCAGTCCAGTACCTCCCGTAACCAAAATCATACTGTAAAAATACCTATTTGTACCGGAAATATTCAGCGAAATGCCAACTTCATTTTATATTTGCAGCTATTGCTAAAAACTGATCATGACGAAGAATTTTGTTCAAGAATTACAATGGAGGGGAATGGTACATGATGTAATGCCAGGAGCCGAAGAACATTTGATGGAAGAAATGCGTTCCGCGTATGTTGGGATTGACCCAACGGCCGATTCCTTGCACATTGGCCATTTGGTTGGTGTAATGATGCTCAAGCATTTTCAATTGGCGGGTCATAAACCCTATGCCCTTGTTGGTGGTGCAACGGGAATGATCGGTGATCCATCCGGTAAATCAGCGGAACGAAACCTTTTGGATGAAAAAACGTTGCGTCATAACCAAGAAGCATTAAAAGAACAGTTGAGCCGTTTTTTGGATTTTGAGAGTGGTGAAGCTAATGCGGCAGTTTTGGTGAACAATTACGATTGGATGAAGAACTTTTCGTTCTTGGAGTTTATACGTGATGTTGGCAAACACATTACCGTTAACTATATGATGGCAAAGGATTCTGTGAAAAAGCGTCTTTCTTCCGATGCAAAAGAAGGGATGTCCTTTACGGAATTCACCTATCAGTTGGTTCAAGGATATGATTTTTTATACCTCTATCAAAACCATAATTGTAGCCTACAGATGGGAGGTAGTGACCAGTGGGGAAATATTACTACAGGTACGGAGCTGATTAGAAGAATTGGCGGAGGAAAGGGCTATGCCTTAACGTGTCCCTTAATTACAAAAGCGGATGGGACTAAATTCGGAAAAACCGAAGGCGGTAATGTTTGGTTGGATACTGAACGGACCTCTCCTTATAAATTTTATCAGTATTGGTTGAACACATCCGATGAAGATGCCGAGAAATACATTAAGATTTTCACCTTTTTGAACAAAGAGGAAGTTGAAAATTTGGTATCGGAACATAAAGAAGCACCTCATGCAAGGGCACTTCAAAAAAAATTGGCCGAGGAGGTTACCATTATGGTGCATTCCCAAGAAGATTTGGATAACGCCATAAAGGCAAGTAATATTCTGTTTGGAAAATCAACTTCCGAAGACCTCAAACAATTGAATGAAAAAACATTTTTGGATGTTTTTGATGGTGTTCCCCAAGCAACAATAAATAGAGAGGAATTAGAGTCAGGCTTGGATATGATCGGGGCATTGGCGGCAAAGTCCAGATTTTTGGGTTCCAATGGTGAGGCGAGAAGGGAACTAAAGCAAAATTCCATTTCTGTGAACAAGGAGAAAGTAAAGGAAGACTACCTGATAACTACTTCAGATTTGATCAACGAAAAATTTGTGTTGCTCCAACGCGGTAAGAAAAACTATTTCGTTCTCGTGGTAGCATAGTTTACAAAACCATCAAATTACATCCTCTGATGTCGGAATCATCAAAGCGGCCCAAGACTTCAAAAGTTCCATTTGGATAGGTTTTGCCCAAATCTTGCGTCGCGATAAAGGAACAGGAATAGATGTTGGCTAGGTCAATAACGTTGATCCCCCCCGTTTTTTTATCGGCTTGAATGGAAAGCGGGTCTTCAGTATCCCGAGTGATTATTTTCATCCAAGGAGGTGTTTTAAAAATCCCATCGCCCAAAGAATAAGCCTGGGATAGAAGTTCTGTCATTCCATATTCAGAATGAATTTTAGGTACGCCCAACCCCTTTTTCAAGATTTGGTGTAATTCCTCACGAATAAGTTCTTTGCGACGCCCCTTCATACCTCCTGTTTCCATAACAATGGTATTTTTTAGTTCCATTGGGAATTGTTCTGCCAAATCCAATAAGGCAAAGGAAACTCCAATTAAAAGTGTCTTGGTTCCTGCTTTATCGAGTTTTTTTAATTTTTGATGAAGTTCTCCAAGATTGTTGAGGTAAAACCCACTGTCCGGATGTCTGGATTCTTGAATGAGTTTATCTACCATGTAAATCAAAGAAGAGCCTTCTCTTTCCAAGTATGAAGGTAAAAGCGCCAAGATGCAAAATTCTCTTGGGGAGCCGTAAAAAGCCTTGAAAGCTTTCAAAAAACTTTCCTCATATAATTGGAGGTAAGGAACATAATGTTTACTAGTTGTGCTCTGTGTGGTGCCACTACTTGTGAATATGGTTTCAGGTATTTTCTGGTAGGAAAGTACCTTATGTGTTTTAAAGAATGAAATAGGCAAAAAAGGAATGTCCCAATATTTGGAAATATTTTCGGGAGTTTTTTTTAGGTAATCACAAAAAGTCCTGTAAACGGGATTGCCCTCATACTGAAAACGAAAAACATCCAAAGCTAAATCATCAAATTCTTTGGCATTGTTTAGATTGAAAATCCGATGGGTGTCAAACTGTTTCATTCGTGGGTAAAAGTACCCAAAAATAAAAAAGCCCTTCGAGAAAAGGGCTTTAAAAATATGCTGTTATTTTACGACCAGTTTTCGGGTCATTGTTTTTTTCTGTTCTGATACTTGGAGTACATAAACACCAGGGACTAATCTGGATATGTCCAAAGTATTTGTAGTGATTCTATTGGTCAGTACAACTTCTCCAAAAACATCATATACCTTTATTTGTTTGGTTCCGTTTGTCTCGGTCGTAATATATACCTCACTGCCATAAGCAGGATTGGGATACATTTTAAAGCCTTTGAGCTGTTGTAATGGCTCATTGTTTACAGTAACCAGATCTTGACCAAAAGAAAGTAAAGGTAAAGCCATAAGTAAAACAAAGTAAAATTTCTTCATAAATGCAGATTTGGGGTATACGTGCAATATAAAAGTAGGTAAACAGTCCAAAGTTTACCATATTATGTTGTGAAAACACTAAAATAGGTTGTAAAGCGTTGAATGCTGTTGTTTAGTAAATTAAAAATGGAAATAAAAAGGAGTGAACTACTTCACAATGAGCTTTCTAGTGGCTACTTTGTTATGTTCAAAAACCCTAAGAATGTAGACGCCTTTGTCAAATTCAACAAGGTTGAGTTCCTTTCCTAAAATGGTTGTTTCAAGCACTTTTGTTCCTAAAACATCAAAAACGAGGATTTTCTTCGGTGCATTTTGTGTAGTCTCTATAAAAACCTTGCCTTGTGTAACTGGATTGGGATACAGCTTAAACCCGTCAATATCGGCACTTGACTTCGCGTTTTGTTGAGAAAACCCAAGTGTACAGATAAATAATAAAATGACAAGGTAAAAGTGCTTCATACGTTAATGGTTGCAAACGATATGCCACAAATATATAAAAATTGCAATGCGAAAGTGGAACCATTTGACAAATAGAGGTTTACTTTTCGATGAAATGCAAAGAAAAGTCCCCATTTCGGGGACTTTTAATTAAATTAATGGGGTTAAACTAAAAGGTTAAACTATAGCCCAAAGAAATAGAGACACCAGGTTCCCTAAATGAAAAGTTTTGCTTTGTGGCCCCATAAGATTCATAGAGACTTTCACGGTTATCATTAAGAAGGTTATTGGCCTTGAAACTAATTTTAGACCGTTGTTCTTTTCCAATTGTTTTGGAAAAATTGAAATTTAGACCGTGAAATGGTTGTGTAAATACATCTGGGTTTTGACCAAAACCAACTACTTCCAAGGTTTTTCCCTGAACATTGTAAAAAATACCTGTTTCGAGCCCTTTTTCCGTATTGTCGTAATTTAAACCAGCATTGATTAAAAATGGGGACTGGCCTTGTAATTGCCTACTGTCTTCAATGGTTTCTCCATCCCTTGCGAAAATTTGTCGGGACTCATATTCTTGATTTTCACCTCTCGCCATATCAATCTTTGAATCAATTATGGACAGGTTGAGGTTTACACTTAGATTTTCCAGACCTTCAGAAATAAATCCAAAGTTTTTTCTTGCTTCCAGCTCAACACCGAATACGGTAGCAGATGGAGCATTGCGAGGTGTAAACTGGTTTGGAGCGGTAATGTCGTATGCAACGATTTCTATGGGATCTGTAAACTTTTTATAAAAGCTACTGATTGCCACCATTTGCGCTTTATCTCCAAATACCTCGAACCTAAAATCAAAATTATCAACATAGGTCGGCTGAAGATCTAGGTTACCAAGAAAGAGAATCCCAGTTAATAAATCCGGGATTTGGACTATGGATAGCTCTTTAAAACTTGGTCGTGCCGTTGTTCTGGAATAAGAAAGCCTAAAGTTGGTATTTTCTTTAAACTCATAAATTAAATTGGCAGAGGGGAAAAAATCCAATACGTCTATGGTTTTTTCATTATCGTACACTTCAGTTCCAGAATTGTTCTGACCCGTAAAGTATGTAGTAAACTGTTCTGCTCTTAATCCTAGAATGGCCCTGAATTTATCTGCAAACTTAAACTCGTTGGACACATAGAATGCCATGGTGTTCTGCTCGGAATCAAAACTGTTGGCGGGTTGAAAATTACCTCTAACGTAGGAACCAGAATTGTTTTCTGTTGTCCAAATAGTTTCATCTGCCAATATAGCATTGGGATCTCCGTCCAAATCAGCAGTTGTATAATTGAAAAATGCGATGTTATAATTATAAATGCTATAGTCCCTTTGTTTATAGCTGTAAAGACCTCCAAATTTGAATATGGATTTATTCCCGAACAGCGTATAGTTTTTGGAAAAATCAAGTTTTGCCACCGCATTTACTTCTTCGAGGTCACGCCATAACCGGGTGGGGAAACCTGCATCTGAACTAATAGTGTAAGTATCTGGGTTTATTATAAAAGTGGTTAATCTCACATCTTTGTCCTGAACGTTAGTCAGGGTTGGAGAAATACTCCATTCGGTCACAAAAGAAGCATTTTCTGAGGTGTGTTTTCCTGAAAGCAATAGATTGGAAACTGCCCTTTCGGAATACTCCAAGTTGTCCTTGATTACATCTATGGCATTGGAAATTTCTGTGCGTTGCTCAAATAATGCAGCTTGCGATTCTCCATTTTGAATATGTAAAAGGTTCAATCGATATTTTGACTTTCCAGTTTTGTAGGAGAGCCCCGCTAGAGCAGATGCCAACACATTGTTGGTGCCCAGGTCACCGCGCTGTCTTCTGTCGAAACGTAGGTCGTAGATATCGCTTTCCGGTGCTTTTTGATAAATACCGTTTTCAAAACCATCATAAAATGTTGTTGTATTTTTATAATCAAGAGAAGCAATAAAGCCTAATTTGTTTTCGCCTACATCAAATTGGTTTCCATAGCTGAAGCCTAAACTAAAATCTGGCCTTGAATTTTGTTGCTCTGCCGCCATAGTTGGGTCAAAAGAACGTGTGATGCCTTCTAGCTTATCGTTGTCCTGTTGATTGGATGGACTCGGAACATCAGCGTTTGGTGAAATAGGCAGTTCTCTTGTGCCATCATCAAAACCTAAGAAATCTGTACCACCACCGTTGTAGCTTAAGTAGTTGTCTTGAAAGTGCATATTTGGGTTGTATCCCATGGATGCAGAAAAGGACATTTGCTTTTGGGTGGGGAAATCTTTGGTGACAATATTTACCACACCTCCGGTAAAGTCTGCGGGCAATTCAGCGGAAGCTGATTTCAATACAATTACATTTTCCAAAATATTGGTAGGAAAAATATCCATTTGGACCGTGTTTTTGTCTGGATCCAATCCTGGGATATCCATTCCGTTTAAAATGGATTTAGTGTAACGGTCTCCAAGCCCTCTAACATATACGTACTTGCCTTCTTGGACCGATACCCCCGGAACCCTTTTTATTGCAGAGGCAATATTACTGGCTCCAGATGCTTTGATGGACTCCAGAGAGAGGCCATCCATAAGCGTGACTGAGTTTTTCTGAAGGTTTAAAACGGAAGCTTCTGTATTTTTCCTTACTGTTGTGGTAAGAACAACTTCATCCAATTGTGAAGCTGCAGGCTGTAGGGTTGCATTAACACTTACTGTTTGATTTTCCCCTGCAACAACACCTGTTACTTCCTGTGTAGTGTATCCAAGGAAAGAGAAGGAAACGGTGTAGGTTCCTGGCTCTACTTCCAAGGAGTAGGCCCCATCAAAATCTGAAGTGGCTCCAATAGTGGTTCCTTTTATCATTACGTTGGCGAAAGGGAGTACATCGTTGAACTCACCATCCATAATTTTACCACTAATGGTCCCGGTTTGGGCAAAACACCATTGTGCAAGAAACAAGGTGGTCGCCAAAAGAATATTTTTTAGCATTTCGTTGATTTAAGTAGCAATTTTTATTTAATAAAATTGTCCAAAGGCCTTTAAAAAGAGCCTTTGGACATTATGTAATTTTGAGTATTTACTTAGGTTTTACAATGCCTCTTCAGAGGATGCAAAAGTCCAAGTGAACACGGATAAATCCGCACCTACAGTTGCATCATCGGCTGAATCAATACTTGAAGCATTATCATTGAATTTGCTGGCATCGGCAAGAACAAGATCTCCACCTATGATGTCAGTCAAAAGAACACTCTCTGGCAATACAATTTCCCAGTTAGAAAAAGTGATTCTATCGTTGGCAAGTTCAGTGGCAGAGTCAGCACCATTAATATTTACTGTAGCATCAGCACCAAATCCGTACGCCAATACATTGTTTAAATCGGCAATTAGGCCGTCTCTTAGGTCAGCGTAATAGCTAGAGGTACCTGCGCCAATTAGTGTGATGTCCTCAAAAATGTAACCACCCTCAGTAGCAGCACTTCCTTCTGGACCATCAAGTTCAAGAGCTGAACCAGATTCTGAAGTCATAATTACTACACCGTTGGTCATGGAACCTGTCCAGGCTTGGTCGGCATCAAAACCGTCATCGCCTTGTGCCCATACCAATGCGTTGGTAACATTTACAGTTCCTCCGAACCATTCTATACCATCATCTTGGTTGGCAACAACTTCGATATGATCTATAGTTGTACCAGTACCTACACCACCAAGTGTTAATCCATTGATTTCGTTATCCTGTCCAATAGTGATACCACCATGACGGATGGAAATATATTTTAGGGATCCAGAGTCATCCGCTGGGTCAGTGCCACCGTACTGTCCGTAGGACTCATCTGCAGGGATTCCCTCAATTTGAGCAGTTTCAATATCTCCGTTTACAGAGATAGGAGCATTACCCAATACAATTATACCTCCCCAAAGACCTGTATCGGCAGTGGTTAATGTACCGGTAGTTTGTCCTTGTTCAATACCATCAAGCACAGAGGTGAAAATAATAGGGCTAGTAGCAGTACCTTCTGCTATCAATGTACCACCTTGGTCAACTACAAGGGCAGAAGCAAGAGTTTCTTGTCCTTCTGCTCCTTTAATAATAGTACCTGCCTCAATGGTCAAGGTTACTTGATCATCCACAACTACCTTTCCATCCAAGATATAGATGTTATCCGCGGTCCATGTTTCATCAACAGTAAGAATACCTGTTTTTGTAATTGTAGTTCCTAGAGGTTCTGCAGGGATTGCATCCTCCGAAGCAGCTAAAGTCCAACTAAAGACATTCATATCTGCACCTACACTACCAGATCCAACTGCCATGGCGTTGTCCAAAAATTTGTTTTCGTCACCTTCAGTAAAGTCTCCTGCAAAAATATCAGCCATTACAAGGCCTTCTGGTAATACGATTTCCCAATCGGAGAATGTGATTCTATCGTTTGTAAGTTCAGTTGCAGAATCCGCACCAGAGATGTTCACAGTGGCATCGGTTCCGAAACCGTAAGCGAACACATTGTTCAAATCAGCGATTAAACCATCTCTAAGGTCTGCATACTTACTGGAAGTTCCAGCTCCGATAAGAGTAATGTTCTCTAAAGTAAAACCTCCTTCTGTGGCAACACTTCCTTCTGGACCATCGAGCTCAAGAGCTGAACCTGATTCGGAAGACATAACAACTACACCATTGCTCAATGTTCCTGACCAAGCTTGATCGGCATCAAAACCGTCATCCCCTTGTGCCCATACTAGTGCGTTGGTAACATTTACAGACCCACCGAACCATTCTATACCATCATCTTGGTTGGCAATAACTTCGATATGGTCAATAGTAGTACCGTTACCTACACCACCAAGTGTCAATCCATTGATTTCGTTATCCTGTCCGATGGTGATACCACCGTGACGAATTGAAATATATTTTAGCGACCCGGAGTTGTCCGCAATGTCTGTACCACCGTACTGTCCATAATCCTCATCAGCAGGAAGGCCTTCTATTTGAGCAGTTTCAATATCTCCGTTTACGGAAATGGGTGCGTTACCCAAAACAATCACACCACCCCAAAGTCCTGTATCGGCAGTAGTCAATGTACCGGTAGTTTCTCCTGGTTGAATACCATCCAGTACAGAGGTGAAGATAATAGGGCTGCTTGGAGAACCTTCGGCAATCAATTTACCACCTTGGTCAACTACAAGGGCAGAAGCAAGAGTTTCTTGTCCTTCCTCACCTTTAACTATGGTTCCTGGTTCAATAGTAAGGGTAACATCTTCACTTACTATTACTTTTCCTTCTAAAATATAAATGTTTTCAGATTCCCAAGTTTCATCCTCGGTTATGTAACCTGCTTTTGTGATTTCCTCTACTGTTTGACCTGCATCATCATCTGATGATGAATCGTCATCGGTAGTGGTTCCACCATTATCATCGCTACTACAAGAGCTCACGGCAAAAGAAGCGATGGTTAAAAAAGAAAAAATCAATTTTTTCATAATCGTATGTTTTTTTTCGTTTAATTGAATTGAGAGATTTTAATCTCCGCTATTGGTTGCAAATAAAGCGAGGGGTTGTAAAAGCCGTGTTAGTTGTATGTTAAGTGTTTATTTCAGTTTCGTTACAATAATGTTACTAGATTAAATCAATGTTAACCGTTTAAACCGTAAGTGTATTATCTTTACATTTGGGCGTTTAACAGAGAAATACCATCCCATGAAAAACAAGGACATTAAGATTTTACTGGTTGACGATGAACCTGATATTCTGGAAATTATAAGCTATAACCTTTCCGCTGAGGGGTATGAAGTCTTTACTGCCAAAAATGGTATCGAAGGTGTGGCCAAGGCGAAAAAGAAAAACCCTCATCTTATAATCATGGATGTTATGATGCCCGAGATGGATGGTATAGAAGCATGTGAGATTATCCGAAATACCCCAGGTCTAGACAATACCATAATTACATTTCTAACAGCACGTGGCGAAGATTATTCCCAAGTGGCGGGATTTGATGCTGGTGCCGATGATTATATTACAAAACCCATTAAACCAAAGGTTTTGGTCAGTAAAGTAAAAGCTTTGTTGAGAAGGTTAAAGGATGATAAAAAAGAAGTGGAGGATATTGTTAAAGTAGGCGATATCATCATTGATAGGGAAGAGTATAAAATTGTTAATAATGGAGAGGAAATGGTTCTTCCACGAAAAGAATTTGAACTATTGTCCCTATTGACCTCTAAACCCAATAAAGTTTTTAAACGCGAAGTTATATTGGACAAAGTGTGGGGTAACGAAGTGGTTGTAGGAGGACGAACCATTGATGTACATATCAGAAAATTGCGTGAGAAAATCGGAGATCATCACTTTAAAACTGTTAAGGGCGTGGGGTATAAGTTTGTACTCTAATGGCCATTAAGCTAAAAAAATCATACAAGTTTGCCATAAGGTCCTCTCTAGTTATTACACTTTTGATGACAATCGTGTTCATTGTATTTCATATGGACATTGGATCTATTAATTGGTTGTATACCATATTTTTTGCCATTATATGTTTTGTAACATGTTTTGCCATAATCCAAATTCGGGTGGAACGGTTTATATATCGACGAATCAAAAGAATATATGATGATGTGTCCCTTTTGGAATCTACTACTTTTTCTTCCAAACCAGTAACTACGGATATGAGAACTTTGGTTGAAGAAATAGAAAGGTTTGCCGAAGGAAAAAAAATAGAAATAGACACCCTTAAAATACGAGAGGAATATCGAAAGGATTTCTTAGGAAACGTGTCCCACGAATTAAAAACCCCACTCTTTACGGTCCAAGGTTATATCTTAACCCTTTTGGATGGAGCTATGAAGGATAAAAAACTGCGTAAAAAATACCTTCAGCGTGCCAATAAAGGGGTGGAACGTTTAATTTATATCGTAAAAGACCTTGATTTAATAACCAAGCTCGAAGTAGGTGAACTAAAGCTGGAACGAGAAGATTTCGATATCGTTGACCTTATTCAAAACACATTTGACCTTTTGGAGATGGGAGCTGCCAAAAAGGAAATATCCCTCACTTTTGATATGGACTACCCCGACCCTATATATGTAAATGGAGACAAGGAAAAAATACAACAGGTGATGAGTAACCTATTGGTTAATTCCATAAAATATGGCCTGCCAAAGGGAACAACTGAGGTAAGTGTGGAGAATTTGATTAAAAACAAGGTAATCGTTAGGGTTACGGACAATGGTGCCGGAATACCTAAGCAGCATATCCCTAGACTTTTTGAACGATTTTATCGTGTGGATCAGAGCGGAAGCCGAAGCGAGGGAGGATCCGGGCTTGGATTGGCCATTGTTAAACACATTGTGGAGGCTCACGACGAAAAAATCTATGTGGAGAGTGAACTAGATGTAGGTTCAGAATTCTCCTTTACCCTCGAAAAAACTTCGAACAACAGCGAAAAACCCGCTACCGATTCAAATTGAGCCAACCCATCATAATCATCCATCAGGGATAAATCCGCCAAAGTAAAAGTATCTTGCCTGCTACAGGGAGCAATTCCTTGTTTTTGCATTCTTTTGGCCAAATATTCCTGTTCATACTGACCAGGGGTTGGAATAAAAAATGCTTTTTTTTCCAATTTTGCAAGATCCATAATAGTTGTATATCCAGATCTGCATAGCACTTTGGTGCTTCGGTTCAAGGCATTTTCCAGTTCCATCGATTTCATAAAATTATAAATCAATATTTTTCCATTGGGTAAATGGATTTCTTCTTGTGTTTGAACATCTTCGATTTTGCCTTTCACAAAGAGGATATTGCCTTTGAAATTTTGTAATTCAAGCAGTAATTTCTCTTCCAATATAGTGCGTTGCGGCTCAGGACCGGAGAGCAAAACCATTAAATCATGAACTTTGGGCAGTTCTTTTTTTTCAAACCGACTTAAAGGCCCGATATATGAAATGTTCAATTTGGAATTTTTCAGATGCCCCAGCTTTCCTGATAAATTTGGTTTTTCTTTTACATCCGGTACCCAACAACCATCAAACTTTTTTATGATATTTTGATGTGCCTTGGAGCTCATCCACGTGGTGTTCCCAGAGAGTACATTAAGCTGATGCGTAATGAACACACAAGGGACTTTTTTGTAATAAGCACCCAGCCTATTGTCGGAAATAATTCCATCTAAGCCGTGTGTTTTTACTAATCTTTTCACCATTTTTTTCTCTTTGGCAATTGCCTTGAACACTTTGGGTGAATCCCAAATCATTTTTAGTTTAAAATTCTTCCCTTTTTCGGCATAAGAAATTTTATAGGACGGTAATTCGAAAGCTGGTAAATAAGGAAACTCTTTTTTTAGTAAAGAAAGCGCAACCCCATCCGAAGCAATGATTGGTATGTGTCCATGATCTAGCAATGCATGAATTATTGGTATGCATCTTGTGGCATGCCCCAGCCCCCAATTTAATGGGGCGACCAAAATACGTTTGGAATTTTGCATAATATCAAAAAAACAAAATGCGAATTACTTTTAGATTTCCTTAGTTTTGCGAAATCATTAATTTTTTGCGCAATAAAATTCGGAAGTGGGAAGTAAAAACAAACTCAAGAGGTTTAAAGAGAATGAAACATTTGGAAATGTGGTTCAGCCTACACGGGAGGATGTTTTGGCTGGATTTGAGCATAAGGGCAATTGGGGAAGCTTTTTTGGGAATAATAATCCCATTGTTTTGGAACTTGGCTGTGGTAAAGGTGAATACACCGTGGGTCTGGCTAAAAGAAACCCAAACAAAAACTATATTGGGATAGATATAAAAGGTGCAAGATTTTGGCGAGGTGCAAAAACTGCGATAGAGCAAGAATTAAGCAACGTAGCTTTTTTGCGCACCCAAATTGAACTGGTGGATCATCTTTTTGGAGCGGATGAGGTAAGCGAAATTTGGATTACCTTTCCCGACCCACAGATAAAATACAAACGAACAAAACATAGGATGACCAATCCCGTATTTTTGGAACGCTATAAAAAAATTCTTAAGCCGGAGGGGGTTATAAATTTAAAGACCGATAGTGAGTACATGCATGGATATACACTCGGGATCATACAAGGGTTGGGGCACGAAATTTTATATGCCAATCACGACGTATATAAAAATGAGGGAAGCCCATCCGAAGTTCTGGAAATCCAAACTTTCTATGAAAATCAGTATCTTGAAAACGGAAAACCAATCACTTTCATCCAATTTAGGATAACCTGACCAATGACCCACGTACTTATTCTTTTTTTTGCCACCTTTTCTGCAGCCTTTATGGCCACGGTGCCTCCCGGGTTGCTAAATATGAATGCGGCAAAGGTTAGCGTTGAAAAAGGAAAGCTTAATGGGGTTATTTTTAGCTTAGGAGTTTCTAGTACTATTATGGTACAGGCCTATATCGCAGTTTATATTTCTAAGTTTTTATACAGAAATCCAGAGGTTATCGATATTTTGTTTAAAATAGCTGTAGCGGTGTTTGCCTTTTTCGCTATCTACTTCTTTGTTATGGCAAAACGAAACAAAACCCAGACTCAGGCCATAAAGGAGGTTAACCTTAGTAAAAAAAACAGTTTTTTTAAAGGGATTTTGTTGGCAGCACTTAATTTATTGACCATTCCATACTATAGCGGCCTTAATGCTATGTGGAACGAGGCGGGTTGGATCAAATTTGAGGCCAAGGATATTACCACCTTTGTTGTAGCTGCTGGGGCAGGTACATTTTCAGTACTGTACCTCTATACCTTTTATTTTGATAAGATGGAGACCAAGACCAATCGTTTCTCAAAGAATTCCAACTATATATTAAGTGGCTTAATGCTACTGTTGCTAATCATTACACTTATTCGGATAATGTACCGTTAAGATGGAAGAAAAAAATTTCTTTGATAAAGTGTACGAAGTGGCCCAACAAATTCCTTATGGTAAAGTCACATCTTATGGGGCCATTGCCAAATATCTCGGTGCCGCACGAAGCGCTAGGATGGTCGGTTGGGCCATGAACAATTCCCATGCCAAGGATGTCCCCGCACACCGCGTGGTAAACCGCGTTGGCGTGTTAACCGGAAAGCATCATTTTGATGGTACGAATATTATGCAACAACTCCTCGAAAATGAAGGCGTTTTAGTAAAGGACAATCAAATCGTTGATTTTAAAAAGTACTTTTGGGATCCTTCTAAAGAGCTTTGATCAATATCCTGGCGGATGCAATTCATCAAACGAAGTCTCGTCTTGGAATGCTTTGGCCAATAATAAAATACTTGCTTCATCATACAGATTTCCCACAAATGTCATGCTTGTTGGATGATTTTTCTTATCCAACCCAGTAGGGACCGCAATTACGGGATGCCCTGTAAGATTGGTCGCCAAAAGTTGGTCATTTCCAAAAGTTGGGGATATCAATATATCGTAATCCTTTATCAAATCTTCCATTTTTTGAATAAGGACCTGTCGTTGTCTATTAGCTTGTAAATATTCCACGGCGGGTATAAATCTACTTTGCCTCAATGAATTGGCTCTTGACCTACGGTCTTGTTCCACCATTATATCTACCCCTTTGGAACGTACAAGTTCATCAAAAAAGGCTCCAGCTTCTGCTCTGAGAATGATATCGAAACCTCGGTAAGGGACATCTTTTGGCATGTCCACAGCGGTAGGTACAATGCCTATTTTTTTAAGTGATTTAAGCGCATTTCTGAGATTATCGCCGGAGGCTGTTGTATCTTTTTCAATATCGCTTTTTAAATAGGCAACCTTCAATTGTTTGATATCCTTTTTCCAATCAACTCCAAAAGGAAGGTCTACCGTTGTTAGATCATTTTCGTCTTTACCTTGAATTGTTTGGAATACTATAGCGCAATCTTCTGCATTTCTTCCTAATGGGCCTACTTTGTCCATAGACCAGCTCAAACTCATTACGCCATGTCTACTTACACGTCCATATGTTGGTCGAAGACCGGTAACCCCGTTTCGTGTACTTGGGGATGTAATGGAGCCTAAAGTTTCTGTTCCCAAAGCAAATGGAACAAGACCTGCAGAAGTTGCAGAACCTGATCCCGCTGAAGAACCACTAGCTCCTTGGGTAGTGTCCCATGGGTTTTTTGTTTTACCATTAAACCAAACATCACCACGAGCCAATGCCCCGGAAACCAATTTGGCCACTAAAATAGCACCTGCATCTTCCAATTTTTTTATAACTGTGGCGGTTTCTTCGATCATTTGACTCTTGTATGGAGCTGCTCCCCATGTGGTCGGATATCCAGGGACGGCCATAAGGTCTTTGGTGCCATAGGGTATGCCATGTAAAATCCCACGATAGTTACCGTTTTTAATTTCTTCATCGGCCTTTTTTGCTTGTTCCAATGCCAAGCTATCGGTAATGCTGATACTGCACTGCAGAGCAGGTTGATATTTTTTTAAACGCGCCAGGAAAAACTTGGTAAGCTCTGTGGAGGTTATTTTTTGATGTTTGATGAGTGATGCCAGTTGTGGGATCGTATAAAATGCCAATAGGTTGTATGGTTCAGGTATTTCCACATTATCCGGAATATTCCATTGAGTCCCATTTTGTTGCTCTGGCATGGTGAAGCCAAAAGGTGTGGGGTCAAAACGGATTGCTGGAAAAACATCATTCCCTATGGGATATTTTCGTAACGAATCAAAACCACTTCGATTCCTTTTTAAATACGGATAAAGAGTGTCGATATCTTGCTTAGCAAAATGAAGACCGATCAATTTTTCCGATTTTTTAACATCTTTCTTGGTAAAGGTGTTTTTGTTGGTGGAACAAGAGAACCAAATCAAGGAAATAAGTAATAAAATAAAAAGAGAGATTCTGTTTGTAGTTGGCATATTGGTTGAGAATTTCGAAATGATACTCCTAAACTACATTTTTTCAAAAAAATGAACACTAATATCTATGTTCTTTATTTATAATTCTGGGTAGAAATCAAAAGTTATTTTTTTTAAAATTCAACAGTTCAACATTCTAAATCTAACACCAACATCGTATCTTTGTAGTTTAGAATCAGTTCAAACAACTGATTGCAAAATTTGGATTAATGAAGTTGAACAAAGCAGACATTCTCAAGGCATTGGAAATGATTTCGGCTCCAGGCGAGGGCCAAAATTTAGTAGAGAGCGGTTCCGTAACCAATGTGCAAGTATTCGGAGATGAGGTTGAAGTAGATGTCACCATTAAAAACCCCAGTCTTCAGGCGAAAAAGAAGACAGAGGTAGAGATATTGAAAATCATTCACAGTGAGGTATACGAGAAGGCGAAAATAAAAATCAACCTTAAGGTTGATGCTCCTGCAAAACCCAAAGTGAACCAGATAAAGGGTAACCCAATACCCGGAATTCAAAATATAATTGCGGTAGCATCAGGTAAAGGTGGTGTAGGTAAATCTACGGTAACCGCAAATTTAGCAGTCACATTGGCCAAAATGGGCTTTAAAGTGGGGCTTTTGGATACGGATATTTATGGGCCATCCATGCCTATTATGTTCGATGTGGCTGCAGAAAAGCCATTGTCCATCAACGTGGATGGCAAAGCCAAAATGAAACCTGTCGAAAATTATGGTGTAAAGTTACTTTCCATCGGATTTTTCACCGAGCCAAATCAAGCAGTGATATGGAGGGGGCCTATGGCAGCTAAAGCATTGAATCAAATGATTTTTGATGCACATTGGGGTGAACTCGATTTTCTTTTATTGGATTTACCGCCCGGTACTGGAGATATACATTTGAGCATTATGCAATCTTTGCCTGTAACAGGTGCAGTGGTAGTGAGTACCCCACAAGAAATTGCGCTGGCCGATGCCAGAAAAGGAGTTGCTATGTTCCAACAAGAAGCGATTAGTGTGCCTGTATTGGGAATCGTGGAGAATATGGCGTATTTTACACCAGCGGAGTTGCCAGACAATAAATATCACATTTTTGGCAAGCATGGTGCAAAAAACCTATCTGAAGATCTGGATGTTCCATTTCTAGGAGAAATTCCTTTAG
Organism: Allomuricauda sp. F6463D; assembly: GCF_023015965.1. Lineage (GTDB taxonomy): Bacteria > Bacteroidota > Bacteroidia > Flavobacteriales > Flavobacteriaceae > Flagellimonas. The sequence goes on from NZ_JALKAN010000002.1 coordinate 944,622, forward strand.
TTCAGAGCATTAGGGAGGCCGGTGACGTAGGAAGACCTGCTGCTTTACAGACAGCTACCCCAACAGAAGAAGCCTTTGAAGAACTTACAAAAAATGTGGTTCAGGAGTTGGTGAGAAGAAATACAGATCTCCCCCCGACCGAAGCTATTAAGATTACAACAATGGCTGGTTGTGCAGCTGTTAAAAAGAAATGAGCATGACAACAATGACATCAGAAGAGACAAAAAGTAATGTGGAAAAGGCGTTGGAAGAGATACGACCTTTTTTGCAGAGCGATGGAGGAGATATTACCTTGATATCCATAGAGGACAATACCGTTAAGGTGCGTTTGGAAGGCAACTGCATTGGATGTAGTGTCAATCAAATGACTTTGAAGAGCGGTGTGGAAATGACAATAAAAAAATATGCGCCCCAAATTGAAGAGGTCATCAATATCAGTTAACTGATAAAAATCATTAATCCTTTTTTGGGCAAGTCTTAAGTTGCAAGCCAAAACTTTTACTTTATGATCAAAACCGATATTCTGATAATTGGAGCGGGACCTACGGGTCTCTTTGCTGTTTTTGAGGCAGGTCTGTTAAAACTAAAATGCCATTTAATTGATGCTTTGCCACAACCAGGTGGGCAATGTGCTGAGATTTATCCAAAAAAACCCATTTATGATATTCCAGGGTTTCCCGAAGTTTTGGCGGGAGATTTGGTGGATAATTTGATGGAACAGATCAAACCGTTCCAACCTGGTTTTACGCTCGGAGAACGTGCCGAAACCATTGATAAATTAGATGATGGGACTTTTGTGGTCACTACCAATAAAGGAACCAAACACCATGCCCCTATAGTTGCTATTGCTGGGGGACTGGGTAGTTTTGAGCCTAGAAAGCCACTATTGGAGAATTTGGCAAAGTATGAGGATAATGGAGTGGCTTATATGATCAAGGAGCCCGAGATTTACAGAGGTAAAAAAGTATTGATTGCTGGAGGCGGTGATTCTGCTCTCGACTGGTCTATCTTTTTGGCAAATGTTGCCGATGAGGTTACCTTGGTGCACCGTAGAAATGAATTTAGAGGTGCTTTGGACTCTGTTGAGAAAGTACAGCAGCTTAAAAATGAGGGTAAAATTAATTTGATAACCCCTGCAGAAGTTGTCGCCCTAAAGGGTGAGAACAAATTAGAGAAAGTTACGGTAAAAAATACAACCACCTCCGACCTAACCGATGTAGAGGTAGATAATTTTATCCCGTTGTTTGGACTTTCACCTAAGTTAGGGCCAATTGCCAATTGGGGATTGGAGATAGAAAAAAATGCCATCAAAGTGGATAATACATTGGATTATCAGACCAATATTCCCGGTATATATGCCATTGGTGATGTCAATACCTATCCAGGTAAGCTAAAATTGATTTTGTGTGGTTTTCATGAAGCTACCTTAATGTGCCAAAGTGCTTATCAGAAGATATTCCCAGATAAAAAATACGTAATGAAATATACTACCGTTGGTGGTGTAACCGGGTTTGATGGGAGTAAAAAAGAAGCGCCGAAAGCAGTTGTAAAAGCTATCGACTAAATACCAATGAAAACCAGCTTATAACTAACCACTAATTCCTACTTCCTTAGAAATATAATGAGCGATATCAAGTTAAAGATTATAGACCGAGACGGCGAACTACACGAAGTAGACGCCCCAACTGATATGAACATGAACCTGATGGAGGTAGTGCGTTCCTACGAACTTGCACCAGAAGGAACCATAGGAATTTGTGGAGGCATGGCGATGTGTGCCTCTTGCCAATGCTACGTGAAATCCGACCATCAACTTCCTGAAAAATCGGATGATGAAGAGGCGATGTTGGCCGAAGCCTTTTTTGTGGAGGATAACAGCCGATTGGGTTGTCAAATCCATATCACAGAGGACTTGGATGGTCTGGAAGTGGAGTTGGCACCTGCCGAAGATTAAATTCTTGCTTGATAGGTAAATAGGTTATAGTACCTTCCTTCCGAAGCAATTAAGTTTTCGTGGGACCCTTGTTCTAAAATATGCCCATTTTCTATTACCAAGATTTGATCAGCTTTGCGAATGGTACTTAATCTATGTGCTATCACAAAGGTTGTTCTACCTTTGGTAAGCTCACCCAAACTTTTCTGAATCAATGCTTCGGATTCCGTATCCAAGCTGGAGGTTGCCTCGTCCAAAACCAAGATTTTTGGGTCCGCTAAAATAGCTCTTGCAATGGCAATTCGCTGTCGTTGGCCACCAGATAATTTTACGCCACGTTCCCCGATCAAAGTGTCCAAACCTTTATCAAAACGGTTGGTAAACTCATCTACATAAGCTGCTTTTATTGCTTCTTGTAATTTTTCTTCACTCGCATTGGGGCGAGGAAAAAGTATATTTTCCCTAATAGTGCCCTCAAACAAAAAATCATCTTGCAGCACTACACCCAAGTGTTGTCTAAAACTGTTCAAGTTCACGTTGGAAAGATCATGCCCATCAATGGTGATGGTTCCTGAATCAGGATTTAAAAAACTAGCTGCCAGCCCCGCAATGGTCGATTTTCCCGAACCAGAGCTTCCTACTAGGGCGATAACCTGTCCAGGTTCTACATCAAAAGTAATGTTGTGTAATATCTCCTTGTCTTCTTCATAAGAAAAACAGACATCGGAAAAAGACATTCTGCCAACCACATTATCCAAAACAATTTTACGATTTTCATCATCCGACTCTTCTTCCAAATTCATTAATTCTTCGGTACGGTCCAGTCCCGCCAACGCTTCGGTCAATTGACTGCCCACGCTGCTCATTTGAACAATCGGCGCAATCATAAGACCCAAAAGCACCGTAAATTCTACGAATTCCCCTACTGTAAGTGTGCCCTGAATTATTTTGTAGCCGCCAAAACCCATTACACTTGTGGTTGCTACGCCAAGCAAAAAAGTGGAGGAGCTCGTCATAAAAGCGGTGGTCGTCAAACTCTTTTTTACGTTTTGATATAAGCGGTCAACACCACCTTCAAAAACTTCCTCTTCCTGCTTTTCCGCATTAAACCCCTTAATTACTCTAATGCCGCCCAATGTTTCGGTCAATCTACCTTTTACTTCAGCATTTATTTTGCCACGACTCCTAAAAATCGGCCGAATTATTTTAAAGGCTTTTAATGCAATTATGGCAAATATGGTGAGTGGGATAAAGGTAAAAAGCGTCATAAAAACACTGATTCTCATGAGAAGGGTAAGCGATACAACCGCCGTTATTACTCCACCTACCAATTGTACCAAACCAGTACCTATTAAATTCCGAACTCCTTCAACATCGGACATAATCCGGGATACCAAGGCTCCCGACTTCGCATTGTCAAAAAACCGGACAGGAAGGGCAAGTACTTTTTTTTGCACTTGAGCCCTTAGTTCAGAAATTAAATATTGGGCCTGCACACTTAGAATTTTTGTCAATAAAAAGGAAGTGACGGCTTGCACTAAAATGGCCAACATAACGCCCGCAACCAAATAGTTGAGCATGTCCAAATCTTTATTTACGATAACATCATCAATAAGGTATCTGGATGCAATAGGAGCAACAAAACTGGCTGCTTTGCTTATGGCAATCAAAAATAGACCCAAAAAAACTAACTTTCTTTTAGGCCAAATAATCGTTTTAAAAGCGGTGAGGATGCTTACTTTTTTTTCGGGCATGGTAATTTTTAAAAGAAAGTTGCAAGTTACGGGAAATTAAGGGGACGTCTAATTCCAGAGCAATTGAAATTAGAAAGAATACAAATGGTATATTTAAATATTCGAAATAGGAAAGGAATATGCTTAAAGCACAATGTTTTGCTTTTTTATACTTGATGTTTTCGCTGTGCACTGCGCAGGAAAATTATCCGAAGTTGACCGAGATAGTTACCGATAATGCCAAAATATTTACAGAAGCACAGCTTGAAGGGCTTCGCGCTAAGTTGTACCAGTTTGAATCCGAGACCACAAATCAGGTGGTGGTTTTGACGATAAATGAACTGGGAAACGAAACCATTGAGCATTATGCTCTTGAGGTTTTCAACCAGAATAAATTAGGTCAGGAGGATAAGGATAATGGAATTCTTTTTCTTTTCTCCAAATTGGACAGGGAAGTCAGAATAGAGGTCGGATACGGACTGGAGTCATATATTACGGATGCTGTTGCTTCTCGAATTATCCGCAATACAATGATTCCACGGTTTAAGGAGGAAGATTACTTTGAAGGAATTGATCTTGCCACGGAACAAATCATTGAATTTTTGGAAGATCCAGAAGCATTGGCAGAATTCAATAAAGTGATTGAGGCAGAAGGCAAAATTTCTTGGTGGTTAAAAGTAATCATTGGTCTATTCTTGATAATATTCATGACTGCAGGGGTATTTGCTTTTTATAAAGGGTATACAGCTGTAATCGAAATACTCCATGGTATTTTCATTGGAAAATTAGCAGTTTTTCGAGGGGTTTTTATGGCTGCCTCGATGCTATTTCTGTTGTTGTTCGGAATTGTTTTCATGGCTGTGCCCATTGTATTTATTTTACTTTTTCTTGGTTTTGAGGATTTATTGAATCGTTTGATTAATGATTTAACCTGGATGCTGTATGTTTTTCCTGCTTTCGTTGTTATTACTTTACTGTTGGTTATTATTAAGATTAAAAGAAACGGAAAAGAAGACTTTAAGCTATCATTTTTTAAATCCGATAAAAGTTATATCAGCAAAACCTTTTCCGCTTCGGGCACACACTCCTTTGGTTCCAGTTCTGGCGGAAGTTCTTCCAGTAGTTTTTCCGGTGGGGGAGGTAGTTCTGGTGGAGGAGGAGCAAGTGGAAGTTGGTAATTCTTTCGAATTTGATGTATTTTCACAAAACTAACTAAACCGTCTCGAAATGAGAATTTCTATACTTGCTGCACTTTTTTTATTCCTTTCTTGTTCTGAAAATCCACAAACTGAAGTAGAACAATGGGAGGCTCAAGCTGAAAAAATTACGATTATCCGGGACGATTTTGGAGTGCCCCACATTTACGGAAAAACAGATGCAGATGCTGTTTTTGGATTATTGTACGCACAATGCGAGGATGATTTTAACCGCGTGGAACGAAATTATATTTGGGCTACAGGGCGTTTAGCGGAAGTTGAAGGTGAAGATGCTCTGTACAGCGATTTGCGAGCAAAACTTTTTATGACCGAAGAAGAAGCTAAGGCCAATTACGAAAAAAGTCCCGATTGGTTAAAAGAACTATGCGACGCCTTTGCCGATGGGATTAATTATTATTTACACACACATCCAGAGGTGAAACCTAAACTTTTGGACCGTTTTGAGCCTTGGATGCCGATGTATTTTAGTGAAGGCTCCATTGGCGGGGACATTGAACGGATTTCCTCTCAAAAAATCAAAAGCTTTTATGAGAGTGGCATGGAGATTCCAGAAATGGAAGCGCTTCAACTCAAAAAAGAAGCCGAAATGGCCGAACCACAAGGTTCTAATGGAATTGCCATTTCAGGGGATTTAACGCAATCGGGGAATGCGATGCTTTTAATAAATCCACACACTTCATTTTATTTTAGAGGAGAGGTGCACGTGGTAAGCGAAGAAGGTTTGAACGCTTATGGTGCAGTGACTTGGGGACAGTTTTTTGTGTATCAAGGTTTTAACGAAAAAACAGGTTGGATGCATACTTCAACCTATACCGATGTCATGGATGAGTTCAAAGAGACGATTGTTAAGAATGATGGAAAGTTGTTTTATCAATTTGGTGAAGAATTACGCCCAGTGGATTCCAGCGAAGTAACCTTGAAATATAAAGAAGGAGAAAGTTTACGCGAAAAGACATTCCCAATGTACCGAACGCATCATGGGCCCATTACCCACCAGGTAGGGGACCAATGGACGGCCTCCGCTATGATGTGGGAGCCCGTAAAAGCATTGGAGCAATCCTATATCCGAACCAAGCAAGATGGCTATGATGGTTTTAGAAAAATGATGGATATTCGAACCAATTCCTCCAACAATACCGTTTACGCTGATGCGGGAGGTAACATTGCCTATTTCCACGGCAATTTTGTTCCAAAAAGAGATACTATTTTTGATTATACCAAACCTGTTGATGGAAGTAATCCTAACACCGATTGGCAAGGTTTGCACACCGTTGATGAAAATATCTTAGTGCTGAACCCAGAAAATGGTTGGATACAAAATTGTAACTCTACGCCATATACCTCTGCTTTGGAGTATAGTCCAAAGCGGGAAGATTTTCCAAAATATATGTCGAGGGATCAGGAAAACTTTAGGGGCATTCATGCTATTTCATTATTGACCGGTAATAACGGTTACACATTGGACAGCTTAATTGAAATGGCCCACGACCCATACTTGCCCGCCTTTGAGGCCTTGATACCAGGGTTGGTAAAAGCGTATGATTTGAATCCGACGCCTGAATTAAAGGAAGCTGTTGATATTTTTAGGAATTGGAATTTTACCACTTCCAAGGAATCCATTGCTATGACTTTGGCCCATTATTACGGAACGCTTTGTTATTCCAAAGCGGAAAGGCCGGAGGGAATGTACTCCATGCAATGGGTAGAATATTGGGGTGATGAATGGGACGATCAGAAAAAATTAAGCTTTTTAAAAGAAACATTGGATAGATTGGAAACTGATTTCGGTACTTGGAAAATGCCTTGGGGCGAGGTCAACCGTTACCAACGTTTAAACGGTGACATCCGCCAAGCTTTTGATGATGCCAAACCAAGTATTCCAATCGGTTTTGCCAGTGGAACTTGGGGAGCGTTGGCTGCCTACGGAGCTCGTTACGATAATAATACCAAAAAGATTTATGGTACAAGGGGCAACAGCTTTGTAGCTGCAGTGGAATTTGGAGAAAAAGTAAAAGCGAAAACGATGTTGGCCGGAGGTCAGAGTGGTGACCCGGAATCACCCCATTTTAATGATCAAGCGCAGCGCTATGCTGATAAGAAATTCAAAGATGCTGCCTTTTACAAAGAAGATGTGTTGAAACGTGCAAAGGTAACTTACTCGCCAGGTGAGAAGTATTGAAAATAGCCTAGTTGCTTTTTTCTATGCCGCTATCCTCTTCTTTTATAATAATTAGGCTGGCCTTGGATCCAGTGGAAAGGTTCCATCGGTTGTTGTGTATAACTACCCCTTTATCGTCGGTAACAACTACTTGTGCAGTGTTTGGCCCAGAGGAACCTTGGTTGAGCGCTTCAAACTCTATTCGGTTGAAACCTTTGACCAAATCCAGATTGATGCCTTTAAAAGACCCACCGAGCAAAAGATTATATTCAGCGACTTCCCCGTTTACGTATATTTTTATTCTGTCACCATCTACAAATTCATGATCCCTTGCTACAATACCCACAAATTTGGCGGTAGTTTTAAAATCGCCTAAATATTGGTCTCCAAAATGCTCTTTGGCGCCTTTTTCTTTTTTTTCAATCACTTTGGGATCTATGACCATATCATGTCCGGCTTGTAAAAGTTCTCTGTCTGGAAGCATTTTAACGCCAGGTTTTTCATTTTTCGAAGTGAGGTCTTCATCTAAAATTGATGGCATACGAAGTAAAGTACCTTGGTTGCTTGCTTTTACATCGAGCTTATTGTTGTCCCCTATTTTTAAAGGTCGTGTTGTGGGCAGGTCCGACGATTGCGCGAATGTCATAGCCATTCCAAAAATTATTCCCAGTAAGGTAAAAACCAGTCTTTTCATAACAAGAGTAAGGAAGTATCTTGTTATAAAATTAGCAAATACCTTGCCATCAACATGATAAATTGTAGTTAAATCGTTAATCGGCAGGCTTTTTTTTGGCTTTACCTTTTAAACCAAAAAGTGGATGCAATATGCGGATTCTTAAAATTATCAGGTCATAAATGAGCCAACTAATGCCAAATGTCCCCACGATTAATATCATTGCCTTTGGAAAAAGTCCCCAATCCAAATCCTTCAAATAGTAGGCAATACCTACGGTAATGGTCTGGTGAAGGATGTAGAAGGGATAAACTGCCCTGTTTGCATAGGAAAGTCTTTTACTTGGTTTGTTGAGGTATTGGGAAGCATAAGCGAAGAGTACTAAAATCCACGACCAAATGTTGACCACTTTTAACAGTGCTTCGCTAAAGTGGATTACATAACCGTCTTCAAAAAACAACCAAATAATTACTTGACCTATAAATCCGATCACTCCTAAAACCAGCGCTTTTTTCTTTATTCTGGCCAATGCCTGCCAAAACGCATCTCCCGTAGCAATCAATACAAAACCATAAAAGAAGAGAATTATGCTGAAAATAAAATTGAACCAATCATCTACCAAAGCGTGGGTGATATCGAAAAAGGGTTCGATCAGCGATTCTACAAAATACAGCGGAATCACAAATAGATATATGCCCCAAGTTTTTTGGACTATCCCTTTTACCCAGTCAATAAAGCGGGTATTTTGTTTGCGCAAATAAACAAACATTGGAGCCTGAATCCATGAAAAAACTAAGAGGTAGGGTAAAAACCAAAGGTGGTGCCAACTTAAATTTCCTTCGGGGTAAACTCCATCAAAAGCAATTGTTGTAAAATATTCCCAGTAAGAACCTGAGAATGTACCCTCGACCAATCTTTCAAAATATACTTGTGGAGGTACGATTAAAATCATGCCAACAACTAAAGGTATGCCTAAACGGAGAAAACGTTCCCAAACAAATTTGCCCATACTTCTTTTTCCCAAAGCATAATAGGTGCCCATGCCAGATATTACAAAAAGTATGGGCAAGCGCCATTGGTTCAGGAACAGCATAGGCCATCGGAGCCAATCATAAATTTCGTTGTTTTTTACATGCCATCCCCATGGCACAAAGAACATCCCTACGTGGTAAAGTATAAGTAGCCCAAATACAATAACCCTTAACCAATCCAAATCGTAACGTCTTATTGTAGTTTTCATCTTAAGAATTTTTCCTAAAGGTGATCAGAGCCAATGAAAAGGAGTTGTTTTTGGGCTAGCGAAACGTCCTGAATTGCAATTATGGAGAAATTACCCCCTTTTTTGCTTCATAAATGCGGAAGGGGATTGCCCTGTATGTTTTTTAAATGCATTGTAAAACGCAGATTTGGATTTGAATCCAACGGATTGTCCAACAGCTTCCACGGTGAGATGCTTGTATTCATCATCCATCAACCTTTTCTGTGCCAATGCAATTCGTTTTTGGTTGATATAGTCGTTGAAATTGTTTCCAGTTTTGGAGTTGATCAATTTAGAGACTGTATTACCATTGGTATTCAGTTTTTCTGCCACGTTTTTCAGCGATACATCTTGATGGGAATAGTATTTTGATTCCGTCACAAAGTTATCTATGGTATCAAATTCGATGGAATTGCTGGCTAACGTTTCATATTTATCTGCAATCCATGATTTTTCAAAAAATCGAGATTCCGAAAGGATAAAAAAGGAGGTGATAAAAATAGTCACAGTCTGTATGATTCCAATAATATGGTCTCCTCCGTCATCCTCATAATTCATATAAATAAGAAACAGGCTTAGCAACAGTACCAAAAAAACAACGACTGTGTTTCTGGAAAAAACATACTTGTCCATTTTTACGTTTTTAGGAGGAATCCATCCTTTTTTTCTGGTTTTTATCACTAATAAAAGGGACAAAACAAGATAAAAAGCGAAACTGAACAGTACCAGCCATCTAAACTGATTTTTAATGAGGTGATAGGAGTAATTCATGTTTCCAGGAACGTCCACAAAACCCAACTCTCTGTGGTAAGCACCTAAATAGGCATTGAGTTTCACCTCGATAGGACTTGAATAATAGTTCGTTTGGGAAACAGCATACAGTATAGGCAATACAAAATGTGGCCAATGTTTTTTGAAGGTGATGGGTTTTCGTTCCAATAAAGTGTACAGAAAAAAGTAAAGGGTAGGAGTAATCAAAAGCACGAAGAACTCCGTGGAATCGTTTAAGTGGATCATGTATTTGATGAGCCCGGTGTAACAGAGGTACACATCCAAAAAAACCAAACATTGCACCAAAAGGGACCAACCGAACAAATTGATGGCCGACTTTAGTTTCGCCCTTAAAAAAATAACAATGGCCAAGAAAAATCCTTGAACAATGCCCAAGAGCATAATATGCGATGCAAGATCGTGCCTAATGGAGATTTGATCAAATATGACCTTTACATTATCCATGTTTTCTGGGTATGTTGTATCTTGAAGTCAAAGTAATATCGAAAAATACCATTCTTTTTTTAATCAACCCATCATCAAAATGAAAAAGAGACAGTTCTTACGCTATATGGGCAATGCAGCCATGGCAGCCCCACTTTTTCCAATAACCTTTGAGAACATTCCTGTTGACGAATTCCCTTATCCCGATAAAGACAGTGAAGCTTTTTGGGCCCGTATAAGAGAAGATTATCGATTGAAACCTGATTACATCAACTTGGAAAGTGGTTATTACAATATTGTACCCACCCCGGTTCTAAACAAATACACCGAACATATTAAAGAAGTGAACTACCAGGGGTCTTATTATATGCGTACCGTGCAATGGGATAACAAGAAAGAAGTGGCAGCCCGTATGGCAGCATTTGTTAATTGTTCCGATAAGGAATTGATCATAACCCGTAACACCACTGAATCCTTGGATATGATTATAGGAGGGTATCCATGGAAGAAAGGGGACGAAGCGATTTTTGCGGTTCAAGATTATGGTGCAATGCAGGTTCATTTTCACCAAATGGAAAAACGCTACGGTATTGTTTGTAAAAAAATATCCTTGCCCAATCACCCTGAATCGGACGAGGAAATTGTTTCCCTTTACGAGTCCCAAATTACACCGAAGACCAAGTTGTTGATGATTTGCCATATGGTAAACGTTACCGGTCATATTCTACCAGTCAGAAAAATTTGTGACATGGCACATTCACACGGTGTTGAGGTAATGGTGGACGGTGCACATTGTGTGGGGCATATAAATGTTGATTTGGCGGAGCTGGACTGCGATTATTATGGCGCGAGTTTGCACAAGTGGTTATGTGCCCCTTTAGGGGCAGGCGTACTATATGTTGCCGAAAAAAATATTCCCAAAATTTGGCCTTTGTTGGCGGAGCACGAAGATGATGAAACCAAAATACGGAGGTTGAACCACACGGGAACCCATCCCGTGCACACGGATTTGACCATACATGATTCTTTGGATTATTTGGAAATGATCGGGATGGAACGCAAGGAAAATCGAATGCGATATCTACAACGATATTGGAGCGACCAATTACGAAATGTAGAAAATGTGGTGATCAATACTCCGATTGAGTCACATAGGAGTTGTGGAATTGCCAACGTTGGCCTTGTGAACATGAAACCTGCCGAAATGGCCAAAACATTGTTGGATGAGTTCCAAGTTTGGACGGTGGCCATAGATTTTGAAAATGTCCATGGATGTAGGATCACACCAAATGTATTTACCACTACGGATGAGTTGGACCACTTTGTGGATGCCATAAAGACCATGGCAAAACGAACTTAGTTGTCTATATAATCACGAAGCTTTTCAGGTCCTTCCAATAAAACCCGTACAATCTGAAGGGTACCATCAGGTTTGGTGTCTATATACCATTTGATGAGGGAGATTTTTCCGTTTTCAATCTCAATACCTGTTATACTTCGTGGATGAACACAACTCCCATCGTTAAAAAATGGAATTTGGCCGGGTTCGGGAAAACGAGGTCTATGGGTGTGCCCTGTTAAGGTAATGAGCAGCTTTTTTTTAAGAATCCACCGTTTAATACGTTTTTCAATACGGATTAGTTCTTTATAGTTTTTGGCTGGACTAGTGGGGTCTGCAATACCCACTACTTGGAGCGGTTTCCATAAAACCCGTACTAAAAATCGGCCAATACGCCAACACACATAATTCCACCAATCTGCTTGGTGGCCATGTACACAGAAAATTTCTTGGCCAGTATCTGCATGCTTTAGAATAAGTGCTTCGTGATAGGTGATGCCTTCAAAAAGTTGTTTGTCCGATCCATCAATAGGTTCAAAATAATGGGAAAGATTTTTGTTCACATACTGCGGATCTTGATATACCATATCGTGATTTCCCCAAAGCATATGGAGCCGTTTCTCCAAATGGAACCTTCTCAGTAGTTGGTACACATTTTTATGCGCCTCAAAAATAGCGTCAAAACTTAGGTTTTCCCACAGTTCGTCCCCGTCTCCAAGTTCAATATACTGGAAACCCTCACGGTAATATTGGTTGAGTGCATGAAAGTAAATGTTTCGATTGTTGGCAAAGTCGTCTGCAAAACTGTTGTCACCCCTATGGCAATCACTAAAAAAAATAAATTTTGAATGATCATCAAACAAAACGGTTTTGGCGTTTTGGTAGGCTCTGTCTAACCGGTTTGAAGAGGACATGTATATTTTTTTGCTAAATATCTTTAAAAATGGTGATTTGTCCATAAATATATCTAGAAAAGGACGCACATATTTACTTTTTGTAACTTTACTTTCTAAACCTCGACTAACTGGGTATGAAGCACGACTACCATTCGGAAAGCCCTTTGGTTCAATTAGTAAGTTTCAATAAATTATTGGAGCATTATGATGAACAACTCACGGACTCCAATCCACAAATTGCTGAGCGGGCAAAATATGTGTTGGATACACAGGCCCCTTATCCAGAATTAAGGGAAGGTATTTCCGATTTGTCCTTACTGCACAAACACAGGGATGTAATTGGTGTCATACTGGAAGATTCATTTGCTCCCATTTTGACAAAGAACGAGATTAAAACCGCATCTACGCCTTTTGAAAATCTGGTCTTCAATTCATCTGAACGTTTTCGTCAAATCTTAAAGGATGCTGGAGATGATTTTGACCTGGAAATAACCAATATACCCCGCGAATATGGGTATATTATGAGGTGTACGGTAATACTTAAGTTTTATTACGGATACAATCTGGATTTTAAGCGCCCTTTCTTTTACGATATTCCGGATACGAATGGTGTAATGCGTAGGTACCGTATTCTATATAATGCGGATTTTATGGAAATCATCCCCACAGTTAAGGCCAAGGAAATTACCCAAACGGATGTGGACGAACTGTTGGACAATTTTTACAATTTAGACCTTTGGAAAGAGAAGATTCCTCCAAATAGTTTTGTCGCCAAAGGCTTTGTTATATCCAATATGTTCGATGTAACGGCAGAGCATTCCGTTTCGGAAATAAAATCATCCTTGATTGGCAGAACCCAAAGAGGCAAGGAGTCATTCATGGAGAATTTTGAGGATACGTTTAGGTCATTCTTCAATCTAAACGGGATAAAGGTGGGGTTTGCTGGATATGATTCAGGAACAAACCACTTTTTTAAGATATATGGCAAAGGTATGGACAGCTATATTCTTAACGGAAAGGAAAAAGAGGAATGCGACTCTACATTTTGCACATATTCTCATGGAAAACTATTTAAGGAAAACATGTATTTCGCCATTTCCAATGTGGAGAAATACTACGAAAAGACCGAGGGGAAGGTTCAGCCCTATAAAAACTTGATGGATCAAGGTATTAAGAGTGCCATTTTAGCCCCAATTTCCGTAAATGGAGAATTATTGGGGGTACTCGAGCTGGTATCCGGAAAAACCAATGAGCTCAATAGTGTCAACGCAAATAAGTTGGATGATGTAATGCCATATATTATCGCTGCGGTAATGAGAACCATTGAGGAAGAAGAAAATCTAATAGATGCTGTTATACAACATGAGTGTACCTCGGTGCATCCATCCGTATATTGGAAGTTTCAAGAAGAGGCGAAAAGATTTATGGCGGACGAATTAGCCGGAAACGAACCCGTCTTTAAAGAAATCGTTTTCAAGGATGTGTATCCGTTATATGGCCAAATAGATATAAAAGATTCTGCAAAACAGCGTAACCTGGCCATTCAGAGGGATTTAATGATCCAGCTTTCCGAAATCAATGATGTACTGCAGATTGCATTTGAAAAATACAAGCTCCCAATATATGAGGAGTTGATGTTTAGAGTGAACAATTATTTAAATGAGGTCAAAGAAGCGCTGTACACACACACCGAACAGGCAGTTTTTGATTTTGTAAAAGAAGAGGTGGATCCCGTATTCAATCATTTTCAAAAAGAAGATACAGAGATAGCGGCCCTATTGGATACGTATAACCAGAAAATCGATAAGGTCACAGAAAGCTATTACGATCATCGCAGGAATTACGATAACAGTGTAATGGAAGCGAACATGAAACTGGCAGCCCTATTGGATAAAAAACAGGAAGAGGCACAGAACATGTTTCCACACTATTTTGAACGCTATAAAACCGATGGGGTGGAACATAATATATATATAGGAAGTTCTATTGCAAACGGTAGAGAATTCAGCGAACTATTTTTGAGCAATCTAAGATTATGGCAGCTCCAGACCATGTGCGAAATGGAGAATAAATATTACGCTTTAAAACCTTATTTGCCAGTTAAATTGGATGTGGCATCTTTGGTTTTGGTATACAGCACCTCTTTGGCAATTCGTTTTAGAATGGATGAAAAACGTTTTGATGTTGATGGCACATATAACGCCAGATATGAGGTTATTAAAAAACGAATAGATAAATCCTATATCAAGGGGACCAACGAACGCCTTACACAAAAAGGGAAGCTTGCAATTGTATATTCACAACGTAAGGATGAAAAAGAGTACCTAAGGTATATTGGTTTTTTAAAAGCCAAAGGTTATTTCACCAACAATATTGAAATTGTGGAACTGGAAGGGGTTCAGGGAATATCAGGATTAAAAGCCATTCGAGTTGAGATTTTATATCAAAAAGATAAAAAATCCGAGCGTACCTATACCTATGATGATTTAATGGCAGAATTAAACGCGTGATTTAAAAAACCAACCTTTCTGGGCCAAAAAACCTAAAGGCAATGCCAAAAGCAATTACCGATATTATTATACCGAACATAAAAATATTATAGGTAACTCGAAGAATCTTATATTTTCTATTTAGTACAATACCTAAGTAGTAAAGGTCTTTTGTCAGGGACGAGTATACATAATCCTTGTCTTTAGTCAGTTCCTGTAGAGCCCATTCATATTCTTCGAGCTTCATTTTATGGAAATTCCCAAAAAACAAAAGGTTCACCCGCTTTTTTTCTACATCCTCCTTGGTAAACTTACCACTTGTAATATTTGGTCTTGTAGCTAAAACAGACAGTACCATGGAAATAACACTAAATAATATTAATATAAACGTGGGATAGATCATATAGGTGTTGGAAGGATTATCCAGTTTAGTGAGCAAATTGGCCAGTACCAACGAAATAATAATGGCATTTACGGATAACAAAATATTTGCTTTGGTATCGGCAATATCACTGAGTTTAAGGTGGTTCCTCAAAGTAACCCTATATAAAGTCTGTACACTTCTGTCAGGGCTTTCACTTTTGTATTTTGCTTTGAGAGCTTCTTTTTTTGCGATTTTTTTCTCTTCTTTCTTTTCTCTGAGCAGTTGGTTTAAATTTTTAAGTTTCCCAACTTCCCAGTTCTCCTTAGCATAATCGGTATAAAAAGTGTGTTTGCGGAACATTTTAATATTTTTTTCCCGCCATTGTTTGGGTGTATAATCGGCAATCCCCAATTCTCTGAGTTCATCTCTTAAAAAGTCAGTTGTTTCCCAATAACTTTTCTGGGCAAAATGAGAGATATCCGCATCTCGAATTATCTCTTCCATTAAATTGGAAGGTTCGTGGCACATCTTTGTTGCAAGAATCAAGGTGCACACCTTTTCAATCCCTTTTGGGTCGTAATCGTTTTTTTTGAGAAAATCGGAGGCTATTTTACAACCTATTTCTTCGTGGTCCGTCATTCCTTCTATATGGCCAACATCGTGGAACCAAGCGGCAAGCAGTATTCTTTCTTTTTCTGTCTCGCTCAGCTTACAATAATTGAGCAATTCTTTAGTACTTTTAACCACCCGTTGAGTATGTCGCAAGTTGTGGTATAAGAACCTGGAGTCAAGCTTCTCAGTTAACAACTCAGAAACAAAGTGTTTAGTTTTAGAAACAATTTCCGACATATCTCTTAATTAAGATATCCAAATTACAAAATTTTGGAATCAACCTTGTGGGATATGAAGAAACATTACTTACTTGCCTTGTTAGTTGTTCTGGCATATGGTTGCGCCACCTACGAAACCAAGTATGCTGAACCCTTTATCCATTCTGCCGATTTAAATAAAAGGGAGGTGGAACATACTTTTTATCTAATTGGTGATGCGGGCAAATCGCCCATGGGAGAATTGAACCCTACCTTAAAACGGTTTAAACAAGTTCTTGATGGGGCCAATTCAAATAGCACAGTAATTTTCTTGGGTGATAATATCTATCCAGCTGGATTTGTGGACAAAGATGCCGATAAGGAAGGATACGAGCGTTCTAAACATTATTTGGACGCACAGTTGACCACACTGGAAAACTTTAAGGGAAAAACAATTTTTATCCCGGGCAACCATGATTGGTATAGTGGCGGTCTAAAAGGACTTAAAAGAGAAGAAGAATATATTGAGGATGCATTGGATGATAAGGAAGCTTTTCAGCCTGAGAACGGTTGTCCCATTGAAAAAATTGAAATCAATGAAAATATCATGGTCATTGCCATTGACACGGAATGGTACCTTGTTAATTGGGACAAGCACCCTACCATAAATGATGAATGTGAAATAAAGGATAGAGGTCGGTTTTTTGAGGAACTAGAGAGTTTAATCAAAAAGAACAGGGATAAAACCGTGCTAATTACGTTGCACCATCCCATGTTCACATATGGTTCACACGGCGGACAATTTTCTTTTGAACGGGGTTTGTATCCCAGTGCTGGTAAGGTACCGTTGCCCATTTTAGGTTCGGTAATCAATCTTTTGAGAAAAACTTCGGGAGCCACTGCAGAAGACCAGTCCAATGTGAGGTACAATGAATTAAAGAATAGGATTGTGACCCTTTCCCAATATTCCGATAAAATTATTTTTGCTTCGGGTCACGAACACTCCCTTCAATATATTGAAGAGTATGGAAAACCACAGATAGTGAGTGGTTCTGGAGCCAAAACAGGGGCAACTCGATTGTTGAATGGCAGTAAGTTTTCAACTGGAAAAAATGGTTATGCCATATTGAGAATATTCAAAGATGGTTCTTCCCAAGTAAACTATTATAGTGCGGATGCAAGTACCAATACATTACTGTTTCAAACAGAGGTGTTGCCGCCAGATAGATCAACTAAAAAAATAGAACTTTTAAATGATTTTCCAGCCTCAAAAATGGCATCAGTATACGAATCTGAACAAATAGAGGTTAGTGGATTTCATAAATGGTTGTGGGGCGAGCGGTACAGAAAATATTATGGCACCAAGGTTAAAGCACCCACGGTACGGTTGGATACATTGTTGGGAGGTCTAACCGTAGTTCGTAAAGGAGGCGGGAACCAATCCAACTCTTTGAGATTAGCTGATGAAAAAGGCAGGGAATATGTGATGAGGGGGTTAAGGAAAAGTGCTGAAAGGTATCTACAGGCAATTGCTTTTCAAGATCAATACATTATAGGGCAATTTGAGGACACATATACGGAAAAATTATTGTTGGATCTATATACGGGTGCACATCCTTACGCCCCATTTACCATTGCCAAATTATCGGATGCACTTGGAATGTACCATACCAACCCTAAGTTATATTATGTGCCCAAACAATCTGTTTTAGGTGATTTTAACAAGGAATTTGGCGATGAACTGTATATGATTGAAGAACACGTATCCGATGAACACGATAATTTGAAAAGCTTTGGATACACTAAGAAGATTGAGAGTACGTACGACCTTATGGAGAAACTGAGGGAAGACGAAGAATATAGTATAGATCAGAAGGAATACATAAAAGCACGACTTTTTGATATTCTTGTTGGGGACTGGGACAGACACATAGATCAATGGCGCTGGGCAGAATTTGAGAATGTAGATGGTGACAAGGTGTATAAACCAATTGCAAGGGATAGAGACCAAGTGTTTTCCCGTTGGGGGGATGGTCTAGTTATGAATTTTGGTTCCAGAGCAGTTCCTTCCCTTCGTATTTTTGAAGGGTTTTATGAAAAAATAAGAAGCGTAAAAGGGTTTACATCATCACCAAAGACATTTGCACTGGATATGGCTTTGCTGTCCGAAGCGGATATGGATATGTGGATAGAACAGGCAACATTAATTCAGCAAAATTTGAATGAAGAAATTATTGATGAAGCCTTTTTGGAATTCCCCGAAGAAGTCAGGGACAAGACTACGACCGAAATCAAAAAAATACTTCTTGCCCGAAAGGAAAACCTAATAGAAACAGCAAAGGAATATTACGCTATCTTGAATAAGTATAGTGTGATTACCGGAACCGATAAAGATGATTATTTTGATATTGTTTCGTTGCCTAATGGCAATGTAGCGGTAAGCGTATACAGAATCAAAGGTGGGGAAATCACAGATCTTTTCTTTAATAAGGAATATAATCCCGATTATACCAAAGAAATCTGGATTTACGGTTTGGATGATGATGACGTATTCAATGCCAAAACGGAAACCTCAAAAATAAAAGTTCGCATTGCTGGAGGTCAGAACAATGACATTTACAAAACCACAGAAGATTCCAAAAAGTTAACAGTTTACGATTTTAAGACCAAAAAGAATACTTTGGATGAGGCCTACGGAGGTAAAATCCGGCTCATTAACGATTACGAAAGCAATACGTACCAATTTTTAAATATTAAGGGAAGTAACAACCAACTATTGCCAACAGTGGGGTATAACCCGGACGATGGTGTAAAAATAGGACTAGCCAACACCTATACATTTAATGGGTTCAGGAAAAATCCATTTACCCAACAGCATACTGTAAATGCAGCATACTTTTTTGCCACCAATGGTTTTGATTTCGGGTACCAAGGAGAGTTTGCACATATATTCAACAAGGTTAACCTTGAGATAAATGCCAGATTTACAAGTCCTAATTTTACACAGAATTTTTTCGGTTTCGGAAACGAAACCGTTAACAATGATGATGACGAGTCTTTGGGAATGGATTACAATAGAGTTCGTATTCAGACATTGAAATTTGCCCCTTCCTTGGTATGGCGTGGATTTTTTGGATCTAAAGTGCGATTGGGGTTGGTATATGAAAACATTGAGGTCGAAGAAACCGAAAACCGCTTTATCAATCAGTTCTATGTAGCAGATGGAGAGGAAAATCACTTAAACTTTTTGGGAGCGGATGTGGAATACAGTTATTTTAATACCGATAATGAAGCATTTCCAACCATGGGAATGGGGTTAACTTTGGAAGGTGGTTTCAAAACCAATTTGGATGATACCTCAAAGTCATTTGGTTATATTATCCCATCCTTTTCCATGGACCATAAACTAACTTCAGATGGCAAATTGGTCTTGGCCACCAAATTTAAAGGGCATTTTAATATTGGAAATGGGTTTGAATTTTATCAAGGAGCCAGTATAGGAGGTGATAATGGACTCCGCGGTTTCCGTTTTCAACGATTTACTGGGAAAACAGCGTATTTTCAAAATACCGATCTACGATATAGTTTTAGACGGACAAAAACGGGTATTCTGCCAGTTACACCAGGCTTGTACGGAGGTTTTGATTACGGTCGTGTTTGGTTGCCAGGAGAGGATTCAAATAAGTGGCACAATTCTTATGGTGGTGGGTTTTTCCTTAATGGAGCGGATGTACTGTCTATTAATTTTGGACTTTTCAACAGTACTGATGGACTACGTTTTTCCTTTGGCCTTGGTTTTGGGTTTTAGCAGATTTATATAAATCCTATTGAGCCTTGTTTTCTTCTAAAAAGTACAATGCCATTCTAATTTTCCAGTAAGGGATTTGTTCCTCAAAATGTGTAAAAAAAGGTTTTAAACCTTCTGTTTTGCCATCCAGAACAGCTTTTGCAGCCTGGATATGCTCAACCTCTTCCTCAGAAATAAATTGGTGAAGGTCAATGGCTTCCCCTTCTTCGTGGGCCTTTGTAAGGTGGCCATAAATGGTATCTTCTTTCAATTCCCGTTGCAAGGCTATTTCGGGCACCTTCACCCCTTTTTTGAACAATGAAAAAGAGACCATATGTGTACTTTTTTTGGAGTCGTGCCAAGTATTGATAGCCTTGAGGAAGCGCTGGGCATACTTATCTTTTTTGGCTTCACCCACACCGCTTACCTCCATAAACTCTACTTCAGTTTGGGGTAGCTTTTCTTCCATGTCACGTAAAGATGCATCGCTGAATATGATATATGCCGGCACATTTTCTTCGCTGGCAATTTCTGAGCGAAGAGCTTTTAATTTGTCAAATAAACCATCGGGAGACGCTTTTTCTGTGCGTTTGCTCTGTATTTTTTTCTCCTCTTTTTGAAGTGTGGCAAGCTGTACCTTTCTATTTTTGAACAAAATTTGTTCTGCCAACGGAGTGAGCAATAAACGGCCATTTTCATGAAACCGAATCTCTAAAATACCCTGATTTACCATTTGGATGATGTATTGTTGCAGATCCTGCCAAGAAACATCTTTTATGGCACCATACGTTTTTATGTTTTGATAGCCTTTTTCCAATACTTGCGCATTTTGTGCGCCTCGGAGCACATCTACCAGCATGGTTAATGCTACCTGTTCTCGTAATCGATATACAGCAGAACAGACTTTTTGGGCCAGAATAGTGCCGTCAAAAAAATGGGGAGGCGATTTACAATTATCACAATTGCCGCAATTTTCGGAAACATGTTCACCAAAATAGTTGAGTAAAGCGATACGCCGACAGCTCAAGGCTTCTGCAAACTGCTGCATGCGTTCCAATTTGGCCAGCTGCACCTCTTTTGTTGATGAATCTTCAATAAACTTGCGTAGTTGGATTACATCGGAAAAGCTATAAAACAACAAGGTGTGCGCAGGTAGGCGATCACGTCCACTACGACCAATTTCTTGATAGTAGCTTTCTATGTTCTTTGGCATGTTATAATGGATTACCCAACGGACATTACTTTTATCTATGCCCATACCAAAAGCAATGGTGGCCACAATTATTGGTGTTCTGTCGTTGATGAAGTCTTCCTGAACCTTGTTACGGGTTTCAATATCCAATCCGGCATGGTAAGCTTGTGCTGTAAATCCATTGCTGTTTAATTTTTGGGCTAGTTTTTCGGTCCCTTTACGACTTAAACAATAAATAATACCATTTTGACCATTTCGCTTTTCTAAAAAACGGATAATTTGAGAAAATCGGTTGGTTCCCGGACGTACTTCGAGAAATAAGTTTTTCCTATCAAAAGACGCAATGTGCCTCTCGGCATTGCTTATGTTTAGCTGTTTTAGAATGTCATCTTGCGTTGCACTATCTGCTGTTGCGGTAAAGGCTGCAATGGGAACATTGGGCAGTTCCTCTTTTAATTTCCCCAATTGCGTATAAGCAGGCCGAAAATCATGTCCCCATGCTGAAATACAGTGAGCTTCATCCACAGCGATCAGACTTACAATTTCCTCGTTCAAAATGGGTGTTAAATAAGCTAAACTTTCGGGCGCTATATACAAAAGCTTGACTTCTTTATTCTGAAGTTTATTTAATATCTCATTCTGAATTTCAGTGGCTTGGCTACTATTATAGAACGCAGCTGGGATACCATTGGCCTTTAAGGAATCAACCTGATCTTTCATCAAAGCAATTAGTGGTGAAATTACAATGGTTGTTCCTTCATGTAGGAGTGCAGGTAATTGAAAACAAACGGATTTTCCACCACCAGTGGGCATAATGCCCAAAAGGTCTTTCCCTTCTAAAACACTGTTGACAATGGCTTCTTGATTAGGTAAAAATGAATCAAAACCAAAGTGTTTTTTTAAGAGTTGTAGGCTATGTTGTTGATTGGGAATCATAGTGGCCAAATGTCAATAATATATTGATTAAAAACAAATTAGATGAGAATGTTGGTCGAATCTTGAATCCTGCTTCGTGTTTTATGGGTGTCTTAAAAAAAATCTTGAAGACAATTAATTAAAATCGATATTCATAAAGTTTTCTGCCACCGTGTTTGTTTTCTTCATCCGCAATAAGAAGCGTTTTGTTGTCCACAAAACAAACCGATTCAATTTGCGTATTGGTATTTAGGTCAACGATTTTTAATGAAGATTCGGTGAAGTCCGGAGCACTAAAATCCGTAAGCAAAAACATAAACCCATAGCTTAGCAAAGCAATTGTTTTGCCATCAGGAGAAATATCGGCACTCGTTACCGAGCAATGGTCTTGGTCTGCACATAAGAACAACGAGCCCAAGAATTCAGCCTCGTATTCCCCTTCTTTATCAGGAACTCTATAAATCAAGGTCTTTCCAGAGTATGGTCTTGTACGGTTTTTTGTAAATATGTACAGATAATCGTTTAGGTGAAAAAAGCCCTCGGTATCAAAATAAAGACTGTCTTTTTGGGGAGGAAAATCCTTTTGTTGTGGGTATTTGAATTCAATTTTGTCAGCATTGGGTTCTTTTTTGTCCATCTCCTCCTTCGGAATTTTATAAATAACCAAATCCTTGCGCTTATTGGCATTATTGCCAAAATCACCAATATATAGGTTGCCCGCAATGTCAATGGTCAAATCTTCCCAATCTTGGTTTTTGGCATGGTCTATTTTTAAAGATTCCTTAAGGTCACCATCCTTATCAACCCTATATATTTTATCCTTGTTCCCGCTATCTTCAATCACCCATATTTTTCCATCAGGAGTAATTTCCATTCCGGAAACTTCTTTTAATTTAGAAGGAAGCTTGCCCAACTTGTCCATTTCACCCATGTATGTTTTCTGGGCACAAGCATTTATTGTCATTAAGAGAAAAACAAGGGCAATCTTATTCATTGGGTTCTTTTATGGGCATAAATATTTCTGTCGTCCATTCTAGCTCATTACCTCCCATATTTGGGTTATTATTAAAAATTTCAAGTGGTTTGTCCTCAACAGGTATGTTGTTCTGTTCTGCGTAGTCCAATATGGCATACCAAGCACGATCTGAGGTGATATAATTTCCGTGGTAGACGGCCTTGATGGCGTTCTTACTAAAGATACGTTTATATTCAATATCCGGATGGTCCGGAAGCCTTTCGGAGCGAATAATCGGGTTGCAGAAGTTGTAGGTAAGACTATTGTTTTCCAAATCCCAATCCAGTACTTCTACAAAGGGCGGACCGTTCAATGTTATTTTTTTCTCCAATAAAATGGTGTTTAGAAAATTGTAATTGGCCATCATGCCCTTAGCCTTGTCCTCCGGTGCTGTTTTGAGTTGTACACATGCACAATAGGACGAGAATGTTTCTTCCTCACCTTCAATGGAAACAGTAAACCCTTTTATATGTTCGTTCAAAAAACTATTGAAGTCCAAGAGCAATTTTCGTGAACCTTTCTCAAAATCGGTATCAGAAAATGGTACTGACAAACGATTGCTCATGGAATGGTCTTGATCTTTGATATTGACTTGAACTTTGCTCAAAGAATCGTGTACTGGACTAATCTTCCATTCATATAAATGGACAGAATCGTTCATAAAAATTTTCTGCTTAAAATGTTTTGGATTTATGTAGACCAGAGGGTGTACAGAATCAAAACCGTTGTTCCAAGCTTTTACAGTTTCGAATATGGTTCCAGGAATTGCTTTTGCTTTAAAATTAACCTGATAATCTTGCGGCTTTAAAAACAAGTACCACAAAACTACTCCTACCACAAGGGCTAGAACTATTGAATAAATCTTCCTCATAATTAACCAACAAAAATAGGAATTAGCGCTTTGTCATGTCCAATTTATCCACTACAAATTTTCCGAGGTCCCTACCTTGTTTTACTCCTACTTCTATAGCTGCTCTATAATGGATGCCACCATACATTCGGCTAATAGCAGCTTCGTCGGCAGCTTGGTTAAAGGAGGTAAAAGAACGGATTGGAAGACCATAGGCTACTTCTGTATCGTCATCAAAAGCGAAGTCATCACCAAAGATATCCGTTAAGGCGGTAGCTGCGGCACCGGAGACCACACTGTGTCCGCTGGTATACTCTGGAAACGGTGGTGTTTGTAATACAGGCTCCCAACTGTCGTCCAAATATTCATTGATCACAGTTTCTGGACGTATCAGGTTACTTCTGTATTTTTCATCCCAACAGCTTATAAAAGCATCGGCTATGGCAATTGATGTTTTAGTATAGGCGTAAATTGTTTGGGCATAATCGGCATTTACTTTTCTTGAAGCTATTTTGGTAATCCCTATCCAATGGGCACCTGGTGTGATTTTTTTTGTAGCAAACATTAAATGTCCCCTTGATACGGAAACATAGGGGTTACAGTCCCAAAACTGGGCTATTTCTATTTCTTCGGATTTATCCCCTTTCTCTATCATGCTTTTTCTTACCTCGTACACTTCCATTAACTCCTTATAAAAATCGGAGTCCTTTTCCATGGAGAATTCCGGCGGAGGAACAGGCTTGAACTGTTGTGCAGAATCAATAGCAAAAGGGCGTATTTTGTTCCAATGGGGTTCTATTCCGTTCATGTAGGCCGGAGGTGTAGGTTGCCAGCGTGAGGGGTCTTCAGAGTTTACGGAGAATTTTGGCATGGTACGGGTTTCTTTGTAGTTGTCCTTGTCCATCCATTCGCCTATAAAATCAGCTACTTGTAGGCCATAATCTTTGGAAGCGTTAAAAACGGGCTCATTCTTATCTGTCCAAATAGTATATAGACTATCACGAAAATTTTCAATCCTATCTTCTGAAAAAATCAATCTTTTGTTCAAATCTATATGGGCAATGAGTGCGGCCATTTCAAAATTGATGTTCTCTTCATTTTTTGGTTCAGGAATGCTTTTCAAGTTGGTTACTTGTCCTGTCAAGGATTTATAATTGTCATTCTTTAAGGCAATGATTTCATATGCTGCAATATTGGGGTATGCAAATATCCTGCTGGCCACTGGGGGTGAAAAGATATCGTGAATCATTACTTCGATAACCTTGTCCATGGAAGCATGCAGTTCCTCTGGAGTGATTTCGATGGGTTCCTGTCTTTTTTGACATGAAGTCAGAACCAATAACACTATTGCGATGAGACTTATTCCTTTTTTCATGATTTGTTTTACTTGTTGATTTTATAGACTTGTGCTTTGTCGTTGTTGAATGTAGCTAACAAATACTTTTTATTATTAAGTGTAATTGTTTTTAAATGCCGAATTGATTTTTTGGTAAAATCCAACCCCAATTGATTGCCCAATAGAATATCGGTTTCATTTTTGAGTAGGGCTCCAGGAAATGAATCCAGCCTGCCATGATAGGGTTTTACTCCAAAATAGTTACCGCCGAGCAATACTTCCCGATTGCCATCACCATCAAAATCATCTACTAAAAAGGACATGATCGGTGATATTTGGAGCTCATTCTTAAAGGGAACAAAAACAAATGAACCTCCATCATTTCTCAAATATCCCGATGTAAGGGTATTTACTTCCAATTGCGTAGATGCTTTTAACATGTCCTCGCCAAAAATCTCTTCCATGGTGACACCTGCAAAAGATTTGTATGTAGTATATTTCTTTTTCAGATAGACCATTTGAGAGGCTAATCCGTCCAATGTTTCCAATGGATAATATTCACCATTTTTTTCCATGGCAGTTACGGTTTCAGTTTGACCGTTCTCGTCAAAATCATTAAAATATAACTTCATGGGATGCTCTTGAGATGCCTTGAACTTGGAGTTGGTCCCCCAGTTGCCCAAGAGATAATCGGTGTCTCCGTCCCCATCAATGTCAAAAGCTTCAATGGCTTGCCAAAGACCGGTAATATTTTCTTGCTGGACTTCTGTGAAAGTGCCATTTTGATTTTTCAAAAACCTTGGAGCCATCCATTCCCCAACCAAGATGAGATCCGTGATTCCGTCATTATCAAAATCGCTCCAAATAGCATCGGTCACCATTCCTTTGGAAAATTCCTCAAATGATTTATTCACCTTAAAAGTTCCATTCTGATTCTCCAACAAATAGGAACTGGCTAGAGTTCCAAATTTGGATGTAATGGTATGTCCACCCACAAAAACATCCAAGTCACCATCACCATCAAAATCAAAAGGTTTTACCACAGATGAGTTTTGATAAAACTCTGGCAACTCAACACTGGTAAAAACGGTATCTTTTTGTATGTAATATGCATCCATCAAAGGAGTGGCCTTTCCAAAAAAGTCGCCCCCTCCCGAACTAACAATCAAGTCATTTTTTCCATCTTCGTTAAAATCTGCTATAGCTGCAGAGACATTTTCTCGAATCCTATCTTTTATAATGGTATCGTATGGCCGGTGTATAAAAACAGAGTCTTGTTGAAGATAGATTTGTGAGGGTTCGTATTTAGATCCGCCAAAGAATACATCATCTTTTCCATCTCCGTTTAAATCACCGACTGCTACAGCTGGCCCTCTATCGGAGACTTGATAGGGAATCAATTTTTCACGGTTAAAATCGGTATAGTTGTCCTCTTTGTGAGTAAAATTAAGACCTAGATTGTTGGGTACGGGACTGAACAGTGGTTTTTTGGTTACGTGTAACGAATTATAATCAAAAGGTATTGTGTTTTTTGGAGCTACGGTCAGTGTTTGGTTTACGGGCACGTTTTTAACAACCTGATAAGTTTTGTTCGGCCAAATAATTTTAATGGAATCGATTTGTTCCACTTTTTGATATCCAAAATGGATTATCGGTTCGGAAGATGCTTGAAAACCTCTTGTAGGAAACAGCTCTTTAAATTGCAATTGACCGTTGGAATATGAATATACCTTGGTTCCGATGCCATGCGTATTTTTTTGGGTGTAATTAAATTTTAGTTTTATATAATTTCCTTTGCCGTTTGTTTTGTTAATGTACAGTGTCGCTGGTCGATCAATGTTGTTCGTAACTAAATCCAGATCGCCGTCACCATCGAGGTCGCCCACAGCGGTCGCACCGGAAATTAGGGTATCTTTTGTAATCCAATCTCCGGACATGTCTTGAAAATTCAAATCTGTTCCGCCTTTAAAAACATAGTTGTGCACATTTCCAGACGGCATTAAGTCCAAGGCTTTTTGGTCTACGAGTTTGGTGTTGTCCATTTTTTGCTGGATTTGTTCACTGGAAACAAATTTGATGAAATCCAAGTCGTTGGGTCTTTTTGGAATCCCGTTGGAAATGAATATATCCTGTTGGCCATCAAGGTCATAATCACCAAAAAGGGCACTCCAGCTCCAATCTGTCGCTGCTATACCACTCATCAGTGCGGTTTCCATAAAATTACCGTCTGGTTGGTTCACGAACAACATATTGCGTGTAAACTGATAGTGGTAGCCAAAACGCTCAATCCTCATTTTTTGGGTCTGGATGTTGTCATCCCCTTCAGAGGATTTTAGGGCCACTTCGTCTTCGGGAAGCATGTCCAAAGAAATAAAATCTGGGCGTCCATCATTATTTATATCAGCTACATCGCTGCCCATGGAAAAACGAGAAGTATGTCCAAAGTATTTTTTTAAACTTTCCGTAAATGTCCCATCCCCGTTGTTGAGGTAATAATAATCGTCTTCATGGAAGTCATTGCCCACATAAATGTCCGGATACCCATCTTGATTAAAATCGGCAATGGCCAAACCTAGCCCATACCCATTGATTCCTCCATAAATACCGGCCTCTTCACTTACATCGGTAAAAGTTCCATTGTCGTTTCGTAAAAGTTTGTCACCTGTTTCATAGCGGCGTTCGTACCTAAGATCAAAACGACCAAAGGAATTTTGGGTGTGTACTGCATGGTTGAGGAGATAGAGATCGAGATCACCGTCCAAGTCATAATCAAAGAAAGTGGCGTTGGAACTGTAGGAATCGAAATCCAGTCCATATTTTGCTGCACTTTCAGTAAAGGTATTGTCCCCATTGTTTATGTACAGCTCATTGAAACCATTAAATCCATTGATGCCAACTACGGCACATACATAAATGTCCAAAAATCCGTCACCATTTACGTCGGCCATGGTGGTTCCAGTGTTCCAGCTACTGTTTCCTTCTATCCCAGCGGTTGTTGAAATGTCTTCGAATTTTAAATCACCCTTGTTGAGATACAATTTATTTTTGACTTGGTTTCCTGAAAAGAAAATATCGGGCAAACCATCATTGTTGATATCGCCGATGGAAACTCCTCCTCCGTTATAAAAATAGAGATAATCCAAAATGCTCAAGTCATCGGTAGATGTAAGGGTATTGGTAAACTGGACCCCGGTTTTTTGTGGGCCGGGATTTTCAAAAAGACTGCCTTCCTTTTTGCAAGAAGCAATCAAAACTGTTGCTAGTACTATGATGAGAAACCTATTCATTCAGAGCGAAAATCTTTGGTTTATTGTTGTTAATTGCGGCAATAACATAAATTTTGCCATTTTTATCCTTGAACTGTTTTAGGTATTTCACTTCTTCCCTGATCTTAAAGCCGCTTGTCTCATAATCTTGCCAGGTAAAATTTAGGTTGCCGTCCCCCAACAATAGGTTTCCTTGGCTTGCATCCAAACGTGAAAACTGCGGTTTAAATTCGTAATTGTTACCCGCCATGATCAAGTCAAGGTTGCCATCGTTGTTCACATCGGCACAGGTAATATCACAAATACAAGAAAGTTGCACTCTTGGAGGTAGATTTTTAATGGTAAATTTACCACCTCCTTCATTAATGGCTATTACAGATGCCGAGGTCTCTACTTTCTTTACAATCGACTTGTCCATGACTTCTTTTGGGAAAAGCTGTTGGATGGTACGGTGGGCATAATCTGTTGCCTTTAGGTTCTGTTTTTTAAGTGAAGGTAGTTGATCGGTAAGCTCTCTTTTTTGATGAATTGGATAATCGCCACCATTTTCTTGCATGGTCATGATTTGCTCAATGGTGCCATTGTTGTCATAATCGTTGATATACAATTTCATTGGTGCGTATTCCGTAGGTTTGTAATGAAGATTGAGACCTTGGTTGCCTAAAATTAAATCTTGGTCTCCGTCGCCATCAAGGTCTGCCGTTTCTACGGTATTCCACCATCCATGAAGACTGTCTAGGGAACTTGTCATTTTTGTTAATCGCCTGCCGGTGTTCTTATAGATTTTTGGGGTGTCCCATTCTGCAGTAATGATAAGGTCTTTTTTACCATCACCATCAATGTCCTCCCATTTGGAATCGGTTACCATACCGGCATTTTTGAGGTCGTACCCCAAGCGTTCCGTTACATCGTTAAAAGTGCCATCTCCCATATTTTCAAGTAGAAGATGGTCAGGAGATAAACCATACACGCCTACTACACTTCGCGACCCGATAAAAAGATCTACATCTCCGTCGTTGTCAAAGTCATATGGAGCTATTGTTGCAATATTTTTAAATGTTGAAGGTAGCTCATTTTCAGATTTTGAAAAGTTTCCGTTGCCATCATTTAAATATAATCGAGCTCTGTAATTACGCTCCATTCCCACAACATTACCGCCGGAGCCAACGACCAAATCAAGATCTCCGTCACCATCTGCATCAAAAAATGAGGCGGCGACATCTTCAAATTCTTTATCTTCTTCAAAGGCCTTTATTGACTTAGGTACTACGTTACCATTGCCCCTATGCATATATATGGTTCCCGGTTGTCCTTTAGCTCCACCAATGTAGAAGTCTTCATTGCCATCACCATCAATGTCGGCCACAGCTAGTGAAGGTCCTTCTTGGGAAACCTTATGCGATATAAGACCTTCGTAATCAAAATCATTGTACTTATCTTCTTTATGTGCAGCGACGACACTTGTAGCCAATTCCTTAAGGAAAGGCTTTACCGTTGCTTTGTTTGGTATTGTATAGGTTTCCTCTGCATTGGAATAATCTAATACCAATACTTGGTTGGCCGCTACTTTTTCCAATTTTTGAGTAAGGTTATCGGGCCATACAATACGAATAGAATCCAATTGTCCGGTTTTACCCAAACCAAATGTCATATCATACTGTACCGAAGATTGGAAGCCTCGGGATGGAATCAATTCTTGATTTATGATATTACCGTTAAAATATAGTTTGGCCAATGTGCCAACTGCAAATGGGTTGGTTTTTGGCCCTTTGAATTTTAATTGGATATAATTGTTGTTCAATTGGGTGTCCGTGTTGTTTTTGTAAATAAAGGCCTGTGTGTTTACATTGTTTATTACTAAATCTAAATCTCCATCGTTGTCCAAATCTGCATATGCGGCTCCATTTGAGCGGGAGGGGAGCTCAAATCCCCATTCTTTATTCGCATTTTTAAAGGTGATATCCCCATTGTTTTTGTATGCAAAGTTCGGCTGTGGTTTTACCGGCATTTTGCTGATAATGGAGTCAATGGATTCTTTCTTGCCTGTTAAAGCCATTTTTTGAACAATTTCGTTGGCAAAAAAGTCTACAAAGTCCAAATCGGTAAGATCGTGGTTTATTCCATTAGTGATAAAAATATCCTTTAGACCATCATTGTCCATATCAAACATGAGTCCTGCCCAGCTCCAATCCGTGGCATGGACACCACTGTAGTAGGCAACTTCGGAGAATGTGCCGTTACCGTTATTGAGCTGTAATGTGTTTTGGATATATTGTTGGCCAAAATCTTTGCTTTGCTTTAGGTCAAAAATATTGTAGCCTTCAAACTCCATTACGGATTTTACCCTATGTTCTTTTTCGGGTAACATATCTGTAATGAAAATATCATTGTGCCCGTCATTGTTAATGTCGGCTATATCTATTCCCATAGCGGATAGGCTCAAATGGGAAGTCCAATCCTTAATTTCTTCATTGAACGTTCCATCTTTTTGATTTATATAGAGGTAATCCCTTTCATAAAAATCGTTGGACACATAAATATCGGGGTACAGATCACCGTTAAAATCTGTGACCATTACACCTAGACCGAAACCGATTAGGCTTCCATAAATACCTGCCTCCTCACTAACATCAACAAATTTCCCATTGTCATTTCTTAAGAGCATATCACCAACCCCTTTGAAAATGTCGGGCACGCCTTCCCAATCCTGGGCTCTTACTTCCCGTTGTTCGGCATAGCCAAGACTACTTACGGGAATGTTGCTGTTGTTGAGAATGTATACATCCAAATCCCCATCTTTATCATAATCAAAAAAAGTGGCGTGGGTTGTGAATCCAGTTTTGGCCAAGTTATATTCTTCCGCTTTTTCGGTAAAGGTCAGGTCTCCATTGTTTATATAGAGGTCGTTATCATGGTTGTTGCCTTCCATGTTACCAGCATTACAGACATAAATGTCCAACAACCCATCATGATTAATATCTACCATTACCACTCCTGTGGACCAAGGTTTGTTTCCCAATACTCCTGCACTTTCCGAGATGTCCTCAAACTTCATGTCCCCTTTGTTCAGATAAAGTCTGTTGGGAACCATGTTACCAGTTAGGTAAATATCTTCTAGTCCATCGTTGTTGATATCACCAATAGCAACCCCGCCACCATTGTAAAAGTTTCGGTATTTAAAAATGTTGAAATTCTTTTGGTTTTCAATCGAATTAATGAACGTAACACCTGTTTCCTCTGGTTTCAACAGGGTAAAAAGTGTATCCATTTCCTTTTCCGCCACTTGTTGTTTTCCTTCATTGTTCTTACAGGACAATAGTCCTGTTAGGAGAAGGCATACAGTTATATATTTAAGTTTCATTTATCGTTTTGTTTTTGGACCAAAAAAACGGGAGCACCATTGTTCATTGTAATTATGAACTCCGCATTCCCATTCCTATTTATTTTTTCAATTTTTCTGGCTGCGCCGGAAATCCCCAAGTTTTGTTTCCAAGTTATAGTGCCATTATTGTCATTTTGTAATAAAAATCCGTGTGAAGCGTCCAATCTACCAAGTTGGGTGCTTATCTCAAAATTATTGCCTACCATTAATATTTCATTAATCCTTTCTTCACTGTTTTTTACCAAGTAAATATCGTTCACCGAAGAAGATTGCACTAACCTGGGAAGTTCTTTTATGCTAAAGTTATTGTTGCCATCATTTTCAAAATATGAAGTGGCGAGTAGATATACTTTTCTTTTAGTTGCTTCTTCTAATTTATCATCACCAAATAATTCTTCTAAGGAGGCCTTTGCAAAGTCTTTGTAGAACAGAAATTTTTTATTCAAAAAAGGCATTTGCTTGGTAAGTTCATCTTTAGATGCAAAAGCAGTTTCCCTGTCCCCATGAAAATGGGTCACTACGGTTTCAATGGAACCATTGTCATCAAAATCGTTGATATAGAGTGTGATCGGTTTTTTAGTGGAGGCATTGAACTTGGTATTGAGTCCCCAGTTGCCAGCAAGTAAATCCAAATCTCCATCATTATCCAAATCGGCAACTTCAATGCAGTTCCACCACCCGTTGGTTTTTGCTAGGCCATTGTCCTTTTGGGGTAATAGTTGTTTTCCGTTGTTCAAGAAGATGGTGACTGGAATCCAATGACCAACAACAATAAGATCTTGAAATCCATTTTTATCAAGATCTTTCCATATAAAATCTTTTACATTGCCTATATTTTTCAGTTCTGGTGCGAAGGAAGATGTCACATCCTTAAAATTGCCTTTTCCATCATTTTCCAAAAGGTATTGCTCACTTTTCTCCCCAAATTTCGTTGGAACTGCGTTTGAAGTAATAAAAAGATCGAGATCTCCATCGTTGTCAAAATCCACGACGTCAGCTTTTGATGCATTTACCTCAAGTTCCGAGAAGTTTTCTTCGTCTTTGGTGAAAATTCCTTTGTTGTTACGATATAGTCTTGGTTGGAGCGGTTTGCCAGTAGTGAATTCATTGCCACCGCTAACTACGATTAGATCTAGGTCTCCATCATTATCTATATCGGCAAAAACTTGGTCAATATCTTCGTTGATTGCATCTAGATCGAATAGTTCCGGTTGATGCGCATTGAAGTTGCCTTTTTCATCTTGTAGGTATAGTTTTGAAGCTTGTGTTTTTCCACCGCAGATAAAAAGATCATCCATTCCATCGTTGTTGATATCTGCTATTGCAGTCGACGGACCTTCATTTGAGTAAGCAAATGGAATAAGTGGGTTTCGGTCAAAATCCAGACTGGGATATTCTTTATGAACAAATTCAATACTTTGTGAAGAAGGTTCATACTCTGGATTTTTAGGTGTTATGTTCGTAAAATAATTTCCTGATGCATTGGAATAGCTAACTTCCAATACTTGATTGGCCTTGATGTTATGTAAGGTTTCAAATTTTCCTGCTGGCCATATTACTTGGATAGAATCAATTATGGTGTCTTTGCCATGACCAAAGTTTAGACTATTGTCCTTAGCAGACATAAAACCCCGGGTTGCAATGTTTTCTTGGACAGCTACTTTATTATTGTTGAATACAAGAACTTTAACACCTATCCCAAATTTATTTTTTGGACTTCCTTCAAATTTAATTTTTGTAAAGTTCCCACCTTCTAATGTGTTTTCCATTACAAAGGCTTCTTGGTTTACGTTGTTTACGACCAAATCCAAATCTCCATCGTTGTCCAAATCCGCATAAACAGAACCGTTACTATAGGAGTCTAATTGTGGTCCCCAGGTATCGGTTACATTGGTAAAATCTGTACCCCCGTTATTTTTATAATAATAGTTTTGTACTTTCTTCTTTGGTAGCCGATCAATAAGAGCCATGTCCTTGTCGGACAGTCCTTTTTCTATATTTTGTTGAATATCCTCGTTCGAAATGTAATTTATGTAATCCATGTCGTTGGTTACACCTTGAATGCCGTTGGATATAAAAAGATCTTTGAACCCGTCATTATCAAAGTCTGCCAGTAACGCTCCCCATGACCACTCCGTTGCATCTATTCCACTTAAATTGGCAATTTCTGCAAAGTTTTCACCATCTAAATTTAAATGAAGTGTGTTTGCCATGTACTGAGGAGCAAAGCCATTTTTAAGGTATTGTTGGTATACTGGATAAGGATATTCCAGACCGGATGTTTTGTACGTTTCCAGATCCTCTGGCAGCATATCCAAGGATATAATGTCGGATAGCCCATCATTATTGATGTCGGCGATATCGTTGCCCATTGAAAAGTGGGTGGTATGTCCCAATTTCTTATCATCATCAGAGATGGTCTCTTTAAATGTTCCGTCCTGTTGATTGATATATAAATAGTCGTTTTCAAAAAAATCATTACCAATATAGATGTCTGGGTAACCGTCGTTATTTATGTCGCTAATTGCAAGTCCCAATCCATACCCTATAGATCCTTGGAAAATACCAGCTTCTTTGGATACATCGATAAATCTACCGTTTTCATTTTTAAAAAGGATATCGCCGGACATGGAGTCTACAATTTTTCGTTTTGCGCCTTTTCCATAGGAACGATTTGGATTTACCGAATGATTTAGGAGATACATGTCCAAATCACCGTCCAAATCATAATCAAAAAAAGCAGCTTGAGTGGAATATCCGATAAAGTCCAAACCATACTTTTTAGATTCCTCCTTAAAAGTAGGTATGCCATCTTGATTGTTTCCTTGATTAATATAAAGCAAGTTATGTCCACGGATGACACCATGGTCCCCAACTTTGGAAATGTATATATCCAAAAGCCCATCGTTGTTAACATCGGCTTGTGTAACACCTGTAGTCCAGCCAGATTCGTTTATGAGCTTAGCAGTCGTAGTGATGTCTTTAAATATAAAATCTCCTTGGTTAAGATAAAACTTGTCTTGTTCCTGATTGGAAGTGAAATAGAGGTCTACAAGGCCATCACCATTAAAATCACCAGCTGCCACTCCGGCCCCATTATAAAAATAGAGATAGTTTAAAATGTTAAGGTCTGGGTTCTGGGTAAGTTGATTGTTAAATGTTATTCCTGTGTGTTGCGAATCTTTTTGAACAAATAGCGTTTTCGTTTCTTTTTTCCCACAACTTGTTAGGGTTAGTACAAAGCCAAAAATAATCCAGAGTTGTCCTCTCATTTCTTTCATTAAAAGCAGTGGGTAATTTAATTAATTCCAGAGCAAGTGGGGCAGGGTAACGATTAATCTTTTTCTAATGAAAGATTAATGTTTGATTAAGGTTATACCAAATAAAAAGGAAAGACCACCGATCGGTGGTCTTTCCATATATAAACGACTTAAACTTTGTTTTATTAATATCCTGGGTTTTGTACCAAGTTAGGGTTCGAGATTATTGCCGTTGCAGGTATAGGGAACAAGTTTTTGGTGTCATCCCCAGAGACCTCTTTGTAAGACCATGGAGCAGTAAACTGCCCGAAACGAATCAAATCGTTTCTTCTCCAAAGCTCACCATACAATTCTCTTCCTCTTTCATCAATAATGTCTTGCTCGGTAACACTTCCTAATGCAGAAGCTCCTCTCAATGTTCTAAGAGCATTAACCATTGCTGTTGGGTCTCCTCCACTTCGTAACATGGCCTCAGCTTTCATTAAGTAAGCATCGGCATATCTGAATACAATCTTGTGATTGGCAAAAGCACCATTGGCAGGGTTGTATTTAATTACCCTAATTCCAGTTCTTTCGTTGTTACCCAACAAACCTGGTAATTCTTTTGTGAAGACCAAAGGGGCTCCGGTTCTGTCTGTATAGGGATTACCGTTGGCATCGTACTGTTGTCCAATTAGGAAACCGTTTCCAATACCAAAGTTTGTCCCATCTGTAGGCACAAAACCTCTTCTTTCTTCCTGACCTGAACCAGTAGTGTTTACGTTGGCATCACCTTCAAACAAATCATAGAATTCTGCAATCGTGGTAAAACCGTTCCAACCACCAGCTTGATCTGGAACTACTTGATTGTAGTGTAAAGTGTTCCAAATGTTTTCACCAACACCAGCTGTTGTAAACCAGATAGTTTCAGTATTTAAATCGTTGATGTCTTCGTAGCCTCCATCTTCAAACAATTCAAAATATCCTTCTTTAAGGGCAAATCCTTCAGCTTCGATATCATCTACTAAACTAATAACTTGTTGCATATCCGAAGCGTCTGGTGTTCCGGAGCCTGTGTATATATGCTTATTCAAGTAAAATTTAGCCAATAATATCATTCCGGCTGCTTTTGAAGCTGAGACCAATTCTTCACTTGGGCCTACAGACGGTAAATCTGGAATGGCTTCGGTCAAATCGGTTACAGCAAAGTCATAAGCCTCGGTTCTTGTCATAACTGTTGGATTTACATCCGGTCCTTCATCTGGAGTTCTGAATGGAACTTGCCCAAACATATCAATTAACCAAAACATGCTATAAGCTCTTAAAAACTTAGCCTCAGCAACTTGTTGTGTAGTTGGGCTACTTCTACTATCAATAATAGTAGTTGCATTAAATACATTACTATTCTGATCGTTCCAAACATTTTTCACTCTTTGGTGTGTTGGACTCCAAGTGTGAGAATGCAAAGTTCTCCATACTCCGTTGTCTCCCCAGTCTGTTCCACGAGTTGGAACCACAAACTCATCGGTACTCACTTCCGCAAGTGCGTACAAATTTTCTTGTGTTTGTAATTGACCTCTTACTGAATTGTAAAGTGCAGTAAGGCTCGACTCAGCTTGGACTCCTGTAAATTCACCGCTCAAGTCGGTGAATATCGAATCTGTCTGTTCGATTTCTAAATCTGTGCAACCCAACATACCCAAGGATAGTGCCCAGATGTAAATTTTATTTAGTTTAATAGCTTTCATAGAAATTATTTTTTAAAAAGTTGCACTAACACCTAATGTAACTGTTCTCGACCTTGGGAAGGCGGTATAGTCGATTCCCAGAGATGGTATATTGTTCAAAGATTTTGGTACGTTAACTTCTGGGTCAAGACCTGAATAATCTGTGATGATAAATAAGTTCTGACCGATCAAGGATAAACGCAAACTTTGTAAAGTTCCATCTCCGCTCAATGGAACGTTGTAACTCAACGATGCATTTTGCAACCTTAAGAAATCACCTTTTTCTAAAAATCTTGTAGAAACATCAGCTGCGTTGGCATTGGATTCTCCATTTGTAAGAACGTTTTGGGTAACATTTTTACCTACTCCAATAATACCTGCTGTAAAATAGGCGTTCTGCGTATTATTATATACATAGAATCCGTACTGTCCGGACAAGAATGCATTAAAGTCCCAATTCTTGTACGAGGCACTTGTACTAATACCTAAATTAACTTTAGGCAATGCACTCTTATCAACAAATTGTTGAACATCACCATTTGGATAGATTGAGATTCCGTTTTCATCAAATCCTCCAAACTCTCTTAAATAGTAGGAAAATAATGGTTGTCCACCAGCTAACAACTGAGCAAACGCTCCTGTAAGACCATTACCGTTAATTTCACCTGTTTGAATTTGTCCATCGAAATCCTCCACCATGTTATCGTTATATGCTACGTTGAAACCTAGGTTCCAGTTGGCTTCCTCCATTTGGATGATATCATAGTTCATGGAAAGTTCTACCCCTTGGTTAATTACTTTGGCATCTAAATTACCAAAGAAAAAAGGTTGGGGCGAAGGTTGTGCCGCTTCTTGTTGAAGAAGCAAGTCGTTGGTTGTTTTGTGGTAAAAATCCAACGTACCGGAAAATCTATTATTGTTGATACCAAAATCAATACCAATGTTAGCTTGCGCAGTTTCTTCCCATTTTAAATCATCATTTGTAAATGATTGAATTGAAAGACCTGGCGCATTGATATTTTGATTTTGATCTATACCAATATCCGCAAAACGCTGTCTTACGGTGAAATTACCGTATCCTAAACCTTCCTGGTTACCTGTTATACCGTAACCAACACGAAGTTTAAGAGTAGAAAAAGTATCTCCAATAAAATCTTCCTCGTTCAATTTCCAAGCAAATGCACCTGAAGGGAAGTAACCATATTGATTATTTGGTCCAAACCTTGAAGAACCATCAACCCTTAAAGTACCAGTAACAATATATTTATTGGCAATAGCATATTCAGCTCTACCAAAGAAAGATTGTAGTTCATCTGTAGTATCAAAATAATCGCCTGCGACTGCACTAATTGGAACGCCAAGAGGGCTGGTTACATTAAATGTTCCTGGCTCGTCTACAAATAAACGGTTTACAAACGTTCCTGAATCATTATAGCCGAATTGCTGGTACTCGCCATCGAGTTGACTTTCGATAGTAGAGGTCGCGGATTCCAAATCGGAAGTCATTTGATTTAAATCTGTTGTTGCAAAACCTAAACCTGTGATATTTTTACCTGCTCTTTGGTAGCTCTGGAAAGAGTAACCAACTAATGCGGTTAACTTTGAATCATCAAATTCCTTAGTGTAATTAAGAGTTAGATCTAAAAGTTTACCAGTAACCTCCACGTTACTGAATGCTCCCTGCCCTTGACCGGGTGCGTTTCCAATACCAGTTGATAATGAAGATTGTACTTGATATTTTTCAGAACTTGAATCATCATAACCTACCGCAACTTTAGCTTTTAATTCTTCTGTAATGCTATATTCTGCGGAAACGTTCCCCAAAAATCTATCGGTGTTGGTTACATCATCATAGTAGTTCAACAATTGGAGCGGGTTAATTTCACTGCCTCCTGTTGTAAAGTTTGTGCTTGCTGGCCATGTGGGATTGGCAAAATAAGTAGCACCAAGCAAATCTCCAGTAGAGCCCGAATTGTTGCTAATAGCACCCCCGTCATCGTTAATTCTTGAAAGTGTCAGGCTTGCATCAATTTTTAATTTATTATCAAAAAATCTTTGTGATGCGTTTATCCTCCCTGTAATTCGTTCTTGTGCATAACCTTCAACGACACCAAATTGCTTTTGGTACCCGAAAGAAGCACGAACGTTTCCACTTCCATAATTTTTGGCGTAGGAAAGGTTTTGGGTCTGGGAAGCAGTACTTCTCAAAATAAGTTCTTGCCAATCTGTGTTAGATCTAAAATCTAAAGCGTTAGGGTCACCGCCGTATTCTGGTAGTGCAGTAAGGAATTCATTTCGGTCTAATAGATTGAAGGTTTTAGCAGGTGTGGAGTAGCTTAAGTTTGATGTAAACTCAAATTTTCCTTGTCCTGTTTTACCACTTTTAGTTGTGATTATTACAACTCCATTTGCACCACGAGAACCATAAATGGCCGTAGCAGAGGCATCTTTAAGGATACTCATGCTTTCAATATCGTTTGGGTTAAGGAAGCTCAATGGGTTTTTGGAAGAGCTGGTTCCTGTACCTACATCGGCACCTCCTGCAGAAGTGTCCTCACCTGTAAGTGGCATACCATCGACAACAAATAATGGATTATTGTTGGAACGAACGGAACTTGTACCTCGAATTCTTACATTAATACCTGCTCCTGGCTCACCACTGCTCTGTGTAATCTGTACACCAGCTGTTTTACCCTGGATCAACTGCTCGGGGGATGATATCACCCCTTGATTAAAGTCTTCCGCGTTAACTACAGCAACTGCACCGGTGGCATCATCCACGGTAGTTTGCCCATAACCAATAATAACTACTTCGTCCAATGCCTGTGCATCTTCTTCCAAGCTAACGTTGATACTGGATTGGCCATTAACCGCAATTTCTACGGTTTTGTAACCAATGTAGCTGAAAACCAAGGTTGCGGTATCCTCTACATTGTTAAGGGTGAAGTTACCGTCAAAATCGGTCTGCGTACCATTGGTAGTACCTTTTACCAATACGCTCGCCCCCGGCAACGGTCCGTTTGCATCCGAAACGGTACCTGATACTGTCTGAGCTTTTACCAACCCAAAGCATAAAAATGCTCCAAGCAATAAAAAGCTTTTTAGTAGCGTAATCTTCATAGATAATTAATTTTAAGTTTAGTTAATTTTAATTCAAGATGTTAAACATATATAAAAAAAAGATTAATATTAACCTAAAGTATATTGCAAGACACAACGAAAACGGTTTCGTGTTAATAACTTTCAGGAGTGTTGAATTAACAGATAGGGACAGACCTGTTTGTTTAAATCCTATTTATTAGGTTTAAATTTGAGAATATAGCAATATCAGCACTAATATAGTGATTTAATTTTTTTTGCCAATTTTAAGAAAACTTGTCATGGGATGTAAGTGCTTCCTATTTGTTAAAAAATATTTTTTTATACAACCTCATGTCTTTATTAAGTAATTTACCACAAGAAAATAGTACAGTTTAAAATTGACCATCATTGAAAGCCAAGATTACTTTAAAAGATATTGCCAGAGAACTTGAAGTTTCCATATCTACTGTTTCAAAAGCACTAAAGAATAGTGAAGAGATCGGTAGGGATACAAAAGATAAAGTTCAGGCCTTTGCCAAACTTTATAATTATAAGCCCAATAACATTGCGATTAGCTTAAAAAATAAAAGAACTAAAAATATTGGTGTTGTAATTCCGGATATCGTACATCATTTTTTCACCACAGTAATTCGGGGTATAGAAAAGTATGCAAATGCAAGAGGTTACAACGTAATTGTCTGTCTTTCAGAGGAGTCTTTTGATAAAGAAGTCATTAATATGGAAATGTTGGCCAATGGAAGTATCGATGGTTTTATAATGTCCCTCTCTTCTGAAACGCAAGAAAAGGGAGACTACAACCACCTTAAAGAAGTAACGGAACAAGGGATTCCTGTAGTACTTTTTGATAGGATAACGAATGAAGTGGATTG
This sequence comes from Allomuricauda sp. F6463D, assembly GCF_023015965.1. Classification (GTDB taxonomy): domain Bacteria; phylum Bacteroidota; class Bacteroidia; order Flavobacteriales; family Flavobacteriaceae; genus Flagellimonas. The sequence goes on from NZ_JALKAN010000002.1 coordinate 985,386, forward strand.
TGACAAGGTTGTTATTGACGATGAATTAGGTGCTTATCTCGCTACCACAAAATTTATTGAACAAGGAAAAAAGAAAATAGCCTTAATTACTACAGATGATTATCTGAGTGTTAGTAAAGCAAGAACCAGAGGTTATCGTAAAGCTTTGGAAGAAAGTAAGCTTGGAGTGGATAATTCTTTGATACTTAAACTTCCTTCCATGGAAATGGATGAACAAGCCATTAAAACTTTTTTGAACCGAAAAGAACCCGATGCAGTGTTGTGCGTTAACGAAATCTTTGCCGTATACAGTATGCGTTTGGTTCAAGAAAAAGGATATAAAATACCAGATGACATCTCATTTATCGGTTTTACAGACGGCGTTTTATCCAAATATGCAAATCCTAGCCTAACCGTAGTGGCGCAACATGGAGAAAAAATGGGTGAGGTGTCCGCAAAAATGTTGATAGATAAAGTAGAAAGTGAAGCGGAGCATGAAACGTATCAAACTAAAATATTGGAACCCACTTTGGTAATCCGAGATTCTATTGCACACTGATTTAGGTTTGCATTCTTCATTCATGCCAGCATGAAATTAAAATATATTCTCACTTTTTTGATAATTTTTGTCACAGTATATTCATGTGAGCAAAGAAGTAATCATAAGCAAAAGCCCCTACAACCAATAATGGAGAAAAAAGAAGTAGTCTATCAGGTATTTACCCGTCTTTTCGGAAACACCAAAACTACAAATAAGCCTTGGGGCACAATCGAGGAAAATGGAGTCGGCAAGTTTGTCGATTTCTCGGATAAAGCTTTGGCGGAAATCAAGGATTTGGGCATAACCCATATTTGGTACACGGGAGTGCCCCATCATGCTTTGATAAGGGACTATTCCGCCTATGAAATTTCCAATGACGACCCCGATGTGGTAAAAGGGAGGGCTGGCTCACCTTATGCAGTTAAGGATTACTATAATGTAAATCCCGACCTGGCCATTGATCCGTCAAAAAGACTGGAAGAGTTCAAGGAGTTGATACAGAGAACCCATAATGCTGGGATGAAGGTGATTATCGACATAGTTCCCAATCATGTCGCGAGAAATTATGAAGGAATTACCAACCCAGAAGGAGTGAAGGATTTTGGAGCTTCCGATGATACATCCAAGGAATATGATGTAAACAATAATTTCTATTACATTCCAGGTGAGGTGTTCAAAGTTCCACAATGGCAGGATGGATATTTACCATTGGGAGGTGATGAAAACAGCTTGGCAGATTCAAAATTTGAAGAAGTTCCGGCGAAATGGACCGGAAACGGTTCCCGATTGGCACAACCGCATGTTAACGATTGGTACGAAACGGTAAAAATCAATTATGGAGTTCGCCCAGACGGCACAAAGGATTTCGAGGAGCTTCCAGATGAATACCGCAATAAAGATTACAAGGTGCATTATGAATTTTGGAAAGATAAAACCCTTCCCGATTCATGGTACAAGTTTAAGGACATAACCCAGTATTGGTTAGATTTTGGGGTAGATGGCTTCCGTTTTGATATGGCCGAAATGGTTCCGGTGGAATTTTGGAGTTTCCTCAATTCCAATATAAAAATTAAAAACCCCGATGCCTTTTTGTTGGCAGAAGTGTACAATCCCGATTTGTACCGAGATTATATCTCCCAGGGCAAAATGGACTACCTGTATGATAAGGTAGAACTTTACGATAGTATTAAGCACATTATGAAGGGCTACGGGTGGACGGATCATATTCCCGTAGTGCAAAAAGGAATGGCCGATATTGAACATCACATGCTTCACTTTTTGGAAAACCATGACGAGCAGCGCATAGCCAGTCCAGATTTTGTGGGAAATGCACAATTGGGTAAACCGGCCATGGTAGTTTCTGCCACGATCAGCACTTCGCCCACCATGATTTATTTTGGACAAGAAGTAGGAGAGCCCGCGGCAGAGGATGCTGGGTTTGGAAAGCCCACACGAACCTCTATTTTTGATTACATTGGGGTGCCGCACCACCAAAGATGGGTAAACAATAAGGAATTTGACGGTGGTCAGCTATCCGATGAGGAAAAAAACTTGAGGGATTTTTACAAACGGCTCCTAAACTTCACCATACAGAGTGAGGCTTTAATGGGTGAGTATCAAGAGATTCATTTCTATAACAAAGAGAAAACTGAAGGTTACGACCACAGGGTACTTTCCTATGTAAGATGGTCCGATACCGAAAAACTCATCATCATAACCAATTTTGATTCCCTGAATAATTATTCCTTCAAATTAAAGGTCCCTGAAGATATAATCACAAAATGGGATTTGAATGAAGGGGTATATCCATTGACTGAAACCCTATATGCTGCGGTTAATACAAACATGTCGGTGAGAAATGGACAAGGTCAAATACAAGTGGAATTGCAGCCCTTACAGTCCTATATATTTAAAGTAGAAAAATAAAAAACGTCCAAATCGGATGTTGGTCAGTTACGCATTCTTATTTTAAACCTGTTTCAAGTTTTTTTACCCCAACCTGGATTTCTTTAATTAGATAAGACATTGATTCCTCTTTTTTTCATTTTCAAATCGTATTTTTAGCCTATAAAACCAAACCATAATGAAGAAGAATTTACTTATAACTCTTGGGGCTGTTTTACTTTTAACAAGTTGTGAGATGACAAAATCAAAACTATTGGTAATAGGGCATAGAGGGGCTATGGGCCACGAAACCGAGAATACTCTAGCCTCGGTACAAAAAGCGCTGGATTTAGGAGTGGATATGATCGAAATAGACGTGTTTAAAATTAAAAGTGGCGAGATAGCTGTTTTTCACGATACTACGATAGATAGATTGGCCAACTCTAGCGGAAATATTGAAGAATATGATATTCTTCAGCTAAGAGAACTTACCCTGGAAGGAGGACATAAAATACCAATGCTTCAAAGTGTATTAAAACTCATTAACAATCAGGTTGTATTGAATATTGAGCTAAAAGGGGACGGTACTGCTGATAAGGTAAATCAAATTGTTAACTACTATGTTGAGACCCAGGGTTGGACTTTGGACAATTTTGTGATATCCAGTTTTAAATGGGATGAGCTAAAAGATATGCGGAATCTCAATAAGGATATAAAAATTGCCGTGTTGACCTCTGAGGACCCCATGATGGCATTACCGATTGCCAAAGAGCTCGGCGCGGTGGCCATAAACCCTAATTTTAAAACACTTACCAAAGAAAATACCCGAAACATTCAAGAAGAAGGATTTAAGGTGTATACATGGACCGTTAACGAACCTGAGGATATCAAAAAAATAACCGATTTTGGGGTCGATGGCATTATTACCAACTACCCGGAACGTGTGAAATAATGTTCGATGTTATAATCGTTGGGGGTGGAGCAGCTGGATTTTACGCAGCCATTCAAATTGCTGTGCAAAAACCGGAATGTAAAGTTGCCATTTTTGAAAGAGGCAAAACCGTACTATCCAAAGTGAAAGTGTCCGGAGGGGGTCGCTGTAATGTTACCCACGGAGAATTTTCACCTAAGGAATTAGTGGCAAACTATCCTCGTGGCGAAAAAGAACTTTTGGGTCCTTTCCATACCTACGCCCCCATGGATGTCATGGCATTTTTTGAAGAACGTGGCGTACCCCTTAAAATAGAAGAAGATGGCCGTGTATTTCCAAAAAGCGATTCGTCTCAAAGTATAATTGATTGCTTGGTGGGCGAAGCTGACCGTTTAGGTGTTAAGGTGTTGAAAAACAGCTCTGTAAAATCAATTTTAAAAACCGAGGAATGCTGGCAGGTAACTACGATGAACAAGCATTATCAATGCAAAAAACTATTGCTGGCCACGGGCAGTAACCCCAAAATATGGAAACAGCTGGAAAGCTTGGGACACCATATAGTTCCACCGGTACCTTCTTTGTTTACGTTCAATATTAATGATGAAAGAATCAGAGGAATACCAGGGCTGAGCACGGAAGCATCCGTAGAGGTATTGCCAAAGAAAACTTTTAATACGGACAAAAGTTCGTTAAACCTAAAAAGTAAGATTAAGGATGATGCCGTACTTTATGCAGATGGACCACTTTTGATAACCCATTGGGGGTTGAGCGGTCCGGCAATTTTAAAGTTATCAGCTTGGGGTGCGAACATTTTAAATGAATACGATTATTCTTTTAGGATAAAGGTGAATTGGGTTCCAGAATACAGCACGGAATCCATGCAGGCTTATCTTAAGGAGATGAAAGAAATCGAAGCAAAGAAAACCGTGGTACGAACCAATGCCACTGAACTTCCAAAACGCCTATGGAGACGGTTAGTGCAGGCGGCAAAAATAGCACCCGAAGAACGCTGGGCGGATATTAACAAAGAACAACTTTTGGCGTTGGCAGATCAACTGACTGCCGCTTCTTTTAAAGTTGATGGAAAAAGCACTTTTAAAGAGGAATTCGTTACCGCTGGTGGCGTGGATTTAAAGGAAATCAACTTTAAGACATTTGAAAGTAAATTGCACCCAAACCTATACTTTGCAGGAGAAATCATCAACGTGGATGCTATTACGGGAGGATTCAACTTTCAAAATGCATGGACCGGGGCGTACATTGCCGCCCAGGCTATTATTAGTTCCTGAAAATCACTTAAGGGCTATGGCTATCCAGGCCGCTACCACTGCTCCCAATATAGGCCCTACAATGGGAATCCAAGCATAGGTCCAGCCATTGCTCCCCTTATTTTTCAGCGGCAATAAAGCATGGACAATACGCGGTCCCAAATCCCGGGCAGGGTTAATGGCATATCCCGTAGTACCTCCTAAAGAAAGACCAATTCCCCATACGATCAACGAGACGGGTAAGGCCCCTAGAGAACCTAAACCTATAATAGCGTTGTCGGGTGAAAGCATGGCATCAGTAAAGTAAAGCACAGAAAAAACCAGCACAAAAGTACCGAGTACTTCCGAGAAGAGATTTATAAATGTATTTGGTATCGCCGGAGCTGTGCAAAAAACAGCTCTTTTTGTATCGCCATCTTTTGTAGCATCAAAATGATCTTTGTTTACTAGCCAAATACAAAATGCAGCCAGCATGGCTCCAATAAATTGGGCCAATATATAAGTTGGAACTTCGTTCCACGGAAATTCTCCAGCAACAGCAAGCCCAATACTCACAGCGGGGTTTATATGTGCACCACTGTGGGGGCCGGCCACTGCAACACCGGTAAAAACGGCAAAGGCCCATCCTGCAGTGATCACAATCCAACCGGAGCCATTACCATAAGTTTTTTGTAGGGAAACATTGGCAACTACCCCACAGCCGAGTACCATTAGCAAAAAAGTACCTACAATTTCAGATACAAAAGGAGTCATATATATGTAATGTTAGTGTTTAAAAAAAATTAAGGGTTTTCTGTCCAGAATTCAAGTGCTTTAATTGCTCTGTACCATCCTTTGATGCCTAGCTCAATTGTTTCTCGTTCTTGCGTAGGTTTAAAATGTACATCGGTCTCCCAAATATCTTGGATTTCCTCTGGACTTTCCCAATAACCAACGGCCAATCCAGCCAAATATGCGGCTCCCATTACTGTAGTTTCTACTACCTTAGGGCGAACAGTTACTGTATTCAATACATCGGCTTGAAATTGCATCAACAAATCATTGACGGTTGCTCCGCCATCTACACGCAATTCTTTGATTGATATTCCAGAATCTGCCTCCATAGCTTTTAGTATGTCCATGGTTTGGTAGGCTATGGAATCCAACGCAGCACGGGCAATATGGGCATCAGTGCTACCGCGGGTCAACCCAAAAATAGTACCTTGGGCCTTTTGGTTCCAATGTGGTGCGCCCAGACCTGCAAAGGCGGGAACAAAAAACACCCCATCGGAACTAACTACTGAACTAGCAAGTTTTTCCACTTCCGCAGAGGTCTTTATAATATTTAGACTGTCTCGAAGCCATTGTACAACCGCTCCTGCAATAAAGATGCTTCCCTCGAGGGCATAATATGTTTTTCCATTGATTTTCCAAGCTACCGTGGTAAGTAGGTTATTCTTGGAAACAATTGGTTTTTCTCCGATGTTCATCAGCATAAAGCACCCTGTGCCATAGGTGTTTTTTACCATACCCTGTTTGGTGCACATTTGTCCGAACAAGGCCGCTTGTTGGTCACCCGCAATCCCTGCAATAGGAATTGAACTTGCGAATAAATTAGGGCTTGTATGTCCATATACTTCACTGGATTGTTTCACTTCAGGAAGCATGCTCTTGGGAATCGTTAAGAGACCCAATAGTTCATCGTCCCATTCCATGGTATTTATATTAAAAAGCATGGAGCGCGATGCGTTGGTAACATCCGTAATATGTAGGGCTCCATCGGACATTTTCCAAATGAGCCATGTGTCGATGGTTCCCAGTACTAAATCACCGGCTTCCGCCTTCGCTCTGGCACCTTCAACATTATCAAGAATCCATTTTACCTTGGTGCCCGAGAAATAAGAATCTATCACTAATCCGGTTTTTTTACGGATCATATCGGATTTTCCTTCTTTCTTGAGTTCATCACAATAGTCTGCCGTGCGTTTGTCCTGCCACACAATGGCATTGTAAACAGGTTCCCCCGTATGTTTGTCCCATACAACAACCGTTTCACGCTGGTTGGTAATTCCGATGGCAGCCATTTGAGATGCCTTAAGACCTTTTTTGCTCACTGCTTCGGCGGCCACACCTGCTTGGGTAGACCAAATTTCATCCGGGTCGTGTTCCACCCATCCTGGTTTTGGGAATATTTGTGTGAATTCTTTCTGTGCGATGGAAATAATGGTTCCCTTTTTGTCAAAGACCACGGCACGGGAACTGGTAGTACCTTGGTCCAATGCAAGGATGTATTGGTTCATTTTATTAATTTAATGCGTTTGAATTTACTAAAATTAATTTGGGTTTTAAATCAATTTGTATGAGGAATACATATATAGCATTGCTTCGGGGTATTAACGTAGGTGGTCAAAAGAAAATGAAAATGATTGAGTTAAGGGCTGTTATGGCAGAAGAAGGGTTTCAAAATGTAAAAACATACATTCAAAGTGGGAATATTGTTTTTGATTGTGATGAAACCAACCAAGAGAAACTTGAAAATATTATAGTAAACGCTATTTGGCAGCATTTTGGGTTTAATGTGACAACTTTGGTCATTAAATATGATAAGCTTAAAAGAATTGTTCAATCAAATCCTTTTACTTCCGTAAACTATGTTGAAAAAAGATACTACGTTATGCTCAAAAGACCACCGGAAGATTTATTGGTTAAGGACTTTAAGGAGCTGCATTTTCCCAATGAGGATTTCCATTTAACCGATACCTGTGTTTATTTATTATGCAATGAAGGTTACGGGAAGGCAAAACTCAATAACAATCTTATTGAAAAGAAGTTGAATGTGGAAGCCACCACTAGAAATGAAAAAACGATGAAGAAGCTTCTGCAAATGTCCACTTAAGGATTGAGTTCCCAAATTTTATAATTTAGTGCAGCGGCAAATGCTACCCATATCACATAAGGAATCATCATATATGCGGCAGGCTTGCTAATTACCCTAAACCATTTTATCGTCAATATAATCATGGTCAACAAGGCTAAAATGACCACTAGTCCAAGAAGAGGATTTCTCAATCCAAAAAATACAATGCTCCAAAGCGCGTTCAACAACAACTGGAATACAAAATGATAAAGGGCAGATTTTACCCAGATATGGTGATATCCTTTGGACCAAACCATCCCGGCCGAAATTCCCATTAAAATGTAAAGGGTGGTCCAAACGGGTGCGAAAAGCCAGCTAGGCGGCGTAAACGAAGGTTTGTTGAGTGTTAGGTACCAATCGTTTACAGAGCTTTGGGTGGCTATGCTGGATAGGAATCCAATGGCGAGGCAGACCAAGACGCATATGGATATGTAAAAAAGTCTTTTTTTCATGGCTGGTGGAACTTCAACTAAAATAAGAATTTATTTCATTCCAATTTCCAGTAAGTTTGTCGCTGCTTATATTTGTTCAAATAGCCAAGCCCAATGACTGAAAAAGATTTTTTGCCCGGTGCATATCAAAAAATGCCAAAACACGGCAAAGTAACTTGGAAAGCACCCAGCAATATTGCCCTGGTAAAATATTGGGGTAAGAAACCGGTTCAGATTCCAGCCAATCCATCGATCAGTTTTACATTGGACTCTTGTGCAACCACTACCTCTGTATCTTTTGAAAAAAAAGCTGACAGTGAACTGTTTTCGTTTGACTTGTTGTTCGAAGGAAAGCCTAAGGATGATTTTAAACCCAAAATCCTGACTTTTTTGGAGCGAATTGAAAAATATGTACCTTTTTTAAAAGCGTATCATTTTACCATAGAAACCTCCAATTCCTTTCCTCATAGCAGTGGTATTGCATCGTCAGCCAGTGGCATGGCGGCTCTTTCGTTATGCTTGATGGATATTGAAAGCCAATTGAATCCAAGCTTGGATAATGGATTGTTCAACGCTAAAGCATCGTTTTTGGCACGTTTGGGGTCGGGTAGTGCATGCCGTAGCATAAAAGGCAATTTAGTGCAATGGGGTATGCATAAAAATATACCCAATAGTTCCGATTTGTACGGAATTGAATATCCGTTTGAGGTGGATTCTGTATTTATGAGTTATTGTGATACCATTTTATTGGTACACAAAGGACAAAAGCAGGTGAGCAGCACGGTGGGGCATCAGTTGATGCACGGACACCCGTATGCCGAAAATAGATTTCGGCAAGCATTTTCCAATTTGGATACACTTAAGGCTATTTTGGCAAGCGGAAATTTGGAGGAATTTATTAAACTGGTGGAAAGTGAAGCATTGACCCTACATGCCATGATGATGACCAGTATGCCTTATTTTATATTGATGAAACCCGCTACCTTGGAAATCATAAACAAAATATGGCAATACCGAGAAGAAACGAAAACACCTGTATGTTTTACTTTGGATGCGGGAGCCAATGTTCACTTACTATACCCGGCATCTGTCAAAGAAGAAGTAATGGAATTTATTCAAAATGAACTGGTAGAACATTGCGAAAACGGACAATACATTCATGATCGGGTAGGGATGGGAGCCACCAAAATAAAAGGCTAAAGATGAACAGCAAAGCCTTTTTTTTACGTTATTTGCCATGATTTTAGATGGTTGGAACAATTTTAAAGATAAAATTGAGTTGTTTATCTAATTTTACCAAACATTAAACAAAATTTGTTTGTATCTTAGTACTTATGAAAGGTCCACTATTTTATTCTAAGATTTTATTGTTCGGGGAGTACGGTATTATTAAAGACTCCAAGGGACTTTCAATACCCTACAATTTTTTCAAAGGCGCACTTAAAAGGGACAAGAACAATTCCGAAATGGCCCAAGAATCCAATAGGAGCTTAAAGAGTTTTGCAGGCTACCTAAAAATGCTTGAACTTAAAGAGGAAGGTTTGGTCTCATTTGATATTGAAGCTTTGGAAAAAGATGTGGCCAATGGAATGTATTTTGATAGTTCCATTCCTCAAGGTTACGGTATTGGTAGTAGTGGTGCTTTGGTAGCGGCTATTTATGATCGCTATGCTTTGGACAAAATCACGGTTTTGGAAAACTTGACTCGTGAAAAACTACTTCAACTGAAAGAGATTTTTGGGAAAATGGAATCCTTTTTTCATGGTAAATCTTCTGGATTGGACCCTTTGAACAGTTATTTGAGTTTACCTATCCTAATCAATTCCAAGGATAATATCGAGTCTACCAGTATTCCTTCACAAAATACCGAGGGAAAAGGAGCTGTATTTTTATTGGACAGTGGTATCACGGGTGAAACAGCTCCCATGGTGCAATTGTTTATGGAGAACATGAAGCAGGAAGGTTTCCGTAATATAATCAAGAACCAGTTTGTAAAACATACGGATGCCTGTGTGGAAGATTTCTTGAACGGCAATGTAAAGTCGTTGTTCGGGAATCTAAAACAACTTTCGCACGTAGTATTCGACCACTTTAAGCCCATGATTCCATCAAAGTTTCATCAACTGTGGCAAAATGGGATCGAAACTAACGATTACTATCTAAAACTTTGTGGTTCTGGGGGCGGCGGTTACATATTGGGCTTTACCCAAGACTTGGAAAAGGCAAAAAAAGCACTAAAGGGCCATAGATTGGAAGTAGTGTACAACTTCTAAAAGCAAATCCATGCTTAGTAGAAAAAACAAACTAGTGCTTTTTAAGCTGCTGAGTCTGTTTTCTGTAGTAAGGGGTTACAACATCCTTGTAATTACCTTGGCCCAGTACTTGGCATCCATTTATATTTTATCTCCGAATACTCCTCTGCGAGAGGTTGTATTCGATTTGAATTTGTTCCTTATCATTACCGCTTCGGCTCTTACTATTGCAAGTGGGTACATCATAAATAATTTTTATGATGCAGAAAAAGACCTTATCAATAAACCCACCAAAAGTATGTTAGATCGCTTGGTGAGCCAACGATTTAAACTAACCACTTATTTTATACTCAATTTTTTAGCGGTTTTTGCAGCCAGTTACATTTCGTTTAGGGCAGTGTTGTTTTTCTCTGCCTATATATTTGGTATTTGGTTATACTCCCATAAACTAAAACGTATACCACTTTTAGGTAATTTGGTGTCTTCTACTTTGGCCATAACTCCATTTTTTGTGGTGTTTGTGTATTACCAGAACTTCCAAACGGTAATTTTTGTCCATGCCATGTTCTTGTTTTTATTGATTTTGGCCCGCGAAATGATCAAAGACTTGGAAAGCATGCCCGGTGATATGGCACAGAATTATAAGACCATACCTATTATCTACGGTCTAAAAGTGTCAAAAGCCATAATTTCCTTGTTGATAGGTCTTACGTTGATTCCTGCACTTTTGTTGATCAAAACATTTGATGTTGGCTATATGTACCTGTATTTTATGGCCTGTATTGTACTTTTGGTACTCTTTCTGGTACTACTTTGGAGGGCGGATGGAAAAAAACATTACGTTTGGCTCCACAATATCATTAAATTTATTATTGTGGCCGGGGTTTTCAGTATCCTGTTGATTGATGTAGATGTGGTACTGAACCGAATATTGTAATTATTTGTCCTTTAGATTTTTTGGAACTTAAAAAGAGTACATTTGCACAAAAAATACGACTGATGGCGAAATCAGACAATAGTAAAGGTAAAAGACCTTCCAAGAACTTCCAAAAAGGAGATAATAAGAAGCCGTTTGGCAAAAGAAGCTCCTCAAAACCAAGACAGAGCACTCTCCATAAAAAATCCAACCCCGATGAAATTCGATTGAACCGGTACATTGCGAATGCAGGTATTTGTTCTAGACGGGAAGCGGATACATTTATAGCTGCCGGAAGTGTTACGGTAAATGGGAAGACGATTACCGAAATGGGATTTAAGGTGAAACGTTCCGATGATGTTCGTTTTGATGGGAAACGACTTAACTTGGAAAAGAAGGAATATATTTTACTGAACAAACCCAAGAATTTTATCACCACCACAAGTGATGAAAAAGGACGACGCACCGTAATGGAACTTATTTCCAGCGCGTCGAACAATCGTTTGTTGCCCGTAGGCCGATTGGATAGGAATACTACTGGACTATTACTTTTTACAAATGATGGTGACCTAACCAAAAAACTGACTCATCCCAAACACAATGTGCGTAAAATTTACCATGTGCATTTGGACAATAGCCTTAGTTTGGCGGATTTGCATAAAATTGAGGCAGGTCTGGAATTGGAAGATGGGCCCATAACCGTAGATGGTGTTAGTTTTATACAGGGTGTTCCAAAGCGCGAAGTTGGAATAGAATTACACAGCGGACGTAACCGTATTGTACGCCGTATTTTTGAACATTTGGGCTATACCGTTACCAAATTGGACCGTGTTATTTTCGCGGGACTCACCAAAAAAGATTTGCCTCGTGGCCATTGGAGACATTTGACCGAGCAAGAAGTGGTTAATTTGAAGAATATTAAATAGTTCGGTTTTTGGGGGAGCTTACATTTTAGGCGCTGTATTTTGGTTATGCTCACATCCAATGAGGAAAATGGACATTAAAACCATTAGACAAACAACTATTTTTAAATTATTCATAATGGTTGGTTTAAATTGCAGATAATATTTAAAGGAGTGGTTTTTTTTTAATTATTATATTGGTAACTGACCGAAGTTGATGAATTTAAACCGAAAAAAAATGGAGGTACTTGGTGTATGGATTATTTCATATCCATTTTTACACCTTGGAGTAGAAATTCAAAAAGGCCTTCCATATCTATAATCGTCCAAACAATTGGAGTTAAGAACAATAGATAGATTATATACAAAAGCATTCTGTTTTTTCTTTTCGACAATTTATTTAATGCTATGTAAATCAATACATAGAAAACGGCAATAATTCCGAAGGCAATGGCAAATAGTGGCATAAATCCACCCATTAGTAAAGCCGCTATACAAAGTATAGCAAGAAGTATGGCCAGTACCAGAGAAGAAATTTTGATGATTTTCATATGCGGTATTTAATAAGATGCTTATTGTAGAAGTTAAGTACGCAAATTTATTTGAATTGATTAAGGAGGAATGTACGGATGCCTCTTTCGAATTGACGGATTGTATCACATCAAGAATAAATTCAATCAGCGATTAAACCAATAGGTAAACTTTAGTGTCAACGACCATAAATTGCCTTCCAATAGGGATAATTGTTCGTTGTTGTTGAATACCAAGAAGAGATCGGAGGCTGGGGCGTAGCGCCATTGTAGTCGGGAGTTGATGCCAAAACTATTGATTTGTTCATTGTATTGGAACAAGTTGGACCAAAACAATTTATTGGTAAAAGTAATATCGGCTTCGGTACCAACGAGCCAAAAATCCGTGGTATGCCACGGGTCTGGCAAATCCAAATTATTGTAGCTGAGGTTTACGCCTAAACTTACATATGGTTGAAAACGATACCCTAGTTCGGCATTTATGTTGGTGCGATAACCGCTTGAAAAATAGCGGCCCAATCGCGTGGACAAATTATAGGTAAAAAGGCTTTTGGGACGCGAATTATACGAGATATAAACACCGTTCCAATGGTGTTGTGTGCCTGCTTCCAATTGCTCCCTGCCCATGTTGGTGGGGTCAAAAGGGGCCAAAAGATGTACATATTCATTAAAAATATCGAAATTAAAAGAGCTTCGGTCCAAAAGGTTTAGTCCATAACCAAAAATAGATACATAATCTGTGGAATTAAAATTAGGGTTGAAATAATAAAATCCCGTGAATTGTGGACCATGGCTTACGACTTTTTTACTTGGAGGTAAAAACTGATAGCCTACAGAGCCTTCTAACTTTATGTAATTTTTCCGCGGCACAAAACCCACTTCAGAAACAAAGTTCTCCGAAATATATTCCTGTTGCGCACGCCAATTCCAGTTACGGCTACTATATGCTAAATGGGCCCCCTGTGCAAAACCGTTATAAGAAGTATCGGGTCCAAAAGATTTGAGCATAAAAACCTTGCCATTGTATTTATTGTCCGCGGAGGCTAAGTTATATTCCAATCCCAAATTTCGGTTGAATTTGGTGTACTCCGTCTTTAAGCTGTCCGAGAGGGCGTCATAGTCTAAAGATTCTTTATTCACGAACATCAACCCAATGTTGGAACGAGAAAACACTTTTTGTTGCAATGAAAGCACAGCAAAGTTTTGACTGGGGAGTCCCGTTTCGTCCATTTTGTCAGTCTGCATGTCCATCACCCCCAAACGGAGATTTCGATTAATGTTGCCACTCACACGGGCACCTGCAATAATGGGTACGCCCAAACCTATCCTCCGTGAAAAAAATGGACGAATCTCATCATATCCAAAACTAGCAAAGAGGTCGGCATTTTCTAGGAAAAACTGGCGCCTTTCAGGAAAAAAGAGCTCAAAACGAGTTAAATTGGCTACTTGTCGGTCGGCTTCTACCTGCGAAAAATCTGGGTTGATGGTGAGGTCGAGATTCAAGGATGAGGTGAGTCCTAATTTTACATCGCCCCCAACTTTAAATTCATCTTTGTAGGCAATGTCATCAATACTGGAATTGCCCATCGTACCCAATACATATGGAATAATGGAATAGTTGAGACCTTGTTCGGGTGGAGGATTGTCCCATACCATAGTTCCGGTATAGGCTAGGGAAGAGGTGGAGAATTGTCTTGGTATTGGGGTCCAGCTCGATTTTTCGTTTGTGCTAAGATCTAGCCTAGCAAAATTCACTCCCCATTCTTTTACTCCTTTTTCATATCTGATGGATTTAAAGGGAATGGCCATCTCCACTATCCATTTGTCTTCGTAATTCTGAACTTCGGACACCCATTTACTGTCCCAATTAAGGTCTATGTTTCCTCCGTTGGACATAGTTCCGTCTCGCTGTGCCCCATAAGCGTTTGCACCAAAGCTAAATCCCGTAGTTTGATTGTTGAATGGATCCATGACCCACAAGAAATTATCGTTGCCGTCAAAGGAAAAATCCCTACGGAGTGATTCCACTACGTAAGTATTTCCGGGCGTTTTATAAAAGGTGGCCAAAAGATAGAGATGTTTATCATCATAAGCCATTTTTACCTCAGATGGCTGGGTTGCCTTGCGGTCATCCATGGGCATCACCATAAAAAAATCTTGGACTGCCTCTGCTTTCTGCCATGTAGCCTCATCTCCCTTGCCATCTATGGTAAATGTTTCAGCGGTTTTAAATAGATGGATTTTGTAATCGGCATTCTTCTTTTGGGCATAAGAAAACTCACAAAAGAACATAGCTAGTACTACGAAAACGGAGGTGGGAGAGGCTGGTTTAATCATTGTAAGTTTAGTGCGGTAAAAGTAATAATTTACTTTTATTTTTAACAATGAATCAAAATATAGGTGTTTAAGTTGTGTAAAATTATGGAATTATCAATGAGTTTTTTATAAAGTGTATAAACTGACCTATACTTTGGAAGGCTTACCCCCATATTCATTGAAAGTATCCCATAAAAATCATACCATCTATATACGAACTATATGAGCGGTGCACGAGTGTGACACTCGCCAACAATACTTTTGTATTAGAAGAATTGCTCCATTTTCTCTTTTATCTGCTCCAAACACAAATTCCCCAAACTACCCTCATGGGTGTGTTCAATATCACGTTTGGGTTTAAAATTACCATTTTCAATCGCTTTGCCCATAGTTTTGTATGCATCTCGGAAAGGCATACCACTTTTTACCAGTTCGTTCAAGGTGTCCACACTAAAGAGATAATCATATTTTGGATCGTCCAAAATGGATTTGTTTACTTTGATTTCTTTTAGGCTGAAAGTCATCATCTCCAAACAGGCTTGCATATCCTGCAAGGCGGGAACAATGACTTCCTTTACCAATTGAAGGTCTCTGTGATAGCCGCTAGGCAAATTGTTCATGATCATGATCAATTGGTTGGGCACGGATTGAATCTTATTGCATTTGGCTCGAATTAGCTCAAACACATCAGGGTTTTTCTTGTGAGGCATAATGCTACTTCCCGTTGTGAGCTCATTGGGGAAAGAGATAAAATCAAAATTCTGACTCATGTACAAACATATGTCCATTGCCATTTTGGATAGTGTGGCAGCAACGCTTGAAATTCCAAATGCAGTAGCTTTTTCCACTTTTCCACGCCCCATTTGAGCGGCGACCACGTTGTATTTTTGCGTAGTAAAATCCATTTCCTTAGTTGTGAAACTTCTATCTATTGGAAAGGAACTTCCATAACCGGCAGCGCTGCCCAAGGGGTTTTGGTCTGCCACTTTATGCGCAGCTTGTACAAAATACAGGTCATCAATCAAGCTTTCGGCGTAGGCAGAAAACCACAGTCCAAAGGAAGAAGGCATGGCAATCTGTAAATGGGTATATCCTGGCAACAATATGCTTTTGTGCTTGTCAGCAAGGCTCATCAATAAATCAAAAAGTGTTTTTACCTGACTTTTTATTTCAGTGAGTTCATCTTTAAGGTACAATTGCATGGCTACAAGAACCTGATCGTTCCGAGAGCGAGCTGAATGGATTTTCTTGCCAGTATCACCTAATTTTTCGGTCAGCATAAACTCTATTTTGGAGTGCATGTCCTCAAAATCGTCCTCAATTGTAAAAATCCCTTTTTGGATATCTTTAGCGATGGAATCCAGTGCTTTTACAAGATCTTTGGTTTCATTTTCAGTAATCAGCCCTACTTTACCCAACATTTTGGCGTGTGCTTTGGAAGCAATCACATCATATTTTGCTAATACCAAATCCAATTCACGGTCGTTGCCAACGGTAAAATGATCTATTTTTTTATCAGTGCTGAATCCTTTGTCCCAGAGTTTCATACTATTCAATTATCAGTTATCAATAAACGATGGCTTATTGTAAAAATCCCGTTAAGGTTTTAATGTAAATATCTATTCCTTCTTCAATTTCGTTGACGAATATAAATTCGTTGGCCGAATGAGATCGTGTGCTGTCACCAGGTCCCAGTTTTACCGATTGGCAACTTAATGCAGCTTGATCGGATAAGGTAGGTGATCCATAAGTTTTTCTGCCCAAGGCCAATCCACTTTTTACCAAATCGTGCTCCGGGTCTATACAGGAGGAGTTCAACCGTAAAGAACGCGGGGTTACTTTGCAAGGCGCCTCCTTTTGTAGAGTAGCAGCAATTTCTTCATTGCTATAACAATCATTTACACGAACATCAACGACCAAATTAACTTGAGCAGGCACAACATTGTGCTGTTTGCCTGCATTTATTTGGGTTACCGTAAGTTTTACTTCACCCAAGGCATCCGAAACTTTTTCAAAGCTGTAATCCTTGAACCATTGTAAGGTCTCAATGGTGTTGTATATGCAGTTGTTGTCGTTTGGATGCGCTGCATGGGAGGGTGTTCCTTCCACTACGGCATCAAAAACAACCAAACCTTTTTCAGCAATGGCTAAATCCATAAGTGTAGGTTCTCCAACAATGGCAACATCAATATGAGGTAGTATCGGAAGTAATGCTCTAATACTTTTGTCCCCCGCATTTTCTTCCTCACCGGTTGCAGCCATTATTATATTGTGACTTAAGCTTTCTTTCTCATAAAAATGGACAAATGTTGCCAAAAGCGACACCAAACATCCACCGGCATCATTACTCCCTAATCCAAATAGTTTGCCATCTTCAATATGGGGGTTAAAAGGATCTTTTGTGTAAGCATTGTTGGGCTTTACCGTGTCATGGTGCGAATTTAACAGTAGGGTGGGTTTGCGCTCATCAAAATGTTTGTTGAATGCATAAATATTGTTGTGTTGCCTTTTTGTTTCAACACCAAAACCTTGAAGAAAAGCTTCGATGGCATCACCCGTTTTATCCTCTTCTCCTGAAAACGAAGGTGTACTTATTAGCTTTTTTAGAAGTTCAAGGGCTTGCTTAGTTAAAATATCTTGCGTTATTTTCATAGTGTCAATGTTGTAAAATCTGAGTTGTCTGCTTCAAGCATATTTGTGTTTCCAACGCAGACTTTGGATACTTGGTTGCGCAAAGCATAAAAACAGTTATGCATTTTGGGCAGCATTCCGTCCGATATAATACCATAAGCCAAAAGTTCATCGTAATCCTTAGAATTAATATGTTGAATTACTGAATTGTCATCATTGATATCCTGAAGGACACCTTTTTTCTCGAAACAATAATAGAGCGTAGTATCAAACTGGTCGGACATGGCAATGGCCAGTTCAGCGGCAATGGTATCGGCATTTGTGTTGAGCATTTGACCTTTTCCATCGTGGGTGAGCGCACAAAAAATAGGGGTAAAACCTGCTTGTAATAGCTTGAATATTCCATAGGTGTTTACCGTATCAACATCGCCTACATAGCCAAAATCTATATTCTTTCTTGGTCTTTTATGCGCTCTAATGGCATCGGCATCGGCTCCGCTCATACCAATAGCATTAGTTCTCAATGCTTGTAATTTGGCCACTATTTTTTTGCTTACCAATCCACCGTAAACCATAAGGGCAATATCTAGGGTTTCTGCATTGGTGATCCTTCTTCCATTTACCATTTTGGACTCTACGCCCATTTGTTTGGCCAATTCAGTAGCTTTTTGACCTCCACCATGAACCAAAATCTTATTTTCATTAATTTTGGAGAACAGCTCCAAAACTTGCTTAAACCCTGCTTCATCTTCTATAAGGTTACCGCCTATTTTTACTATGGATAATTTTTGTTTCATCTGTGTTTGTTTCATTTATAAATGAGTCAATCCCACCTATACTGGCAGGTGATTGTCATTCACAATTTAAGTTTGGGGTTACAAGACAATTATAATTCATTTCAAATATTTTTCAGTAATTTTTTTAGTACAATTTGAGCTGAAAACACTCTGTTTTTGGCTTGTTCTACAACCAATGATTGACTACTGTCCAAAACAGCATCTTCTACAACCATATTTCTTCTTACGGGTAGACAGTGCATAAACTTGGCTTTGCCCAATTTTTCTTTGGTCATAGTCCATTGAGTGTCCTTGCTCAAAACTTCTCCATATTTTGAATAACTGCTCCAATTTTTCACATAAACAAAATCCGCATTCTCAACTGCTATATCTTGGTTGTGTTCAATTTTACAACCTTTTGTTATTTCAGGGTTGAGTTCATATCCCTTAGGATGGGTTATAACGAACTCCACGTCCTGTAACTTCATCATCTGGATAAATGAATTGGCCACGGCATGCGGTAAGGCTTTGGGATGAGGAGCCCACGATAGCACTACCTTTGGTCTTTTTTTGGTTTCGTTTTCTTTCAAAGTTATAGCATCGGCCAAAGCCTGTAGCGGATGTCCCACGGAACTTTCCATGTTCACTATTGGAATGGAAGCGTATTTTGCAAATCCATTGATAACTTCTTCTGCTTCGTCCTTTTCTTTATTTTTCAACCCTGCAAAGGCTCTAATGGCAACAATGTCAGCGTACTGGGAAACTACTTTTGCTGCTTCTTTGATATGCTCCGAAGTGCCTTGGTCCATTACGGTACCGTCTCCATATTCCAGCGCCCAGCCCTCATTGCCAAAATTCATGATCATTACCTCCATTCCTAGGTTCATAGCAGCCTTTTGTGTGCTTAACCGTGTTCTTAGGCTATTGTTGAAAAACAAAAGACAAACGGTCTTATGTTTGCCCAGATCTTCAAATTGATATGGGTCTTTTTTTAGGTTTATTGCTTCATCCACCCAATTGGGTAATGATTCTATATCGTTTACTGTTAAAAAATGCTTCATTTATAATGCTTTTTTTAGCGCTTCAAAAAATAAGTTTATGTGTTCTTTGGTAATGTTGAGTGCGGGTAAGAAGCGCAATAGTTTTTTGTTCTTTGCACTACCGGTGAACATATGTTGTTCTACAATCAATTTTTTACGTAGGGGAGCGACTTCAAAATCAAACTCCAATCCAATCATCAATCCTTTTCCCTTTAAGTTTTTGATCTCGGGAATCTCCTTGGTCTTTTCTTTAAAATAAGTTCCGAGATCTGCGGCATTTTCGATAAGATTTTCATTTTCCAAAACTTCCAAAACAGCAAGGCTTGCCGCACAGGCCAAATGGTTGCCGCCAAAGGTAGTTCCCAATAGACCATAAGAGGGTTTAAAGGATTCGTGAATCAAAATACCCCCTACCGGAAAACCATTCCCCATGCCCTTGGCGATGGAAATGATATCGGGTTCGATGCCGTGGTGCTGAAAAGCAAAGAATTTACCACTTCGTCCATAACCTGATTGTACTTCATCGGCAATTAGGACCACGCTATGTTCCTTACATTTTTTTGCGATGAATTGGAAGAATTCCGTAGTGGGTTCGTCCAGTCCTCCCACACCTTGAATGGCTTCCAAAATAACGGCGCAATGTTTACCAGAAGCAATTGCTTTTTCAAAGGCTTCAAAATCATTGAGAGGCAGGAAAGTAACTGCCTGCTGTTTGTTTATTGGTGCATTGATGCTTGGGTTGTCCGTTGCGGCAACAGCGGCCGAAGTTCTTCCATGAAAACCATTGTTGAAAGCTATGACTTTTGATTTTTCGGTGTGGAAAGAGGCCATTTTTAAGGCATTTTCGTTGGCTTCGGCGCCAGAATTGCACATAAAAAGATCGTAATTTTCACAATCCGACAGTTTGCCCAGTTTTTGTGCCAACTTTTGTTGAAGTGGATTCTGAACGGAATTGCTGTAAAATGCGATTTTGTCTAATTGTGCTTTAATACGATCAACATAAACAGGATGCGTGTGTCCAATGGATATTACGGCATGCCCGCCATAAAAATCCAAATATTTCTGTCCTTTATCATCCCACACCTCGATGCCTTTGGCAGAAACCGGGGTAACATCATAAAGTGGGTATACGTCAAATAATTTCATTTTCTATCCCTTTCTAATTTCGCTAATTTTCTCAAATGAGGAAACAATTCCCCTGATCAATGATGAACTCAAACCTTGGTGTTCCATTTCGTTCAAACCTTCAATGGTGCATCCTTTTGGAGTGGTCACTCTATCAATTTCCTCTTCTGGATGATTGCCGGATTCAATTAATAGGCTTGCAGCACCGTTACAGGTATACATAGCCAGCTCTTGGGCTTCATTGGCATCAAAGCCCAATTGTATGGCTCCCTGGGTGGTAGCACGAATCAGTCGCATCCAGAAGGCAATCCCGCTTGCACAAATCACTGTTGCTGCCTGCATTTGTTCTTCCGGAATTTCTAAAGTATGTCCCATTCGGTTAAAAATGGCATTGGCAAGGTCCGTGCGTTTTTTGCCCAATTCGTTGCTACAGATACAGGTCATGGATTTACCAACGGATATTGCCGTGTTGGGCATGCTTCGGATGATAAACTTGTCGTCTCCAATGATTTCTTCGATTTTCTTGATTCCAAAACCTGTAATGGTACTGATTACTACATGTTTTTCGGTAAGAAGATCCTTGGTTTCTTCTAAAATAGCAGCAAAATGACCAGGCTGTACTGCAAAAAGAAGGATGTCGGAATTCTTAACCGCTTCCCGGTTGTTCGAAGTTACCGTTACGTTTCCATATTTTTCAAATTCTTTGATGGATTCGGTATTGCGTTTGGTGAGATACATGGTGGTGGCCCCGTTGCTGTGCAAAATGCCCTTAGCAATGGACAACCCCAAATTACCTGCTCCTATGATTGCTATTTTCATGGTTGTTATTTTAAAATACGCCTGCTTTTAACAATAGACCTTCGGTTTCTGGGAAGCCGAACATCAAATTCATGTTTTGTACCGCTTGCCCGGATGCACCTTTAAGTAAATTATCGATGGCCGATGTGATTAAAAGTAAATCATCATGTTTGTGCAAATGGATGTGGCATTGGTTGGTGTTCACTACTTGTTTTAAATGCAATGGTTCATCCGAAATGTGGGTGAAAGCTGCATTATTGAAAAAGTCGCTGTACAAGTTTTTTGCTTCCTCCAAACTGCCATTATACTTGGTATAAGCTGTTGCCAAGATACCTCTTGTGAAGTTTCCTCGATTTGGTAGAAAAAATAATTTCCCAACGGTATTGCCATAAGAGGAAAGGCTTTCGTCAATCTCGCCTAAATGTTGATGTGTAAAGGGTTTGTACCAAGAAGCGTTATTGTTTCTCCAGCTAAAATGAGAGGTTGCAGATAAACCTACCCCGGCACCTGTACTGCCTGTAACTGCATTTACATGGGCATCATCTGATAATAAATTTGCTTTTGCCAAAGGTAATAGTGCCAATTGGATCGCCGTGGCAAAACATCCAGGGTTGGCAATAGCTTCTGCAGCTTGTATGGCAGACTTGTTTAATTCAGGTAGCCCATATATAAAGCGTTGACCGTTAAAATTAGAATCGGCCTGTAACCGGAAATCATTGCTCAGGTCGATAATTTTTGTTGAGGCCGAAAATTGGTTTTCGTTTAAAAAAGAAGTCGAATTTCCATGACCCAAGCAAAGAAAAACAATATCCACTTCAGGATTTACCTGACCAGAAAACTTAAGTGTTGTCTGTCCCAACAAATCCTGATGGGCAGATGTGATGGGTTTACCGGCCCGTGTTGTACTAAAAACAAAGTCTATTTCCGTTTTTGGATGATTGAGCAGAATCCTGATCAGTTCTCCTCCAGTATATCCAGAACCTCCTATAATTCCTACCTTGATCATAAATCTTGGTTTACATGGTTTGCTATTTTTCCTGAGTTGGACAGAATCTTGATAAATCCTTTGGCATCGTCTGCTGTCCATCCTTTGTTTATTTCACCGTAACTTCCAAAAGAAGCGTTCATTAAATCGTGATCGGAAGCAATTCCGTTCAATTCAAACCGGTAGGGATGTAAGGTTACGAAGACATCTCCCGAAACGTGTTTTTGGGTATCGGTCAAAAAGGCTTCAATGTTTCGCATTACTTCATCCAAATAGTTTCCTTCGTGTAACAACATACCATAAAAATTGCCCATTTGCTCTTTTTGATATTGTTGCCATTTACTTAAGGTGTGTTTTTCCAATAAATGGTGTGCTTTTATAATAATAACTGGCGCAGCTGCTTCAAAACCGACCCTACCTTTGATTCCAATGATGGTGTCGCCAACATGGATATCCCTGCCAATGGCATATTTGGATGCTATGTCCGATAACTTTTCTATGTTCGCCACAGGAGTATCTTCTTTATCGTCCAGAGCGACCAACTCACCATTTTTAAAAGTAAGTTTCAATTCTTTGGGCAATTCTTTTTCCAGTTGACTTGGATAGGCACTTTCTGGTAAGGATAAATGCGAGGTCAAAGTTTCATCTCCTCCAACTGATGTTCCCCATAATCCTTTGTTGACGGAATATTTGGCTTTTTCCCAAGAATAGTCAATACCGTTTTGCTGCAGGTAGTTGATTTCTTCTTCCCTTGCCAATTTTTTATCTCTGATAGGGGTGATAATTTCAATTTCGGGAGCAAGTATTTGAAATATCATATCAAAACGTACTTGGTCATTCCCTGCTCCTGTACTGCCGTGGGCAATATATTTGGCCCCTACCTTTTTGGCATGGTTCACAATCTCAATGGCTTGTACAATTCTTTCTGCACTTACGGAAAGTGGGTAGGTGTTGTTCCTGAGCACATTTCCGAAGATGAGGTATTTTACCACCTTGTCATAGAACGTGGAAACAGCATCAATTGAGGTATAAGAAGTGGCACCCAACGCGAGAGCTTTTTCCTCAATATCTTCGATTTCAGCTTTGCTAAAACCGCCCGTATTTACACTTACTGCATGTA
This sequence comes from Allomuricauda sp. F6463D, assembly GCF_023015965.1. Classification (GTDB taxonomy): domain Bacteria; phylum Bacteroidota; class Bacteroidia; order Flavobacteriales; family Flavobacteriaceae; genus Flagellimonas. The sequence goes on from NZ_JALKAN010000002.1 coordinate 1,008,707, forward strand.
CTTCGAATCCCTCTTCTTGAGATAGATATTTTGCACAATATGAGGTGTCCAATCCGCCGCTGTAGGCTATTACTAATTTTTCCATTTTATTGATTCTTTATATGTTAAGGTCAATTCGAACGTTTTCGACTGCGCTCGAACGGATATTTATTTTTGTTTCTTTTTAAGAAAAAGGCTTTCTTTTATACTTTTCAATCTTTTAAAGGCCTTTTTGTTTACTTTTTCAGTTTTTTGTTTTTGTGCTTTTGGGTCGTGTAACATTCCTGTGCAAAGACACATTTTTTTCTCGGTTCGTGTAAGAATATCGAAATTCTTACATGTTTGGCAGCCTTTCCAAAATTCTGGGTCGTCCGTAAGTTCTGAAAAGGTTACAGGTTTATAGCCCAATTCGTAATTCATCTTCATTACGGCCAATCCTGTAGTGATACCAAAGATTTTGGCATCGGGGAATTTTTTTCTTGAGAGATTAAAAACGGCTTTCTTGATTTCTTTTGCCAGTCCTTGGTTTCTATAATCAGGATGCACTATTAATCCGGAATTGGCCACAAAGTCTTTGTTGCCCCAGACTTCTATATAGCAGAAACCAGCAAATTTATCACCATCCAAAGCTATGATGGCGTTTCCATTTTGGAGTCGTTTTATAATGTATTCAGGCGTACGTCTAGCAATACCTGTACCTCGGACCTTGGCCGATTCGGTAATGGTATCACTTATGATTTGTGCGTATTTAAAATGTGATTCGTTAGCAACAATAATTTCCATTGCGAGCGATTGTTCTGTAAAAATTGAGAAATGTATTCGGAGGTTTTGCGGAAATGGACTCACCTATTTCCAATAGTTATATTGCACCCTTACGGGCGACGGCGACGGGGAGTAAATGGACTGATTGGAGCAGTGGTGCTCAAAGTAGATGATATGTACAGTTGTCCTTTCATTTCAGGGGCTAATGTACAAATTAATTCGAATTAGATTAGGGTTGTAGTTATTTTTTGTAGAAATATAACTTTTTTGGTCTGCTAACTATCATTTCATAAACAAAATAGCCGATTACCACGATGTATTCAATGGTCAATAGCCAAAGATTTTCCTTGTATTCTGGGTTGGAATAGGCGTAATAGCTTAAAATAACAGTGCAGGACCATATCAAGGGAAACCTATAATTGGTAAAGATTGCAATGCCCAATAGGAATACCACATACCATGGGTGAACAGTGCTCGATAGAAAATAATAGCTCGCCAGTAGTAACACCATTGTTGTAATAACACTTTCGAGTTTTTGATTTCTCCGTAGGAAAGCTAATAAAAGCACAATAATAATGATAGCCCTTGTTAGTATGGAGCCATAAGAATCTATAAGTTCCCAAGGTTTCGCTTCATAGTAGGAGACAGCAATTTTCTTTACTACGTTATAAATACCAGCGTTGAATTCGAAATTGGAAAACCATAATCCGACGGTCTTCGAGTAATTGTCTATAAAAACAGGTGAGTAAAAAGGAAGTAACAAGGCTGCACATCCCAACAATATAAGTATGTAAAAAAAGACACTTTTTTTTAGACGAAAATATTTTAGAAAGATCGGTAAAAATAGTAGCGGTATCAGTTTTACCATGATGGAGCAGGCATATAAAGGGGTTGCCCATTGCCATTTATTTTGGGATATCAGATAAAGAGACCAAACAAGAAAGAAGAGCATTACACCTTCAAAATGAAGATTACCGGTCAATTCTATGATCACCAAGGGATTTAGAAAATACCAAAAAGCCATGTGGTTGGCCTTGTTTAGGTTCTGAAGTAGTTTTCTTCCAAAATAGAGGGTGCCCAAGTCTGCTAAGATGATGATAACACGCATGGCAATCATGGAGCCCATTACACTTCCACCTCCAAAGATTGTAGCGAAAGCAAAGAGCAATTGATTTACAGGAGGGTAATTGCTATAGTGCCGAGCGTTCAAAGTGCTCATGCCTTTATAAAGTTCCTGCATGGTATCAAAGAAAACGGTGCCCTGAGATATAATTTGGTCGGGCGTGTACAGATACGGATTGATACCGTTTTTGATGAGTTCGCCGTCCCAAATAAAACGGTAAAAATCTTGGGAAAGGTTTGGTACGGCAATTAGGAATACCAACCGAAAAAGGATTCCAATGACCAATAGAAACTTAAAGTTCCATTTTTCGAATTGGATGAGTTTGTGGCACAGATAAAAAAGTGCGCCAAAAAGCATGAACAATTTGACATAATCCGTTCGAACCAAGTTATATGCAAAGCTCCAATAGAATAAAATACAAGCGATAGCAAAAAGTATCGGGTATTTGTGCAGTCGCCAATAAGATTGCATAATCTTGATTTATGCCTTGGAAGTTAGGGATTTAAAGAATACAAATCCAAAACCAAGAAATAACATCAGGTGGAATGGGAACAATCCGTAATCGTTTAGCGGCACGGCACTGTACATTCCAAAAAGAAAATAGATCATTAAGGCAAATTCCAAAATCATATTAGGAGACAACTTGTTGGTCAAATATTTGTTGCCCTTCCATGTGTCCTTAATACTATTGATGTTGAACTTGGGTGTCCGTACAAATTCACTTCGTTTGCCCAAATGTCCTTCCAAAACTGCAACGGTATTGTGCAAAGAGAAGCCTAATGCCACGGAGAAGAAAGTGAAGAAAAGTTTGATATAGTCCACAAAATTATCGAAACTGCTTCCCTGAATACTTTTATAGGTAAACCAATAACAAACGAACAGGATAATGGTACTTAGGATAAAGAAACTTGTCACTTCAAATACCCAACCCAAATGTCCGTAGGTGTTTTTAATGTATAGCATGGGAATGCTCAATAATGCCACGATGAAAACACATAGGAACATGGAACTGTTCAATAAATGCATTACGCCATGGAACTTGGTTTTAAAAGGTATGTTTTTGGAGGTGATGACACTCCAAACGGTTTTTCTGAAATTTTCGGCCCCACCTTTGTTCCAACGAAATTGTTGTGAACGGGCTGCACTTATTACAACAGGAAGTTCAGCTGGTGTTTCAACGTCTTCCAAATATTTGAACTTCCAGTTTTTTAATTGGGCACGGTAGCTCAAATCCAAATCTTCGGTAAGCGTGTCACCTTCCCAATTACCAGCGTCAAAAATGCACTCTTTTCTCCAAATACCTGCAGTGCCGTTAAAATTGATAAAGTGCCCCTTGGAATTTCTTCCTACTTGTTCTAACGTAAAATGGGCGTCCAATGCAAAGGCCTGAATACGGGTAAGTGTGGAATAATCTCTATTGATGTGCCCCCAGCGGGTCTGAACCACACCAATTTCTTCATCCTTAAAATAAGGGACTGTTTTTTTGAGCCAATCGGCCTCTGGAAGGAAATCTGCATCAAAGATGGCGATAAAATCACCTTTTGCTATTTCCAATCCTTCTTTTAGGGCACCAGCCTTGTAGCCTTTTCGGTTTTCCCTGCGGATGTGTTGAATGTCTAATCCTGTTTGCTGAAGTTGCTCAATTCTTTGGGCAGTTTCTATCACAGAATCATCAGTTGAATCGTCCAACACTTGGATTTCCAATTTGCTTTTCGGGTATTCGATTTTAGCGATGTTGTCCAACAAGCGCTCCATAACATATTCCTCATTATAAATTGGAAGTTGTATGGTTACGAATGGAATTTCTTTGGGATCAAGAAGATTGAATTTTGGGGCTACTTCATTTCGCTTTTTGTAGCCGAGATAGTTGATCAATAGATTCAACTGCGCAAGGCTATAGAAAAAAATCAAAATTAAGGCGAAACTATAAATGGCAATGATGATGTAAGCAATAGCAAGTCCCATTATTTTAAACTGTATTTAAAGATCCAACCCAATATTTTTATGCCCGCAAATATAGTACCTTTTACCGTACCTGATACTTTTGAGACACCTATTCTTTGTTTGTAACGCACTGGTACTTCGATATATGACATTTTTTTTCTCAAAATTTTCAATTGCATTTCCACAGTCCATCCGTAAGTTGTGTCCTGCATATCCAATTCTTTGAGCTTTTCATATTTTATGGCCCTAAAAGGTCCCAAATCCGTAAATTTGGACCGAAAAAACAATCGCATTAAAAATGTGGCCAATTGGTTGCCAAAAACTTGTTGCGGAGTCATAGAACCAGGTTCGCGAAGTGATTTTTTTCGCGCTCCAACCACAAAATCAACGTCATTTTCCAAAATTGGGGCGACAATCTTATCCAATTCTTCCGGATAATCTGAATAGTCTCCGTCAATAAATACGATAATATCGGGTGTTTTGGATTGTTCGGAGATGTATTTTAATCCTTTTAAACAGGCAAACCCATAGCCCTTGTGGTTTTCCGTGATTACGGTTGCCCCCGCTTTTTTTGCATTTGTTGCGGTATCGTCTGAGGAACCATTATCTACTACCACAATTTCGGATACATGTGAGGGTAGTCCCGATACCACCAGACCAATGGAATCTCCTTCGTTGATTGCGGGTATAATGACCTTTATGTCTTCCATTGGATAAATCTGAATTTTAGTTAGATTATAGAGTTGCCAAAACTAAAATTTTCAGAGGCCATTTATCCATAAATATTAAAAAATGCTTAAAATGAGGCTATTTTTTGTTTACAAGGGTCATCAAGTCCACGTCGTTCCCTAAAAGTACTTGGTTACTATCTATTCTACCTTCGAGCGGGCCATTTTCTAGTTTAAGAACACCTCTAGGGCATACTGCCGAACAAATACCACAACCCACACAACTAGAACGAACTATATTCTCGCCTTTTTGAGCATAGGCACGTACATCTATACCCATTTCACAATAGGTGGAACAATTTCCACAAGAAATACATTGTCCCCCATTAGTGGTAATCCTGAATCGGGAAAAAAGTTTTTGCTGAAAACCTAAGATTGCCGCCATTGGGCATCCAAATCGGCACCATACCCTATTACCGAAAATAGGATAGAAACCAGTACCAATGACTCCAGAAAATATACTGCCAATTAAAAAGGAATAGGATTTACGAAGGGTTTCGGATTTAAAAAGAAAAACTTGGCCTTCCCCACTAAAAAAGTGAAATCCAATCAGGGCGATGATGATTACAAAATAACCGATGGCCCCGTATTGTGCATCTTTTTGTAGTTGATCTCTTTTAAAAATCATCACCCAACCAAAGACCATGGTGAGCAATACGGCAACGCCTATCAAAAAAGTACTTTTTGTCAACCAATATTTGCTGGTATCGGTTCCCAAATAAGAATAAATTACAGCAGTGGTCATCAAGGTTACAAAAACCACAACACTATGCACTACCCATCGCTCAATTTTCCAAGCTTTTGTGGATTTATCGCTTAATTGCCTAAAGGAATCCCCGGCAGTTTCGGCTAGTCCACCACAACCGCAGACCCAAGAACAGTACCATCTCTTTCCATATTTGTAGGTGAGAATAGGGGTTATTACGAAAATGGAGAGTATGGCGAATATCAATAAGGCAAAACCAATATCACCGGAACTCAAAAATCCTTTGATGCGGTATCCTTCAAAATTATAATAATTGAGAGGCCATACGTTTTTTAAATCAAAATAAGGAAGACTTCCACCATTCAAAACTTTATGACCATTTAAGCGTGCCATTAACTCGGGGATTATAAACGCAAAGGCAGTCTGAAAAAACATAACGCTGAAAGTGCGCAGTCTCTCGTAGCGATTATGACGATACTTCCATAGAAATTTTATGCCAAAAGCCAAAATGGCAACGGTGTATAGGGTGCCATAAACAAACCATTGGCTGGCTGGATTTCCACTCAACAATTTGCTTAGTGGGTCAAAAAGGCCGATAACACCTTTATTATCACCATTACTTACCAGTCCCAGATATTCGGGATAAAAATAGAGTACAACATAAAACCCTGTTAGCGAAAGTCCTGCCACCCAGGCCCATAGTCCGCGACTAGAAATGGATTTGAACCATACGCCATCGTTTTTGATGCCTGGCAGTTTATTGGAATAAGCATCCCAAGCAAACCAAATAATACCAAAAGAAATAGCGAGCAACGATAGCGTTAACCATAACACTTTGTTGGGGAAGTTAACATTGAATACGGCCAATAAGAGAATCCCCAATCCTGACAGTCCCAAGATGGTTGCAATTTTTTGGCTGATGCTCAGGCTTTTAGGTGGTTCCCCGGTAAGGGCCATGCTTTTATCGTAAGTGCTCATAATATTAGGTTAGGAAATTTGAAAGATGCGTTTTAGATTTTTCTTTTTTGGGGTGATGGACTTACCATAATCTTTATTGTATTTCGATATAATTTCCGATTCAAAGCTTTTATAAAATTCTGGGTCAAAATTGGCGTCCGCCAAATGTTCTATCACAAAACCCATCGTTCTTTTTTCATTCAGCCAACGGTCAAAAACTTCATGTCGTAAACGAATACCAAAAGTGTTGATGCCCAAAAACGTTTCCGAATCTTTATGAAACGCAATAGTGATGCAGATTTTTTCTTTTGGGTGTCTCCAATGAAAATGTGATTCTGTTTCTTTTTTACTTCTTTCTGAAAAAACCCAACCATAGGTTTGGTACTCAATATCCAAAAACTTGGCAGAGTTGAACCAATTTCCAGGATTGTATTCCATGGGGTTCTCACAAATGGTTTGGGCAAGGGCCTCACCCATCATCCGACCAGTGTACCAAACAGCTTCAATTGGTCGTCGGTTGCCAATAGCCACATGTTGTTCGGCGCAATCGCCGATGGCATAAATATCTTTTATATTGGTTTCTAGCTGTCGATTTACTTTGACTCCTCGGCCAAGTTCAATCCCGGAATCTTTTAGGAAATCAATATTGGGAGCAACTCCAGCGGTTAGACCAACAAGGTTGCATTCGATTTCTTCACCGGATTCGGCAATGGTCACAGATTTCACTTTCCCGTTTTCGTCAGGTTTGATTTCCTTTAACGAAGCACCCAAACGAAGATCTATATGATGTTCCTGGATATGCTCGTTGATCATTTGCGATTCACCATTGGGTAAAACGCCGTTCCAGAAACTGGTTTCACGAACCAAAAAGGTAACTGGAATATCACGTGTTCGGAGCATCTCTGCTAGTTCAATGCCTATGAGGCCACCACCCACGATTACGGCATGTTTACATACTTTATTGTTGGGAGCGTTGTTTTCCAAAAGTTCCAAATCCTGTTTGGAATAGAGTCCTTGAACACCATTCAAATCTTGACCCGGCCATCCAAATTTGTTAGGCTTGGAACCGGTTGCAATAATGAGCTTGTCATAGTTAAGATCGGGAGCTCCGTCAATCTGTATTGCTTTTTGTTCAGTATTAACATGTGAAACTCGACCTTCCACCAACTCAATCCTATTCTTTTGCCAGAAGTGATTTTCGTAGGGTTGGGTATGTTCAAATTTCATGTGTCCCATGTACACATACATCAGAGCGGTTCTTGAAAAGAAATACTTGCTTTCGGCAGAAACAATGGTAATTTTTTTATCGGATAGTTTACGGATATGCCTGGCAGCGGTTACACCCGCTATTCCATTTCCAATGATGACAATATGCTCCATGGTTTTGGTTTGATTGTTGAATGTGTCGAGATTTAAAGGAAGAACTTAACAGTTCGAGGGAATTTAGTAAGAATTTAACAGCTAAATGATGTTTTAAAAGTATTATTTTAGGGAACCTATTACGATTATGAAGAAATTGTTTTTTGTTTTTACCTTAATAATTGTCTCTTGCAGTAGTAGCAAGTTTGACAAGGTCAATGGTGTAAGTTTTGTATCCTCCCGGGAGGAAGTGTCGCAGCACCACATTGACCCTGTGCTCAATGTTCAGGCTAATTATGCAGCTATAATGCCCTTTGGATTTATTAGAGATCTGAATTCTCCGGAACTCGTTTTTGATTCAGATAAACAATGGTTTGGAGAAACGAGGGAAGGTGCGAAGCAATATATTCAGAAATTACATCAAAATGGGGTAAGCGTAATGGTAAAGCCCCAAATTTGGATTTCTGGTGGAAAATTTACAGGGAACATGTCAATGCCCACAGCAGGGGATTGGGATAAACTTGAGGCTTCCTACGAAAAATTTATTTTATTATATGCAGCGTTGGCAGAAGAAACCCAGAGTGATATATTTTGTATTGGAACCGAACTCAAAAGTTTTATAAACAATCGACCTGAATTTTGGAGTAATTTGATTCTGAAGGTGAAGAGAATCTATAATGGTCAACTTACCTATGCAGCTAATTGGGACGAATATGCGAAAACACCATTTTGGTCGCAATTGGATTACATTGGAGTAAATGCATATTTTCCATTATGTGAAGAAGAAAATCCAACTATTGAAACGCTAAGCGAAGGATGGCAACCTTGGAAAACCGATATTCAAAAACTTGCAGCCCAAGAAGATAAGCCCGTTCTTTTTACAGAGTTTGGATACAGGAGCATGGATTTTACGGGAAAAAAGCCTTGGTTGGTAGATCGCAACCGAGCAGATGTAAATTTAAGGGCACAAGCAGATGCGACACAGGTTATTTTTGATGAATTCTGGAACGAGAATTGGTTTGCTGGCGGCTTTGTTTGGAAATGGTTTATGAAGCACGATCAAGTTGGAGGACATGGGGATAACCGCTTTACCCCACAAAATAAACCTGCCGAATCTGTTATTCGGAAACAGTACGCACAAGAAAAGAAAGCGAGACTTAAGGGGCGGTGATCACATTGCAAAATATTTATCCCGCTTAAACGTATTTGTTTCTGATTTTTTACCATCTTTGTAGCACATCCCACCCAAAAACATACAGTAATGAAATCACGATTATCCCTTCTATTTTGGGTAGGGGCCTGCACGTTTATTTTTGCACAAGAAAACAATTTCTACAAAGTTGTTGCAGAACAGGGAGATGGTATTTTTTCCTTGCTCCGTAAGCAAGGATTAGATCCTGCCAAGCACTATGGAGAATTTTTAGAGCTGAATTCAGACAAAATAAAAGAGGGGAGTGCTTTAAAGCTTGGAAGGGAATACAAGATACCCTATGCGGATGATTCCTTTAAAAAAACAGGGGTACTGGTTGAGGCTGTAAAAGAAGTGGAAGAGCCGATTTTTGACAGGGAACTTGCCCAAATGTCGCTTAAAAGTGACAAGCTCAAAGATGCCGTCTATTATCTGATTTCTGAAAACAGTACGGAAAAGGCCGAAAATTTTGCAAAAGATATCTCTAAACAGTTGGCCGCAGAGCTGATTGTTCATGGCGCAAAAGTTTATATAATGGAAGAAAACTCTTTCGACGATACTGTTGAAGGTAGTGAGTATGACGAGAATCCAATGGGAGATTATATAAAGGTAATCAATAAACGTTATTTACAGAACAAGGGCAAATACCAGCGTGTATTGATTATCCGTGCTGAAAATGTATCCACTAACAGCAATATGGATGTGGCCGTGTATCATTATAATAAAAGTACCCAGGGACAACGATTTGCGCAAAATATTCAGAATGTGTTTAAAAAGAACAGTATTTCCAATAAGACTTTTGATGAGGCTAGTTTGATTTTTGAAGATCAGAACAGTCTTTATTTAGCCAAAAATATACTTCCAGCCATAAGCTTACTTACCATGGAAAATACCTCTGATATGTCAGATAACAAGATTTCCATCAAACCGAACGAAAAGGAATTCGCAAATTTGATTAGTAATGGGATTATGAATGATTATGTGGATATAGAATTTGACAATTAACTTTTTCCAATATAATTCTAACAACACCCCCCACCATTATAGTGATAAGTACTATCACTGATATAAATTTCGCTGGACTCTTTTTCTAGTGCAGCAGCAGTTTTATCGCAAACAGCCAATGGTTGGTTTTGTTGTAGTACGTGCCCTTTTTTGTCATCAAAATAGGATTCCTTTCCAAAGAATATTGCCGTTTTTCCAGTAAAAACACATGGGCCATCTTCGGGCATCGGGTCTTTGATGGCTGCAATTTCAATGGATTCTATATGAATTAGTTCCTTGGTAGGGTAGTGGTTTGGAGATAATACCCGGTAAGATCTTTTGCCTCTGATTTCAATGGTTCCAAAGCCGGCATCGGTCAATACCTTAATATATTCCTTTAAGGGAATACTTCCGCTCAAGCATAGGGCCCTTAATCTATCATCGTTCCGCAGTTCATCACTCATGGGTTGCTCGCAAATTGGATCGCTCATAACCAATCTTCCGTGGGGTTTCAACACCCGATACATTTCAGAGACCGCTTTTTTAAGGTCTTCCATCTTAAAAATATTGAAGAGGCAATTTTGTGCGGCCACATCAATACTCTCATCTTCTACGGGAAGTTTTAAGGCATCACCTTTTACAAGATTTATATAATCACTGCTGAACCACTCATTTTCTTTTTCGGCAACTTTAAAGTTCTTTTTGGAAGCCTCCAACATTTCATCTACGGAATCTACACCTATTACACCTCCTTTTTGACGTGAAAAATAGGAGAACTGGAGCAATTCCATGCCCCCGCCTACGCCTACGTAAAGTATTTTGGGATTGTTAACCAAATCTTGGGCGGATACCGTGCTACCACAGCCATAATTCATTTCTTGCATTATTTTGGGAATGGAAAGTCCTGGAAACTGCCAAATGGGGTTCGTTGTGCAACATAGGCCCACATCAGGGGTGAGTGCAGCTTCTTTATACAAGTCTTGAGTGGCTTCTAGATAGCTCATAGTTCTTTGATTAGCTCTTTAAACAGTTTGATCATTTTAGGTTCCGCTTGTCCTGCAATTTTCAAAATCTCTTGAACATCAACTGGTTCCAGATTTTTTGGGTCGCATTCATCGGTTAAAACGGATACCGCTACAATGGGTAGTCGTAAATGATTGGCAACAATTACTTCGGGAACTGTACTCATTCCCACTGCATCGGCCCCTATAATTTTGAGCATTCGATACTCGGCTTTGGTTTCTAGCTGAGGACCGACCACGGAAGCGTAAACTCCTTTTTGAAATGATATATTCTCACGGACAGCTATGGCTTCTATTTTATTTCGCATTTCCAAATCGTACGGTTCGCTCATGTCCACAAATCTATTTCCGAATTTTCCAACATTTTTAAATGCTAGGGGAGAACCGCTTTGTAGGTTGATATGGTCTTCAATCAACATGATATCACCTTTTTTAAAGTCAAGGTTAATAGCTCCTGCTGCATTGGAAACAAACAGTTTTTTTATCCCTAGTTGATGCATTACCCTTATTGGGTAGGTGATGTCCAAAAAGTCGTAACCTTCATATAAGTGAAAGCGTCCTTGCATTACCACAACTTTTTTCCCCTCAATGGTTCCGTAGATCAATTTTCCGGTATGGAACTCAACGGTTGCGAGTGGAAAATAGGGTATATGGTTATAATGCGCTTCCGTGGGATCCTCGATCATATTTACTAGCTCGCCCAGACCAGTACCAAGTACGATACCGATTTCTGGGGTTTCAAAACCTCGTTTGGTTAGATAAGCAACTGATTCGTCTATTTGTTTCTGTGTCATTTTCCTATATTTTTTAAAAATGGCTCAAAAGCCTTAATATCTTTAACGTCTTCATAATAATCTACATCGTTTTTTTCATCCAAGAGGACAATCTCCTCTGAAGCTAAATCCTTTAACGTATCGGAGAGTACGCTATCAGTTCCCCAAGCTTTGTTCTTAAACAATCTGGTCTTTAGAGAATTCATTCCCAGTAAATAATATCCTCCATCGGCTGCAGGTCCCACAACATAATCATTGTCAGTAAATTTAGAGAACGCAATTTCTAAATCGTACTGATTTAGGTGGTACATATCGCTACCTATCACAATAATATTTTCAAAACCGGCTTCGAAACCTTCTTTAAAAGCATTGTGCATACGTTCCCCCAAGTCTACTCCTTTTTGAAGCTTTTTGTTATAGATATTGGAATCCCAAATATCATTTTCCCATATTTTTTCGGAATAATAGACCCATTTGGTAACCTCCAAATCTTTGGTGAAGGACACGGTATGGTCTAATAGGAATTTGTAGATGTCCAATGCAGTCTTGTTACCCACTTTAGCAGCCAACCGAGTTTTACATTTACCAAGTTCAGGGTTGCGGGTCAAAATCAAAAGTAAGTTTTTGCTCAACATGTATAGATTTAGTTGGGATTAGCAAAACGTAGGTTAAAGATAGGTAGATTTTTAGTTTCATTCCTTTCAGAAAAAGTTGATTGTTTTTGGATTTTGGCAAATCCATCTTGTATTAAAGTTATGCAGATTGATGCTAAAGAATTGGGAGGATAACGCAAAAACTTACTTTTGATTTAGGACGGGAAATAAAAAAGGGCACCTGATCAGGTGCCCTTGTAATACAGATTACTAACTACGGTAATTTCAACTAGTGTTTAGTATAGCTTAATAAATGTAGAGGTAGATACTGCTTAAAAGAAAGTAAGCGGATAGTGCAATTACACCGTACCAGAAAAGGTATCCCAGTTTAGTTTCAATAGTGTTCATTTTTCGAGTGTTAATTATTTAGTTGCGTTAAAACTACATTCCTAAATTATTTAAAACACCCTCAACTGCAAACCATATTTATATTGGTTGCAATAAATGGGATATAAGTGGTTCTAAAAGTTATATAAATGGAAAAACTTTCCTTTTTTAAAATAAGAAGTGCTGATGTAAGTCTGTTTTATGTTTGAAAAACAGTAGTTTACAGTAGAGGTGGGAAGCTAAATTTCAAGGAAGGATGTGGATTTAGAAGTGTCAACACCCTTCCATAAAGGATATGGCGCATTAAAAATCAAACCAAAGGGGTTCCCTTCAGGCGTTTTTCAATTTTACGCTTTTTAGCTGTAATGCTCTTCATGGTTTCCATTAACTTGGAATCCTTGGTTTTTTTATAAATTTCGTTGATAGAAAGGATTAAACTCTTTGCTTCTCTTGAGGCTTTAACCCTATCACTGGTGGACATATGGCTCATTGGCCTTTTCTCAAACTCTTCCGCCTTTTCAAGTAACTCTTGGGTCATTTTTTGTTTTTAAAATTATTCACAATCGGCTAAATATAAGAGTTAGTTTGATATTTTTTGCCTATGGAACCATTTGATTTCCATATTTATGAAAACATTAAGAAGTTGGAACCCTTAAGTGTCATAAAAATCTAAAAATTATGTTTGATCAGACTGGCATTCTATCTCTATCTCTTTGATAATGTGTTTATATCTTTATAAAAATGAAAATATGAGCAAAGTGCTTTCAATGATAGTTGAAGCTTACGCTCCTTGTATCTTAAATTACAAAATAAATACTTTTTGAACAATTTTCAGTCAAAATTAACTTCGGTATAAGTATTTACCTAAAGGGTAAGGTTCGTTTAAATTATAGTCTTAGCGTATGAAATGTTTTGAGCCTGTTTATGCCAGAATATTATTTTTAGATTGACACCAATGGTCTTGACGGATTACGATATTATACTTTTTAAGTCAACCTAAAAATGGATTGAGTAAAGCTGATCAATGTGCCAAGCGTAAATTTGACATACTAAATAAATACGCATGGCAATCATAGGAAACATAATAAAGGGAGTTATTGAAGCGAGGGACGCCCTAAGCACGGATGCCAGTCCAGTGGAAGATCAAAAGAAGGTTTTAGAAGATTTACTGGAAAGAGCCAAGGGTACACAATTTGGAATGCATTATGATTTTGCATCTATTTTAAAATCCAACAACATGCAAAAGATGTTTTCTGATGCCATACCCTACCACGATTACAAGACAATTACAGATAAGTGGTGGAACAAAACAATAGCTGGCGAACCTGATGTAACTTGGCCAGGTAGCCCTGACTTTTTTGCCCTATCTTCTGGTACTACGGGAAAAAAATCCAAAAGAATACCGGTAACAAAAGATATGCTGGATTCCATAACACGCGCTGGAAGACATCAGGTGTATGCCATGAGTAATTTTGATATGCCAGCAGATTTTTTTGAAAAAGAAATTATGATGTTGGGAAGCTCTACAAACCTAGAAGAGCGAAATGGCAAAAAGGAAGGTGAAATAAGTGGAATTAGTGCCAGTAACATTCCATTTTGGTTTAAAAAATACTATAAACCGGGCGATGCAATCGCTAAAATTGACGATTGGGATGAACGGGTCCTATCTATTGCCAAGAATGCGAAAAATTGGGATATTGGGGCGTTGAGTGGTATCCCATCTTGGATGGAGCTTATGCTCAAAAAAGTGATAGACTACCATAAAGTAGACACTATCCACGAGATATGGCCCAACCTGCAAGCATATACTTCCGGTGGTGTAGCGTTTGACCCATATGAAAAAAGTTTCAATGCCTTGCTGGACCATCCCATCCAAATTATAGATACGTATTTGGCCTCTGAGGGGTTTTTGGCATGCCAAGTGAGACCTGAGACCACTGCTATGAAATTGATTACCGATAATGGGATATATTTTGAATTTGTTCCCTTTGAACCCCAATATCTTAACCAAGATGGATCTCTAACTGCTGATGCACCTTCCATTAGTTTGAATGATGTTAAGGAAGAAGTTGACTATGTGCTTATTATTTCCACAGTAACTGGTGCTTGGCGGTACATTATTGGGGATACCATTGCTTTTACTGATGTGGAAAGGGCAGAAATAAAGATTACTGGGAGAACCAAGTTCTTTCTGAACACGGTGGGTTCTCAATTGTCCGTAAACAAGTTGAACGATGCCGTGAAGCATTTAGAAGAAAAATTAAGTATAAAAGTTCCTGAATATACCCTTTGTGCCAAACGTTTTGATGACGGTTTTTACCATACATGGTATTTAGGTTCCGATGAAAATGTGGATGAAGAAAAAACAGCAGAGGTTTTGGACAGCTATCTTAAAAAAGCTAACAAAAACTATAACGTAGCTCGTGGAAAGGCTTTGGAAGGAGTGAAAGTGAATTTTGTACCCCAAAAAATGTTTGCGGATTGGAGTGGAGCCAACAAGAAAAAGGGAGGACAGGTGAAAATGGAAAGAGTGATGGGGGAGGAACGGTTTGAGGAATGGGAAGATTTTGTTTCGCAACAATCATAAAAAATCACTGTTTTTAGTTGAATCTTGTTCCTTCACCATTTCCATTATTTCATCGGGAGATAAATAATATTGCTTTATGTGCGCTTTGTAAGTTTCGTCGATTTCGGAATGGTTAAGAATAAAACGTTTTGTTTTAAGTATATATTCAGACATCCCTCGAGATACTGCAAAAGAATCGGCGGCACGCTCAGCTTTTTTCACAAACTCTTTCAGCAATACATACCGGATTCCAAAGCCAATTAGGTTTAAGTTTCCACGTTCTTGATAATCCATAACATGACCAAGCTCGTGTCCGATCCAACCGATAAGGACATCTTCGGGAACATCCAATGTTTTAAATTCCTCTCCCGATATTTTAAATTTTTCGCTTATCAATATTTTATAACTCCGCTTGCTTCTTGGTCTCAATAATCCACTCCAAGTGGGTTGTGCCTGCATCACAGATTTTTTTATATTCTTTTTGAACTTGAACTCTATTGGAATTCCATTAAGTTCTGGAAAGTGCTGTAATGCAATTTCAACCTCTTTTTCAATGCTTTTCGGTATAGTGTTTATCGGTTCTTTCAAAATTATGATGATTAGCAGAATGATTGCGAGGATTAAGGGAAGCAGTTTTTGTATTTTTTTCAAACTTAAAAAGTTAAAAAAAGGGCAAATAATTATTTGCCCTTTTAAATTAAATTATCGGTTGTTAAAACTGGTATCGAAGCCCCAGGGCTATATCCAGGTCGAGGTCATTGGAATAATTGTCATTGAATCCAATCTCAGGTCTCATATCAAGTGAAATCAACAGTGGGATGTCAAAGTCGTATTCAATCCCGATATCACCCGCGACAAGGGCAAAGGCTCCATCGTTTTCACCGGCATCAAAAGATCCTATTCCACCACCTGCTCCAACATACCAATGAAATCCACCATCAATGGGCATTACCCATTGGTACAGACCAACCAGTTTAAAAGCTTCCACGTTGTCGGAATCTCTCCATCCCAGATCAAATTCCAGTCTGTTGTTCTCTTTAAGGTATCGTTGGTACGAGATTTCACCTCCAAATCCATCGTTGTCCCCAACTCGTATACCCAAAGCATTTTTTGAAATGTTCTGTGCGCACATTGATGTGGCTCCGATTAAAAATAGAATTAAAATTATGTTTTTCATGATAGTTTTATTTTTATACAAAGGTAATTTTGACGACACATCACCTTGCCGTAAACCGATTAATGATTGATGCAAACCGTTAAAATAAGGTGTTAAATGAGTGGTTTGAAAAACTTGAAAAGGCCTTCAAGAAATTTTTGCCAAATGGTACGGTTTTGAAATCTTTGGGTGGTTACCAAATTGGCTTTTTCGCATATTTTCTCGTACTCATGAACCATTTCGGAACCAATTTTTTGGTCGTAAATAAGTACATTCGCCTCGTAGTTGAGCTCAAAACTTCGAATATCAAAGTTTCCCGAGCCAATGGAAACTAAATCATCGTCCACAATCATTACTTTACTATGCGAAAAATCTTCTCGCAAGTAAATTTTGACCCCTACTTGCAGTAATTCCTCAAAATGGGAGAACATTGCAAATTTAGCCGCTTTAGAGTCGGATTTTTTTGGTACTAAAAGACTAATGTCTATTCCCTCCAGAGCTACAATTTTTAGACTTTGCAAAAATGTGTCCCCGGGTACAAAATATGGGTTTGCAATGCGTATGGAATGTTTGGCTTTGTTCATCATGCCTATATATTGCTGCATAATGGTGGGGTGCTTGGAATCTGGTCCACCGGACACTACTTGTGCGTTTACACTTCCTTTCTTTTCCTGTTCAAAAAGATACTTAGAGACATGAAAATCCGTGTTTCGGCATGCAAAATAATAATCCTTCAGAAAAATTAAATGTAAGTCGTTTACAATGGGACCTTCCAGCTTTAAATGGATGTCCTTCCATTTGCCCAATCCGCTTTTTCGACTAATGTATTTATCCGACACATTAATTCCACCGGTGAATGCAAGCTTATTGTCAATAATAACAATTTTTCGGTGGTTCCTAAAGTTGAGTGAAAAAAGAAGGTTTTTTAACCGAATAGGCATAATGGGATAAATCTTAACCCCGATATTTTGAAACTTTTTTCGGGGACGCCCTCGTAATTGATAGCTCCCCAAAGAATCATAAATAATACGGATTTCCACACCTTGCTTAATCTTTCGTTCAAAAAGTTCCAGCATTTTATCCAAAAGATCGCCTTGTTCCAAAATATAATATTGGACATGGATAAATTTCTGAGCTTCCTCCATGGATTTGAAGAGCATATTGAAAGTCTCACCTCCATCTTGAAGCACAGTGATATGGTTTCCCGACTTTGCCGTGGTATTGGAATTGGCCTCAATTAAACGGTTGAGTTTCTCTTTTTGGGTGTCAGTCTCAAAGTGAACCCCAAATTTTTCTTGAATAGAGTTTTTAGGGTAGGTGTATTTGTTTCTTTTCTCAAATTCTTTAGTGTTAAAGAATTTGAATTTTCTGCGGTTCATCCCAAAAAGATAATATAGTACAGCACCTAGTATGGGCAATGTTATGATTACCAAAACCCAACTCACGGAACGCGATGGCCTTCTTCCATGGTAGACAATTGCGCCGATGGCCCAAATAGAAGACAGAACGTAGACAATGGTAAAGGCGGTATTCAACAAATGGTAAAGTTTTATCCCCTAAGGTATTAAGCAATTATGATAATTCTATTCTTTTGTATAGGAATTGTGATTGGGACAATAAAAAAAACTCCGACAACAGATTGCCAGAGTTTGATTTTTTTGGGAGTAAAAAACTATTAGGAGTCGTCGGTCGCATCTTCGAGTTCGTCCCCAACATCTTCTGCTGCATCTCCAACTTCATCGGCTGCATCTTCAACGCCATCCTCCACATTGTCTATGGCATCTTCAGCCTTATCTTCATTCGTTTCTCTACAACTGGTCATACTCATAGTAAGCACCGTTGCCATTAATAGGATTAATAAATTTATTGATTTTCTCATGGGTTCTTTCAATTTTAGGTTAATGATTATTCTTTAGTGTGTATTTTATATTTTTTTTCTTCCAGTTATCAATGAAATAATAAACAATACGATAAATATGAAGAATAGTATTTTAGCTATACTTGCGGCTCCTGCGGCAATTCCTCCAAATCCGAAGATTCCGGCAATAATTGCCAAAATTATAAAAGTGATTGTCCAACGTAACATAATAGTAGTCATTTAAAGTTAATGTCTGACCATCTCTTAATCAGTACATTACAAATATCGTTTACGTTGGTCGTTGTGCTTGACCCTTTCCATCTTTATCTTGACTCAAAAGATAAAAAGGTGACAGCGGAAACCATTTAAAATCAATGGGTTTGATGTTTAGTCGGTTGATTCCACGAACAAAGCACTTGAATGTGTATTTGAGGTGATATTTGTTAAAAAGAATTCGTTGGACATTCTTTTGGCTTCCAAAGTTGCTTTTTTTGGTTTTTCTATTATTTGTTCCAAATCTGTAATTGGGGTGTTTTTATTTAGCCAGGTTGAAACGTTTTCTTTAGGAATAATTATGGGAGACAAGTTGCTTATGTTGTGGTAACTTGATACAAACGGGTCGGTTTTGTTAACCAGTATTGCGGTACATAAAAAACCATCGTTGAGCATATTATAAGTTCCGGCCAGGTAAAATGGTTTATGGGTTGATTGATGAATATAATAGCTACAAGAATTGCCATTTTTTAAAAGATGTGTGTAAAAGCCTGTGACAATAACCAAACAACGCCGTTTTTTAAAAGACTCTTGCATCCAATCCACACCTTTTAGTTCTTCGAGTTGTACATTCAATGTGTTGGCATTATCCTGAAAAATGCACCAATCTTCTTTAAAGTCTTGCGGCATTAGTCCCCAAATGGCCAATGATATTTGATTTGGGTCCTCCATGGTAACTACATTTAGGCTGGTCTCGTTAAATCCATTGATTATTGGATTTGGTCTGTATAAATTTGGATACCTGAAAGAAATTTCAAGCTCTTTTTCCACTTCTTCTCGCTCTGCATCATTCGAAAGTTTGTAAATCATAATCTTCTGGAATATTGAATACAAGTAAGCAATTAGCTCAATGAAATGTTGACTCAAACCAAATCAATTATGCTGCGTTTGATTTATATCCTCAAATTTAACGTTAAAGGTTATGGTTTTTTTAAATTGGTTATCGTCCGTTTTAATATCAAATTGTTCAAAGGATGTTTTTATTAATCAATGGCATCCATCACTACATAAAGTTGATTTTTGGAACGTCTTATGCTATTTTACTTTTACCAACTTAACTCGATTCTATTATTCAATAATAAAATAGACGGAGAATTTAATCAATAGTTCGTCTATTCATATTTATTGCTAGTGCAAATCTTTGTAATATTAAGAGGTCGGAAAGTGATAATTTTTCTTGAAAGCATAATATAAGCACCTTACTAATAACAAAAAACCCGCAAACAAAGTTTGCGGGTTTTTTTGTGGTACCTCCAGGAATCGAACCAGGGACACACGGATTTTCAGTCCGTTGCTCTACCAACTGAGCTAAGGTACCAAGCTTTATTAAGCGGGTGCAAATATAATTTCAAAATTAGGATATACAAACAAAAACTTAAAAAAAAGGTTTTGATTTTTTCCAATTCGCGATCTTTGCAATATGAACTTGGTTATCGATATAGGCAATACGCGAATCAAATATGCTGTTTTTAAGAACGGGAAGATGGTGTTCGACCAAAGCTCGGAGGCTGGTCTTTTTTTGTCAAAAATCAAGGAACTGTTTGAAAAACACCCACAAATCAACAAAGCAATTATCTCGTCCGTAGGTACATTGGATAAAAAGGACAGGGATGTGGTCGCTCTTTTTTGTAAGGTTCATGTGCTCACCAACACATCCAAAATCCCTTTCAAAAATAGTTACGCAACACCCCAAACGTTGGGCGTAGATAGATTGGCTTTGGCGGCCGCTGCCTACCAGCACAACCCAAGGGGTAATACTTTGATAATAGATGCCGGCACCTGTATTACCTACGACATGGTAAATAATTTTGGAGAATATGTAGGTGGCGCTATTTCCCCTGGTATTCGAATGAGGTATAGGGCTATGCACGAACAAACCGCCGGTTTGCCTTTGCTCAACCCCGGTGAAATATTCGATGTTATAGGTAACTCTACCGAATCCTGTATGCACAGTGGAGTAATTAACGGTATAACCCAAGAAGTAGATGGAGTTATTGATCAATATCAAACTCGATTTCAAGATTTAACAGTTATTTTAACAGGCGGAGACTACCATTTTTTTGCCAAAAGGCTAAAAAACACCATATTTGCGAACTCCAAATTTCTCTTGGAGGGGTTAAATTGCCTACTGGAATACAACACAAACTGAATGATTAAGAAAATTCTGATTGCTTTTTTCTGCGTGACCGCCCATGGTTTGTTCGCACAAAATGGAACAATATCACCCTATTCATATTTTGGAATAGGTGACCTAAGGAACAATGGGACAGTGGATAATCAAATGATGGGCGGTATAAGTATGTATGGAGATAGCATACATATTAACCTTAATAACCCAGCGGCATACTCCAAACTAAAATTGACAACATATACGGCAGGTATATCCCATAAAGAGTATACACTCAAGGACTGGACTGAAGAGCAAAATGTTTCCGTAACCAATCTGGAATACCTTGCTATAGCTTTTCCAATGGCGAAGAACATTGGAATGGGCTTTGGAATTATGCCCTATTCCTCTGTAGGATATAGTTTAAGCTCAAGTTCAATAAATGATCAAGAATCAGAAGTGACGAACTTTTTTACAGGCGAAGGTGGACTTAACAGGTTGTATGCATCCGTCGGTTTTGAGCCTATTAAAAATCTTAGCTTAGGAATTACTGCAAATTTTAACTTTGGAACTTTGGAATATGAAAGAATTCAAAGTGTTGAAGATGTACAATTTGGAACTTTGGACAATCGAGAGTCCAAAATAAATGGGTACGATTTTAATTATGCCCTTAATTATAACCCGGTCATTAAAGATAAATATACCTTATATACATCCGTATTGGTTAATACCCAAGGTAATTTGGTTTCAAAAAACACACAAACCTTAGGGTCTTTTTCTTTATCGAACGGAAATAATGTTGAGGTGATCGATGTAGATTTGGATGCATCCAACCTGCGAAATACAGAATTAAAAGTACCTGCAAGAACAACCTTGGGCCTTGGCTTCGGTGAGAACAAAAAATGGTTTCTAGGAGCAGAGTACAGTTTTCAACAGATGAGCGATTTTGACAATACTTTTTTGGGATTGGAAAATGTAACTTATACAGATGCCAACACCTATGCAATTGGAGGGTATTGGGTGCCCAATTATAGGACGCTCTCAGGGTATTTTAAAAGAATTACCTATAGAGCAGGTTTAAAGTATGATGTAAGTGGATTGGAAGTAAACAACAAGGAAATAAATAACTTTGGCATAACTTTTGGAATGGGATTACCGTTGGGAACATCTTTCTCAAATCTTAACCTCGGATTTGAATTGGGGAGACGTGGAACAACAGATGCAAACCTAATAGAAGAAAGTTATTTTAAAATCAATGTGGGCTTATCATTAAATGATAGATGGTTTCAGCAGAGAAAAATAAATTGATAGCCCCTTTTTGTGACAATTTGATAAATAACCACCCATAGAAGGTCCTATAAGAGGATTTTTTAATGAAAATTTGTACTTTAACAGCTTTAAAACTAGTAAGATGAAAAAGAGACACTACTTAACAATGATAATGGTCACGATGTTGACGGGATTAAGTATGGCACAAGCGCAGAATCCCGAATGTATGACCAATTTGTCGATTTATGCAGAACACGTAAAAGTGAAAAATTATGATGCAGCTTATGAACCATGGAAAATGGTCTACGAAAGTTGCCCGGATATCAATAAAGCCAATTTCTCTTATGGGGAAAGAATTTTAAAGGCCAAAGTGGAAAGTGCTACAGGGGCTGAAAAAGATGGTTACATCCAAGATTTATTGACATTGTACGATAATAGCTTGCAATATTTCCCTACCAACTATAGCAAAGCGGAAGTAGCTATAGATAAAGCATTGTTAATGTACGAGAACAAAATGGCTTCGGATGAGGAGTTGTTCAGTATGTTGGACAAAGCTTTTCAAGAAGACCAGTCTAATTTTAAAAATCCTAGGGCTTTGTACCTATACTTCTCTAGCTTGGTAGATTTGCACGGAACAGGCAAGAAAGACCTTCAAGATGTATTTAATACATATGATGATGTAACTGGTAAAATTGAAGAGGAAAACAAACAACTTACAGATATTGTAACAAAACTTCTTCCAAAAGACTCATTGGGTACTTTGACCACAAAAGAAAAAAGACAACTTAGAGTTGCTACGGTAAACTCTGAATCTTATGGTAAAGTTGCCAGTAGTGTAGATTCCAAGTTAGGAGCCCTTGCGGATTGTGATAACCTTATACCATTATATGAAAAGAGCTTTGATGAAAAGCAAGGTGATGTAAAATGGGTAAAACGTGCGGTAGGAAGAATGTTCTCCAAAGAATGTACGGACGACCCAATGTTTAGAAAATTGTTCGAAGCCCAATTGGCGTTAGATCCATCAGCAGATGCATACATGTACGGTGGGGTATTGAAACAAAAATCTGGTGATATGAACGGTGCTCTAGCCGACTTTAATAAAGCGGTAGAGTTGGAAACAGATTCTTACAAAAAATCTGATATCCTATATAAAATTGCTACTACGGTAAGAAGAAGCAGTAAATCACAAGCAAGAAGTTATGCACTAAAGGCAATTGATGCCAATGCAGCGAACGGAAAAGCATATTTGTTGATTGCGAACCTGTACGCATCCAGTGCTAATGCATGTGGAAGTACTCCGTTCGAGAAAAGAGCAATTTATTGGAAAGCGGCAGATATGGCCAGAAAAGCTGGAAGGGTTGATCCTGCTTTAAGTGGAAGAGCCAATCAAACAGCGAATAGCTATGCGGCCAAAGCTCCATCCAAAGAAATGATTTTCAGCTCAGGAAAAGCAGGACAAAGTATTTCCTTTAGCTGTTGGGTAGGAGGTAGTGTTACCGTACCAAGCCTATAGTGAAACAAATTGCAGAACATATTCTAAAGAGATTTGCCACGGTTTTTACCGTGGCAATCCTTTTTATATCCTGTGGTGACGATTACCAAAGAGTAGGTGAGGAGGCGGTTAAACCATTGTTTCCACAAGGTGTGGCCCAGAACTTTACTTTAACATATACCGAAACTGTGGAGGCAATGAGCACCCAGGATTCGGCAACATCGAGAGTCATTGCTGTTCTTACCAGTCCCCTGTCTGAAGACTTTGATAACCAATCATTTAAATTCCGAACCTTCCCAAAAGGACTTCAAGTGGACTTCTATGACGAGAAAAATCAAAAAAGTGTCATAATTGCCGATTATGGAATTGTGTATTCGCAGACCAATTTGATAGATTTGCAAGGAAATGTTATTGTGGAAACCCACGATGGAAAAAAATTGGAGACCGATCAGTTGTATTTTGATAGAAAAGACAACTGGATTTTTACCGAAGCCTCATTCACATACACGAACCCGGAAGACGGAAGTATAATGGATGGCGAAGGAATGGATTTTAATAGGGATTTTAGTTTTTTTAAGGCTCACAAGACTTATGGGCTAATGACGATTAAAGAAGAATAAAATGATCAAGATATTAAGATACACAGAATACCTTTATTTGGCCGTAGCAGCCATTTCCATTTATAAGATTGCTACACTTTGGAGCGTAAATCCAAAGGAGACCTATATTTTTATCTTCTTTGCCGTGGTATCCATAGCTATGTTTATATTCAGGAGAAGATATAGACAACGTTTTGAACAGCGAAAAAAGGATAATCAACAATAGCATTGGACTCCTCCCTCACTATTATAATTCTCTCTTTACTATTTTCAGCATTCTTTTCGGGTATGGAAATTGCCTTTGTTTCTGCCAATAGAATTCATATTGAAATTGAGAAAAAACAAGAAGGTTTTTTGGCCAAGGTACTTACCTTGCTTACGGATAAACCTTCTAAATTCATAGCGACCATGCTTATTGGCAATAATATTGCCTTGGTTGTTTATGGACTGTTCATGGGTGAAGTGCTCATAGATTGGTTTCAGGGAGTCCTGCCAACCAATTCACAATTTATAAATGCATTGTTGACAGATTTTAGTTTACTTTCCCAAACAATAATCTCAACATTGGTAATTTTGTTGACCGCAGAATTTTTACCCAAGGTATTTTTTCAAATATATGCCAATGTGCTTTTAAAAGTGTTTGCGGTACCAGCATATTTCTTTTATTTACTATTCTCGTTAATATCTTGGTTTGTGATCAAAGTCTCTGATTTTATCTTGAGGGTCTTATTCAAAACCGATGGTGATGAAGTACAACTCTCCTTTACCAAATTGGAGCTCGGGGATTATATTACGGAGCAAATGGAAACTGTTGAAGAAGAGGATCAAGTGGATTCCGAAATCCAGATTTTTCAGAACGCATTGGAATTTTCAACAGTAAAGGCAAGAGAAGTAATGGTTCCCCGTACCGAGATTACCGCCGTAGAATTGGCGGAAACCCCGAAAAACCTAACCAAGCTCTTTTCAGAAACCGGTTATTCAAAAATTCTGATTTTCAAAGAAAGTGTAGATGAGGTCATAGGCTACGTACATTCGTATGAACTCTTCAAAAAGCCCAAGACCATCAAAAGTATTTTACTACCAGTGGAGTTTGTCCCCGAAACGATGTTGATTCAAGATATCTTGAATATACTTGCCAAAAAACGTAAAAGTATTGCCGTTGTTTTGGATGAATATGGGGGAACATCCGGTATTTTAACCATTGAAGACATTATAGAAGAACTTTTTGGAGAAATTGAGGATGAACACGATTCTACAGATCTGTACGAAGAACAGGTAAGTAAGAACGAATACAAGTTTTCTGCCCGCTTGGAAGTGGATTATATAAATGAAAATTACAAACTTGAGCTCCCAGAAGGGGAAGAGTATGAAACCTTGGGAGGGCTAATTGTAAATCATACTGGAGAAATTCCCGAAAAGGATACAGAAGTGACCGTGGACAATTTTATTTTTAAAATTATTGAGGTATCCAATACCAAAATAGATTTGGTAAGTGTGAGCGTTCTTACTGAAGATTAATAATTTCCACACCTTTTTTAGCTTTCCTATTTGAAAAGAAAGTGGTATTTTCGCCCACTGAATTTAAAGAAAACAAGCAGTAAAATGGCAATATTAGAGAACATTAGAAAACGAACTACAGTTCTAATTCTAATAATTGGTTTGGCGTTGTTCGCATTCGTAATATCTGGAGTATTTAGCAGTAATAATTTTTCTGGCGAAAAAGTAGGCTCCTCGGTTGCAGAAGTAAATGGAGAAAATATTCCAATCGAAGATTTTAGAATTCAAGTAGAAACAGCTTCCAGAAGATATGGTCCCAGCGTTACTTCAACACAATTGGTGAACATGGTGTACGAACAGGAAGTAAGAAACGCTATCTTGAACCAACAGTTCGAAGATTTGGGAATTGATGTGGAAAGTGACCAAATAGTTGAATTTGTACGAACGTCAAATTATGCTCAAATCCCAGATTTTCAAGATGACAATGGGATATTCAACGAAGAAGTTTTTAAGAGTGCCATCGCCGACTGGAAGGCCAATGATCCTTTGCGCTACGATGCTTGGTTACAAGATGAAAAATCCATTGTTCAGGCAGCCAAAGAAAGAATGTACTTCAATTTGGTAAAAGGAGGAGTAAACGCAACCCTCGCCGAAGGTGAACTAGATTATAACATGGCAAATGATAAAGTGGATTTACAATATGTGCAAATCCCTTATACTTCCATACCAGACAGTACTATTCAAGTATCCAAAAGTGATATTGAATCCTATATCAACGACCACAAAGCCATGTTCCAGCAAGAAAAGGCCCGCGACATAAGATTTGTATATTTTGAGGAAAAGCCATCTGCAGAAGATGATAATGCAGTAAAGGAAGAAATTACTGCTCTACTGGAAGATACTGTAGAATATTCAGAAACGAAAGATGCTAATGACACCATTCTTGGCTTTAGAAACACCAATGATATGGCCGGTTTCTTAGATAGATATTCAGATTCCAAATATGATACTATTTATAAAGCAAAAAACGATCTTCCCTCAATTGCGGCCGACACACTAATGGCTTTGCAAATTGGAGAAGTTTATGGGCCATATAAGGACGGGACTTCCTATAAAGTGTCCAAGATTATGGACAAAAAAGAAAATGGAAGCGTAAAAGCAAGTCATATTCTTATAACTTGGGAAGGAGCGGAAAGAGCTAACCCAGCTATTACAAGAACTAAAGCGGAAGCAGAAACAGAAGCAAAAAGATTATTACAAGAGTCTAAGAAAGCAGATGTCATCTTTACTACATTGGCTAGGGAAAACTCAGATGGACCTTCTGCACCTCGTGGTGGAGATTTAGGGTATTTTCAAGAGGGCGTAATGGCAGACGAGTTCAACGATTTCTGTTTTGGGAATCCAACAGGAACAATTGGCTTGGTCGAAACCCAATTTGGATATCACATAATTAAAATTGATGATAAGCAAGATGTACTTCAAGTAGCAACCTTGGCCAGAGAAGTTGAACCATCGGAAGAGACTGTAAATACACTGTTTGCCGATGCAACTAAATACGAAATGGCCGTTATGGACGCGGAGCCGGAAAACTTTGGGGATATTGCTAGAGAAAGTAATTACACTGTAAGACCTGTTAACAAAATCAAAGAGATGGAAGAGAACCTTCCAGGTCTCGGCTCTCAACGTAGTGTAGTGCAATGGGCATTTAACAGCGATACCAATGTTGGGGATATTAAACGTTTTAATGTAAATAACGGTTATGCCATTGTGCAATTGACCAAGATGTACAATAAAGGACTTATGGCCCCCGAAGATGCATCCGCAACTGCGTTGCCGGCTATTAGAAAAGAACGTAAGGCAGCACAGATTATAGCCGCTAATCAGGGGAAAACTTTGGAAGCCCTTGCATCTGACAATAGTGTTAGTGTGAGCACAGCTTCTGCGGTTACTTTAATGTCACCAACGCTACCTGGTGCAGGTAGGGAACCATTGGTAGTTGGAACTGCATTTACTTTAGGCCAAGACCAAGTATCTGATTTGATCGAAGGAAACTCCGGCGTATATAAACTAAAAGTGACAAATAAGACAGACGCAGTAGATATTGACAACTTTAGTACTTATGCACAAAACCTTCAGACTAGTGCTGCGGCAGGAGTAAATGGTGCAGTTTACAATGCATTAAAGGAGAAGGCGGAGATAGAAGATAAGAGAGCTACATTTTATTAGAATAAACAATATTTATAAAAAAATCCCCTTTAAGGGGATTTTTTTTTGGGAACTACCTAGTTATTTACTTAAAGGTTCATCCCATCTCATTTTATAGCAGATATGGGTTATTTTGCCGTTAGAATCCACAGAAATTTCAAAACCCTGTTTGGATCTGAAATAAGCATCACGGAGAAAATACCATTTTCCATTTTTTAAAAAGTATTCTTTATTGTTTGGTTTCCATTCAGCAATGGGATAGATGTAATCCAAAAGACCTTGAAAGTACGGTGCGGTTTCTTGATTAAGAGAAAAATCCTCGTTTATATAACTGGTTAACTCAGGTAAGCTAGTATCGGTTTTGATGCGTTCAAAACGTTTTACTTTGAGTCCATTGTCAATCACAATAAATTTATTTACACTTTTTCTTTTTTCGTGATATGTGTTTTTTATTTCTTGAACAATGTGAAACACGTCATATTTAAGTATGTCCTTGACCGATTCGGAAGTGATTTTATCATAACTGGTTTCACTACTTTCCCTCATAAAGTTGTCAAGCCTATTAGAAACCTCCATATCTATTTGGCTAAAAGTAGAAGAAGTGGATAGTAACAAGATTCCCATGAGGGTTTTACCAACTATGCTTTTACAAATTCGGACCATTTTTCTAAATAGTTTGATGAATAAGTTTCAAACTTAGAGGCAAAAGGTGGATTTTTTATGAATGAATTGACGGATGATGGGTTTGGGTTGATGAATCTATTAAACTAATGTTTTTATCACTTTATCTTTGTAAAACTAATTTTGAATTGAAATACTTGAATTGTTTTGTATTACCTTTTAGAGGTATCAAAGGTCTATGTTTAGACATCAAGGCTAATTAGAATGCCTTCGAAAGGTTGATGCTCTCATCTACCAAAGGTTTCATGATTTAGTTTAAGGGGAGCTACTCTTTTTAACAAGATATTAGGGCTATCTAAGTAGATATGATTATAACTCATTTAGAAAGATTATCATTTGATACTTTTGAAAGTAACCTTATAACAATTAACATTTTTGAAATTGGAAATAAAAAAAGGTTGCTTTTTTCACTATAGCCTTACATAATTAGAATCACAATTTATTTAGAATATTATAGAAAATAACTAAAGATTAAATATGGAAGAGCATAACAACTATGACCATTTATAAGTTGCTCCTAGCACAAATTAAATAGTAAATCCAATCAACATAAATCAATTGAAAATCAGATATTAAATGAATTATAACTTAACTCTACTTGGCTTGCTAGTTTGTTCAATGGGATTTAGCCAAGTTAACTATACAAATCCTGATGAAGGAGCTATCGTTTCTTTTCAAACATTGGAAATAAATCCTTCCAATATTAAAACGGAAGGCTCTCCTTATTTTGATGAAAAATTCAAATGGGGGCAAATATTAATCAACGGTGATGTTAAAACCTCAGGAAACCTTAGATATAATGCAGTAAACAGTGAAATTGAGCTTCAAAAAGGAGAGAAGGGATATTCTGCGGTACTTAAAAAAAACTATATTTCTGCCAAAATAAGCGATAAACTTTACAAATTATATCCATATGTAGAAGAAGCATATGAAACAACTAGAATTGGTTACTTTGTGCCATTAAATGAAGGAGAAGTAAAACTACTTTATAAGCCAGAAAAAAAGCTACGCCGCGGTCGAACGGGAGCTACCAACTACGACAGAACAGTTCCTCCAAGATTTATCGATATAAGCTCTTATTTCATTCAAATTGGTAATGAGCCTGCAACTAAAATAAATTTAAAAAAGAAATATTTTTATGATTTTTTAGGCAAAGACGATATAAGAGAATTTGTGAAGGCAAACGATTTAAGTTTAAATAAAGAAGAAGATGCTATTAAGGTGATGGAATATTATAACTCCAAATAATGGTAGGTATAAATAAAAAGAGGCCGTCTTTTTAGACGGCCTCTTTTTATTTATATATTGGTTTAACCCTACTATTGAGCGCAGAAATCTATTTCAACTGCACCGGCATCAGCTCCAGGACCTACCTCAGCAACAGTGTTCCCGTTGGGAGCAACAATACTGAAAGATATCTCGCCGTAGGCATCCCCGGGGAAATTCCAATCGGCAAATTCGATTCCCTCAGGAATTATAATAATTGTTGATCCAGAAGATAGCTCGGAAGTACAATCATAGTTTTTATCCTCGTAGGGTGAACAAAGCCCCACTTCGAATACTGTGCCGTCGCTAAGCGTACAAGTCAGTCCGGAGCCTCCATTGGCGTCGTCAGTCTGCCAGCCGTCACCGTAGCTGTCACCCATGTTAATAGTCCAGGCACCAGGAGTGGGAGCGGAAGAACACTCTCGGAATAGCGAAACCGTAAGTGTTTCATTTCCGAATGTGAGGTCATTCGAGCCGGATACGTCTGTAAGGTTAAGGATTAACTGAGTTAGCCCCTCTTCAGGCAGCGCCTCAAAATCTCCTTCAATGGTTATTTGCCCTACGTACTCCCCAGCAGGAATACCTTTATTACTGATTGTATACTGATCGGCCGAAGCAGTGGAAGCCGGGTCCACTTCCAAAGATATAGTCCGTTCGCTATCAAATTCAGTGCTGGCCGTAACGAATATCTCCACGGAAGCGCCTTCTGTAGGCACGCCAAGATTTACAGAAGAGGTGCTGAATGATGCAAGCGTCTGACCGGACACAGAATCGTACACCACCTTTTCTTCCTCGCAAGAGGAAAGAATAAAAGCAACCCCTGCAAGGAGAATTCCTAATTTATTAATTATATTTTTCATCTTTTTCAAGTCGTTATCTATTAATAATTTGCATTTTGCGCTATGTTCGGGTTGGCATTGATCTCATCAATTGGAATAGGTAATTGGAATCTATAGTCCCCTGCAGGCAATGTCAAGACTTCAGGTTGTGTTCCAGAACCATCTTGGATATCGCCGTTATTAGAACGTTTCACAGCTTCGCCCCTACGTTTAAGATCAAAGAATCTATGTCCTTCGAAGCTTAATTCTACCCGTCTTTCATACTGGATGGCATCTTCCAAAGCCAGTCCATTTTCACCGCCAGTATAAGAGATGTAACGTGCATTACGCAAAATATTCAATGTCTCCAATGCATTTGCCTGATTCAGTTCGAACTGTGCTTCCGCTTTATTCAACAGAACTTCTGCAGCCCTGAGCACTTTAACATCTACACGACCGTTGACTTGACCTGTTTCTCCTAAGAATTTTCTAACGGCATTATAGTTGTTATCCTCATTGGTAGCATCGAACTGCATAACTTCCGTTCTCAAATCATTTAGGTCAAGATTGTTGAAAAACTCATAGTCTATAACATATTCAGAAACCGTGTTCGGTGGTGTTGTTTGGCTGTATAGTACTCCAACATTATTAAAACTGGATTCTGAGGAAGTGTTTACGGACCATTCAATGATTACACCTTCATTGGAAGTATCTTCGTAAACAGCCAACAAAGCACCTTCTATCTTTGCGTCTACAATTGATGTAGTAACTTGATTCGCCGCATTGATAGCCAATTGATAATCGCCATTGTATAGATAAACCCTAGACAGCATGGCGTACACGGCATCGCTGTTCAATCGCCCTTCTCCGTTGGAGTCACCAATCAATTCGGCAGCTTGTTCCAAATCACCTATAATTTCAGTGTAATTGCTGGCTACAGTTTCCCTTGCTGGTTGTGCGAAAGGATCTCCAGTGTCACCATCCTCAACCTTAAGATAAACAATCCCTGGAGAGTTGGCCGCATCAGCGCTCTGCGTAGGTATCATGGCGTAAATCCTGGCCAGGTCAAAATGTGCGATGGCGCGTGCTGCTAACGCTTGACCAAAAATGTTGTCCTTTTCGGGGCCGTCAGCTAAGTTATCGATCTGCCCTATAACAAGGTTTGCGGCGTTAACGGCCTCATAGGCCTCGCTCCAATATAAAGAGATTGCCCCGCCAGTGTTGGGGTTGTACCTATAATCGTAGTAGACCTCATTGGATCTTCGCCCGGTCTGTGATAAAATCACATTGTCCGAAAGAATATCTGGAATACCTTGCAACCCTGAAGCAGGTGCAGAGTAATAGTTCCAAAATTGGCTGTAGATACCGTCCAACCCGTTCTGAAAACTGGACACACTGTTAAAAAACGTTTCCGGGTTCCCTTCTGTAAATGGTTGGAGGTCATTCAATTCGTCATCGCAGGACACAAACGTTGAGGTCGCAAACAATGATGCTAAACAATATATATATAATTTATTTTTCATGTCAATTTCTATTTTAAAATCCTATTTCTACTCCGAAAATATAAGATCTGGTTTGTGGGTAACTGAACAAGGAAAATGCTCCTGGAATAAAGGAATCATCGGGGTCGCTAGGGTCGGAACTTTCTGCAGAACCAATACCGATTTCTGGATCACCATTGTATTCGGTAATTGTAAACAAGTTCTGTCCGGTAGCAAATACTCTAATCCTATCAATAGGAGTTTTCTCTAATAATTTATTAGATAAAGTATAATCCAAAGTTAAGGTCCTCAAACGGATGTAATCCCCTCTTTCTAACCAACGATCACTGTCTTGATCAGCAGTACCTTGGAACAATGGGCTTGGCAGTACGTTGGTATCACCAGGCTGTTTCCAGTAATTGAAGGCCTCAACCCTTTGGTTACTGTTGATACTTCCGATAGAAATACCAGATTGTCTCTGGAAGTTCATGATATAGTTACCTCCTTTACCAACAAAATCGGCACGTAATCCAAATCCACTCCAATGAATGGATGTAAAGAATCCCCCCTCAATGTTTGCATAAGGAGACTTTCCCTCCAATATGGTATTGAAACCTGCACTATACTCGTTGGTGATATTACCATCCAAATCGTAGTACAATGGTTCTCCATTTGCCGGGTTAACACCAGCATATTTTACAGTGTAGAACGAGTTGATTTCTTCACCCTCTCTTAAAATATTGTAACCAAAGTCACCACTTATGATATCATCGCCGTTAACCAAGCTAACTACCTTGTTGTCCAAGAAGGAAACGTTCCCTCCAATGCTCCAAACAAAGTTTTGAGCTCTTACGACATCTGCATTTAGAGAGACCTCAATACCGCTGTTTTCAATCTCACCGATGTTTGCAAGAATAGAATTGTCCTCGTCACCTATGGTTTGAGACAACGGTTGGTTCAATAGTAGGTCTTTTGAGTTTTTCTTAAAATAATCAACAACACCGTTAATTCTGTTGTTGAACAATCCAAACTCAACTCCGATATCCATAATAGCCTGTGATTCCCATTGAATATTAGGGTTGCCTACACCTATTGGAACGGCTGTCGTATTACCATTATATGTGTTAAACTCTAGCAAGTTCAAATAATTGAAGTCTCCGATGTTCTGGTTCCCAGAGGTACCGTAAGAAGCTCTCAATTTTAAATCGTTCACAAAAGATTCATCCATAAAGGATTCATTGGCAATGTTCCAAGCTACACTTCCACTATAAAAGTAACCGTATTTGTTGTCCGATCCAAACCTAGAAGAACCATCTCTCCGAACTGATGCAGATAGGATGTATTTACTATCGTAATCATAATCTACAAAAAGCCCTTGAGAAAACAATATTCGTCTTTCCTCGGACGAACCTGAAGCTGTTGCTTCTGCAGCTACATCTTGGTAAGGTATATTGGGAGATGGAAACCCTCTTGCACTGGCAAAGAAATCCGTATAAATATCCTCATTATATTCCAAAAGGAAACTTGCCGATAAATTGTGATAGTTCCCGTACGTATCCGTATATGTAAAAAGGTTGTTCACATTATACTGAAACGTATTGGCAGTTTCATCTGTCTGGGTTCCAGGGAAATTAGCATCACCAACAATTGTGTTCAAAACCCCTCCAGCCAATGACCTTGCCGTCCTGTTAAATCTGTTATTCGTTGCACCTACCGAGAATCTATTTGTAAACTTATCGGAAATTTTTATATCGGTAAACAAGCTACCAACAATCAGAAAGTTTCTGTTTTCTTCAGGTTCCGTTTCCAAGGCTCGGGCGATTGGAAATCCTGACCTTGTTGGGTTATATACAGGTTCGCCTTGGTCATCCAATACAATACTGCCATCAGGGTTTCTGGAATATAATGGGTCATATGGGTTGTAATCGTACATGGCCCTAAACGGGTTCTGCACATTGTTTCTGTCCCTTGGGAGGTCTGTGGTATTTCTTGACAATGAGATATTTGTACCCACACTCAACCATTCCTTTGCTTGGTACGTTGAATTCAAGCGTGCCGTGATTCTTTCAAATCCGTCGATTCTATCTATGATACCCGTATTCTTATCATAACCCAATGACATAAAGTAAGTCATCTTTTCATCACCACCAGAAATCGATAAAGAGTTGGATTGAATTTGGGATTTTCTCAACAATTCTTCTTCCCAATCCGTATCCAAAGCAATTAATCTCGCTCTTTCAGTTGCATCTGCAGATGCGCCGGGCAATGATTGTGCAGCATTAAAACCCAAATCAGCAAATTGTTTTTCAAGATCTAATTTTTGAGAAGTATTCATTAAATCGAATGGATCTGGAATTCTTTCGGCAAAACCATAAGAAGATCTGAAAATAATTTTAGCATCACCGGTCTTACCTCTCTTTGTAGTAATCAAAACGACACCATTAGCACCACGTGAACCATATTTGGAAACTGTCGCGGCATCCTTCAGGATAGAGAATGACTCAATATCATTTGGATTTAGGTTGTTAATAAAATCAGAATTTACCGGAACCCCGTCTATCACATAAAGTGGGGTGGTATTTGCATTGATTGAACCTATACCCCTAATCGTGACAAAAGCAGTTTGTCCAGGTCGCCCATTTGCTGCAGTTACCTGAACACCTGCAGCCTGACCTTGTAAGATGTTATCCACACTTGTCGATGGCACAAAGGCTTCGATTTTCTCGGTTGAAATGGTGGAGATAGCTGAAGTAGACAACTCTCTAGATCTTGATCCATAACCTGTTACCACTACCTCTTCCAGAGCCTGTGCATCTTCTTCCATTTGTACATTAATAGTAGCGGAAGTTCCAACTGTTTTATCCATCGTTTTTTGACCGATGTAACTAAAACGAATTGTTTGACCTGTATTGGCCATAATGGAATAATTTCCATCAAAGTCTGTTTGTGTTCCATTAGTTGTGCCCACGACTAAAATGGAAACTCCAGGTAAGGGAAGTCCATCTTGATCGGTAACATTACCAGTTACATTCTTTTCTTGTGCGAGTGCTACTGTTATGGAACAGCAAAATAACACCAGCATCATACAATAACTTTTCATTATCATAAAAATTAATTTTGAGTTAGTTAATGAATCCAAGCAAGGAAGGGATAAATCTTTTTTGTAGGCTAATTCAAAAAATCTTCCGAAACAATGAAAACTAATTAATCGGTAAGAAGTAAGATTTAGAGCCCCACCTTGTGGATTACGCGACAAAAAAAAGGAAAGAAACAACGGCTATTGTAAGTACTTATTAACCTTTACGCATTTGCCGAACATGGTTAACATTTACAAATTATTGGCTAAGCAGCGTTTTGAACAAACTCTTTCGGTGTGACTTGTGTTATTTTTTTGAAAGCTTTGTAAAACGAAACGCGATTGTTAAAACCACATTGGTATGCGATGTCGGAAATGGATGTAGATCTATTTTCAAAACCTGAGGACAAGCTGGTTTTAGCTTCTTCGATTCGATATGAATTTATAAAATCATAAAAACTCATATTAAAATTCTCGTTTATAACTTGAGAGGCATGATGTCTTGAAATATTTAATAAGGTGGCTAAATCATCCAATTTTAATTCATGTTGTAGATATAGTTTGTCTTCATTCATCAAATGTTCCAACTTATACTTTAATTCCAAGGAAAAGGCTGCAGAAAGCCCTGTTTTTTCATACTTATCCCCCTTTTTTTGAATATGATTTAGGTTATAGTTCCGTTCATGTAATAAATCTGGTTGGCGAGACAAAAGGAATATGACTACACTATAAACAAACAATGGAATTACAAACAGGAGATATAGTTTATCACTGGAATACAGCCATATATATATGGTCACAAAAACAGTGTATAAAAATAGAAATGAGAAAAGAACTAGGAGCTTTTTACTTAAAGGTCCTTCCTTTTTTTTAATGAGCAATTGTGTATATTCCCAAAACGACATAGCTATCATTTTTGTGTTTTGAGAGTAAAATGCAAAAAACAAAGGGTTTATGGTGCTGCCAATTGACGAATGCCCGATTTGGGTTTACGAATGAGGCAAATCAATACAAAATAGCTACTTCAAAATAGCCTAAAGTGCCATTTTAGAAAATGGGAGTACAGTTTCAAAACCCTTGGATTTAAAATAAGATATGGTTTTTTCATCTCCAGTGGCCAGCACAAAGTCTCCTCCCCAGGCACCAAGACTTTTGACCATTCCAAAATAATCTGGAAAAAGACGCTTTTTTACCGGAGGCATCTTTAAAATGGGGGAAAGGAAGGCTTCGTGCTCTTCCATTACGGACTCAAAATCTGATAAAGTGGAAGCCTTAATCATTCCTCGAGTAAGGCGGGATATTTTTTTTACAAGCTCAGTTTTATCAAATTCCTGTTTTCGGTATGAGGAAATGGCTTCCTTGCTACTTTGTTTTTGGTTAAGGTGAACAAAATACAGAGCGTCTTTATAAATAGGGTCAAAATTGATTTCTTCAACAATGGGCTCTCCATTTTGCAATTGGTAGGTGATCGATGAATTGTGTTGTGCACAGGCAATATCGTATCCACTTCCACCAAAAGCGTTCCGTAAAAGTTGATAAGCATCCACTCTTGCCCACTGTGCCAAATTATTGATGAGTGTGGAAGATGTTCCCAATCCCCAAGATTTTGGAAAGGTTAAGTGCGTTTCAATTTGGAACCCTTCACTATCGGTCAACAATAATGGATTTTGGGTATTGGCCTCCAATAGTATTGTGATCAATGTTTTAGCTATCGATTCATCTGAGGAAGAAAGTACTTTTAAATTGTCAAGATCAAATTTTGCAGCGAACCAGACCTTTCCGTTTTCATCCAAACTGTTCCATTCCAAAAAACCAGATGTTGTCGGAGTCACATGGAGCGATTGCCCATAACTGGTAGGAATGGCCAATCCCAAAGCGCCATCCAAAATGGCATATTCTCCCGAAAGCAATAGCTTACCATTGCTGTAAAACTCTTTTTTCATTGTTGATTGTTGAGCGAAAGTAAAAGAAAATCATTCTTTTCGTCCTCGATAAACTCTTTGATCAAATCCTGTTGATCCTCAAATAATTGTGCAATCAATGTAGTTGTCATGTTCCCGGTTTTGAGCCAAATAATTTTAGGAGGACCGCCGTATAATGTATTTAGATCAAAAAAGTCTGCATCAAAAGTAATGATGGTAAAATGGTTGTCTTTGGCATATCTCCATATATCAATATCCGATGAATCTATTAAATCTAGTTCCTTTACAGAATAGGCCTGAGGAAAAATAGGGGCTATTGCTTTTATTAGCCGAAAGGAAATGTTTTGGTCAAAAAGTAATTTCACGAAGCAATGTTCAATTTCTTTTCACGATCGGCGGCATAGGCAAGGCATGCGTTGATATGTTGTTCTGTCAATTCAGGAAAATCTGCAATTATATCAGATTTTTCCATGCCATTTGCCATCCAGTTTAAAACATCATAAATTGATATTCTGGTTCCCTTCAAAATAGGTTTTCCAAACCTTTTGGCAGGATTGATTTCGATATATTTTTCCAAATGTTCCAATACTTGCTGTTAAAGAATACCAAAGTAAAGGTACAAAAAAAGTGGGTGACTATTTTTTAATCCTTTCCAAAGCTTCTTTGACCGAGGCATTGGTTACGGTCTGATCCTTAAAATAGGTGACCAATAGTTGCTTTTCGGTTTCGGTGGCCCCCAATTGGTTCAACATATTGAGCAAGTGCATTTTCATATGTCCTTTTTGGATTCCTGTTGTGACCAAACTTCGAACGGCCGCAAAATTTTGTGCCAATCCAGCAACGGCAACAACTTGCATCAATTCTTTTGCAGTTGGATTTTGAAGAATTTCCAATGCCACTTTTACCAAAGGATGTAAAGAGGTCAATCCACCTACTGTACCAAGGGCCAATGGTACTTCTATCCAAAACTTGAAAATACCATCTTCAATTCTGGCGTGGGTCAAGCTTGAATATTGCCCATCCTTCGCAGCATAGGCATGCACTCCGGCCTCTACTGCCCTAAAATCATTTCCAGTGGCAAGGACTACGGCATCAATTCCGTTCATTATACCCTTGTTGTGGGTAACGGCTCGGTACGGCTCAACCTTGGCAATGTTTACGGCCTGCACAAACTTTTCTGCAAACTCTTTTGCTGGCATATCCGCGTTGCCCAATTCGGAAACGGGACAGCTCACTTCAGCTTTAACCAAACAATTGGGAACATAGTTCGACAAGATGCTCATTACAACCTCAATGTTCTTTTCCTCTTCTGTAAAATCATTGAAAGAAAGTGCTAGCTCTTTTAAAGTCTTGGCAAATTGTTCCAAACACGAATTGATAAAATTAGCTCCCATGGCGTCCAATGTCTCAAAAGTGCAATGGAGCTGATAGTAGCCTTTTATCTTATTGCTCAAATCCCGTAACTCAATATTATTGATGCCTCCCCCTCGTTTTTCCATATTCTGTGCAATGGAGGTAATACTTTTAAGCAGCTGGGGTTTGACTGAGGTGAAAAAGTTGGATAACTTATTTTTATCACCATTATATATAAAGTGTACTTGCCCCACTTTTTCTGTTCCAAGTATTTCTGTTTTGAACCCGCCACGCTCCAACCAAAACTTAGCAGACTTACTAGCTGCCGCAACCACAGAGCTTTCCTCAATGGCCATGGGGATGGCAAATAAATCCCCGTTGATCATAAAATTGGGCGCAATGGCAAAGGGTAAATAATAATTGGATATGGTGTTTTCTATAAACTCATCATGCAATTTTTGCACTCTTGGGTCAGTATTCCAGTACTGTTGCAATAATTGTTTGG
This sequence comes from Allomuricauda sp. F6463D, assembly GCF_023015965.1. GTDB lineage: Bacteria > Bacteroidota > Bacteroidia > Flavobacteriales > Flavobacteriaceae > Flagellimonas. The sequence goes on from NZ_JALKAN010000002.1 coordinate 1,047,337, forward strand.
TTTTCTTTGGGTCTTTGGTGCAATTGGTTGCTATCCAATCAATTTTTTGGGTTTTGGACAGTTTGGAAAATCCTTCTACGGGAGTGTTCATAAAGCTAGGTTAAAGCATTCAAATATACGGATATTGACCATTTGGGAGAGGTCAAGGGCAATTTTGAAATATAAGAGCTTGTTCAAAGGTTAAAATTTGTTGCAAACGCAACATCAAAATTTATTTTTCCGATAAATATTAGTAAACTTGGAAGTTTTTAATCAATTTTTTACTTCATGAGCAAACAGTCTTTTCTATTCCTATTCATTCTCGGAGTTTTTACTTTTTCCACAGCACAAAAGAAAAAAATAACTCTTGAAGAGATTTGGGGAGGAGAATTCAGGACAGAATATATGGACGTTCTCCGGTCCATGAATAACGGTACACAATACACTATATTGAACACCGAGCGATCCCCACGGTCCAGTAGTTTGGACAAATATGATTATGAAACACTGCAAAAGGTTGAAACAATTGTTGCCTCTTCGGGTGACATACCTTATTTTTCTTCCTACACTTTTAGTGATGATGAATCGCAAGTACTTTTGGCAACAGAAGTAGAGCCGATATTTAGACGCTCCCGTTTGGGTATTTATTATGTATATGATATTGCATCCAAAGAATTGGTGAAGATTTCCGAAACCAAAATTCAAGAACCGACCCTTTCGCCCGACGGAAGCAAAGTAGCCTATGTACAGGATAATAACCTCTATATTTTGGATTTAAAGGCCAGAACTACCAAACAGGTTACGACCGAAGGTAGTAAAGGAACCATAATAAATGGTGTGACCGATTGGGTTTATGAAGAAGAATTTGGTTTTGTACGTGCTTTTGCATGGAACAGTGACGCGACCAAGATTGCTTTTCTCCGATTTGATGAGACCGAAGTACCCCATTTTTCAATGGATGTTTACGGACAAGAATTATACCCTTATCAATATGAGTTTAAATATCCCAAAGCAGGGGAGAAAAACTCCATAGTTACATTGCACATGTATGATGTTGCATCAGGTAATATATCCAAGGTAGATTTGAACGACCCATATTATATTCCAAGAATCAAATGGATGCACAATCCAAATGACTTGAGTGTCCAGACCTTGAACAGACATCAAAATGATTTGAAGCTTTATGCGGTGAACGCAAAAGATAATTCGACATCAATTTTGTTGGACGAGACCGATGATGCATATGTAAACATTGATAATGATCTTACCTTTTTGGATGATGATAGCTTTATCTGGACAAGCGAAGCAGATGGTTATAACCACTTGTATTTATATGGAAGGGATGGAAAACTAAAAAATCAGATTACCCAAGGCCCTTGGGAAGTGACCCGTTATTATGGATATGATGAAAAGCATGACCGTATTTTTTATCAGTCCGTGGAAAATGGCTCCATCAATAGAGGCGTTTACAGTATTTCTACTAAAGGGAAACGTAAAAAAGCACTGTCCACTGAGGAGGGAACCAACACTGCAGCTTTTAGTAGTGATTTCACCTATTACATTAATACTTTTTCAAGTGCGACCACCCCATACAAATTTACCTTGCACAAGGCCACGGATGGAAAGTTGGTGAAGGAAATCAAGGACAATTCAGCTTTGCTGAACAAATTGGAGGGGTATGAGATTGTTCCCAAAGAGTTTTCTACCATCAATATTAATGGTCATGACCTTAATATGTACTTGATCAAGCCTGCCGATTTTGATCCCAATAAAAAATATCCCTTGTTCATGTTCCAATATAGTGGTCCAGGCTCTCAACAAGTGGCCAACCAATGGATGGGAAGCAGGGATTATTGGCATCAACACTTGGTGTCCCTAGGTTACATTGTAGCTTGTGTGGATGGCAGGGGAACCGGATTAAAAGGACGTGACTTTAAAAAGATAACCCAAAAAGAATTGGGTAAATACGAGGTGGAGGACCAAATTGCCGCTGCCAAAAAATTGAGTGAACGTTCCTATATTGATGAAGACAGAACTGGAATTTGGGGGTGGAGCTATGGAGGTTTTATGTCCACCAACTGTATTTTGAAGGGCAACGATACTTTTGAAATGGCCATTGCAGTGGCACCCGTGACCTCTTGGCGTTTTTATGATACCATTTACACCGAGCGTTATATGCAGACCCCACAAGAAAATCCTACGGGTTACGATGATAACTCCCCTTTTAATTACCCAGAATTATTGAAAGGAAAATACTTGTTGGTTCATGGGTCGGGTGATGATAATGTGCATGTACAGAACACGATGCGAATGATAGAGGCATTGGTACAGGCCAACAAACAATTTGATTGGGCCATTTATCCAGATAAAAACCATGGGATTTATGGAGGGAATACCAGTCTCCACCTTTATACCAAAATGACCAATTTTGTTAAAGAAAATCTTTAAAAGATAACCAATACAGCATCGTTATGTCAGAAGTATCCAGACCAGAAAGTGAAAAGCAGTTGTTAGGGCATCCTCGCGGATTGTTTTACTTATTTTTTGCAGAGTTATGGGAGCGTTTCAGTTTTTACGGAATGCGAGCTTTGCTCACCCTTTATATGGTAGAAGTAATTTTCGCCGCCTTAATGGAACGAGATTACGCTACAGCAGCAGTATACTCATCCTATGGTTCTTTGGTCTATGCTTCAACTGTAATTGGAGGACGCATCTCGGACAGTATTCTAGGAATGCGAAGATCTATTTTTTTGGGCGGAATCTTAATGTCGTTGGGTCATTTCGTATTGGCCATAGAAAGTCATGTTGCATTCTTTTTGGCCCTATCCCTAATTATTGCTGGTAACGGTTTCTTTAAACCAAATATCTCAACCTTTGTTGGTTCGCTGTATAAGGATGGGGACCCTAGGAAAGACTCGGGGTTCACTATTTTTTACATGGGAATAAACATAGGAGGTTGGGTAGCTCCATTACTTTGCGGGTATTTAGCGGCAAAATATGGCTGGCACTATGGATTTGGACTTGCTGGGATAGGAATGCTAACAGGTTTGATTGTTTTTTGGAGCGGTATTAAGAAAGGAGTATTTGGGGATAAAGGCCTACCACCGGAAAATGGAAATATAGAAAAAAAGGTGTTTGGTCTAAAACAAGGAACACTGGTTCCAGTTTTGGCATTCGCATCTGTACCGGTAATAGCCTATTTATTATCTGCATACAAGGCATTGGGAGCCGAAGGAACTTTTTTTGATGATCAGAACATTGTTAATGTAATTTTTAAATTAATAGGGATTTCCATATTGGTGTACTTGGGCTATATTATGTACAAGGCAACGGTGGATGAGCGAAAAAAACTGTTCGTAGCGGTATTGATTACCTTTTTTATGACCATCTTTTGGGGCTTTCACGAACTATCGGGTAGTGTGATTACCTTGTTTGCTGCCCGTAATGTGGATTTGGAGGGAATCATGTCAGCCTCCCAGACCAATTCATTGAATTCTATGTGGATCATTATTTTGGCCATTCCAATTTCATTATTGTGGCAATGGTTGTCCAAAAGAAATCTTAACCCAAGAACGCCTTACAAGTTTGGAATGGGACTTTTGTTTGCAGGAGTTAGTTTTTATGCCTTGGCCATAAGTGGGGCAAGTGCCAATGAAAATGGTTTTGTACCATTTACATACTTATTGTTAATGTACTTTTTGCTATCTGTGGGAGAATTGTTTATGTCCCCCGTAGGACTATCAAAAATCACCGATTTATCACCTAAACGAATTGTTGCTTTTATGATGGGTGTATGGTTTCTGTCCTCAGCATTTGCATTTCAGGTAGTTGGATTTATAGGTAAACAATTGGCCATTGAAAGTACGGATGCCGATATAAGCGGTTTTAGCACTCTCAATGTGTATACGGATGGCTTTATGCTCATTGCAAAATATGCAATAGGAGCTGGGGTTTTGGTAATTTTAGCATCACTATTTATTAAAAAATTAATGGGCAGAGTCCACTAAAAGATCTTCAAAATCAAAAACATAAAATCCCTTTTCACCGGTATAGTGGAAGGGGATTTCTTTTTGGTCACAGCTTTGTTTCCATTTATAGATCAAACTAGGAAAATTGCTCCCATCTGCAATAATGCTTTTTGGTTTGATGGAATCCAATAAACGTTCTAAATTGAGCTTTGGCGATTCGGTGAGCAAAATATAATCTGGATACGCTTCCAAAGGAAGAATAGCTGAACTATCCACAACAAATAGATTTTTACTCCCGATTAAATAGCTGTTTTTCAGTTTTAATGTGTCCGTTTTTTGAATTCGTTCGGCAATGGCATAATTAGAGGCAATGTTTCCAATATTGGCGCTATCTGATGTTATGATGGTAAGTGAATTGCCATTTTGATGTAGTAATACTGTATTTCTGGAACGGTGTGCTAAAATGATCATTTCTTTTTGATGATCCTGAACTCGGTTCCAAATGTTCCAACCTTGAAAGATAGAGACTCCACAGCATACAACTAAAGCAGTTTTCCATTTGGGTTTGGATAATAATGCCACCAAACCAATAATGATAAAATAGCCCAAGATCAACTCAACCACATCAAAAGGAATATTTTTAATGATGAATCCTTCCTTTTGGGCGACCCAGCCTATAATGGAATTCATCATTTTAATAATCCAATTGAAACTATCCACCAAAAACTGAGGTAAAAAATCAACCAATGCCAAAACAATTACCAAGATTCCAAATCCTAAAACCAGACCTAAAAAAGGAATGATAAGTAAATTGGAGATAAAGAAAAGTGCTGGAAACTGATGAAAATAAAACAAACTAATGGGCAGTACACCCAATTGAGCGGCTACACTAACCGAAAGCAATTGCCATATTTTACGAACGATGATATTTGGGGGGAACCAGAACTTTTGCAACTTAGGGTAGATCCAAACAATGGCGAAAACCGCAGCATAACTCATCTGAAATCCAATTTGAAATAAAAACAAAGGCTTCACCAATAATATGAACAACATGGAAAGCGCAACAATATTGAAGGAGTTCGTAGGACGGTTCAAGTACATGGCATACGCTACAAAAGAAAACATGGTAACGGCACGCACAATGGAAGGGGAGAGTCCTGCCACAAACGCATAGCCCCAAAGCAGTAACACAACTGTTATCAACTTAAGGGTTTTACCTTTGGGTAAACGTTCCAATGGTAGTAAAAGAAACTCCAAAAGGAAGAGAACTATGCCTACATGAAGCCCGGATACTGCCAATATATGTACTGCTCCCGCGTTTTTATAGTTGTTGTAGGTAGCTTCTGAAATATCGTCTCTTTTCCCCAAAATAAGTGCTTGGATAACACCCAGTTCTTCGCTTCCAAAGTTCCTTTGTTTTAGTTTCGAAATAATCTGCTCCCTGAAATTGGAAGCTAAACCGAACAAGGTTTTTTGTCCACTAATTTTTTTTAGGATGTACGAAGGGTCAACTTTAATTTGATGTTGAATACCTTGTTTTTCCAGATAGTTTTTATAGTCAAATTGATGTGGGTTCAAAGATGACCGAATACTGTCAGGTTTTGCATAGACCAGAAATTCGTCATCAACCTGTAAATCCATCAAAGTGGAATCCACAGGAATACTAAAAAGTGATTTTCCTGAGGCAATTTCATTATCTGCAGATATTATTTTGACCACATATCGCTGTGAAAAGGTATTGGGCTTGAGCACCTCTCTTACTTTCAAATGCCAAACCTTGTTCTTGTCAAGGTCCAGCTTGGTGTAATGATGGGACATACCTCGGTACATGGAAATGCCCACCACAAAGACACCCAAACATACTGTGATGAATAAAGTCAGCACCTCAAAATACGGGAACCCATCTCTGCGCTGTTTTTTGTTTGCCCAATACATAAAGGGCAACAACACCAACATGGCAATTAGGGACAAAAACGGTCCAACTTTAAAATAAAAGCCGATTATAATGCCCAAAACAACCCACAAAGTGAGTTTTATGGACACAAAATTAAGTTGTTGCACTTACAGGATACGCATGGCCTTTACAAAAGCGCTATTCCAGTACCCTTCCCGTAACGAGGATACAAGCACGCCCCGTGAGGTTGTGGCATGGATAAATTTAATATCATCTCCTTTAACATCAACAACCAGCCCTACATGATTAATGCGTTTTGCCGTTTTACTGGTTTTAAAATAGAGCAGATCTCCTTTTTGAACATTGTTCACCCTTATATTTTGTCCTTCCAATGCCATTTGGTAAGAAGTCCGAGGGAACATAATGTCGTGCTCTTTTAAGGAAACATAGACCAATCCTGAGCAATCCATGCCCTTTTTGGTGGTGCCCCCGTATTTGTAGCGGGTGCCGGAAAAAGTCATCGCTGTGGAAATCACTGCATTTGCCTTTGCATTTTTACGCCCCTCTTTTTTGGAATTTAGTTTAGGGGAAGTGTCTGTTTTGGACCCCTCTACCGTAACGGTTCGGGTCTTGCTGTAGGTACGTCGTTTTTTACCGGGCCCGCAAGCGGTAATGGTAAAAAACAATAGTAAGATTATGGTTTTTCGTAGCATCCAAGAATAGATTTACTTTCTTGGGAGATAAAACTACACATTTTCTACAATTAATTTGGCCGCTAATTGACTTGCGCCATTTCCGCCCAATTTTTCTTTGAGCAATTTATAATCGGCCAACATGCGTTCCCGTTCATCGCCTTTCACAATTTTAGAAAGCTCTATTTTGAGATTATTTGTGGTTAAATCATTTTGAATCAACTCTTTGACAACTTCCCTTTTCATGATTAAATTGACCAAAGAAATATAATCTAATGTGATTATTCGCTTTGCGATTTGATAGGAAATCCAACTGCCTTTATAGCATACCACTTGAGGGATGCCGAAAAGAGCGGTTTCCAATGTTGCCGTTCCACTGGTTACCATGGCGGCGTGGGAATGCTTTAAAAGGGAGTAGGTTTTGTTGGAAACGTATTCCACTTTATCATCTTGTAAGAAAGGAGCATAAAATTCATCGGAAAGACTAGGAGCTCCAGCAATCACAAACTGATAATCCGAAAAATCCTTTTTTACACTAAGCATCACGTCCAACATTTTTTGGACCTCTTGTTTTCTGCTGCCAGGGAGCAATGCAATAATAGGTTTGTCGGAATCTAAATTGTTTTCTTTTCGAAAAATAGCATTAGCCTGAATTGGCGTGTTTTCAATAGCATCAATTAGCGGATGACCAACAAACTGCACTGGATAACTATGTTTTTTCTCGTAAAAATCCTTTTCAAAAGGAAGGATTACGTACATCTTGTCAATATCCCTCTTTATTTTTTTGATTCTCCCTTCCCTGGAGGCCCATATTTGGGGTGAAATATAGTAATTGGTCTTGAAGCCATGTTCTTTGGCCCACTTGGCTATCCTTAGGTTAAAGCCTGAAAAATCAATAAAAATTACTACATCTGGATTAAATTTTTGGATATCTTCCTTACAATACGAAATGTTTTTGAAGATTGTGGGGATGTTCATGAGCACCTCCAAGAACCCCATAAAGGCCATGTCCTTGTAATGTTTGGCTAATTCTCCGCCAGCTTGTTGCATCAAATCACCACCCCAACAGCGAATTTCCGCCATGGAGTCTTCTTTTTTGAGGGCCTTTATTAAGTTGGACCCGTGCAAGTCTCCCGATGCTTCACCAGCAATAATGTAATATTTCATTGATAAGTGTCAAGTTCAATGTGCAAAAGAAACTTCATCAAAAACTAAAGATGAAATTATATTTTGTACGGTCATGAGTTTTTAAATACTACCCGAAAATGCATTTTGATTGTAATTCTGCTTTTGTGCTTATGCTTGTTATGCCATCAATTTATACGTCAAAATAATCAAAGCGGTCACTAAGGTAGCCAACATAACACCTTTCGCACGTTGGTCTCTTTTTATCCGTAAAAAGCCAAAAAAAGCTACCAAATTTAAAATGGCCCCCAACGCCAATAAACTGCCAATATGACCTTGGGCAATAGCGGCATTGAAAGTCTCTTTGATACTCAAATCAGAAAATAATAATATGTAAAGCAAGGTTCCAAAAGTATTTGCTATAATCCCTACTATAAATCCAACGATAATCTCTCTCTTATTGTTCATTTAGGTTCCAGTTGTTTATTTGTGGTATGGCATGGTGTGCCGTAAGGTCGAATTGGGTGGGTACTACCGAGATATAACCCTCTGCCAATGCCCATTCATCAGTATCTTTACCTTTGTCCAAAAGTTCGAATTCTCCCGTAAGCCAATAATAATCCTTTCCGGAAGGGCTCGTTCGTTTATCAAATTTTTCTTTCCAATTACCTCTTGCTTGCCTACATATTCTTACACCTTTTGGTGCTGTTTCTGTTTTAGGGATGTTGACGTTCAGTACGGTACCTTTTGGAATACCGTTGGTCAATGCTTCAGAAGCAATTTTTTTAATGGAATCCAGTGCAGGCTCAAAATTAGCATCCCAAGAATAATCGCACAACGAAAAGCCAATAGCGGGAATCCCTTCAATACCCGCCTCAATGGCAGCACTCATGGTGCCAGAATAAATCACGTTTATGGATGAATTAGATCCGTGGTTGATGCCACTTACGCAAATGTCGGGTCTTCTGTCCAAAATTACTCGCAGTGCCAATTTCACACAATCTGCGGGTGTTCCACTACAGCTATATTCACTAGGAGCACCTTCCTTGTTGTCAACAATCACTTTCTTGGAAAACAAAGTGCTATCAACTGTAATGGCGTGTCCCATACCGCTTTGCGGGCTGTCTGGAGCAACTACGACAACATCTCCGAGTTGCTTCATCGTACGAATTAATGCCCTAAGTCCAGGCGCGGTAATTCCATCATCGTTGGTAACAAGTATCAATGGTTTTTGCATACTAGATAATTAATGCTATAAAAATACGTTTTTCATAAGTATATGAAGCTCTAGCCGTTTAACAAAAAATTAAATCCAGTAGAAAGAACTGGCACGGTTTTTTCTGTATCTTAGGGAATTCATACAAGTAAAAACGATGGAGGACGTAATGTAAATTTGACGGTATGAAATCAGTTTGCGGAGCTCCTGAAAAAACATATTTATGAAAAAGAATTTCATCTTAGCACTTTTGGTCATTCTCGTGGCAGTAGCTTCCTGTAGTTTTACCAATAAGTCTTTTGAAAATGATGATAAAGATAAATTTTTGTTAGAACTGATTTCCTATGTATTGGAAAGAGGGCATTATGAGCCTAAAGAAATCAATGATAGCTTTAGCTCCAATGTGTTTGATGATTTTATCGATATTGTTGATCCCACAAAACGATATTTTCTCCAAAGTGATGTTAGGGAATTTGAAAAATATAGGTTTATGATCGATGATGAGATCAGAAATACCGACATCACATTTTTCAATATTGTTTATCAACGTTTGATGGTGCGTATGAAAGAAGCGAAGGAAATATACAACGAAGTACTTTCCCAACCTTTTGATTATACCGTGGATGAAGCCATAGAGATTGATTATGACGAACAAGAGTTTGCTTCCAATGAAAATGAATTGAAAGAACGTTGGAGAAAGCAGTTGAAATATAATACTTTAAATATTTTTGATAATAAAATAGACAATACAATCTCTGATGCGGACGAAGATGTAAACTTGGATTCTAAACCAGTTATGTACTTCAACGACATCCCAAACTCGGTGGATAAAGTAGCTACCGAAGAAGAAGCAAGAGAAATAACCAAAAACACTTTGGATGAATTTTTCGATTTCGTGGATGACCTTGAACGAAAAGATTGGTTCGTACAATACTTGAATACAATTGTGGAGGAATTTGATCCCCACACATTCTATTTTGCTCCAGAAGAAAAAGAAATCTTTGATATTGGTATTTCCGGTAAGTTTGAAGGTATCGGTGCTAGGTTACAAAAAAAACCTGAAGGCGCTAAAATAGTAGAGATAATTTCTGGTGGTCCTGTATGGCGGGATCAATCCCTAGAAGTTGGAGATGAGATTCTTAAAGTAGGTCAAGAAGGTGAAGAACCTATTAATATTGTTGGTATGCGATTGGAAGATGCCATTAAGTTAATAAAAGGTCCAGAAGGTTCTGTAGTAGATTTGACCGTAAGAAAAGTGGATGGAACCATTGAAACTGTTTCCATAACCAGAGACGTTGTAGAATTGGAGGAATCCTATGCCAAATCTGCAAGTATAGATGCCGGTAGCCAAAAATATGGCCTTATAGATCTTCCTAAATTTTATGTGGATTTTGAAGATTATACAAAAAGAAATGCAGCCACCGATGTTGCGAAAGAGATAGAGCGCCTTAAAGAGGCAGGTGCAGAGGGAATTATATTGGATCTGAGAGATAATGGTGGTGGGTCATTAAAAACTGTTGTGGAAATGGCAGGATTGTTTATTAAAGATGGTCCTATTGTTCAGGTTCGTTCCTCTGGGCAACGTAAAGAAGTGCACGAGGATAAAGATGAAAGAGTGCAATGGGATGGTCCTTTGGTAATTTTGGTCAATGAATTGTCAGCATCGGCATCAGAAATATTGGCAGCAGCCATGCAAGATTATAAAAGAGCCGTAATAATAGGAAGTAAGCAAACTTTTGGAAAAGGAACGGTCCAAAATGTAATTCCTTTGGATAATATTGTGCGAGGTAACGAGCATGGGGATTTAGGTGCCATTAAATTGACCACACAAAAATTTTACAGAATCAATGGAGGTTCAACCCAGTTGGAAGGTGTTAAAAGTGATATAGTGGTTCCAGACCGTTACAGCTATATTGATCTTGGCGAACGTGATCAGCAAAACCCACTTGGATGGGATAAGATAACTCCAGCAGATTATAAAGTATGGGATGGATATATTGATTTGGATGAGGCCGTTAAAAATAGTAAGGAACGTATGGCGAACAATGAGCAGATTAAGCTCATCGATGAAAATGCAAAATGGCTGAAGGATCAACAGGATGAAAACTTAATTTCACTTAAGTATGATTCGTATGTCAGTAAAGAGCAGGAAGCCAAAAAACGCTCAGATAGGTTCAAAAGCCTAAAGGATTACGATTCTAAATTGTCTTTTGGTTCTTTACAATATGAGACGGAATTATTCACCAAAGATTCTGTGCTCAGGGAAAAAAGAGATAGATGGCACAAAAATTTGGCGCGTGATATTTATGTTGAGGAAGCCGTTAATGTGCTGAAAGACCTACATCAGAACAATATCAAAAGAAAAGAAAATAAATTGGCCAGCGTTAAGGGATAACTTGGTCATTATTAAAATAATCATTTGTAAAGCCAACTCTTAAGAGTTGGCTTTTTTGTGCAACTTTAAAGCTGAAGCTTAAAAACCCACATACAGGTAAATGAAAAATAGAACAATATATGCCGTACTCCTTGCACTATGCATAATAGGATTTTGGCTTTTCGATAATTTTTATACCCCGGCAACCTACTCCAATTCCAATGGTTCCAGTCCTGATGTAGTGCAATCTGATTTTTTGCCCTTATCCACAACAGGCTCCATAGTTGAGCATGAATATTACACACTTTCGTATAGTGAAGCGCATGAACAGGCAGAGTGGGTAGCATATACGCTTAAAAAGGAGCACTTAACGTATGATGATAGACAACGGCCTTATTTTATAGAAGACCCCAAAGTGAAAACTAAGTCTGCCGATTGGCGAAATTACAAAGGTTCTGGGTTTGATAGAGGGCATTTATGTCCTGCAGGCGACCGCCGGTTCTCAGAACAGGCATACAATGAAACATTTTATACTAGCAATATTAGCCCTCAAGACAGGTACTTTAATGCTGGGATATGGAATCGTCTGGAACAGAAAGTACGGTATTGGTGCAAAAAATATGGTGATTTAATTGTGGTTACGGGCGGAATTTTATCAGAAAAAGGACTGTTGGAAATAGGGGAAGAAGATGTGGATGTACCCAATTCTTTTTATAAAATTATATTGAGGACATCGGGTGAAGAAGTACAACTCCTTGCATTTTTGATTCCGGCCACAGAAAGTAAACAATCACTACAAAACTTCTTGGTTTCTGTAGATGAAATAGAAGGGGAGACTGGTATTGATTTCTTTGTAAACCAAACGAAAAAATGGCAAACCGATATGGAATCAGGGGTCTTTGATAAAGGGTGGGAATTCTAAATACCGTCTTTTAATCGATTCGAGTCAAGTTTTAGGAATATGAACAACAGCATGGTGAAAAATATGAGTCCAGAGCCACCGTAACTAAAAAATGGCAAAGGCACTCCGATGGTAGGCAATAGACCGAGTACCATTCCTATGTTTATAAAGTAATGGAACACTAAAATGGAAATCACTCCATAACCGTACATTCGACTAAAGTCATTTTTTTGTCTTTCGGCTATATAGATCAACCTTAAAAAAAATAGTGAGAACAATAGAATTACCGTAGCTGTTCCCAAAAAGCCCCATTCTTCACCCACCGAACTAAAAATATAATCCGTGTGCTGCTCTGGTACAAAGTCACCTTTGGTCCTGGTGCCTTCCATAAATCCTTTTCCAATAAACCCACCGGATTCTATGGCTTTTTCAGATTGATAGGTATTATATCCAATGGTTTTTCGGATTTCGTCCAGTTTGTTTTCATCTTTCTCCAGACTCAACCATAATACAAAACGATCCCTGTGTCGCTGTTCAAATATATTTTCAAAAACAAAGTTTACGGAAAGGGAAAAGAGTATTGAAACTGCAATGACCCCCAAAACTGGAAGAACAGGAATTTTGACCGAAGCTTTTTTGAAGGTATAGATCAATAGGGTGAGAATTATTAATCCTATAGCCACCCAAACGGTTCCAAACATTAGTGTTGTGGCAAATATCACCACAGCGAAGATGAGAATGCCTAAATAATAAATGGGAAACCCTTCCCTGAACAATACAAAAAAGAGTGAAAAATAGATCAGCGAACTTCCAGGGTCAGGCTGCGGCAAAATTAATACTGCAGGCAGTAAAATAATGATCAAAGCATATATTTGATGTTTGCCTGTACGGATATCCGTCTGAATATCGCTCAAAAACTTAGCGAGGGCCAAGGCAGTTGCCACTTTGGCCAATTCTGAAGGTTGTAGGTTGAAAAATCCTAGATCATACCAAGATGTCGCCCCAGCTATTGTCTTGCCAAATACAAACAAACCAATGAGCAAAACAATGGACACGATATAAAAAATAGAGGCGAATCGTTCAAAAAAATAGGATTCCACAAAGAGTACGAAAATGATGCCCAATGTGGCAAGACCTATAAAAAAAAGCTGTTTGCCGTAAAGTGTTGAAAAATCAAAAATTGAAGTATGTGCTTCTCCAACCGATGTTGAGTAAATATTGATCCATCCAATAAAGACCAAAAGAGCATAGAGGATTACCGTAACCCAATCCAACCTTCCAAAAAGCCCTTTACCAAACATATTCGTTTATCTTGAAAGGTTCACCACTATAGGGTTTATTATACTCATGTTCCAACGTTTTCTCCAACATTCGTTTTTCAAGATCTTTTCGGGTAATCTCACCTTTTATATATTTTTCTATCAATAGCGATGCAATATGTCCTGCATAACGAGAACCATAATATCCATTTTCAATATAAACAGCCAAGGCAATTTGCGGATTTTCAACAGGAGCAAAGGCAACAAAAACCGAATGGTCCGTCAATTGCATACGTTCACCATCCACCCTTATAAAGTTTTCTACTGTACCAGTTTTACCAGCAATTTCAATATCAGGAACCTGTACCCATCTACCTGTCCCATAATTGTACACGTTTGCCATGCCCTCAATTACTGATTCAAAGTGTTTTCTATCGATCGTAGTGTAACGTGGCTCTGAAAATTTGGGGTCGATATTGCCATTGCCCCCTACGCTTTTAATTATATGGGGTGTGTAAAAATATCCTCGGTTGGCAATGGTGGCCGTCATGTTGGCAAGTTGTAAAGGAGTGGCTGCGATTTCTCCTTGTCCAATAGAGTTGGAAATAATGGTGGATGCCGCCCACCTGCCATCTCCATACCATTTATCATAATATTCCTTGCCGGGAATTCTTCCAGGTGCTCCTGTGGGAAGGTCGGTTCCCAAGAAATCTCCAAGACCAAAACTTTTCATGTGTTTTTCCCAAACATCCATACCTTGGTCAGTGGTTTCGTATTTGTCGTAAATTTTTCGGAAAACACCGGCAAAATATGCATTGCAGGATTTATATATACCATTGTTCAAATCTCTTATCCCACCACCACAGTGGCATCCTCTGAGTGTATTTCCTACATAAAACCCATGGTAACACCTAAATTTTGTTTCGGTGTCAATTACCCCTTCTTCAAGACCAACCAATGCATTTAAGATTTTAAACGGGGAACCTGGTGAGGGCTGAGCCAAGATAGAACGGTCCCAAGTAGGTTTGGATATGGTGTCGTAATGTAGTTTACTATAGTTTCTAGAACGTTCCCTGCCAACGAGCAGAGCCGGGTCGTACGTAGGACCGGAAATCATTGCCAAAATTTCACCTGATTTAGGTTCAATGGCCACAATGCCACCTCTTTTACCATGCATTAATTTTTCACCATATTCCTGGAGTACCTTATCCAAGCTAATATGTATTTCTTTGCCTTGTTGTGGAAGTGTGTCCAATCTCCCCTCTTTATAAGGACCGATATCTCTATTAAATCGATCTTTTTGAATATGCTTTACACCTTTCCGACCCCTTAAAATTTCTTCGTACTGCTTTTCAATGCCTGTTCGCCCTTTTAGCTCTCCTGCAACGTAATATGGGTTGTTTTGAAGGTCCCATTCATTTACCTCGCTAATATAGCCGAGTACATTTGCTGCACTTTTGGTATTGTAATATCGCAAAGACCTTTTTTGGATATAGAAACCCGTAAAATGTCGCATTTTTTCTTGAAGCCGTGCATAGTCTTCTTTGGAGAGCTGAGGCACTAAAACAGATGGTAGCCTAGGGGAATATCTTCTTGCCTTTTCCATTTTGGAAATAAAATCGGGTTTATCTATACCCAATAGACTACAAAATTCCAAAGTATCCAAAGGCTTCACTTCCCTAGGTATGACCATGACATCGTAAGCAGGTTGGTTGCCTACCAAAAGTTTTCCATCTCTGTCATAGATATAGCCTCTTTCAGGATAGTCGTAGACTTTTTTAATAGCAGGGTCATCCAGTATTTGATCCGGAGAAAAACGGAATAACTGTAAATATGAAAGCCTGCCTATAAAGGTAAAACCTATTAGAATAACAATGGAAGACAGTAATAATTTTTTCATGAGCAACCTAAATTACTTGGCTCTTAATATATCCAACGAAAAAAACGTGTTGTTTATTCCGTTTTTGGACTAAAAAGTGAACTGAACAGAATACAAAGTATTAAAGTTACGATACCTGTGGCAAAAACTTTTTTCAAAATTAAAAGGATATGCGCAATACTTAAAATTTCAAACGTATAGAATATCAAATGATGGATTAGAACCACTAAGGCCATAAAGGTAATACGTTGTAGTTTGGTAGTATTCTTAAAGCTGAAATTTTGAAAATCAAAGTTCACCCCAAAGCAAAATCGCATTATTGCAGGTCTAATGTATGCTATTGATACCGAAGCCAATGCATTTAATGCAAGAGTGTCGGAGAATATGTCAATGGTCAATCCCAATAAAAAAGCAATGAGCATAAACAATGCTTTATTTGCTTTTATCGGATACCAATAGAAGAAAATCACATATACCATCGGGTTGATGAAGCCCAAAAAATTAAGGTTGTTAAAAATTAGAACCTGCGCAAGGACCAACAATACGAACCGGAGGATATTTATTATAATGGTATTGTTCATTCTATGGTTATTGCCTCTAATTCTTTAATTTCTTGCTTGTCCTTGTTTTCTAAGAGATATACATTTTTGATATTGGCCATATCACTGAAAAGTTCAACGTCAATATTGTAAAAACTTTGGGAGGCGTTAAGGTCGTATTTTTTAATGACCCCCACAGGTACGTTCTCCGGAAAAATACTGGACATGCCCCCTGTAACAATAGTATCGCCCACCACCAGCGGAACCAACCGTGGGATATCGATGAGTTGGGCTACAGTATAATCTTTAGTGTCCCATATCAAAGAACCAAAATATTCCGTTCCCTTGATTTTGGCATTGATATTTGATTTTGTATTGAGCACACTTTGAACTGTGGAGAAATTATTGGAGACGTTCTCCACAATTCCTAAAATACCATCCGTTGTGATTACTCCCATATCCTGATGGACTCCATCATTCTTTCCTTTGTTGATGGTGACATAGTTTCGTGGCGAATTAAAACTGTTCTTGATCAATTTAGCACTCAACACTTCATATACTACCAAGGTTGAGTCCAATGAGTTTGTAATGGTATCATCCGGGGTGTTGAACAATAACTTACGTAACTGCTGGTTTTCTTCCACCAATCTATGGTTCTCTTCCTGTAAGTTAAAATAAGAAGAAACATCAGAGCCGGTACCATAAATGCTGCCAGTGACCCATTTAGATGAATTGAAAAATTTAGATTGATGATACGAATGTGACCTAATGGTCATCACCAATGAGATAAACGCAAAAAAGGCATATAAAAATGCATTTCGATAACGTAAGACAAAATTGATGATGCGTTGCATGCAATCGTATCGTTAAGAAAGTTTTTGAACCCCTTGAAGGTAATGGAACTGTTGGAAATACAGCTCTATTTTATTAAAATACTTTTATACCGTTCAATGTTTTTAAGTGCAATTCCTGTACCTCGAACAACAGCTCTTAAAGGATCTTCAGCAATATATACCGGCAAATCTGTCTTTTGAGAAAGTCTTCTGTCCAAACCTCTTAACATAGACCCTCCACCTGCAAGATAAATTCCAGTATTGTAAATATCTGCCGCAAGTTCTGGTGGCGTTTGGGATAAGGTTTCCATAACCGCATCCTCTACTCTTAGGATACTTTTATCCAATGCCTTTGCAATTTCTCGGTAAGAAACATGCACCTGTTTTGGTTTTCCTGTCAACAAATCACGGCCTTGGATCGATTTGTCCTCTGGAGGGGATTTTAAATCCTCTGTTGCTGAACCAATTTCTATTTTTATAGCCTCTGCAGTACTTTCCCCAACATATAGATTATGTTGTGTTCGCATGTAATAAATAATATCGTTGGTGAATACATCACCTGCAATTTTTACCGATTTGTCACAAACAATACCTCCAAGTGCTATTACCGCAATTTCTGTTGTACCACCACCTATATCCACAATCATGTTTCCTTTCGGTTGCATAATGTCCAAGCCAATACCTATGGCAGCTGCCATGGGCTCGTGGATTAAGTATACTTCTTTGCCGTTTACCCGTTCTGCAGATTCACGAACAGCACGCATCTCCACTTCGGTAATACCAGATGGAATACAAATGACCATTCGAAGCGCCGGAGGAAACCATTTTTTCTTCAACGCCGGAATGCTCTTGATCATCATGTTCATCATTTTTTCAGAAGCATCGAAGTCGGCAATTACCCCATCTTTCAATGGTCGTATGGTTTTGATGTTTTCATGGGTCTTTCCTTGCATCATATTGGCTTCGCGACCAACCGCGATAATTTTCCCACTAACGCGGTCCCTTGCCACGATGGAAGGACTGTCGACCACCACCTTGTCCATGTGGATGATCAGGGTATTTGCGGTACCAAGGTCAATGGCTATCTCCTCGGTCATGAAATCAAAGAATCCCATAAAAATTATCTGTTTTTCGGATTAACGGTAAAAAAATATCGGCTAAAGTACTAAAATTAATGTTTAAAATGCCTAGTACCAGTCATCACCATCGCCAATCCGTTTTCATTGCAATAATCAATGCTCAATTGATCTTTTATGGAGCCACCAGGTTGTATCACACTTTTTATACCAGCTTTGTCTGCAATTTCCACACAATCAGGGAACGGGAAAAAGGCATCACTGGCCATTACGGCGTCATTTAAATCAAAATTGAAAGATTGTGCTTTATGAATCGCTTGGTTCAAAGCATCTACTCGTGAAGTTTGCCCTGTTCCGCTAGCGCACAGTTGTTTGTTCTTCGCCAGAACAATGGTATTACTTTTGGTATGCTTGCATAATTTTGAGGCAAATATCAAATCTTCGATATCTTCAGGACTAGGCTTATTATCTGTTACAGGATTGAGGTCCTCTTTGGTATCAGTTTTATAGTCCTTATCTTGAACCAAAACACCGTTCAAACAAGTTCTCACCAAAGTGTCTGGCAATGCTGTTTCGTTTTGTATTAGGATGATTCTGTTCTTCTTGCCCTTTAAAATTTCCAGAGCCTCATCAGAATAGCTAGGGGCAATAACCACTTCACAAAACAATTTGTGAATTTCTTCGGCCGTAGGCTTATCAATTTCAACATTGGAAATCAAAATACCACCAAAGGCAGAAACCGGATCGCCTGCCAACGCATCCACATAAGCTTGATGTATGGTGCTACGAGTGGCCAAACCACAAGCATTATTATGTTTTAGGATAGCGAAAGTTGGGTCGTCGTTTTTAAATTCTCCCATTAGATTTACAGCGGCATCAACATCCAACAGGTTGTTGTAGGAGAGCTCCTTTCCGTGAAGTTTGGAGAACATAGCTTCAAAATCGCCAAAGAAAAATCCTTTTTGGTGTGGGTTTTCTCCATAACGCAAAACCTGACCTTTAGTCTCACTTATTTTCAATACTGTCTCTACTTTTTCTTTGTTGAAGTAGTTGAAAATAGCAGTGTCATAATGTGAAGAAATGTTGAAGGCTTTGGCGGCAAAACGTTTGCGATCTTCCAAAGTAGTGCTTCCATTACCATCAGAAATCACGTTTAGAAACTCCTCATAATCCTCCATGGAAGAAACACAGAGTACATCCTTAAAGTTTTTGGCTGCTGCCCTGATCAAGGAAATTCCACCAATATCTATTTTCTCAATAATATCTTGTTCCGATGCGCCGCTGGCAACGGTTTTTTCGAAAGGGTAGAGGTCTACGATCACAATATCCAGTTGTGGAATTTCGAATTCCTCCATTTGGGCAACATCACTTTCATTGTCCTGCCTGTTCAAAATGCCTCCAAAAACTTTGGGGTGCAAAGTTTTTACACGACCTCCCAAAATGGATGGGTAGCTGGTCACATCTTCTACAGGTACCACGTCGATACCGAGGTCACGGATAAACTTTTCGGTACCCCCTGTGGAATAAAGGGTTACACCTAGTTCGTCCAGTTTTTTCACAATAGGTTCAAGTCCATCTTTATGAAATACGGAAATTAATGCGGCAGCGGCTTTTTTGGTAGTCATTTTGTGTGTCTTAAAATCAATTTATTAAGCGCACAAAAGTACTTTTTTTGAACCTAAAAAGCAGAAGGGTTTATCAACAAATTACCAGAAGTTTTACAGAATTTTTGCTACTTTACTATTGACGAATTCCAAAAAGCGTTCATCTTCCTCTGTAAATGGGTCGGGAGTATTGGAGTCAATATCGATTTGGCCCACATTTTCACCATTCACGAACAAGGGGACCACAATCTCTGCTTTTACCGTTATGCTACATGCAATATAATTGTCTTGGGCGCCCACATCGGGTACAACAAAGTTCTCATTGCTGACGGCAACCTGACCGCAAATACCTTTTCCAAAAGGGATTATGGTGTGGTCGGTTGGAGCACCGGCGTAAGGACCAAGTTTCAACTCGTTCTTATCCCCATTTTTAAAATAAAACCCGACCCAGTCATAATGGTCTACGTTCTTGCGTAAAAGTTCACAGATTTCACCTAAACGGGCTTCCACTAATTTGTCTTCTGTTTGGACAATTTCAAGAATCTTGGGTTCCAATGATTTTAGCATGGCGATTTTTTTGCAAAGGTATTGAATAGTGGATTTGTTCGACAAAGGAAATTAAACTTACAGATATTAAAAAGGATAAACTTTTGTTAAGTGAAGCGCTTCAAAACGATATTTTGTAAATTTGCTTTTCAATGAAGCAGATTTTACATCAAATAGTATCTATTGCGATGGCCATTTTGGTTCTTGCTTCTACCGTTTCTTGGACGGTGGACAAGCACTTTTGTATGGGCCGTTTAATGGATATTTCCTTTTTTGCCCATGCGGAAGATTGTGGTATGGAAGCTGCTATTGCTTTAATGGATGATGAAGACATTCAAAATCCATGTTGTGAAGATGAATCGTTTACGATAAAAGGACAGAATGACCTTAAACTTTCATTGAGCAATTTGGATTTGGACCATCAAATCTTTTTGGTGGCCTTTGTACAATCTTACATTGAACTTTTTGCTCCGTTGGATAAACTTCCTATCTCCAACGAAAAATATCCACCTCCTATCTTGGTCAAGGACATTCATGTTCTGGATCAAGTTTTCTTGATTTGATTTTTTGGATTAGAACCATTTACCCGTCTCAATTTTGATTCGGGCGCAACGCATGTTGTTCAATTATTTCTAATTCAATTATATCATTTTAATGAAAACATATTTGATTATATTTTTTTGTCTACCATTGTTGGCAAGTGCCCAAGATGCCATTCAAGGTATGGTGATGGAGGCAAATCCCCAAAACAAACATATTGGTCTGTCAGGGGCGAACGTGTACTGGCAAGGTTCTCCAATTGGGACTATGACCAAAGAAGATGGAATGTTCAGCATTCCTTACTCCAAAGACTATAATAAGCTCATTATTAGTTTTATTGGATTTAAAACAGATACGCTCACCATAAACGAGCCGAAAATGGTGCATCATTGGCTACAACCATCCAATGAACTGGATGAGGTTGTGGTGGAACAGAAAAAAGAAGCAGTGCAAAAATCCTTCTTTTCAGCGCAAAATGTGGTAACGGTGAACAGTGCCGAACTATTGAAGGCTGCCTGTTGCAACCTTTCGGAGAGTTTTGAGACAAACCCAGCTATTGATGTCAATTTTAATGATGCTCTAACGGGAACCAAGCAAATAGAAATGTTGGGGCTTACCAGTCCGTATTTGTTGATTACCCAAGAGAACATCCCAATGGTTCGCGGAGCCTCCCAAGCATTTGGGCTCACATTTACCCCCGGAACATGGGTGGAGAGCATCCAGATTACCAAAGGCGCAGGAAGTGTAGTGAATGGATATGAAAGTATCTCGGGCCAAATCAATACCGAACTTCAAAAACCACTTACCGATTCACGGATTTTTGTGAACGGTTATGGAAATCTTAATGGAAGACTGGAGTTGAACACCCATTTCAACACTAAAATATCGGATAAATGGAGTACAGGACTATATGTTCATGGAAACCGAAGGGATGCTGAAGTGGATAATAACGACGATGGTTTTTTGGATAATCCTTTGTCCAATCAAATCAATGTGATGAACCGCTGGCAATATCAAAACCCGGAAACAGGTTGGGTAAGCTTTATCAATTTTCGCTTTTTAAATGATGAAAAACAAATTGGGGAAACTGCTTTTGACCCGGATACGGACAAGTTTACCACCAATGCATGGGGCAGCGAAATAGATACGCAAAGGTTTGATGGTTCTGTGAAGTTGGGATATGTATTCCCGGATTTGCCTTTCCAAAGTTTTGGGTTTCAAGCATCGTACAGCCACCATGCCCAGGATTCCTATTATGGTTTCAATACTTACGATATTGATCATGAGAGTATGTATTCCAACCTGATTTTTAATTCAATTATAGGGAACACAAAACATAAGTTCAAAACAGGGATATCTTTTGCCTATGATGGGTATGATGAATTGGTGAACAATCAAACTATTTGCAAGGTCCGATAGGTCGGCAGGAGCGTTTTTTGAATATAGTTATACCAATTTGGAAAAATTGAGCCTCACCGCAGGTGCCCGTTTTGACACGCATAATAGACTCGGTAACTTCTTTACCCCACGATTGCACGTTCGCTATACGCCTTGGGAAAATGGTAGTTTTCGCGGTTCTTTTGGTTTAGGGAGGAGAGCGGCCAATATTTTTGCCGAAAATCAGAGAATGTTTGCTTCTTCTAGGACCATTCAGTTAAATGGCAATGGTGGAAATATTTATGGATTTGATGCTGAAAAAGCTGTGAATTTTGGATTTGGATTTATCCAGAAGTTTAATTTGTTCGAAAGACCGGGTGATTTTAGTATGGACTTTTATCGCACCGATTTTGAAAACCAGATTGTTGTGGACTGGGAAAATCCAAGAGAGGTTACTTTTTCGAATTTAGAAGGGGATAGTTATGCCAATAGTTTTCAAGTAGAATTGAACTATGAAGTTTTGCCCAAATTGGAAGTGCGTACCGCATATAAGTATTATGATGTAAAAGCTGAGTATCAAACGGGTTTACTGCAAAAACCTTTGCAAGCAAAGCATCGATTTTTTACAAATTTGGGATATACCACGCAGCCTAAGGAGAATGGAGCGCAGTGGCGATTCGATTATACCTTCAATCTATTGGGAGAACAGCGTTTGCCAAGTACCGCTGCCAACCCTGCTGAATATCAATTGGGGGAGTATGCCGATGGATATAGCTTGATGAATGCCCAAGTGACCAAGGTATTCTCAAACACATTTGAGGTGTATGTTGGAGGAGAGAATTTGACTAATTTTAGACAATATAATGCCATTTTGGGAGCGGATGACCCGTTCGGCAATTATTTTGATACAACAATTGTTTATGCTCCAATTTTTGGAAGAATGCTCTATATGGGCTTTAGATTTAAAATTTAATCATTAAAAAATTATATTATGAAAAATAGAATATTGGTTCTGGTTATAATGCTTGTTTCCATGGCGGGAATAGCTCAGGATAAAAACAAAAAAATGACCTTCGAGGTGAACGGTAAGTGTGAAATGTGCAAAATGCGCATCGAAAAAGCAGCTCTAGGTGTTTCTGGAGTAAAATATGCGACTTGGAGTATCCCGACCCATCAATTGTCTTTGGTAATGGATGAACGCAAAACCAATTCGATGGAAATAAAATCTGCCATTGCAGCCGTTGGGCACGATACAAAAGAATTAAAAGCTACTGAAGAAGCGTACATGAGTGTACACCCCTGTTGCAAGTATAGGGAAGATAATACGGATGATGGGTTAATCCATAAAAAAGAGAATCAATAAATGAAACATACCTATCTCGTAACTGGAATGAGCTGTAATGGTTGTAGGAGCCATGTCGAGCAAACCTTATCCAAAGTAGTGGGTGTGATTTCGGCTGATGTTGACCTTGAAAATGCCAAAGCGAGCATAGAAATGGAAGGTCACATCCCAATTGAAAAATTCCAAGAGGCCTTACAAAAGGATGGGGGGCGGTATGGTATTCATGCACCGGGTCATCAACCTAAGCCTGAGAAGAAGAATAAACCAATTACCAATGGAACTGGAACCTATTATTGCCCAATGCAGTGTGAGGGAGATAAGACGTATGACAAGCCGGGCGATTGCCCAGTATGTGGAATGGACTTGGTCGAAGAGCAGATTTTAGGTTTAGGTTCGCAGGAAAAATGGACCTGTCCCATGCATCCAGAAGTAGTGGAAGACGGTCCGGGTTCTTGTCCAAAATGTGGGATGGATTTGGTGCCCATGGAACCGGAAGCCAGCTCGGAAGAAAAAACATATAAAAAACTGCTCAAAAAGTTTTGGATTGCACTTGCTTTCACCCTGCCCATTTTTTTCATTGCCATGAGCGATATGCTGTCCAATAATCCATTGCACAATATTATGGCGCCTAAATATTGGAATTGGGTGCAGTTTGTTCTATCCCTTCCAGTAGTTTTTTATGCAACATGGATATTTTTTGAAAGAGCGTACAAAAGCATCAAAACATGGAACTTGAACATGTTTACATTGATAGGCATTGGTGCTGGAGTGGCTTTTGTTTTTAGTGTGTTCGGATTGTTGTTTCCTAGTTTTTTTCCAAATCAATTCAAAGGAGAAACAGGCGCTGTGCATGTGTATTTTGAAGCAGCGACCGTTATTCTTACTCTTGTGCTTTTAGGGCAACTGCTAGAGGCCAGGGCCCATAGTAAAACCAATAATGCCATAAAGGAATTGTTGAAATTGGCTCCCAACAAGGCTATAAAAGTGGTGAATGGTGAAGACGTTGAGGTCAGTATCGATGCTATTGAAAAAGGTGATGTTCTTCGGGTAAAACCAGGGGAGAAAATTCCTGTGGACGGGATTATAACCGAAGGTGAAACTTCGGTGGACGAGTCCATGATTACTGGGGAGCCAATTCCCGTGGAGAAAATAGTGGAAGATAAAGTAAGCAGCGGCACCATAAACGGCAATCAATCCTTTTTGATGAAGGCGCAGAAGGTGGGCAGTGAGACCCTTCTTTCGCAAATTATTCAAATGGTGAACCAGGCCAGTAGAAGTCGAGCACCTATTCAAAACTTGGCAGATAAAGTATCCGCCTATTTTGTACCTACGGTAGTGATTATTTCAATTTTGACTTTTGCAGTTTGGGTCATTTGGGGGCCACAGCCTGCCTATGGTTATGCTTTGATCAATGCTATAGCTGTTTTGATCATAGCCTGTCCATGCGCACTTGGTTTGGCAACTCCCATGTCCGTAATGGTCGGCGTGGGAAAGGGTGCTCAAAATGGGGTGTTGATCAAAAATGCGGAAGCCTTGGAGAAAATGGCCAAGGTGGAGACCTTGATTATTGATAAAACGGGGACTATCACCGAAGGTAGGCCTACTTTTGACCATTTGGAAACGTTTTCGGATGATTGGTCTGAGCAAGATTTACTTCAATATATTGTTTCGGTAAATGCAAATAGTGAACACCCTTTGGCCCAAGCGACGGTGAAATATGGCAAAGAAAAAGGCATTGGAATTTTGAAAACCAAGTATTTTAATGCTGTTGCCGGTATGGGGGTAGAAGGAAAAATCAAAGATTCTGAAATCCATTTGGGGAATCTGAAGTTGATGAAAAAAGCCAATGTGGAAATTACCGAAGCAATGATAGGGAAGGTCAAAAAAGTACAAGAAGAAGGTAAAACTGTTTCGTATTTGGCTATTGATGGTAAGTGCCATGGTTTTGTGGCCATTGGGGACAAAATAAAAGATACCAGTGCTAAAGCCATCAAAGCAATTCAGGATAAAGGAATTTCTGTAATTATGCTTACTGGCGATAATGCCGTCACAGCAAAGGCAGTGGCCAAGGAATTGCATCTGGATGATTTTAAGGCAGAGAATCTCCCCGAGGACAAAATGAAGGAAGTGGGGCGTCTTCAGAACGAAGGAAAGGTTGTGGCCATGGCCGGCGACGGAATAAATGATGCCCCTGCATTGGCCAAGAGCGATTTGGGCATTGCAATGGGCACGGGAACCGATGTGGCCATAGAGAGCGCCATGATCACTTTGGTAAAAGGAGACCTTCACGGTATTGTGAAAGCTCGAAACCTAAGTGAGGCCGTAATGCGAAACATCAAACAAAACTTATTTTTTGCATTGGTTTACAATACCATTGGAGTACCGGTTGCCGCTGGGATTTTGTATCCATTTTTTGGTATCTTGCTCTCACCTATGATAGCTGCTTTGGCCATGAGTTTTAGCTCTGTATCGGTCATTGCGAATGCACTTAGGTTAAGAACAAAACCAATAGATT
This sequence comes from Allomuricauda sp. F6463D, assembly GCF_023015965.1. Lineage (GTDB taxonomy): Bacteria > Bacteroidota > Bacteroidia > Flavobacteriales > Flavobacteriaceae > Flagellimonas. The sequence goes on from NZ_JALKAN010000002.1 coordinate 1,072,996, forward strand.
GACAAATGGTAAAACGAACCACTGCTATAAAAATTAGAAAGGTCCATAGATATTTGGGCCTTTTTTTAGGTCTTCAATTTATATTATGGACAGCCAGTGGCCTGTATTTTAGTTGGACCAATCTTGATGAGATCCACGGAGACCATTTTAAAAACATTGAATATGAACCAAAAGCCTTTTCTGGTTTGGTGGGACTGCAAGAGTTGGAAGTGCCCAAAGAAATAAGTGCCATCAATCTAAAGGATATTGCAGGTAAACCGTATTATTGGATAAACGAAACACACCTTGTGGATGCCAGGAACGGTAAATTAAAAAAAGGTATTTCGGAAGAAGAAGCTCTGGCTATGGCGGAACGTCAAATGGCACCACATTTAAAAGTTAAGAATATTGAGATAATCAATGAAACGGATAAGCATCATGAATATCGAGAAAGGAAATTACCTGCTTATGTGATTACATATGATTCTCCTGAAAATATAAAAGCCTACGTGTCAGTGGCTGATGGGTCTTTTCAAACTGTAAGGCATCGAAATTGGCGTTGGTTCGATTTTCTTTGGATGACCCACACGATGGACTATGAAGGCCGGGATAATTTTAATACAACCTTACTTCGCGCATTTTCGCTTTTAGGATTGATCACCGTGTTGAGCGGATTTATATTATGGGTTACATCTTCACCCACCATGAGAAAATTAATAAGCAGGAAATAGTTTAGTTAATATTTAGCCAAATAAAATCTTCGGATTAAAAACTGGAATACATTTACTTCAATCTTTAATTTATTGACTGATGAAACAAGCAAAGTCAAATGGAAAGTCATCTCCCGCAAAAGCTATAAAGCCTGTTGCAAAGAAGACGGCCCAAGCTACTGGTAAGAAGAAGTAACTTGGTTTTAGGTTCTCTGGGAGAACCGTTCAACTAGATAAAAAGAGAACGCCCCGATTTGCATCGGGGCGTTCCTATTTTTAATCCGAATGGATTGATATTACATCATTCCTGGCATTCCACCGCCACCTCCCATTGGAGGCATTGCTGGGGCATCTTCCTTAATATCGGTCAATGCACACTCAGTAGTCAAGATCATACCAGCTACAGAAGCTGCATTTTCCAAGGCAATACGGGTTACTTTTTTAGGATCAATGATTCCTGCTTTAAGCATATCCACATATTGGTCGGATTTGGCATCGTAACCAAAGTCTTTTTTACCTTCAAGAACTTTAGCAATAACCACAGAACCTTCACCTCCAGCATTTTCTACGATGGTACGCAAAGGAGATTCAATGGCTTTTGCCACAATCTGTACACCTGTAGTTTCATCCAAAGAATCGGTTGCCAATTTTTCAAGCACAACTTTAGCTCTTACCAAAGCAACACCACCACCGGCAACAATACCTTCTTCTACAGCGGCACGGGTTGCGTGCAAGGCATCGTCCACACGGTCTTTCTTCTCTTTCATTTCCACTTCAGATGCTGCTCCAACGTAAAGTACGGCAACACCCCCGGCCAATTTGGCCAAACGTTCCTGAAGTTTTTCTTTATCGTAATCAGATGTGGTAGTTTCTATCTGAGCTTTGATTTGGTTAACCCTAGCTTTAATGTCAGAGGCTTTACCAGATCCATTTACGATTGTGGTATTGTCTTTGTCAATTGTAACAGTTTCGGCAGTACCAAGCATTTCCAAAGAAGCATTCTCCAAAGAGAATCCTCTTTCTTCAGAGATTACGGTTCCACCGGTAAGAATGGCAATGTCTTCCAACATAGCTTTTCTTCTGTCGCCAAAACCTGGAGCTTTTACAGCAGCAATTTTAAGGCCGCCTCTCAGTTTGTTCACAACCAATGTGGCAAGGGCTTGTCCTTCTACATCTTCAGCAATGATCAAAAGAGGTCTTCCAGATTGGGCTACTGGCTCAAGGATAGGAAGTATTTCCTGTAGATTGGAGATTTTTTTATCAAAAAGCAGAATGTAAGGGTTCTCCAAGTCAGCGATCATTTTATCTGTATCGGTAACAAAGTAAGGAGAAAGATATCCTCTGTCAAATTGCATACCTTCAACAACGTCAACGTAAGTGTCAGTACCTTTGGCTTCTTCTACAGTAATTACACCTTCTTTTCCAACTTTGCCAAATGCTTTTGCAATTAGGTCACCAATGGTTTGATCGTTATTTGCGGAGATAGAAGCAACTTGTTTGATTTTATCTGAGTCGTTGCCTACTTTTTTCGCTTGTTTTTCCAAATCGGTTACCAAAGCTTCAACAGCTTTGTCGATTCCACGTTTTAAATCCATTGGATTTGCACCAGCAGCAACGTTTTTAAGACCTTCCTTTACGATGGCCTGAGCCAAAACAGTAGCAGTAGTAGTACCGTCACCGGCCTGGTCGTTGGTTTTGGAAGCAACTTCCTTTACCATCTGGGCACCCATGTCTTCAAGGGCATCCTCCAATTCAATTTCTTTTGCAACAGATACACCATCTTTTGTTACTTGTGGTGCTCCAAAAGACTTACTGATAATAACGTTTCTACCTTTTGGCCCCAAGGTTACCTTTACGGCCTCGGCCAACTTATCAACGCCTTTTTTTAGTCCGTCACGTGCATCTATATCAAACTTAATATCTTTTGCCATTTCTTTCTAGTTGATTTTTTAATTATACAATTGCCAAAATATCGCTCTCGCGCATCATCAAATAGTCGGTACCACTGAACTTAAGTTCAGTACCAGCGTACTTTCCATAAAGCACAGTATCACCAACTTTGACGGTCACTTTTTCGTCTTTGGTCCCTGGACCGACGGCCACAACTGTTCCTTTTTGTGGTTTTTCTTTCGCATTGTCCGGGATGATAATACCGGAGGCAGTTTTGGTTTCAGCCTGTAGGGGCTCAATCAAAACCCTGTCTGCCAATGGTTTGATGTTTACTTTAGCCATATTTTAAATTTTAGGTGTTTGTTTTAAAAATTCTTGAATTTAAAAGACAGAAATTGTGCCAATGCACAAAAACTGACATTTTGGAAAACAAAAATGCCAGCTTGTCATTTAAGCTGGCATTTTTATATGCTTTGTCAATCTTAGGTTTATCCAATAGTATCTACTGGACTAGTAGTGGTGGCTGGCGGAAGTTGTTCCGGTACTTCTTCTGGTATCGTTTCTGGTATTTCCGTGTCATCGCCTTGTAGCAACTTAGAATCTGCTTGGCTATAGCTTCCTTTGAGTGAAACATTGGAAAGCAATATTAAAACAATCAATAATGTGGCAAGGGTCCAAGTACTTTTATCTAAAAAGTCTCCTGTTTTTTTGACACCTCCAACAACTTGGTTGCCACTTCCTCCAAAGGATGATGACAATCCACCGCCTTTAGGATTCTGAACCATTATAACCAAGACCAATAAAAGGCACACGATAATTATAAGTACCAAAAAAATTGTAAACGTGCTCATTTTTTATCTTTTTCTTTTTGCAGCTTCTTCACAGCCTGAATTTGATCTGCAAAGAAACCACTTTTTTCTGGATATTTCAAACTCAATATTTTAAAAGCTTGAATGGCTTTTTTATACTTTTTTTGTTCTAGATAAACCTTGGCCAAAGTCTCTGTCATCAACTCATTTTGGTTGATTTTAGTAGACTCTTTTATATTGATTTTGGGTAAGGATTCTTTTGGAACTATTTTGGGGTTGTTCTCGATAAACTTATCCAATAGATCAAATTTTTTCTTACGCTCCAGCATGTCCAAGGCACTGTCGTGCTGTTCGTCGACACTGGTTTCATCGTTGTTTGCTGGTTCTTCGGAGGGGGTGGTTAATTGCAGCCATTCTGTAAAGGAGTGTTTTTCTCTTTTAGTAAAAAGAATGGGCTTGCCGAGGTTTAAATCGGTTTCAGCTTTTTGTACATTTTCCTTGTCTGTAATTTTTTCTACATGCTCTTCTGGTTTTACAGACTTAAAAAGCTCAGGGTTTAGAATTTGCTCTGCATCCTTTAAATTTTGGGGCAATGCGGGTTCGCTGGATTCTGATAGCATACTTTCTACATTGGGATTGGGTTGTATTTCTTCAGAGACGGCTTCTTGATCTTCGAGCTTGGAACCTCTACCTGCAATGGTGTTCGCTATATTGTTTTGTATAAATTCTTTAGATGTTATGTAATCGAAAAGCACATCCCTGTCCGAAGTGTGGGATGCGGTTACCTTTAAGGCGTTGTTATATTTGTAGCTGTCTAAATTTTTGAGCCCCTTTAAATGTAGGGCGCGGGCTGCCTGGAAATAGGGGTATTCCTCAATAATATCCTCAAGCTCTCTTGTTTGTTTTGGAGAGAGGATGGTATTGGAATTTTGAAGAATATGTATAAAATCCGAAACGTTCATAAAATATTACCAATTTCCCAGAGAAGCATTAAAAATATCCTGGGTAAGTCGTTCAAAAATTTCTTCGTGGGCTGTTGCCTGTATCGAGGTCAATGAGGCTGCTGCATCAAAATCATAAAAGAAAGAAAACCGTCTTTCAAAATCGGAATCCTCTTTTGTGGTATTGTAAAACCGGACATTCACACTCATAGTCAGTCGATTCTGTGAGGTAAGTTGATCAGCGGTAGCTGTCATTGGAATAACTTTGTATTCTACAATCTCGCCTTCGTACAATAAATCACCATTATTTCCTGTAAGTGATAGACTTGTTAGATTGTTGATCATATCCTGAAGTGCCAAGGTGAAATCTCGGTCTAATCCGGGAACAATAGTGGATCCTGGTGTCTGGTCCGCATAATTTTGAAAAAAGTTTACTTGAAAACTCTGTGCAGTACCTATATCAGCACCGGAAAAATTATATGCTCCACAGCTCTGCAGAAAGAATATCAATCCAATTAAACCAATCTTTATTCCATTTTTGTTAATCATTGCCTTCAAACGTTTAAATGTAACCTAAAGATCGTACTGTTTTATTTTTCTGTAGAGCGTTCTTTCCGAAATCCCAAGTTCCGCTGCTGCCGCTTTTCTTTTTCCTTTGTTGCGCTCCAAAGATTTTTTAATCAGTTCAATTTCCTTTTCTTGTAAAGATAAGGTTTCTTCTTCTTCAATTTCCTCCGCAAAATGATAACGATCCTCAGGCTGTTGCTGAACAGTACTTGGCACTGATGCTTCCATAATAGGTTCTGGGAGGTGGAGCAATTCCGAAGTGGAACTTTCCTCATGCTCTATGTCTTCCTCTTCTTGATTTCCATATATTTTTCTGATCAACCCTTCATTTTCCCGTTGAACTTTGTTGGGGTCATTGTCTTTTAAGAGTTCCAAGGTTAATTTTTTGAGGTCGTTCAAGTCACCTTTCATATCAAAAAGGACCTTGTACAAAATTTCCCGTTCATTGCTAAAGTCCCCTTCTTTTTTGGAATTCTCCACCACGGCAGGTAGGTTGGAACTGTTCGCATTAGGTAAGTAGCTGTTCAACGTAGCTGCAGAAATACTTCGTTCTTCTTCCAAAACAGAAATTTGTTCCGCAATGTTCCGTAATTGGCGGATGTTTCCTGGCCACCTATATTTTAGGAGCAGACTAACAGCATCATCTTCTAGGCGGATGGTCGGCATTTTGTATTTCTGCCCAAAATCCGAAGCAAACTTTCTGAATAACAAATGGATATCTTCCCGTCGATCCCTCAGTGGAGGCAAATGGATTTCTACTGTGCTCAACCGATAATACAGATCCTCCCTGAATTTTTCTTTTTTAATGGCCTCGAACATATTAATGTTGGTGGCCGCAACAATGCGAACATCGGTTTTTTGTACTTGAGAGGATCCAACTTTTAGAAATTCTCCGTTTTCCAATACCCTAAGTAATCGAACTTGCGTGGTAAGTGGAAGTTCTCCGACTTCATCCAAAAAAATGGTTCCGCCATCTGCTACTTCAAAATAACCGCTACGGGTTTGGGTAGCTCCGGTAAAAGCACCTTTTTCGTGTCCGAACAATTCACTATCTATGGTTCCCTCGGGAATTGCACCACAGTTCACTGCGATATATTTGGCATGTTTACGGTGGGAGAGTGAATGGATGATCTTTGGTATGGATTCTTTTCCCACACCACTTTCTCCAGTTACCAATACCGAAATATCGGTAGGTGCAACTTGTATGGCTTTTTCTATGGCCCGGTTGAGTTTAACATCGTTTCCAATAAGCTCGAACCGTTGTTTTATGGATTGTACACTTTCCATACGCTGATATTCCTGCTTTCGCTGGAATCTTATTTTTTAAATTACACATTCCCTACTACTCTTGGAAAAGCAGGAGGTGTATAATTAATAGGTTATTAATTGTTTTCTGAATACCCAACAGCCTCACCGATTAGGGTGGCCGAGGTGCATTCGTTGATTTTTACATTCACAAAATCCCCAACGTTGTAATGTTCCTTTGGAAAAACCACAACAGTGTTTTGTGAATTTCGGCCCATCCAGTGGGCTTCAGATTTTTTGGAAGCTCCTTCAATAAGTACCTCCTCGGTTTTGCCCAAATGTTGTTGGGTACGATAATGACTGTGCTTTTGTTGCACTTCAATGATTTCTTGCAAACGCCTTTTCTTGGTTGTTTCCGGGACGTCATCTTCCATTTTACGCTCGGCCAATGTTCCGGGTCTTTCGGAATAAGCGAACATAAAACCAAAATCGTATTTCACATATTCCATCAAGCTTAAGGTGTCTTGGTGGTCTTCTTCGGTTTCTGTTGGAAAGCCTGTGATCATATCTTGGCTAATGGCACAATCGGGAATAATTTTTCTAATGTCGTCTATAAGCTCAAAGTATTCCTCTCTGGTATGTAAACGGTTCATTGCCTTTAAGATGCGATTGCTTCCACTTTGTACCGGCAGATGGATATATTTGCATATGTTACGATGCTTGGCCATGGCTTCTATAACATCTAAGGTCATGTCCTGCGGATTTGATGTTGAAAAACGGATACGCATTTTGGGCTGGGCCTGTGCTACAAGTTCTAATAACCCTGCAAAGTTTACAGAAGTTGCTTTTTGCATTTCCGAAGCTTGATCAAAATTCTTTTTTAAACCACCGCCATACCATAGGTAACTATCCACATTTTGCCCCAGTAACGTGATTTCCTTAAATCCTCTTTCCCAAAGGTCGTTCACTTCCTCCAAAATGGATTGTGGGTCGCGGCTACGTTCTCTTCCTCGGGTAAAAGGAACTACACAGAAAGTACACATGTTATCACAGCCACGGGTTATGGAAACAAAAGCGGAGACTCCGTTGGAGTTTAATCGAACAGGCGCCACATCTCCATAGGTTTCATCTTTGGAAAGAATAACGTTTACAGCATTTCTACCTTCATCTATTTCTTGGATAAGGTTGGGCAGGTCTTTGTAGGCATCTGGTCCTACTACCATATCCACTATTTTTTCCTCTTCCAAAAATTTACTTTTCAATCGTTCCGCCATGCATCCCAAAACACCAACCTTCATATTTGGTTTTGTTCTTTTTACAGCATTAAACTTTTCCAAACGTTTGCGAACGGTTTGTTCAGCCTTTTCCCGAATAGAGCAAGTGTTGACCAAAACCAAATCGGCATCATTCAAATTTTGGGTGGTATTGAAACCTTCCTTCGCCAAAATGGACGCTACGATTTCGCTATCGGAAAAGTTCATCTGGCAGCCATAACTTTCAATGTACAGCTTTCTACCGTTATTTTCGTTTTTTTCCAGCGATAGGGTGCTTCCTTGTTGGCTTTCGTCTATTACTTTTTCCACGCTTTTTTCCTCAATCATAAATGTATCAATGGGGTGCAAATATAAAGGTTATTAAAGTCTAGTGACAATTTGGCAGTAATTTTTAAGAATTTATTGCGAAATCACCTGTTAGTGTTACCTTCAAGCAGTAAAACAAACTGTACGTAAAGATGAATTTCTCTAATATTTTGGAAAGAATTAAGCTGAGTTCCCCAGTGGAGTTCGGAACTGTGTTCAATAACTCTGTTGAGCTGTTCAAAAAAGTTTGGCTTCAAGGGTTCCTTACCCTTGTATTTACCTTTGCGGCCATCTTACCTTTTTATTTGTTGATATACCTCCCAATGATTATCATGGGAATAAGCAATCCAGATGTCTTTGAAAGTAATAACATGCCTCCGGCGTTTGCGGGATTGATGGCATTAATAATACCTATAGTTTTTGTAGGTGTTATGATGGTTGCTATTTGTTTGAATGCTGCTTTTTTGCGGATATGCAGAAAATATGATCTGAACGAATCAGGAAAGGATGATTATTTTTTTTACTTTAAAAAAGCATATTTGACCAAAGCTCTTATCCTTTCCTTAATAATGATGGGTCTGACTATGTTGGGACTACTGGCCTGTGGTCTGGGAAATATATATTTGGTCGTACCTATGTCATTGTTTCCTGCCTTTTTTGCTTTTGACAAAAAACTTACCGCCATGGAAATAGTAAAAGCCAGTTTTGCGCTTGGAAATAAAAATTGGTTAATGATATTTCTATTGGTACTTGTAGCGGGGCTAGTCTCCCAACTTGGAGTTGTTTTGTGTTTGGTTGGAGTTTTATTTACCGCAATGTTCAGTAAAATACCTTTCTACTTTATTTATAAAGAGGCGGTGGGAATTTCCATGGATGTTTAAATTGGTTAAGAATTGGTGTTGATGAGAGTTTACAAAAATGCTTATTGTTGGTTTATTTTACCGTTAAAAGAAAACCAGTGAATGCTGATGTTTAAATTTTAATATACTTTTGTTGTCACAAAACCCAGTGCATGCCAAAGAATTTAGTTATTGTAGAGTCCCCTGCCAAGGCTAAGACCATTGAACGATTTTTAGGAAAAGATTTTCAAGTGGAGTCGAGTTTTGGTCATATCGCAGATCTTCCGTCCAAAGAACTTGGGGTAGATGTGGAAAATGATTTTAAGCCAAAATATACCGTTGACAAGGAAAAGAAAGCCTTGGTGAAAAAACTTCGGGACCTGGCAAAAAAAGCAGATATTATTTGGCTGGCGAGTGATGAAGACCGCGAAGGAGAAGCTATTTCTTGGCATTTGGCCGAAGAATTGAAATTGGATAAAAACAAGACCAAACGAATTGTTTTTAACTCCATTACCAAATCGGCAATTCAAAAAGCAATTGAAAACCCGAGGGACATTAATTACAACTTGGTAAACGCACAACAAGCCCGTAGGGTGTTGGATCGCTTGGTGGGGTACGAACTCTCACCGGTTTTGTGGAAAAAGATTAAACCCGGTCTTTCTGCAGGTCGTGTGCAATCTGTTGCAGTTCGACTTATTGTGGAGCGAGAACGGGAAATAGATGGTTTTACACCAGAAGCATCGTTCAGGGTTAAAGCGGAATTTAAAACAGATGGTGGAAACGCCTTTGCCGCCAAATTGAATAAATCTTTTCCTACTAAGGAGGCTGCTGAGAAATTTTTAAAAGAAAACATAGGTGCGGATTTTTCAGTTTCCGAACTGGCCAAAAAACCAGCTAAGAAATCTCCGGCTGCACCATTTACTACATCTACCTTGCAACAGGAAGCTTCAAGAAAACTTTATTTTTCGGTGAGTCGAACTATGCAAGTGGCACAGCGGTTGTATGAGGCAGGTCTTATTACCTATATGAGAACGGATAGTGTTAACCTTTCTAAAGAAGCACTATCTGCGGCAAAGAATGCCATTGTGGAAAACTACGGCGAAAACTATAGTCAAACCAGAAATTTTACCGGAAAATCCAAAGGCGCCCAAGAAGCTCACGAAGCCATTCGTCCAACCGATATGAAATTACAGTCGCCACAGCTGGAGCGCGACCAGGAAAAATTGTATGAACTTATCTGGAAACGTACCCTGGCCTCGCAAATGAGCGATGCCCAGTTGGAACGGACCAATGTTAGAATAGAAGCAAGCAGCCATAACGAAGAATTCACTGCAAACGGGGAAGTGGTTAAGTTTGATGGTTTCTTAAAAGTATACTTGGAAGGAACCGATGATGAAGAGGGTAGTGAGGAACAAGAAGGAATGCTACCGGCAATGAGTGTTGGGGAGCCACTTCAAAATGTGTTCATATCAGCGACCGAGCGATTTACCCGGCCACCTTACCGTTATTCTGAAGCCTCTTTGGTGAAGAAACTTGAAGAATTGGGCATTGGCCGACCTTCCACCTACGCACCAACAATCTCCACTATCCAAAACAGGGGTTATGTGGAAAAGGGTACCGTAGAAGGTTCCGAACGTAAATATATTCAGTTGGTACTTGAAAACGATAAAGTTTCAGATAAACAATTGACCGAAATGGTGGGGTCAGAGAAGGGAAAAATTGTCCCGACCGATATTGGGATGATCGTAAACGATTTTTTGGTGACCCATTTCACTCAAATTTTGGATTATAATTTTACTGCTCAAGTAGAAGGAGATTTTGATGAGATAGCCTCGGGAGATGAAGATTGGCAAGAAATGATGAAAAATTTCTACAAAGATTTTCATCCCAACGTTTTGGAAGTACAAGAAAATGCTGAACGTGCCAGTGGTGAACGTATATTGGGCACGGACCCAAAATCAGGACGACAGGTTTCCGTAAGATTGGGTCGTTTTGGACCAATGGTGCAAATTGGCACTGTGGACGATGAAGAAAAACCAGAGTTTGCGAGTTTACTTCCTGATCAATCATTAGGAACAATTACTTTTGATGAAGCGATGACGCTTTTCGAGCTACCTAGAAAGTTAGGGGTTTATGAAGGAGAAGAGGTCGAAGCAAATGTTGGGCGGTATGGTCCTTATGTGAGATTTGGCAAAAAATTTATTTCACTGGCCAAGGGCGAAAGCGCTTTCGATGTGGATATGGATCGCGCCATAGAACTAATCCAAGAAAAGCAAAAGGCAGATGCGCCGATTGCGGCTTATGAAGGAAAGGATGTTACCAAAGGTAAAGGCAGGTTTGGTCCATTTATCAAATGGGACGGTATGTTTATCAATGTGAACAAAAAATATGACTTTGATAATCTGTCCGAAGGGGATATTGCTGAATTGATCGAGGCCAAAAAGAAAAAGGAGGCCGAGAAATTGATTCAAGAATGGCCCGAAGAAAAAATTAGGATAGAAAAAGCCCGTTGGGGCAGACATAATATTATTAAAGGTAAGGTCAAAGTAGAGATTTCCAAAGATGTTGATGCAACAAAAGTAACTTTGGAAGAGGCGCAGGCCCTATTGGAAAAGAAATCACCAAAGAAAAAAGCCAAAACAAAAGCAAAAGCTAAGAAATAGTATGGCCTTCGATTTTCTGGTTCCGGTCAAGGACAAAGTATTGGCGCATTCCGAATTGTTGCCAGAACAAGCATTGGGCAAAAACATCCATATGCACACAGAAAGGGATGGACTTCCGGTATTTGCTCATGCCGATGTAGCCATTTTTGGTGTAATGGAGTCCAGAAATGCATTTGAAAAAAAGCCTGAAAAACTTGATTTAGGCGAAGTTCGTATTCAACTCTACCGCTTAATGATGGGCAATTGGAATTCCAACATTATCGATATTGGTGATGTTGAAGAAGGAGATACAGTTGAAGACACCTATTTTGTAGTCAAGGAAATCGTGGCGGGACTTCTTGAAGAAAATATTATACCTATCGTATTGGGACTTACTCAAGATATTACGTTCCCAACATATCGTGCTTTTGATAAAATCAAGAACATGGTAAATCTTGTCTCCATTGATAGTCGTTTTGACTTTGGAGAGGACGATGAGCTCATCTCATCACATTCCTACATGAGCAGGATAATTACGGATAAGCCTAACAATCTTTTTAATTTTTCCAATATTGGATACCAGAGTTATTTCAATGCCCAGGAAGAAAAGGATTTGATGGAGCGACTTTTTTTTGACGCATATCGGTTGGGTGAAATTGCAGCGAATATAGAACTGGCAGAACCAGTATTGCGCAGCAGCGATATTGTTAGCCTAGATTTACGTGCAGTACGGGCAAGTGAAATGGGAATGACCAAAAACTTTTCCCCGAACGGTTTTACCGGAAGGGAAATATGTGCCATTGCCCGTTATGCCGGTATAAGTGATAAAGTCTCTTTGTTTGGGATTTACGAAGGGGAAAATTCACATCAAACATTTCAAATGATTGCCCAGATCATTTGGTATTTTATAGAGGGGCTGAGTTTTAGGATAAAAGAATACCCTAGCTCTAAGAATGAAGACTTCACTAAATTTACTGTACCCACGGACACGGAAGAACTTATCTTTTTTAAAAGTCATGTCACAGAACGCTGGTGGGTAGAAGTACCAACAATTTTAGTAGAACATACTAAAACAAATTCGGTGGCGTTATTACCTTGCACCGAAGAGGACTATCTGGATGCTTGCAACCAGACCATTCCTGAAAGGTGGTTCAAAGCTTATAGAAAAGGTTTGAACTAATTAAATTTATTTTTGACCATTAATTGTGTTTGCACAATAATTTAATCAAAAATCAGTTTTGAGAGTAATGAATTTGTGTAGTACAGTTGTAAATCTTGAATCGAATAATTTAACCTAAAGTATGAGAAAGCTATTCTTTTCATCTATAGCACTTGTTTTTTTGCTTACCAGTTGTGGCTCTAAATCAAGATCAAAAGGTGAACTAGTTGGGGTCCAGGGAAAAAAATGGCATCCAGAAAAGCCTTATGGGATGGAGCTGATTCCCCGTGGCGCATTTGTAATGGGTAAGGCCGAAGAGGATCAGGCAAAAGTATTGAACGCTCCCACAAGAACGGTTACCGTAAGGTCCTTTTATATGGATGATACGGAAATCACTAATAGTGAGTACCGCCAGTTTGTGGAGTGGGTCAAGGATTCCATTGTAAGGACAAGGTTGGCCATTTTGGCCGACGAGTTGGGCATTGGCCCGGAAGATGAAGGTATAGGTGAGTATGCCTTTAAGGATACCGATACAACTGAACTTTCGGCATACGATAAGTATATGCTTGATAATTATGCTGGTCTTGGAGAGACTGGATATGAAGGAAGGTCATTGAATAAGGATGTAGACCTTGTGTGGGATACTTCCGAATATCCTGATGAGTATTACTCTGAGATAATGGATTCTATATACCTTCCAGAAGAAGAAAGTTACAATGGATTGAGAAGTGTTGATGTAACCAAAATCAAGTATAAGTACAGTTGGATGGATATCGAGGCGGCTGCCCGAGCAAGAACTGGTAACAGAAAGGATTTTATCAAGCAAGAAGAGCTTGAAATCTATCCAGATACCACCGTATGGATTCGAGATTTTGAATATAGTTACAATGAGCCAATGCACAACGATTACTTTTGGCACGATGCTTACAGTGATTATCCTGTAGTAGGGGTAAACTGGATGCAGGCAAAAGCTTTCTGTAACTGGAGAACAAAATTTAAGAACGATGATCAAAAAAGTCGTGGAAAGCAGTTTGTTAACCAATTTAGATTGCCAACCGAAGCCGAATGGGAATATGCGGCCAGAGGTGGTATCGAAGGAGGTTCATATCCTTGGGGTGGTCCATATGTAATCAGTGATACAGGATGTTTTATGGCCAACTTTAAACCACAACGTGGTGATTATGCAGCCGATGCGGCCTTGTATACGGTAGAGGCGAAATCTTTCGAGCCTAATGATTATAACCTCTATAATATGGCTGGAAACGTTTCAGAATGGACAAACTCAAGTTTTGACCCCGGCGCTTACGAATATTTGTCTACCATGAACCCGAACATCGGTTCACAGGATAATCAAAGAAAAGTAATCCGTGGAGGATCTTGGAAAGATGTAGCATATTTTCTTCAGGTAAGTACAAGAGATTATGAATACCAGGATTCCGCAAGAAGCTATATCGGATTTAGAACCGTTCAGGATTACATGGGAGAAGAAGATTCTACCGACGGAAGAAGTGGATTATAAAAAAAGAATAAGGGAACATTATATAAATTACAAGTAAAACCAGTAACCAAATACTTATTTATATAACTTAATTAAAATTAGAATTATGGCGCAGTCAAAATCAACAAAAAAGCTATTTAATATGGCCTACGGGCTAGGAGCATCGGTAGTAATTATTGGTGCATTGTTCAAGATTCTTCACTGGGAAGTAGATCTTGGGTTTATGAAATTAGGAGGATCACTTCTTCTTGCTATTGGACTTATTACAGAAGCATTGATCTTTGCCATCTCTGCATTTGAACCAGTAGATGATGAATTCGATTGGTCTTTGGTATATCCGGAATTGGCCGGTGGTGAGGCGGATGCTTCTAGAAAACAAGAAGCTAAAGATGCTCAAGAAACTGAAGGACTACTTTCTAAAAAATTGGATAACCTTCTTAAAGAAGCAAAAATCGATTCTGATCTTTTTGCCAACTTGGGAGAAAGTATCAAAAGTTTTGAAGGTGCTGCCAAGAATATTACTCCAACTACGGACGCCATTCAGCACACTAAAAAATACTCTGAGGAATTGTCTCATGCTGCAGCTCAAATGGAATCTTTGAACAGTTTGTACAAAGTTCAATTGGAAAGTGCTAGCAGACAAGCTTCCATAAACGAGGAAGTAGTTCAGAATGCAGGTGCTTTGAAAGACCAAATGGAGTCTTTGGCAACTAACCTTTCTTCTTTGAATGGAGTATACGGAGGTATGCTTACTGCTATGGGCGGTAAAATCTAATTAGAGGTTTTAATCAACAGAAAACAAACCAAATCAAATTATTTATTAAATCTAATTAGAAAAACATGGCAGGAGGAAAACAAACACCACGTCAGAAGATGATCAACCTTATGTATTTGATCTTCATAGCGATGTTGGCACTTAATATGAGCAAGGAAGTACTCGCAGCTTTCGGATTAATGAACGAAAAGCTCGAAACTTCCAACACTAACATGGACTCCAACAACACCAGTTTTATGGCCAGTTTGGAAACAAAAGCTAGTGAAAACACGGAGGAGTATGGTGAACTATACCAAAATGCTCAACAGATAAAAGAACTTTCAGATGCTTATTATAGTTATTTGGAAGGGTTGAAAAAAGAGATGACCGCAGATTTGGAAGACCCAAAAGATTATGTGGTTATGGATAAGTCGGATTATTTGGACCAAAAATTCTGGCAAGGAGATAAATTGACTCCGGCCGGAGAAGAGTTCATGGGCTTCATTAACAACTATCGTGATGGCGTGATCAATGCATTGCCAGCAGATGAGTTTGAAAGTTTGAAATCGGCTGTAGATACCCGTTTTGCTACCAATGATGGTAAAAAAGACGATGGTAAAGTAGAGACTAGGGATGGTACTCGCCAAGATTGGATCAACTATCATTACGAAGGATTTCCACTGGTAGCCTCTTTAACAAAGTTGACACAGTTGCAGGCAGATATCAAAACTACTGAGCAAGAGGTGCTTAAAACCCTTTTGGAAGGTGAGTTGACAGAAGCAGTATCCTTAACAAATTTCGCCAGTGCATTGGATGCACCTAAAACTGCTTATTATGCAGGAGAAAAATATACAGGTAAGATTATTGTTAGCAAAACTGACAGGACTTCTACTCCTGTAAAGGCAGAGTTGACTTTGGACGGAAGACCATTGACCGAAGGTAAGGACTACGAATTGGAAGCAGGAGGAATCAAAATGTTGATCAGTGCCGGTACTCCAGGAGATCATACAATCACAGGAACCATGACGTACATGCAAGATGGCCAAGAGGTACCAGTAGAAGTGAACAACACTTTTGCAACCATCTCTATGCCAAATGCAGCAGTTATTTCTGCAGATAAGATGAACGTGGTTTACCGAGGTGTGGCCAATCCAATGACGATATCAATTCCAGGTATTCCTGATAACAAGGTGACAGCTTCAGCTTCTGGTTTAAGCAGAAGAAGTGGTAGTAACTATGTTATGAACCCAGGTACAGGTAGATCTGTGACCATTACAGCTTCTGGTACTTTGCCAGATGGTAAAGGAATCAGTACTAAGTCTGAGTTCCGTATTAAGGATATTCCAAGGCCAAGTGGTACCGTTCGTGGAGAATCCGGAAGCATTAAAATGCCTAGGAAAAACCTTGAAATTGCAACAGTTAGTGCTATGTTGGAAGACTTTGATTTTGACTTGAACCTTGCTGTAGCTGAATTCAAGTTCAAAGTACCAGGTCAACCTACCGTAGTAGTAAAAGGAAATAAATTGGATGCCAGAGCCAAATCCGCACTTAGAAGAGCGGGTAGAGGAGAGTCTGTGCAGATATTCGATATCCAAGCTTACATCACAAACAACAAGAGCTACAAGTTGAAAAAAGTATCTCCGGTTGTGGTTGAGCTTACAAACTAAGAAGTATAAAAAGTATACAAGTGATCATGAATTGGAAAAACGCATTGTTAATTGGATTGTTGGGCATACTGCCTGTATCAATCATGGCACAGGCAAACATTTTAAATGCCAAGTTGCCCGAAGATATAGGTAAAAAAACCCAAGCTCAGATAGAGCAAGATGCCGATGAACCTTTAGAGTACGGTTATGTGGATGATAGGGATATCCTTTGGTCCAAGACCGTTTGGGAAATCGTTGATCTTGATGAGCGAGTTAACTTTCCATTGTATTACCCGACTGATACCGTAGGTATTGGGAAAGACAGAAGGTCGCTGTACCACGTTTTGATGAAGAACATCAGAAATGGAAACCTTACAGAGGTTTATGCAGACTCCTACTTTACTGAAAAGAGAAAGTTGGAAGACCTTTCGGCAACCTTGAGCAAAGTGGATACCACGGACCTTGGGTACGAACAAGTAAATGCTGGTGAGCAGGTTTCCCCTGAGTTTATTAACAAAAGGGATCTTACCGCAGCAGATATTGAAGAGTACCGTATAAAAGGAATTTGGTTTTTCGATAAGCGACAAGGAGAACTTAAATTTCGATTATTGGGAATTGCACCCGTTGCACCCGATGTAAACTTTATCGATGATGAGTCTGTTGATCCAGGGCAGAACAAAGTAGAATTGTTCTGGGTGTGGTATCCTGCGGCGCGTAAAATTTTACACGATGCCAAAGTATACAACCAACGTAACTCTGCAAGACCTATATCTTTTGATGCACTGTTAAATGCGCGTCGTTTCAATGGTGTTATCTACAAGGAAGAAAATGTTCACGAAGATCGTGAAATAAAAGACTACATTTTTGATAATGCATTGTTCCAGCTCTTGGAAGCTCAAAGAATCAAAGAGGATATAAGAGACAGGGAACAAGATATGTGGGCATATTAATTGTTCATAAAAAATCCAATTCAATACAGCAAAAACGCCGCACTATGTGCGGCGTTTTTTTTTATTAAAACTGAAGCTTTAGTGTTAATAAAATGAATCGGATGCCTAATTTTGTACTATGTTGGATTATATAGTAGTAGGATTGGGGTTGGCAGGAATCTCTTTTTGTGAAACCTTGGAGAAAAAAGGTAAAACTTTTAAAGTAATCACCGATGAGTCACAAAAAGCTTCTCAAGTAGCGGGAGGATTGTACAACCCCGTAATATTGAAAAGATTTACCATGGCTTGGAAAGCCAAACAACAATTGGAGTTGGCCAAGCCATTCTACCAGCATTTGGAGGATAAGTTGGGCATAAAATTAGATAGTGAACTTCCAGTTTTGCGAAAATTTGCATCTGTGGAAGAGCAGAACGCATGGTTTGTAGCAGCCGACCGCCCTGAGTTGGATTATTTTCTATCCACCAAGATTCTACCGAATAATAATGATGAAATCGATGCATCCCACGGCTTTGGCAAAGTAAAATATACCGGTAGGATTGATACAGGTAATATGGTGCGGTGCTATAGAAAATATTTGAAAGAAAAGGACCGACTGCATGCCGAAACTTTCGATTTTAAATCCTTTACGAATGAGAATGAACACGTGTCCTATAAATCTCTTACCGCCAAAAACATTGTTTTTGCTTGTGGTTACGGGCTTAAACGAGACCCTTATTTTGGGTATTTACCCATGAACGGCACCAAAGGGGAGTTGTTGATCATTCATGCGCCGGATTATAGAGAAAAAAATGTGATCAAATCATCCGTTTTCACCATTCCAATGGAAGGAGACAGGTATTTGGTAGGAGCTACTTACAAATGGAAAGATAAAACCAATGTACCCACAGCGGAATCTAGACTTGAACTTGTTAAAAAACTAAAGACTTTTTTAAAATGTAATTTTGAAATTATTGATCATATTGCGGGAATTCGACCAACAGTTGTAGATCGTAGACCGTTGGTAGGGAGACATCCAAAACATAAAAATATCTATGTTTTAAATGGTTTTGGATCAAGAGGTGTGCTTATTGCTCCATACGCTTCAGGCCAATTGTATGACTATATTGAAAATAACATAGCATTGCACCCTGAAATGGATATTGCAAGGTTCACTAAAAAATACTACCAAAATTAACCCTTAACAGCTTCTTTGTGCTGTTTTACTGCATTGGGGTCGTATTTAATAAAGAAGTTTATCCAAATATTTCTGGATAACCTTATGATTACGGGCATAAAAATAATCAAGGTACCAACAATCGAAATAAAGGAAGTAATTAAAGAAGTGCCTATGAACAAAAACGAAATTACAAAAGCTGCGACTGCAAAAGCAATACCAACACCATAGCTAACATACATGGCTCCGTAAAAAAAAGAAGGCTCTATCTTATATTTTAAACCACAATGGGAGCATCTTTCATTCATATCAAAGATTTTGGAAAGGGTATAAGGATTTGAATTCTCATACATGCTCTCTTCATGGCATCTTGGACAGTTTCCTGTTAAAATACTGTACAATTTGGTTCCTTTTTTTAACATTTGCAGGACTTTTGTACAAAAGTATAAATTCGATTTCTAATGTATTGTAATCAAGGTCACATATAATGTTAAACATTCACAATCTTTCAGTAGCCTTTGGAGGTGAATACCTGTTTGAAGAAATATCATTTCGTCTCAATGGAGGGGATAGGGTAGGTCTTATAGGAAAGAACGGTGCTGGGAAGTCCACCATGCTTAAACTTTTGGCTAAGGAAATGCCTTTGGATGAAGGTGCCATAGCTATGGAGAAAGATGTAAAAATAGGATTTCTTAAGCAGGATATCGACTTTGAGGAAGGTAGAACAGTATTGGAAGAGTCCTATCAGGCATTTTCGGAAATTAAGGAGCTCGAGCTTAGGCTTGATGAGGTAAATACTGCATTGGCGGAGCGCACGGATTATGAAAGTGATGGATACCATCAACTAATGGTCGATTTAAATGATATAACCCACCGATATGAAATTTTGGGAGGGTACAATTATCAAGGAGATACAGAAAAAGTACTTCTTGGTCTCGGTTTTAAAAGGGAGGACTTTACTAAGTTGACTGATACTTTTTCTGGAGGATGGCGTATGCGTATTGAGTTGGCCAAGCTTTTGCTTCAGAGCAACGATGTACTTCTACTGGATGAGCCTACGAACCACTTGGATATCGAATCGATTATTTGGCTCGAACAGTTTCTACGAAATTTTCCCGGCGCCGTTGTTATTGTTTCACACGATAAAATGTTTCTGGACAATGTTACCAATCGAACAATAGAAATTTCATTGGGCAGGATTTATGACTACAGCAAACCTTATTCCCAGTTTTTGGTACAACGAAAAGAAATTAAGGAGCAGCAACTAAGTGCCCAAAAGAATCAAGAAAAACAAATTCAGCAGACTGAAAGATTAATTGAAAAATTTAGAGCGAAATCCAGTAAGGCCTCCATGGCACAATCCCTTATCAAAAAATTGGACAAATTGGAACGCATTGAGGTAGATGAAGAAGACAATAGCGTAATGAACCTTCGTTTTCCGGTCTCTGTGAACCCGGGGAAAGTTGTTGCTGAACTGGAAGGTGTTTCAAAAAGCTATGGTTCAAAAAAAGTATTGGAAGATATTGACCTAATGGTTGAGCGTGGTAGTAAAACAGCTTTTGTGGGTCAAAATGGGCAGGGAAAAACAACGCTGGCTAAAATTATGGTGGGGGAACTGGATTATCAGGGCCACCTAAAAATGGGACATAACGTAGAGTTGGGATATTTTGCACAGAACCAAGCCGAATATCTTGATGGTAACAAAACGGTTTTGGACACCATGATCGATGCTGCCAATGAAAAAAATAGAAGCAAGGTAAGAGATATTTTAGGGTCTTTTCTATTCAGGGGAGATGATGTGGACAAATATGTAAAAGTACTCTCTGGAGGTGAGAGAAACCGATTGGCCTTGGCCAAAATGCTTTTACAGCCCTTTAATGTTCTCATTATGGATGAACCTACCAATCATTTGGACATTAAATCTAAAAATGTCTTAAAACAAGCCCTTCAGAGTTTTGAAGGAAGCCTGATCTTGGTTTCTCACGACAGGGATTTTCTCCAAGGGTTAACGGATAGAGTATATGAGTTTAAAGGAGGTGGCATAAAGGAATATTTAGGGGATATTGATTTTTATCTTGAACAACGTAAGATGGAGGATTTTCGAAGCGTTGAGAAGGGAGATCAACCTAAAAAGAAAGATGCCCCTCAAGAAAAAAGCAAAGAAAACGACTATAAAACCCAAAAAAAACAAAAGTCCCTAAAAAATAAACTCAGTGGAGTTGAAAAAAAGATCTCACAATTGGAAAAGGAGATTGCGGATATTGATCATAACTTGCTGTTGGATTATGACTCAACTATTGCAAAACCAAACTTTTTTGACAATTATGAGGGTAAAAAGAAGGATTTGGAATCTTTGATGGAAGATTGGGAAAGCCTTTCCCATGACTTAGAATCACTACGGTAAGGCATTAATTCAAAAATTTATACAACACTATTTTAAGTATTCACAACATAACTGGGTGTGTTCGTCGATAAAATTTGTAAGATAATTCTTCTTTACTGTTATTTGTAGGTAAATTCTTTACGATAAAATAAGTAATAAATGATTCGAGCAACCATTTTTTTCTGTAGTTTGATGTTTTTATCTGGTATTCCCTTTGTTAGTGGACAGATTACTCCAAACGAAAAATCTGCGCTAGTGGATTTATATAACAGTACCAATGGGAAGGAATGGAATTCATCCTGGGATTTAAGTGCTTCCGTTGATTCTTGGAAAGGTGTAGAGCTAAAGGATGGTCATGTAGTTGGCATTACTCTCTTTATGAACAATTTGAAAGGAGTTATCCCGGAAAGTATGGGTGATTTGGCACATCTTACTAATTTAAATCTAGCATTTAACCAGATTACAGGTGTACTACCCAATAGCATCACCAAACTGGAAAAATTAAAAGTTTTCCGTTTAGAAATGAATCGAATTAAAGGCGCTATACCTCAAGGAGTTGATAATTTTAAGGACATGGAGGTATTCTCCATGTTCAATAATTTTTTAAGTGGTTCCATCCCGGAAAACTTTGGTAAACTCAAGAATCTCAAAGAGCTCAATCTATCCAGTAACAATTTAAAAGGGAGTATTCCAAAAACCATAGGCAATCTTTCAAATTTGGAAGCACTAGGTTTATTTGAAAATATGTTGGAGGGCCAAATACCAGCTGAAATTGGAAAATTAGCGCAGTTAAGGGAGTTGGTATTGTCCAACAATCGACTAGGAGGTGAAATTCCAAAAGAGTTTGGACAATTGGGAAGTTTGGTAATTCTACAACTTCAAAACAATCGGTTTAATTCTCTGAATGTTCTCCAGACAATGAATACACAGAATTTTTTGGTGTTTGATACAGATGATAAATCGTTGAATCCTAGATTTAATGATGTTCAGTTTGAGCAAACTCGAATGGCTGATACTAAGTTTGAGGACGACAATGAAAATGAGTAATAAACATTAATTTAGTTTGTTTGGTTATGGGGATACAGGCGTGTATCCCCATTTTTTTTATACTATTCTTATGTGCATTTTATGAAATATTTAACCATTGTAAAAATTGTAGGAGATAGCTTTGCAGGGTTTAAACCAACTAACACATGCGAAAGCTCATAATATCGGCAGTTGCAGGAGGGATTATAATTTTTGCATCTCTTTACTTTGCTGGCCTTATTGCAGGTAGTAAAAAAAATGGAAGATCACCATCCCAAAAGGTGGTTAAGACTGTATTTGTTGACACGGTAGTAAATGCTACCGTTCCTATAATGGTGCCTGCCAATGGTAATCTAAAGGCAAAAAAACGTGTTGAGCTATACTCAGAAGTTCAAGGAGTTTTTAGATCTGGCAGCAAATTGTACCGAACAGGCCAAAAATATGCTGTTGGACAAACATTGATTAAGATAGACGCCAGCGAATACTATGCATCCGTGCAATCTGCAAAGAGTAATTTGTATAATTTGCTAACATCCATAATGCCTGATTTAAGGTTGGATTACCCAGAAATTTATCCAAAATGGCAGCAGTACTTAAATGGATTCGATTTAGAGAAGACCACTCCTGAACTACCTGAATTGGATTCAGAAAAAGAAAAATTCTTTATTACGGGAAGGGAAATTATAACCACTTACTATAATGTAAAGAACCTAGAGCAACGTTTGGCAAAATATACGATTTCAGCTCCATTTAATGGAGTTTTAACTGAAGCTTTGGTTACTGAGGGGACCTTGGTGCGATCAGGACAAAAACTGGGTGAATTCATAAATACTGGATTGTATGAGTTGGAAGTGTCCGTAAGTAAAACGTATGGAGATTTTTTAAAAGAAGGGAAAGAAGTAAGTCTCACCAATTTGGAAAAAACCCAAGAGTTTACAGGCAAGGTTGCTCGCGTAAATGGTAGGGTAGATCAGAATTCACAAACAATAACAGCTTATATAGAAGTAAGTGGCAGCAATTTAAAAGAAGGCCAATACCTTGAGGCCAATCTTGATGCTAAAGAAGAGACCGACGCCATAGAAATCGATAGATCATTACTGCTGGAGAATAATCAAATCTTTGTTGTTAAAGATTCCATTCTAGATTTAATGGATGTGAAGCCTGTTTTTTTTACCGATAAAACCGTGGTCCTCAAAAACGTACCGGATGGAGAAATGATCGTATCCAAACCAATAGTAGGTGCCTATTCAGGTATGTTGGTAAAAATCTTTGACGAAAGTAAATCTTAAACCCCCTCGGCCGTGAGAAAAATTATCTCGTATTTTATTAAATACCACATGGCAGTAAATGTCCTTGTTTTGGCATTTTTTGTTTTTGGGGTTGTTGGTATAATCTCCTTAAAATCATCATTTTTTCCACTAAGCGAAGCCAAGAACATTACAATATCCATTGCTTATCCCGGAGCTTCACCCCAAGAAATTGAAGAAGGAATTGTGCTCAAAATTGAGGACAACCTCAAAGGACTGGAGGGAGTTGAAAGAGTAACCTCTACTTCAAGGGAGAACAGCGGAACCATCAATGTGGAAATTGAGAAAGAACGAAATGTTGATTTCATGCTGTTGGAGGTAAAAAATGCAGTAGATAGAGTTCCAACTTTTCCTACTGGCATGGAACCTTTGATAGTTGCCAAGCAAGAACCTGTTAGGCCCACAATTAGTTTTGCCATAAGTGGTAAGGAAATACCCTTGGCCACGTTGAAACAGATTGGGCGTCAAATTGAAAACGATCTTAGGGCAATCGATGGAATTTCACAAATATCTATCTCAGGTTATCCCGACGAGGAAATCGAAATAGCGGTAGATGAAAGTAGTCTTTTGGCTTATAACCTATCATTTAGTGAAGTTGCACTAGCAGTTTCTAATGCAAACATATTAGTTACCGGAGGGAATATCAAAACCGTAACCGAGGAGTATCTTATCCGGGCCAATAACCGTTCGTACTATGGAGATGAACTTTCCAATATAGTAGTTAGAGGCGACGCAGCAGGTAGGGCTATTAGATTAAAGGATGTAGCAATTATTAGGGATAGGTTTTCCGAAACACCAAATGCATCTTATTTTAACGAGGAGCTGGCCGTTAATATTACAGTTACAAGTACCAATACTGAAGATTTAATGGGCTCCGCTGAAAATGTGAAGCAGTACATTGAAGATTTCAATGAAAAATATACAAATGTTCAGTTGGATGTAATTGATGATAGATCTATTACTTTAACGCAGCGTACCCAACTGTTGACCGAAAACGCTATTGTTGGAATGATTTTGGTACTAGTGTTTTTGTCCCTCTTTCTAAATACCCGATTGGCGTTTTGGGTAGCCTTTGGGTTGCCTATCGCATTTTTGGGAATGTTTGTTTTCGCTCCCATGTTCAATGTTACGATCAATGTATTGTCCTTGTTCGGGATGATTATTGTAATTGGTATTTTAGTGGATGATGGGATTGTAATTGCTGAAAATATCTATCAGCATTACGAAGAAGGAAAATCACCTGTAAAAGCCGCCTTGGATGGCACAATGGAGGTGCTTCCTCCAATTATTTCTGCTATTATAACCACCATTTTGGCTTTTTCCATATTCCTGTACTTGGATAGTCGTATTGGTGAATTTTTTAGTGAGGTTTCGGTGATTGTGATTCTTACATTAGCTGTGTCCTTAGTGGAAGCCTTAATTATTTTACCCGCCCACTTGGCACACTCCAAGGCACTTCACCGCAATAAGAAAGAACCCAAAACAAGTATTGCCAAAGTTTTTGCCAAACTTAGGGTTATCAACAAAATCGGAGATCAAATAATGAATTATATGCGGGACAATTGGTATAGTCCAGCTCTTCGATTTATGATGAACTATAAGATACTGACTTTTGCACTTTTCTTTATGGCATTGGTGTTAACCCTTGGCTCCATAGGGGGAGGTGTAGTTAGAACTTCGTTTTTTCCTAGGGTAGCTAGTGATCAAGTATCCATAGAGCTTACCATGCCCAATGGTACCAACGAAACGGTAACAGATTCTATTATAAGCCTAATACAAGAGAAAGCACATATCGTAAACCAAGAGTTAACGGAGAAATACCTGCAGGGCGTGGATAAAATGCTTTTCGAAAATATGATCAAGAACTTAGGACCTGGATCATCATCGGCCCGCTTGGAAATCAACCTCCTTCCAGGGGAAGAGCGGCCAGATGGTATTCGTTCAGACATGGTCACTACTAGGTTAAGGGAGTTGGTAGGCCCTGTAATTGGAGTGGAGAGTTTAATATATGGTTCTGGTGGGAATTTTGGAGGTAATCCAGTTTCAGTGTCCTTGTTGGGCAACAATATTGAGGAATTGAAAAATGCCAAGGAAGAACTTAAGCAGGCCATGGAGAGCAATGCAACCCTTAAAGATGTAACGGACAATGATCCATCAGGAATCAAAGAAATACGCTTAGAACTAAAAGAAAATGCATATTTGTTGGGACTGGATCTTCGTACGATAATGAACCAAGTACGGGGAGGGTTTTTCGGGGCTCAGGCACAGCGCTTTCAACGGGGGCAAGATGAGATACGGGTTTGGGTACGATACGATCGGGAAAACAGATCTTCAATCTCCGACTTAGATGAAATGCGAATTTTGGCTCCTAGCGGAGACCGTATTCCTCTAAAAGAAATAGCGAGCTACACTATTGAAAGAGGAGATGTGGCCATCAACCATCTTGAAGGAAGAAGGGAAATCCAAGTATCTGCGGATTTAACAGACCCAGAGACCACTAGTGGAACCGATGCAATGTTATGGATACGAAATGAAGTGCTACCGGATATTCTGTCAAAATACCCATCAATTTCTCCTTCCTATGAAGGTCAAAACCGAGAGGCTAATAAATTAATTGGATCCTTGGGTGTTGTTGGGCCCATAGCACTGTTCCTTATATTTATTACAATAGCCTTCACGTTTAGGAGTATAAGCCAACCATTGCTATTGATTTTTATGGTGCCATTTAGTTTAACAGCCGTTGCTTGGGGACATTGGATACATGGTTTCCCCATCAATATTCTTTCAATGCTTGGGATAATTGCATTGATTGGGATTATGGTGAACGATGGGCTTGTACTTATAGGTAAGTTCAATATCAATCTACGTGGTGGAATGAAATTCGAAGATGCGCTCTACGAAGCTGGCCGTTCTCGATTTAGGGCGATATTTTTAACCTCTGTAACTACAATTGCTGGTTTGGCACCGCTGCTTTTGGAGAAAAGCCGTCAAGCACAATTCCTAAAACCAATGGCCATTTCCATTGCATATGGAATCGCATTTGCCACTATATTGACCTTGCTTATGTTACCATTGCTTCTATCCTTTGGAAATTATGTAAAAGTATCGACCAAAAGATTGTGGACCGGTGAAAGCGTTACAAGAGAAGAGGTGGAACGGGCTATTCGTGAACAGCATGAAGAGGAGGAAATGGAGGCAGGTAGCATTGCCTTAAATGGAACCAATAATAACAACGTTTCTCACAATGGAGAAGAAACCTCAAACGTAGTAGAAGAGACCACATAATGAAAAGTATTTTTTATACAGTATCCCTAGCCTTGGTGTTATTTGGTCCTTTGGCAAATGCGCAAGACCAAGTACTTACCAAAGAAAAAGCCATTGATCTGATTTTGGAGAATAATCTGGATATTCAAGTGGCTCGCAATATTAAATTGATTGATGAAAACAATGCCAATATCCTAAACTCAGGTTATTTGCCATCCGTAACCGGAGTTGCTGGCGGAAGTATCGACAAACAAAACTCTGAAGGGGTTTTGGCAAATGGTGATACAAGAACAGCGGAAGGAGCGGAGACCAGAAGATACAACGCTGCGGTAAATGTGAATTATACCTTGTTTGATGGATTGGGAAGGTATTACAACTACAAAAGTTTTCAAGAGAGGTCGCAACAATCTGAGCTCGAGGTAAGACAGACCATTGAAAATACCATACTACAATTATTTACTGTATACTATGAAGCCGCACGTCTTACAGAGAATACTGCAACTTTGGAACAAGCACTGGAAATTTCCAAGGATAGGTTAAAAAGAGCTCAATATCAATTTGAGTTTGGACAAAATACAGGACTTGATGTTTTGAATGCAGAGGTCGATATCAACACGGACAGTATCAATTTGTTGAATTCTAGGCAACAGCTTAGAAATACGATGAGGGACCTAAATTTGATTTTGAACCGAGATCTTTCTTCACAATTTTCTACAGATACAACGGTCACTTTTGTGCCTGAACTCCAAATGGAGGGTATGTTCAATGAAGCGCAGTTAAATAATGTAAGACTGCAAATCGTTGAAAAGGATATCAATATGGGTCTAAATGATATTAGGGTGGCCAAAAGCGGTTATTTGCCAACAATAGGTTTAACTGGAACGTATGGTTGGAACGAGTCGAGCAATAACAGCCCCTTGGCATTTACGTTGCAAAATAGCTCAACAGGTGTAACAGGCACGGTTAATCTTACTTGGAATTTATTTGATGGCGGTAGTACCATAACAGGGATTAAAAATGCCAAAATTGCATACAAGAACCGCGAAATAGCAAAAAAACAGATACTCTTGGAAGTTGAAAGAGATATACGAAACGCTTGGGACAGTTATACCAATGCCTTGTACGTTTTGAATGTGCAGGAGAAAAATTTACAGACCAACCAAAACAACTTCAACAGAACGGATGAGCGATACAAACTTGGGCAAGTTACTTCTATAGAATTTAGACAGGCCCAACTGAACTTGTTGAACGCGGAATTGGCTAAAAGTCAGGCCAAGTACAATGCAAAATTGGCGGAACTTCAAATGCTACAGATTAGCGGTCAGTTGCTCAATATTGATTTTTAAGTATGCACGAGCATTTTTTCCAATGTCCCTACTGTTGGGAAGAAATTTCTTTTTTATTGGATAGCTCGGTCAAACAACAAACTTATGTTGAAGATTGTGAAGTATGTTGTAACCCGATAGAAGCAACTGCTAAATTCAATGCTCAGGAGCTTGTTTTTTTTGATGTGAAGGAAATTGGGCAGTAGTGGAAAGTTGAGCAATTGAAGTGTTTGGAAATATCAAGATTTCTTATTTCCCTGTACTTTTTGTGAATATAAAATTGCAATTCCAATTATAGCGCCAAAACAAGCCAGCACACCCCCAACTAAACTCGCGTAGTTGACTCCAAGTCCGAAAACCATAGGTAATCCCCCAAAATAAGCTCCAGAGGCATTTCCCATATTAAACGCACTTTGGTTCATGGATGAGCCCAATTTTTCTGCGCCTTTTGCAGCTTTTATAATGGCAATCTGAATTGGTGCCGTGATAGAAAATGTTATGACCCCAACAATAAAGCTTAGAACAAATAAGACAATGCTGTTGCTAGCAAAAATTGAATTTAGGATCAGCACAGTTGTCATACAAAGCATACTTATGATCACAGATTTTATAGGGTTGAATATTTCCACCATTCTAGCCCCTAGAAAGTTTCCAAAAAACATCCCAATACCTGCTACAACAATTACATAACCAACATATGCCTCTGGTAGTTTTGTTACGGAGATAACCAAAGGGGCAATATAGCTGTACCATGCAAAAAAACCTCCAGTGCCAACTGTGGTCAAAGCAATCAATGCCCACAGTTTTTTGCTCTTTATTCCAGATGAAGGACTTTCGCTATTTGGAGCATCCAATGATTCCAAATTTTTCTTTGGCATCCAAAAATACAGACTGGTCAACGTGGCCACACCTGATATTCCCACGAGTATGAACGAATAGCCCCAGTGCCATTCTTGTCCAATATATGTTCCCAATGGCACCCCCAGAATATTGGCAACCGTTAGTCCAGAGAACATAATTGCCATGGCTTGGGCTGCCTTGCCCGGTTTAGCCAAATATCCAGAAACTACAGCCCCTATACCAAAAAAAGCACCATGTGGCATTCCAGATAAGAACCTAAAAAGCATCATAATCCAATAGTCTTCGGAAAATGCAGACAACGTATTGAATATTGTAAACCAAAGCATTAGAAAAAGTAATGTTTTTTTGGGGTTGAGGTTGTTTGTAATCCGAGCCATTACGGGGCCGCCTATAACTACACCCAACGCATAAATTGCAATAAAATGTCCAGCTTTGGGTATGGATATGTCCATGGAATCAGCGATATTGGGAAGGATTCCCATAATTACAAATTCTGTCAGGCCAATCCCAAATCCACCTATTGCAAGAGATAAAAGTGCTTTTCTATTGGTTGAATTTGAATTCTTGTCCAAGCTTATTTTTTATTGGACAAAGGTAGGGGGTAAATGTTGAACTGGAAGCAAGGATATTTGCTAAATTATATTTTAAATTGACCTTGTAAAAGCAAAAAAACAGCCTTGAGGATTGGACTAATTCAAATACATTCAAAAAATGAAACAAATACTTTTGAAAAGGTATTTTGATTTCAAGGCTGCTTTGAAGATTAGCTTTTACATATACTAAACTACATCTTTGTCTTATTTTTTATGTAATTCCTCAACTATAAGTACCAATCCCGATTCATAAGAACTATTTTATTAAAAAAATGAAAGGTCCGCTCTTAATCGAACGGACCTTTTTTATTGACTGGATGTAAAAAATTAATTGATGCAAGGAGACGGATTGGGGCCAAAGGGACCCAGAACTTCACCATCCGGTGTTTCAATAGTATAAACATGTTCTTCCTCAAAGGCACCACTGGTGTATGAAATTACAAGTTCTGCATTGTCATCTGGCACATCAACATTAAAAGTTGCCGTATCTCCAGATGTAAATGTATAATCTGTTGTCACGCCATCAATTTCGAAAGTCACGAAGGCACCGTCCCAACCATCACCGAACAGATCTTGCATTTCAATCACCCATGTTCCTGGTACGGTGGTTCCGGAAATTGGTGAGCATTTGACCAAAACGATAAAATTAAACGCTTGCAATTGCTCTGGTTGCCCGGTTACCGTGGCACTATAGTTTTCAACGGTGGTTTCTGTACCGTCAACTCCGGTAGATTTACCTAAAAACCGAATAAAGTCACCCCCAGAAATATCATCTACCGTTATGCCCAGTGAACTGGCAATTTCGGTATAGGGGATGGAGATATCGCTCGGAAATTGAGTTATCGTAGTCAAGGGTACGGTATCAGTTGAGACACCTCCCGACTCCAAAGTTACACTTAAGTCCCAAGAAGCTACATTGTCACTTGGGTCATCCACGGTTCCTAAAAGGCTGGAAGTGGCAAGATCACCTTTTGCAACAATTGACTGATCTAGCAGGATCCTAACATAAGGAGCGGCTGAATCTTCCAGTTCGAACACGTTGAGTGGGTTTTTGTCTTTATCCTCACAGGCAATAAATCCCAGTAATAAGAGTACAAGACCTAATATGTATTTATAATTACTTTTCATCTGTATTGTTTTTTGGTTATAGATCAATCAACGAATCCTTCAGGGTTAGTGTCCCAGAAAACTGGAGTACTTGGAGCACTTTTCTGCATAATGTTTGTGTTGCTGTCTGCAGCAGTTTGCGAATACCACATAGATCTAAGGAACGTTCCTGGATCGGGGGTGGTAAAGGCAGGGGTGAGATTATCTGGCTGACCCGTTCTTCTGTAGGTGTTATAAGCCTCTATTCCGTTGCACCATAATGCTATGAAGTACTGTTCAACAATAATGCGAAGTTTGTCGGTATCGTCTCCAGCATCGTAATTGGACAATATATCGGAAACATGATCATCTATTGCCGTGGAGGTGGCCTCATAACCTGTGCCATTTGCTAATTGAGCCCCAAAATTTACCACGGTGTTTATCGATTGTCTGATTCCTGTTTCAAAATAGTCCCTAGCATTACCTGTTGTGTTTAAAGTAAGTGCTGCTTCCGCCAACATAAAATAGGTATAGGAAGACATTAAGATGGGAGAAATTCCCGCTCCTGCCAGTCCTTCACTCACAGCTCCTGAGCCAGATACATTTCTAAAAGAGTTGTCATCAAAAGGTCCCCCGACTGGATAGGTGCCGTGTAATGTTCTAAAGGCATCATCTGGTGGGATACCGTCATCGTCCAAATGGTTTCTTCCCCAATATCCACTTAAACCATTGGTTGCCGGCACCAGACAATAAGGTTCCGAGGAATCCCACCAACTGGGTAGCGATATCTCGGTGACACATTCTTTGGTAACTACATCAGCACCAGAAAAGTCTACTTGTTGTCGATAAAAATAGTACCGTATTCTAGGGTCTGGTTCACTGTACTGATTGGCCATCAGATTCATATAATAGTTGGAGGTGTAAAAGTCCGAACTTGGTCCTGCACCATCATAATTGGCATCAAAATAGGGATGTCTACTATCTGGAGAGGCATTATTGGTACCCCACTGAAAGAAAAAGTCGTCGGAAGGGTCTAAAATCAATTGGTTTCCACTAATCAACTCGTTGATACGTGCGGTGGAAACCGATGCTCCAAAACCATCGGCATTGGCCACACGGGTTTGTAAGTATAGTTTTAACCGCATAGTACTGGCCACTTTTTTCCATTGACCCTCATTGCCGTTATAAAAAAGATCGTTTAAAGGCAATACCGTTTCATTTTTATTTAAATTGTCAATGGCATCTATCAAAAGTTGATCTGCCGCCTGGTAAATGGAGGCTCCTGAATCCACTGAGGGGTTGAGTATGCCTTCGCCCCCTGAAACTGCTTCGGAATATGGTACATCTCCGAAGAAATCTACCATGGACATCATGATATATGCTTCTAGAATTTGCCCGATTGCAATATGGGTATATTGACCCGCTTCTTGTGCCAATGGGTTCATTGTACGAATGTCGATTAATGCTCTTGCGTATACATTGTCCCACACCCTGTCAAAATTGTCCGGATCATAGTTCTCCCTGTATGTCGGTCCAAAACCGTGTTGCATTCTTACGGGCTCCATTCCAAATTGGCTGAGACCATTTTCGTTTCTTCCTTCCTCGCCGGAATGGATTTGGGCAGTCATGAGTTGTATTTGATTTAAAAAGAAATCAACACTTGCCTGCGACGGGTTTAAGGCATTTGGACTCTCCACCACATCCAAGGAAGTGGTCTCACAGCCCAACATAACTGTCAGTGCAGCGATTACGAGACTGAGTATATTTGATATTTTTTTCATAATATATTTTTTGATTCTAATTAGCTGCTATTAAAATGATGCTCTTACGGTAAGACCATATCTTCTTGTTGATGGTCCTGTAAAGAAATCGATACCCTGTCCGTTACCTACACCTGTACTCGAAGAGTTGGTATCGTAGCGAACATCGTCTGGAAAGTTTACCGCTTTGTACCATAAATTGGAACCAGAAAGTGTCAAGGACAAGCTGCCAAATGGTGTTTTGTCCAACATTTTCTTTGGAATGGAATATCCAAGCGAAGCTTCTTGCAACCTAATGGTGGTGCCATCAAAAATATTTACCTCGTTTATGCCGCCAGCAAAGAATGTGTTGAATCCAAACTCTGTGGCCGTAATGGCTACGTTGTTGGGTGTGCCATCGGCTAAAACTCCGGGTAAAATATAGTTGGATTCCCTATGGATCGGTTGGTCTGGAGCTACAACACCGCGACCGATAAGACCTGCAGTTGTTACCGAATACACATCACCACCATGGCGGTATTGTAAGTTGGCTGATAGGGTAAAGTTTTTAAATGTTATTGTTGGAATCAAGGCTGTGGTCCAATCCGGATTGGGATCCCCTATCTCCGTAATATTATTATCCACCAAGTACCTGCCATTACTTCCTACCACCTTGTTACCGTTGTCGTCCCTTTGGATGGTGCTTCCGAGCAGCACTCCGAACGGCCTGCCTTCCACAGCATAGTTGGCTGCTTCCCCAGCTACCGCAAAAGTCAATAGAATGTTATTGGTGCCTTCGGCCAAATCGGTCACAATGGTTTCACTTGTCGTAAAATTGCCGGCTAGGTTAAACCCTATTCCCGCATCACTTTCTCTGAAAAGGTTAAAATCATAATCCACTTCAACCCCTTTGGTCTCTACTTCGCCAATATTAACAAAGGTAGATCGGAAGCCTGTTGAGCTATCCAAGGTACGGTTGGTAATAAGATCTGTAGTGGATTTTTGGTACAAACTCACATTAAAATTGAGCCTATTGAAGAGCCTGGTGTCCAATCCAATTTCCAACTCTTGCACTCTTTCAGGGGATAGATCGCGGTTACCGAGCACATCCGAAACTGTATTCCCAGAAATCACATTGCCACTTTGATTAACAAAGGTTCTAGATCCCAAGGAAAGCACATCCCTAGTATTAAACGGCGTAGGAAAACCTGCAGAGGATCCATAACCTAATCTAAGTTTGGCGTAGTTGAGTACATTACCTTGTATTACAGGAAATGCGGTTGTAGGGATAAATGATAGGCTTGCACCTGGATAGAACAATGAATTGTTCTCTCTTTCCAATGTGGAGGACCAATCGTTTCTTCCTACTACATTGATATAGACCAGATCTTTATAGGATAAGGTTGCATCTAGATAAACACCCACCAAGTTTTCCTCAAAATTCTGATTTAAATTAAATCCGGAAAAAGAGTTAACGGATGATGGCGTTGTGAAGTTGAAGTGTTCAAGTACTCCAAAAACCAATTGTCCTTGACTTTCTATACCATCTTGCGCAAAGGTATCCCTGCGACTATTGGCACCAAAAGTTGCAGTGAGATTTAAATCATCGGAAATACTTTTTTCTGCACTCAATATTAAATCATGGTTCCAAATGGAATTTCTTACCGAGGTAGTTCTTAGTATGCCCAAGGTAGGGCCATCAACACCGCCTTTATTTTGGCCATAAAAATTTAACTCAGTGTATGTATCCAATCCTACCCGGTATGTTAAGTTCATCCAATCGTTTATAGCATAGCTTATGGATGCATTCCCGGTAAAACGATCTGTTTCTTGACCAGTTCTGGAATTGGCCACGGTCCAGTATGGATTTTGGATATCGTTTCCTGAGCGATAGTATAAGCTTCTACCATCTGCTGCTTGATAAGGAATATTTGTTAAATCGACATTCCGTGGGGTGTAAAGAACATCTCCGAATATGGCCGAACCATTAAAAGCAGCTCCACTACCTGTACTAACCGCATTAGGAGGGGATTTATACCCTGTTCTTGCAAAATTGAACACACCCGATACCGTAAAGTTGTTGGATAATTTGGCATTTCCACCCAAACTAAAGTTGTTGCGCAGTAACCTGTTTCCTGGTGTAACACCAATATCTTCGGTACGGCCATAGTTGGCATTGAAATTTACGTTTTCAGACCCGCCACGTACATTAACAGATGTACTGTATACATACCCTGTTCTAAAAAATTCTTCTATACCATTATAAGGTTTGTAAGGATACTCGAAATTTAAAAGATCTTCATATCCGACTATCAAAGTGGGGTCTGCAATATAGTTGAACGGATGTTGGGTAAGCGCTACGCCATTAGGACCGGTCCGTATGTATTGCGCTGCTGTGGCTATGCCATCATCATCAGTTCGGTCAAAACGTGGTCCCCAGTTACTAAAGAAAAACCCGAAACCTTGGTGGAACCCACTTCCATAATTATCCTGAAAATTTGGAAGTACAGCATTGGACATAAATACCGATTGGGTAACGGAGACTTCCGTTTTAGATGGGGCATCACCGGTTGCGGCCCCTTTTGTGGTTATAAGAATTACACCGTTTCTACCACGGTTACCGTAAAGTACAGTTGCACTTAACCCCTTTAATACACTTACACTTTCTATGTTGTTGGGGTCAAGATCCAAGAATCGACTTGATTCTGTATTCCCATCCAAAAAGTTGGTCTGTGCATTTGTTCCAGAATCAAAAGGAATACCGTCCACGATAAAGAGTGGTTGATTGGATTGAGTGGCCGAAGAGTACCCGCGAATAATGATGTTGGTACCTGATCCTGACATCCCGTTGTTAGAGGTAATATTTACCCCAGCAACCTTTCCGTTCAAAACGCGGGCAACATCCGCTTCAGGTCTGGCTTCTACTTTATCGGATTCAACGGTGGTAACGGAGTATCCTAAAGACCGTTTTTCCCTGACAATACCTTGCGCGGTTACCACTACTTCTTCCAATTGTGATGCATCTTCCTGCATTTGTACATTGATTGTGTTCGCTGTACCAACACTCCTTTCCAGTGTTCTTTGACCCAAATAAGAAAATACGAGAATATCAACTTCGCTTGCTTCGAGGGTGTAATTGCCATCAAAATCCGATTGTGTACCCCGTACGGTGCCCTTAACAATAATGTTAACACCGGGTAAGGGTACCCCGTCTTGGTCGGTGACCGTTCCGGTAACCGTTTTTTCTTGGGCATGGGCAAATGCTATTGATAGGCACATTGCCAGCAGCGCTCCAAACAGTTTCTTTACTTTCATACGAATAAAGTTTTGTTAGTAATTTGAAATGAGTTAGTGCAACTGAGAAAGGTGGGCGATGCTAGGAATATGATAGCTAATTCAAATAATACTTCTGGGAAGTAAACAAAACTCAATGGATTTTGTTTTTTTGAAGTAAGGCCTCTCACCGCCCTACCTTTACAATTGCATAACAAATCAACCTAAAACTGTTATGGATTGGGTACTTTTTAAACGGCTAGAACCCTAAAAACAAGAAAGCCCATGGGGAAGTACTCTTTTTAACAGATTAAGATTAATTTAATAACAGGCCAAAAAAACCTCTTGAGCAACAAGAGGTTTTAGGGAATTGTTCTAACAGGTATAAGTGTAGTTATGCCATTTGAATTTCATTTTGGGGAACTTTCAAGGTGGCTGCCGTTCTGTAACCGTTGGGACTAAACCCGGTAAGTTTTTTAAAGGCACAGTAAAAGCTGTTCTTACTGTTAAAGCCTACTTCGTACATAATGGCCTTTACACTCAATGAAGGATCGGAAACCAATAAATATTTTGCCTCTTCAATTCTATAATCGTTTAAACAAGAATAAAAGTTTTTTGCGAAATACGTATTGATTACTTGGGACACTTTGTACCTGTTCTCTTGGATATGTTCCGATAGATCATCAAGACTAATTGTGTTGTTCCTATAAATCCTGTCTTCCTCAAAAGCTATTTGGATTTTCACCCGAATGGCATTGGCTTCCGATTCTGTTAGCCCGGACTTTCTGTACTTTTCATGACTGTTTAATGGGAAAGTTGTCCGTTTCTCTTGCCCACTGTACATAAAGATGATGTGCTTTAGTAGCCGTTTCATATTGATTGATGATTTTTGATTGATGACTACTAGTTAGCTATTAAACCACTGATTTTCGGTGTTCCCGATAAGAATTTACCCTTGTTTTATATGATAAAGGTATTCGCTGGGTGTAAGCTGGGTATCTTTTTTGAAAGCTTTGTTGAAAGAAACTTTGTTATTGTAGCCCACTTCGTAAGCGATATCTATAATATTTAGTTCACTTTTTTTCTCAAGCAATTCTTTTGCTTCCTGAATACGGTAAGAATTCACAAATTCACGAAAGCTCATATTGAAATGCTCATTGATGAGCTGCGATGCATTATGTCGGGTAGTGTCGAGTTTTTTGGCTACCATGTCAAGATTTATTTCGCAGTTTCGATATAATTTCTCATTCTGAAAAAGATCTTTAAGATTTTCCTTTAGTTCTTCGGATAAACTATCTGTCAAACCGGATTTTACATATTTTGGAAATAACCGATTGGTATAGGAGTACAGTCCGCTAAAGACATCTGGTTGTACATTGGCAGCATATCCGATATAGAGCACCATGGTGCTCATCAAAATTATTGGGGAATGGTATAGGGTGCCGCTGTTTACCCCAGCAATAATATATACGCCATAAACTATATAGACCAAAACATAACCTACATGAATCAAGTAAATGTTTTTTTGCCAAGTTCTAGTTTTTTTACTCAAACCTGTTTTGTTTTTAGTGATAAGCAAATGGACAAAAAAGGCATATACACCCAAAGAAATGGCTTTAAGAGCTACCAATAAAACTAGTTTGGTGGAGTCGCCAGGATTTAAACCCTCTTCCAATCGTTGTAACATTTGAATGATTTTTTGAGAACCGGAGAAACCATAAACGGTAAAAATGAGATAGGTAGTTAGCGCTACGGTGGGTAAAAAATGCAATAAATCCTTTTTGCCCAAGTCGCTAGATTTGGAAACTCTTTTAAAATAAAGAAAAAGTAGAGGTCCATATAATAAAGAAGACCAAGTGGACATTAGATAAGTGTGTGGAAACTCAAACACATAATTTGTTTGGTTTACACAGATGTTCAAAATAAACAAGGAGTGTATGAAAACGAAAGTAGCAATAAGGACTCTAGCTTGGTTATCTATTTTTTTATTGATCAACAATCCAAAAGTGATATAAAGACCTATCAGTGAGACAAAAAAATAAAATATTGACCAAATTGTGAATTTCGGCAGTACAGTTCCTGAAAGTGTAGCAAAATCCGATTCATGTCTAATATTGTCAAAATCTTCATGCAATAGAAAAGTGGGATGGAAGTCTATTTTTAAATAATCGTAGATGTATGAAATGGACTCTGTTGGTTTATCCAATGCCGCTTGACTTAGTGCCAACTTTTTTAAAATATGTGTTTTTTGCTGTATATCCTTAACCTCAAGGTTCTTTTGATACAAGGGTACAGCTTCCTCAAAACGATGGATATTAAAATAATAATCTGCCCATTCCAAAGAATCTTTAAAAATTTCGGCAGGTGTTATAGGTAATTCATCATAACTGCTATTCACAGTTATGCCATAGGCAAACATAATGTTTAGCCATAAAGGAAGTAAGACAATATAATGGGTAGATTGTCTCATTATTGATTGATGATGAATTAGTTAATAACAATTTAAGAAAATAAGCCCTTATTATTGTTAAGAAACTATTAAAGTAGGTAAGCCCCGATAAAAGTTTACTACACCATAGGTGTTGGTTTCAGGTATGGTGGGATGTTTTTTTTAAATTTTAATATCGTTAATAAAGTTTGTCCAGTATTTTCCGTGTTCTTGCTAAGGGTGCAGTATCACGAATAATCAACCATATGGATATATTTATTCTAATATTTTGAAGTCCAATCATAATCACTGACTCTCTTGGGGCTGCGGCTCTACCTTTGATCTTGATAGCAACTTCTCCTCACCCTACAATCTGCTCAGCATGGCCAATCACTCCTGAAACAGTATAGTTCTCAGAGGTAAAATAAGGTTTCTAAAAAGCTAAAAAATATCTTTCATGGATTTACTTAACTTTTGTGGGGTAGACGGAGAATACATTGTAACCACTCTTTTCCATCATTATCATAGATTTCAAAGGTTTGAACATGCCACTGAGGGTTAACCTCACTAGAAAGTAAAATGTTGCAAATAACAGTAGTCATTTCAACTTAAATTTATTTCAGGGCGACTAAACTTTTTATAAGTTCTATGTGATTGAAAGGCGCAGTTGAAGTGTAAGGTCATTCGAACTGGCGGGAGAAAATAGCAATAATAAAAAAGCCTCTCAGTTTACTGAAAGGCTTTTTCTAGTAGCGGGGACTGGACTCGAACCAGTGACCTTCGGGTTATGAGCCCGACGAGCTACCTACTGCTCTACCCCGCGATGTGGACGGCAAATATACAACCCTTTTTATATCATTTCCAAACATAACTTAATATTCCTTTTCCACTAGCACCAATCCCGCCCAAAATCCATAAATTCGGGCTTTTTACCTTATGGACGCAATCAACGATTTTATTTCTTCACTTTTGCCCTACACGGAACTGCCCATGTTTATCCTGCTAATAGGAGGAGGGCTTTTTTTGGCTTTTTATTCCAAATTTGCTCCATTTCGCTATTTTGGGCATGCCATTGCGATAGTATCCGGTAAGTATGATGATAAAAATGCAAAGGGAGATGTAACCTCGTTTCAAGCACTATCCGCTGCTGTTGCTGCTACCGTTGGTTTGGGAAATATATCAGGAGTGGCCATAGCCATACATGATGGCGGACCAGGTGTTGTTTTTTGGATATGGATGACCGCACTTTTGGGAATGGGAATTAAATTTTATTCCGGTAGTTTGGCCATAATGTTCCGTGGAACAGATTCCGAGGGTCATATGCAAGGAGGTCCCATGTTCTATATAACCCAAGGAATGGGAAAATGGGCAAAACCAATGGCCATCTTTTTTAGTATTTGCGGGTTATTCGGATTTTTGGGCGTATTTACCGCCAATCAATTTACAGAAGCATTTATGGGAGTAGTGGAGCCCCAGGAGACCATATGGGTGACCAGTGAGTATAATTGGAAGCTGGGGATTGGTTTTTTTCTGGCCATTATCACATCTATTGTAATTTTTGGCGGTCTTACTAAAATAGCAAAGGTAGCATCCGCTATAGTGCCCTTTATGGTTGGGGTTTATCTTTTGGCCGTTATTTTTGTGATGGCTAGCCATGCAGGAGAAGTGCTTCCTGCTCTAAAATTGATTATGGTAGAAGCTTGGAATTTCGATAGCATGGTCACCGGTGGATTTTGGGGCTTGGTAATCGTTGGAGTACGTAGAGCCATGTTTTCGAACGAAGCAGGTTTGGGGAGCGCGCCGATGTACCACGGACAATCCAAAAATGATGAACCGGCCAAAGAAGGACTTGTGGCGATGTTGGGTCCGTTTATTGATACGATTTTAGTATGTACCTTTACAGCCGTAGTAATAATTTTGAGCGGCGCTTATTTGGAGGACAGTAGTGGAATCGTGATGACGATGTCTGCTTTTGAAACCACACTCTACGGCATAGGAGATGTATTGCTGATGGTTATTGTATCCGCATTTGCATTGTCAACCTTGTTCACTTATTCGTATTATGGCGTAAAGAGTCTTTCATTTTTGACCAACGCCAAAATTGGAAAATGGTACAATGTGTTTTTTGTGGTAATGATAGTTTTTGCCGCAATAGCATCCTTAAAATTGGTAAAAAACCTGATAGATCTATCCTATGCATTGATGGTGATACCCAATATGATTGCTGTGTTGTATCTTTCACCAAAGGTGAACGCAGCATCCAAACAATATTTTGAAAAAAGAAAGAAAGGTGGAGCATAAATCAGGATTTGTAAATATTATCGGTAATCCCAATGTGGGTAAATCTACATTGATGAACGCTTTTGTGGGCGAAAAACTTTCCATTATTACATCAAAGGCCCAAACTACCCGCCACCGTATATTAGGAATTGTCAATGGAGACGACTTTCAAATGATTCTATCCGATACCCCTGGAATCATAAAACCAGCCTATGAGCTTCAAAGCTCCATGATGGATTTTGTGAAATCTGCTTTTGAAGATGCAGATGTACTCCTTTACATGGTTGAAATAGGGGAAAAAGCGCTAAAGGATGAATCTTTTTTCAAAAAAATACAGCATAGCAAGATTCCGGTATTACTGCTCCTCAACAAAATTGACACTTCCGATCAACAGGTACTTGAAGAGCAAATGCAATATTGGCAAGAACAATTGCCCAGTGCAGAGATTCATCCCATATCCGCATTGGAAAACTTCAATGTAAAAGAAGTGTTCAATCGTATTTTGGAATTGTTGCCTGAAGCACCACCTTTTTATCCAAAAGATCAAATTACGGACAAGCCTGAACGTTTTTTTGTAAACGAGACCATACGCGAAAAAATCTTACTTCATTACAAAAAAGAAATCCCATATTCGGTTGAGGTAGAGACCGAGGAATTTGTGGAAGATGAAAACATTATACGGATTCGTTCTGTAATTATGGTGGAGCGCGACACCCAAAAAGGTATTATTATTGGTCACAAGGGAAGTGCCCTAAAAAGAGTGGGCGTAGAGGCCAGAAAAGACCTGGAAAAATTCTTTGCTAAACAGGTACATATAGAACTCTTTGTAAAAGTCAATAAAAACTGGCGTAGTAATTCCCAACAACTTAGACGCTTTGGCTATA
The DNA here is from genome assembly GCF_023015965.1 of Allomuricauda sp. F6463D. Taxonomy (GTDB): domain Bacteria; phylum Bacteroidota; class Bacteroidia; order Flavobacteriales; family Flavobacteriaceae; genus Flagellimonas. The sequence goes on from NZ_JALKAN010000002.1 coordinate 1,113,807, forward strand.
ATGGTTAAGCATCACTGTTAATTCTTTCAAATGGCGCAATCGTATCCCTGAAAAATCGTTTTAATTGATCCATTTGATTTTTACCTTTAGCTCTTCCCAAGCGTCCAAAAGCATAAAGCGAAAACCAGATTACCACCAAAAAGCCCATACCCACTAAATATAGGTTTATGTTTTTGCCCAATGAATAATTGGAATAGGCAAAGATTCCCAAAATGATAAAAAGGGTGCCAATTCCAAAATGCAGGAACATAAAAAAAGTCCAAAGCGTTGGATTGGGACCAAATACTCCACGAATGTTGCTCACTTCTTTTTCAAAAGAAGAAAGTTCCAAGTGTAATTGCGGGGTCCAAAAAGTTGTCTCCGATTTTTTGAATTTGACAAAGATGTGTTCGTCAAGTCTTTTTATATCAAAAGACTTCTCTTGAACTTCATCAAAAACAGCTTCTAAAAGCTCCAAATTTGTTTTAAGGGAAACACGAAAACGTGGCCGTAAAACTATCTCATTAGGCAAGTCACTCATAATCATTTGAAAATGATCAAAAAAGGTATCATTTTTTCTTCATAATAAATGGTATTTTTGCCAAAAAATAAACCTAATGGGAGCTATTGTAGCCATTGTGGGAAGACCCAATGTTGGGAAATCCACGTTTTTTAACCGACTCATTCAACGTCGAGAGGCCATTGTGGATGCTGTTAGCGGTGTTACACGTGATCGTCACTATGGCAAAAGTGATTGGAACGGTAAAGAATTTTCGTTGATTGATACTGGCGGTTACGTAGTAGGTAGCGACGATATTTTTGAAAAAGAAATAGATAAACAAGTAGAATTGGCCATTGATGAGGCAGATGCTATCATTTTTATGGTAGATGTTGAATCGGGTGTAACAGGAATGGATGAAGATGTTGCCAAATTGTTGCGCAAGGTAGATAAACCTACTTTTTTAGCTGTCAACAAAGTGGATAATTCTATGCGGATGGCTGATGCCGTTGAATTTTATTCTCTGGGATTAGGCGAATACTATCCGCTATCAAGTATCAATGGTAGTGGTACTGGGGAGTTATTGGATGCCCTTGTAAAAGTACTGCCAGAGGAAAATGAAGAAGAAAGTGAATTGCCCCGTTTTGCGGTGGTAGGAAGGCCAAATGCAGGAAAATCATCATTTATAAATGCATTGATCGGTGAAGACCGCTACATAGTAACCGATATCGCTGGAACTACCCGGGATAGCATCGATACCAAATATAATCGGTTTGGGTTCGAATTCAATTTGGTGGATACCGCAGGTATACGACGTAAGGCCAAAGTAAAGGAAGACTTGGAATTTTACTCAGTAATGCGTTCTGTTAGAGCTATAGAATACTGTGATGTATGTATTGTGATGTTGGATGCGACCAGAGGATTTGATGGACAGGTTCAGAATATATTTTGGCTTGCACAACGAAATAATAAGGGAATTGTCATTTTGGTGAATAAATGGGATTTGTTGGAAAAAGAGACAAATTCTGTAAAAGAATATACAGCCAAAATAAAAGAGGTGATTTCACCTTTTGAAGATGTACCAATTCTTTTTGTATCTGTTTTGAACAAACAAAGGATATACAAGGCGATAGAGACTGCTGTGGAGGTTTATAAAAATCGTTCAAAACGAATTCCTACCCGAAAGTTGAATGATGTTATGTTGCCCATCATTGAAAGAACGCCTCCGCCATCGACTAAAGGAAAATACGTAAAAATCAAGTTTTGCACTCAATTGCCCACGCCATATCCTCAATTTGCTTTTTTCTGCAACTTGCCACAATATGTGAAGGATCCATACAAAAGGTTTTTAGAGAATAAAATCAGGGAGAATTTTGACTTTACCGGAGTTCCGATGACCATTTTTATGCGGAAGAAGTAACTATTCACCAGAGGCAGATCGTACCTCGACAACTTGCTGAATGCGATTGCCATTATTGTCCACCGCGGTAAGCATATAATCACCCGGTGTGATATGTAAAATAAGCTCGTGGAAATTTTGGGTCTTGCCCACAAAAGTCTCATCCAAATACCAATAAACAATGGTATTGGATTGTTGATGCGCCAGTTTTACAATGATCTCTGAAGTTTTTGTTCCCAAATCTTTTGGGAGCAACACTGCTTCGTTTTTTTTGGGGTAGATAAATTCCATCAAATTGTTGTCCAAAATTGTACAGCCATCCAAATAGGGAGGCAATGGCTTGTAATTGGGATTGGAAGAAGCATAATAATATTCCAAAATTGGAGGTAGTGCCAACCAGTTTTTGGCTACCATATCTTCCAATGGATAACACTCCGAGTTCACTCTATATTTTTCTGATTTATCTAAAAACACCTGCTGATGATAAGGGCAGGGGCCACTTCGAGTACCGCGTGTAGGCACCCATTCTTTTTTTGCATCATCGCAATATGGGGAGGCACGATAACCGCTTTTTGAGCAAACTTCTATTTCAACTAAATCATCAAACGGTTCTTGGAACCAGCCACTATTGGGGAGTGCATCCAAAACATCAAAAAGCAAAGGGGCCGCAGCGGATATTCCTGTAAGCCCTGGTCTACCTTCCCCATCAGCGTTGCCCGCCCAAACGCCAATGGCATATTTTGGTGTAACACCTACTGCCCAGGCATCTTTAAAACCAAAACTAGTTCCTGTTTTCCAAGCAATGGGCTGGGAGGAATCAAAAAACTGCCAGTTTTCATCACCTTCTGGTCGGTTTACCTCGTACATGGACTGGAAGGTGCTATAAATTGCTCCTGCACCAAAAACCAACGGGTCAAATTGTTGTTCCCCATAATCTTTGGTTTCATTTTGTAAATAGGTAGCTTTTGTAAACTCAAGGTTTCTATATGTGCTGGAATGCGTTGAAAAATAATTTAAACTGGAAGCCATGGAAGCATAAGTCGAGGTCACTTCCCATAGGGAACTTTCCGCACCACCAAGAATCAAGGACAATCCATAATAAGATGCAGGTCTGTCCAAAGATTCCATGTTCATCTTATGTAGTTTGTTATAGAATTTTTGAAGCCCGTATTCCCGCAACAACCGAACTGCTGGTACATTCAGCGAACGGGAGAGTGCTTTACTGGCAGGCACGGCCCCAACATGTTTTAAATCAAAATTTTGTGGATGATATCCGTTAATCACTGTCGGGACATCTTCCACCAAACTGTTCGGGAGTAGTTGACCTTCATCTAATAAAGAAGCGAAAAGAAAAGGCTTCAAGGTGCTTCCGGTACTTCTTTTTTTGGTGATGATGTCCACATAGTTTCCATGCTTTTCCCCAGATGGTGAGTTTCCCACATACCCGAGTACTTTTCTGGTTTCCACATCAAGGATCAAAATGGCCAAATTATGGATCTCGTTGCTTTGCAATTGCCGATAATGCCTTTCAGCCAAAATATTTAGGCGCTGTTGTAGCGGTCTTTCAATTGAAGTCGTGATGCGTTGGCCGGGATATTCATTTCGGATACGTTCGGTAAGATGCGGAGCTATGTCTGGCAATGGCACTGGTTTTTGTGGGAGTGGTTCGGAAATGGCCAATTCGTAAGTGGTTTGGTCAATGATTTCTTTCTCCCATAGTTTTTTTAGTAATCGATTTCGTTTGTTCAAAAACGATTGTTCATTTCTGCCAGGGAAAATCAGCCCCGGCGCATTAGGTAAAACGGCCAATGCAGCAGATTGTCCCCAACTTAATTCGTGGGCAGGAATCCCAAAGTACCGCCACGCTGCCGTTTCCAATCCCACTACATTGCCACCATAAGGAGTGTGGGAGGCATAGCGTTTTAAAATTTCTTCCTTGGAGTAGCGTAACTCTAATCGAGTGGCCATAAATACCTCGATGATTTTTTCCCAGTAGGTCCTATTTTTGTTTTTTCTACTTAAACGAATGACCTGTTGTGTGATGGTACTGCCACCCCTACGAGTCTCTTTGGTGAGATTGTGTCCAATGGCCTTGATAATGGAAATGGGGTTAAACCCGGGATGCTTATAAAAATATTCATCCTCAAAAAGCAAAATACTCTGTTTGAAACGTTTTGGAATCGAGTCCATTTTTGGAAATCGCCATTGACCATCATCGGCGATACGGGCTCCGATAAGGAAACCATCGGAACTGTCCACAACGGTCGAAGTTGGGTCTATGAAAAGGGTTTTGGGTAGACAAAACAACCATAAAACCAAAATAATGCCCAAAACACTGAGCTTAATTTTATGGTTGACTAGAATTCTTTTTACTGGCGCTAAAAATTCACTCATGCAACATTACTGAACTATTTTCACCCATTTCCCCTTGTTTCGGGCTTGGTAGTTATTATCGTACATCGCTTCCGCTTGGGCACCTGGCAAATAATAGTCACCCAAGAAGGAAGCATTTAATTTAATGATAAAGGTTTTGGATTTTTTGGCATCCAAGTCAAAATATAGGTGGGTTCTATCATCTCTGGTATCCACATAATCCACTGCGGAAGTGTTTGCATTGCCTCCCCCTGCAAATGAGGTATCCACAATCTCCCAACCACTGGGTACAATATGGGTGAGTGCAATGTTGTTGATATAATCATCCGAACTATTGAAAATGCTGAGCTGTGCTTGGAATTCGGTTCCTTGCCTAAGTTCATCCACTTTGATGGAATTACCAAGAGGATCAATATAGTTTACGGTTAACCTTAGGTTCTGCTGTTGCGCCAATTCTTCACCCACAGGTAATTTGCCCGATTGGGTCAGCGTGGCATAAATAGTATTGCCCTCATTGTTTTTCATCTCAATTTCTTCTTTAAAAGAGGTAACGGCAAGTTGTCTTTGTGCAATGGCCCTATCCGTTTTTACAGAAACCTCTTTTCCATTGTTGGTAAACGTGAGGTTGATGGCTTTACCTCCATTTTTCATAACCATTTTGGACATGGCCAAGAGGGCAAATGCCGTTTCTTGGGTGCTGTACCATCGTTGGGATGATAAATTTTTGGCCAAAGAAACGGCCAATTCCCTTTGTTGGGAGTCACCCAAAATCACCATGGTTTCCAAAGCCATTGCCCGGTTTCTGAATACGGAACCATAGGTTCTGTAATTATAATTGTTGGGGGTGAAGTTGATGTTCGCTTTTTGTGCAATGGCTTGTGCTACTTCTTTTTTGCCGACCAAGGCATAAGCGGCTGCCAATCTCCATTTAGCCTCGTTGCTAAGATTTGAGGTTTCCCGTAAACGGTTCATGGCTGCCAGTTCGGGCTGTTGTGCCAGGGCCAAGGTGTATAGTCTGTACGCTTGAGAAACATCATCGTTGTAATAGGTGCTTTGGTTGCTCCATTGTCTTGCTGCATTTTTTTGGTATCTCAACCAATTGCTCAAGAAAGTCAATGGTAATTGGTATCCTTCTTGTTTTGCTTCCAACATAAAATGTCCGGCGTAAGAAGTGCCCCAATCATCGGCACTGCCATACCCGGGCCAATAGCTTAATCCTCCATTGGAAAGTTGAAAATCACTAAGCCTATCAATAGCAGCTTTGATATTTTTCTCAACATCTTTCTTTTTGTCAAAAGTAATGTCCAATACATCGCCCAAGAACAATTGTGGGAACGCAGCCGAAGTTGTTTGTTCTATACATCCATGTGGATACCGCAGCAAATAATCCATCCGTTTGGAGAAATCCATGGGAGGCAGCGTGGAGAATTCGATGAAGGCTTCGTTGGTGCCCGATGTACCAAAAGTTTCCATGGAAATGGTCTGTGTGCCATTGGTTTCCAAGGTATATAATTCACTTTTTGTGGTGACTGGGTTTGGGTTCTCCACATCAATTTCTGTTTCGTTACTAGCACTTTCCCCAGCTCCAGAAGCAGTGACTTTTATGGTCTGGAAGGCTGTTGCTGGGTTCACTTTAAAGTCAAAATTCACGATTTGCTCGCCAACGGCATTAAAGGTGATGTTTTTTGAAGTACCGTTGATAGGTTCCAATGCCTTTCCTGCATCAATACTCACCTTTACGTTTTTCACTTTGGGTTCCATCGCAAAAACCGTTACTGGAATGGTTACTTTTTCACCAGGCGATAATTTTCTTGGAATAGAGGTCAAAACCATCAATGGTTTGCGAACTGGAGTTGTTTTTTCTACATTACCGTAGGCACTGTTTTGGTTTCCAGCAACTACCATGGTCCGTACCGATCCCACATAATTTGGCATATTGATGGTGTGGGCAGCCTTTTCTCCTGCCTTCAAGTTGAATGGCCCTAGATAGGTGACGACAGGTTTGAAACGTTGTGCTTTTCGGTTTTTAGCCCCTGAACCAATTCCACCACCACCAATGGCGTATATATTGTCCACACTTACAGAGTAAGCTCCCATCACATCATCAAAAATATCGAAGGTTTTTACACCCAAGGCTTGCCTTGAATAGAAGGAGCTATGGATATCTGGCGTACTAAAGCGGGTAAGGTCCAACAGCCCTTCGTCCACCAAGGCCAGAGAATAGGTCATCGGTTTTTTACTTGCTTCGGAAACGGTAACCTTAAAGCTTTTTTCTGGCTCCAAAACATCCGGCATTTTGATTGCCGGTTCCAAGAATGTAGCGGGATTTTCCACTAAAAGGGGAACTACACCGTACAATCGTATGGGTAGGTCGTTTTTAGCTTGACTATGGGGCTGTAACAATGAAATATTGACATAGGCATTTGGTGCCATTTCAGCCGTAATCGGGATGGTGGCCCTCGTCTCTTTTTCCGAGGTTTCTATCCATTGTTGAGACAGTACTTCGGTTCCGTTCTCTATACTTACCAAAGCGCGTCCACCCCTGTCCGAAGGGAAAGTTACAACGGCTTCCTCACCCAAGGTGTATTTTTCTTTATTGGTGGAGAAAATCAGAATTTTGGAGCTTTCTGCATCTGCTGAAGCGGGTCTTCTCCACCAATTTTGATAAAAATAAGCAGTGCGACCCGTTGCATGGCCAGAAACTTCGTCTATAACGCGAATCAGGTAACGGCCACCTTCCTCGTCGGGAACATTGATATTGAAATTGGCTTTTCCATTACTTCCTGTGGTAATGTTCATTTCCTTAAAAGGACGGTGAACGGTTGCGTTTTCGTATCTAGATAGATTATCGTAACCGCGGTTCCACCACCAGCGCCATTCAATTTTGAACACTTGTACTTTTAACTTTCGGTTGCCCGATGGGTTGCCTTGGGCATCGACCGTGACTACATCAAAGGTATTATTGTCATCCGTTAAGAAAGAGCCGTATTGCTTAGCTTCTGGGGAACGAAGTCCAACAAAATTTGAGAACGGGGCTAAATTTTTGGAAAATACATCAATGGAAAAATCACCTCCCCCTTCAAAAACTTTGGTGGTGAAAGTGGCTCTCAACATGCCGGGTGCATTGCCATTGATTTCTATTTTTTTGTTGATGTCCAATTCACCGTTGGCATCCAACTTGGACGAGATCCATTGCAGTTCGGTTTCATTGAATGTGCGTGCGGGGTCTTGGAATGTATAATCTTTATATGTTGGGAATGCCGTTGAAGTTTGGCTCAAAGTGGCATTGATATCGATTTTGAGGTTGCGTGCGGGAGCGCCGTGAAGCCATTTTACCTCGGCTGTTCCTCTATTGAATGTATTTGCTTCCAACACTTCATTTTCAAAAGCAAAATTCACTTTTAATCGATTTGGTTTCACTGTGGCCACTTTTAAGCTTTTTGTGAACTGTGCGCCTCCAACAATCACTTTGGCCGACCAATTTCCAGTAGGGGCGGTTGCTTCTGTTGGAATTGGGAAATAGTAGAAATTATTTTCCTTTTTGGCATAATGACCATCAGAAACAGGAATACTCCCTTCTTTGAGTACATTACGCTGTACTAGTTTGCCACGGGCGTCATTCACCTCCAGAACAACGGGGTGCCCTTTGGGCAAAGGGTTAGCATTATCATCCAAAACAAAGGTCAAATGAATCACATCCCCGGGTCGGTGAACTCCTCTTTCGGTATACAAATAGCCTTGCAATCCTTTTTGGAGTTGCTCTCCCGAAACATCAAATTTACTAAGTGACAGTGCGTTTCCGTCGGTAAGTTTGGCATAGGCAAAATTGTTATTGTTTTCCGCTACGGCAAAGGCAATGCCCATATCGCTGTCATAAACCGAGAAACCTTTGGCATCGGTAGTGGTCTCGCCGATAAGTTGTTGTTGATAATTGTAGAGTTTTATTTTGACGCCAGCTATGGGCTGGGTCGTAAGCAAATTGGTCACGGCAAAATGATGGGAGCGGTTATTACCTTTTTTTACGATGAGTCCCAAATCACTTCCCAATAAATTTGTCGCGGCAATTCTATCGTAGTTGTAATAAGCAGCGTGACATGGATTGTCTCGTTCTTCCCAATTGTAGTCGTAGTTTCGGTAATTGTATATTTCGTTGTCCCAATAGCGTTCTTCTTGGGATGCTTCATCTGAAGTTTGTTCCAATGCATAAGCGGATGCTGATTCTTCAGTTTCCGAACTGTAGCCACAATCGTAGGTAGTGTGCTCTTTTTTAAAGCTGAACTCGACGCGATATAAGGAACCTGGTTGCATCTGAATCAATTCTGATAGATCCAAACCGTGTGCTTGCCAATAACTGGTATTTTCATTGCCATCTTTGGTCAGCGGGATCACCTTGTATGCCACTCTACGACCAACAGGTTTAAAATTTGGATTGTAGTTTTCAGTCAAGTTGTAGTTTTGAAGGTATTGTAGCATGTTGTTTTCATATACCTGTATTACCCTAACTTCGACTGCGGCAAGGTTGACGGTTTCAAAATAAATGGGTGTTGAGGCCGCATTGGGCAATATGGTTCCTTTGGAAATTAATCGAACGGCAGGTTTTAGTTGCTCAAATGAAACCAGTTCGGAAAAATTGTTCTTTAAAGTAAAACCATACTCACTTTTGATACCTTGAAAGGCATTGATACGAACTTCTCCTAAAATTCGGTTGGATGGATAAACACTTAAAACGTTTCCATTGATTTCGTACCGAAGACTTTCCGCATTTTCTATAGTCACCAAACCGTTTAGGTTTTGGTCTTGTTTTAAGGGTTCCGAGAAATTAAGGGTCAGTACGGCATTTGGGGAGGACGTTGTTTTGGCATCAATGATCACAAATTTGTTTTTTCCCGGTATAGGGTAACTTTCGGAGCCTTCGTTGTCTATATTGTACGCATCTCCTGTCCAATTTATTGTGAGTTCGCTATCATCTGTTTTTCGGGAAATGCTATCGATTTTAAAACTAAAGTATTGTGCATTCTCAGATGTATTGTCCCATTTTATAGGAATACTTTTATCTCCTTGTTTTACAGAAACCACCGTGTTGATTTTTGAAGCATCCAAGATATCCGAAGCGTCCAAGGTGCCTGAAAGGTATTGCCAATCTTTGTTATACGATTGTAGATTGCCTAGATTGATTCTAAAATTAGGTGCAATGGTCTTAAAACTGAAAGTATAGGTTTTAAACTCGCTATCAATGGCGTCAAAAAGTTTGTTGAGCTTCAAATTGACGGTATATTCCGTGTTGGGGACTAAATATTCCGAAGGTTGGAAAGTGAGTTCCCTGCCATTTTCAATAATGAGATCGCCATCCACCTTTGGTGAAATCTCCAAATACTCTGATGGTAAATCTTGTGTAAGTTCATATTGCTCCAATTGCTGGGCAAGGGCAATGGTGATGGGTGTGGAAATACTTTGGTTACCGTTTGTGTGATAGCTTATATAATTCTTGAATTTAAAGAGATTATCGGTATCGGAATAACTATCTTTTTCTTTACAGGAAGTTAATAGTACAAGTAGGGATAAGATGATTGTTTTGTATGATTGAGACATGCGGAAGTACGTGTTTTAATTTATCAAAAAGATAAGCTTTAGCAAGATAATTAAAATTGGACAGTGGCAGGGTAAAAGTTGATGGATAGATGGTGTGAGTTGATCAATAAAAGCTAATGATTGTTTTGATTCTTTCTATTAGATTTAATAGAACTTTGATCCTCAAACTTAAAATAGAGTTTTGGTACTATTAACTATGGCAGTTATGTAGTTTGATATGTAGAAAATTACCACCCACCGGATGCACCACCGCCACCAAAACCACCACCGCCGAATCCGCCGCTGAAACCGCCGCCACCAAAGCCTCCTCCGCTGCCAAAGCCGCCGGAAGAACCTGAACTACGGCCCATGTTGCTCAGAATGATCATGTCCCAAATATCAAGTCCGCTACCCCTGCGGCCACCATTACCGCCACCTTTGTTTTTACGGCTCCATAAAATAATGATAATAAGAATAAAGATGATGATTGGTAAAAATGCACTGAGAGGAAATTTTTTATTGTTGCCAAAAGTTCTGTCCTCCGTAAATTCTCCTGTGAGTACTTTAAAGATTGCATCGGACCCCTTGTCCAGCCCACTATAGTAATCTTCTTTTTTAAATTCGGGTATGATGACAGATTCTATTATGCGTTTCGACATCAGGTCGGTTAGACTTCCTTCCACACCGTATCCGGTATTTATGGCAATTCTTCGGTCATCTTTGGCAAGAAGCACAAGTACACCATTATCTTTGTCCGCTTGGCCAATACCCCATTTTTGCCCCCATTGTGCACCTAAGTAATTAATGTTTTCACCTTCGGTAGAACTAATAATGGCAACAACAATTTGTGTGGAGGTGCTGTCGGAATACCGAACTAGTTTTTGTTCCAATGCGCTGCTCTGCGAAGGGGACAACAAGTTTACATAATCGTAAACGCTGGTCTCTTCTTGTGGTTTTTCGGGTATGGCAAATTGCCCCCAAGCTATGGAAACCCATAAAAAAACTAGTAAAAAACTACCCTTTGGATATCGCATCGTTCAATTCATTGGAATCGTTCTGTTTATACGGAAAATGGTCTCGGAGTTCTTTGCCCGCCATAAGGATACCCTCCACAATACCTTGTTTAAAATTTCCTTTTTTAAAATGGGCACCAATAACATCTTTGGTTGTGTTCCAAAAACCTTTAGGAACAACCCTATCAATACCTTCCCCGCCGTAGATTACAAATTTTTTATCGTCCACAGCTACATAGAGAAGTACGCCATTGCCTTCTTTGGTATTGTCCATTTTTAAGAAATGGAAAATTTGCTGTGCCCTACTAAAATGATCTATTTTGGCAGAGGCTTCAATATGCACCCTTATTTCTCCAGAAGTGTTTTTCTCAGCCTCTAAAATGGCGTTGACAATTTCCTTTTCTTCCTTTGCGGTCAAGAATTCTTCTACGTGCGACATAGTTTAATCAAATTCGAAGTTTACTTCGGGAGCATCTTCGGAACCTGGATCTGCGGTGTATCTCGGCATTTCCTCAAAACCAAACCATCCAGCAAGTATTTTACCTGGGAATTTTGAGATGTGAACATCGTAAATGTTCACCGATTCGTTGTATCGGTCCCGTGCTACATTAATTCTATTCTCCGTACCCTCCAATTGTGATTGCAGTTCCAAAAAGTTTTGATTGGCTTTTAATTCCGGGTATCGCTCCACGGTGACCAATAATCTGGAAAGGGCAGAGGATAAGCCGGTTTGGGCTTGTTGAAACTCCGCCAACTGTTCTGGAGTAATATTGTTCGCATCTATATTGGTGGATGTCGCTTTGGCCCTAGCTTCGATAACATCTGTTAAAGTACCTCTTTCAAAATCAGCTGCGCCTTGTACTGTTTTCACCAAGTTTCCGATCAAGTCATTTCTACGTTGATAAGAACTTTCTACATTGGCCCAAGCTGTTTTGGCATCGGCTTCATACTGTACTGCATTATTGTTGAAGCTAACTGCCCACTGGTAGAGACCAAAAACAATGACTACGACAATAAGTACAGGGATTAACCATTTTTTCATTTTCCTATGGTTTTAGTGTTTATAGTTGTTCTTTTATTTTCAACAGTTCCGCCTTCACCTTTTGTAATTTTTGAATTACTTCGAAGTTGGAAAGTACTTTTTGTTTTTCTTCCTTTAAATGAGTTTTTGCACCTTCCAAGGTAAATCCCCGTTCCTTCACCAAATGATAGATCAATTGAAGGTTTTGGATGTCCTGTGGGGTAAATTTACGGTTGCCCTTGGCGTTTTTTTTAGGTTGTAGTACATCAAACTCTTTTTCCCAAAATCGAATAAGGGATGTGTTTACTCCAAAGGCCTTGGCTACTTCGCCAATGCCATAATATCGCTTTTCTGGAAGGTCTACGTGCATTAATCCAATGATTGGTTCTCTTGGTTGGCCAACCTGAGCATATTCTCAAATTCCTCGGCCGATAAACTTCCGTAATAGAAATTAATGGGGTTTATACGTTCTCCGTCCTTGAACACTTCATAGTGAACGTGAGGAGCTTGTGAGCGCCCTGTACTTCCTACAAAACCAATAAGGTCGCCCCGTTCTACTTTCTGGCCAACGGTTACATTGTATTTGCTCATGTGTCCGTATAATGACAGGTAACCATAACCATGGTCAATACGAACATGTTTACCATAACCTGAGGATCTATTGTCCGCACGAACTACTTTTCCATCCCCTGTTGCATAAATGGGGGTGCCTCGTGGAGCAGTGAAATCCATTCCCCAATGCATTTTACGTGCTTTTGTAAAGGGATCAGATCGCCAGCCATAACCAGAAGCCATACGGGTAAGGTTTTCGTTGCTTACCGGTTGAATTGCAGGTATGGAGGCCAATAATTTTTCTTTTTCTTCAGCCAATTTGGCAATTTCATCCAATGATTTGGATTGGATTACCATCTCTTTTTGAATAATATCCAGTCGCTTGGTGGCATCAATGATGATTTCAGAATTATTGAAACCTTCAAGGTCTTTATATCTATTTATACCACCAAAACCAGCTCTTCGCTGTTCTTCAGGTATTGGATTTGCCTCAAAATATAATCTATAAATATTATTGTCACGATCTTCAATATTGGCCAAAACATGCTCAATTTGGTCCATCTTTCTATTCAAGATATCAAACTGAAGCTCATAATTATGAACCTCACGTTGTAGAGAAAGTTCTTTGGGGGTGTTTACCCAACGAGTGTTCAAAAGTATAATCAGCCCAAGAAAGCCGAACAGCGCGGAGCCCAATAAGAAAAGGAAAACATTCCTATATCTTTTGGATTTTTTCGGCTCAATCTTTCTATATGAAAGTGTATCCGGATCGTAATAGTACTTTACTTTAGACATGAATGGATTTTATCCTATTTTTGCTCTCTCATTTTAATCAGAACAAACAAATATAAAAATTGTTTTGCTTAAAGTGTTAAATTTAAGAAAACCCTAGGAATTCAATGACATCCCAAGAAGTTAGAAAGCAGTTTTTAAACTTTTTTAAAGAAAAAAACCACAAAATTGTTCCATCAGCGCCCATGGTGATGAAGGACGACCCCACTTTGATGTTCACCAATGCGGGAATGAACCAATTTAAGGAGTATTTTTTGGGGAATTCCGTACCAAAGAGCAAACGGTTGACGGACACCCAGAAATGCCTCAGGGTGAGCGGTAAGCATAATGATTTGGAAGAAGTGGGGAAAGATACGTACCACCATACCATGTTTGAAATGTTGGGTAACTGGAGTGTGGGAGATTATTTTAAAAAAGAAGCAATTGAATGGGCATGGGAATTGCTCACTGAGGTGTTTAAAATAGACGAAGACAGTCTTTATGTTTCGGTTTTTGAAGGATGTGAAGATGATGGACTGCCACTTGATCAAGAAGCATACGATCTATGGAAGGCGATAGTACCCGAGAATAGAATCATTAAAGGAAATAAGAAAGACAACTTCTGGGAAATGGGTGACCAAGGTCCGTGTGGGCCCTGTTCGGAAATTCATGTGGATATACGCTCCGAGGAAGATAAAGAAAAAGTGGACGGAGCTTCGTTGGTAAATCAAGACCATCCGCAAGTAGTGGAAATATGGAACTTGGTCTTTATGCAGTTCAACCGTAAGGCCAATGGCAATTTGGAGCCGTTGCCCGAAAAGCACATCGATACTGGTATGGGCTTTGAACGTCTTTGCATGGTGCTTCAAGGTAAACAATCCAATTACGATACCGATGTCTTCACCCCATTGATTCGTGAGGTGGAAACCATCACAGGAAAAAAATACGGGAAAGACGAACAAACGGACATTGCCGTCCGCGTGATTGCGGACCATGTTCGCGCTGTAGCCTTTTCCATTGCCGATGGACAATTGCCGAGCAATACTGGAGCGGGCTATGTAATCCGAAGGATTTTACGTCGCGCCATTCGATATGGATTTACTTTTTTGGATACCAATACACCGTTTATCTACCGATTGGTAAAGGTGCTTAGCGAACAGATGGGCAAAGCATTTCCTGAATTGAAGGAGCAGTACCAATTGATTGAAAATGTGATCAAAGAAGAGGAAAACTCTTTCTTGAGCACTTTGGAACAAGGATTGGTATTATTGGATTCTGTTATAAAATCATGCAAAAGCAACACTATTGATGGTGAAAAAGCTTTTGAACTGTATGACACTTTTGGTTTCCCAATAGATTTGACTGCTCTGATTTTGGAGGAGAAAGGATATCAGTTGGATACGAAAGGTTTTGATAAAGCATTAAAAGCACAAAAAGATCGTTCCAGGGCAGCATCCGAAGTGTCCAAAGATGATTGGAATGTGTTATTGACGGATACTGAACAAGAATTTATTGGTTACGATAGTTTGGAAACCAAGGTAAAATTGGTAAAATATCGCAAGGTAACCAGTAAAAAAGACGGGGAGCAATACCAAATGGTGTTCAACCTTACCCCGTTTTATGCAGAAGGTGGTGGACAAGTAGGTGATAAGGGCTATCTGGAAGCTTCAAATGGCGATGTTATCTATATAGTGGATACCAAGAGGGAGAACAACGAAATAGTTCATTTTACAAAGTCCCTTCCAAAAGAAATTTCAGGAACATTCAAGGCCGTGGTAGATCAAAAGCAACGTTGGAGAACAGCTTGTAACCATACTGCTACCCATTTGTTGCACCAAGCCTTGCGAGAGGTGTTGGGAACACATGTAGAGCAGAAAGGCTCTGCGGTACATTCCAAATATTTACGTTTTGACTTCTCCCACTTTTCTAAATTGACCACCAAAGAGCTCCGAGAGGTTGAAAACTTCGTCAATGCACGTATTGATGGGCACTTGGCTTTGGAAGAAAGCCGCAATATCCCGATTGAAGAGGCGATGCAACAAGGAGCTATGGCGCTTTTTGGAGAAAAATACGGAGATACTGTTAGAACCATCCGTTTTGGACAATCCGTTGAACTTTGTGGTGGTACCCATGTGAAAAACACAGCCGATATTTGGCACTTTAAGATAGTCTCCGAAGGAGCTGTTGCTGCTGGAATCCGCAGGATTGAAGCCATCACTTCCGATGCCGTTAAAGAATTTTATTTCAACAATAACCGTATGCTCTTTGAAATCAAGGATATGTTGAAAAACGCTCAAGATCCTGTAAAATCGGTGGCTAGTCTGCAAGAAGAAAACCTTGCGCTTAAAAAACAGGTAGAGCTATTGCTAAAGGATAAAGCAAAAGGTCTAAAAAGCGAACTGATCGCCGAACTGGAAGATGTCAATGGAATTCAGTTTTTGGCGCAAAAAGTGGATTTGGATGCAGGGGGTATCAAGGACCTTGCATTTGAAATTGGAGGACAAATGGATAATCTGTTTCTATTGTTGGCCTCTGATAAAGGAGGTAAAGCGATACTTTCATGTTATATTTCCAAAGGTTTAGCAGTTGAAAAGGACTTGAACGCGGGAACCATAGTTCGTGAACTTGGTAAATACATTCAAGGAGGAGGTGGTGGACAACCTTTCTTCGCCACTGCGGGGGGTAAAAACCCAGAAGGGATTCCTGAAGCACTGGAAAAGGTGAGGGATTATATTTCTTGATGGAACTACAAACCAAAATACCCTTAAACCCTAGTGATAATCCAATCGATTATCAAAGTAAATTGGTGCTTTTGGGTTCTTGTTTTGTGGAAAATATGGGCAAGAAACTGAACTATTTCAAGTTTCAACAATACCCAAATCCTTTCGGAATATTGTTTCATCCATTGGCGATTGAGAACCTTGTCCAAAGAGCCATTCAAGAAGAAACCTATCAAGAAGAGGAAATTTTCGAACAAGATGGAATTTGGCGTTGTTTCGATGCCCATTCCGATTTGCGCTCAGGGTCTTCAGAAGAACTATTGAATCTTCTCAATCAAAGATTGGAAGAAACTAGGACAAGCCTGGTAACTTTATCGCATATTATTATCACTTTGGGAACTGCTTGGGTTTATGAGAACAATGTTTCGGGAAAGATAGTGGCCAATTGCCACAAAGTGCCCCAAAAGGAGTTTTCCAAAAAACTATTGAGCGTTTCCGAAATTGAATCCAGTCTTTACCATTTAATTGAATTGATTCAAAACGTGAATACCGAGACAGAAGTCATCTTTACGATTTCTCCTGTCCGTCACTTAAAGGATGGTTTTACTGAGAATCAAAGGAGTAAGTCGCATTTAATTACCGCGGTTCATTCGCTATTGTCATCTCGAGCGCAGTCGAGAGGTCTCAATTACTTTCCATCTTATGAAATTATGATGGACGAACTCCGCGATTACCGTTTTTACGAAAAAGATATGGTTCATCCGAACGAACTGGCTGTTGATTATATTTGGGAACGATTCAAATCGGTTTGGGTTAATAAAGATGTTTATCCTATTATTGATGAGGTCGATAGCGTTCAAAAAGGATTGATGCACCGCCCATTTAACCCGGATTCTGAGGGACATCAAAAGTTTAAAACATCGCTTCGTACAAAAATCACGTATCTTCAAGAAAGATTCCCTTTCATGAAATTTAGTTAAATGAAGAAAGTTTTAGTAGGAGCAATAATTGCCCTGGCCTCGGTTTTAATCTATAAATCGTGCACCGACGACCGTGAGCAAAAATCAATTCTCGAAGAAAATTCGATGCTGATCCAGCAAGAATTAAAAAATGTTTCCAAGTTAGTGGTCACCGAAGGGCATTTTGCTGAGGTGTACAATTATAAAGATTCCAAAGAATTGTTCGGCCCCCTGGTAACTGCCCATAAAAAAGCATTGGTGGTTGTTAATGCCGATGTTTCCATTGCTTATGATATGTCCAAAATCAATTACGAGGTGGACGAGGAGAACAAAATGCTCAAAATCATCCATATACCAGAACCAGAGATTAAGATACATCCAGATTTTGAGTACTATGATGTTACGGCGGATTACTTAAACCCTTTCAATGCTGGGGATTACAATACCATTAAGCGGAATGTAAATACATCTTTGATGAAAAAAATCGAAGCCTCTTCTTTACGTTCCAATGCAGAAAACCGTTTGGTGAGCGAACTTTCCCGAATTTTGGTGCTGACAAACTCCATGGGTTGGACCTTGGTTTACGAGGGCATTACGGTTGATACACCTGAAAAATTAATGGACCTTAACAAAAGCTTGGTCGATTAAACGAATGCCATCGTCAATTAAGTGGCCCACTTTGGGGTTGTCCCGTTTGATATTTTCCAGATGCTCCAAAATATCTTGCTGAAATTTTTGATTATTGTCCTGTTTGGCGAGTTCGTAGAGTTCAACGGGCAATAACCAATCGTTGGGATGGTCTTTTTTAAGTGCTTGGAAAACCTTGTTTCGGGAAATGGTGGTATTGGCGCCTTCTCGGAATTCTCGAACTTGTAGGTAAAACTGCTCTAGCTGCAACCTTTTTTTGTCCTTTTTAGATTTTATGGAGCTCTCCGTAATCTGATGGCTCATTAAATTGAAGCTGTGCAAGTCTGCCGGCCCATTGTAGGCAGAAACAATTTTTTGACCAACGGCCATGTGGTAGAGTCCCCATTCCGGTTGGAACAAGACTTCATTATTATGGGTGACTGTACAATTTTCAAACGTGATTAGAATAATTTTTCCCATCAGGTTTCGGGTTCCGGTAACTATGGTTCCTTCAACTTTTACACCTCCTTCAAATTCTAATACAATTTGTTCTCCTTCATAAACCTTATAGGCTTTGAGGTCACGTGGTCCCATATCCTCAATGGCAATATTGATGCCTTTCAGTTTTCCGATAGGGGAGCCAAAGCCATCAGCGTGGTGGGCGGTACTGTGTCCCACCAATTCTTTTTCTCGATAAGCAAGGGCAGTGGCCCCACTCGTTTGTATATAAATGGGTTTTCCGTCCTGTTCGACCGCATTGCTGAACTCGCCTGATATCTGAAGTCCTGTGCTTAATTCGATAGTGCCCAATGCTTTCGAGTTAATCAGTTTCTTGATTCCGGAAAGCCCTCCCGTGCGTACGGCCATGGTGTTGGCAAAATCTTCCAAAACCTGACTTAAAAAGGCAAAATCGGGGGTGACAAAAAGCTGTGGTTGCGGTTTGGTTATATCAAACTCCGTATGGGCCGCAGCAATAGCATATGGAATCTTTTTTACCTTATCCGTCATGCACCAAGTGCTTTCCCCAATGGAAGAAAGGAGTCCGGCCCCGTAAATTTTAGGGTTGTCCACCGTTCCGATCAAGCCATATTCCACGGTCCACCAATGCAGGTTTCTAATTAGGGCCATTTCACTGGGTTCACCCATATTTTCTTGAAGGTGTTCAATATGTTTTTCGGCTTCCTCTATCTCACTTTGTGGCGTGCCATGTGCTTCTTTGATTATGGAAAGATGTCTAACCGCATTATACAATTCGTAATCCTTAGCGCTGGAAATTGCCTTGCAGCCTATCTCACCAAAACGACGTAAATATTCGGCGTATTCTGGATTGGCAATAATAGGAGCGTGTCCGGCACCTTCGTGAATAATGTCGGGGGCTGGGGTGTACTCAATATTTTCAAGTTGTCGGATGTCCGAAGCGATCACGAGCACATTATAGGCTTGAAATTCCATAAAAGCAGAGGGCGGAATAAAACCGTCGACTGCTACGGCTGCCCATCCAATTTCCTTAAGGATTCGGTTCATGCCGTACATATTGGGGATGTGATCTATGGAAATCCCTGTTTTTTTGAGTCCATCCACATAGGATTTATGTGCTACTTTACTGAGGTAATCCACATTTTTTCGCATCACGTAGCGCCATACCGCTTGGTCAATGGCCGTGTACTCTTCATAATTTTGTGGTTTTATGAATTGTTTGAGGTGCTTGGGAAGTTTGTCCAGTATAGGATTGGATTCGTAGCTCATAAGTCATTTATTATGCGACTTAAAGATACAAAATAGGGAACGGATTTTCTCTTAAGGAAAGTTAAGAGCAGAAAAAAACCGTCCAGCGGACGGTCTATGTTATTAATTGGCTGCCATGGCCATGTTGGGCGGGTACTCTTCAAGAATCTGCGAAACAAATTCACGGATTCGTTGTTCTTTCTTTTCAATGCTATTGGTGTTGTTCAGAGTGCCAACGCCACGTCCTTGCCAAACCAATTCTTTTTTGTTGGCATCAATAACGTCAATGTACAAGGAACCTTCGGTGCGGGTACTTACATTATTGCCGTAGCCTCCCCAGCCCCATCCTGGTCCCCATGCCCATGGTCTGTAGAAGCCTCCCCATCCCCAACCGTAGTTGTTGTAGACGTCCACACGTTCACGTTCTTTGGTGAAAATGCTGATCAGTACATCGGGGTTGTCGGATTTTATAAAACCACGGGAACCCAACTCGGTCTCAATAGCTCTTAAGATTCTTTTTTTGTCCAAATCCGAAATTTGGGCTTTATCAATACCTGTTTTGTAGAAAGCATAGCTTTTATATGTGTTAAAGTCTGCTTTTTGATCATAATCAGAAATCACCCGCACAGAACTGCAGGAGACCAACAGGCCCAAAGTAAAAGCGGCCAGGGTAAAACGTTTTAAACTTTTCATAGGATTTTTTTTAGATGCTTGAGTTTTTACCTGATTATATCACAAATATTATGCCGAATATATAATTATTGCATGTTGGTTTTACTGCTATAGCCATACGGACAATGGCGGCATCCGCTTTCGCAACAGTATCCCCGTTTCAGGTGATATTGCTTGGTGAATACCCGATATCCTTGTTCCGATAAGTAATAATCACCTTCTTCCAAAGGAATACGCTCTTTCATCCGCTACATAGCATTTTACTATATAAATTTAAGGTTTTCACAGCAAAAAGACCAAGGTTTTATGATTTTGAAAACAATGTTATTCACCGAGTATGTTGATTGAATTATCGTAACTGTCCAATTTTGAGCACTTTTTGCAGTTATATTTGTAAGGAAACCAAAGATAACAGTCATTTGATACTAGTCTTTAAGCATTTCTTTTATAAAAATTATGTAGGTCTCTCGCTATGGCCTTTCATTATCCTAAAGGAAGATTCCCTTAAGACGGATGAGGTACTTATCAACCACGAACGTATCCACTTAAAACAACAACAAGAGCTGCTTATTTTACCATTTTATATACTCTATTTTTTGGAATGGTTGGTTCGCACCATACTTTATCTGAACAGTTACCGTGCGTATCAAAACATTAGTTTTGAACGGGAGGCATATGACAATGAGAAGGACATGGATTATCCGTCCAAACGTAGGACATTTGGTTTTTTAAAGTACTTGACCCGTTAATCTTTATTGATTGAACATACCCAATCAGCATATAGATATGTTCCTTCTGAAAGAAAAGGGCATTAGTCTCTACTTGAAAAGGGAAGACACCATACACCCATTTATTTCTGGTAATAAATACCGCAAGCTCAAATACAACCTGCTTGAAGCAAAAAAAAAGAGCAAGGATGTTCTACTCACCTTTGGAGGTGCCTTTTCCAATCATATAGCGGCAACCGCTTTTGCAGGGTGGCAAGAAGGGTTGAAAACTATTGGGGTGATTCGTGGTGAAGAACTGGCGGATACATGGCATAACAATCCAACCTTGCAATTGGCCCACGAACATGGCATGCACTTTCATTTTGTGTCTCGAAGTGAGTATAGGCGTAAAAATGAGCTTGCATTTATCGATGATCTAAAGGCGTTGTACGGTGATTTTTATCTACTGCCCGAAGGAGGGACGAATGCATTGGCGGTAAAAGGTTGTGCTGAGATTTTAACTGACGAAGATTCTCAATTTGATTATATCTGTAGTGCGGTCGGTTCTGGCGGAACGGTGGCTGGACTTATCAATGCATCGCAACTACATCAATCTGTGTTGGGGTTCCCGGCATTGAAGGGTGATTTTTTAGCTGAAGAGATTCGTGCTTTTGTTCAAAACGACCGTTGGCGACTTGTAACCGATTATCATTTTGGAGGTTACGCCAAAGTGGACCAACAATTGATTACTTTTATCAACCACTTTAAAAGAGAAACGGGCATCCCTTTGGATCCCATATACACTGGTAAGATGCTTTTTGGTATTTTTGACCTCATAAAACAAGATGTTTTTGAACCGGGAACCCAAATCTTGGCGATACATACAGGCGGATTGCAGGGCATAACAGGCATGAACCTTGTGTTGAAAAAGAAGAATTTACCGTTATTGGACGTATGATAAGGCGAATAGGATATGTATTGATGGCAGCACTTTTGCTCTCTAGCTGTGGTGCCAAAAAAAGAAGGACGACTCAACAAAAGGGTGCGCCCGTAGTGAGTAATTCGGAAAAAACGAATGCCAATAATGGCGTAAATACCAACGATGATGCTGGCTTATATCCCATGCCCGAAGATACGGGGCGTTTTGAACGCTTCCCCATTTCGGATACCCAGGATTATATTGAAACCTTTGCCGAGATTGCCCAGTACGAAATGCGTGCGTATGGCATTCCGGCCAGTATTACATTGGCACAAGGTATTTTGGAAAGTGGTGCCGGTCGTGGTGAATTAACGCTTAAAACAAACAACCACTTTGGTATCAAATGCCATACTGGATGGGAAGGGGAATTCGATTTTCATGATGATGATGCAAAGGGCGAATGTTTTCGTAAGTACAACCATCCTATGTATTCGTTCCGGGATCACAGTATTTTCCTGACCACACGCTCACGCTATGGGTTTTTGTTCAATTACAAAAGGGACGATTATAAGAAATGGGCACATGGACTTCGACAGGCCGGATATGCCACCGACCGTAAATATCCGCAAAAATTGATTGCTATTATAGAACGGTACAATCTTCATGACTACGACGAAGCGGTGGTCAAAAATGGGTTGTCCACGGTGCGGGAACCTAAACAATATGATGTGTTTACCCATGAAGTTATGAAAGGCGACACCTTATACGGTATTTCCAAACGTTATGATATTTCTGTGGATGAACTTCGTCGCCTCAACAATCTTAGAGACAATGTTATTTCCATCGGACAAATACTCAATATCCGACGGGCTCAGTAGTTTTTAAAGTCATTCTGGGCAGAACGAACAATCCTCATTACCTTTGTAGCACCTACGTCAACCTGAACTGGTTTCAGGTTATCACTGGATTTTTGACCAACAATAATGGGATGCTGAAATAAATTCAGCATGACGCTACGGTAGTTCTTCATGGCGCTAATATCATTTTTGACAGCGTACTGCATTTCTCATATCCATATAAATTCAGTTTCCATGAATGAATGTGTAGCACTTGCGTCAACCTGAACTGGTTTCAGGTTCTCACTGGTTTTTTGACCAATAAGAATGGGATGCTGAAATAAATTCAGCATGACGCTACGTTAGTTCTTCATGGCCCTAATACCATTTTTGACAGCGTACTGCATTTCTCATATCCATATAAATTCAGTTTCCATGAATGAATGTGTAGCACTTGCGTCAACCTGAACTGGTTTCAGGTTCTCCCTGGATTTTTGACCAACAATAATGGGATGCTGAAATAAATTCAGCATGACGTGACGGTAGTTCTTTATGGCGCTAATGCCATTTTTGACAGTGCAAAGCATCTCTCATATCCATATAAATTCTGTTTCCAAGAACGAATGATCCTCATTACCTTTGTAACACCTACGTCAACCTGAACTGGTTTCAGGTTCTCACTGGATTTTTGACCAACAATAATGGGATGCTGAAATAAATTCAGCATGACGGGAAGAATAAAAGTATATTATGATCTATCAACGAAGTAGTGCCCTGTTTGCAGAGGCAAAAAAATATATCCCCGGAGGGGTTAACTCACCAGTAAGAGCATTTAAAGCCGTAGGGGGTGATCCTATTTTTATAAAAGAAGCTAAAGGTGCCTACCTGTATGATGAAGATGGTAATCAACTTATCGATTATATCGCTTCGTGGGGGCCACTTATTTTGGGCCATGCCTACGAACCTGTGATCCAAGCGGTAATTGACAAGGCCAAAAAAGGAACTTCCTTTGGAACGCCAACCGAAGTGGAGACCGAACTTGCTAAATTGGCGGTTTCCATGGTGCCGAACATTGACAAGATACGTTTTGTGAACAGTGGTACCGAAGCCTGTATGAGCGCGGTACGCCTCGCGCGCGGGTACACGGGAAAGGACAAGATCATCAAATTTGCCGGATGCTATCACGGCCACTCCGATTCTTTTTTAATCCAAGCGGGGAGTGGTGCCGTTACCTTTGGTAGTCCCAACAGCCCTGGGGTAACGCAGGGCACGGCGAAGGATACCCTTTTAGCGGATTATAACGATTTGGAAGGCGTAAAAGCCTTGGTGGCGGCCAATAAAGGTGAAATTGCAGCCATTATTTTGGAACCCGTAGCGGGGAATATGGGTTGTATTATTCCTAAGGATGAATTTATAAGAGGGCTACGTGAAATTTGTACCCAAGAAGGCATTTTATTGCTTTTTGATGAGGTAATGACAGGTTTTCGTCTCGGTAAAGGAGGCGCGCAGGAAGCTTTGGGGATTGCTGCGGATATTGTGATGTTCGGAAAAGTGATTGGTGGCGGACTACCTGTAGGGGCGTTTGCGGCCCGAGCCGAGATCATGGCGCATTTGGCACCCGATGGACCTGTGTACCAAGCGGGTACTTTGAGTGGAAACCCCTTGGCTATGAGTGCGGGACTTGCCATGCTCACAGCCCTCGACAACCAGCCTGAAATTTTTGCCAGCCTGGCCGAAAAAACCGAATATTTGCACAAAGGCATTGCCCAAACTTTGACTGAAAAAGGTGTTGCCCACCAGATTAACCGTTATGGTAGTATGATCTCCGTACACTTTACGGATGAGCCCGTGGTGGATTTTGCCAGTTCGGCGAAGGGCAATAACGAAACGTTCAAGAAATATTTCCATGGCATGCTACAGAATGGGGTATACTTACCGCCTTCTGCTTTTGAAAGCTACTTTTTAAACGATGCCCTTAGTTATGCTGATTTGGATAAGACTATTGAAGCGGTAGGGAAAGTATTTTAGTCTTGTTTTGTCATTTCGAAAGAGAGGAACGACTGAGAAATCTGTTTGTGTTTTGGATTTCTCACGCTCCTTGGTCGGTTCGAAATGACGTGGGGGTTGTTGTTTCATTATAATGGAGTGGAATGACTGCGAAATCTGTTTCTCAAAAAACGATACCTTTATTAAATGCTTTCACCTTACTACGTATATATTGTTACGAATAACAAGAAGACGGTGCTTTATATTGGTGTGACCAATAATATTCAAAATAGACTTTCCCAGCACCATTTTGATAGTATTAATGCAAAAAAAACTTTTGCTGGTAAGTATAATTGCTATAACCTAGTTTATTATGAACAATTTAATGCTGCTTCAATGGCTATTGCAAGAGAAAAGCAGTTGAAAAAATGGCGCAGGGATAAAAAAGAGCGATTGATTTCTACCCTTAATCCTGATTGGGAATTTTTGAATAGTCAAATTATTTGAGATTTCTCACACTCCTTGGGTCGGTTCGAAATGACGTGGGGGTTGTTGTTTCATTATAGGGGAGAGAAATGACTGCGAAATCTGTTTGTGTTTGAGATTTCTCACGCTCCTTTGGTCGGTTCGAAATGACGTGGCAGTTGTTGTTTCGAGGGAGAGGAATGTCTGCGAAATCTGTGTGCGCTTGGGATTTCTCACGCTCCTTGGGTCGGTTCGAAATGACGTGGGGGTTGTTGTTTCGAGGGAGAGGAATGACAGCGAAATCTGTTTGCGTTTTGGATTTCTCACACTCCTTGGGTCGGTTCGAAATGACGAGGAAGTTGTCATTTCGATGGAGAGAAATGACTGCGAAATCTGTTTGTGTTTGAGATTTCTCACGCTCCTTTGGTCGGTTCGAAATGACGTGGCAGTTGTTGTTTCGAGGGAGAGGAATGTCTGCGAAATCTGTGTGCGCTTGGGATTTCTCACGCTCCTTGGGTCGGTTCGAAATGACGTGGGGGTTGTTGTTTCAATATGGGGAAGAGGAATGACTGCGAAATCTGTTTGCGTTTGAGATTTCTCACACTTCTTGGGTCGGTTCGAAATGACGAGGAGGTTGTCATTTCGATGGAGAGAAACGACTGAGAAATCTATCTGTGTTTGAGATTTCTCACGCTCCTTGGGTCGGTTCGAAATGACGTGGGGGTTGTTGTTTCGANAGAGGAATGACTGCGAAATCTGTTTGCGTTTGAGATTTCTCACACTTCTTGGGTCGGTTCGAAATGACGAGGAGGTTGTCATTTCGATGGAGAGAAACGACTGAGAAATCTATCTGTGTTTGAGATTTCTCACGCTCCTTGGGTCGGTTCGAAATGACGTGGGGGTGGTTGTTTCATTATAGGGGAGAGGAATGACTGCGAAATCTGTTTGCGTTTTGGATTTCTCACGCTCCTTGGGTCGGTTCGAAATGACGTGGAGGTTGTTGTTTTGATATAAAGAGCCTTCAAATTTAGTTATACAACCAATTTTTAATAAGCTTGGTATAGTGTGGCATAATGAGGTAAACCATCAAAAAAACAATAATACCTGTTATAAAAAGGGAATCTATATACGTGTTACCCACTATTTTAAAAATTTTTAACAGCGGCAGTACCAAGAAAGGCATAAAAAGCACCAACGGATAAATGGCGGACCAGGTCACTAAAAACTGCTTCCATTTTACGGGAGCATTGGATGTTTCGTCTTTTGGGGCGAACAAAAAATCCAGACCACTGTTTATTTCAAAGTCATCTCCTTTGACCAACATGGGACGAACTTTGGCAATCAATTTTTTTCTATCCTCGGAATCCATCCAATTTTTTAGATTTTCAATGGTGTCAAAACGAAGAATAACTGTGTAAGTGAATGTAAGATTGGCAATGGGACGGATAATCTGCCAGTCTATTTGCCCTTTGTAATTTCTGCATATCGGCCCTATTTCATTGAGCCAGGCTTCATAATCTTCTTGTTTTCCTTCAAGGATTTGATGGTTGATAACGACGGATGCCCCTTGTTTTTTCATGCGCGATGGATTCGTTCTTAGTTGTTTTAGAACGTTTTAAAACGTGCAGCAAAGATAATTCAGGATGGTGAATTTCTCCATGGCAACCTACTTATAAAGTTGTGCTTAGTTGTTATAAAAAATGGTTTTCAATATGTGATTGGCAGCTGATTGGGTTTACGTATTGGAAGGTTGATTTATACATTTTCACAATCGTTTATGACTTAATAATAAATTGGGCCATGCATAATTCCGAGAATACAAGTCCGATGGTGGTTGAGCGTATCCAAGGTGGATAACAAAAGACCGGGGCCTAATTTGAATCTAGGAGACTGGAACGTAAACGTCTTAATAGTAAGGAAGAATTTGTTTGTTTTGACTTCGTTTCTTTGTTGACGTTAGTGTTTTGCAATCTAGGTGCTCGCACCGGGTTTTTATTTTCCCAATTTTGGTGAACCTTCCCCAATTCAAAATCAATTTTCGTTGTTAAGTTTCAACTTGTTCTTTGCTAACAATTGCCATCTTTTTTGCCTGTGTTTATAAAAAGATTTTGCCCACCAAGATATAAACCCCGTTAAAACTCCACCATATATAATAATTTCATCTTTATAGTAAATTGAATTTTCTCCAGTTGACTTCATTGAAATTTTATGATTCCAGACCTTTGCGAAAATGTCTTTTTCTTTTGTTTCCATAACTTTGATTTCTTCATCTATTTTGGAAAAATATAAAGTATGTAATCCTCCAAAAGGTATAAAACCATATGCGATCATTTTTGTTGTTACGGTCATTCCTTGTTTCCATTTTTCTGGAAACTTTCCGGCAGTCGGAATGAATTTTATTTTCCCTTTGGCCACAAATTCTAGTAAAGCACTTGTCGTAACTTTTTTCCAAGCAATTTCTATGTTAATTGGAATCTCAGATGCTACAGTCAACTTATGTGCATTAATTTCTTTATTATCGAGGGGAATTTTTATTTTTTCAATTTTGGATGTCATTAGGTTCAATAAGGGTCTAATTTTAAAGTTTTTTGGTACTTATGCTAGTGGTTTCGTATAAGAATAGTAGCGGGTTTACGTGCGAAGATTTTCCGAAGGAAAATCGGATGTAGCAAATACGAAGCTACTTTTGTTTTAGCACTAAACCGCAATTAGTTTTATACAATTTCGAGGCTAGTACTTTTTATTTTTTCTTGTCGTATGTCAATATTTGAAGTCCGTCAGAAAATGATTCTTTGTCTGTTAGTTCCCAACTTTCATTTACTGTTGAAGAACCGAATAATTTTGTTCCGCTTCCAAGTACAACAGGATTCAATTTGAGTTTCAATTGGTCAATCAATCCGTTTTCCAATAGCCAACCTGCAAACTGTCCGCCACCACATAAATAGATATCAGTCTTGGCGTTTTGTTGAATTTCATTTACCCTATCCAAATTCAGTTTCTCAATTTTAACGACTTCCGATAAATTGTCAATCTTTAATGAATTTGAAAAAATGTAATGTTCCATATTTGGATAAGCAGGTTGGCCTGGTTCAAGTCCATATTGAAAACCAAACTCATAGGTTTTTCGTCCCATAATTACGGTTTTGAAATTTGCTAAGTCGGATTGATATTTCTCAACGCCTTCACCTTGCAAAATGAACTTACTTATATCGCCATTTTCTCCTGCGATATATCCATCTATAGAACTTGCAACGTAATAAATTATCTTATTCATAGTTGTTTTAGCCACAACGGTTAGTATAAGAATAGTAGCGGATTTTCACGCACTAACTTTTCGGTTAAACACAGACCTTTTTTTATATTTACTTACTTTCGTTTTAGCGATTAAACCGCTATTATTTTTATACATTGTTAGCTGCTGCTATTTTATTTTTTCAATCATTCTTTCTAGTGTTTTTACTAGAGCATCAATCGAACCTCTTTTATGAGTGCATAAAGCATTTTGGGGATTTTCTTTAATAGATTCAGCTACAGTATGCTTAACATTAGCTTCAATATTTTCATTCCAATTTTTGCCTTGTGAAAGAAAGACATTTCTCATTCTATCAGACCATTTAGAATTTCCTCTAAACTGAGTTACATTTATATCAACGCCATAATCATTTAGTATATTTTCCTCATAAACGACTTTATTTAGACAGTCTTCAAATTCTGAATCTGTCATACCATTACAGATTATAAAAGTTGCATCTTTTTGCTTAAGCATTCCTTCTTTTTCAGCTTTTTCAAAAGCTTCTTTACCTGCGGAATCGTTATCTAAAAGAACGTGGTTGGTGCATAATGCATTTTTTAATAGCGATAATTTATAACCCAAGTTACTGGCTCCACCTAATTTATCAATTACTAAATAATGATTTTTTAAGGCTTTAGATAATTTATCACTTAAATAGGGTAAGAGTGACTTTAATGCAACTACATCTTCTTCACCTTCAACAACAAGAACATAGCTTGCATTTAATAAATTATCTGAAGCTTTTACACCAATTAATTCTCTTATTTCTTTAATGTTTTTGGACGCTCTTGCCTTTCCTGAATCAATTATAATATTTCCTTTGACATTGTTTCTATTTACAAATAATGGATTGTGAGTTGAAACGATAACCTGATTAGAGTCTGCTAAATCATAAATTGTATCTTTTAAAATATGTATAGCTCCTGGGTGTAAGTGTGATTCTGGTTCTTCAATAGCGACTATAGAAGCTGTCCCTTTATCTAAGGTTATATCTTTTAAAAGTCCTAATGCAGATAGACTTTTTACGCCATCACCTTTATATTCAAGGTTTGTTTTATTTCCATCATCAATCATTACATCAAACTGTTGACGTAAAGCAAAACGTCTTCTTCTTTCTTGAATTTCAATATTAACTTCTTTTATATTTGGTATGAACTCAATCAAGGATTCTTTAATGTTATTTGATAGTTTAGCTAGTATAGGTGCTTGTAAGTTTTTAATAACCTGTAAAGCTTCTTTATACTCTTCTTCTCTTTCAAGTATAGATAATTCTTTGGAAAGCATATCGTCTACTACATCCATAGCTTCTTTGTCTGTTCTAACAGCAGGTATATAGTTGAAAACAATTCTTCGAGCAATATATTCGGCAATTCTACTAGATTTTGAATTAAGGGTTTTAGAACCTCGACCCGTTTTAATCACTTTAATTTTTGGTTCTAGGTCTTTACCAATTCTAATCTCAATAGGTAATGTTCCGTTTAGATTACTTTTGATTTCTTTTTTAAATTCATCAACTTCATCTTCTGTTAATTCAAATTCTAGTCTAAAAATTGATTGAGTATTAGTTTTTCTATTTTGTATAGAGATTGGAAAATCTCTTTCCCAATCATAAGACATTCTACTTCGTCTTCTCCTAGCTAAACTACTTAGATAAGCACTTCTTCTGTTTGAACCGTGAATTCTTAAAATTTCCATTGAAACATTCAACGCTTTAAGCATATTTGATTTTCCTTCATTATTTTTTCCGATTAGAACAGTGATTTCGGAAATAGGAATTTTATAAGCTTGTGTGATGCTTCTATAGTTGGTAACAGAAAAGTTTACAATGTTCATAGTTTGTTTTAGTTGCAGCTAACGGTCTCGGCTATGAGTAGTTGCGTGGATTAGCACTTAACTTAGCAAGTACACACCAAACTGAAAATCCTCGAGGATTTTCAGAACTAGGCGAGAACAAGCAATTACTTATAGCCATTGTTAGCAGCTTTAGTTATTATCCTTTTCTAATTGTTTTTTATAATTAGTTTTACTCCAGTTTCCTCCTAAAATATTAATCAAATAATTTAGTTTTTTTGTTCTTTCTTCCTCGGAATCTTTAAATGTTCTTCTTACATCAGAAAAATCCCATCCCATAAAACGTTTGCGAGTATTTTCATCTAAATCTGTAATGAATTTCTCTATTATTTCTGTTATTTTATCTGGGTCGTTTTGGTTATATAAATAAAGAGCCTGTAAATAAACAGATTTTGGATTATCGTAATTAATATTCAATTCAGTTTTGTAATATCTCTTAATTCAACAAACTCATCATTACGTTCAGTAATCAATAATAGTTCTGCTAAATCATATAATGAATTGTTGTTTTTTGGCTCATCCGCTAAAATAGATTTGTTAATGTTTATAGCATCCTCATATTGTTGCATTCTGAAATATGCTAAAGCCTTTAGGTGTCTTAAATCATTGTCTTTAGGTTCCAATTCAAGTCCAATAGTTATATATTCTAACGCTTGTAAATAATTTCCATTAGATATGTTAGTATTGGCTTTTTCTTTAACATCTAATATTTTTAACTTTTTGTCTTGTTCCTGATTTAAACTGTTAATTTCATTTATCTGTTTATCGAAAGATTTTTGATAATCCTTTAAATCGTTATAATCATTCTCAAATTTGGTCTTTAAGCCAGCAAATTCCTTTAATTCTTTTTCATATTCTTTTTTTGTTTTGACTATGCTATTTATTCCTAAAAATCCGAGAACAGATATTAATCCTAAAATGAGTGTAATTATAGTTTGAATACGTGAGTAATTGTTTGAATAAGTCTCCTTTAACAAATCCTTTTCAATCTTATAATTCAATTGATTTGTAGTCACTTGCTCAATTTTATTTTCTAATAAAGAAACTTGATTTTCTAATTTTACTATCTTAATTGAATCATTTTGACTAAATAAAAAGGTTGTTAGAAATATCAGGATGATAGTTAATTGTATTTTCATAAGTTGGTTTTGTATTGCTGCTAACTTGTTTATAGAAGCATAAAACACATCGCTATACCCCCAATTGAGGATGTAACCGATATATTTAGCTTTTCTATGCAAAGCATAACGGGTTGTTGTAAAGTTCTAGGGGAGGGGCTGCGTGTTGGCAAATTACTAATAACCAATAAAATAGCGTTGCGTAAAAACCTTAAAAAAACTAGGGGTTTTGTGCAATTGACAATTTGCAATGAACAATTTGCAATGAACAATTAACAATGAACAATAAACAATGAGGAATGGTTAATGGTGAAAGGGGGTGGTAGGGAATGTTTACAATTAAAAATGAAACATGTGATTTTTCAGTAACATTGCACTTTTTTTCTAAACTCTAAACTCTAAACTCTAAACTCTAAACTCTAAACTCTAAACTCTAAACTCTAAACTCTAAACTCTAAACTCTAAACTCTAAACTCTAAACTCTAAACTCCCTTTCTACTCCGAGTTTTGTTCGTTTGCTTTTTCCTGTACGTTTTTAAACTCAATATCATCGTCCACCATACCTTTAAAGGCTTGAATCCATGCATTTTTAAAAATGTTGGTGATCGTGGGCCATATTTTGGTATCCACATCATTCAGATCGCCTTCCAAGGGTACTTTGGTGGCCAAGGTATTTTCCTTTTGGTTTTTTAGGAGAAACTTAAAAAAGCCCACAAAGCCTTCCCATAAGGTTTCCAAAAATGCATCTTCTTTGCCAATAAGTTTGGCATCTTCGATTATGGGCTTTAGGTAGCCTTGCAGGTAACCATCGGCAATGGCCATTTCGCTGTACACATTAAAACTCCCTTTGTCAAAATCCAGTCCAGCGTAGTGGTCGGTAAAATCGTTGAGGGCGGTTGCGTTGGCATTTTCGAGGCTTAGGGCAAGATCCATATCCGGTATTTGCTTTACAATGTCCATTTCCCCTTCCAAATGGAGGTTGCCTCCGCCAAAACTAATGGCATCGGCAGAAAGGTTGCTGGGCAAACGGGCTTCTTCCCGCACCACGTTGCGCAGGTTGGTGGCATAGAGTTCCAAACTGTCCAAATGAAGGTCTATGTTGGGGTTTGCGGCCAATTGCACAAAGGCGACCTTACCCCCGTGAATTTCCAGTTTGTTGATGTCAATCGGCACCAAGTCGGTTAGTGCTTTGGACCAATCTTCAACATTGGCATTTTCTGGGGTTTCTTTTTGTTGGTCTTCAAATACGTAGATCAATTGCGGGCGTGTCATATTGATCTCGCTCACCACCTCTCCCTTTATAAGGGAACTCCATTCCACGGAAATATGGGTTCTTTCAAAATTGAGAAAGGGAATCTCGGAACCGGCATTCACCTTGTTCAAGTACAGATGATCTATAATGTAGGCACCTGTAAGCAGGGAAATGTCAATATCCTCTACATGGCCATAATGGCCGGGAATATCTGCCAATACCTTGTTCACATAATTTTTTACGATATAGGGCAATGCAATCCGTAGGCCTATCAATAGAACAAGAATGATGAAAGGTATGAGGTACCGCTTGCGCTTGTATATTTTTTTCTTTGCCATGTTAGTTTTAATTTTTTTCGCCACGCCCCGTCATGGTATCCAACAACCCTTCTTGTAGGTTGATCCACAAATAATTGAAGAAAGATTTGTCTTGATTTCGGGATACTTTAAAATCTCCGTAGCGGTAGCCGTCCTTATCTGCATCCTGGCCATCCTTGGCAAAAAGATTTACTACGGCGGTGAGTATTTTGTTTACGCCCAACCGGTCTTTTTTGAGAACGGTGAACTCAAAATCATCGTATTTCATTTTCATATCGCCCTGCGATTCCAATTCGTTCCCGCTGATTGTGAAATATAGTTCCTCCACGGTTCCTTTTACCCTTGCCCTCAGGTTGCTGCTCAAGAAGGGACTTATACTTTCGGATTGGAAATTGTACAGGGTGCCCTTGGCCAAAAAGCGGTTGGATGTGTTATGGGGATCAAAGGACCAACCGAGTGTAAACGGACCGTTGTTCATAAGTTTGGCTTCTATATCAACGTTCACATCACCACTGCCATGGGTGTGCACATTGTTTACAGTGGCCTCGATATCCGTAAAACTTAGGTTTTCCGGTTCCACATCCGGTTCTAGACGTTCTTGATAGGTGATGAGCCCTTTTTCAATCTCGATACTGTCCACCTTTAGGTCTATGGGCAAATCGCGTAGGGCTTGATTGTACAATTTTTTGTGCGAGGTGTCATCCGGTACTAGTTTATCGCGGTACACATGAAAAACGGGTTCTTGCAATTGCATTTTGCCTAGGTGGAAATAGGGTAGGTCGGTCTGCATACCAAAATCCCAATCTGTTAGAAGAATATTGGCAATGGTTAAATCATAATGATCGTGCTCCACTAAAAGTTTTTTGGAGAGATCCGCTTTACTATACCGGGATTGTAAGGCGAGTTGTTGAATGTTGCCATTCTTATGGTTGAGCGCTATTTTTTGGAACGTGATAAATTCCCAGGGGCTGAGAGTAAGGTAGCCCTGTTTGGTGTTGAGTTGGTACTCACCAAAGGTGAAGGGTATTTGTTGCGTGGAAGTCTCTTGGTTGAAAGTGATATCCGAAAGCTTAAAATCAATATTTTCCAAGGTCGCGATACTGTCCGCTTTTTGGTTCAACAATTTGTAGCTTCCACTCTGCAAGCTGATATTATCAATTGTGATGTTTTGTGAAACACTTTTTTCCTTTTCTGTGGTGGCGGAATTCTTTGGCTTTTGTTGCTGCACAATATTGGGAGATGCAATGGTGAGGTCGTTAAGCGCTATGGCACCATTTTTAAACAGGGGCCAATAGCGTAAGCCGGAAACTGTTATAGATTCAGCACCAAAATCGATGTGGTTATCTGGGGAGTCCATTTGCACATCGGTTAGTTTGATTTTGCCCAATAGTACATTGGTACTTAAATCGCCATAGCTTAGGTTGAGGGATTGTGGTACTTTTTGGTTTAGGATTGTTTTTATTTTATGGCTGAAGAACAGTTGCGCCGCAATCCCTACTATAATTACGAGTGAGAGAATTCCAATTCCTATTTTTTTGTTTCGGGATGTGCTGTTTTGCGGCATATATTTTTTTAAATGTTCTGGTGTTTGTGTTTAAGTGGGCAGGTACTGGTTCAGTCCTTCCTGTCCAAAAATGCCATAACTTCCGAAGGGGTGTCAATTTGTATGGCCCGATCACCGTTTACCAATATGGGCTGGGTGACTACTTTGGGATTGTTCTCCAAAATCTTGAGCCAATCGTTTTCATCTTCTAGATCTGGTTGGCCGCTGTATTGTTTTTTAAAATCGGGGTGATCGGTGTTGATCAATTCTTTAATGGGTTTCCGAAGGCGATTTGCAAGTTCCGTCCATTGCGTAGCGGTAATCTTGGTCTTGGAATAATCCACACTCAAAATTTTGTGTTTTGTGCTTTTTAAATAGCCCAACGTCTGCATGCCTTTGTTGGTTTCCGCATTGTAGAACAGCTTTATTTCCCTGTCGTTTGTTGATATAACTCCCATATCGTCCTTCATTAAAAATCTTTTACCGTAAACTAAAGGTTTTTTGGTTGCAGGGCTTAACGCTATCCATTTTTTTAATGTCTTAATTGATAGTATCGAACAGGTAAGCCTTCCAAAAGTTCGGATACGGTGGTCACGGGCTATCTCGGCAACGGATTAGCCATTGTCGGACTCTTTTAAAATCTTCGGGAACTGCGTGGGTGAAAATCGACTCTTCCTCAGTCTGCTGTTTAAAATTATAATTATCATTCTACTTTTAAACAGTTCGGTTTTATGGGGAGCTTATATTTTAGGGAAGGCTACAAAAGGGGTAAGGCTAAGGTCTTGTATATGGCTCGTAGCGTGCAAATTAGAAAATTTGGCGACTTTCTAAATATGCTTTAACCGCTATCAATCAAATAATTAGCTATAAGCTATATACATCTTAAGTTTGATTTATGATTTTTGTTTAGATAATTTCGAATGAGTTTTTCTTCCTTCTCGAATTATTATTTCAGTAATCTCTTTAATATCTTTTTTTGAGGTTCTGAAATTCACAATACAAGCTCTTAAACAATACATTTCATTCACCATAGCATTTGATATAAACAACTCACCGCTTGTTTGTAATTCATTTAATAATTCTTCATTTAATTCATTTAGATAATCAGTATCTCCTTCAAAATTTAATGGAACAAATCTAAAAGTAGTAATACTTAAATTTTGTGAAACTGCCTTTAATTCAGGATGATTTTTAGCTAGGTCAAATAATATTTGTGACAATTCAATATCTTCACTAATTAGTTTTTGATAACCGTTTCGACCAACTTGTTGTAAAGTTAACCAAACTTTTAATGCTCTAAATCCACGCGAATTTTGCATTCCAAATTCGTAATAGTTTTGAGCGTTTTCCCCTTCTGTACTTGTGAAATTGTAATATTCTGGATGAGAGCTAAAAGTATCAATTAAATGCTGTGGGTTTTTCACTAACGTGCATCCAGCTTCAAGCGGACTATATAGCCATTTGTGAGGGTCAAGAGCTATGGAATCAGCTTCGGAAAGACCATCAAACAGGTTTTTATAATCAGGAAGAACAGCTGCTGGTACACCATATGCACCATCAATATGAAACCATAAATTAAAAGCTTTGCAGATAGTTGCTATTTCTTTTAGGTTATCAATAACACCAGTACTTACATCACCAGCAGTACCAATTACCATAAATGGTTGTAAACCGTTTTCTATATCTTCTTTAATTGTTTCTTCAAGAACCTCAATATTCATTCTATTTGAAGAATCAGTTTGAATCCAGCGAATTGAATTTGTGCCTAAACCAAATAAAATAGCAGCTTTATCAATCCAAGTGTGTGTAGTTTTTGAGCAATAGACAGTTAATCTTTTAGATATAGTTGAAAGTCCATCTTCTTTTATACTTTTAGGAGATTTGGCTGTTCTAGCGGCTAAAAATGCGGTGAAATTTGCCATATTGCCGCCACTAACTAAAATGCCACCGTAGCTAGGTGAAACACCAATAAACTCAGCCAGCCATTGAACTGTTTGCTTCTCAATTTCAGTTGCCATTGGACTTAAAATATGGGCACCAACATTTGGATTTATAGATGCTGCAAGTAAATCAGCCAAGGCTCCAATTGGGGAAGCGGATGAAGTGATATAACCTAAAAATTTAGGATGTCCATTAAACAATGAATGATTAAGTAATAAATCTGTTACTCGTGGTATTAGTTCTGTTGCTGATATTCCATTTTTTGGTAATGAAGTATTTCCTAATATACTTTGCAGTTGACTGGGACTTTCGTTAACTGTAACAGGTTTTTTATCAATACTAGAAATGAATTCAGAAATGTCATCTATTAATTTATGTCCGATTTCTCGAAATTCTTCTTTGTTGATTTCTATTGAATTATCTCGATTTTCATTCATTCTACTATGTTTATTTGCAATGTGCTACAACGGTCTAGTATAAGAATAGTAGCGGATTTTTTACGTACTAACTTTTCGGTTAAGCACAGACCTTTTTTATATTTACTTACTTGCGATTTAGCATTAAAACCGCTATTATTTTTATACATTGTTGTAAGCTGGCTTTTCTTTCCACAAACTTGCTAGCGTTTGCAGAAGACATACTCTTTGACAAGTTTTGGCTTTAGCAGTGGGCTTTTGAGCGACTTGGCAATGTGTATGGCTTTCAGCGTTGGCTTATCCAGTTTATCTGTCATCCAAGAACAATATTCCTTGTCTGCTAATATGTCTTGATAATTTTGATTGAATTTCGGCTAGTAATTGTTGTCTTGCTCTAAATAATGGATTTAGATTTTTTAAATTTCCACCCTTGTTGCTTGTAAAGAAGTATCGAAAGTGTAATATCATCACGCAACTAACTTCTTTAAATAGAAATTTTGGCGAAATGAAAATTGCTTCTGATTTTGTATCAATATATTCCAAATGTTCTGAACTGATTATCATACCTTTCACACATCTATTATATTCATATTTATTCTGTACGTAATCGCACAAAGGTGTTGCAGTTAGATATATTCTTTTCCAAGTACTTCTAATTTCTTTTCGTTTAGAAGAAGATTTTTTATTAATTAATTTATTTATTGCAGATTCAGTTTTGTCTTTAATTTCCTCTTCTGTTAACTCTGTTTCAATCTTAGACCTACTGAAAGAATTATTAAGTAATTCTTGAAAAATTGCTTCTGTTTTTGTGTTTTGGTCTTCTATTACTGAACCAGGATATTCTATTGGTTCATTGTCATCAGAAAAAAGCAATTTTTTGTTAATAGAATGAAATGATTCAAATTTTGGGTTATCTGAATCTTCTACAGTTAATTCTTCTGGGTTTTCTATGTCCTTAGAATTAACGCTTTTTTCTAAAGTGTCATTGGCTAAATATGTAAGTGAATTATACGCACTTTTAATTTTTTCTGCAGAATCTTGTTTAAAATAAGCTTTACCTGAATAACTAATACCTAATTTATTAATCAAGTGATTTGCATTGTCAGTCCAGTTTTCATAAGTATGGTATGAGCTGAATATTTCTTGCAAGGTTCTATCAGATGCAGTGTGCACTTGATTTTCCCAATTTAGAAGATATGAATACGCGAGTTCTGAATTAATGATTTTATTTAATTCTTCAATAATGTCAATGTCAGTTTCTGCTTCTTCGCTTGAAAAGTTTGGAAAAAAATCTGATTTGACAAAACCTCTAATACTAATTGGTTGTCTATCCTTTAATTCATTTTCAAATAAACCCCTAACTAAACTTTCGTGTTCTTTTTGATGGCGACTCCAAAATATTAAAGCATACGGAAAATTCTGTGGTGATATTACTCTTCTTAAAACATTTATTAATGTGCTTTTTACTAACTTCTCATCTAAAGTTGCTTTTTCATCTACTAAGTTAATATCAAGAAATAAAACTCTAATATCATTAAACCTTGAATCAGCATCAGGTAAATAACTTATATCATTTCCTTTGTAAAACGCATAAGGAATCTGATTTTTGGATAAGGCTTTTAGCAATGGTTCTGCCTGTGATATTTCATCGTCAATAATGGCAATTCTTCCATTTAAAGGTATATTCATATTCTATTTTTTAAATGCAAAAACTACTGATGCACCATTATTAAATTCTTTAGGAAGTTCAAATTCGCCCTCTTCTGGAAAATATAATCTACCTTTTTGAGCTTCCATTATTTCATTAGCGATATGTAGACCTAATCCCATACCGCCTGGTTTGGCTGATACAAATGGTTCGGTGATGTCATCTGTCGGTATTAGAAATCCAGTACCATTATCTGCAATAATTAAGTTTATAAATTTTTCATCTTCAACTAAATCAAAATATATTCGCTTTTCATAAAGCTCATTCTTCTCTTTTTCTTTAATAGCTTTCTGGTCGAGCCAATAGATAGAATTGTCTATTAAATTCATTAAACTTCCAATGAGTAAATTTTTAGCAACTTTTACTCTTTGTGTTCCCTTATATTCTTTATAACCTTTAGTTATTTGAATTTTATGAGATTCCAAGCGATATTCTGTATTAAACAAAGCTTGTTCAATGATAGTAGTAATACTTTC
The DNA here is from genome assembly GCF_023015965.1 of Allomuricauda sp. F6463D. Lineage (GTDB taxonomy): Bacteria > Bacteroidota > Bacteroidia > Flavobacteriales > Flavobacteriaceae > Flagellimonas. The sequence goes on from NZ_JALKAN010000002.1 coordinate 1,152,512, forward strand.
TGTTGATTGATTTGATTTTCGAATAATATCTGCATATCCATCAATTAAGGAAGATAGATGCTCGACAAGTTTTAGTACTCTTTCAGATGCTTGTTCTGCTTTTAAAACCTTTTCAACTTCATAAATTATTTTTTCTACCTCGTGGACTATTACAGACATACTTAATCCTGCACCAGCGGCTTTTAAGAGGTTTTCACTTAAAATATTAAAATCTGATTCAATCTTATTGAAGTATTTAATAATTTGTTGTCGAATAGGTGTTTCTTTTACTTTTTCCTCAACATATTTTTTTGCTTCACTAAGTGTAGATTTTACTGGTGAAGATTTTGGTGTAGGTCCATAAACTTCTTTAAGCTTTTTTTTATCTGGAAATCGTAATGTTTCAATTAAATCAATAGTGTGTAATATTGATGCTCTCAAAGCTTGGTATGCATCGTTTTCTACAAATCCTTCTCGATTTGTTTTTTCAACTAAACCGCTACTTTCTTTTCTGTCTAATGAAATAGCCGATAGAATGTTGTTATTACTGATACGTTTTGCAGGTTGTTGAAAACGTCTATGGTCTAAATCTAGCCAATCATTTTCTGGCTCACCATAATCATAAACTCTTAGTCCATCTCTAAAAACTCTAACACCACCATTTTGACGAAGATATTTTTTAAAACCAGTTTTGTCAGACACACCTAATTTCAGGATAAATGGGTCTTGGTCAAAAATGTAACCTTCAAAAGTTATTTTACCAATATTGAATTGAGAAAGATTAATAATTCCTTCGTTATCAGATTTTGGCGGATATCTTAAGTTAATAGAATTGTCTATTAATTCATTTGTTTGGTCAACTGTTCTTGGATGAAGTTTGCTCATTGTATCCCAAGGTGTGAAGTTGTACTCAAAGTTTGTTATTTTACTGCCCTCTAAGGTTACTTTATAATTGAACAAAGAAAATTCTTTAACATCTTCCCAATTTAGTAAACCATCAAACCAATTAGGTTTGTCTAGTACACCAAAACTTGGTTTGAACGAATCGTTTTTTTCAAAAGGTGAAGCCAAAGCAGTTATAGACCTTTTAACTTCACGAGCCATACCTCTCGTCCAATTCTTACGTAAATTGGAAATTAGAATATTAGTTCCTGTTTTCCCATCTTTAAACAAAAGTGGATTTGGTCGCTCTTTGATTGTAATTGGTACATCCTCTAAATATTTATATTTTTCGAAATCAGTCCAATTTATTTTAACAAAAACCTCATTTTCATTTTCAGCCTTTGTTGTCATTTCAATAACATTTCCCAGTTTGTGAACGCCAAATCTGCCAATACCTTTTTCTCCAATTGGTAATCTATTAAATTTAGGTGAAGCCTCTTGATTTTTAATTTTTTGTGATTTGAAGTCACTACCAGGTTCTAACCATACATTTTCAACTACATAAGGGCTCATTCCATATCCATCATCTTCTATGATTATTACCCCTTCATTTGGCGAATCTACATTGTCCATATAGATGTTAACATTTGTTGCGTCAGCATCATAAGAATTCTTCACTAATTCAACCAAAGCTATGCTTTCGTTTTTTATTAGTTGGTCTCCCAGTTGCAGAAGTAAACGGGCTCTAGGTTTAAACCTTACTGGTCTTTCTTCTTCGTCTTTTTTGATTATATCTGACATAAATGTTTTTTCATTGATTTTGCAATAGCATTGGCCATTAATGGTGGAACAGCATTGCCTATCTGTTTAAATGCAGCTGAACGAGAACCTTCAAAAAAGAAGTCATCTGGGAACGACTGCAATCTAGCTGCTTCTCTTACTGAGATTGAACGACATTGTTTAATATCAGGATGAATATAGTAATGTCCGTCTTTTGCAATATGAGCTACTACAGTATGAGAAACTCCATTACCATTCACAACTTTATATCTATCAGTAAATGAAGTTTCGTTTTTATGAGTTTTTAATTCTTTAGGTAAATCGGGATATTTTAAACGTTCCTCATTTTTATTCCATTTTTTAATCGCTGTTTTGTAGATTTTTAAATCTCGCTCATTATGTGGTCGAGAAATATGCTGAGTAACAAAATCAACTCCGTTTCTTAATTCAAATTTTTGTAAGTAATCGTTCTTTAGACCTTTGTATTTAGCAATCTTTAAAGCGTCTCCAGGTTTCAATTTTGGTAAGTCCTTAAAAATATCATTTACGGTAAATTTTTCAGCTATTTTTTTAATTTCAGGAAAACCATAATCGTTATTCTTTTTCCAACCAACAATTATTATTCTTTTTCTGGCTTGTAAAACTCCATAATCGGCAGCATTCAAAGTGTCGTGATAAACCTCATAACCAATTTTTCTAAAGTAAGCCTTGAGGTTTCTAAAATGCTGTCCTTTGTTAGCACTTAATAGACCTGGTACATTTTCAAAAACAAATGCCTTTGGTTCATATTTTTTTAAGAATCGACCATATTGAATATATAACTTATTTCTTGGGTCATTCTCAATGTTCTCGTGATGCCTACCAAGTAAAGAGTATGCCTGACAAGGCGGTCCGCCAATTATTAAATCTACTTTTCTGTCGTTTAATGTCTTGTCGATTTGTGAAAATATTGATTTAATAGAATCGTCTGTAATTTCAATATTCAAAACAGAATCTAAAATCTTTTTTGGTACCTGAGTGTATAATTCTTCTCTTGAAATTTTTCCTTTTAGATAATCTATATAAGTTTCTTCTTTTCCATTTTTTGTTAGAAAATGATAGGCTGCTCTGGTTCTTATAGAATCACAAGCATAATTATCCATTTCTATATGTGAAATTGGGTTTAATCCAGCTCGGATAAATCCTTCTGACATTCCAGATGCTCCCGCGAATAAATCTATGAAATTCAATTCATCCATATTATATATTCAGTTTTAAATGTCCATAAATTTTCTCAAGAATCTCATTTGGGTCAGAGTCTATTGCTTTGGAAATCAGATATAGTTCTTCTGCTTTAAGATTTGTATTATCCTTCGTGCTTAGCTGACTTAAGCGAGATTTTCCAATCCCAGTTTTTCGTGAGACTTCCGCTTTATTTATTGATTTGTCAGTAAGATACTTACCAAGAATAGTCATATTTAATTATTTGTGATAGTTCTGTAAAAGTAAACAAAAGTTTCGATTAACTGGACAAAAGTGTTTAAATAAGTTACAATTGTATTCAATTTGTCAGGGTGGCGGTGGGGAAGAGAAAGCTCTTTTTATTTTGTGAGGTACGAGTAAAATGAAATGTACTTGAACGTTCGGTGGCTCTTTTTTCAGCTTGCTTACAACTTGTTTATAGAAGCATAAAATACACTTCTATACCCCCAAATGGGGATGTAACCGATGTATTTATCTAAAGCATGCATCGTTTTTAATTTCATAAAATAGGGGGGCTGCGAACGGCAAATTACTAATTCATAAATAAACAGCATTGTGGAAAAACCTTAAAAAAGCCGGGGTTTTTCCATAGAGCACAAAATAAAGAAGGTAAAAAAAAAGGAGTCGGCCAGTGGCTACAGTTGGTTGGACAGGTATAGGTAGCCTATTCCGGAAAGAATGGCCAGTCCAAAACTTAAGAGGGTGCCGATAAGAACGTACTCTGTTAATTTTCGGTTTTTGCCCTTGTTGAGGTCCCCAAATCGGAACACGGATTTAGCGGCAATCAAGAGACCGATGGCGGCCCATTGCTGCATCAAGATAAATCCAAATACAAAAAGCCGTTCCAACATACCAATATAGGTTCCTGCATTTTTTAGGGAACCACCTTCATCAGGTTCATCACTTTTGGCCACTTCATCAATATAGGGAGCCAACAGCATTCGCATGATAATGCCAGATACATAGGAAACAAATATCAAGCATGTTATCAGTAACAGGGCTTTTTCATCAAAAATTTGAGCGAAATCAATTTTAAAGGGATACACCCAATACAAAACACCACATAAAACCAAAAGATGCAGCACTTGGTCCACCACAAAAAGCCAGCGATAGTTTTTGGGGTTGGTGAGGTGCAGTTTTCCCAAATCAATCAGGTAATGGGTTGCCACAATAACCGCAATGGCGCCCAAATGTTGGAATTGCAATAGGAGCAAAAGTATCAATACATGCACCCCCATATGAAAATAGAGGTATTTAGATTTGCCTTTCTTTTGTAACTTATCTTCTACCCAATGCTTTGGTTGGAGCACAAAGTCTCCGATAAAATGGGCCAGTAACAATTTTAGGGCAAAAAGCATCATAATTGGACGAGTTGGTTGTTGTAAAATTGAATCATTTTTTTGACTTCGTCAAATCCAGCTTTGTTGAGTTCTTCGCTAATGTTCCCTTGTGATTTGTTGAGCAAGGATGCCAGCTCTTTTTGGTTCATGTCTGGGTTCTCCAGGGCATATTTCACTGTTTTTGAGATGGCAGGTGTCCAGTTGTCCATGGTAAGAAGGGCTAGTTGGAGCAATAAATTGATTTGTTCGTCAAACTTTTTATTAGATGATCGGATGCCTAAATTCTGCTTTTTGAGCTGTTCAAAACATTGACCGGAGTTAACAAAAGCAGGACCATTGGATTCTGTGATTTTAGCCGCTTCGTAGTTTTTTTCGCCCAGCCCAATGGCTATCCTAACATCCATATTCCGAATTTGCTTAATATTTGCCTTGATATAGATTGCCGCTTCCAGAGCATTTTCTTGGGTGGTCTGCAATTGAAAACTATCACCTCGGTATATTTCCCAATCGGCAGGTTCATTGCCATATTTGCCCAACGCTTGTTTGAGCAAGGGCAACCATATACTGGCTTTATATTCCGAAGAGTTTTTAATATCTCCTGTAAGTATGGCACTCATGGGCATTATATTTAATAAATATCTTCTAAAAAGCAGATAATTTAAAATATCTGTAAATAAACAGATAATCAAATATATCTGTAAAATAGCAGATAATCAAATATTTCAATAAAAAAGTGTTATAAAAAAGAAACCGCGACCATGGCAGGCGCGGTTTCTTAAAAAAATCAACAAAAAACACTATCCTCTTCTCCCTCTCTCCTCCATTTTTTTCTTGCCGTGCATAAACTTTTTGCGTTTGTGCATTTTTTTCCAGGATTCGTATTGATCCTCATCCAGTATTTTTTTCATTTGCTCCTGAACTGCAATTTGACGATCTAATCGTTCATTTTCCATTTTAAATCGTTCCTCAGAAGTTGGCTTTTTTCTTTCGCCACTTTCCCTTAAGGCCTTCATCTCTTCATGCTTTGCTCTTTTAGACGCTGCATTTTCTAAGTTGATGTCATATACCTTATCTTGTTGAGCGTTTGTCAAATCTAAAGCCAAGGTCATCTTTTTAGTTTGCAACGTGGCCATTTCTTCTGTGGTCAAGTCCATTTTTGCACCTTTGCGCATTTTTTTTGAACCATTATGTTTTTGAGCGGCCAAGCCAATACTCATCAGCATAACCAATACTACTGTCAATCGTTTCATATGTCTATATTTTAATGATTTATATCTTGGACAAATAGGGAGTCCAAAGGTTTAACCATCTTCATATAGTTTATGAAGCTTTTAACAATATGAATGTTTTTAGGGTGTTACTTGAGTTCTTCCTCAAGATTTTTCTCGGTATCATCTTCAAAATGGTCGTCATCTTGAAAATTGGTTTCTACAAAAGTGTCCGAATTGATGTGATCTTCGAATTTATCGTTTTGCTCCACAACGTAGTATAATGCGGAAGCTGCCACGAAACATAAAAAGTAGATGAAACTCTTAGCTTTGTAAGTCATGATGTTGAGATTTGGGATTACTAAAGTAATTAAACCGAATGGAAATCTCAGCGATTTGTTGTGAAATGATCTTGTTTAGATGTGAATGGAAAAAAAAATAAGGTGTAACCGAAAAACTCATCGGTTACACCTTAACAATTTGTACAAATCTAAAAAGGAAGCGCTTATTTAGGATCCAAAATCAAGTCTATACGCTCCAAAGCATCTTGCAAATGATAACGACTCATGGTGTCGGAAATTCTGGCAAGGCCACCTCTAATATCGCTCTTTAAATTGTTGAGCTCTGCACGTGCCACCGAACGAATGTCGGATTGACTTGTGTTGATGGGAGTTGATTTTCTATAACCTCCAAAATCAGGTGTTTTACTTTGGCTATCGGCGGTCATTAAATACTCCAAACGATCTATATGTGCTTTTTGCAGGTTTCTTCTGTAGGTATCGATGGTTGTACCATTTCGAGTCTCCGACCAAATTCCTCTTCGCAGGTCGCGCATCATTTCTACCAAACTGTAGGCTTCGTCACCGTTCAAGGCTTCACTTTCTATGAGCCTGGCCAATTTCCCCAAGTGCAACATGGTGTTCAAGGAGCGTTCTTGTGTGGCGCGAATACGCTCCACGGAACCAGAATATTCAATTTTGTTGAATATATTTTGATCAATCAACCATTCAGGTGTTTCAAAGAGTTGTTCTTGCATAAAAGCCATACAATTTTTCTGGTGCTCTTTGCTCACATGTACATATACTGCGCCTTCTTGGTCGGCGGTTTTATGGTACTCGTAAACACCTCCAATATTATTGGAAACGTGTCCCATGTATCTTTGGAACTGTGCGACCACTTGTCCGTACATGGTTTCCAAATCATCGTAGTTTTCACCTTCTTCGGTGGTCCATTCCATCAACTTTGGAACAATACGCTTTAGGTTCTCAATACCGTACAAACTGGCTTTAATGGCATTGTCCCCTAAATCCTCGGTTTGAGAGCTTGGATCGTGGATATCCCCAACTTGTTGGTGACCAAAACGGTACATTGGATCACCAGCATGCTCCAATATCCAATTATTAAGCGTGGTTTTTTCTTCTTTTGCCGTTTTGTCCAAAATAGGCTTGTATCCCCATTTAATGGCGTACTTGTCATAAATTCCAATATTGGGCATAAGGGCAACATCGTCATCACCAGGTTGGGCAACATAGTTGAAACGGGCATAATCCATAATAGATGGGGCCGTTCCATATTTTTCAGTAAAACTTGCCGAGCGTAACGAGTCTACTGGATAGGCTACGCTACTTCCCATATTATGGGGCAAGCCTAGGGTGTGACCCACTTCGTGGGAGGATACAAACCGTATCAACCGTCCCATGATTTCTTCTTTGAACTGGGTTTTTTGTGCTTCTGGATTGATTGCTGCCGTTTGCACAAAATACCAATTGCGCAACAAGCTCATTACATTATGGTACCAATTAATGTCCGATTCCAAAATTTCACCGCTCCTAGGATCGCTCACGTGAGGACCATTTGCGTTCGGAATAGGAGAGGCTAAATAACGTACTACAGAATATCTCACATCCTCTGGAGACCATTCTGGATCCTCTTCCAATGTAGGTGGGTCTTTGGCAATAATGGCGTTTTTAAAGCCTGCTGCTTCAAATGCAACTTGCCAATCTTCAATACCTTGTTTAATATAAGGCACCCACTCTTCCGGGGTTGCACGGTCCACATAATAAATAATGGGTTTTTTGGGCTCGACCAATTCACCTGCCTTAAATTTTTCAATGTCCTCATCTTTTACTTCGAGTCTCCAACGATCAAGGTAGGTAACCGTTTTACTTTCTTGGGCATCAAGACCATAATCTACTTGGCCCCGAGCAAACCAACCTACGCGTTCGTCAAAATAGCGACGTTTCATCGGTTCTTTAGGCAAAAGGATCATGGAGTTGTTTATTTCCAACGAAATGGAACCAAGGCTGGCATTGCTTGGTGGTTCACTGGAAAGATATGTTTTTACATGACGCGCTTCTATGTTCAGCGGATAACTCTTTATAGATTCAATATAGCTACGGTCGGCATCCATTCGGGTTACCTTATATCTTTTTCTGAAACGATCGGGAAAACCAAGAGCCTTTACATCTTTGGTGAACAAGGGGTCTATTTCTATTACCGTTGATGGGTTCAAGGAATCTTTTTTGTTGATGGCCTTGATGTTAAACGAGAAGAGGACAGGTTCGAAATTGGAATTTAAGACTGCCTCATGAACCGGCAAGGAATCGGCGGCTACATTCTCATAAGATGCTACCCGTACCAATACTTTCTTGTCCATTTTTTCCCAGCGCAACACTTGAGTATTTATTTTACCGCCACCAAAACCGATTCCAGTTGCCGTTTTGGAAATCCGGCTTACCATCAGCATTTCGCGATTAAATAAGGAATCGGGAATTTCGTAATATCGTTTGTCTTCTACAGTATGTACATTAAAAAGTCCGTTGTCCGTTACTGCATCCTTTGTTATTACTTTATCATAAGGTTTTATATCACCAGGTTTGGATTTGTTTTCCTTCTTTTGTTCGGTATCTTTCTTTTTCTTTTTAAAAAGTTGGGCTTCCGTAGTTTGAAATGTACCCAATAAAATAACTGCTAGTAAAAGTCGAAACAGTGAATTTTTGATCATTATATATCAGTTTGAAAAATTAAAGCGTCCAAAGAACCTAAAAATTGATTGAATTAATTGTTAAAAATATATTAACGGTTATTTTTTTAACGGAATTGCCCAACCTTTGGGAGTCCTGCGTTTTACTAATGGTTTGAGCTGTGTCCCCCTGTGTATCTACCTTCAGAGAGTGTTTGGTTTTTGTGAAAATATCTTAAAGAGTGTAACGTTTTGGTTTCTGTGTAGTCTTATAAGCATAACATCAATCACAAAATTCAATCAAAAAATGAACAAGTTATTATTAATTTATGGAAGTGTATTATTAAGTAGTACCGCCATAGCGAACGACCAACAAAATGCCCAGGTTGTGGAAATGCAAATTGAGACTCTTGGTAGCATAGAAAACAATTTGACTGCATTGAACATCAATGCCGAATTCTACGATTCAACTTTGGAGATGGAGAATTATCAGTTGAATTTGAACGAAGTAGCTTATTTAGAGGAAGAGCCGGTAACGGATTTAGGTTTTGATACCGCTGATTACCTTCCCGAGGATTTTGATCCTTACAAAAGCTATTTTGATTTGAATTCCATACTATATCTCGAAAATAAAGTTGATCCAGTGTTAGGTTTTGATACCCATAAGTACTTGCCGGAGCATTTTAACGCTTATACCCAAGTAGTGGACGTGCACTCAATCAATTACATGGAAGAAAAAGATATGGATCTAGGTTTTGATACTAAGGACTATCTGCCTGAAAACTTTTCTCCATATGAGGCTTACGTAGATTTAAGATCAATTCCTTTTGTAGAGGAAAAGATTGAACTCGAATTAGGCTTGGACAGTGATTATTTATTGCCTGAAGATTTTAATCCTTATACCGATGTAATTGCTATTACTTCTATCAATTATATGGAAGAAGATAATTTGGAATTGGGTTTTGATACTTCCAAGTATCTACCCGAAAATTTTGACCCCTATTCTGGGTCAATTCAGTAAAGTGTTTTTCATTTTACAACTTATTTGAGTTAGCTAAAAAACCCCTCAACCGAGGGGTTTTTGTTAAATATATCTTATAAGATGCTGGTTAACAAAAATATAACACAGGTTTTCGAAGGAATGGGATTCTTAATGAAATGATTATTTAGATATAGATAATTCAAACAATCCTCATATTGCGCTTAAGAAGTTCAACATTCTTAACCTTTTAGTGGAAAAAGGAGTTTCAGCGAAAATGGTATAGGTCGTTAATAAAAAATTAATTACAATAAATTTCACAAAAAAGGGTTTTAACTTTATGCCTAACAAAGAGTTACGAGTATCTTTTTAAGATAGCGTAATGTTAGTTTAAGTTAGTTTTTACATTTTTTTGAGTTAGTTAGTTTGTAAAAATGCTCTTCTGCCCAGAAGGGCATTTTTAGTTTTAGAACAGTAGTGGAATCACAAACTGAAACATAAGTATAAGCAATGCCACAGCAATAAGGTTCAGCAAAACGCCAACTCGCGCCATTTGTGGAATTTTTACATAGCCGCTAGCAAATACAATGGCATTCGGCGGGGTGGCCATAGGCAACATAAAGGCACAGCTACTAGCAATGGTAACTGGAATCAGTAAATGAAGCATTGGGATATCAAGCCCAATCGCTATACCGGCCACAACTGGAGCCAAAACAGCAACTAGGGCTACGTTGCTCATCAATTCCGTCATAAACAGCATTAAGAAAATCAATAATGCCGCCGTGAACAAAATACTTATGTCACTTTGGGCAATTCCGGTGGCGACCAGATCAACAATTCCACTGGTTGACATTCCTTGGGCCAATGCAAGCCCTCCACCAAATAGGATTAAAATTCCCCAAGCCAGTTTGGAGGTATCTTTCCATGTGATTATAAAATCTGCTTTTTTAATATTGTAAGGGATGGCAAAAAGTGCTACGGCAGCAAAAATACTGATCATAGTATCCGTTATTCCCAAATTTGGAAAAATACTATTGATCAGTGTCCTGAAGATCCATAGAAAAACAGTTACGCCAAAAATGACCAAGACCATTTTTTCCTTGCCCGTCGTTGTCCCCAACTTTTTAAGCTCGGCATAGATCACGTCTTTTGAAGCGTTGAATTTTAAATCGCGGTTAGGAAACATCAATTTTACCAATACTAAATAACTGATGGCAATCATGATGATAGAAAATGGCAACCCGATGGTCATCCATTTTAAAAAAGATATTTCGGTATTGTATTCGTTTTCGAGCAATCCAATCAATACAGAGTTTGGGGGTGTACCTATTACTGTGGCTATACCTCCTGCATTTGCTGAAAAAGCAATACCGAGCATCACACTTAAAGCAAAATTTTGGTCACTTTTTGTAAAACCATCTTCATCATCGATCAATAGATTAATAACTGAAATGGCAATGGGAAGCATAACCACCGTACTCGCTGTGTTACTGATCCACATGCTCAAGGTGGCAGTGGCAATCATAAACCCTAAAATAACTTTGTTGGGAGTAGTACCTGTAAGCCTGATAATATTGAGCGCAATGCGACGGTGGAGGTTTACTTTCTCCAAGGCCAAAGCCATCACAAATCCTCCAAAGAAAAGGAAAACAATGGGGCTGCCATAGTTGGCACCGACCTCTGCAATTGGTAATACTTTTAAAATAGGGAGTAGCAGTAAGGGAAGTAATGCGGTTACCGATATGGATACCGCTTCAGTAATCCACCAGATCAGCATCCAAGCAGCTATTGAAATTACGGGGTCGCCTTTTTCCGATATCAATTCAAAAGGCAATAGGTTTAAAATAAGAAAGGCGACCGGCCCCAAGATCAGCCCAATTTTTTTGCTTAGCTCCATTGGGGTTCTAAGCTATGCTTTTTTGTTAAAACATAAAAATATAAGTACTCAACTTGTAATCAGAAATCCATAATTGCGTGGGTGCAATATGTCCAGAAAAGAAAAAGCCCCAAAAAATGGGGCTTATATAATATGATTGTGAAAAAATGGGATTACTTACTTTAAAGTAAGGCTGATTCTTCCAAAGAGAAACCTACCGCCAATACCGAATTGTTGCGCCCTTCTGGACCAATCAAAACGTCCGTCACTTCGGTTATTTCCACCATCAGCCAAAGTTTCGGCTGCCCTATCGGGATAAATGTCGAGCAAGTTGTTCGCTCCAACGGTGAAGGTAAGTGAAGGAGTGGCTTTATAACCAATAGATAAATCGGTAACCAATTGGGTGCCGAATACTTGTTGTCTATCTATATTGGTAGTAGCTTCTGTAACTTCTCCAAAGTATACATTTCTTACAAAGACAATTAACTTGTCCGATGTTAAGCTATTGGATAGGTTTATCTTAGTTCTAGGAACAGCCTCTTCCAAGTACACCCTACTATCTTCTGGAAAATAAGTATCTACCAACCCTGCATTTTCCAAAACTTCTGAGGCATTTATGTCGCCCACTTGCTGTGTTTTTGAAAAAGTACCAGCCAAATCAGATTTTAAATTCCACTTATCACTAAGCTGTGCCTTATGCGTAATAACCACATCCAACCCTTTGGATTCGGTGTCAATGGCATTGGCAAAGAAAGATGCTGCGGTAGCACCTGCTTGCCTAAGAAGATTATTTAGTTCTAATTGAGCTCCAGAAAAAACAGGATTCCCATTTAGATCTTCAATTACATCACCATTATCATCAGTATCTGGACTTGCTTCAAATTGACCTGTATAAACTACCCTATCATTGATTTTAACAAAATAGCCATCTACCGTAAAGGTTAGGTTGGCATCTGGAATTTTGGCTGTAAACCCTAAACTTACACTGCTGGATGTTTCTTCTTTAAGTTGTGGTATGCCCAAAAGTTTTGCGGCCCTACTATCATTCGCAAAGGTACCAACTTCTTGTGGGTTTCCATTCTGGTCAAAAATTGTTGATGTGGAATTAAAATTGATTTGATGTAACGAAGGAGCTCGGAACCCTGTGTTTCCAGCAGCACGAATATTTATATTGTCTGTAATTTTGTAACGGGTAGCCAATTTAAAATTAATGGTGGATCCAAAATCGCTATAATCTTCAAATCTAGTGGCAAAACTTGCCAAAAATCTTTCTGAGAAATCAGCTTCTACATCAAAATACCCTGCAACACTACTTCTAGCTCTAGAGAGTTCGTTATCTGGACTAAAACCAGGAAAAACTTGGGACCCTTTTGGTCTTGGGTCTCCAAAGAAATCTCGGGAAGGTTCTTGTGAGGCTATGGTTATGACCTGTCCATCTGCAGTGTATTGTGCGTAGGATGCCTCTTCACCCGCTTCAATATTATAGTTTTCAACTCTATATTCCGCTCCAAACGCCACGTTTAAACCTGACATTACATCATCAAAAAATTGATTGACGTCTAAGTTGGTGGTGTTTTGACTAAAAGAAAATCCCCCTGCATCAAAAATAGTGGGAGAAGAACTTTGCAAGGATGCGTTGAAGGTATTCCCTATAGTGTATAAGAAGGCGTTTTTCCCGTAGGTATTGCTAAAATCCACATTCCAATCACCAACCATACCTTTTATGCCTGCGGATAAAGAATGATCTCTGATAGCAGAATTGATTTCAGGTAAAAAGCCATTTATATAGGCTGGGGTGAATGTTCTGTTTTCACTGGGAAGTCTATAGAATCCAGCAGAATTTCCTGTTCTTGAGCTAATACCCGCAAAAGAGTATATCTCAGTACCCTTATCATCCAAGGGTAAGGAAAAGTTGGTGAAGAATCTACCGCCGCGCAAGGCAGATTGGCCTACGCGCATATTAAAATCGCTTCTTTTGAGCCCTCTTGCAGCCAATTCCGCTTCGGTATTATCTGCAGATAGGATAGGTTGAAGTTCTGCTTTGGTCATGGCCCCATTCAAGTTAATATTGGCCTGATTTGCATACTGGATTACATCAGTAACATCGTCGTCCAATAAATTGGCCAGATCATAACCATCAGCACCTGCAAAACGTTCAACGGTATTGTAAAGATTAAAGACATTGCCTTCCCATTCTTTCATGCGATTATAGTCTTGGCGAACGTCAAAATCACCTGAGAAGGTGATATACCCGCCATTTTCACCAAGAGGCAAACCATAACTGGCTGCAAAGTTTGTTGTTTCACCATCAATGCCACCGGTTTGCTGGTTTGCATTTTTGGAAAAGTTGGCACCGCTTGTAACGGTTGCAGTCAACTCATTTACAGTAGTATTCAAAACAATATTGATAACACCGGCAATGGCATCAGAGCCATATTGGGCCGCTGCACCATCCCTAAGCACTTCAATGCGCTTTATTGCCGCTGCGGGAATTGCGTTTAAATCGGTGCCCACACTGCCTCGTCCAAATGTACCGTTCACGTTGACCAAAGAGGAGGTATGCCTACGTTTACCATTGATCAATACCAACACTTGGTCTGGCCCAAGCCCTCTTAAAGAGGCGGGATCCACGTGGTCTGTTCCATCCGAAATGGTTTGCGTGTTGGAAGTAAACGAAGGAGCTACGTAATTTAATATCTGATTTAAATTTACTTGTGGGGCAACGTTGTTTAGTTCCTTTATGTCAATGACATCCACTGGAACAGTACTTTCCGTTGCTGTTCTATTTGGATTTCTAGAACCGACAACCACTACATTTTCCAGTTCCATACCTGCTTGTAGTGTTACATTTAAATTGTTTCCGGTTACGGTTGCTTCTTGTGTGTTGAAGCCTACGTAGGAAAATACCAAAATGTCGCCATTTTTGGCTTCGATACTGTAGTTTCCATCAAAGTCTGTGATTACCCCAATAGTGGAGCCTTTTAAAAGAACCGATGCTCCGGGCAAAGGCACATTTTGATCATCATAAACGGTTCCTGTTACCTCTTGTGCTCGACCAATAAACGATACCAACAGCACAAAAAGGAATGCTAATTTCATTCTTTTCATTTAAATAGGTTTTAGTAAGATTATTGGGGATAGCTGCTGGAAATTTTCCTCAGATTAGGAGGAAAACTGGGGGAAGATAATACTTTTTTTAAAAACGACGCCCCCTGAATTTATTTTCAAATTCAGGGGGCGTGCTTCTGTATTTTCGTAATTTTTACAGTTTAACCTGTATACTTCACATTAAGCGAATCCTCGGTTTTTTCTACTTTAACAAGTCCGTGCTTGGTTAAACTTTTAATGCTCTTGTCCCATTTTTTATTGCTTAGACCAGTTTTGCTTTTTAGGTCGGCCAAAGCCATTTCTCCTTGTGGTTTAAGGATATCCAATACAACTTTTTCCTCGTCAGTAAGTTCTACCTGCTTTTTCTCTGGTCGCATTTGCGGGAAAAACAGTACTTCTTGAATGGATGAGTTATTCGTCATTAACATTACCAAACGATCTATTCCGATTCCTATTCCAGATGTAGGGGGCATTCCATACTCCAATGCACGCAAAAAATCTTGGTCTATGAACATGGCCTCATCGTCTCCTTTTTCGGATAGCTTGAGCTGATCTTCAAATCGCTCGCGTTGATCAATCGGGTCGTTAAGCTCGGAATAGGCATTGGCCAATTCTTTGCCGTTTACCATGAGTTCAAAACGCTCCGTAAGTCTAGGGTTTGTTCTGTGTTCTTTGGTCAACGGACTCATTTCCTTTGGATAATCAATGATAAATGTAGGCTGAATGTAAAAGTGCTCACATTTTTCGCCAAAAATCTCGTCGATCAATTTACCGACGCCCATGGTTTCATCCACTTCAATGTCCAATTTTTTGGCCACTTCGCGGAGTTCATCTTCTTCCATTCCAGCCACATCATAACCTGTGTGAATTTTTATGGCTTCCAAAATGGGAACTCTTGGGTAAGGTGCTTTAAATTCAATTTCATGGTCACCTACGGTAACCTTGGAACTGCCAGTGGCGTCAACGGCCACTTTTTCCAATAGTTCTTCGGTGGTATCCATCATCCAATTGTAGTCTTTGTATGCCACATAGAGTTCCATTACGGTAAACTCTGGATTGTGGGTACGATCCATACCTTCGTTACGGAAATCTTTAGCAAATTCATACACCCCATCAAAACCTCCAACGATCAATCTTTTTAAATACAATTCGTTGGCAATTCTCAGGTACAATGGAATGTTGAGTGCATTATGGTGCGTTAAAAATGGTCGTGCAGCAGCTCCTCCCGGAATGGGTTGTAAAATAGGGGTCTCTACTTCCAAATACCCTTTTTGATTGTAGAACTCCCGTATGCTGGTGGTGATTTTTGTTCGTTTTATAAAGGTGTCCTTAACATGAGGATTTACCACCAAATCTACATAACGCTGACGGTACCTTTGCTCGGGGTCGTTGAAGGCATCGTACACTTTTCCTTCATCGTTTACCTTTGGTAATGGTAATGGTCTTAAGCTTTTGCTCAACAGTGTGAAGTTTTTTACCATCACGGTTTTTTCACCCACTTGGGTAGTAAAAAGCTCGCCCTCAACACCAATAATATCGCCTATATCCAATAATTTTTTGTATACATCATTGTACAAAGTTTTGTCATCACCAGAACAGATTTCGTCTCGATTAAAATAGACTTGGATACGTCCTTCGCTGTCTTGTAGTTCGGCAAATGAGGCTTTTCCTTGGATTCTTCGCGACATCAACCTACCGGAAATCACGACTTTCTTTCCCTCTTCAAAATCATTCTTGATGCTCTTGGAAGTGGCATCAACAGGATATAATGCTGCTGGATATGGATTGATACCCATTTCCTTTAATTTGGTCAATTTTTCCCTTCGAACGATTTCTTGTTCCGATAGTTGCATAGTCTATAAAAAATTTAAAGCGCAAAATTACACTTTTGCGCTTTAAATCCTTGCCTTGAGCCAGTTTATTGTATGTGTTTTGGTGATGAGAGATCAATAAAACATTTCAGATGTAACTACTTTTTATCCCAATGGCCTATTAATCGTGTAACAAAATCTATAAATTGACTACTAATATAGTACATCAATCAAAATATATATTCATGAGTATTTGGAGAGTATTGCTTGCCATATTTTTTCCTCCGCTTTCCGTAATCGGGAAAGGTTGTGGGTCATTCCTTATTGTATTACTTTTGACCCTTTGTGGATGGGTTCCCGGGGTTATTGGGGCCTTGGTCATATTAAACAAAACTAACTGATTTTTTTTATGAAAAGAACCCAAATCTTTTTTATGGCAATGGTTGTTGCCCTAGTCTGTTCATGTAATTTTACGGAAGAAATTTACTTTAACGAAGATGGTACCGGTAGGCTAAATATTAGTTTTGACGGTAATGAAATGTTTGGAATGTTACCAGCAGATTCTACAAGAACCAATGAGGTGATAGACTCCACGTTAGTTTTCAAGGAAATGCTGGTAGAGAAAAGAGATAGTATTTCCATGCTTTCTGCTAAAGAACAAGAAAATTTAAAACGTTTGGAGCCCTTTAGTCTTCGGATGCAAATGAACGAAGCTGAAGAGTTGATGCTTTTTGATATGTTTGCTGATTTTGAAGATATATCAGAAATGAACAATGCCTTTAATACTTTTCAAAGTGCAGCGGCGGTTGGGCCTAGTGCTGGCTCCAAACCCATGCCAAACGGAGCTGAAAATGAGGCGACAAAAGTATCCTATGAGTTTAATGACAACAAATTCAGACGTGTAGCTAAAATTGTTGATCAAGAGATGTTTGAGAGAAGCAAGGATAGTTTGCAAAGTGCAGAGATGTTTCTCGGCTCTTCCAATTATACATTTAAATACCACTTTCCAAGACGAATAAAAGAAACAAATTTGGAGGAAGCTACCTTTTCAATGGACGGTAAAACGTTGATTTATAAAGTTAATTTTCTTGATGTTTTAAAAGATCCTGAAGCTTTTTTGATTGAAGTGGAGTTAGAGGACTAGACTTCCTATTTTGTATTTTTGTGGGATGAACAAGAAAGTCGCCATACAAGAGTTGGGATTAAAAGACTACAAGGAAACTTGGGATTATCAAGAGGCACTCTTTAAAAACATTGTGGACATTAAGGTGCGCAACCGACGGGAGAATGCCGGCCTTGAGACCCCAAACCATTTTTTGTTCGTGGAGCACCCGCATGTGTACACTTTGGGTAAAAGTGGGGACATCAACAATTTGTTGGTGGATGAACAAAAACTTGCGGAAAAAGGGGCTACTTTTTATAAAATCAACCGAGGAGGGGATATTACCTATCATGGTCCCGGACAGGTGGTGGGCTATCCCATTTTAGATTTAGACAATTTTTTTACGGACATACACAAATACCTTCGTTTTTTAGAAGAAATGGTGATTCTCACTTTAGCCGAATATGGCATAAAAGGGGAGCGCTCAAAAGGTGAAACCGGGGTTTGGTTGGATGTGGGCACTCCATTTGCCCGTAAAATATGCGCTATGGGCGTGCGTGCCAGCCGTTGGGTGACCATGCATGGTTTTGCCTTAAACGTAAACACTGATCTAGGCTATTTTGACATGATGATTCCCTGTGGTATCAAAGACAAGGCGGTTACTTCCCTGAATGTGGAACTTGGACAAAAGGAAGTGGATGTGTCAGCAGTGAAAGAAAAATTACTAAATCATTTTACCGCTCTTTTTGAAGCGGAATTGATTAGGGAAGAGGCTGGGACTTAGATTATCTTTTATCTGCCAACTCAAAAGCACCATTCATCAATTGTCGGTGGAATTTAAACGAGAAAAATGCTAACTTCACTTATCGGTCGATATAATTCATTTAAAAACGAATCATATCTTAAACGTTGTATGCAATAAAACCAAACATCGACAATAAATGAACAATAGAGAAAAAAGAGAATTTATTTTCAAAATCTACTCTGATAATTTTCAATCTATTATCGATAACACCAAACTAAAAAATACTTACGATAAAGATTATGGTTATTATTGTCCACTTTGTACAAACCATTTTACTAAAAAGCATTTACACGATAAAACACTAACTCTTGAACATAATCCACCGAAATCACTTGGCGGAAAAGGGACAATTTTAACTTGTAAAAAATGTAATTCTAAATCTGGTCATAGCATTGATGTGGAATTAGCAAATGCTTTAAAAACTTCTGATGCATATTCATTTAAACCTAATTCGGAATTTAAGACAAACTTTACGAATGAACATACCGGAAATAAAGGTGTTAATGCTAAAATTAAAATTGATGAAGATGGTGAGTTCATAATAAATGTTGATAGTAAAAATAACAATCCGAAAACATCCAAAAGATTTTTTGATAGCGCAACACAAACTTATCACAACCCAATATTTGCAACGGATTTAAAGAATATTGGATGGCAAAAAAAGCTGTCTTTTAGTTTTCCTAAACCAGAACCTTTAAACGAAAACATTTTAAAAATTTCATTGCTGAAGATTGCTTATTTAAAAGCATTTGAGAAACTTGGTTATATCTTTTTGTTCAGCAAGAATATGCAAATTGTTCGCAAGCAATTAGATAATCCCGAAAAGGAAATTATAAAACCGCCATTTTGGATTAATTATGATTTCCCAGATGATAAACTTGGAGTAAATATTATTACGAAGCCAAGAGACTTAAGAGCCTTTCTAATTATATTTGATTTAAAGACAAGTTCAGACAAATACAGATTTGCAATAGTTCTTCCTGGATTAGGAGAAGATGATGATAAAATTTATGATATTTTATCTGACCAATTGACTAATGGAGAAGGTTTCTTAAACTGTGAATTAAATAATTATATTAACTTTCACTACGACATTAAAAAAGCAGAAGAAACATTCAAACTTGTTCGTTATTGGGACGAAATAATTGAAAAAATGGAATGAAATTATTGCACACAGCAACGTGCATAGCTCATTGATAATCATCTGATTAATCGAAGTTAAGGCATATTTGGAAAGTCGCTAAATTTTTAAATTTGACGATTTCCAATAAAAAAAATAAATAGTAAAATTTAAAAATCTGGCTTGTGCTTAAACAGAAAATAATTCTATAATTTGCACGCTACGAGCCATATACAAGACCGATAAGTGTAACTCCAACAAACCCTTGTCCTAAAAATTCTTATCTTACTACTGTACTAAATAGGTTCTTGTAGCACAAACCAGAGGTTAAATTTAGATTCTGCTCGCTAGCTTCCCTATTTTCGATAACTAAATTACTATACCATGAAACAATTTATCACAGTAATTGCCTTAACAGGAGTTTTGATTTCCTGCAAGAATACAGGCGAAAACAAAAAAGTCACAGAAGAAACCGCTATTTCAGAAACAGTAGAGGATACCACAACCGATCAAGTAAATGTAAACTACGTTCCTATTGATTCAGATGAAACCCTGATTGCAGCGTCATTATTGGCCGCTCCGGAGGCAAGCCGGGATGGATGTAAAGTCATAGGGTACAATATGGCAGGTGAGTTTGTGACACTTCGTGAAGGAGATAACGAATTTATAGTGCTCGCGGATGATCCTAAAAAATCTGGATTCAATGCAGCTTGCTATCATAAAAGCTTGGAACCTTTTATGGCACGGGGTAGGGAACTGCGGGCCGAAGGAAAAACAGGACCCGAAATTTTTGATATTAGGGAAGAAGAAGCAAAATCGGGCCAACTGGATATGGGAAAACCAGGGTCTACGCTACATATTTATTTCGGGGAGAGTGATCTGTACAACCCCGAAACTTCTAAAGTACAAGGAGCAAAGTACCGGTATGTAGTTTATTTACCATTTGCTACGGCAGCGTCTACTGGGCTTCCTGAAAACCCTATTGGTTCTAACCATCCATGGATCATGAACCCCGGAACCCACAGAGCTCATATTATGATTTCACCTTTGCCAGAAGATAACGATTGATTCAATAAAAAAGAGGCTGTCTAAAATGTCGGTTTTCGTCAACATGAACTAGTTTCAGGTTCTCATAATGATTTAGTTATCAATATGATGGGATTCTGAAACTAGTTCAGAATGACGTATTTCAATATTTTTTAGACAGCCTCTTCTGTTTTTGCAAAGTATATACTTCATTTGTTGCTTAGGGTGAGCATCTTACTGCTTATTAGCTTGCCCTTTTTTATTATAGGATTCTTGTTTTACCATACCAATCTAATATTTACACCTATTATATAGGTGATTTTCATTTGTCCGTCAATTGAGAAAGGGCATCCGTCAATTTGCGGCATAATTTCCTTGCCAAACTTGTTACTTTCCCCGTCAAAACAGAATAAGTTGTGCTTACCTGTCACTTAAAAAGTATAGCTAATTTAATATCAAGGAATGAAAAAAATTAACCTACTCATTGCACTATTAATTTGTATTACCGCATCAGCACAATTGGATAATACCTTTGGTATTAAGGCAGGAACCAATTATTCTCAATTTAGACCAGATGTGGAATACTATGGAGAAAAAGTTCAGGACTTTCAAGGAAAAATCGGCTATTATATTGGTGGGTTTTTTAATGTCAGAATTTCAGATAAGACAAGTATAAGGCCTGAATTACTACTTGCAAATCAAGGAACAACTTTAAATGAAATTTATAGCGAATTCTTATATGGAGAAGAAGGTGAAGTTGTAAACAAGGTAAATGAGTTAGTGATTTTATTGCCCATTAACTTTAGGTTTGAATTGATTGAATCCTTTTTTCTTGAAGTTGGTATACAGCCAGGATATGCACTGAAAAGAACAATAGTTGCAAAGAAAGTTTCTTTCGAACCTTCATGGGAGGGGGAAAAGACGACGTATTCCAATTTTGATAGATTTGATTTTGGTCTGAATGGTGGCCTAGGTTTTGATCTTACCGATCAATTGGAGTTGAACTTGAGATATAGTTACGGATTGATAGAGCGAGATAATACAATCAAAACCTCCGTGATTAGTTTTGGGCTAGGATTTAACTTATAACAAACCACTGCAAAAATAAAAGGAAAATGGAAAGATTTATAATATGTTTTTTGGCATTATTAGTTGTTGCATGCAGCAAAGATGAAGCAAGCGATTCAAAGCAAAACGATTTGCTTATTGGTACATGGATGGAGTCTAGCAGTAGTGTTGTGGTCAATGATGGTACAGATGAGTTTTTTCCGTATGATGATTACTGTACACTTCAAAGTCGCTTTATCTTCAATAAGGATGGAAGCTTTAAAGTAGAAACATTTGATGGTACGCAAAATGATTGCTTTAGTACAGGGGTTACTACAGGTACTTGGGAAAATCAAGGTGAATCGTATAATTTTAAAATTATTTCAGATACCTCGGATACATCTGATGAAGGAAGTAGTGCCAATATTACTATTCAATTCCCTGATTCTGATACCATGCGCTGGATTTTTAATCCAAGTACTCAGGATGAAGGGTACACTTACGAAGAGTATACAAGAGTAAATTAGAATAAGCAAGAACATAAAAATCAATCAAACACAATCATAAATTATGAAACAATTAAAAGTTTGTCTTTTAGCCTTTTTAGTAATGGCCTGCAGCAAAGATGACACCGCTTCAGATTTGCCTTTGGATGAGCAACTGTTGGGCAAGTGGACAATGACGAATTACTATGATGACCACTATTTTGTACAAGATGAATATGGGATTATAGAACAAATTGTCCCTGATGAAACGGATTATGAAATTGAGTTTATCGATAATCCCAAAGAAATAAAGACTACAGGCTTTTTAAAATATAATTGGGGAGAATATGAAATAGTCAATGGGGAAAAAGTGGTTGAAAATCTAGATGGGTTCAATACTTGGCAAGGTGACGAAGGAGATGGTTTGCACACGGGTACTTGGAGAATTGAAAATGGAAAACTAATATCTACAGATGTTAGCCAACAAGGACCAGATGAGTTTGAAGAGTATTCTATTATATCATCGATAGAATTGAAAGGTGATGTTTTAACATTGACTATCGATAACTCCCAGTTTGGGTCGCATTTAACAGGGGAAATAATTATTGAATATAAGAGGCTATAAAATTTCTGTAGAAGTTAAAAAGAAGCTGTCCAAAATGTCGGTTTTCGTCAACCTGAACTAGTTTCAGGTTCTCGTAATGATTTAGTTGTCAATATGATGGGGTTCTGAAACTAGTTCAGAATGACGTATTTCAATATTTTTTAGACAGCCTCTTCTGTTTTTGCAAAGTATATATATCATTTGTTGCTTAGGGTGAGCATCTTACTGCTTATCAGCTTGCCCTTTTTGTTATAGGATTCCTGTTTTACCATGCCAATCCAATACTTACACCTATCATGTAAGTGATTTTCATTTGTTCGTCAATTGAGAAAGGGCATCTGTCAATTTGCGGCATAATTTCCTTGCCAAACTTGTTACTTTCGTCGCCCGAATCGAACAGGTTTAAAAATTATAAATAATTTAAAATCAAGGAATGAAGAAAATTAGCCTACTTATTGCACTATTAATTTGTGTTACTGCATCAGCACAATTGGATAATACCTTTGGTATTAAGGCAGGAACCAATTATTCTCAGTATACAACGGATTTTGATACCTACAAAAGAAAAATCGGCTATTATGTTGGCGGGTTTTTCAATATCAGTATTTCAGATAAGACAAGTATAAGGCCTGAATTACTATTGGCTAACCAAGGAACAAAAACTTCAATAGAAATTAATAATGATTTTAACGGTGGTGCACCAGTGATAGCGGAAGGTGAAATTGTTACCAATATAAATCAATTGATGATTTTATTGCCTGTCAACTTTAGGGTAGAACTGATAGATCGCCTTCATTTGGAATTGGGATTACAGGCAGGCTATGTTGTGAAAATACAGGAAGTCCTCAAAAAGGTTCCTTATGACCCTTCATTGGAAGGTGAAAGGACTAAATATCCACTTTCTGAGTTGGACCGATTTGATTTTGGACTCAATGGAGGTCTAGGCTTTGATCTTACCGATAAATTGGAATTGAACGCAAGGTATAGTTTGGGGTTGATTGAGCTTAACAATTTTTATAAAACCTCCGTGATTAGTTTTGGGCTAGGATTTAAAATATAATATAAAGTAGTGCTTTGTAATATATCAATCTTTGAACAGGCCATATGAAAAAGAGAATTAGGATTTGCAACTTTTTATTGGACTCAATTGTATTCTTCATTGCTGTTGTGTTACTATCAATGATATTGAAAAATCATGTTGAAAGGGAAAGCCTTAAATATTTTATGATTCCATTATACTATGCTTATTATTTTGTTTTTGAGTATACATCCGGTCAAACAATTGGAAAAATGATTACCAAAACTAAAGTTGTTAATGTTAATGAACCCAACAGAGTAGGCGTATTAAATATTTTTTGGAGAACAATCTCAAGACTGATACCCATTGATATTTTGTCATATCTATTTTCAAATAGAGGGATTCATGATATTTTATCTCAAACAGAATTAAAGAAAATTTAAATTAAATATATCATATAAAATGAAAAAGATGAAAAAAGTAATGGCTCTTGGATTGATGGCAATAATGCTTTCAAGTTGTGCAACAATTTTAGGAGGTAAAGTAACCCAGCATCAGAAAACGAAACCAGTTCCAGGAGAACAACAAAGGGAAGTTCGAGTGGTTGCGTTGATAGCAGATCTTGTGTTTTTTTGGCCAGGAGCTATAGTGGATTTTGCTACAGGAGCAATTTACAGACCGAAAAGATGAGCTTATATCCTACTACTTTCTTAAACTAGCCCTGCACGACCATTAAAAATCTCAGTTAAAAGTCTTGGAATAGCAATCAATATGTTACCTATTATAAGAGCAATACAAATAATGAAAAGAGTGACAATGTATTTTTTGGCAATATTAGTTGTTGCCTGCAGCAAAGATGACACCGCTTCAGATTTGCCTTTGGATGAGCAACTGTTGGGCAAATGGATAATGACGAATTACTACAATGATACTTATCTTGTAGAATATCAATATGGAACCATTAAACAAATTGTTCCCGATGAAACGAATTATGCCATTGAGTTTACCGATAATCCCAAAGAAATAAAGACGACCGGGTTTTTACGGTATTCTGTGAAGGAATACGAATTAGTTAATGGGGAAAATGTGTTCGACGGTCCTACAGGGACCAATTTTATGGATGGAGATGATGGAGAAGGGTTTCATACGGGCATCTGGAAAGTCGAAAATGGAATTCTAATTACTACAGGTTTTAACCAAATAGGACCAGATGAGTTTGAAGAGTTTTCCATAATATCAACAATACAATTGAAAGGTAATGTTTTGACATTAACCTTGGACAATGCTCAGTTTGGTTCACATTTGACAGGAGAAATTATTTTGGAATATGTTAGAGATTAATCTAAAACATTAAAAAAAACCGAGGCTCGCACCTCGGTTTTTTTATTTTATAAAGGATATATTTTATTTGTTGAATTCGGAGAGCATCATACTGCTTATTAGCTTGCCCTTTTTATTGTAGGATTCTTGTTTTACCATACCAACACCTTCAGCCAACCATGCACGCGATGGGAAAGTTTGGTTTGTCATCATCATTTTGGTTCGGGTTTCGGTGTAGATTACATAGCAGTCAAATGTGCCGGCCGGAGTGGTCACATTTTCTTTTTTTTCCACTTTGCGGTTAATGGTTTCAATATTGGTGTTCATGTTTATGGCGCCTCCCATCTTCATTTTTACCATCATATTTGCATCTGGCAACTCCTGTCCAACTGTTAGATTATTGGGTAGTTCCACATCGGTTCCCGAAATATCCATTTCAATATCACCCATTTGACTCAGCATTTGTTCGTTCATTAAAGATTTAAAATCAATCTTCACTACATCTCCCTCGCAAACAATAGTATAATCGGAAGTATAGGTTTTCCCTTTACGGTCAACCATTTCCATCAGCATTGTGGCACTTACGTAGTCGCCACTATTTTCTACATTAGTGACGCTATAATTGATTTTTCCTTCTTCCTTACCTTTTTTATCGTAATTGGTATATTGAAAATTGGCGCCGTCCACTAACGGGTAGTAAGTGCTGCAGCTAGCTTGTGAATAGGAATTGTGTATTGCAAATACTGCGAGAAAGAGTAAAAGAAAATGATGTTTCATAGGTGTGGTATACTAGTTATTATAGTTTAATAAATTCAACTCGTCTATTTTGTGCTTTGCCTTGTGCTGTGTCGTTTTCGGCAACAGGTTCCGTTTCTCCTTTTCCTTCTGATTTTAATCTGCTCTCGGAGATTCCGTAAACGGATACCAAGGCTTCTTTAACGGATTCTGCCCTGCTTTTTGAAAGGGCAATATTGTTTTCATCTGAACCATCGGAGTCTGTATGCCCCACAATATTAAGGCTCATGGAGGCATCTTGTTTCAGAACCTGGGAAATTTGCCTAATAATGCCCATGGATTGTGGCAGTATATCAGCCGAACCCGAGTTGAACAAAATTCCATTGGTGGAAATTTTCCCCTCCGCCATGAGTTTTCTGCGCAAATCGACTCCTCCTTCTGCTATTTTTAGATTGCTGATCAGAACTTGTTCCTGTTTTTTTAGCTTATCTATGCCATGGGCGTAAAATTTCACATAATTGACCAATTCAGGATTCACGATGAATTGTGGGAGGTCCACTATTTTGATCTCATTGAGCCAAAGCCGGTATCTGTTTTTATTGACTGCTATGGAAACATGAACTACATCCTGATACATATCCCTTAAATCATGTTGCATGGTATTTTGGATGGGAGAGGGGTCTCCTTTAAAATTATTATCCACTTTAACACCCATTGGAATGTATTGACAGAAGTAAAGACTGGATAATGCATTATTCTCATTCACTTTTAAATTGGAAGTTTCCGACAAATAGATTCGTAAAAAGGCTTGGGAACTGGTTTCACCTGTTAAATTGGTCACTTTCAAATCAAATTCCATAGTGAAATCTTCTGGTAGTGTTGAACCCATGTTCGGAACCGTCAAGCTTTTGTTGGCAATAGAGTACCACTTACCGGGAATTGTCCCTGTTGTAACTATTTCACCAGATCCATTGGTATTCCATTTAGACGGAAAATCACCTATAAACTCATCATTGAAGTCATCAAAGAACAAAGGTTTGTCGCCTGGCACAAAATCAAATTTGCTGTATACTTCAATGGTTTTTGGGCCGGTACTGATAGGGCCTGTTGTAGTTGTGTTTTCGGTGTTGGTTCCTTCGGTATTTCCATTTGTCGGGGTAGTACGTGGGGCTTGTTTTCCACCTGAGCCTGGTTCCAAAATACTATCCAGTGCTTGGTCTGTTTTTTTTGAAGTTTCCCTTTCCACTCGATTTTCAACAGTGCGTTCCGCTGCTCTCTCTGCTTTTTTAGCCAGTTTTTTAAAAAATTGGGCTTCCATGCTGGTGCACAACAATAGGGTAAAGGATAAACAATAGAGTAGTTTGTCGGAGGTTTTCATTTTTATAGCGTTCTAGTTTGTTGATATATGTTCAACAAATTACTAAATACAATTTTATACTCTAGCGAAAGATGTATGTTTCGTACCAACTATTGTATAGGTAGTAGTGGAAACCTTTCTAGTTTATTTTATAAACAATTAAAGAGTTGTCTTGGTCTTTAGCGACCAATTCCAATTTTCTGTCGTTGTCCATATCGGTAATATCGATTATAGAACTTCCAAACACTGGAAAATTTGGAATAGGTTCTGCTTGGCTATCGAACAAATACACCTGATAATTTTGTAGATCTGTAACGCCTACATATATTTTATCATAGATGTAAAAGATTTTTGGTTTTGAATAAACGCCCAATTCCAATTCCACTTTTTTTCCTCTAATACTTAGTATATTATCATCCATAAAAACCAAAGTGTTGCTGGTGGCATAGAAACCGTGGTCCGGATTTAAATTAAAATTAGTGGCGGTAAGTTTACCATTGGTATCAATTTGATGCAGTACGCCCTTTTTATTGGTGACAGAAAACTTGTTCTTGTACAGAAATACCTCGTTGTTGGAAAAATCGATCTTTTCAGACACCTTTATTCGGTCGCTACCCACACGATGTAGAATCCGCAACGTACTATTGTCCTGTTTAAACACTAAATAATCTTTGTTGCTTATCCTAAAATGTTTAGGGGCATCCAATATATTGCTTGTTGCTTCCTTAAAGGTAAACCCGTTTACAATTTTAGCTTGATTATTGTACATATAAACTTTGCGTCCTTGGGTAACCACAAAACGGTAGTTCCTACTTCCATCATAATCAAAGACGGCCAGTGGATTTAGGTTGCCCCCCTCAAAATCAATCTTAAATGGAGGTACTTCCTCGCCATTACGATCCAAAACCAAGAATTGGTCATTGGTGCAAAAGGCCATTTGAAGCTTACCGTTTTTGTAAATATCCACTTGTTGAATATTTCCTTGAATTCTTCCTTCCAACTGTTTTGTCCAAAGTACCTTTCCATTAGCTGAAATTAGATAAAGCACATTGTTTTGGTCCTGTACCACAATTTCTTGCTCTTTGGTCCTATGGTTCTTTACGAACTGAGGGTCGGTCGCTAAATCGGTGTTCAGTTCCAAAGTGAAAAGTGGAGAGACTGTACTACTTTCTTGATTTTTTTTGATTTTGGAAACGAGTATATTGAAATGTCCAAAACCATTGTCCATTACTATTTGTGATGCAAAAACCTGCTCCTTAATATCTTTGTCTTTTATGTTTTCAAATGCCTCTTTAGAAAGGTGCTGTTCCGTAAAAAAATCAATGCCGGAAGCGTTGGAAACAAACAGCATACTGGATTCACTGGCCAAAGATGCCTTTGCGGTTTGAAATACTTGGTCATTATCGAAAGAAGAGGAGCTTTTATGACTGCTTATGATTGTCTGTAATGCTTCTTTGTCTTGCGAAAAAATGAAGCTGTTTTCCAGTAGGGTGCAGTAGTTGGATTCAAAATTCTTCACCAATGGGGTAAAGCCCATTTCAACAAGTTTTTCATCTTGAAGTTCAAGGATTTCACTTCCTTGATAAGTTTGTGAGGCTGTTTTTCGACTGTCCAAATAATCATACAAACTCTCTGTACCATAAGATTTCAGTAGAACCACTTTTTTATTGTTCATATAAATAAGACCAACTTCCTCCACAGTGTTAAAAAGTGAATCACTTTTTTTAACTCTATCCAAATATGTGTTCTGGTTTTCTGCAAAGACTTGGTAATCGTCAAAAGTATAGGAGAGTATGGCTTGGGCGCTCAATGGAGCATACAAAGGTGTTTTGTTGGTCAATGGCGAAGTTCCCTTAAATAAATTGATAAAGTTTTTTGTGGAATCGGGAGCCATGGCCACACCATTTAGGTTTACTTCGTCCGAATTGGCCGAAAAATCCAAAGAAATCCAAGAAGAGAACGGTTTAGATTTATCATTTTCTTCTTTTAACGAAAGTAAGGATGCGTTGCCAATGGGGTTGATGAAGAACGTTGCCGATTTATCTAGTGCGCTCGCCCCGTAAAGCCTCTCTAGGTTGGGGTCTACTGGCGTATTGTTACTCAATCTTACAATGTTTTCCATTAATATCATGGAAGAGCTCATTAATATTGCATTGTTTTTACGCATGCTAAATACTTCCTGATTGTCAACGGTGTATTTGGTCAAGTTGGTTTGCTGATAGGTAAGAGTCTCTACCTTTTTATTGTCTACGCTGTCCACATTGAACAACCCAGAATCATTTTTTGCAACTAAAATATAATCGAAATTGTTCTTGCCTACCTCGTAAAGTGCAAGCACGCAAGTTTGGTCGGTAGAAAGATAGTCCAGGGCATTAATTTTGTCCAATACTTCCTTTGTGTTGGAAAAACCTTCAACAATCGTTAAGAATGAATTGTTTTTGAGCTCACTTTTAAAATTAGTGAGGTTCGTGATCTTTAAAACAAGAGCAGGGTTAGGGGGTAAATGTTCCAATAAGGAATCTTTGGTTGTTACCTCTTTCGTACAGGATGCAATAAAAATGGGGAGCAAACAAAAAAGTACCTTTAATCTCATTCTTGAAGTTTGACACAAAGTTAGGGTTTTTAAATATCCAGTGTCAACTGTTCTGGTAGTTGTCTAAAGCTTTTCCGATGATATTTGGTGAGGCCGTATTGTTTTATGGCTTCACGGTGTTCTTTGGTTGGGTATCCTTTGTTCTTTTTCCAGTTGTACATGGGAAATTCTTCATGGATTTTCTTCATGTATTCGTCCCGAAAGGTCTTTGCCAGTACTGATGCGGCTGCAATGCTCATATATTTCCCGTCTCCTTTAATAATACATTCATGCTCAATATTTGGATAGGACTTAAAACGGTTTCCATCCACAATAATAAAAGAAGGTACAGGATTTAATTTCGCAATTGCCCTATGCATGGCCAAAAAAGAGGCGTTCAGAATATTTAATTCATCAATTTCATCTTCAAAAACATGGCAAATCGAAAAAGAAACTGCTTCTTTTTCCAAAATAGGCCTTAAAAATGATCGTTTCCGCTCCGAAAGTTGTTTGGAGTCATTTAGGATAGTATTTTCAAATTTTTTTGGTAGAATTATCGCTGCAGCGGTCACTGGACCAGCCAGGCAGCCTCTTCCCGCTTCGTCGGTCCCTGCTTCAGTAAAAGAGCGATAACACAATTTTAACATTTTCTATTGAGTTTTAACAGTGTGCTTGTGTGGAATAATGGAATCATCAGTAAACAGGTAAATAAATTCTTACATACTCAAAAAAAGAAATGTCGACATGAAAATAATGTGTTAAAATTATAAAAAAACATAGTTATTTTATATCTAAACAGCCGTTTGCAAGGTTGTTAATTTTTTTGAATAGTAACTATTTATATTGAATTTTGTTACGGACTAATTCAAAAAATGAAATAAATGAAAGCTAAGTTAGCATGGATGCTAGCACCTTTTTTGGTGCTATGTATGTCTTTCTCTTATGGACAAGAGAAAACAGTTTCAGGTAATGTAACAGACGAAACGGGTCTGCCCTTACCTGGTGTATCTATTGTGGTTGTGGGAACAACCAATGGAACACAAACCGATTTTGATGGAAATTATGCCATTTCAGTTGATGAGGGGCAGGCCTTACGCTTTAGTTATATTGGTCAGAAGACTGTAGAAAGAGCTGTAGGAGCCTCCTCAACAATTAACGTACAAATGGAAACTGATGCCCAAGCATTGGAAGAAGTGGTTGTGACTGGTTACGGTACTACTTCTAAGAAGAAGGTTACAACCTCCATTGCCCAAGTAAGTTCAGAAGATGTGCAAAAGGTCTCTACGGCTAACATTTCTGGTGCCCTTCAAGGTAATGCTACTGGAATTCAAGTGAGTCAAGCTTCTGGTGCGCCAGGTGGAGAGATTAGACTTAGGGTTAGGGGTGCTACTTCCATTAATGGATCTAACAGTCCTCTTTATATAGTGGATGGGGTTCAAATAGAAACTGGGACGACAGTCTCTGATACATTCGGTGGTCAACGAAACAGTGCTCTTTCGAGTATTAACCCAAACGACATTGAATCCATTGAGATTTTAAAGGATGCTGCATCTGCAGCAATCTATGGATCTAGAGGTTCTAATGGTGTTGTAATTATTACTACTAAAAAAGGTAAGGCTGGAAAGCCGACAATTTCTGTTGGTTCATATGTAGGATTTCAGAATCCTGTAGAAAAATATGAGATTAGTAACTATGGAGAATGGTTAAGATATGGCGATGACTATTATGCTAATTCAGGAAGGTATGATAACGGGACTTGGTCAGGAAATGTTGGTATGACTCAAAGTGAGTTGGACGATTTCTATGCTTCCGTTGCTGACCAGGGAGATGATTATATGGATGCCATCTACAAAGACAATGCTGTTGTTCGTGGATTGGATGTTAGTATTTCCGGTGGCTCTGATAAGACTAAGTATTTTATTGCTGGTAACTCTTTTAATCAAGAAGGGGTGTTATTAGGGCAGTCATACTTAAGGGAGAGCTTTAGAATGAACTTGAGTCAAGATTTTACTGATAAATTTAGGTTTATCGGTGGTGTTTCCGTTACCAACGAGCAACAGACCTTGGTAAATGGAGATAATAATATATACGGTGTATTGTCAACAGGGATACTTGAATCTCCAGGTAATAACATTTATAATGAAGATGGAACTTTTGATAGTTCGTCTTGGTTGTTCTCCAACCCTGTGCAAAACGCCTTGGAAAACGAAGCTAATGGTGAAACATTCCGAGTTTTGGTAAATGCTGAATTCCAATATGATTTGTTCGATTGGATGACTTTTACTTCTAAATGGGGTATGGATAATTTAGATTTTTATCAAAAAACATATTTGCCATCTACTTCAACAAGAGGAGCTGGTTCCAATGGATATGCGGAAGACAGACAGCGTGTTATCAGAAGGTTGATGACAACCCAAGGGCTTCTGATGGATAAAAATTTCTCAGATTTTAATATTGGTGGATTCCTTGGTTTTGAGTACAATGGACGTCATTCAAGATTGACCATTGCTGAAAGAACAGGGTTTGCCTCTCCATTATTAAAAAACGTTACATCCGGAGCAACCGTTACAAACGCTGAAGGTGAATTTGTAGAAGATAATTTGGTTTCTTACATAGCAAGAGCATCTTTCGGGTACAAGAACAGATACCTTTTAGAAGCCTCAATGAGGGCAGATGGATCTTCTAAATTTGGTCCTAACAATAAATATGGTTATTTCCCTTCTGTATCTGCAGGATACATTGTTTCTGAAGAAGATTGGTTCAAAAATGATGTGCTTACTTTTATGAAGCTTAGAGGTTCTTATGGTGTTACCGGAAACGATACTGGTATTGGTTCATACGACGCATTGCCAGGTGTAGGCGCAGTAAGTTATGCTGGAACAGTAGGAACAGCTATTACTACGATAGGTAACCCAGATGTAAAATGGGAAGAAACAACTCAGGTTAATATTGGTGCTTCATTAGGTTTTTGGAATGATAGATTAACCTTGGAGTATGATTATTTTGACAAAGAAACCAACGACTTATTGTTGGCTGTGCCTTTACCGGGGAACACTGGTTTTGGTGTAGCTGTAGATGGAAGTACAGCGGGTATCTACAGTAATGTAGGTTCCATGACCAACAAAGGGCATGAAATTGGCTTGAATGCTGATATTTTTGCTGGAGACAATTTTACATGGTCTTCATCTATAGGGGTAAGTACTTTGGATAATGAGGTTACTTCGTTAGACGGGAATGCGCCATTTATAACAGGGTTTGTAAGTCGTATTGAAGAAGGTGCTCCACTTGGCGCATTCTATACATTGCAGGCTGATGGACTTTACCAAGAAGGTGATGTTATACCTGCTGCCTTAGCTGCAGACGGTGTAGGTGCTGGTGATGTTAAATATGTCGATCAAAATGATGATGGAATAATTAATGATGAAGATTATATCATTGGTGGTACTCCATGGGCGGATTTTACTGCGCATTGGAAAAATACGTTGACCTTTAAAGGTTTTGATCTGGACTTCCTTTGGGCCATGTCAGAAGGCAATGAAGTATTCAACAATACATTGCAATTTGCTGGGTCTGCCGCTAACCCTAACTACGGTAAGGTTAAGAGTCAATTAGATTATTGGTCTCCTAATAATACAGGTTCGAATTTACCAAGGCCTAATATCGATACTGCTAGTTACAATAACCAAGATTCTTCTCGATTTGTTGAGGATGGTTCTTGGATCAAGTTGAGAAACGTAACATTGGGTTACACACTTCCAAGTGGAATTATGGGTCTAGATAATGTAAGGTTCTATGTTTCAGGTGACAACTTGTTGTTGTTCACAGATTATTCTGGAATTGATCCAGAGGTGAATTTCAGTGGTGCTTCCGCTGTAACATCCGGTACTGATTTCTTGACACAAGGAGCTAACAAAGTGTGGAAATTTGGTGTAAATGTCACATTCTAAAAAAAAAATGATGAAAAAAATATTATATAGTTTAACATTGTCTTTGCTTGTATTTAGCACAGGTTGTGAAGACACATTATTGGATTTGGACAACCCATCACAATTGGGTACTGATCAGTTTATTATCGATGATCAAAGTGCAGAACAAGCTGTAATAGGTATTTACAGTGCGTTTCAAGTAACTGATGTCGGTGGAGCGGTTCCTATTCAACTTTCTGGTTTATATGCTGACGAACTCTCTCACACTGGATCTTTTCCAACGTATACCGAGTTTTTTGTAAACAACGTTACTGCGACAGGGAATACCAATAATTCTAACGTTTGGGAAAGTTTTTATGGAGGTATTTTTAGAGCAAACTCTGTAATTTATGCTCTAGAGAATCTTACTGAAGGCGAGGTTTCAAGTAGTGTAAGTGCTGCTTCTATAGCTGAAGCAAAAGCATTGAGAGCATATTTTTACTTTTATCTTGCACGCGCATACGGTGGAGTGCCAATTCCTGAAGGTTTGGTTACTCAAGAGGGTTCTGCAGCAGGTAACGTAGCTAGATCTACAGAAAGTGAGGTTTATGCATATATCCAGGCTGACATTGATGCGGCTTTAGGTAACCTTAATGATAATGGAGTGTATAGATTTTCTAATGATGCATTAAGAGTATTAAAAGCTAAAGTCCATATGGAACTTGGTGAATATCCGGATGCTCAAGATGCACTAGAGCCTTTAATTGGCAGCTATACATTGCTTGGTAATTATGAAGATTTGTTTGTTCCTGGTGACAATAGCGAAGCTATATTCAGATTGAACTATTCTACTGATGACAGTAATGCATTGGCCTTTTATTTCTTCCCATCGGCAGATGGTGGTAGAAGGGAGACTGCGCCGACCATGTCGTTAGCATCTAGTTTCGATGTTGATGACACACGAATATCAATGATAGACAACCCTACGGATGCTTCATCAATTATTTTAACCAAATATAATGATGTTGCTACTGGTACAGATCAACCTTACATTTTCCGATATGCGGATGTATTGTTAATGTACGCAGAGCTATTGGCTCGTGACAACGATGCCACTGCATCGGATTATATCAATGAAGTAAGGTCTAGGGCAAATCTTGGTGGTGTTGCTCTTACATCCACTAATGTTGTTGATGTAATTGCACAAGAGAGACTTTGGGAGCTTTATGGTGAAGGACAAAGATGGTTTGATGTAAAGAGACTTGGACTTGCTCAAGAAGTAATAGAGGCAAAAGGTCTTACTTACAATGCAAACAGATTGGTTTGGCCATTGCCACAAGATGAAATCAATGCAAATGAATCTATTACCCAAGCGGATCAGAATCCTGGATACTAGATTTATCTGATAATTTTATTTTAAGTGACCCCCGCCAATCGGCGGGGGTTTTTTTATGGGTAAAGTTTCACATTTCTTTAGAAACAAAACTTATACCTTTGTTCAATCAATATCGCGGAATGAGATTTTTAGTGTTGCCCCTGCTTTTATTTACTGTCCAATCAGTCTTGGCACAACAAGATTCGATTCCTTCCCAAAAAGAGATGGATTCTCTACAATTTCAAGGAGAAGATTCCCTTTTGTTACGATCGAGGGATACCATATCAATGGATTCCACAAAACGACTACGGAAAGGCGATAAGCCAAAAGGTGTAAAGTCTAAGGAAAAGGACTCTATTGGAATCGGAGACTATAAAATCGTTTCATATCAAAGGGATACTACGTTGTTCGACACCACCCTGACTATTAGAAAAGAATATAAATACAACTACCTGCGTAAAGATGATTTTGAACTGATGCCCTTTGCCAATATGGGGCAACCCTATAACAAACTGGGGAGAAGTTTTACAAAAACAACATATTACCCAAATATCGGTGCAGCTGCAAAGCATCAAGGGTATTTTGAAAAAGAAGATGTCGACTATTACAGTGTGCCCACTCCAATGACGGAGCTCATGTTCAAGACAACCATGGAGCAAGGTCAATATTTGGATGCATTGCTGACTTTCAACATATCAAGGCGATTTAATGCTTCAATTGCATACAATGGATTTAGGTCATTGGGTAAGTATAGGTACGAAGAAGCTCAGGATGGAAAATTCAGGGCAACTTTTAATTATATCACTGAAAATGGTCAATATGGAATTCGAGGGCATATTGCGGCTCAGGAAATGAAAAGTGAAGAAAGTGGCGGCTTACTGGATAAAATTCAATTTGAAGACGATTTACCAGATTTTCAAGATAGGGCAAAAATAGATTTGTTATACACGAATGCCAATACAAGAATATTGGGGAAGCGTTATTTTTTGGATCAACAATATAAATTGATAAATCAAAAAAAAGACTCAACAGACAATGATCCCACAACTTTGTCCATAGGACACGAGTTCAGTTACGAATCTCGAATTTACGATTTTGAACAGACCTCTCAGAACGATGCATTTGGTGAGGACCCATTTGTAACCCCAATTGAAGATCGGGCGCGACTCAAGACTATGTTTAACAAAGGTAAGGTAGAGTTTGTCAATAAAACATTGGGTAGACTATCTGGAAATATAAGCCTCTATAACTATAATTACTTTTTCAATAGCATTTTAATTACAGATACCGAAACTATAGATAACCAATTGAAAGGAGAGGAGATTTCAATAGGAGGAACCTATTCCAATACCATAGGAGCTTTCCATCTCGAAGGAAATGTCGACTATACCGTTTCGGGAGAGCTTACAGGTAACAACTTTGATGCGGTAGCCAAGTATAGGCTCAATAAAAATAACTTGGTTACAGGCGCTCTACATATATCTTCTCGAATGCCCGACTTTAATTATCTGCTCTATCAGAGTGATTATAGAAATTTTAACTGGCAAAACAACGATGCATTTGAAAAGATTCAGACCCAAGGTATAAGTTTTGGACTTGATTCGGATTTATTTGGATTCTTGGAAGCCGAATACAGTATTGTGGATAACTATACCTATTTTGCATCTACAGCAGCTAATGATGAGGAAATTGAATCAAGTCAAGAGACAGCTTTTGTAAACCCGTTCCAAGAATCGGGAACCATAAACCATCTGAAAGTCAAATATCAAAAAGAATTTAAGTATCGGAAATGGTCTTTGATGAATACGGTGATGTACCAAGAGGTGGCTCAGGACAATCAAGTGCTCAACCTTCCACAAGTAGTAACTCGGAATACCTTGTACTTTTCGAGTGATATTTTTAAAAAGGCTATGTTTATACAAACAGGAGTTACCTTCAAATACTTTACCTCATATAATATGGATGCCTATAATCCCTTGTTGGGAGAATTCTATATACAGAACAAAGAAGAGTTGGGAGGGTATCCATTATTGGATGTTTTTATAAATGCTAAAGTGAAACAAACTCGAATTTATTTAAAAGCAGAACACCTGAACTCCATGTTTTCGGAACCTAATTATTACTCCGCACCCAATTATCCATATCGTGATTTTGTAATCCGTTTTGGATTGGTCTGGAATTTCTTTTCTTAAAATTCACCAATGGTGAAAAGAAAGTAAACCTGATAAACAAGCACTTATAAATTATTTGCATTTTTTTAAAAAAAATATTGAAAAACATTTTGTGGGAAGAAAATAAGGTGCGTATATTTGCACCCGCTTAGCTGATAAGGCAGGGCGTAAACGAGGGAGGATCGGGATTGATATCTTGGTTTTTCGGAG
>NZ_JALKAN010000003.1 GCF_023015965.1 Allomuricauda sp. F6463D
AGTGCGACGATAGATGTCACGACCAACGGTGACACGGTGATCGAGGCCGACGAGGTGGTCACCGTTACCCTGAACTCCACTGACAACGGGACGCTCAGTGCAACTGATGGCGAGGGGACGAGCAGTTTCACGGACGACGATGTTGTTGGCTTCACCATTGTGGAATCTGATGGATCTACTGTAACCTCTGAGACAGGGGGCACGGACACATTTACGGTTGTTTTGGACTCCCAGCCTGTCACGGATGTTGTATTTGATATTACCTCCAGTGATACGAGCGAAGGAACGGTTGATTTGACTTCCTTGACCTTCACGAACGCAAACTGGAACACTCCGCAAGAGGTCACGGTTACAGGTGTTAATGATATTATAATTGATGGCACACAGACGTATAATATTACGGTAAGTGTGAACGATGCTGCAAGTGATGATAATTTTGATGGATTGTCCAATGCGGTATCTGTGAATAATACAGATGATGATGTTGCCGGTTTCACCATTGTGGAATCTGATGGTACCACGGTGACCTCTGAGACAGGGGACACGGACACCTTC
Source organism: Allomuricauda sp. F6463D (assembly GCF_023015965.1). Classification (GTDB taxonomy): domain Bacteria; phylum Bacteroidota; class Bacteroidia; order Flavobacteriales; family Flavobacteriaceae; genus Flagellimonas. The sequence continues at coordinate 556 of NZ_JALKAN010000003.1, forward strand.
ACTGTTGTCCTAAATAGGGGGCCGTTTTTAGGAAACGTTGTTTTGGATATTGAATCTGAAAATCTTGTAGAGGGTACAGTATCGCCTTCAACCCTTACATTTACAACAGGAAACTGGGATACACCACAAGAAGTGACAATTACTGGTGTTGATGACGCTTTGTTGGATGGTGCTCAAAATTTTAATATTAATGTAAGTGTAGATGAGTTTAACAGTGCTATTTCTTATCTCTTGGTCCCAGGCCAGACAGTTTCGGTGACAAATATGGACGACGATAGTGCTTCAGTTACCATTGCAGATGCCAGTGGTAATGAAGATAGTGGGCCCATTACTGTTTCAGCAACCTTAAACAATGCAGTTGTTGGTGGTTTCTCCGTAAATGTTAGTACGGTGGATGGTACAGCGACCACTGCGGATTCGGATTACACTCTTATTGCTGGACAAACCTTAGAGTTTGACGGTAATGCTGGAGAAGTACAGACTTTTGAGGTAATTCCCACGGCTGATGCCAAAATAGAGGCCGACGAAAGTCTAACAATTAGAATGGACAATTTAGCAGGTACGGCTTTTACTGTGGATATTTTAGATACTGCTACGATTACAATAAATAATGATGATTCTTGTAGGGCAGGCACAACAGCACCAACTATAAATGCTACGGGCACTGCTTTTTGTGATGCATTTAACCAAGAACTGGATTTGTATGTTTCCGACGCGGAACCAGTTGGTACGGAACTACGATGGAGTACAAACTCCGATATTTCGGTGAGCGGAGATTATTTAGGGAGTAGTGTGGTTAATACACCCGGCACTTATTATGGGTTCTTTTACGATGCCACCAACGATTGTTTTAGTAATGCTACTCCTGTGACCTTGACCCAAAGCTTTACACCGTCAACAGGAACGGCTTCAAACTTGGGAGCTTGTAGCGATGCCACAGAAGGTGTTGCTTTGGTTGATCTTGATTCGAGCTTGTCCGATGCCGACCCAGGAGATTGGGTATTGTTGACTGCACCTGCAGGAGCTTCAGTATCCATAAATGTTGATAACATCATCAATTTTGATGGACAGCCCGAAGGCGACTATACCTTTAGGTATACCACTACGGGTGCCACCGGAACATGCTCCAACCAAAGCGTGGATATTACCGTAACCGTTAACGATTGTTCCGGCCCCTGTGATGCAGGCAATACAGCACCACAGTTCAATGGTGTGGATACTACCATAGCCTTTTGCGATGTGGTCGATGCCAACCTAAGCAGTTATGTAACCGGCACAGCACCTGCTGGAACGGTACTTACATGGAGTACAAGTAATATCCCCTCGGAAAGTGAGGCACATTTAAACAACCCCAACGTGGTTGAGCCAGGAACCTATTACGGTTTTTATTACGATGCTGCCAACGATTGTGGCAGTCCCTTACTGGCATTGACCTTAATACGAAATTTTACGGCCACTATCGATAGTACAGATGGAGGTGTTTCCTGTGGGCCAAGTATATTGGACCTTACCGCAAGTGCATCTGTGGAAGATGAAAGTACGATCAGCTATACTTGGTACGATGCCCCAACAGGCGGTAATATTGTAGGAACTAGCGATACTTTTACTACAAATACATTGTCCGAGACCACCTCGTTTTATGTGACTGCTTCAGCAAACGGATGTGAATCTGAACGGGTGGAAGTAATCGCTACAATTTACAATGAACTTTCCGCAGGTATTCCAATTGAAGACCTAACGGTTTGTAATGTTTCCAGTGACGAAGGAACGACCACATTTGATCTGGACGATGGTTTAATGGGACAAGATGCAGGAACATGGACTTTAATTACAGACCCATCCAATGGAGATTTGACTATAGGAACAGGTAATAGTATCGATTTTACAGGACTTGCAAGTGGAGCATATGTATTTGAATACACTACGGACCCTGTAGGTGACTGTACGGAAACTTCATCAGTACAGTTGACCATTACCGTGCAAGATTGTATTACCAATGAAGCGATTGACTTGGCGATTATAAAAGAGGTGGATGATGATAAAAAGGAAGTGCTTTTAGATACCGAAGTCACTTTTACTATAACTGTGGAAAACACGACTATGAACAGGGTGCAGGATATTGTGGTGAGTGATGTTTTGGAAGCTGAGTTTGAATATCTATCCAGTTCACCATCCAAAGGAAATTATGATGAAACCACTGGTGAATGGACGATTGATGAGTTGGTAGGGGAAGAAAGTGTTTCTTTGGAAATTAGTGTTAGGGTAATTGAATTGGGTACATTAGCAAATACCGCTACGTTGCTTTCATCCGTTCCCGAAGATGATACTACGGAGAACAATATGGCAATGGCAGAGGTGAAGGTAATCCCTACTGAATGTGTAGATCCAGGAACATTGTGTAACATCTTTTCGCCCAATGGTGATGAGTATAACCAAACCTTAAAATTTATAGATCCTGAAGATGAATACACTAAAAATAGTTTAGAAATTTTTGACCGTTACGGCAACAGTGTCTTCCAAATGGATGGATATGATAGTTCTTGGGACGGAACAGGGAAAAATGGGGATTTGCCCAATGGAACATATTTCTATATTCTAGATTTAGATACAACGGATGGCAGTGATGAAGATGTGGTTAAAGGATGGATTCAAATTGTAAGGTAAAAACGAAAATGCCAGATAAAATAATCGTTTCAACGTACAGAAAAGTATTGCTCTTGGTTCTTATGGCAGTAGGCTATGTCCATGCCCAAAAAGAGCCACAGTACACCCAGTACATGTACAATATTGGGAGCTTTAACCCGGCCTATGTGGGCACGGTGGAAAGTCCGGAGATCATTGGGCTGTACCGTGCACAATGGGTAGATGTTCCCGGAGCACCGACCACCATACGGGCAGGAGCCAATATTCCATTCAGTAATGAGAAAATGGGACTGGGGGTCAACATTGTGAACGATGTGTTGGGGCCTTCCACACAAACCTATTTTGATGTGGCCTATTCCTATGAAATACAGGTGTCTGACGAGACTAAACTCTCCTTTGGGCTCAACGCGGGAGGTTCTTCGCTCAATATGGATTATTCCAAAGGGACATTTGATGATCCAACTGATGCATCCATTTTTGGTGATACTTATAGCAATTTTTACCCCACGGTGGGCGCAGGCTTGTTTATGTACCACGAAGAGGATTGGTATTTGGGCGCTTCCGTTCCCAACTTTTTAACCGACGAGCTTTATAACGACGAAGTGGCCACCATTGTGGACGATTATATGCAGCTTAACGTGATTGGTGGGTATGTGTTCCAACTGAGCGACCAAACCAAATTGAAACCAGCATTTTTGGTCAACTATCTTAAGGGATCACCAGTTACCGTTAACCTATCGGCCAATTTCCAGTTTATAGATGCACTTACCATCGGAGCGTCTTACCGACTTGATAATGCGGTGAGCGGCCTGGCAGGTTTTCAGATTTCCAATGCCATGTTCATAGGGTATTCTTACGATTATAACACCAATGGTCTTGGCGAGTACAGCGGTGGTTCCCATGAGGCCATTTTAAAATTTTATATAGGGCGAGGTGGTTTTGGTTCCGGTAGTAAAAAGACCAAGAACAAACAATCAAAAAGTAAAAGTAAAGGTAAGCAGATAGATTCCCCAAGATTTTTCTAACATGAACCAGCTAAAAAAAATACAGATAACACTATGGGCAACCCTTCTGGGCGTGGTTTTCTGCTTCGCCCAAAACAAGCAATCCGAAGGGGATGTTCTATTTTTTCAATACGAGTACCAAAAAGCGGTCAGAGCTTACGAGACACAACTTTCTGAAGGTACATTGTCCAAACAGCAATTTTTGAACTTGGCGGATGCCTATTTCGAAACTGATAATTTTGAAAAAGCTTCAGAGGCCTATTTGGAAATGTATGCCCAAGATACCCTGTTGGGTGCCCATCATTATAATAAATTATTGCAGAGCCTTTCCAAAACTCCAATTGTAGAGGGAAAAGAAGCGGTTTTGTCCCGTATTTTAGCAACTTTTCCAAAAGAGTTGAAAGAGAATATGGATTTCAACAATCAACTGTTGCAAGATGGTTCACAAGAACATCGGTTGGATTATGAGATTTTTAATTTGGAGGACAATAGCCCGCAAACAGATTTTGCGCCAAGTTTTTATAACGATAATCTCCTGTTTTCCAGTGGCCGTCAGATAAACAAAAAATTACGGTACGAACCGGGCAACGAAAGCTATTTCAATATATATAAATCGGAAATCCAATCTTCTGGGCAAATAGGGTCGTTGCAGGTTTTTGAAGCTGTGGAAGACACGGATTACCACAAGGCCACGCCTTCATTCTCAGCGGCCTTGAACAGTGTTTTCTACGTAGTTTCCAATACGCAAAATGGAGAACTTGCTTTTGATTCGAATGGAAAAAATGCCTTGTCCATTGCCAAGCAGGTCATAGGAGGAACCAATCAATTGCTGTTAAAAGATTTGAGCACTTCGTTCTATTACCCATTTTATGATGATACTAACGGCAAGCTTTATTTTTCGGCTGATTTTGAAGATGGCTACGGGGGAACCGATATATATTTTGTGTATACCAATAATGGGCAGATAATGTCCGCGCCTATTAATTTAGGACCGCGAATCAACTCATCGGGGAATGAGATTGCCCCGTTTATTTTCGAGAACAGTTTTTACTTTGCTTCTGATGTATTCTATGGTCTAGGAGGAATGGACATCTATAAATCCAATATGGAAGAAGAGGATTTTGGAATCCCGATCAACCTTGGAGACCAAATCAATTCCGAATTTGATGATTTTGGTTTGGTTATTAGAAACGAAGGGGAAGGTTTGTTGGGGTATTTTGCTTCTAACCGACCCGGTGGAAAGGGTAAAGACGATATCTACGGTTTTAAGGTGAATGAAAAGCCCGGACTAAAAACGTTGACATTTAAAGGTGAGGTGGTAAATTCCCATACATCCAATGTGGTACCTGATGCTGTTGTAAGTCTATGGAACATGGATGGCGAGGAGGTAGCAAGAACCACTTCAGATGAAAATGGCCAATACCGATTGGAAATTCCTTACGAGGTGGAGGTGGTGATTGAAGCAACCAAACAACGATATTCGAGGTTTATAGAGCAATTTTCTGAAGAGGATTTGGAAGCATTGAACAACCAATCCTATACTATTGGGATTTCCTTGTACGATGATATGGTAGAGGAACGAGAAGGGCAAAAAGTAGTAAAAATGGATGATTTCTATTTTGATACGAGCTCTACCCAATTAACAGAGGGAATCAAAACTGAATTGAACAAAGTTGTGGATTTTATGAAAGCTTTTCCAGAGGCCCAACTTCGGATAGAAACCTATACGGATAGCAGAGGGGGTAGCAATACCAACTTTAAACTTACTCAAGGCCGTTCGGATGCCATTAAAAAGTACTTGGTGGAAAATGGAGTGCCTGCCATCAGTATTTTGTACACCATAGGTTATGGGGAAGATAAAATATTGAACAATTGCACCAATGGTGTATTCTGCTTGGAAACATTGCATAAGCAAAACCAGCGTTCCCTTGTGGTAGTGCTCAATGATAATGTATTTTTTGATTAACCTAAGCCAGAAGCATCCAACAATAATACAGGGCAAATAGCGAAAGAAACAAGATACCAATATAAGTAAGGGTCCTCATTGCCATTTTGGGTCTATGTTCCAAAGGAACATCTTTTCCAATTACTGTTTTTAGGTTCATCCATCCCAATATCGGAGCAAATATAAAAGATACAAAAGTGGCCAATCCGACCAAGTCTCCCATGTTTGCGCCAAAAAAACTGATTACCATCCAATTGATAAATGCCATCGCAATGACCATCAATGAAAAGGCATGTTTCCTATTGTAAATGGTTTTTGTTGGATATAGTTTTTGCAATACGTCCAAACTAACCCTGGAGATGGCGTCATGTGCCGTCATGCATGTACTTAACATTGTGGCAAAGGCGGCCACTGCAATAAAAAAGTAAGCCCAAGTCCCAATATGAGTGGTGAACAGGTTTACCAATTGATCGGCAAAAACCACAGCATTTCCGCTTAATTCGGTTCCAGTACCATATAAGGTCATCCACCCAATAATCATAAAAAACAGGGCAAGTACCGCGGTCATTGCATACCCTACGTTAAATTCTTGGAGCACTATTTTTAGTGAAGGCTTTTTCTTCATGGTTTTAAGGTTTTCCATACCCCAAAGACTTACCCAGCCAGATGCCTCTACCGCTGTGGGCATCCATCCAACAAGGCCGATCAAGAATAAAATGCCTACTTCGTTAAATATTTCTGGTCTCTCATAAGACATGCTATTGGGTACGGGCCCTTTTTGTAGTACCAGCACTGTAGTAACCAATAGTGCAACAAAAAGTATGGTGATAACGGCCTTTAAGGTGTTTTCTAGGAACTTGTATTTTCCAATAATCAAAAGTAAACTGATAAATACAAATAAGCCCAGTGATATGGTTTCTGCACTTACCGTAGTTACATCGAACAGATTCATGAAGAGACCTGCTGTTACCACATAAAGCGCAGCCAAAATAGTAAAAGTAGAAATTAGGGTCACAAAAGCATAGATCCATAAATAGGTCTTGCCCAAATTTAGATATCCTTCAATAAGACTTTTTTCCGTAACTGTTGTGTACCGAATACCGAACTCAAAAAAGGGATATTTGAACAAATTGGCCAAAAGTATGGGAATAACCATTATCCATCCATATTGGGCACCAGCCTTGGTTGAAAGCACCAAATGGGATGTGCCAATGGCCATACTTGCGAACAATAGACCGGGACCAAGGGCCTTTAACAATGCCTTCATGCAGTTTGTTTGTTAATTTTTTGGGCTGGAAGATATATTTTTTTGTTGAAAATTTTCAAGTTTTTTAATGCTTGGAATCGTTTATTCTTTTCCTAGAAGTGATTTCTGGAACAGTTTAAAGATGCGGGTATACTCATCGGTCCAGCTGCTGGGTTCAACAAATCCATGTCTTTCAACAGGATAGACCGCCATTTCCCAGTTTTCCTTACCAAGTTCTATTAAACGTTGGGACAATCGGACCATATCCTGAAAATGTACATTGTCGTCCACCATGCCGTGCAAAATCAAAAGGTCGCCTTGTAATCCATCTGCAAAATAAATAGGTGAACTTCGTTTGTAGGCCAAACTATCCGTGGCAGGAGTATTCAATATTCGAGCGGTATAGCCATGGTTGTAGGCTGCCCAATCCCCAACCGATCTTATGGCACCACCTGCACTGAACGTATCCGGGGCGTTAAACATCCCCATAAGTGTGATAAATCCACCGTAAGAACCTCCATAGATTCCAACTTTATCTGTGTCAATCCCATATTCGTCCATGAGCATTTTGGCACCATCCACTTGATCGGACAAATCTTTCCCGCCCATATGTCGGTATATGCCCGTACGCCAATCCCTGCCGTAACCGGCACTTCCGCGGTAATCAATATCGAGTACCGTATAACCATTATCTACCAAAAGATTGTGGAACATATACTCTCTGAAATAGGAGCTCCACCATTTGTGCGCGTTCTGCAGGTACCCTGCACCATGGACAAAAATCACAGCTGCTTTATTTTGTACCGATGTTTCCGGTTGATAAAGTCTTGCGTGAACTTCTGCACCATCCGATGCTTTGAAGGTGATGATCTCCGGATCTTTCCAATCATAGGCATTGAATGTTTCCATATTGGAATCCGTAATTTGTTCCGCTTGGGTTGATCTCTTACCTTTTATAGGGTTATTTTGAATGTACAACTCCGTGGGTTTATTGGAATAGGAATAGAGAATGGCCATTTTATCCTCATTTGGGGAAAGAACGACGTCGTTTCTGCCCACCATATCGGTCAATTTTTCCCATTTGCCCCCTTTGAGCGACATGGAATAAAATTGGCGGTCTCCCGGGTGCGTTTTATTCGAAGTGAAATACCATCTGCTTTTATCTTTTGATATAAAAGCATCGTAAATTTCAAACTCCCCAGACGTTAAGGCCTTGTCGTTTTTGTTGTTGATATCCATTGTGTACAGGTGGGAATACCCTGTTTTTTCCGACATGAACCAAATTTTCTTGTCATCGGGCATCCATCCCATGTTGCCACCACGGTAACGACCTATGCCTGGGCCTCCCACCCAAGCTTCATCATGTTGACGGTCCAATTGTTCCACATTTCCGGTCTTGGGGTCAAGCAAAACAATCCATCGGTCCTTGTAATCGTTGGCCTGTATATCCAAAATGGCCTTGGTACCGTCCGTGTTCCAATGTGGGTTATTGATAAAGCCTATGCGGTCTTCATTTTCGTATTGTTTGTCTGGGTAATCCTTGGTATACTCGGGTAAGTAATCCAAACCTTCAAGATTGTCCAAGACTACGGGATAATTTTTACGGTTTTTTACATCGTACACAAACATTTCGTATTGTGTAGGTTCATCCCCAACTTTGGAACGTGTATTTTGGTCTTCGGTATAGCCCGATTCTGTTACAAAATGAGGTACTATGGTTCTTTTGGAATTTGGCTGATCCATTAAGGTATAGGTGATATATGATCCAGATGGGTCTATTTGCTGGCCAATGACCTGTTTTCCTTTGGTTTCGATTTCCAAAGGCTCCAAAATTTTCAGTTTTTCACTGATTTTCTCTCCGGCATCCTTCTTTGCCTTACGTTCCCGGAGTACATCAAAAATATCCAATTGATCCTGGTACAGCCATTCATCTTTAGAGTTACGTTGCGGTTCTTTATCCTTGGATGTTACAAACTGTGTTTTTTGTTCCAGCAATCCTGATTCAATATTCCACGTAAAGAGTTCGCCACCCTTAACAAAAGCTACACTTTTTCCACTATCTGTAAAATGTGGGTTGCTTTCCCTTTCTTGGGTTTTGGTTATTGCGGTTGATTTATGGGTTGCAATATCCAAAAGGAAAATATCTCCATTTTTGGAAAATACAGCTTGCGTTTTGTCTGGGTTGTATGTTAATCTAGAAGATGGGAGCGAATTTGCGGTTAAAAAATCCACTTTATGAATTTTTTTATTTCCAACGGAATAGGCATGTAAAGAATCACTTAGCGCAGCACCCTTGGGGTTCCAATCAAAATAAAGTGTTTGTCCATCTGTGGACCAATAAGGGCTGGACGGTCTATGGCCAACAAAGGCATCACCTTGCATAATGTCCTTGATCTTTAAACTGGAGACATTTCCTTTTTGAGCTAAAACCGTATTGAAAGTGATAAGAGAAAGTAATATAAATGTAAAAAATCTTCCCATGGTACGTATAAGGTTTAAGATAGTTTGTTTCTCAAATATCGGTTATTTTGATGAGTTTTTCTGAAACATGAACAAAACAAAAATATGGGAGCATTCATGCTATTTTAACCATAAAGTCGGCTTTTATAGGCAAATCAAAACTTATATCTAACTATGTGTTTTTAGTACTGTTCACGCATTTTATTATAAAACAGCTCTAAATTCAACCATGCTGAGACCATTGTAATTAGCTATGGGTTTTAAATGTATGCGACGGTTTTCTAGTTGATGTTATGGCTCAACTTGTTGCTTCAAACGATAAGTAATGGCTCGCCAAATGTATGGACCACAGTAAACGGGGTATTATTGCCGAATGGGACTAGAATGGTAATTTGATTACGAAGTACTGGATATGGAAATCTAAAGAGGATGTCTAGTAAGTCGGTTTTCGTAAACCTGAACTTGTTTCAGGTTCTGATAATGATTTTTTTTTAAATATGATGTGATTCTGAAACAAGTTCAGCATGACGTGTTTTAATACTTCTTAGTCAGCCTCTTTTTGTAAAATTTATATAATCGATTGTTGAATGATTTACTCAATCAACTCAAAAAGATAAATATCTACCTCACCGGATACGTTCAATTCATTTCCCGAATCGTTGTTGGCACCATCAACTGTAAAGTGATAGGTAAATGAAAGATGGTTGCCGTTTTCAGGCTCGAATACGAGGTTGGTGAGTTGCATATTGGATACACCTTCACCATCAGAATCATAGCCATCATCTAGCATAAAATATTTATTGTCCTCTCCAATAACACCATAATTGTTAAGGGTGGTTTCAACTAAATCTACTTCTTCTGTCTCCTCACCTGGATTGGTAATGGTAACCTCCCAATCGAAGTAAGCAGGATTATAGGTGGCATCAGGTGCCGTTAAGAACCTACGAAAATTAAAAAAGTATTGGGTGTCTTCACCCATTTCAGTGGGAATAATTATATTATAATCTACATAATCTTCACCATCTAGACCTAAGAATCTAAATTCTGTATTGTCTGTAAAGGGAACATCATCAGGTCTTGTACCGCTTAGATGCAAAGAGACTGATCCATATTGAGCCATTTCGTCCAATCCAGCCCCATCTTGCCCGTCATTGCCAGGGTCTCCTTGCGTTCCTTGTGGCCCTTCGGCTCCATCTTGGCCATCTTGGCCGTTGACCCCGTTAACACCATCTTTTCCATTTACACCGTCCATGCCATTAATGCCATCAACCCCATCTTCCACTAAACAAGAGTTGAAGCTAAAGCAAAGCGTTAAAAAAAGAAAACTAAAAAGAAATTTGGATTTCATAGGAATAAAGATTTGGTAGTTAGTTGAATTAAAGGTAATTGATGTACTAGTTGGATAGGCTAGGTAATTGATGGTTGTGCCATTTGAGTTGACAAATGAGCTATTTGGATTGATGGATTAAAAAATAAAAGAATTTCAATGGTATATGTAATGACGTATTTTGAGATACTTACACTTCTGCCCATATATATTGAAGATTACTTGTCCATGGCTATGGGTATATTTAATACGATATTGTTGCATAATGAAGGATTACCTTTAATTGTTATATTAATCAATCATAGGGTACAAAAAGAATATTGTAAGCTTTTGCGTAGATATAGGTGAACTGTGCTCCAAAGAATAAAATCAGGCAAGAATAGGAAACCCACAAGAGTACTAAAATAATTGTTCCAGCGGCGCCATAGGTAGAACCTGGGTTGGCTTCACCAAAATAGAGTCCCAATAAAAACTTACCTATTACAAAAAGAACAGCTGTTACAAACGCCCCTATCCAAACAGCTCTCCATTTAATTTTGGCATCGGGCAAAAACTTGAACATTAACGCGAACATTACGGTAATTATAGCAATTGAAGAGAGAATATCCACGCCATATGCCAAATACACGGCAACTTCGGTTATCAAGCTTTTAAGGTAATCATTTAATGCGGCTATGGCAGCGGTAACCATAAAGCTAATCAGTAGTAGAAAACCTATCACTAAAATAAAAGCAAAGCTTTTAGCTCTTTCCGATACCAATTTCCAAAAATTGAACCCTGAGGCTCCATCTATCCGCCATATCTCATTTAAGGATATTTTTAATTGATAAAATACTCCCGTGGCTCCAAAAAGTAGGGTGGCGATACCGATTATAGTGGAAATCAAATTTTTGTCCTCGTTCTGTGTGTCCTGTACAATATTTTCAATGGTGTTCGCTGCATTGGCCCCAAGAACAGTTGTGAACTCGTCCGTTAACCTACCTTGTACTATATCCACCCCCCAAATGGAACCTACAATGTTGATTATGATGACCAACAAAGCTGGCAGCGATAATACGGCATAATAAGCTACTACAGCACTTAATCGCCATGGACGGGCTTTGTTCCAGGCCTTATAGGTGTCTAAAAAGAGATAGGGAAAATCCTTTAACCTAAACCGTTCGGAATATGTATGACCTTCTTTCAAAGATTGCTTTTTTAGAATTTTGAAGTAATTGTGCAACCGAAAAGTAAGGGAAGTCCCGAAAAACAATTGGCTTGAATAAAATAATTGTTAACGGTATTAAAAACAAAAATCCAATAAACAGTAAGTTCATAGGATTTATTGTATTCGAGGAAAAGTACTATTTTTTATATGGATTATTGGCCCAATTTATAGATGTTGGTGATCCTTTTGTTAAACAAAACTAATACCATATTTCGCACAAATTTCAGATACTTTTTCAAAATCCGGAGGACCTGCCGGTAAATCTGATAGTTCAGAAAACATGGATTCTATACCCGATGGGAAAGCAGAGCAGATCATTTTAGCTGTTTCATTACCGACCACGGTCCAAGAATGTGGTATGTTCTTTGGAGCAAAGGCAATATCTCCTGCATTTAATACTGTGACCTCCTCGTTGACCATAATTTCAACCTGACCTTCAATAATCCTGAATATCTCATCCTCAAGTGTATGAACATGAGGGGGGATGCCAACTCCTGGCGCTACATTGGAGACCCATTCCATAATTTGTTTGCCAGTATCGGTACCAATAAGTTTATGGGTTTGTATATCTCCAAGTACGTTGAATACACTTCCGTCGGTATCGGTTATAATTTTTGAGGTGTTTTCCATTGTTGCGGACACATCATTATCCGATGTTTGGCATTGTGTCATTAAAGGAAACATGGTAAAACCTAATCCCAGTCCTGAAGTTTTAATAAATTGTTTTCTGTCCATGATTATATTTTTTCTGCAATTTATTGGGATAATAGTATTGCATCAATGTGAAAAACACGGTATATACTTAGATTTTAGGAGCAGTTAGCTTTTTCTAAGAACTGAAGGGGTTATCCCAGTATGGGTTTTAAAAAAGTAGCTGAAATAATCAGGGGAGGAAAAGCCTAGTTCAAAACTAATTTCTTTTATGGTCTTGTCCGTAAACTTTAAGTCGTGTCTGGATATCATAAGCAATTGTTCAATTATGATTGCCTTTGAGCTTACCGACAGGACTTCTTTTACGCATTCATTCAGATACTTTGGAGAAATATTGAGAAGGTTCGCATAATCGCTTACTTCGTGATGCTTATAAACGTGCTTGTCCACGAGCTTTTTGAATTTATAGACTACGTTGGTTTTAGAGTTGTTATTTGAAACAATGGATTTAATGTTGCATTGTCCATCACAGTAGACAAAAAATGTGTTTAAAAGTGATAGTATTGCCTCGTTTTTATGGTTAAGGTGAGATCCTAAAAGCTCATCGATCATTTCCAGAATTGCCTGTGTTCTTTTTTCAATTCCCGGACTCAGTTTAAATACAGGAATTTCACCCGAATTAAAAAGCCTTACTTTATTTATGTGCAGATTGCTTAAAATGGGATTGTTTAAAACCTCATTGGTCAAGTACAATATATAGCCTGAAGAAGTAGAACCGTTTTTTTTTAAAATTTTCCATTGATGTTTTGCATCCAAGAAAAAAATTGAATTCGAAACATTCTCATATAAAATATTGTCTATTTCAATACCATCTACTTCATTTTTAATCCAACAAATAGCAAAACCATTATTCCTATGTTTTGAGGTGGTTTCTTTGATTATTTGTGTGATGTTAATGGAATCTGGTTTCATTTGATGGGATTGTCCATGGACAAAGGTGTTTTTAGCTTGTTTATCTATTTGTGGTTGTGGGGTTTATGTCTTGTAATTTAATAAATAAAAACGGATTGAAATCCCCTAATTAAGTAGGGTCTTACAATTGTTTAGGAATGTTTTTAGCTTTTTGTGGTTTTTAGTCTTTATTTCAATTGTAGTGACAACAAGGAGATTTGAAAAATCATTGCCTTGAATTATAGACATTTACGTGGATAATTGTCAAATGGCTTCCAAATAGGGATAGATTGTAAAACAAAAAACCCTGAAAACCAATTGGTTAACAGGGTTAAAAGTACTCGAGGCGGGACTTGAACCCGCACGGGCTAATGCCCACAGGATTTTAAGTCCGGCGTGTCTACCAATTCCACCACTCGAGCCTGGACTTGAAACAAAAAAACGCTGCAAGCAGCGTTTCTTGTTCGAGCGAAAAACGGGATTCGAACCCGCGACCTCCACCTTGGCAAGGTGATGCTCTACCAGCTGAGCTATTTTCGCATTTTAAAGAACTCTGCACTTTTCCCAAGCGCGGATGCAAATTTATAATATTTCTATTAAAATAAAAGGATTTTTTTTAGGAAGAAGCCTTTTTCTTTTTACTTAACAGTCGTTTGATCTCATTTAATTTCATCAAAGCCTCCACAGGGGTCAGAGTATCAATGTCCAAGTGCAATATTTCTTCTTTGATTTCTTCCAGCAGTGGGTCGTCCAAATTAAAAAAGCTAAGTTGCATTTCGTTTTGCGAAGCTTGGAGTTTACCAGTCATTTCTTCACTGGAATGCGATTTTTCGAGTTTTTTAAGGATTTTGTTCGCCTTTTGAATCACTTGTTGTGGCATTCCCGCCATTTTTGCCACATGGATTCCAAAACTGTGCTCACTGCCACCGGGCACTAATTTGCGTAAGAAAAGTACATTGTCCTCCAATTCTTTTACCGAAACATTATAATTTTTGATTCGGGAAAATGTGCTTGTCATTTCGTTTAGCTCATGGTAGTGGGTAGCGAACAATGTTTTGGCCTTGGCTGGGTGTTCGTGCAAATATTCGGAAATAGCCCAAGCAATGGAAATACCATCATAGGTACTTGTGCCACGCCCAATCTCGTCCAATAGCACCAAACTACGTTCCGAAAGATTGTTTAGGATGGAAGCGGTCTCGTTCATTTCTACCATAAAAGTAGATTCTCCCATCGAAATGTTATCACTGGCGCCAACTCTAGTAAAAATTTTGTCCACGACACCTAAATTGGCTTCGGTGGCTGGGACAAAACTACCCATTTGAGCCAGTAAAACAATAAGTGCTGTTTGTCGCAACAAAGCAGATTTACCACTCATGTTGGGCCCCGTGATCATAATGATCTGTTGTTCCTCACGATTTAGAAGTACATCGTTGGTCACGTAAGCATCGCCAATGGGCAATTGTTTTTCGATGACAGGATGTCGTCCTTCTTTAATATCAATATCGGTGGATTCATTAACGATAGGCTCAATATAGTTGTTTTCCTTGGCCAATTGCGCAAAACCACAAAGGCAATCCAATTGGGCGATAAGCTGAGCGTTGCGTTGCACAGGGGCAATGTATTCTTGCATCCAAACGAGCAATTGCTCAAAAAGCTGTTGTTCCAGTTGGTAAATACGTTCCTCGGCACCTAGGATTTTGGATTCATACTCCTTCAACTCCTCGGTAATGTAGCGTTCCGCATTCACTAAGGTCTGTTTTCTGATCCAGGTTTCAGGAACTTTGTCCTTATGGGTGTTTCGAACCTCGATATAGTAACCATAAACATTGTTGGAAGCAATTTTTAAAGAGGTAATACCCGTCTCCTTGCTTTCTCTTTCCAACATCTTGTCCAAATAATCCTTCCCCGAAAAAGCAAGGCCTCGCAATTCGTCAAGTTCTTTGGAATAACCTTCGGCAATAGTGTTGCCTTTGGCAATGTTTACGGGAGCTTCTTCATTAAGTACCTCTTTGATTTTTAATCGCAGTACTTCGCAATCATTCAGTTGTGCCCCAATATTGATCAAGGAAGTATTACTGCAATTTTCAGTCAATTGTTTGATTGGTACTACAGCTTCAAGTGAATTTTTAAGTTGGATAATTTCTTTCGGGTTGATTTTTCCCGTGGCCAATTTGGAGATTAACCGCTCCAAATCACCCATTTGCCCAATATATCCTTGGATTTTGAAGAGCTGTTCCTCTTCATTTTTTAAAAAAGAAACTACGTGATGACGTTCTTTTATTTTTTCAGCATTTTTTAAGGGGAGCGCTAGCCATCTTTTCAGTAGTCGACCACCCATAGGAGAAATTGTCTTATCGATAATGTCCAACAAGGTCACCGCATTTTGATTCGGCGAATGATAAAGCTCCAGATTGCGTATGGTAAATCTATCCATCCATACATACTCCTCTTCAGCAATGCGCTGTATTGTGTTGATGTGTTGCAGCCTGTTATGTTGGGTTTCGGACAGGTAGTGAAGTACCGCGCCAGATGCAATGACTCCATGGTTAAGATGCTCGACACCAAAACCTTTAAGGTTTTTTGTGCCAAAATGATGATTTAAGCTCTCTTTGGCGTAATCCTCTTGAAAAATCCAATCTTCCAAAAAGAAACTATGGTGTTGTTTTCCAAAACATTCTAAAAAGTCTTTTTTGTGGTTTTTTGAGACCAACACCTCGTTGGGTGAAAAATTCTGGAGCAATTTGTCCACCTGCTCCACGGATCCTTCGGATGTTAGGTATTCACCGGTAGAAATATCCAAAAAGGAAACACCAATTTTGTTTCTTCCAAAATGGACCGCACACAGAAAATTGTTGTTCTTGGCTGTCAAGATATCATCGTTAAGAGCCACCCCGGGTGTCACCAGTTCTGTAACGCCACGTTTTACGATGCTTTTGGTTTGTTTTGGATCTTCCAACTGGTCGCAAATGGCTACCCGTTGTCCTGCTTTTACCAATTTTGGTAAATAAGTATTCAAGGAATGGTGCGGAAACCCAGCCAATTCAGTTTTGTCTCCGCCATTGTTACGGTGGGTTAGTATAATGCCCAAAATTTTGGCAGCCTTTACAGCATCTTCCC
This sequence comes from Allomuricauda sp. F6463D, assembly GCF_023015965.1. Taxonomy (GTDB): domain Bacteria; phylum Bacteroidota; class Bacteroidia; order Flavobacteriales; family Flavobacteriaceae; genus Flagellimonas. The sequence goes on from NZ_JALKAN010000003.1 coordinate 17,107, forward strand.
CAAAGGTTTCGTAAAAGTCCCCAACGCGAAACAGTAACAGGGCATCAGGGTGTTTTACCTTAATGGTATTGTACTGTTGCATCAACGGGGTAACTTTCTTTGTTTTTTTCTTGGCAGCCAAAGCGATTTAATTCTGTTACTTTTGCCCAAAATTGGGATGGAAACGAATATATTGTTTTCATCGGCCATCAAAAATTTTTGTTGATATTTTCACCGCAATGTTTAAAAAAAATGAGTCGAAAACTGGAAAATAGCGAGCTGGAACGATTAGATGTTGCCAGTTTTAAGCAGGCGGATAAATCGCCTATCATCATTATTTTGGATAATGTTCGCAGTTTGAACAATATAGGTTCCGTTTTTAGGACAGCCGATGCTTTTTTGGTTCAGAAAATTTACTTGTGTGGCATTACAGCTACGCCTCCCCATAAGGATATTCGCAAAACGGCCTTGGGAGCTACGGAAAGTGTGGCATGGGAATACCGAAAGGATACCTTGGAACTTTTGACTGAGCTGCAAGAAGATGGCGTAAAAATATTGGCGGTGGAACAGGCTGAAAAAGCGGTGATGCTTAATGACTATGTGATTAATCCTAAAGAAACCGTTGCTTTGGTTTTCGGGAATGAGGTAAAGGGAGTTTCACAAGATGTTGTCAGTGCAAGTGATTTAATTTTGGAAATTCCGCAATTCGGAACCAAACATTCACTGAATATTTCCGTGAGCACCGGGGTAGTGGTGTGGGATATTTGGTCCAAACAAAATGCACTGAAATAAAAAGGCCCTGAAAAACAGGGCCATATATAAGTCTGAGTTAGTTAGTTTCTCGAATTGAGGCTGCTAATAAAATAAAACCATTCGTTATATGCAAGCATTTTCTAAAAAATATCTTAAATATTTAACGAAAGTATATTGTCTTCCAGCTTATTTAAAATGAATTCATAATCGTGGGCATTATTTACAAAATCGAGTTCGCCTATATCTAAAATAATGCTGTTTTGATTGGGGTGACTTTTTATAAAGTCCAGATAACCCCTATTTATTTTTTCTAAATATTCAGGGTCAATTTTTTGTTCATAATCTCGTCCTCTTTTTTTAATGTTAGCCAACAACCGTTCGGTATTTTGATATAAGTAAAGATATATTTCTGGCTTTCGTACCTCTTTGTACATAAAACTAAAAACCTTTCGGTATAGATTGTATTCTTCAGCTTGCAAGGTTACTTTGGCAAAAATGAGTGATTTGAAAATATCATAATCACTAACCATAAAATTTTTAAATAGGTCGAACTGGGAAGTGTCGTCCATAAATTGTTGGTACCTATCCGCCAAAAAGGACATTTCCAAAGGAAATGCATAGCGTGATTGATCTTCATAAAACTTTGGCAGGAATGGGTTGTCCGCAAAACGTTCCAATACCAATTTGGCGTTAAAATCGTTGGAAATCATTTTGGACAGGGTTGTCTTGCCTGCTCCAATATTCCCTTCAATGGCAATGAGCTGCAACTGGGAAAAAAGCCCCGACCTATCCTTAAAAAGTTTGAGCTTGGTTTTTACAAAGCTACTTTTGTCCCTGCATTCCTGTAAAAGGTTTCGAGTATCCTTTTGCAGTACCGGATGGTAAAATTGAGGTGCGATATCGCTCAACGGCTTTAGAACAAAATTCCGATGTTGCATTTGTGGATGCGGAATCACTAAGTAGTCGTTATTTATCACCTCTGTTCCATAATATATAATATCAATGTCCAAAGTTCTGGAGCTATAGCCGTTACCAGAGCGAACTCTGCCAAAATCCTGTTCAATTTGCAAAAGGAGGTCTAGCAACGTTTTTGGTTCTAGTGGTGTCAATAGCGATAAAACAATGTTTAGAAAATCATCACCCTCAAAACCGATGGCCGGATTTTTATAAACGGAGGAGATATCCAAAATATTCCCTGCGCTTTGTTGTATACGGAATATGGCTTTTTGGAGGTTCGCAAGGCGATTTCCCAAATTGCTTCCCAGTGAAAGATATACCTTTTGCTTTCTGCCCATAATCGAAGAAACAAAGTAAACAAAACAATACTACAATGGTTATATTTGAAGCGGATTAAATTTTATTGGATGAAGTTTTTAAGAAACTTACTGGCCTCAATTTTGGGGAGCTTGGTGGCATTTATGATTATTGTAGGGATGTTTTTCATCTTTATGGCCCTTATTGGAAGTATGGATGACGGAGTTGTTGTTAAGGAGAATTCCGTACTGGAGATTAGTTTTATAGCCCCAATCCTGGACTATACAGGAAAAGATGATACCGATCCATTTGCAGCCTTTGTAGGTGAAGAACTCGGTTTGGACGAGATTTTACACGCTATTGAGGTTGCCAAAAACGATGATAATATCAATGGGATAAGTATTACCACCGGATATTTACAAGCAGGCCTAGCACAGACCCGTGAGATAAGGCATGCCTTACTGGATTTTAAATCCACGGGCAAATTTGTAATGTCACATTCAGATGTCTATGCGCAAAAGGATTATTACCTGGCCAGTGTTTCGGATGAGGTATATTTGAATCCCGTGGGCATTTTGGACTTTAAGGGCTTGGCAAGCGAAGTGCTTTTTTATAAAGGGCTACAGGAAAAATCTGGAATAAAAATGGAGGTGATTCGTCATGGAAAGTATAAAAGTGCGGTAGAGCCCTATCTTTCCGATACGATGAGTGATGAAAACCGTATGCAGATCAAAGAACTCATCACCTCTATTTGGAGCATTATGGTTGATGATATTTCAGAATCAAGAAACATTACACCTCAAAACTTGAATATAATAGCAGATACCCTTGGTGGAAGAACACCTGAATACGCTGTAAGTTCAAAACTTGTGGACGGAGTGTTACATTATGATGAATATGAGAATTTGCTCAAAGAAAGAATGGGGTTATCAGAAAATGATGAATTGAATTATGTTGAGCTTACTGATTATGTGAGGAAAGCGAGCCAAAAGAAAATTAGAACGGGTGCAGATAAAGTGGCTGTAATTTATGCCCAAGGTGAAATTATAGGTGGTGAAGGTGGTAAAGACTACATAGGTCAAGGACTTATTATTGATGCTTTGCACAAAGCGGTGGACAACGAGAGCATTAAAGCGATAGTAGTTCGTGTGAACTCCCCCGGTGGTAGCGCCTTAGTCTCCGATATTATTTGGAGAGAAATGCAATTGGCCAAAAAGGAAAAACCACTAGTAGTTTCTTTTGGCGATGTGGCAGCTTCAGGTGGTTACTATATTGGAGTTGCAAGTAATAAAATAGTTGCCGAACCTACTACAATAACTGGCTCCATAGGTGTTTTTGGAACTATTCCCAACATTCATGAGCTATCTCAGGATATAGGCATTAATGCAGAGCAAGTGGGCACCAACCAAAACTCTGTGGATTATTCCTTTTTTGAACCCATGACCGACACTTTCCGCAAAGTTATGCAAGAGAGCGTAGAAAATACCTACGCTACTTTTTTGGATCGTGTGTCCCAAGGGCGTAATATGTCTGTGGAACAGGTAAATGAAATTGCCCAAGGTAGGGTCTGGAGCGGTGTGGATGCCAAAGCACTTGGTTTGGTCGATGAGCTCGGTAATTTGGATGACGCTATTGCCATTGCTGCCGATATGGCCGAATTGCAAGACTACGGAATTCGTAAGTACCCTAAGTACAAATCCGATTTTGAAGAGTTTATGGAAGATTTTGGGTCGATGAAATCCAAAATTGGAGAGTCCGTCATAAAAGAGGAAGTAGGATCGGAAGCCTATGAAATTTTAAAAGAATTCAAACGATTTACCAAACAAGAGGGAATTCAGGCCAAGATGCCGTTTAGTCTAAAAATTCAATAAGTCCATTTTAGTAATTCCTTAAAGGAGTTTTTATAGAGCACATGGCGCAAAAGGACAAGAAGTTAGCATTTTCTATTTATTTATATTTAGGAGCGTTGTTCATTACTTCGTTGGTAGTGTCGAACCTAATCTTTCAAAAATTTTTCCTGTGGAAGCCATTTGGGGACATTACCGTTTTTGGAGCGCCACTTTTTGAACTTTCTGTTGGGATATTACCTTATCCCATTACTTTTTTAATAACTGATTTGATATCTGAAATTTATGGAAGGAAAAAGGCAAACCAAGTGGTCACCGCTGGGATTTTCGCTTCACTTTTCTCCATGGGAATCATATTATTAGCTATTTACTCAACAGCAATTCCCTCATCACCTGTGGATGATGCAACGTTTACCGCTGTGTTTGGGTTGTCGCCATTAGGCGTATTGGCATCTATGTTGGCCTATTTGGGTGCCCAATATATTGATATAACGATTTACCATTTCTGGAAACGGGTAACTAAAGGAAAGATGCTCTGGCTTAGAAACAACTTTTCAACCTTTTCATCACAGTTTATAGACACCTTTACTGTGGTGGGCCTTCTATGCATTTTTGGTGTACTTCCTTGGGACAAGTTTTATGGATTGCTCATTAGTGGAGTTGTTTTTAAAATGATAATCGCCCTCCTCGACACCCCTTTGCTCTATTTTTTCGTATATCTAATGAGAAAAAGATTTAACTTAAAAATAGGAGAGGAAATTTCATTGGATTAAAGCTTCTCCCTTATTTTGTTGTAAAACACCGAAGTATGAAGAAAAAAGTCCTAAAAATTACTGGAATAACCCTACTTGTCCTACTTGCAATTATTATTGCACTCCCCTTGTTTCTTCAAGGAAAAATTGAAGAAATTATCAAAAACAAAGCGAATAGTAGCATGAACGCTACGTTGGATTTTGAAGAAGCAGATCTTAGCCTTCTCAGAAGTTTTCCAAATGCCAATGTGGAAATTGCCGAGCTTTCCTTGGTAAACAAGGCCCCATTTGAGGGTGATACCCTTTTCTCTTCCTCAAAGATAGAACTGGCCATGTCCATAAAAGAGCTTTTTAAATCCGCCGATGAGTCAATTGTCATTAAAACATTCAATATAGATGGCGCCAAAGTGCATATTAAAGCAGATGCCGAAGGAAATGCCAATTATGATATTGCGAAGGAAAGTGAAGAAACATCTTCATCAACCACAGAAGAGGCGACTGATAATTTTAGTTTAAATATGGATTCATACACCATAACCAATTCCGAGATTATTTATGAGGATTTGGCTACTGGAATGAAGTTGGAAATAACCGAAATGAATCATTCCGGAACTGGTGACTTATCGTTGGAAAAATCGGAACTAAAAACCCTTACCGATGCTTTGGTGTCTTTTGAAATGGACAGTACCAAATACCTCAATAAGAATAAAATTAACTTGGATGCGCTTATAGGAATTGACCTGAGTGAGAACAAATATACTTTTTTGGAAAACAAGGCCATGATCAATCAATTACCATTGGTTTTTGATGGTTTCGTGCAGATAAACGAGGAAAATCAAGCGGTGGATATCACTTTTAAAACGCCATCCTCGGATTTTAAAAACTTTTTAGCTGTGATTCCCGAAGCTTATGCTTCCAACATTGAAAATGTGGAAACCACAGGAAATTTTGAGGTGAACGGGGAGTTTAAAGGAGTGGTCGATGATGAGCATATCCCTGCTTTCAAAATCGCCATCAACTCAGAAAATGCATCCTTCAAATATCCCGATTTGCCAAAATCTGTACGAAATGTGTATATCGATACTGAGATTAACAACGAAACAGGTATTGTAGAGGACACCTATGTCAACATTAACAGATTATCGTTTCTGATAGATGAGGATAAATTTAACCTCAATGCCAAAATCAGGGAGTTGATGGGCAACACCAAAGTCAGTGCTCATATGGATGGTAGAATTAACCTGGCCAACATTTCCCAGGCCTACCCTGTGCCGGATGATTACAATCTCAAAGGAATTTTGAATGCCGATGTTACCACGGCCTTTGATATGGCATCCTTGGAAAACAAGCAGTACCAAAATACCAAAACAAGTGGTAAAGCTTCGGTTTCAGGTTTCGAGTACGATTCGGAAGAACTTAAAAACCCTGTGGCTATCAATATGGCAGCGGTTACCTTTAACCCAAATACGGTGAGTTTGGATGAATTTACCGGAAAAACGGGAAGCACAGATTTTGACGCAAAAGGAACACTCACCAATTTGTTGGGCTTTATGTTCAACGATGAAAATATTGAAGGGAATTTTTCCTTGAGCTCTAATCGGTTTGTCTTGAGTGATTTTATGGTAGAGGAAACTGAAGTAGAACAAGGAACAACTGAAGCAGAGACAGGATCTTCCACTACAACAACGGGTGAGGAACAAATCAAAATACCGTCTTTCTTAGATTGTACCATTGACGCCTCTGCCAATACAGTGGTTTATGATAACCTTAACCTGAAAAATGTAAAAGGGACCTTGGTGATCAAAGATGAAACAGCCACCTTAAAAAATCTTACCTCCAATTTGTTCGGGGGTTCATTGGGCTTATCTGGGTCGGTGTCCACGAAACAGGACGACTCTACCTTTGATGTTGATTTAGGAATGAGCGACTTTAACATTGGGGAATCCGTTGCGGGATTAGATCTTTTTAAAGTATTGACACCTTTGGCCAGTGCCATCGAAGGAAAACTAAATTCAGAAGTCAAAATATCTGGAAATTTGAAGGATGATCTAACTCCGAACTTGGCCACCATTTCCGGTGATTTATTGGCAGAACTACTATCACCCACCATAGACACCCAAAATGCACCTTTGGTTTCCGCTTTGGACAGTAAACTTAATTTTTTAAATACCGAGGAAATTAATTTGGATGGACTTAAAACCGCCTTGACTTTTGAAAACGGCACGGTGAAAGTAAAACCGTTTACTTTGAATTATAAGGATATTGCCATCAATGTTGACGGAAGCCACTCGTTTGAAAAACAATTGAATTATTCAGCAACTTTTGATGTGCCTGCCAAATATTTGGGTTCTGAGGTCAGTAATCTTATTTCGCAATTAAACGACGACAGTCTGGAAGAAGTCACCGTTCCTGTGACCGCAAATATTGGAGGTGATTTCACCAATCCATCCGTAAGTACAGATTTAACATCGAGTGTAAAGACCTTGACCTCGAAATTGGTGGAGATGCAAAAGCAAAAATTAGTGAACCAAGGTAAGGACAAAGCAAAAGACCTACTATCCGATGTATTTAATAAGGATGAATCGGATACTACTTCCACCGAATCCAATGGTGTGAAGGAAACCATTGGAAATATTTTGGGAGGAAGCAAAGAAAACGAAGCAACGGATACTTCCAAAACGGAGAAGAAGGAAGAGGTGAAAAATGCTGCCAAATCCATTTTGGGCGGACTGCTCAATAAAAAGAAAGATACCGTAAACTAAAAACTAGGAGGCTGTTTAAAATGTGAGTTTTCGTCAGCCTGAACTTGATTCAGGTTCTCATTATAATTCGTTTGCAATATGATGAGAACTTGAAATAAATTAAGAATGACGTGTCTCAATAGTGTTTGGACAGCCTATTTTATTCCTTTATTTCACTGTCCAGCAAATTTAGAATTTCATCAAGACTTTGCATTAAAGGATTGTAGTGTTCGGTTTCCGTGGACTTACTGGTAATGATAAATAGAAGAATATTGTTTTCAAAAGCAATGGACCTTAAGGCGGATAAGTTGCTGACCGGTTCTTTTTCTTTGTGAATGCCCAGCTCCGATGACATTCCGGTATAGTCCAAAATTGTTCTGATACTATGCCCTTGGGTTCTGAACCAATCCACAATATTGGTCCTTTGGTCGCCGAGAAACTTTTCTTGGTTGGCAATATCGTCCATAGTGGCCACCCAATTGGTAAGCCTTATTCTTAATGTATCATTTGAAACATCCTTTAAACTGCCAGAATTGATCATTTCATTCAAAAGAGAATTGTTCGGGTTGAAGAAAATGTCAAATGCAAAAGCATCAATAAAAAGTTCGGACATTTCCTTTTCCGAAGGTGTTTTCTCCATATCCATGAGGGAAACTATGCTTTTGGCAGCTTCATAACTCACCTTGTTCACCCTGATGAGTTCTTGTAGTTTTAATTTACTTGTCTCAAATTCATTTTTAAGGCCAATGAGGTATGCTTGTTCTTTTTTGTTTTTGATACTGTCTTCATTGGCATTGTTTATGGCAAGAGCGATAAGAATCCCGATGACCACTAGCACAATTTCACCAATGGCATAAAAAATGTAATTGCTTACTTTTCTTTCAGCAATCAATTTTTTTCTGATTTTTCTGAAAAACTTGAGCATATTCTGGCTGAATAGGTTTGTCTAATCTACAAAAAAAAGTCGCAGATTAACTGTAACCAATAGCAACTGCTGTTACTATGGTCAGTGCTCCGACCAATAGTATGAGCAATGTAGGTTTTAGTGCAAATCTGAGCCATTTGTTATAAGGAACGTTTGCTATGGCAAGTATGGCCATCAATGCACCGTTGGTAGGAACAATCATATCGGCCATTATCGCCCCATATTGATAGGCCAAAACACAAACTTGTCTGGATAATCCTATTAAATCCGATAGGGGAACCAAAATGGGCAAGGTTAAAATTGCCTGTCCGGAATAGCTTGGAACCGGAAAATGCAGCAACACATGGGAAACCATCATGAGTACCCCTGATACAGCTGGGGAAAAATTTTGCAATGGGCCAAAAAGACCATAAACAATGGTGTCCATGATCATGCCATCTTGTAATAGGATGGAAATACTATTGGCCAAACCGATTATGATACAGGCAAAGACCATTTCTTTCATACCCGCTATGTAGGTTTCGCTTGTTTTGTTCCAACCCATTTTTGCTACAAGCCCTGCTATGATACCCAAAGCAAAAAAGCAACCTGACATTTCACTAAAACCCCATTCAAATTGAATTATTCCATAAATTACAATGGCGAACGTAAAACCTAATAGTGATAAGATTATTTTACTGCTTAGGGACATCGTTGCATTTTGGGAGGGCATTTGTATTTTTTCAATCCGGTTCCTGTTGGCATAATAAAGGAGGTAAGCCACCCATAAGACAAAGGCGATTATAAGGACTATCATTCGAAGCGAGCTTCCAGAAAGTAAGGGAAGTGCCGCTTCCTTTTGTGCGATGATGACCCCAAAGGGGTTGGAGGGACTAAAAGAACTTCCCAAAACAGTGGAGCCGTAACTGGCAAAAAGCATGGTAAAGACATTGTACCCCATACTTTTTCCGAAAAGCAACAAAATGGGCGTCATGGCAACGACTTCTTCCTGAAGCCCAATAGTTACCCCGCCCGCGGTAAAAAGTGCGACAATGAGTATAAGTGCCAGACTTTCTCTTCCCTTTAACAATGATACAAGTTTTACCAAACCGTGGTTAAAGGCTTCTGTTTTTTCAATGATACAAAAACAACCTCCAATCAAAAGTACTAGGGCAATAAGCTCTGCCCTTCCTACAATCCCCTTTGGGATGGAGACCAGAAGATCGAAAAATGAAGGGCTACTTGTATTTTTTAATGCATAGGAATCGTTGACCACTTTTGTAATTCCAGTTTCTGGGTCCACAATTCTTTCGTAGCTTCCTTGGGGTACGATATAGGTGAGTATCCACCCTAAAAAAATTACCCCGAGCAGAATTACAAAAGCATTTGGAAACTTTTTCATTTGGTTGGTTTAAAAGTTTGGTGGGGGAGGGCGTAAAATTGATAACTTCCTGAAAAATAAACCTTTTTATTGATATAGCGCTATAAAACAGTACGTTGGGGCTTATTTTCTATTGCTCTCAAACCATTTATATAGATACTCGATCAAAAAGCAAGAGCCCATAATGGAAATGGAGATAATCACGCCTGTTCTGTTGCTAGTATACTGTTGTTGTAGCAAAACAAAAGTGGCAACGGTGCAAAGGACGAAGCCTATTAGCGGAAGTGCTTTAATACTGTTGGTCTTATTGGATAACTTAAAACCTACGAAATTGACCATGGCAAAGATGAACAGGAAGCCTACACTGCCCGCAGTGGAAATACTTTCCAATTTTAGGGTGTTGGTCAAGATAAGGGTTAGGATGGATGTGATTAGGAGACCGATGGGCTGGTTCCATAACTGATACGTGAATTGGTGGGGAAGTTCGTCATCTTCGGCAATTTCATAACTTACGCGGCTGCCTCCGTAAAGCGATGCATTTATGGCTGAAAAAGTTGAGATAAGCGCAGCAATTGTGATAATGGTAAAGCCTGTTTGTCCCAGCATGGGCTTGGCAGCTTCAGCCAACACGTAGTCCTCGGCTGTTTTAATCTGATCAAATGGAAGAGAACCAACGGTTACTACTGCGATGATGATGTACAAAAGGACCACAAAAATTATGGAAATGTAATAGGCTCTGGCAATATTCTTTTTCGGGTTTTTGATATCGGGGGCGGAGTTGGCAATCAATTCAAAACCTTCATAAGCAACAAATATGACCATTCCACCAGTCAACAGTTGTAAGGGTGCTTCCCAATTTTCGGGAGATAATTGTTCCAAATTGGGGTTGCCCATCAATCCATATAGGCCAACACAGATAAACGCTATTAAGATCACAAGTTTTATCACCACGGCATAGGATTCTATCATACCAACCACTTTAACACTGTAATAATTGATAATGGAGGCCAAAATTATAATGGCACTTGCATAAATGTGAAAATCCAGTTCGCCACCTGTCAACGAGAGCAGGTTTGGGGCATAGGAACCAAATGCCGAAGCATATAGCGATAGCATGATGATATAACTTACCCATAGCAAATTGTTGATGCCACCACTAAATATGGTTTTACCAAAACCTTGGTTTATGAACTTTACGGTGCCGCCCCTATCCGGAAAGGTATTTGAAAGTTTTACGTAGCTATATGAGGTTATCAAAGCCAAAATGCCGGCAAAAAGGAAAGCAATGGGCGTACCGCCTTTGGATAAGGTCACGGCCAAGCCCAAAACTGCAAAAATACCTCCGCCTACCATGCCCCCAATCCCAATGGAGATGGCTTCGGTAAGTTTTATTTTTTTGCTCATGCCTGTTTTGTTGAAGTAGCGGTTTAAGTTTTAGATGCCAATATCAACTTAAATTGATGCCTACATAATACCCTTCACTCCCCCTTACATTGAACACTGTATTATCTTCAAAAATAAGATACTGCCCTTTGATGCCTTTAAGAACGCCTTTGTAGCTCGGTGTTTTATCCAAATTGAGACTCTTTACCTTTTCAGGATATTTTAAGACGGGAAAATCTAAATGTGTTTCTTCTTTGTCATCCAGATAATAATCTATTACCTCATCAGGAATACTGGCCTTTAATTTGTTCCGCCATTCCACCAAGTCCACATCCTCAATATCGTTTTTCAGCATTTTTTGCCAGCTGGTTTTGTCACTGACAAACTCTTTTAACGCGACTTCTGTGATTCCAGCCAAATAACGGTTGGGCACCTCTACGATTTCAATCGCTTCATGTGCACCTTGGTCTATCCAACGTGTGGGAATTTGGGTTTTACGGGTAACACCAACTTTAATGTTGCTGGAATTCGCTAAGTATACAATGTGTGGTTGTAGCTGTACTTTTTTTTCAAATTCAAGGTCACGGTCCACCTTGTCCAAATGCGCGGTGCTCAATTCGGGTTTCATGATCCAATCACCCGCTTGGGGTGTTTCAAAAAAACAAGATTTACAAAACCCCTGTCTGTAGATAGGTTTATCTTCCCCACAGTTTAAACATTGGTATTTTATGAAATCTATCTGAAGCTCCTTGTTCAGACTTTGATTCATGTTGATAAAGTCATTTTTAAAAACCAAATAATATTGAATGGGGCTTCCAATCTCGGTCTGCATCTTTCTCAGGACTCCTTCGTATAGCATATTAAAATGAATGTGTTTGTCTTATTTGAAAATGAGGGTTAGAAAAGCTATTTTAGCAACTGTACCAACCTAAGTTTCTTTGGTTAAAGATACCTAAAATGGCAATACCATTATTCAACTCCATCGCGTCTTGGCTATTACGTAAACGCTATCATCAAATAGAGCTTTTTTTAAAGTACCCTTTGGAAGTTCAGGATGAGGTGCTGCACCAACTTGTGGATTTTTCGAAAGACACCATGGTAGGAAAACAGCATGGTTTTCAGGACTCGTTAAAGTATGAAGAGTTCAGAAACCGGGTGCCTATTGTAACTTACGAAGATATTGCACCCATGATAGAGCGTACCAGGCGAGGCGAGCAGAACCTTTTTTGGCCAACCTCCATAAAATGGTTTGCAAAGAGCAGTGGCACTACCAATGCCAAGAGCAAGTTTATACCTGTGAGTACAGAAGCCCTTGAAGATTGCCATTATAAATCAAGCAAAGATTTATTGTGTCTTTATCTAAACAACAATGAAAATTCCCAGCTTTTTACAGGTAAGGGACTCCGTTTGGGTGGTAGTAAGGAGCTATATGAGGATAATGGAACCTTTTTTGGTGACCTTTCCGCTATTTTGATTGATAATATGCCGTTGTGGGCCGAATACAGCAGTACACCCAGTAACAAGGTTTCTTTAATGACGGAATGGGAATCCAAACTGGAGGCGATTATCGAAGAGAGTATACGAGAAAATGTGACAAGCTTGGCTGGTGTGCCTTCTTGGATGTTAGTGTTGTTGAATCAAGTATTGGAGAAAACGGGTAAGAATCATTTGTTTGAGGTATGGGAAAATCTCGAGGTCTACTTTCATGGAGGGGTTAGTTTTACACCCTATAAAAATCAATACGAAAAGCTACTGCCCAGAAATAAGTTCAATTATTACGAAACGTACAATGCGTCTGAAGGATTCTTTGGTATTCAAGATCAAAATAATTCAGATGAGCTGTTGTTGATGTTGGATTATGGCATTTTTTATGAATTTGTTCCTTTAGACTCCAATGGACAAGGCGAACTTGCCATCCCGCTTTGGGAAGTACAGTTGGGCGTCAACTATGCATTGATCATTACTACAAATGCTGGATTGTGGCGCTATAAAATCGGGGATACCGTTCGATTTACGTCCAAAAATCCATATAGGATTAAAATTACAGGCCGAACCAAACACCATATCAATGTTTTTGGAGAGGAACTGATTATTGAAAACGCAGAGGAAGCCCTAAAACAAATTTGCGAAAAAACCGATGCTGAAATCATGGATTATACCGCTGCACCCATCTTTATGACGGGCAAGGAAAAAGGCGCCCATGAATGGATCATAGAATTTAGAAAACCCCCAAAAGACACAACATTCTTTACAGAAGGATTGGATAACGCTCTAAAGGCCCTTAACTCTGATTACGAAGCTAAGAGGTACAACGATGTTACCTTGAAAATGCCAAAAGTGCATATTGCGCGTAAAAACTTGTTCCACGATTGGCTGAAATCCAAGAATAAATTGGGAGGACAGCATAAAATCCCCAGACTGTCCAACAATAGAGATTGTTTAGAAGAGTTACTTCGAATGAACACTTAAGAATGATTTTTTACATAACGTACATCTTTTGTGTGATTTACGAAAACGTTTTCGTAAGTTAAGGTCATTCGTCGTTGAAATTTTTCTGTTAAACAAATAAAAGAGGATTTGTGACGTTTATTAGTGAAATTTCGGAGGATTAATTCCTATAAATAAACACAAAACCATTACTACCATGGCAGAAAAACTTGTTGTAATTTCAGATAAGTGGGGAGCTAAAAAAGGATTATGGATAGCCTCATATTTTGGCTATCTTCAACAATACTACGATATTGTTTTCCACGATTCCCAACAACTTGGGGATATCGATGTTTCTATATCTTCGGAAGAAAATATAGACAATGCCTTTAATGAACAAGGAATAGATAGAGCTGTCTCCAATTTGCTTAGGAAAGAAACAGAACCAGCTCATTATTTGGCATTTGGAACGGGAGCAACTATAATTTATAAAGCTTCTTTAAAAAAATTGCCAGCCAAATCCATAACCGCGATTTCTGCTATTGGGATTGAGTCGGAAGTAGAAATACCCAATACCAAAATAAAATTAATATACGGAGATTGCGATTCTTGTAAACCGCAATTAAAATGGATTCAAAGGGTAGGGGCAGATATTAAAATGGTCCCCAATTTTGGACATACCCTTTATTCGGATGAAAAGATAATTTCAGAAATTAGCCTTGAATTGTTGGAAAATATCACAAAAAAAGCGGTTTAAGAAACCGCTTTTAATTTTTTGACTGTTTCGTACGATAGTTTTTTCTCGGCATAACCCTTGGTCACCTTGAACTCAGTTTCATTACTACTTGGCAATGTAAACATGGCGTCGGTGAATACGGCTTCACATAAAGAACGTAAACCTCTTGCACCAAGCTTATATTCCACAGCTTTTTCCACAATGTAATCCAATGCCTGGTCGGTAATGGTAAATTTAATGTCATCCATTGCAAACAGTTTTTCATACTGTTTTATAATGGCGTTCTTAGGTTCTGTTAAAATGGCCCGTAGTGTTTTTGCATCCAACGGGTTCATGTGGGTAAGTACCGGGAGCCTTCCTATTATTTCTGGAATAAGACCAAACTCTTTTAAATCTTTGGGTATAATATACTGGAGTATATTTTCTTGATCCAGATTTTCTTCTGCTTTTGATGCGCTATAGCCTACGGCTTGCATATTCAAACGTTTGGTTATAATACGTTCAATACCATCAAAAGCACCGCCCGCCACAAATAGTATATTTTCTGTGTTGACTTCTATGAACTTTTGGTCGGGGTGTTTACGACCACCTTTAGGTGGAACGTTCACAGTGGTTCCTTCCAATAGTTTTAAAAGTCCTTGTTGAACCCCTTCCCCAGAAACATCTCGGGTAATGGATGGATTATCGCTTTTTCGTGCGATTTTGTCAATTTCATCAATAAAAACAATACCACGCTCCGCTTTTTCCAAATTGTAGTCTGCGGCTTGTAACAAACGGGTCAAGATACTTTCTACATCTTCACCAACATACCCTGCCTCAGTTAAAACCGTTGCGTCAACAATGGCAAGGGGTACATTTAGCATTTTGGCAATGGTCTTGGCGATAAGTGTTTTTCCTGTACCTGTTTGACCAACCATTACAATATTACTCTTCTGTATTTCGATTTCCTCGTCCTTACCTTTGGGTTGCATCAATCTTTTGTAGTGGTTGTACACTGCAACGGACATTACCTTTTTTGTCCTTTCTTGACCAATAACAAAAGTGTCCAGAAAATCATGGATCTCCATTGGTTTTTTCAAGACCAATTCGGAAGATAAATCTTGATTTTTGGTTTGTTTGGACTCTTCGGCTACAATGCTATGGGCTTGTTCTATACATCTATCACATATATGTGCGTCTAAACCTGCAATCAATAGATTGGTTTCCGGCTTTTTTCTGCCACAAAAAGAACATTCCAAGTTTTCTTTTGCCATAGTAATCTAATCTTCAACCCTTAATAACGTGAAAAATATGGATTTGTTCTACGTTAAATGGCTGTTTTTTAAATAATTGGATATTTTTTTATTTTTCTCTCACTAAAACTTCATCGATCATTCCGTATGCTTTGGCCTCAGGTGCTCTCATCCAATAATCACGATCACTGTCTTCGTATACCTTTTCAAATGTTTGACCAGAATGCTTGGAAATGACCTGATACAGTTCGTCTTTGATCTTGAGTACTTCTTGTGCTGCAATCTCGATGTCACTTGCTTGTCCCTGTGCTCCTGAGAGTGGTTGGTGGATCATTACTCTTGAATGAGGTAATCCACTACGTTTGCCTTCCTGTCCAGCGCAGAGCAGTACAGCTGCCATGGATGCGGCTATTCCTGTGCAAATAGTGGCTACGTCAGGTTTTATGAACTGCATGGTGTCATATATACCCAAGCCGGCATATACGCTTCCTCCCGGTGAGTTAATATATATTTGAATGTCCTTTGAGGCATCTGCACTCTCCAAGAAAAGTAACTGTGCTTGTACAATATTTGCCACTTGATCATTTATTCCTGTTCCCATAAAAATAATCCTGTCCATCATCAAACGGGAGAAAACATCCATGGCAACTGCGTTCAATTGCCTTTCTTCAATGATATTCGGGGTCATGTTCATAGGATACATGGTACTCATGATCTTGTCATAGTACATGCTGTTTATGCCATGGTGCTGGGTAGCGTATTTTTTAAATTCTTTTCCGTAATCCATAGGATTTAACTCGATTTATCTTAAAAAAAAGGTGCCGAAAAATTAGCTTTCCGGCACCGTAAAGATACTTAATTTTCTTTTAGTGAAGCCTTAGCTGTACGCTTCCTTGATAAAATCATCATAAGGTACTTCCTTAACCTTAAGGTTGGCTTTTTCTTTATAAAGGTCCAAAAGTTTTTGGCTCATCAACTGCTCGGATAGTCTCTTTACTTCGTCCTGATTGCTCATTACCCTTGCAGCAACACTTTCCAATTCTTCTTCTTTTGGGTCCATATGACCATATTGTGCCATTTGAGATTTGATGAATCCTTTGGCGAAATCCTTAAGTTCATCAAATTGAACTTGAAGTTCGTTCTCTTGGATGATTTTACCTTCGATCAATTGATAACGAAGACCTTGCTCGGATTTTTCGAACTCTTCTTTGGCCTCATCTTCGGTTAGTGGGTTTTCACCACTGATCTGAATCCATTTTTTCAAGAATTCGGAAGGAAGCTCAAATTTGGTTTCGTCGATTAATTTTTCGGTAATATCGTTCAATAACTTTTGATCGGATTGTTGTTCGAATTGTTTTTCCGAATCTTCCTTGATTTTATCTTTCATTTCTTGTTCGGAAGTTACTTTACCTTCTCCAAACAATTTGTCAAAGAGCTCTTGATCCAAAACTGCGGGTTCTCTTTCGTTGATTTCCTCAATAGTGAAAGTTACATCGACTTTTAAACCTTCTGCTTTATCTTGGGCAATACCTAAAGCACTGGAAAGGAGGTAATCTTCTTTAAACAGTCCTTTTGTAGAAAGGGTAACAGTATCTCCAACTTTTTTTCCAACTAGGGCATCAATAGCTTTTTTACTTTTGATTTTGTCCATCTCAATGGTTGCCTTGTGGTCAATTTCCTCTGCTTCATTGGCAAAGAGACCGGTAATCTCATCTGATTTGCCCACTTCGGTCTTGGAAATCAATTTTCCGTATTGCTTTTGAATACGCTCCACTTGTTCCTTGATCATTTTCTTGTCGGCCACTATTTTATAATGCGTGACCGCTTTTTTGGTCTTCAAGTTTACGTCGAAGCTAGGGGCAAGGCCTAATTCAAATTCAAAATCGAGGCTGTCCTTATCCCAGTCAAAATCGTCTTGTTGTTTTGGAAGTGGATTTCCTAAAACATCCAATTTTTCTTCTGTAAGGTATTTGTTCAGATTGTCTTGTAGCAATTTGTTCACTTCATCCACCAAAACGGCCTTTCCGTACTGCTTTTTGATAAGTCCCATCGGAACTTGTCCTTTTCTAAAGCCTGGAATGTTAGCTTGTTTTCTGTAATCCTTCAGGATTTTCTCTACTTTGTCTTGATAGTCTTCTTTGCTTACAGCAACTTTTACAACTGCATTAAGATCGTCAATCTGTTCTTTGGTTATATTCATCTCCTACCTAATTTGCTTTTCAAAAATGGGATGCAAAAGTAAGTCTTTTTTGTGTTGTCGACAAGTTTTTAAACCGTTGACTTTCAAACAAAATGATTTCTATTGGTCTTCTTTTAAAATAGAGTGTAAAATGGCTTGTAAAAATGAAAGCAATAGACTGAAAATGATGGCCCACCAAAAACTGGTCACATGGAAACCATCAATGAGATTGGATGTTAAAAGAATTATTATAGCATTGATTACAAGTAAGAAAAGTCCAAGGGTGAGTATGGTAATGGGTAATGTTAGGATGACCAATATAGGTTTTACCAAAAAATTTAGGAGACTAAGTACAACGGCAACAATAATTGCAGTCATTATTGAGTCTACTCCTACGCCAGGCAGTACGTAAGATAGTATTACAACGGCCAAGGCGTTCAACAATAATCTTAAAATAAGTTTCATAGGTTTGTTTTTAGTGTTCTTGTAAATAAAAAAGGCACCGTATATCGGTGCCTTCAAGATAAAAAAAATAATGTTTGCTTAGTCAATATATAACCCGGTATATTCCAAAGGATTTACACCTGGTAAATTAGATCCGTATTTTGTGTTTATTGCTGCAATAAATGCATTGGCTACAATTGCGTAGCCTCTCGGTGCTGGATGAACACCGTCCAAGGAAAATCCTCCGCCGGTTGCAAATTTGGCATTCACAATACTACCGTCAGCTTGTTGGAATCCAGTGCTGTTCAGTTCGCCCAATAGGGAATTGGCATCCACAAAGGCAAGGTCGTAGGCAGTTGCTAAACCGGCAATGGTTTGGTTGTACGAATCCAGTGCTGTTTCCACAAGATCTTGTTCGTCGGGTGTCAAAACCCACTCATCTCCCAAAGGAACGGCAACTCCATTTATGGATGTTGGGTTGTTCGGGTCGGCAAGGGTACCAATAAAGGAACTTGCTGTAAGTACCAGTAAGTCTTTATCTGTAGCTTGTCTCATATTTGTCAATGCAGGATTGAAACCTGTCAAATCTGTTAAATCCTCATCAAAGATCACTACAGCGTTACCTTCTCCTGGCGAAAATGTGATGGTTCTTTGTGTCAATTCTTCTTCGGAAATCAAATTCAGTTGTTGTAACTGGGCCAAACCGGCATTATAAGCGCCATAGGCGTCCATACTATTTAAAAAACCGGCCGTAGCTTCATCCAAAGGGATAGGGTTGTGTGGAACGGTGGTAAAATATGGTATATCTGTTACATTGGGCAAATTAGCTATTGCACCTTCCGCTTCATTGGCTGTCATTGCTTGCAAAATACCATCAAGTGCTCCAGCGAATACATTGGGGTCTGTAATATCATTTCTAGAATAAGTGCTTGGATCCAGATTTCCTGCTTGGTCAACACCGGTTCCTCCACCAGTAGCATATTGTAGAATATCGTTGGCTCCTACCCATACGGTAAAAAAAGTAGCCCCCTGCGCTGCAGCATCACCGATTACAGTGGCTGATTCGGAGGAAGAAAATCTTGCGAAATAGGGGTTCGCGGTTCCTAGGCCCACTCCTGCGACGCTACCATATCCGGGCGCAAGCAATTCGTAACTTTTTGATCCAGGTACACCCATATTGTTGTATGTTCCAGGCAATTTAACGGCGACATCAGTAGTGCCTTGTCCTTCAACAGGGACGGGGCTTGGACTTTCGCCTAGAAAGGATAATATTAATCTATTGCCAACTAATGGGTTTCCTTGAAGAGTCATCCCTCCTAAATTGTCCGCCATTAAAGGTATTTCAAAATTTCCACCTCCGACCAATGCAAAATTTGAGGCCAACATGTTCGGAAAAGATGCTGTTTGACCGTCAATGAACAAAGCATTATCGGAATAACCGGCAGTCAATGAGTTTCCAATGGCTACATAGTTGGAAAAATTTGCAGTTCCTGCAGTATATGCAACGGGCTCTGGGGTTGGTGTGTCGATTGGGGTATCATCTTCGCATGCAATCAAGAATAAGCCTAGAAATGGGAGAAAGGCATAAAACTTTTTCATATCAAATTATCTATTTCAGTTAGTAGTGTATGTTTGTTGTCATGGTAAAACCAGAACTAACCAAATCTATATTAAATTTGTCATACAGACAATTAAATGGGCAAAAAAATTATGCATGCATAATAAAAAGGGGCTAATTTTAAGAATTTAAAAACTTGAGACTCTTTTCAAAAAACTGTTTTGGATTTTCTGCATGAAGCCAATGGCCAGCATTATCTATAGTTTCGATATCGGCGTTCGGAAAGTGTTTTTTGATTTCCATAAAATCGTTGGTTTGTATGTATTCGGAACGATCTCCTCGTAAAAATAGGGTTGGTCCGTTAAATACGGCGTTGGGATATATATTCTCGCCAATATCCTCCATTCGGTTTTCGAGTACTTTATGATTGAAACGAAAATCTAACTTTCCTTTTTCTGCCCAATACAGATTTTTTAGTAAAAACTGTCTAATTCCTTTATCCTTAATATATTTTGAAAGCTCGTCATCGGCCTCCCTACGGTCTGATATTTTATCCAAATCCAATTTTGAGAGACCATTGAAGATAAAATCGTGATGGGGTGGATAAAATTTTGGGGCAATATCGGCTACAATCAATTTTGATACTCTTTCTGGGTGTGAAGTTGCCAATTGCATGGCTGTTTTGCCACCCATGGAATGGCCCATTATATACGCGGTTTCTATATTGTGGTGGTCCATGTAATTGATGACGTCATCGCTTAGCAGGTCATAGTTGAATTCAGCGGCATGAAAACTTTTACCGTGGTTTCGTTGGTCTACCAAGTGGACTTCAAGCCCGTTTTCGGAATATTTGGAACCTAAGGTTTTCCAATTGTCAGACATTCCCAAAAAGCCATGAAGTATGATGAAAGGTTGCCCTTGTCCCAATATTTTTGAATGTAATACTTCCATTATTTTAAACGATCTAAATACATGTTCACAACATTTTCAAGACCTAGGTAAAGGGATTCGCAAATCAATGCATGTCCGATGGAAACTTCTAAAAGATGTGGAATTTTTTCTTTAAAATATTTGATATTGTCCAAATTAAGGTCGTGCCCAGCATTGAGTCCGAGACCAACTTGATGTGCCATTTCAGCCGCTTTGATAAAAGGGGCAATACCTTCTTCTTTATTGTCTTTTGTAAATTCTACGGCATAACTTTCGGTGTAAAGTTCGATTCGGTCCGTGCCGGTTTCCGCTGCTCCTTTTACCATGTTATCATCAGGGTCCACAAAAATAGAAGTACGGATACCGTTTTCTTTAAAAGTTGATATCACATCAATCAAAAAATCTTTGTGTTTTACAGTGTTCCAGCCTGCATTGGAAGTAATGGCATTTTCTGCATCGGGAACCAATGTTACTTGGGTCGGTTTCACTTCGAGCACTAGATCGATAAATTTTGGAATGGGATTGCCTTCGATGTTA
Source organism: Allomuricauda sp. F6463D (assembly GCF_023015965.1). Lineage (GTDB taxonomy): Bacteria > Bacteroidota > Bacteroidia > Flavobacteriales > Flavobacteriaceae > Flagellimonas. Next base: position 38,144 of record NZ_JALKAN010000003.1, read on the forward strand.
AATTCTGTAGTGACCACTTTTTTCAGGTCTCTGGAATCTTGATAACGAATATGACGTTCATCAGGTCTTGGATGTATTGTGATGCCTTGGGCACCAAAGGATTCGATATCCTTGGCTGAAGTTATAAGGTTGGGCATGTTGCCGCCTCTGGAATTTCGTAAAGTTGCCAGTTTATTTATATTGACACTTAACTTTGTCATGGAGTTCTTTTTTAGATTGTCAAAAATAAGAATTCGGCATGCCTTTTGCCATTTTAAATTAGTATTTTGCACTTAATACATGACTTATGAACATCCAAGATAAAATAATCAAAACAGTTCCAGTTTATGAGGTTTCTGAAAACTTGAAGGACGTAATCACGTTTTTTGAAGAGACCACGTATTCCCATGTGGGTGTGACAGAGCACAGTGCTTATTTAGGATTGCTCTCCGAAAACGACCTTGCCTGTTTTGAACCTGAAAAAAAGATTGAAGATTTTAGGTTTGAAATGGAGGATTTTTTTGTGACGAAGGATACCGGTTGGTTGGATTTGCTTGAAATGTTTTCTAGGAACGAAGCCAATATATTGCCCGTTCTGGATGAGAATCGTTTAGTTGTTGGTTATTATGATCTTGAAGATGTAGTGGATGTATTTATTGACACCCCTTTCTTTAGGGAGCCTGGAGCTATTTTGATAGTTTCAATCGGGGCAAAAGATTATTCATTTAGTGAGATTGCCCAAATTGTTGAAGGTAATAATGCACGCTTGTTGGGTGCTTTTATCACCGCATCAGAGAACGATATCGTACAAATTACCTTAAAAGTCGGTGCGCAGAGTTTAAATGAAGTGGCCCAGACATTTAGAAGGTATAATTACACCATAATTTATGGGAACAGCGATGATCAGTTCTTGGAAGATTTGAAGCAGCGTTCCGATTATTTGGAAAAATATCTTAACGTTTAATATGAAGGTAGCCATTTACGGTCATTCATTTCAAGAAGACGACCAGCTTTGTGTAGAGGAGCTTTTGGAGGAATTGAAAAAGTTGAATGCGTCCGTATATGTTGAGGAAAGTTTTAATGAACTCATAGCTCTAAGTACCAAAGAACTTGTTAAGGGAACATTTAGCCAATCCAAAGGGTTGGACTCATCTTTTGATTTGTTTGTGAGTTTTGGAGGCGATGGGACTATGTTGCGCGCCGTTACATATATAAAAGATTACGGAATACCCATAGTTGGGGTGAATACTGGGCGTTTGGGTTTTTTGTCCACTTTTAAGAAAGAGAACGTACGTAAACTGGTAACCGAGTTTAAGGCAGGACATTATACCATTGTAGAGCGTAGCTTAGTGGAAGTGGAACTGAACTCTGAATTGGATGAGTTCAACGGCCTCAACTTTGCTTTGAACGAGATTACAGTAAGCCGCAAGGACACCACATCCATGATTACGGTAGAAACTTGGTTGGACGATGAGTATTTAACGTCTTATTGGTCCGATGGTCTTATTGTTTCAACCCCGACAGGTTCAACAGGCTATTCTTTAAGTTGTGGCGGTCCAGTAATAGCACCATCTGCAAAATCCTTGGTGTTAACACCTATTGCACCTCATAATCTAAATGCCCGTCCGTTAGTGATTTCTGATAGCACCCAGATTAGGTTAAAGGTTTCCGGTAGGGAACAAACACATTTAGTGTCTTTGGATTCGCGTATTGCCGATATTCCAAACGGGAAGGAAATTCGAATCAAAAAGGCAGATTTTACCATAAAAATGATTGAATACAAATCTGAAAGTTTTTTAAAAACATTGCGCAATAAACTGCTTTGGGGGGAAGATCGACGCAATTGATATCATTAAAAACAATAAAAGAAACGAAAAACTGTTTAACAAGGGAGAACAATTTTAAATATAATTCTATAGAACTTCCTTTACTCTTAATTCTTCAAACTCTTTGGATCGTATGCGGATAGTTTTGGCTGTTTTTCTATGCTGTGTGATAAAAGTAAGTGCACAGACCTACGAGATAGGTGTGTTTGCCGGGGGCGCCAATGTGATAGGTGATGTAGGGAGGACAAATTATATTTTACCTTCAGGGCCTTCATTTGGTGGAATCTTTAAATGGAACAAAGGCAAGCGTTATGCTTGGCGTGCTAGTGTGCTTTATGGGAACGTTACCGCCGATGATAGCAAATCTAATATGGAGTCCAGACGGCAAAGGGGATACCAAGTCGATAATTCCATTTTGGAATTCTCCGCAGGACTGGAAATTAACTTCGTGGAATATAACCTACATAAGCTCGGACCGGCCTTTACACCCTACCTTTACACTGGTTTCACCTATTTTAGATATGATTTTAATTATATTGATGCCCTTCAAATGCAAGATATTAACCAAAAAGAAGGTAGTTTTGCAATTCCAATGACGGTTGGGGCTAAGTATCGTTTAAATCAATTTCTGATTCTTGGAGCCGAAATTGGGGCCAGATATACTTTTACGGACAATTTGGACGCGAGTAACCCAGAAGGTTCCAATTTTGAGCAATTCCGATTCGGAAATATATTGAGCGATGACTGGTACGTTTTTTCAGGTATAACTTTGACTTATACCTTTGGACGTAAACCTTGCCAGGATTGTTTTCAATAAAATGAACACACTAGAGGATTTAGACAAAAATAAACTACCACAACATATCGCCATTATAATGGATGGTAATGGAAGGTGGGCAAAACAACGTGGCAAACTTCGAATATTTGGACACGAAAATGGAGTGGATGCCGTTCACCAGACCGTTGAAAGTTGTGCGAAGCTGCAAATCCCTTTCTTAACCCTTTACGCCTTCTCCACTGAAAACTGGAAGCGACCAAAGAATGAGGTGGATACTTTAATGAGACTTTTAGTAAATGTGCTAAAAAAGGAATTAAAGACTTTAAATAAAAATAATATACGGCTAAAGACAATTGGTAAAACAGACACTTTGCCCAAAAAAGTACATAAAGAACTCACCGAGGTTATGTCCAAAACCGAAAACAATTCGGGGATGATACTTACGCTTGCATTGAGCTATGGCTCTCGAGAAGAGATAAAAACAGCGGTTCAAGAGATTGCGGTCAAAGTTAAAAATAACATAATTTCCCCTGAAAATATTGATGAAACAGTTATAAATACACATCTTTACGCGCACTTTTTGCCTGATGTAGACCTGCTAATACGTACTAGCGGTGAATGTAGGATAAGTAATTTTTTACTTTGGCAGATTGCATATGCCGAATTATATTTTATTGATGTATTTTGGCCTGATTTTAGAGAAAACCATTTGGTACAGGCCATATTAAGTTACCAAAATAGAGAACGACGATTTGGAAAAACGAGCGAACAACTTAACTAAGGGTATCACAAACTCCATACTTTTAGCCTTTTTTATCCCCTTATTATTATTTTCAGTGAAGGGTGTTGCCCAAGAAACCTCTTTTGAAGAGGGCAAACAATATATATTGGGCGGATTAACGGTAACAGGACTGCAAAGTTATAACGAGCAAACTGTAAAAAGCTACACAGGGCTGCGAGTTGGTCAACCAATAAAAGTGCCGGGAGATGAAATTAGTGCAGTGATCAAGAAACTTTGGAACCTGGATTTGTTCAGCAATGTTGAAATGTTCTACACCAGCATCGAGGACGACAAAATATTTTTGGAACTAAGTATTACAGAACGTCCAACACTGAACAATGTAATAGTATATGGTATCAAAAAACGAAAAGTTGAAGATATCATTGATGACACCGACCTCAAAAAGGGTAAAAAGATTACGGAGAGTTTAATAGCCAACACTAAAAACTACCTTCAGAACAAGTACAAAAAACAAGGCTTTCTTAATGCCAAGGTAAATATCGCTACCTCTGCCGATTCTACAGGGAACAATCTTCAGAACATGGTCATCAATGTGAACAAAGGAGATAAGGTGAAAATTAAGAGCATCAACTTTGAAGGCAATGAAAAGCTATCTGATAAACGACTTAAGAAATCATTAAAAAACACCAAGAAGAAAAAATTCTACCGTTTTTGGAAGAAGTCCAAATATATTGCGGCCGATTTTGATGAAGATCTTTCAAGTCTAATGGATACCTATGCTGAAAGAGGGTATAGGGATGCAAGAGTTCTATCGGACACTTTTGTGAAATTGGACGAAAAGAATATTGAACTTACCATAAAGGTAGAAGAAGGAGATAGATACTATTTTGGTGACATTAACTTTGTTGGAAATTCTGTGTACACCGATAGGATGTTGAGTCAAGTACTAGGAATTAAAAAAGGGGACACGTATAACGGGGTTTTGCTGAAAGAGCGAATCGCAGACGATTCAGACCCAGATGCAGCTGATTTGACCAATCTTTACCAAAATAATGGATATTTGTTTTCCAGTATTAACCCGGTTGAGGTATCTGCGGTAAACGATACCATCGATTTTGAAATACGAATCATTGAAGGGAAAGAGACCTTTTTGAATCATGTAACGGTATCTGGTAACGACAAAACCAACGACCATGTTATATATAGGGAGATCCGCACAAGACCCGGTCAAAAATATAGTAAATCCAACATTGTAAGAACAATACGTGAATTGGGTCAGCTTGGATTTTTTGATGCCGAACAAATAGTTCCGGATATTATTAACCCAGACCCCAATGCAGGAACCGTAGATGTTAATTACAGTCTGGTTGAATCAGGATCTAGCCAAATTGAATTGCAAGGTGGTTTCGGAGGTGGAGGTTTCATAGGTACATTGGGTCTATCTTTTAGTAACTTTTCCTTAAAGAACATTTTTAACAAAGAAGCTTATAAACCGGTTCCCATGGGAGATGGTCAAACTTTTGCTCTGCGTTTGCAGGCGAGTAGGACATTCCGTGTTTATAGTCTGAATTTTTCAGAACCATGGTTGGGAGGTAAGAAACCGGTCAGGTTCAATCTGTCACTTTCCAGGACACAGCAATTTGCTACCGGTTATGACCAGAATGGGCGTTTGGATGTTGATAAATCACGTGGTTTTGCCATTACAGGGCTTTCGGCTGGTTTGGCCAAACGAGTACAATGGCCCGATGATTTCTTTACGCTATCACATTCGGTCAGTTATCAGTTGTACGATTTTAACGATTATAACAGTGGGCTCTTCAATTTTGGTAACGGTAGTTCCAATTCCTTGAGCTATACCTTTGGAATTTCCAGAAGTTCACAAGGGCCTAGCAGAATATTTCCCACTTCAGGTTCTAATTTTGAGTTGACAGCGAAATTTACACCTCCATACTCTTTGTTCAGTGGAAAAGATCACAAGCAATTGAGGCAAGACATCGACGATACCACCCAGAGACTTTTTGAAATTGGACAGCCAGAGACGGCAGAGGAGCAGCTTGAGTTTGAACAATTGAGCAATGAGCTGGAAAGCATGGAAGAGGAACGCTTTAAATTATTGGAGTACTACAAAATAAAATTTAAGGGTGATTGGTATACTACGCTAGTGGATAAACTAGTATTGCGTACCAATGCAGAGTTTGGATTTTTAGGAGCCTATAACCACGACATCGGGGATGTACCCTTTGAGCGTTTTTATGTAGGAGGTGATGGTCTTGGAAACTTTACCTTGGACGGCAGGGATGTGGTGCAGCTACGTGGTTATGAGAACCAGTCCCTCACACCATATATTTCAAATGCTATAACTGGTAATTTGGAGCAGGACGGTGGAACAATTTATAATAAATTCTCATTGGAGTTGCGTTATCCACTTACTTTAAAGCCATCTGCTTCGATTTATGCATTATCTTTTTTAGAGGCAGGTAATGCGTTCAACAATTTTAACGATTATAATCCGTTTGAGTTAAAAAGATCTGCCGGAATGGGGCTGCGTATATTCATGCCAGCATTCGGACTATTAGGGATTGATTTTGGTTATGGCTTCGATTCAGATGCCCGTCCAGGATCGGTGGGGCCAAGTGGCTGGCAAACACACTTCATCATCGGGCAGCAATTTTAATCAATGAAAAAACGTGTATTGCTAATTTGTAAATGTTTCATTTTAAATTAATTAGTAATTTTGGCACGATATTTTCTATGTAAAATGCGGAATCAAAGATGAATACCAAAGTTCTTTTATCAATAGTTGTTTTGATGTCTTCTTTATACGGATTCTCTCAAAGGGGTGTGCGTATTGGATATGTTGACATGGAGTATATCTTGGAAAATGTTGAGGAATACAGGGATGCTACGGAACAATTAAATGCCAAAGCTCAAAGGTGGAAGCAGGAAATTGAACTGAAGCAAAGTGTTATCGATCAAATGAAAAAAGATTTGATGGCAGAAAAAGTACTTCTTACTGATGAGCTGGTTTTAGAACGAGAAGAAGAAATCCAGATTTTGGAAAAAGAAATGCTGGACTATCAACAAGATCGTTTTGGACCGCAGGGAGATTTGGTATTACAAAAACAACTGTTGATTCAGCCTATACAAGATCAGGTTTTCAATGAGGTTCAAAAAATCGGTGGTAATAAAAGATACGATTTTATTTTTGATAAATCCGCAGATGTTGTAATGTTGTATTCCGAAAAACGGCACGATATAAGTGACTTGGTCCTAAGAGAGATAGGTCGCACTAGAAAAGTGAGCGCTTCCAATAAAAAACAACAGGAGCAAAGTCGTTTGGAACAGTTTAAAGAAGAGGAGGGCCAAATCAGCGAAGCCTTGAAAGAAAGACAGGAAAAAGCTGAGCAGGCTCAAGTAGAAAAAGAAAAGGAAGCGGAGGAACGGAGAGCTGAAAAGCTACAAGAACGGGAAGAACGAAAGAAAGCATACGAAGAACGGAGAAAGAAACTATTGGAAGAGCGTGAGGCCCAACGAAAAGCTAAATTGGAGGCACGAAAAAAAACGCAAGAACAATCAAAGGATTCAATAGGATAATTATATATTGAAACACTAAATTTAAAGTCAAAATAGTAACGTAGAGAATCATGAAAAATGTAAAAAAGATTGCTGTAGCCATAGTATTATTTGTTGCGGCTACGGGTTTTGTAAATGCACAGAGCAAAGTTGCCCACATTAATGTACAGCAACTATTGTCAGAAATGCCAGAGATGAAGACTGCACAAGCTGAATTGAAGAAATTACAGGAAACCTATAGAGCGGATATACAAAGCTCAATGACAGAGCTTCAAAATAAGTATACCCAATACCAAAACGAAGCTACTTCAAAAACAAGGGAAGAAAACGAACAAAGAGCAGTAGAGCTTCAAGGATTCGAAAAAAATATCCAGGAGGCTGAGCAAGCCGCTATGCAAGAAATGCAAACAAAGCAACAAGAGTTGTTCGCACCAATATCAGACAAAGCCAAGGCAGCTATTGAAAAAGTTGCAGCAGCAGAAGGGTTTGATTATGTAATCGACGCAAGTCCAGGATTGAGCCTAATCGTAGCTAAAGGAAAAGATCTTTTGCCAGCTGTAAAGCAGGAATTGGGCTTTTAGACCAGCGTTTTAAAAATATTTTAAAACCGCTTTTTTTAAAAAAGCGGTTTTTTTGTGCCATAAAATTTAAGGAACTATTTTTAAGCATGGCAAAACCAATAGGAATATTTGATTCAGGAGTAGGGGGTACTTCCATATGGAAGGAAGTGGTTAAAATGCTTCCCAAAGAAAATACCATTTATTTGGCCGATAGTATCAATGCTCCCTATGGTGAAAAAACAAAAGAAGAGATACTACGACTTAGCATCAAGAACACAGAGCTTTTGCTCAATAAAGGATGTAAAATCATTATAGTGGCCTGCAACACGGCCACAACAAATGCCATAAATTATCTTCGAAATCATTATAATGTGCCTTTCATTGGGATAGAACCAGCAATAAAACCAGCTGCTCTTCAAACCAAAACAAATAAAATAGGGGTGTTGGCCACCAAAGGCACCCTATCAAGCAGTCTGTTCCACAATACGTCAAAGCTCTTTGCAGAAGGAATTACTGTGGTGGAGCAGGAAGGAACAGGTTTGGTGGAGCTCATTGAGTCGGGCCAACTATATTCTGAGGAGGTTAAGCGTCTTCTTACCAGTTTTTTGGAGCCCATGCTGGAACTAAACATTGATTGTTTGGTATTGGGTTGTACGCACTATCCTTATTTGATGCCGGTAATTAAAGAAATTTTACCCAATGATGTCACTATAATAGACTCGGGTGAAGCAGTTGCCTGTCAAACCAAAACAGTATTGGGTCGCAATAAGCTACTCTCCAATAGTATTGATAGGGCAGAACATGTTTTTTATACCAATGCAAGTGTGAAAGTACTTAAGGATCTAATTGATTGGCCAACTGCACAAGTTTCTAAGCTGGACTTTTAGATATTACTTTTTGATGTAGGTAAGATAAGTGAAATCATATTTGTGCCTATCATCTTTGGGATGATACTCCTCGTTCAATAATTCCCATTGTTCCTTTTCAATTTCTGGAAAAAAAGCATCAGCCTCAAATTTCCCGTGTACACGAGTAAGTTCCATATCGGTGGCCACGGCCATAGATTGTTTGTAAATCTGGCCTCCACCAATAATAAAAGCAGTTTCATTGTCCTCGACCAAGGCAATCGCATCGCTAATGGAGTGTACAACCGTACAGGGGAATCTGGGAATGTAATCCTCATCGCGGGTAATGGCAATATGTGTTCTGTTGGGTAACGGTTTTGGAAAGCTTTCCAGAGTCTTTCTGCCCATTATGATCTTGTGTCCAGAGGTTAACTCCTTAAAACGTTTAAAATCATCCGGTAAATGCCAAATCAGTTCATTGTTCTTTCCCAGAGCATTGTTTTCTGCGGCTGCAGCAATAATGATCAACTTTTTCACTGGTCTTTTTTTTTATTTATTTTGGAAAGAGGAAAGTCTGTTTCTATTTCTTTTTGTATTTCACCTATACGTTTTTTTTGAAGATCAACTAAACGTTCACGCTGTAGGCGTTCCCAATTTTGTCCCATAAATTTGTGGGTCACAAACACATTAAAGGTGTGTAGAGCAAGTAAAAAAGTCCAAACCGCTACAATCCAGATGGACCAATCATAAACTTCTCCATACTTTAATACTTTGTTGGCGATAATCAGAAAAATGCTTCCAATCAAAAAAATAACCAAGTGGGAGAACAACCTTTTCTTTTGTTTGATACGTTTTTGCGCATTCTCCAAAAGCTCGTGTTGTTCCAAATCTATTTCGGGCTTCTTCTTTTTACCAAATGACAACATGGAATAGCTATCTTTATAAACAAAGATAACTGAATTGTATACAAATATCCAGATATGCAGAGTCTAAGAAAAAAATTCCCAGTTCTAAACCAATGTATTTATGCCAACACTGCATCCGCAGGTCTGTTGAGCGAAGATTTAATGGAATGGCGCCAAGGGCATGATCTAGATTACCTCATTGGTGGTAGCGAAATGAAAAACAAAGGTTTTGCACACATGCCAGTGATTAAGAAAACCATTGGTGGTGTTTTTAATTGCAAACCCGATAACGTGGCTATGGTTCCAAATTTCAGTCTGGGATTTAACCTATTGTTGGAAGGCCTGCCCAAGGATAAAAAAGTGTTGCTTGTAAACAAAGACTATCCTAGTGTTAACTGGCCTTTTGAGACCCGTAATTTTAACCGGGAGTATGTAGATGCAGATGAAAACATGGAGGCAAATATCCATGAAAAAGTAAAAGTTTACGGAATTGATGTATTGGCGCTTAGTTTGGTGCAGTGGATGGACGGTGTCCTCATAGACTTTGATTTTCTTAAAGATTTGAAAAAGGAGTTTCCGAACTTGATTATTATGGCAGATGGGACCCAATATTGTGGTATAGAGCCGTTTGATTTTGAAGATTCAGGAATTGATGTTTTAGGAGCAAGTGCATATAAATGGCTGCTCGCTGGTTACGGTAATGGTTTTTTTCTGATCAAAGACGGGGTAATGGATCAATTTCAATTGCGGGGCATTGGAAACGGCTCTGTTAACAACGATGCGTCTCAACGCAATAACATACCTTTCTGTAAATTCTTGGAACCCGGCCATCTTGATTCCTTCAATTTTGGAAGTTTGGAGTTTGCGCTTAATTTTTTGGACGAAATTGGCTTGGACAACGTGCAGGTGCAGTTGGAAAAACTATCCAAAAAGGCCATGTCCGCCTTTTCCGAATTGGACCTTTTAGCGCCGTCGATTCTAAAAAGAAAACAACATAGCACCATTTTTAATATTAAAGGGGACGAGAAGCTTTTTAACAGACTGGCAGAAGAAAACATCGTTGCGTCACTAAGAGGAGACGGAATTCGATTGAGTTTTCATTTTTACAATACCGAAGAAGAGGTGGATGTTGTTTTTAAGCTGTTAAAGCGTTGGTTGTCAAAATAATAATTGATAAAAATTGTTGATTTTATTTGCTAAAAGTGTTTTTATTGTTAGGTGCATTTTATCAATTTAATAAATCCAATCTAACCTATTGTAAATAAGGGGTTTTATGTATTGCTTTGTACTGGAATTTAAAATTTTGGTCCATGGCAATAAAAAAACAATACTTAAAGAGCAAGCCGGTTTGCAAAGTAACCTTTACTGTTCCGGTAGAAGAGGCAAAAATGGTTTCTGTAGTTGGAGATTTCAACGAATGGAACCCAAAAAAAAGTAGTTTAAAAAAATTAAAGAACGGAACGTTTAAGGGTACATTTGACCTTCCCATAGAAAACAGCTTCGAATTTAGGTATTTGGTGGATGATAATTACATCAACGATACTGAAGCCGACCGTTACCAATGGAACGATTATGCGGGTACGGAGAATGCAGTTTTGGAAATATAAAATCAATATCCGCCTTCGATTTGCTCCATATCTGATGGCGTCTTAAGTTACCTGCGTCTAAAAAGAAGAATTATATTCCGTTTAAGTTAACTACTTGAGTGGTTATAGTGCCTGAGTTTTGTAAAGCAAGATATAATTTTTGGTTTAGTATGGTCATCGCAACGATGCTGACATCATCATTGTTTAGGTTTTCCAGTGTAATTGGTATTTCGGATAAATTTCCTGTATAGGTATCATAAGCTCCAAAATATAAGGTTCCGTTGATTCCGGCAGAGGGAATTTGCCCAGCAAAAAAGACAAGGTTTTCAAATCGAGTAACGGAAGTAAACCCCAAATCAAAATTCAAGTCTATAAATTCAGTGGATTTGTTACTTAAATTATATACTAAAATATTTGGTAAATAATTGGTGGGTGAATCTGTAGGATAGTATTGGCCACCAACTATGAATAAGTTGTCATCAATTATGGTACCCTCAGTGTATCGCCGTGGAGAATCTGAAACGTATTCTTGCTGAAAACTATGTAGGTCGTTATCGTACTTTAGGATGGTCAGAGGGGTCAAGGGAGCTCCTAAAGCTTCAAGCTCACCCCCAAACGCATAAATTTGGGAATCAACGGATGCTGTTCCTGACCTTGAAAGATTTAGCTCCAAACCATTGGAGATAGTAGTGATTACCTCATTAAGGTATAGGTCTGTTTTAGAGATATGTCCACTACCAAAAACAATCAACTTATCATCATGAAAATGAAGCCTACTAGAAATAAACTCGCTCTCCGAGAATGTAATTTGAATTGAGTTTAATGACTGGTCTTCAAGGCTGTATTTGTATACATTTCTGGCTCGGTTTCCAAATCTGTATGAAAGATAAAGGCTGTTGGTTTTATAGCTTGCATTGAAGCCTGTACTTTTATTGTAGCTACTAATAAAATCAAAGTCATTTAAATAATTAAAGTTTAAGGAAGATGGTATGGTTTTGTAATCTTCGTTAACTTTTTTCTTTATACTAAACTCTATAATTACTTCATCATTTTGATTATTGTCTGTAAATAACGTTCCTTTTATGGTTTCGTTTTCGTCTAATCTGATTTTTAGACTAGATGTTATTAACTCCCTATTTTCATCAATATTGAAGTTGACCGTTTCTGGAGAATAGTAATTGTCGTCGGAGATTCCTTCTATAAGATCATAACCCTTTCTTTTTTTCCATGTTAGAATGCCAGAAATGTCATCCTGTGTGCCATTCGTACTGGTTTCAAAAATAAATTCGTCATCTTGAATACTTATATTGTCCGATATATCAGTAGAACCGTTAGTATTGGTAAGGGTTGCGGACTCTATTTTCCAAACTGTAAGACTTTCACCCTCTAAAAGGCTTAAGAACTCTTGTCTTTCTTCGATTGAAAAGGACTGCTCTTCTTCCTCTTCTTCGGTTTCATTTCCTTCTTCATTTGGCTCGTCAGGAATTACATTTTCCTCTTCAATTATATTTTCTTCATCAATTACATCAATGCTTGAATCGGAACTGCAGGAATTTAAAATTAAAAAAGTAAATAGAGAAAGGATAATTCTTTTCATTGATTTGGAGTTTGTAAATGGTTGGATCATCTTTTGATTGTCAACCTAATTATAGGTGAATATATATTAAATCTTCAGGGAATAAACCTTAAATTTTAACTTTTCAGATGGATAGAATTTTTTAGAATTTTCCGATGGCTACTTGATTCTATTTTCGTAACCTGTTAAAATTAAATAAACAACTAAACTTATTAATCAAATTAAGTATGAGCTATTATAATTTTTCTCAGATGAATCAAAAAACCAATGTTGTTTTATAAGGTCAAATATTTTAGATGCCTTTTCGCAACAATCACACCGCAACCACTCCCTTAATATGTGGATGTGGGTTGTAATTTAACAGCTCAAAATCATCAAAAGTAAAGTCCAAAATATCTTTAACCTCTGGGTTCAGTTTCATGGTGGGCAATGGCCGTGGGTCACGGCTCAGTTGTAGTTCCACTTGCTCCATATGATTGTTATAAATGTGGGCATCACCAAAGGTGTGGATAAACTCCCCGGGCTGGTAACCACAAACTTGTGCCATCATTAAGGTAAACAACGCGTAAGAGGCAATGTTGAATGGTACCCCTAAAAAAATATCCGCACTACGTTGGTATAATTGGCAAGAAAGCTTGCCATCCGCCACATAGAACTGGAAAAATGCATGGCAGGGCGGTAGGGCTGCCTTTCCATTGGCAACATTTTCTTCAAACGAAACCGAAGTGTTCGGTAATACGCTTGGATTCCAAGCAGAGACCAACATTCTACGGCTATTGGGATTGCTTTTTAAAGTAGTTACCACTTCTTTGATCTGATCAATTTCTTCGCTGTTCCAATTGCGCCATTGGTGACCGTACACAGGGCCCAGATCGCCGTTTTCATCGGCCCACTCGTTCCAAATACGTACGCCGTTCTCTTGGAGGTATTCAATATTGGTGTCTCCTTTCAGAAACCATAAAAGTTCGTGGACTATGGATTTTAGGTGCAATTTTTTAGTGGTCACCATCGGGAATCCTTCGGAAAGGTCAAATCGCATTTGATAACCAAAAACGCTCAAGGTTCCTGTTCCTGTTCGGTCTCCTTTTTGGTTTCCGTGTTCCAATACGTGTTTAAGAAGGTCGTGGTATTGTATCATGCTGTCTGTTGCGTTAACAATGTCATTTCGAAGGAAGGGAATGAGGGGAAATCCGAAACATTCCAACTGTAGTCGATATGACAAAAAAATCAATCGATCGAAATTAATTCAATAAGTATGCATGGGAAACTAAAATTAGAAAGACTTATGAAAACTTTATTAACGGTATGGAGTGGAAGGTAAAGGGTGTTTGGTTGAAGGGTTAATGGTTTGTCCGGTTGTATTTTATCAGAGATGCTATGCCTCTTTGTAGTTTTTGAATGTTTTTAATGATGGGTTCTGCTTTATCGGGAGAAATAAAGTTTAAATCTTTACATAGGATAATATGTGATTCTAGTTCGTATGCGGAACCTAAACTGATTTGTAGAAAGCGAACAAAATCTTTCTGTGAATATTTTCCGCAACCTTCAGCAATACTAGAAGGTATGGAAATAACACTTCTTTGAATTTGGGAAATAAGGCCAAACCTTTCAGAATCAGGTAAAAAATTGGTGAGGATGTAAATATCTTTTACCAAAACTCGTCCGTCTTTCCAGACATTCAATTCTCGAAAATTTCTCATAACAATTTATGTTTAAAACTTCGAGGTTGACTTTTTAGAATCTTAAGATGGTCCTTTGACCTTTCACCTAATTTCACCCTTCCCCACTTACCCTAATATCATCCCGGCTATGGTCGCTGAAAGTAAGGACGCCAATGAGCCACCCAAAACAGCTTTCATACCAAAGGAGGAAAGTACCTTGCGCTGGCCCGGTGCCAATGACCCAATCCCACCTATTTGAATGCCGATAGAGGCGAAGTTTGCAAAGCCGCAAAGCATATATGTGGCCATGATCACTGATTTATTATATGTAAAATGAACGCCGCTTGCTGTATTTTTAAGGTCCTCTAATTGAATATACCCAACAAACTCACTAGCAGCCAATTTTATACCCAATAACTGTCCCATGAGCATAACGTCTTCATTGGCAACACCGATCAACCACATGAGCGGGGCAAAAACAGTACCAAGGATAGCTTCTAGGGAAAAGTTTGTGTAAGGGGAATTTGCCGCAATCCAATCATTAAAGGTTGTGACGTCACCGATCCATCCCAAAATACCGTTCATCATCGCAATAAAGGCCACAAAAACCAAAAGCATTGCTCCTACGTTCAATGCCAGTTTTAAACCCTCGGTAGTTCCATTGGCAATGGCATCCAGTATATTGGCTCCTATTTTTTCAGATGATACCGTTACATCGGTAATTACCTTTTCAGTTTGCGGGTACAATATTTTAGAGATTACAATAGCACCAGGTGCCGCCATTACTGATGCAGCCAAAAGGTGTTTCGCAAAGAGCAGGCGTAGCTGGGGGTCATCCCCTCCCAATAAACCAATGTACGCGGCCAAAACGGCTCCTGCCAATGTGGCCATTCCGCCTATCATTACTAGAAGGATTTCGGACTTGTTCATCTTTTCCAGATAGGCCTTGATCAATAAAGGTGCTTCTGTCTGACCTAAAAAGACATTGCCTGCTACGGATAGACTTTCTGCTCCGGATATTCCCAATGTCTTGGAAAGTAACCATGCCATCCATTTTACAGCAACCTGAATTACGCCCAAGTAATAGAGAACAGAGGTCAAGGCCGAGAAAAATATAATGGTGGGCAATACCTGGAAAGCAAAGATGTACCCAAAAGTGTCCATGTCCACGACCAAACCTTCAAATAGGAATTGGCTGCCCGCACGGGTGAAATCGAGAATACTGACAAAAATACTTCCTACTTTTTCAAAAATATATTGTACAAAACGAACTTTGAGTACGCCTATGGCTATTAAAAGTTGAAGGGATACACCTATTCCTACGGTCTTCCAATTAATTGCCTTTCTGTTGGAACTGAAAAGAAATGAAATAAGGATGAGTATCGCCATTCCCAAAGTGCCGCGCAGTAAAGTGGAAAGGGAAAACCCCTGATTGGGAATAATCTCGGAAACTTCTTGCTGCGGAATATTTTCCGCAATGGTGGTTCCTATGGCAACGTTAAGTGAATCTGTAGGCAAAGAATTTTGGCCAAAAGTGACCGAACAAACAAGTAAAAGTAAAAGTAAACCTTGGGTCTTTTTCGCCATGAACTTTTTTATTTGCGCTTGGAAATTTCATCCCTCAATTTAGCGGCCTTTTCATAATCTTCATTGAGAACAGCTTTATCCAATTCTTTATGGAGCTCCTGAAGGGACATTTCTCGGTAACCATGTGTTTCGGTACCGGACTCTAGTTCAACTGCCTCTCCTTCTTGTAAGATTTCATCGACCATAATACTATCGTTGTCATCCTCATCCTTTTCTTTGGACGAGAATTTTAAGAAGATACCTGCTTTGTCCAATATGGTCTTGTAGGTAAAAATAGGGGCGTTGAATCTAAGTGCAAGTGCTATGGCATCACTGGTTCTGGCATCTATGATTTCTTCATCTTCTCCTCGCTCGCAAATAAGGCTGGAATAAAAAACACCATCCACCAATTTGTGGATAATCACTTGTTTGACTATGATTTTAAACCTATCTGCAAAATTTTTGAATAAATCATGGGTCAAGGGTCTGGGAGGTTTTATCTCTTTTTCTAAAGCAATTGCAATAGATTGTGCTTCAAATGCACCTATGACAATGGGAAGTTTTCTATCTCCCTCCTCTTCATTTAAAATAAGGGCGTATGCACCATTCTGTGTTTGGCTGTATGATATCCCCTTTATTTTTAACCGTACTAAACTCATATATCTCCTCCTAAGGCAAAAGGGCTGTTCAAATAAGTGGCTTTACCAGTTATCCGAACAGCCCCTTGCGTTGGGCAAATTAACAAAAATTTAAGCGTTTTGGGCTTTAAATTCTTTTAATTTTTCGATGAGTTTTGGTACTACCTCGAAGGCATCCCCAACTATTCCATAATCCGCGGCCTTGAAGAAAGGTGCTTCGGGATCATTGTTTATGACCACTTTTACCTTAGAAGCATTTATTCCCGCCAAATGTTGTATAGCTCCAGAGATTCCAATGGCGATATATAAATTGCTTGCCACAGGCTTTCCTGTTTGACCAACATGTTCGCTGTGCGGGCGCCATCCCATGTCTGAAACTGGTTTGGAACATGCTGTTGCTGCTCCCAATACATCAGCCAATTCCTCTATCATGCCCCAATTTTCAGGTCCTTTGAGTCCACGTCCACCAGAAACGACAATATCGGCATCGGCAATGGTTGCTTTACCAACTACTCTGTCCACTTCAATGGATTTAGCTGAAAAAGTATCATCGCTCAACGATGGGGAAAAGTCTTCTACTGAGGCAGAAACACTATTTTCCATTAATCCGAAGGCATTACTGGATACCCCAATAATTTTGATGTCCGCAGATATTTGTGTTAAGGCAAATCCCTTATTGCTAAATGCTGTTCGTTTTACTACAAAAGGTGTAGTGCTTTCCGGTGCTGCTACCACATTTGGTACATAGCCGGCTGATAATTTAGCGGTTAGTATGGGTGCCAAAAACTTGCTGTCTGCACTTGAGCTCAGGACAATTACCTTGGCTCCTTCTTTTTCCACAGCTTGAGCCAAGGTTAGGGCATAGGCTTTGGCATTAAACGTTGACAATGATTCATCGGAAATTTTTAAAACCTTGGAAACCCCGTAGTCTCCCAATGATGTATCATCTTCGGCATTAAAAGATACAGCAGTAACTGTTGTGCCTAGTTCTTGGGCCACTTTATGTGCGTAAGAAGCCACTTCGAAGGCGTTTTTTTTGAATTTTCCCTTTAAGGATTCTGTATATACTAGTACTGACATAATTTTATTTAATCTTGTTTAGATAACTTTTGCTTCATTGTGCAGTAGTTGAACCAATTCTCCCACATTAGCGGCATCCACTAGTTTAACAGGCCCTTTGGCCGCAGGTTTTTCAAATTTTTGGTCCTGTGTGGGTTGTGTGGCATCCACGGGTTCTACTACATTCAAGGCTTTTTTTCGTGCCATCATAATACCTCTCATGTTCGGTATTCGAAGATCACTTTCCTCTACCAATCCTTTTTGTCCACCGATTACCAATGGGAGTGAAGTGCTTATTTTTTCCTTACCACCGTCAATCTCACGAACTGCTGTTGCAGTGGTTCCATCAATTTCTAGGTTGATACAGGTATTTACAAAATTCATATCCAAAAGTGTCGCAAGGATCCCAGGTACCATACCACCGTTGTAATCGATGGATTCTCTTCCTGCAATAATTAGGTCATAATCATTGTTTTTCACCACTTCAGCCAATTGTTGGGCAACAAAGAAACCATCTGTAGGTTCTGCGTTTACTCGAATGGCTTCGTCGGCTCCGATTGCCAAAGCTTTTCGGATGGTGGGCTCTGTTTGAGGTCCGCCAACATTGACTACGTGGACCGTTGCACCCTGCTTTTCTTTAAACCACATGGCGCGGGTCAAGCCAAATTCATCATTTGGATTAATAACAAATTGTACTCCGTTTGTGTCAAACTTAGTATCGCCTTCCGTAAAATTGATTTTGGAAGTAGTATCCGGTACGTTGCTTATGCAAACTAAAATCTTCATATATACTTTAGGTTTATATGCTCAAATATAGGTATAAAATCCGAAATTTATTATGCATGCATAATAAATTTTGTTCTTTTTTTGAAATTTCTCCAAGCTACTTTCGGGTAGTTTTTCCTATTTTTGCTTGCGTTTTTACGCAGACTATAACTATTTAGTACGATTCAATGAAAACATTACAGTTTAGGCAGGCAATAGCTGAGGCTATGTCCGAAGAGATGCGAACGGATGATACCATTTATTTGATGGGTGAGGAAGTAGCTGAGTACAATGGTGCTTATAAGGCTTCCAAAGGCATGTTGGATGAATTTGGACCGGAACGAGTGATTGATACTCCTATTTCCGAACTAGGTTTCTCTGGTATTGGTGTAGGTTCCGCAATGAACGGTAATAGACCTATTATAGAGTTTATGACGTTTAATTTCGCTTTGGTGGGAATTGACCAAATTATAAACAATGCTGCAAAAATCCGTCAAATGTCCGGTGGGCAGTTCAATTGTCCAATCGTATTTAGGGGGCCAACCGCTTCTGCAGGACAATTGGCCGCAACGCACTCACAGGCTTTTGAAAGCTGGTATGCGAACACCCCAGGATTGAAAGTTGTGGTTCCTTCGAACCCTGCCGACGCGAAAGGGTTGTTGAAATCAGCCATTCGTGATGACGACCCCGTAATTTTTATGGAATCGGAACAAATGTATGGAGACAAAGGAGAGGTTCCAGAAGGAGAGTACACCATTCCATTAGGTGTTGCGGATATTAAAAGAGAAGGTAAGGATGTAACCATAGTTTCTTTTGGAAAAATAATTAAAGAAGCTTATAAAGCTGCGGACGAATTGGAAAAAGATGGTATCAGTTGTGAAATCATCGATTTAAGAACAGTTCGCCCAATGGATCATGAGACCATTCTTAATTCCGTTAAGAAAACCAATAGGATGGTAATTTTGGAAGAAGCATGGCCATTTGGCAATGTAGCCACCGAAATTATTTATCACGTACAAGATAAGGCATTCGATTATTTGGACGCTCCAATCGTAAAATTGAATACAGCTGATACGCCTGCACCTTATTCTCCAGTACTTTTGGCAGAGTGGTTGCCAAATCACGAGGATGTAATCAAGGCCGTTAAAAAAGTTTTGTACAAGTTATAGCACCCTATTTGAAAGGTATACTGGCCTCGTCAATCTTATTGACGGGGCTTTTTTTTGGGAATATGTTTTGATTAGAAATTACTTTGAACCAAATTTGACCTAAATTTAGTGGGTGAACCATTGATTTTTTGTTCATTGTCCCCATGTACCTGCTTATGAAAAGATACCTTTTTGTTTTTTTTCTATTCTTTATTACAGTAGTTGCTGCACAGACCAAAATTGAAGGTGTAGTGACCGACGATTCCGGCATGCCCATAGCGTTTGCAAACATTGTTTTTGTTAACTCTTCTGAAGGAACTATCACAAATGATAATGGACGTTTTTATCTAGAGTCAGAAGAAAACTATAATGTCATTCAGGTGTCTTTTATCGGATATGAAACCAAAGAGATACCCTTGGACCAAAAAGTGAACTATGGCTTGCAAATCGAATTGATGGAATCGACAGAGCAGCTTCAGGAAGTGATAGTTTATACTGGGAAGCAATCTAAAAAGAACAATCCGGCCATAGATATATTAGAAAAAATATGGTCAAAAAAGCGGGAAAACGGTGTTCGTAAATTTAAGCAATACCAGTATGATAAATATGAGAAAATAGAATTTGACCTCAATACGATAGATAGTGCCTTAATAAAGAGTAAACTGTTTAAAGGGTTGGAATTTATGTTCGAGAATTTGGATACTTCTCGAATTACCGGAAAAACATATTTACCCATGTTCTTGAACGAAACCTTTACCAAAGTGTACGGAGATAACGCTTTGGGTAAAGAGAAAGAGGACGTGCTGGGGAATAAAAATTCTGGATTTAGTGGTAATCAATCTATTACTGCCTTTGTGGAGGACCTTTATTCCGATTACGATATCTACAATAATTACCTAAAATTCTTTGATAAGAGCTTTACCAGCCCACTGTCCAAAACAGGTGTTGATGTCTACAACTATGTATTGTCCGATAGTACATTCATAGACAATAAATGGTGCTACAACATTATATATTACCCTAGAAGAAAGAACGAACTCACTTTTAAGGGTGATTTTTGGGTGAACGATACCACCTTTGCCATCAAGAAAATCAATATGCAGGTGACTAAAAGTGCCAACATCAACTGGGTGAAGGAAATCTATATTGAACAGGATTTTGATGTTGTGAACGATTCCGTTTTCTTATTGAAAAGAGACTATATGTTGAGTGATTTTAGTTTTTCTAAAAAGGAAGATTCACGCGGGGTGTATGGAAAACGTACCACTGTTTTTGACAATTACAATTTTAATACCGATCGGCCTGAAGAATTTTACAGGGCAATTTCAGACCCATACGACCCTAGGGTGTTTTCGCAGGATAGTATTTTCTGGAAAAATGCCAGATTGGAAAGTTTAAACGAAGATGAATCAGGAATATTCCAACTTTTGGATACGCTCAAAACGGTTCCAAAGTTCCGAACGTATTACGATATAGTAAGTGTTTTAGGTTCTGGTTATATAGAGATAGATAAATGGAATCTTGATGTTGGAGATATATACAGCACTTTTGGTTACAACGATGCGGAGGGAATCCGTACCCGAGCTGGTGCCAGAACATATTTTGGGCAGAACGATATGTGGCGTTTGGAAGGCTATATGGCTTACGGGTTCAATGATAAAAAGTTTAAATATGGTTTTTCTGGCAAATTTTTGCTCGATCGCAAAAACCGACTTATAGTTTATGGAGGAAATCGTAGGGATATAGAGCAACTTGGCCTGAGCTTGACCAGTACCAATGATGTAATGGGAAGAAGTATAGCCTCTTCCTCCCTGGTCACGGTAGGCTCCAATGATCGTTTGACAAATATTAACCTTTCTACGCTAAATGTAGAGATGGAACCTGTAAAGAATTTTAGGATAAATGTGGGGGGCTCATTCCGAAAATTGAGTTCTGCATTGCCAGAAGCATTCAGTCTTGATTATCTGGATTTAACTTCACCATCGGGTATTTCATCAGAAATAAAACAATTTGATCTTACTACCACTGTAGTGTACACACCGGGTAAACGCACAATTGGGTATGGTGTGGAGCGTGCCAATATCAATGATGATTATAGTACGTTGGTGCTTAAATATACCAAAGGGGTTGACGGGTTTTTGGAAAGCGATTTTGATTATGAAAAAATTCAATTTTCATACCAACAACCGTGGCAGTTGGGTGGTTTTGGTAGGTTGACAAGTAGTGTGGAACTGGGAAAAACCTTTGGAACGGTACCATTGGGGCTATTGAGTGTAATACCGGGTAACCAAACTTTGTTTTCTCTTTATAACGTGTTTCCCAATCTTGATTTTTATGAATTTGTGACGGATACCTATGCAACAGTCCATCTAGAACACAATTTTAATGGAAGGTTGTTTTCTCGGATTCCATTTTTGCGTAAACTTAATTTAAGGGAAATAGTTGGTCTTAGAGGGGCTTGGGGCCAATTGTCTGAAGAAAATATTGCTTTGAGTGCCCCAACCAATATCCCATTGGTAGCTCCTGAGGGTCAGGTGTATTGGGAATATTCTCTTGGAGTAGGGAATATCTTTAAGATCCTTCGAATAGACTTTAACTTTAGAGGAAATTATCTCCAAAATCCAGATGCCAGGGCATTTGGGATAACAGGAACTTTCGGATTTAATTTTTAATTAATGTGAAACACCCCGTTTTATTAGGCTTATTCCAGTAATACTGGTTATTTTTGCATAATAAATTTATCGTTAAAATGTCTAAGAAACCAAGTATTACCTTTGATGTACTGGTAGAAATTCCCAAAGGTAGCAGAAACAAGTACGAATACGATTTTACCCTTAACAAAATTCGATTTGACCGAACCTTATTCTCCTCGATGATGTATCCTGGTGATTATGGGTTTATTCCAGAGACTTTGGCTTTGGATGGTGATCCCTTGGATGTATTGGTACTTTGTACCGAGCCAACTTACCCAATGGTAGTAGTAGAGGTGAAACCGGTTGGAGTGTTCCATATGACAGACGAAAAAGGTCCAGATGAAAAAATTATCTGTGTGCCAGTTTCTGATCCAATTTGGAGTAAAAGAGATGATATCAGTGAGTTGAATCCACATAGATTAAAAGAAATTGAACATTTT
The DNA here is from genome assembly GCF_023015965.1 of Allomuricauda sp. F6463D. Lineage (GTDB taxonomy): Bacteria > Bacteroidota > Bacteroidia > Flavobacteriales > Flavobacteriaceae > Flagellimonas. The sequence goes on from NZ_JALKAN010000003.1 coordinate 60,484, forward strand.
TTTCAAGTGTACAAGGATTTAGAAGAAAAGAAAGTAGATACCGGTGGATGGGGTGACGTAAATGAAGCTGTGAGCATTTATCATGAGTGTGTAAAACGCTATGACAACAGTGACCACAAAAAGAGGCGCACCTTTACAATATAGATTACATAACAATAGCTTTGAAAAAATGCGCTTTTATTAATTAAAGGCGCATTTTTTTTATTACTTCGTATTTTACTACATTAGCTGGCGTTAAAAAAATCTAAAACAATTTAATATATGGATTTAATCGTAAAATTTTTGCCCGTATTTGGTGTTGTGGCTCTCTTATATGTATTCATTAAGAACGTATGGATTTCAAAACAAGAGGTCGGAAACGAGAAAATGGCAAGAATTGCCAAGAACATTTCCGATGGAGCCATGTCATTTTTAAAAGCTGAATATAAAATACTGGGCATCTTTGTGATTTGCGTAGCTATTTTACTCTTCTTTAAAGGAAATAACGAAACAGGTTCCAATGGAATGGTAGCTGTTTCATTTATTGTGGGAGCTATTTGTTCTGCGCTGGCTGGTTTCATTGGGATGAAAGTAGCTACTAAAGCTAATGTAAGAACAACCAATGCTGCTAGAACCTCTCTAGGAAAAGCGCTTGAAGTCGCTTTTGCGGGTGGAGCCGTAATGGGACTCGGCGTAGTGGGACTCGGTGTTTTAGGATTGAGCGGTCTCTTTATGATTTACAGTGGACAAGGCTGGGAAATCGGAGAAATACTAAATGTACTTTCAGGTTTCTCTTTAGGTGCATCATCAATTGCGCTATTTGCCAGAGTGGGTGGTGGTATTTACACCAAAGCCGCCGATGTTGGAGCTGATTTGGTAGGTAAGGTGGAAGCAGGAATTCCTGAAGATCACCCATTAAACCCAGCTACCATTGCGGATAACGTCGGTGACAATGTTGGTGACGTTGCAGGAATGGGAGCCGACCTTTTTGAATCGTATGTTGGATCCATTATAGGTACCATGGTATTAGGTGCTGTTTTTGCTGGGTTGCCAGAATTTCAAGCAGCTTTTGATGGTCTTGGAGCGGTATATTTGCCATTGGCTTTGGCTGCCGTAGGTATTATAATGTCAATCATTGGTACATTCTTCGTGCGAGTTAAAGATGGTGGAAACCCACAAACGGCATTGAATGTTGGGGAATTTGGGTCAGCAGGTTTAATGCTGGTAGCTTCATACTTTATAATCAATGCTATGTTACCCGAATCTTGGGTAGAGGGTGGAACAGAGTACACTTCTTTAGGAGTTTTCTTGGCAACTATTGCTGGTCTTGTAGCTGGATTGCTAGTCGGTAAAGTCACAGAATATTATACTGGAACGGGAACGAAACCCGTAACTTCTATAGTTCGTCAATCAGAAACTGGTTCCGCAACTAACATTATTGCAGGTCTTGGAGTTGGAATGATGTCCACTGCCATCCCAATACTATTGATTGCTGCAGCGATTTTGGTATCGCACCACTTCGCTGGATTATACGGTATTGCTATTGCTGCCGTTGGAATGTTGGCCAACACAGGTATCCAGCTTGCGGTTGATGCCTACGGACCTATTTCAGATAATGCTGGTGGTATTGCAGAAATGGCAGAACTTCCAAGTGAAGTTCGTGATAGAACAGATAAACTGGATGCTGTTGGTAACACTACCGCTGCTATAGGTAAAGGGTTTGCGATTGCATCTGCAGCGCTAACTGCATTGGCTCTTTTTGCTGCATTTATGAAAACAGCAGGTGTTAAATCCATTGATGTTTCCCAACCTGATATTATGGCGGGACTCTTGGTAGGAGGAATGCTGCCTTTTGTTTTCTCTGCACTTTCCATGAATGCCGTGGGTAGAGCTGCCATGTCCATGATTGAAGAAGTGCGCCGTCAGTTTAAAGATATTCCAGAATTGAAAGCCGCTTTGGCCGTTATGCGTAAATATGATTCGGACCTTACCAATGCCAGTAAAGAAGATATGGAGATTTTTGAAGCTGCCGATGGTAAAGCGGAATATCAAAAATGCGTGGCAATTTCCACTCAGGCATCCATTAAAGAAATGGTGTTTCCGGGATTATTGGCGATTGCTGTTCCTGTTGCCGTAGGTTTTATCGGTGGAGCTGAAATGTTAGGAGGACTTTTGGCGGGGGTGACCACTGCTGGGGTACTTATGGCCATTTTTCAGTCCAATGCAGGTGGAGCATGGGACAACGCAAAAAAAACTATAGAAAGTGAAGGACGTAAAGGAAGCGATGCACATAAAGCAGCTGTTGTTGGTGATACGGTCGGTGACCCTTTTAAGGATACTTCTGGTCCTTCTTTAAATATTTTGCTTAAATTGATGTCTGTTGTTGCTTTAGTGATTGCACCTAGCTTAGTAAGTCTTGCCCCTGCAGATGAGGTTAGTATGATGAAAGAAGATGGTACTATGATCACCATAACCGAAGACGGGATGAAAGAAACCAAAGCAGTAGAGAAACAAATTCGGGTAGAAGTTAGTAATACAGAAGATGGCGCTTACAAAGCCATGGTTACTTCAAGTACCAATACCAATGGAGAAGTGGTAGAAGAAACCAAGGAGTTTACTGCCGATACCAAAGAAGAACTAGAGAAAATGATTCAAGAATATAAGAGTGCTGAGGCAAAGAATTAGCTCTCGCTTTTAGGTAAAGCTGAAAAAACCACGCCATTGGCGTGGTTTTTTTATGCTGTAATATCGAGAGAAATCGAGAGGAATTAATTCAATTTAAAAGTAATTGGAATGGAGTAGGGGACTTTTACTGCCGTTCCCCGTTGTTTGCCAGGTTGTAATTTAGGTAATTTAGAAATGATTCTAGCAGCTTCTTTTTCCAAACTTTCATGGGGACCACGAAGTTTTATATCGCCAATGTTACCATCTTTTTGTACGGTAAAGACAACACTTACTCTTCCTTGTAGACCCATTTCCTGTGCAACTTCTGGATAACGGAAATTTTTGCGGATATGCTTTAGTATCATTTCTTGAAAACAGGCTTTTTTCTCTTTTTCCGAGGTCTCATTTTCACAACCTGGAAAAACGGGAGCATTTTCTATAAGCATAAAAGGTACTTCGTCAGGGATGTCGTTGTCTGCAACTTCAATACTTTCAATAGGGGTAATCTCAGTATCTTGATTAGGCTCAGAAGATGCTATTACTGTTTCAATAATATCTTTTTCATCTTCCACAACATCAATCACCGGCGGTGTTTTAATTTTAGGTTTAGGAGGTTCAGGTATCTTTAATTTAAGAAAAGGTGTCTCTTCCTCCAGTTCATCTTGTACTTTTAGATTACCAACATCCCAAGCATTAGCTTGGTAGTAGGTTTTCCATTCCAAAGCCAAATAGGCCAAGAAAAGCATTAAGGTCATCCCTACAAAAAAGAAGAGCAGACTATTTCGTTTTACATCAAGTTTTGGATTTTTTTTTGGTTCCATAATTTTCAAATTTAGGTCCATAAGGACTCGGTTAATGAATATGGGAAAAGTCCCAATCACAAACTAGTTTGAAAATCAATCAATTAAAAAGAGTAATGAGGGAACGGTTGCTTTGAATGAGGGAACTAGAAAATAGGCTTAGTTTTGTATAAACTAAACCTGTAAAGTGTTTGTTGAAAAAGGATGAAATCTATAAAAAGTCTGAAATAAAAAAGGTTTTCTCTTTTTTAACTATTCAAACAATCCGTGTATTTCGCCGTCAATCCTGTTGATTACTTCACCCAAATCTTCGGGTTCGTCCACAAAATTAAGATTGTCCACGTCAAGAATGAGCAGCTTTCCTTTTTCGTAAGTGTTTACCCAAGCCTCATAACGTTCATTTAAACGACTTAGGTAATCAATGGAAATGGAATTTTCGTAATCGCGACCACGTTTATGAATTTGATTCACCAAGTTAGGAATGGTACTGCGCAAATAAATCAAAAGGTCAGGCGGTTGTACCAATGTTTCCATTAATTCAAAGAGCCCTTTATAGTTTTCAAAATCACGATTGGTCATCAACCCCATAGCATGTAGGTTGGGGGCAAAAATATGGGCGTCCTCATAAATGGTTCTATCTTGTATCACACTTTTGCCGCTTTCCCTGATTTTCAAAATCTGACGATACCTGCTGTTCAAAAAATAAATCTGAAGATTAAAACTCCAGCGTTCCATCTGAGTGTAGAAATCATCTAAGTAAGGGTTGTCCACTACATCTTCAAAATGAGCATCCCACTTATAGTGCTTTGACAATAATTTGGTTAAAGTGGTCTTTCCGGCACCAATATTTCCGGCTACTGCGATATGCATATGTCAGTGTTTAAAATTGATGAATAGGTTTTTTCTGCAACACCTGCGGCACAATATACAAAGTTAATAGGCATCATTGAAAACTTTTGGACGAAGGGGGATATTTCTTAAATAAATCTTAAATTAAAATATTTTACTGGTGTTGATTAAACCATTCTGCGATATTGGGGTCAAATCCACAAACTTGACCCAAACCATGATAAAAAAGACACTGTTTTTTACCATTTTTTTGATACTTCCTTTGGTTTATGGCTATTCCCAGAGTTTTGTAGGTAAGGCCATTTATCAAAGTAAAACTTCGATTCAAGGTGATTTTGGACCTCCGGATATGCCAGAGGCTCGAAAACAGGAGATGATGGAACGAATGAAAAAGGCAATGGAGAAAACATTCGAGTTGACTTTTGATCGTTCAGCCTCTATTTATATAGAAGATGAAAAATTGGAAGCACCATCCGTTGATCAAGGTGGAAGAGGACGCCGGTTTGGTATGTTCTCTTCTGGTGGCGGCACCTACTATAAAAACATACAGGAACAAGCTTATGCCAATCAAGTGGAAACCTTTGGCAAGAAATTTTTGATAAAGGATAGTCTACAGCAATTGAACTGGCAACTTACATCAGAAACAAAAAAAATAGGCAACTATATATCTTACAAAGCAACAGCTATAAGGGCGATAGATTCGACTTCTATTGAAAACCTAAGGGGTATGATGCGACCTCCCAGAAGAAATAATTCTCAATCAGAGAATACGGAAAAGGAAAAGGATACGGTTAAAAATAGTTCCTTATTGTCGCGTATTGAAGCTCCAAAAGAACAAACCATTACTGCATGGTTTACACCCGATATTCCTGTGGGTCAGGGGCCTGGTTCTTATTGGGGACTTCCCGGCTTAATATTGGAAGTGAATGACGGTCGCACAGCTATCTTATGTACAAAGATAATCCTCAATCCTGATGAAAAAAATGAAATAGAAGAACCCAAAAGAGGAAAAGAGGTAAATCAGGCTGAATACAACGAAATATTGGCAGAGAAAATAAAGGAAATGTCAGAAAGATTTAGGAACGGACGAAGAGGTGGGGGTTTAGGTCCAAGAGGTAGACCATAATTTTTTTAGGATAGTTGATGAATAAAATTTTTCAGGCACTTTTGTTACTGCTGGTAACATCTGCTACGGCTCAAAAGGTCACAGTTACGGGAATGGTGACCGATTCCCTTAATAACCCATTGGATGTTGCAAACGTTGTTGCAGTGAACCAAGAAAACCAAGCATTGGACGGTTTTGGGATAACCAATGATAAAGGACAGTATAAATTAAACCTAAAGGCTAACTCCGATTATATTTTAAAAGTTAGCTACCTTGGATTCAGTCCTGCGGAGGTTCCATTAAAAACTGAAGAAACCGATGTTGTTCTTGATGTAGTACTTTATGAGCAGGCCGAGAGTCTGGATGAAGTTGAAGTGGTTTATGAAATACCAATAACCATACAGGGTGATACCATTGTTTATAATACGGATTCTTTTGTTTCTGGGACGGAAAGGAAGTTGGCAGATGTATTAGAAAAATTGCCAGGAATTGAGGTTAGTGATGAAGGTGAGATACAGGTGGAAGGTAAAACGGTGACCAAGGTTATGGTTGAAGGAGAGGAATTTTTTGACGGGGATTCCAAACTAGCCTCCAAAAATATTCCGGCCAATGCACTTAGTAAGGTGGAGGTGTTGCGCAATTATTCCGAAGTTTCCCAATTGGGCGGTGTCACCAATAATGAGGACAATGTAGCCCTGAATATTAAACTAAAAGAAGGCAAAAAGAAATTTTGGTTTGGTGAAATTACCGGAGGTCTGGGTCTGGATGAAAGGTATATTGCCCATCCAAAGCTTTTTTATTACTCACCCGATTTTAGCGTAAACATATTGACAGACCTTAACAATATTGGTGAGGTGGCCTTTTCCTCACGCGATTATTGGAATTTTACAGGCGGGTTTCGCAGTGCCACCCGAAGCATAGTGGGAACATCCTTCACCACAAGCTCCAGCAGCCAAGGAATTACTACAGCGCAGAACAACCGGGCGAAATCCGTTGCGACGAAGTTTGGGGCAGTAAATTTCACTTACAAACCAACCGAAGCGTGGCGCTTGAGCGGTTATGGAATTTATTCCTATAACAATACGCTAATGCAGACAACAGCAAGCAAAACATTTATTTCCAGTGGAGAAACAGAATTTTCGGAAACCAACACCGATCAAACATCAAAGTTGGGTCTGCTAAAACTGGAATCTTCCTATAAACCAAATGAAAGGTTGCAATGGGATTATCAAATCCAAACAAGATTGTCGGATGAGGACCAATATGCAAATACCTTGTCGGTTTCGGATATAACAGATGAAATTGGTCAAAACAATGCACAAAAGCCAACAGCAGTTACACAGAACACTAACTTGTACTATACATTGAACCCCAACCATATATTTGCTTTTGAGGGACAATATGAATACGCGGATGAAGACCCATTCTATAATGCGGTACGATCCGAACAGCCGTTCGAAGGCCTTATTCCTTTAGACTCTGATCAATCCGATTATGATATTAACCAGAGACAGTATACCCAAACGAATAGGTTGGATGCCAAGCTCGATTATTTTTGGGTAACGGGTGCAAAGAGCAATATAAATTTCACATTGGGAACCACTCAATCTAGCCAGCGGTTCAATTCTTCCATATTTCAAGTATTGGACTCGGGGAATGATCTCACATTTAATGAAGAGGAATTGAACAATGATGTTCAATTTAATTTTTCCGATATGTACTTTGGATTTCACTATAAATGGATATTGGGCAAGTTTACTTTCAATCCGGGGTTTCATGTACATAATTATGTGGCTACCAATTCACAGCTCAATACGGAAACAAAAGATGAGCTGACCAACTTGGTTCCTGATTTATTTATAAATTTTCAGTTAAAACAATCCGAAAGCATCAGGTTTAATTATAACATAACCCGGAACTTTACCGATATAAACAATTTGGCTGAAGGTTACATTTTTAATAATTATAACTCGCTATATCAAGGTAACCGTGATTTGGAGAGTGCACTATATCATAATGTGTCCCTAAATTATTTTAGTTTTAATATGTTTAATCTCCAGAACATATTTGCAAGGTTCAATTATAGTAAACGGATTGATGCCTTTAAAGGCAATACCAGTATTGAGGGAATCAACCAAGTACGTAGCACCATCAATTCAAATTTGGAGGACGAAACATTTAGTGGGTCCGGAAGTTTCCAACGTACATTTGGTAGAATAAAGGTGAAGACCAATGCCTCGTTGTCACTTTCTAGTACCTATAATATTGTAAATGAATTGCCTCAGAACTCCAAGTCGGTAACCCAAAGTTATACTGCATCCGTTGGTAGTAGTTTTACCAATGCACCGAATTTGGAATTGGGTCTTAGATATTCCATTAATGATTATAATAATGGTGACACCAGTACGACCTACTACACCAATAGACCATTTGCCAAGTTTGATGCCGCTTTTTTAAAGAATTTCCTCTTTTTGTTGGACTATGACCACTACATATATACCGACAAAGAGGGAACCATAGATAATCGCTATGGATTTTTGGATGCGAGTTTATCGTATCATAAAAGCGATAGTAAGTGGGAATATAGTCTAGAGGCAACCAATTTGACCAATAATTCCACTTTAGACCAAAACTCCAATAATGATTTTTATTTCAGTACTTCAAATTATGTGGTGCAACCAAGGTATGTGGTTTTAAAGGTGAAATATGAATTATGATTTCTTTTTATATCCAAAATTTTGTTGGTTTTCGGTTTCAACGTACTTTTGTCCATCAAAATGAGGAAAGATTTGACTGATTGCAACCTCTTGTCCTGAATAGTTTTGGACCATAAAATGCTAAAGCAGTTTACTGAATCTGTGTTCAGTATCTCATCCGAGAAATAAACTCCTTTGGTTTTCTGTTGAATCTTTCCGTTAAAGGATAACAATGTCATATTTATTTACATCAGAATCTGTTAGTGAAGGTCATCCAGATAAAATTGCAGATCAGATCAGTGATGCCTTGTTGGATAATTTTTTGGCCTTTGACCCTGAAAGTAAGGTGGCCTGCGAAACTTTGGTGACCACTGGCCAAGTTGTGTTGGCAGGAGAGGTAAGAAGCAATACTTATGTGGATTTACAAAGTATAGCGCGTGATGTAATTAACAAGATCGGGTACACCAAAGGCGAATATAAATTCAGTGGCGATTCATGTGGGGTTATTTCATTGATTCATGAACAGTCACAGGATATCAACCAAGGAGTTGATCGTGGTTCCAAAGAAGAACAAGGTGCAGGAGATCAAGGAATGATGTTCGGTTATGCAACAACCGAGACCGAAAATTACATGCCGTTGGCATTGGATATCTCACACAAGATATTGGAAGTGTTGGCCAGTTTGAGAAGAGAGGGAATCAAAATTCCATATCTGCGACCCGATGCAAAAGCTCAGGTGACCATAGAATATTCGGATGATAATGTTCCGCAAAGAATAGACACGATTGTTGTCTCTACCCAACATGATGAGTTTGACTCTGACGAAACCATGTTGGCCAAGATTAAAAACGATATCATCAATATTTTGATTCCGGAAGTAAAAAAAATGTTGCCCGAGAATATTCAGAAATTATTTACGGATAACATTAACTACCATATCAACCCAACGGGAAAGTTTGTGATCGGAGGTCCTCATGGCGATGCCGGTCTTACAGGAAGAAAGATTGTGGTGGACACCTATGGAGGTAAAGGAGCCCATGGTGGTGGGGCATTTAGCGGCAAAGACCCTAGTAAAGTGGACCGAAGTGCGGCCTATGCAGCTCGCCACATGGCCAAAAATTTAGTGGCAGCAGGTGTTGCTGGGGAAATTTTGGTACAGGTGAGTTACGCCATAGGGGTAGTGGAACCTACATCCATTTTTGTGGATACCTACAAATCAAGCAATGTGGATATGACAGATGGGGAAATTGCCAAAATTGCGTCCGAATTGTTCGATATGCGACCTTTCGCCATAGAAGAGCGTTTGAAGCTTAGAAACCCAATTTATTTGGAAACGGCCGCTTATGGTCATTTGGGCAAAGAACCAAGAACTTTGACCAAAGTGTTTGAGTCTCCCTATAACGGAAGAATTGAGAAAGAGGTGGAGTTGTTCACATGGGAAAAATTGGATATGGTGGATAAGGTGAAAGAAACCTTTGGTTTGTAATTCAACCTTAAAGCAGAAGTAGTTTGCTCTCTAAAAGGTTGGGTTTCGTCAACCTGAACCTGATTCAGGTTCTCATAGTGATTCGTATATTAGCTTGATGAGATTTTGAGATGAATTCAGAGTGACGCTCTCAATACTTTTTAGACTCTTTTTTTAATTGGTTTGCTCCATCAATCTTTAGTAGTTTTAGCATGTCAAAAAGTAAATTTATGAGAAGTTCCGTTAGAATTTTGTTCCTAAGTATTGCAGTGTTGTTTGTAACCGTTAGTTGCAAAAAAACAATAAAGACCGAAACTAAAGCGGTAGACACTTATGTTGCAGACAATTATACTAAGAAAGAAGTAGATATAGAAATGAGGGATGGGGTAAAACTACACACAACCATTTACGCTCCAAAAGATACATCAAAAGAGTATCCCATCATTATGCAACGTACACCCTATAGCTCTAGACCCTATGGAGAGGGAAGTTTTAAGACTAAGATAGGTCCCAACGAGCATTTGATGAAGCAGGGGAACATTATTGTTTACCAAGATGTAAGGGGAAGGTGGCTCAGCGAAGGACATTATGAAAATATGCGGGCCTACATTCCCAATAAAACATCCGATGATCAAGTGGATGAAAGCTCGGATACCTACGACACCATTGAGTGGTTGGTGAATAATGTGGAAAACAACAACGGCAATGTGGGGATTTGGGGTATTTCCTATCCAGGATATTATTCCACATATGCTACGGTTGATGCGCATCCAGCACTTAAAGCTGCTTCGCCACAAGCCTCTATCGGAGATTTCTTTTTTGACGATTTTCATCACAATGGAGCTTATTTGTTAAGTTACTTTAGGGCAACCTCATTATTTGGAACTCCAAGACCAAATGGAGACCAACCTATAGATACGGCATGGTACACACTTCCCGATTTGCCTACAGAGGACCAATATCAGTTTTTTTTGGATGTAGGCCCGCTCAAGAATCTGGATTACTTTTTCGAATATGAGACGGCAGACACCCCGACGATGCGTCCCGAAGGCGTCACTGATGATTTCTTTTGGAACGAATTAAAGGAACATCCCAATTATGATGAAATGTGGCAGAGCAGGGGATTGATACAACATCTTAAAAATGTAAAGAGCAGCGTCGCAACCATGGTCGTAGGAGGATGGTTCGATGCAGAAGACTTATACGGTCCATTGGAAACCTATAAAAATATAGAAAAATACAACGAGGATAATTATAACACCATGGTATTCGGTCCATGGGATCACGGAGCTTGGGCAAGGACAAAAGAACGGAACACAGTAGGCAATTACTATTTTGGGGATTCCATTTCCTTGTTCTTTCAAAAAGAAATTGAGACCAAGTTCTTCAATCATTTTTTAAAGGGCGAAGGTGATAAAAACTCTGGATTACCTGAAGCCTATGTATTTGATACAGGTAAAAAGGAATGGAAAACATACGATACTTGGCCTCCTGCAAATGCAGAGAAACAGACGATGTATCTTTCCGAAGATCAAGAACTGACAATGGAACCGAAAAGTACCACTGGAATACAGTTTATCAGCAATGTAAAAAAACCCGTGCCATATTCCGAGGATGTGAAGACAGTTTTTACTCCAAGAAAATACATGACGGACGATCAGCGATTTGCTGCTAGACGTTCTGATGTGTTAGTATTTGAAACGGATGTGATGGATGAAGACCTTACCCTTGCAGGCGACATTATGGCGAATTTGAAAGTGGCCACTACGGGAACGGCCGCAGATTGGATTGTAAAGGTAATCGATGTGCACCCTGCAGATGTTGAGACAAACGAAGAAATGCAAGACCATCTTAAAATGAGCAACTACCATCTAATGGTGAGGAGCGAAGTGCTCCGTGGTCGATTTAGGAATAGTTTTTCCGAACCAGAACCATTTACGCCAAATAAAAAGACAGATGTCAACATAAAGCTCCAAGATGTGTTCCATACTATTAAAAAAGGACACAAGTTGCAAATTCAAGTACAAAGTACCTGGTTCCCACTTATAGACTTAAATCCACAGACCTATGTGGACAATATTTTTAAGGCAGATGAATCTGACTTTAAAACGCAGACACATACAGTGTTCACCGATTCAGAAATCGAATTTACTGTTTTAAAGTAAAGCGTGTTCAGGGATCTTTGGTGTGGATATCACTAAAATATTCTAAAAGATTAGGAAAATCTGTGATTCCAATTGTATATTTGCCCAACAAAGTTCAAACACGTATTGATTAGTTATCAAGAAAGGTGGAGGGAATAGACCCTGTGAAGCCTTAGCAACCCTTGGCCCCAGAGCCAAGAAGGTGCTACATTCTATCCCAAATGGGTATAGATAACGACAATCGACATTTTTCGATTTCATTTCTTATAACTTTTTGATTTACCTACGGCCCATGCTGAAGGGTTTGACTTTTTATTTAATCAATTTAATAAGTAAAGAAGCAAAAGTCATGAGCAATCAAAAATTTTCAACAAACGTATTACACGCAGGTCATGATACCACACAGACAGGCGGAACAAGGGCGGTACCTATTTACCAATCAACATCCTATGTATTTAAAGACACGGACCATGCGGCCAATTTATTTTCATTGGCAGAATTGGGTTATATCTATACAAGATTAAACAACCCTACCAATCAAGTATTACAAGACAGATTGGCAGCTGTTGAGGGTGGTGTGGGAGCTGTTGTTTTTGCATCTGGTTCTTCGGCAATTTCTACAGGGTTGTTGACCCTTTTAAAAGCGGGTGACCACATTGTGGCTTCCAGCAGTTTGTATGGAGGTACCTATAATTTATTAAATGTTACCTTACCAAGATTGGGTATAACCACCACTTTTGTAGATGCCTCTGATCCATCAAATTTTGCAGATGCTGTAAAAGAAAATACACGGGCATTCTTTATAGAATCTTTGGGTAATCCCAAGTTGGATGTGCTGGATCTGAAAGCAATTTCTACAGAAGCAAAAGCAGCAGAAGTACCTTTTATTGTGGACAATACCGTGGCTACACCAGGACTTTTAAACCCTATTGACCATGGTGCCAATTTGGTTATTCATTCCTTGACAAAATATATTGGTGGTCAGGGAACCTCACTTGGGGGAGCTATTATTGATGCAGGTACTTTTGATTGGAGCAATGGAAAATTTCCGGAATTTACAGAGCCATCTGCGGGATATCACGGTTTGGTTTATCATGAGACATTGGGTGCAGCGGCTTTCACTTTTAAATTAATTTTAGAAGGATTACGGGATTTTGGTGGAGCTTTGAGTCCGTTCAATGCTTTCCAAATTTTACAAGGTTTGGAGACGTTGCCAGTTCGAATCAAACAGCATAGCACAAATGCGCTGGAGTTGGCGGAGTGGTTGCAGGGTAGAGAAGAAGTGGCTTGGGTAAACTATCCAGGGCTCAAAGGAAGTAAGTATTATGAATTGGCACAAGAATACTTGCCAAAAGGACAAAGCGGAATTGTAACGTTTGGAGTAAAAGGTGGTTTTGAAGCAGCAAAAAAACTAACAGATGCTACCAAAGTATTCTCTTTACTTGCCAATATTGGAGATACAAAATCCCTTATCATTCATCCTGCAAGTACTACGCATCAGCAATTGGATGAAGAACAACAAGCAAGTGCTGGTGTTACTCAAGATTTGATTAGACTCTCTGTGGGGCTTGAAGATATTGAGGATTTAAAAGCCGATTTGGAAGCTGGTTTCGCAGCTATTGATTAAATATTTTGAAATAAGCAAACACGCATGTTGCATAAGATTGATATAAAGGAATACACCACCATATCTGGTCATAAACAGGAAATTAAACTGTCATATCAGTTGTTTGGTAAACCGTTGCACACAGCACCCATTATTTTGGTGAACCATGCGCTCACCGGTAATTCCAATGTTGCAGGAAAAGATGGATGGTGGTCCGATTTAATTGGGGATGGAAAATGTATTGATACAGAAAGATATACGATTTTATCCTTCAATATTCCCGGAAATGGTTTCGATGGTTTTATCATCGAAAATTATAAGGATTTTGTGACCGGGGATATTGCCAGAATATTTCTTTGGGGACTAGAGCAGTTAAAAGTAGATAAATTATTTGCTCTGATTGGTGGTTCTTTGGGAGGCGGCATTGCATGGGAAATGGCGGCCATCAACCCAAATATAACGGAACATTTGATTCCCGTGGCATCCGATTGGAAATCCACTGATTGGTTGATTGCCAATTGCCAGATTCAAGAACAGTTCTTGGTGAACTCCAAACAACCTGTGCACGATGCGCGTATGCATGCCATGTTGTGTTACCGTACTCCTGAATCTTTCAAAGAAAGATTTAAAAGAAGTACCAACGAGGAGCTACAGGTTTTTAATGTAGAATCTTGGTTGATGCACCATGGTAAAAAGTTACAAGAACGTTTTCAGCTTTCAGCCTATAAGTTGATGAACCAATTGTTAAGGTCTATCGATATTACCCGTAATGGAGAGGAGGCCTTTAAAGCCCTGCAGGAGAGCGATACCAAAATCCATATCATTGGGGTGAATTCTGATTTGTTCTTTACTGCAGAAGAAAACAAGGAAACCTTTAAAAGATTGGCGCAAGCCAACACCAATGTTACCTATGGAGAGGTGCAATCCGTGCATGGACATGATGCCTTTTTGATGGAGTTTGAGCAGTTGGAAAAATTGTTGGAGACTGTTTTCCAAAAAAACACCGAACGCATCAAAATTTTAAAATTTGGAGGTAAATCTTTGGCCAATGGCGATGGTATTCAACGCGTGTTGGAGATTATTGCTCAAAGGGTCAAAAAACAAGAGCACTTTGCCGTAGTGGTATCCGCTCGGGGCAAGGCCACGAACCAGCTGGAAAGTTTGTTGGAAAAAGCGGCCAATGGGATTGATTTTCAATTAGATTTTGAAAAATTTGCCAATTATCAAAAAAATAATTTTGATGGATTGACTATTGATGAAGAACTGGCTGCCATTGAAAAAATATTGAATGGTGTTTCACTAACGGGCGACTATAGTCTAAAAATTAAAGATGAAGTGCTTTCGTTTGGAGAACTTATTTCTGGTAAATATGTAACCTCGGCATTATGTGGCAAAGGGATCAAAGCCCAGTTGCTGGACTCACGAGAACTGATAAAAACGGATGATGGTTTTAGTAATGCAGAAGTAGATGAAGGCCTGTCCAAAGAAAATGTGATTAGATATTTCCATAATTTGGAATCAGGAACCATTCCAGTGGTAACCGGTTTTATTGCATCAAATAAGGCAGGAGCAACAACCACTTTGGGAAGAAATGGCACCAATTACTCGGCAGCTTTGCTGGCCAACTTTTTGGATGCTGGAGAATTGGTCAATTACACCCATGTAGACGGTATTTTTACCGCAAACCCTGACTTGGTTCAAGATGCTAAGTTGATAGACATAATATCGTACAGCGAAGCCAATGAATTAGCTAATTTCGGTGCAAACATTCTACATGCTAAGACTATAATCCCATTATTAGAGAAAAATATTCCATTACGTATCTGCAATACTTTTAACGATAAGAGTAAGGGAACATTGATTGGGCCAAAGTCAGATAATGGAGGGATTAAATCTCTTTCCGTGTTGGACAATATGGCGCTTATCAATCTGGAAGGAAGAGGATTGCTGGGTAAAGTGGGAGTGGATATGCGCATTTTTAGGGCATTGGGTCAAAATGGAATAAGTGTAGGTATTGTTTCTCAAGGATCATCTGAACGTGGCATTGGTTTGGTTGTGGACGAGTCCGTAGCGGACAAAGCCAAAAAAGTACTTGACCAAGAATTTGAAACAGATTATTCATCGCAAGACATTAACCAGATTTCAGTGATCAAGGATGTATCTGTTATTTCCATTGTTGGAATGGATTTAAGTAGTTTTCATAAACCATTCAATGCTTTGGCCAAAAATCAAATCACCCCCCTATTGTTCAATAATACGGTCACGGGGAAGAACGTAAGTATGGTGGTGAAGAAATCCGATTTGCACAAGGCTATCAATGTGGTTCACGGGCAAATTTTTGGAATTGCAAAGAGAATTAATCTAGCATTGTTTGGACATGGTAATGTGGGGGCAACATTAATTAGTCAAATTCTAGGTTCGGATGAAGCCATTGAGGAACGGAAAAGCATCGACTTAAAAATATTTGCCGTAGCAAACTCCAAAAAAGTACTTTTGGATGCTTCAGGTGTTGGCTCCGATTGGAAAGTACGTTTGGAAAAAGAAGGGAAACCCTTCGAAATAGAAGATATTATAGCTTTTGCCAAACAACATCATTTAGAAAACATGATTGCTGTGGACAACACGGCCAGTAGAGCACTTGTTGAACATTACGAGCTTTTGATTGAGCGTGGGTTTGATCTGGTCTCATCCAACAAAATTGCAAATACATTGAGTTTTGATAAATACAAGTCGGTAAGAAGAAGCCTTCATAAAAATCAAAAGCAGTATTTGTATGAAACCAATGTAGGAGCAGGGCTCCCCTTAATAGATACCATTAAATTATTGCATCTTTCAGGTGAGAACATCACTCGGATAAAGGGAGTGTTCTCGGGGTCGTTGAGTTATATTTTTAATACTTACTCAGAGAACGATGTTTCGTTTTCAGAAATTGTTAGAAAAGCAATGGAAAGTGGTTTTACCGAACCCGATCCTAGAGAAGATTTATCTGGGAATGATGTAGGAAGGAAGTTGTTGATTTTGGCCAGGGAATTGGACCTCCAAAACGAGTTTTCCGATATTGATGTTCAAAACTTGATTCCATCCGAGCTCCGAACCTTGGATTTTGAGAAATTCATGGACCGTATCACTGAGATGGACAAGGTTTATAAGGAAATTAAAGAGAATCAGGAGCAGGGATATGTACTGCGTTATGTTGGTGATTTACATGGTGATTTACAACAGGACAAAGGAATTTTGGACGTAAAATTGATTTCCGTTCCCAAGGAGAGTGCTCTGGGTCAAATAAAAGGTTCCGATTCAATTATTGAGATTTATACGGAATCTTATGGCGAAAACCCTTTAGTGATCCAAGGAGCAGGAGCTGGGGCGGCCGTTACCGCGAGAGGTGTATTCGGAGATATTTTAAGAATAGCGGAGAAAGTTTAATATTGACTATGTAGGGTCTCTAAAATGTATTGGTAATGAAAAAGAAATTCGAAACAGAAGCTATAAGAACGCAAATGGAGCGAAGTCAAAACTTGGAGCACTCAAGCCCAATATATATGACATCTAGCTTTATTTTTGAGGATGCTGAGGATATGCGTGCTTCTTTTGCCGAAGAGAAAGAACGCAATATTTATTCTAGATATTCCAATCCAAATTCATCCGAATTAATAGCAAAGATTTGCAAAATGGAAGGGGCCGAACAGGGTTTTGCCTATGCATCGGGGATGTCCGCTGTGTTTTCTACCTTGGCCGCACTTTTAAATGCAGGGGATCATGTAGTGTCTTCCAAAAGTATTTTTGGTTCTACACATACATTGTTTACTCGGTTTCTACCAAAATGGAATATAAGTACCAGTTATTTTGATACCAATGACCTTTCTGCAATCGAAGGGCTGATCAAACCCAATACTAAAATATTATATGTTGAAACACCCACCAATCCGGGTGTGGATGTCTTGGATTTGGAGGTGTTGGGAAAGATTGCCAAAAAACATGGCCTTATTTTTATAATTGACAATTGTTTTGCAACACCGTACTTACAGCAACCCATAAAATTTGGGGCGGATTTGGTGATTCACTCAGGTACAAAGTTGCTGGACGGCCAAGGAAGGGTACTTGCGGGAATTACGGTAGGTAGTGGTGAATTGATGGACAAGGTCTACCGATTCTCTCGTATTACCGGACCGGCTTTGTCACCGTTCAACGCTTGGGTGTTGTCCCGTAGTTTGGAGACTTTGGCCGTTCGGGTCGACAGACATTGTGAGAATGCTTTAAAGTTGGCAACCCATTTAGAAGACCACGATAAGATTGAATGGGTGAAATACCCATTTTTAAAATCACACCCAAAATACGAAGTTGCCAAGAGACAGATGAAAGCGGGCGGATGTGTCGTTGCTTTTGAAGTAAAAGGTGGGCTTGAAGCTGGCCGGAAATTTTTTGATAGAATTCAATTGTTATCTCTGTCCGCCAATTTGGGTGATTCTCGAAGTATTGTTACCCACCCTGCATCAACCACTCACAGCAAGCTGACTTCAGAAGAGCGTGAAGCAGTTGGGATTTCTGATGGTATGGTTCGGGTATCCGTCGGATTGGAGCATATTGACGATATTATTGCGGATATAGATCAAGCTTTGGGTTAATCTTGCGTGACCCTACTTTTCGGAAGGTAGATTGTTAATTTTGCCTATATTCGTGTGATGCTCTCAAAGAAGACAAAATACGGATTAAAGGCGCTAACATTTCTGGCCAAAATAAAGGATAGAGAACCCATACAAATTGCCGAAATAGCCAAGCATGAGAATATTTCCCAAAAATTTTTGGAAAGTATTTTACTTACCCTCAGAAGAAATGGACTGTTGGGGTCCAAAAAAGGAAAAGGGGGTGGGTATTATCTTATTAAAGAACCAGAAGATATTCTTATGACCACCGTAATGCGGGTTTTGGAAGGACCTATTGCCATGGTGCCCTGCGTTAGCCTAAATTTCTACGAAAAATGCGATGACTGTCCAGATGAAGAAGCGTGTTCCGTGCACAAGTTAATGCTTCAGATAAGGGATAATGCTTTGGATGTCTACAAAAATAATACGTTGGCAGATTTGTTGTAAAACTTCTTAAAAATATAGCTTATCCAATCAGATTCTTTTAATGGTATGTCCATTTTCTAATTAATCTACTAAAACTATAGGGTAAATCATTATTTAAATGGTCATTTTACTTTTTGTTATTAAAATAAATTATATTTTTGAATACCCTATTAAATCGATGGGATAATTAATTTAAGTGAAATGATTACTGATCAGTTGATTATAAAAAGCGATAAGGAACAGCATACCTATATAAAGGATAGTGCTTCTGAAAGCCCTAAAAGAAGCATTGTTAAATCCATAAGTTGGCGGGTGGTTGGAACATTGGATACCATTTTAATATCATGGCTTGTAACGGGAACACTAAGTTTGGCTCTATCCATTGGATTAGTGGAATTGGTTACCAAAATGGTTCTTTACTTTTTTCATGAAAGAATTTGGAACTCCATAAAATGGGGTAAATAAAAATAGACTATGGCATTAACTCAAGAGGAAATACAAAATTTGAATCGCCAGTTTAAGGGCATTCCGCCCGTGGAAATTGTATCATGGGCAATTCACCATGGAAAGATTCCGGTACTCACTACTAACTTTAGACCATATGAGGTTGCTATTTTACATGTGGTAACGCAAGTAGAAAGAAGTATTCCGGTAATATGGTGTGATACGGGCTACAATACCCCACAAACCTATAAGCATGCTGAAGAACTGATTTCTAGACTGGGGCTCAATGTAAAACTATATGTGCCCAAGCAAACCAGTTCTCATCGTGATGCCATTATGGGCATTCCGCAAATAGATAATCCCTTGCACCAGGAGTTTACGGAGCAAGTGAAGTTGGAGCCGTTCAGGAGAGCTATGGAAGAACATAAGCCAGATGTTTGGTTAACTAATCTTCGCAAAGGCCAAACGGCCCATAGGGATTCGTTGGATGTGTTGAGTTTGAGCAAGGATGGAGTACTGAAGGTCAGTCCTTTTTATCATTGGAGTGATACACAGTTAGATGCTTACTTAAACGCACGCCAATTACCTAACGAACACAACTATTTTGATCCCACAAAAGTATTGGCCAACCGCGAATGTGGTTTGCATACATAGATAATAATAATTTGTCACTATTTATTGAAATGGTGATAGGTAAAAGATATAACATTGAGCACAATTACAGAAGAAATTAAAAAGCCAGAGTCTTTGAACGGTGTCGAAAGACCAATCGCAAATGCTCTGGAACATGAAGCCATTTACATAATGCGTGAAGTAGCAGCGCAGTTTGAAAAACCCGTACTGTTATTTTCCGGAGGAAAAGATTCCATTACCTTGGTGCGTTTGGCCCAAAAAGCATTTTGGCCGGCGAAAATTCCATTCCCTTTAATGCATATTGATACAGGTCACAACTTTCCTGAAACCATCGAGTTTAGAGATAAGTTAGTCGAAGAGCTAGGTGTAGAACTGATTGTGAGAAATGTTCAGGATTCTATTAATGAGGGGAAAGTAGTAGAGGAAACAGGTAAGTATGCCAGTAGGAATATGTTACAAACAACCACCTTATTGGATGCTATAGAAGAATTTAAATTCGATGCGTGTATAGGTGGAGCTCGCAGGGATGAAGAAAAAGCAAGGGCTAAAGAACGTATTTTTTCGGTACGTGACGATTTTGGTCAGTGGGATGAGAAGAACCAACGACCAGAATTGTTCGATATGCTAAATGGTGAAATCGAAATAGGTCAAAATGTACGTGTATTCCCGATAAGCAATTGGACGGAATTGGATGTTTGGAGCTATATCCAAAAAGAAAGCATAGAGATTCCATCCATCTATTTTGCACATAAAAGGAATATTTTTCTACGAGACGGTTTAATCTGGTCTGCCGAAGACGGTGTTGTTTTTAGGGCAGAGGATGAGCAGGTAGAAGAAAGAATGGTACGTTTTAGAACTGTGGGCGATATGAGCTGTACAGCAGCTGTGGAATCCTATGCCGACACCATAGATAAGGTCGTGGCTGAAATCAGGGATTCCAGAATCTCGGAAAGGGGAGCTCGAATTGATGACAAGCGTTCCGAAGCAGCGATGGAAAAACGTAAACAACAAGGTTATTTTTAATAGTAAGAAGAAGCAAATGGACGTTTTAAAGATAGCAACAGCAGGAAGTGTAGATGATGGTAAAAGTACCTTGATTGGAAGATTATTGTACGATACAAAATCAATGACCGATGATAAATTAGAGGCCATTGAAAAAACTAGTAAACAAAAAGGATACGATTATCTCGATTTTTCGTTGGCTACCGATGGTTTGGTAGCAGAAAGAGAACAGGGAATCACCATCGATGTGGCTCACATCTATTTTTCCACACCAACCAAAAGTTACATCATTGCCGATACTCCCGGGCATGTGGAGTACACACGAAATATGGTTACCGGAGCATCAACTTCTCAGGCATCCATTATTTTGATTGATGCTCGAAAGGGTGTAATAGAACAGACACACCGCCACTTTTTCATCAACAATCTGTTAAGGGTGAAAGATGTTATTGTGGCAATCAATAAGATGGACTTGGTAGATTTTTCTGAAAAAACCTATAATACGATTAAGGATGATTTCGTGGAATTGATGGAGAAAAGAGATTATCAAGATCAAAACATCACCTTTATTCCTGTTAGTGCCTTAAAGGGTGACAACGTGGTAAATCGTTCAGAGCATACACCTTGGTACAAAGGTCAAACACTTTTAGAGCATTTGGAGGAGTTGGACCAAAAAGATGTATACAATACAGGTACCCCACGTTTCCCTGTGCAATATGTAATACGTCCAAAAACCAAAGATTTTCATGATTTCCGTGGATTTGCTGGAAAAGTATACGGGGGAGAGCTTAGTGTGGGTGACGAAGTGGCGGTGTTGCCTTCAATGACCCGTTCCAAAATCAAAGACATTTATTTTTACGATAAAAAGTACAAAACGGCACCACGAAGGTCTTCCGTTACAATCACCCTAGAAGATGAGGTGAATGTAAGTAGAGGAGATATGTTGGTGAAAGCAGAAGATTTGCCAACCGTGGACAAACAATTAACGGCAATAGTATCGTGGATGGATAGTGATAATTTTACTCCTGGAGGAAAGTATGTATTACAACACGGGGTAAACAAAGTGCTAGCGAAGGTGGATGCTATTGAACATAAAATACATCCAGATTATTCAGGAATTGAGGAGAATGTACCTTCACTTCAAATGAATGACATAGCTAAAGTACGTTTAAGATTGAACAAACCTATTTTTTATGATAGGTTCAAAGACCACCGTACCAACGGTTCTTTCATTATAATCGACAGCCGAACAAACACAACAGCAGGCGTAGGATTTATAGATTGATTTTCTTCTGCTTCATTAGAAGAAAGGGAGTTTTTATAAAATAACTCTATAAAACAGATAGGAAAAATAGATTATGCAAAGTTTTAGAACAGAGATAGAAAATCCAGTTGTAGAAAAGGACATTATTGAATTGGAGAAAAAGATTAATCAATTCAACGGTGGAAATGTGGACGAGGAAAAATTCCGAAGTCTTCGATTGGCTCGGGGAATTTATGGTCAGCGGCAGCAGGGTGTACAAATGATTCGTATCAAATTGCCATATGGAAAGGTGACTTCTGAACAATTGCTTCGAATCGCAGATGTCTCTGATGAATATTCCCGTGGAAGGTTGCATATCACTACCCGTCAAGATATTCAGATTCATTATGTGGATTTGGACCGTACGCCCGAGCTTTGGGCGCAACTCGAAAAAGACAAGGTGACCATTCGGGAAGCTTGTGGAAATACTGTTCGTAATGTAACCGCTAGCGAAACTGCCGGAATCGATGTGGATGAACCTTTTGATGTCTCACCATACGCCCAAGCTATTTTCGAATACTTTTTAAGAAACCCAATCGGACAGGAAATGGGAAGAAAATTCAAGGTTTCCTTTTCCGCAAGTGATGCAGATACCGGATTGTCCTATATGCACGATTTAGGATTTATCGCTAAAGAAGTAGATGGCGAAAGAGGTTTTAAAGTAATGTTGGCCGGTGGATTGGGTTCTCAACCACGCCACGCCGATGAGCTGTATAGCTTTTTGCGCACCGATAAAATTATTCCATTAATGGAAGGTGTAATCCGTGTGTTCGATAGATACGGAGAACGAAAAAGTAGGGCAAAAGCACGTATGAAGTTTTTGCTTAAAGACCTTGGTTTGGATGGCTTCAAAAAATTGCTCAATGAAGAACAATTGGCTGTGCCGCATCAAACATATCCGATTAATACCGGGGATTATCCGAAGGTGAGTATTGCTGAGGTTGAAACTCCAGAAGTTGCTATAGACAGCCAAGAAGCTTTCAAACAATGGAAATCCACCAACATAGTGCCTCAAAAACAAGAGGGCTATGTAGCTATTGGTATAAAAGTACTTTTGGGTGATTTCTATACCGATAAAGCCCGTAAGTTGGCGAAATTGGTACAGGACTATGCAGCAGGAGAAATTCGTTTGTCACTTAGACAAAATATATTGATTCCTTATGTGAAAGAAGCATTGGTTCCTTTCTTTTACCAAGAACTTAAGAAGTTAGGATTTGCCGAAGCTGGTTACAATAAGGCATTGGATATTACAGCCTGTCCGGGAACGGATACTTGTAACCTCGGAATTGCTAGCAGTACCGGAATCGCGGATGAACTTGAGAAAGTTATCAAAGCAGAATACCCACATTATATCAACAATCCAGATGTGGTAATAAAAATAAGTGGATGCATGAACGCTTGCGGACAGCACAATATGGCTCATATCGGGTTCCAGGGAATGTCCGTGAGAACCAAAGATAAATTGGTGGCCCCGGCCCTTCAGGTTTTATTGGGAGGAGGAAACTATGGTGATGGTAAAGCTAGATTTGCAGATAAAGTAGCCAAAATTCCAAGTAAGCGTGGCCCACAAGCGCTTCGACTTATTTTGGATGATTTTGAAGCCAATGGCAAAGGCTTATCATTCACCGATTATTATGAGGAAAAAGGCCAACATTACTTCTATGATTTTTTAAAGCCATTGACCAATGTTGAAAATCTGACCCAAGAAGATTTTATCGACTGGGGCAATGAGGAAAAATATAAAAAAGAGATAGGAATTGGAGAATGTGCAGGTGTCATTGTAGACTTAGTGGCAACCCTTTTCTTAGAAAGTCAAGAAAAAATAACCAACGCCGAAGAAGCCATCAAAGAAGAAAAATGGGCAGCCAGTATTTACTATTCCTATCAGTCCATCGTAAATTCTGCCAAAGCATTGTTGACTGCAGAAAAAGTAAAGACCAATACCCATGCAAGTATCATCAGGGATTTTGATAAACTTTATGTTGAATCTGGCAAGATAACCTTTGAAAGCGGGTTTGCAGAAATAGCCTTGCAATTGAACAAGAACGAACCATCTGAAGATTTTGCAAAAAGCTACAAGGAAAATGCCAAAAAGGTTTTGGACAAATTGGAAACCTTCAGAAAATTAGAGTTGGAACATGCATAGAGGAAAGTTGACAGTGGTTGGCGCAGGCCCAGGTGATGTGGATTTGATTACATTAAAAGGGGTTAAGGCATTGCAAAGTGCAGATGTAGTACTATATGATGCCTTGGTATCACCGGAATTGCTGGAATATGCCACAAATGCAGAGAAAATATTTGTGGGCAAACGCAAGGGGTGTTATTCATATCAACAAGAACAAATCAATGATTTGATCGTTGAGCGAGCCACACAAGGATTGCAAGTTGTAAGATTAAAAGGAGGAGATCCCTTTGTTTTTGGCAGAGGAGCGGAGGAAATGCAACATGCGGCCAATTATGGAGTTGAAGTCGCTGTCGTGCCAGGAATTTCATCCTGTGTTTCTGTGCCAGCATCCCAAAACATCCCAGTAACCAAAAGAGGGGCGACTGAAAGTTTTTGGGTTATAACAGGAACTACCAAAGCGCATAAACTGTCTAGCGACGTTGCCCTGGCAGCAAAATCCAATGCAACAGTAATCATCTTAATGGGGATGTCAAAATTGGGAGAGATAATGGAAACCTTCCAAAAAGAAGGAAAAGAAAATATACCGGTGGCCATCATTCAGAACGGCACTACAGAAAATGAAAAAATAGGTATTGGCACTGTTGCTTCTATTGAGAACAAGGCAACGGAGCAGCAGTTGTCCAATCCTGCAATTATTGTTATCGGTGAAGTGGTGAATCATCGTCAGAAAGTATTGGATATTCAAAATGAATATCAACACCAGGGAAAAGAATTGCTAGAAAAAGTGTAAAAATTGTCAGGTCGAAGCATGTATCCCTGTGCTATGTCAAAGGATACTTCAAGGCCTTTTAATAGTAGAATTATGATCAAAACAGATATTATTATCATAGGAGCAGGACCAACAGGACTATTTACTGTTTTTGAAGCTGGATTGCTGAAGTTAAAATGTCATCTAATCGATGCTTTGCCTCAACCGGGAGGTCAATGTTCGGAAATTTACCCGAAGAAACCCATTTACGATATTCCTGCTTATCCAGAGATTTTAGCAGGTACGTTGGTGGATAATTTAATGGAGCAAATTAAACCGTTTGAACCTGGTTTTACTTTAGGAGAACGAGCGGAAACATTGGATAAACAAGAGGATGGTTCTTATATAGTTACCACTAACAAGGGTACAAAACATCATGCTCCTATTGTAGTTATTGCTGGAGGACTCGGTTCTTTTGAGCCTAGAAAACCATTGATTCCAAATATTGGATTGTTTGAAAGTAAAGGGGTGGAGTATATGATTAAAGACCCTGAGCAGTTCCGCGATAAAAAAGTGGTCATTTCCGGTGGAGGAGATTCTGCGTTGGATTGGGCCATATTTTTGGCCGATGTGGCCTCCGAGGTATCTTTGGTACACAGAAGAAATGAATTTAGAGGGGCTCTTGATTCGGTGGAAAAAGCAAGGGAACTGGCCAAATTGGGTAAAATTCAATTGTTTACTAAAGCTGAGGTCAAGGAAATTCATGGTAAAGATGATTTACATGCGGTTGTGATTAAGTACAATGACGAGGAAAAGGAACAAGCCTATGTGGAAACCGATTATTTTATACCATTATTTGGGTTGTCCCCAAAATTGGGGCCATTGGGCAACTGGGGCTTGGAAATTGAGAAAAATGCGATTAAGGTAAATAACGCCAAGGATTACCAGACCAACCTCCCCGGTGTGTTCGCCATTGGTGATGTCAACACCTATCCCGGTAAGCTCAAGTTGATTTTGTCAGGCTTCCACGAAGCTGCAGTAATGTGTCAATTTGCTTATCAAATCATAAATCCTGACAAACGATTTGTGATGAAATATACCACTGTTGGAGGAGTAGAAGGATTTGATGGATCTAAAAAAGAAGCCAAAAAGGAAGTGGTACAGAGCATTAATTAGTACAAATTTGTTTTTAGAAGAGGAGACGCCTTCCAGAAGAAATTTTGGAGGGTGTTTTTATTTTTAAAATAAAAGCTTAAAAAAAGCAGGAAAGTACATTACCCAATCAAAAATTATCCCATTAATTTTGTTCAGAATGAATAAAACAAAGAAATATGACTAGAAATAAAATAGCATTGGTAACAGGAGGTAGTCGTGGATTGGGTAAAGACATGGCCATCAACATTGCAAAAAAAGGAATAGATGTGGTTTTGACCTACCATTCAAATAAAAATATGGCAGAAGAAGTTGTTGCAAGTATTCAAAGATTGGGACAGAAAGCGCTGGCAGTACAATTGGATACTTCTAAAGTCAAGACTTTTGATGCTTTTTTTAATCAATATAAAAAAGGTTTGGAAGAAACAATGGGGTCGTCTAAATTCGACTTTCTAATCAATAATGCAGGTACGGGTATTTATGAGCCCTTTGTTTCAACAACAGAGAAACAGTTTGATGAGATGTTTAATATTCATATAAAAGGAGTTTATTTCTTTACCCAAAAAGCCTTACCTTATCTTAAGGATGGTGGAAGAATCATTAATATTTCGTCTGGTTTGGTACGATATGCTTTCCCTACATGTTCCGCTTATGCATCCATGAAAGGAGCAGTTGAAGTGTTTACTCGTTATTTGGCCAAAGAATTGGCTTCAAGGAAAATAACTGCAAATGTGGTTGCACCAGGTGCCGTTGAAACCGATTTTGGAGGAGGTGAGAATAAAAACAATGAAACTAAAAGAGGTTTTATTGTTAAAGGAACCGCTTTAGGGCGTATTGGTAGACCCGATGATATCGGAGGGGTAGTTGCCTTTCTGTGTACCGATGATGCGAAATGGATAAATGCACAAAAAATTGAAGTCACTGGAGGTACGATGATTTAAACACCCATATTTTGGATACCCAAAAATTGCTGTAAATGCGAAATTAGCAGTTCTTTTTTTGCTTTTCACTAAGGAGTGCCGTTTCTTTGTTGTTCAGTTCATTTATAAATTGAAAGTGTTATCAAGAAAGGTGGAGGGATTAGACCCTGTGAAGCCTTAGCAACCCTCGACCTCGAGAAGGTGCTACATTCTACCCTGAACCTGACCTTTTTTGGGAAGGAAGCAGTACATCCTGCCAAATGGGAAGGATAACGAAAAGAATACAACACAGTATCTACGCACTTTTCTTGATATCATTACATCCTTTTTTAAAGGAAAATAGTACTATGAAAAAAATTGAAGATATACTGCAAAAACGAATCCTAGTTCTAGATGGAGCCATGGGAACCATGTTGCAACGATATAAGTTTGGGGAAGAAGATTTTAGGGGAGAGCGATTCAAGGATTGGCCAAGTGATCTTCAGGGAAACAACGATTTGTTGTCCTTGACACAGCCAGAAGCGGTAAAAGAAGTCCATCGTGCGTTTTTGGAAGCAGGTGCGGATATTCTTGAGACCAATACTTTTTCCGGTACTACCATTGCAATGGCAGACTATGGCATGGAAGAGTTGGTGTATGAACTGAACTATGAATCCGCCAAGATTGCCAAGGAAGTGGCCGATGAATATACCAAGAAAGACCCTAGCAAACCTAGATTTGTGGCAGGAAGTATGGGGCCAACAAACAAAACGGCCAGTATGTCTCCAGATGTAAACGACCCAGGCTATAGAGCTGTTTCTTTTGATGAATTAAGAAAAGCATACAAACAAGAAGTGGAAGCATTGTTGGATGGTGGTGTAGACCTTTTATTGGTAGAGACTATTTTTGACACCCTCAATGCGAAGGCAGCACTTTTTGCCATAGAAGAGGTGAAAGATGAACGCAATATTGAAGTACCTATAATGGTCAGTGGCACCATTACCGATGCCTCAGGAAGAACATTATCTGGGCAAACTGCCGAAGCCTTTTTGATTTCCATTTCCCATATCCCGATTTTATCCGTTGGATTCAATTGTGCCTTGGGAGCCAAACAATTGGTGCCCCATTTGGAAGTGATTTCGGCAAAATCGGAATTTGCAACCTCTGCACATCCAAACGCAGGTCTGCCAAATGCATTTGGTGAGTACGACGAAACACCCGAACAAATGGCGGCACAGATAAAAGAGTATCTAGAAAAAGGCTTAGTGAACATTGTGGGAGGTTGCTGTGGAACCACACCCGAACATATTAAGGCCATTGCTGATTTAGTGAAGGATTATGAACCAAGAAAGCTTTTGAATCCAGCATAGTTTAGGACTTATGGAAAAAGAGAACCCACAACAAATAAGGAACAACGAACAGCGATACCTAAAACTATCGGGCCTTGAGCCCTTAATCGTAACCCCCGAAAGCAATTTCATTAATGTTGGGGAGCGAACCAATGTAGCTGGTTCCAAAAGGTTTTTAAGGTTAGTCAAAGAAGAAAAATTCGATGAGGCCCTGGACATTGCCCGCCAACAGGTAGAAGGTGGTGCACAAGTCATTGATGTGAACATGGATGATGGAATGATCGATGGAAAGGAGGCCATGGTCAGGTTTTTGAACTTAATCGTTGCCGAACCCGATATTGCTCGCGTACCCATTATGATTGATAGTTCCAAATGGGAAATTATCGAAGCAGGATTACAAGTAGTACAAGGTAAATGTGTAGTAAATTCCATCAGCCTTAAAGAAGGAAAAGAAGAATTTGTGCACCATGCAAAATTAATCAAGCGATATGGGGCGGCCGTCATCGTAATGGCCTTCGACGAAGTTGGTCAGGCAGATACTCTGGAGCGTCGGAAAGAAATTGCAAAACGTTCTTACGACATCTTGGTCGATGAAGTCAATTTTCCTCCCGAAGACATCATTTTCGATCTCAATATTTTTCCTGTGGCAACAGGAATGGACGAGCATAAGAAAAATGCCATTGATTTTATCGAAGGTACTCGTTGGGTACGGGAGAATTTGCCCTATTGCAGTGTAAGTGGTGGGGTGAGCAATGTTTCATTCTCCTTTAGAGGGAACAATCCGGTTCGTGAAGCCATTAATTCAGCCTTTTTGTTCCATGCCATTAAAGCAGGTATGAACATGGGAATCGTAAACCCGGTCATGCTGGAAGTTTATGATGATATCCCAAAAGATTTGTTGGAACATGTTGAAGATGTACTGCTCAATAGGAGGGATGATGCCACGGAACGATTGCTGGAATTTGCCGAAACGGTTGTAGGTACTGCCAAAGAAAGTAAAGTTGATTTGTCTTGGAGAGAAGAGCCGCTTCAAGATCGCATTACCCGTGCCTTGGTTAAGGGAATCGATCAATATATTATTGAAGATGTAGAAGAAGCCCGGCAAAAGGCAACAATGCCTTTGGAAGTGATCGAAGGAAATTTAATGGCAGGAATGAACGTTGTTGGAGATCTTTTTGGAAGTGGAAAAATGTTTCTGCCCCAAGTGGTGAAATCCGCAAGGGTGATGAAGAAGGCGGTCGCTTATTTAACCCCATATATTGAAGCATCAAAAGACAAAAACGCTAAGGCAGCCGGGAAAATTTTGATGGCCACGGTAAAAGGTGATGTACACGATATTGGAAAAAATATTGTAAGTGTGGTGCTCGCTTGTAACAATTATAAAATTGTAGATATGGGCGTGATGGTACCACCGGAAAAAATCATCAATAAAGCTAAAGAGGAACAAGTGGATATTATTGGTCTGAGTGGATTGATTACTCCATCATTGGACGAAATGGTGTTTTTGGCGAAGGAAATGGAACGTCAAAACTTTAATGTACCTCTTTTAATTGGTGGGGCGACTACGAGCAAGGCCCATACCGCTGTAAAAATAGACCCCCAGTATAGCCAAGCAGTGGTTCATGTGAACGACGCATCCAGGGCAGTTACGGTGGTGGGCGATCTACTTCAGGATGCGACTTCCTCGAAGTACAAAAAATCTATCAAATTAGACTATGAGAGTTTTAGAGAAAAGTTCTTAAGTCGTTCTAGAAAGAAAGAATACTTGACCTTGGAGCAAGCAAGGCAAAATAAGCTTCAAATCGAATGGAATCCAGTAGATATTAAAAAACCTAATAAGCTAGGTATTGAGGTGTGGGAGGATTTTGATTTGAAGAAACTGGAAGAATTTATAGATTGGACCCCATTTTTTCGTAGCTGGGACTTGCACGGAAAGTATCCGGATATTTTGACGGATGATATAGTTGGCGAACAAGCCACTGAACTATTTAAGGATGCCAAGGAGCTCTTGAGTAAAATTTTGGATGAAAAACTACTTAAGGCCAGAGCCATATTCGGGTTATTTCCCGCCAATCAAATCAAAGAAGACGATATAGAAGTTGAGAAAGATGGTAAAATCTTTATGTTTAGAACACTCCGACAACAATTGAAAAAGCGTAAAGGGGTTCCCAATATCGCCTTGGCAGATTTTATTGCACCAAAAGATTCAGGAATACAGGATTATATGGGCTTCTTTTGTGTAAGCACAGGTTTTGGTACGCAAGAACTGGCTACCGAATTTGAGAAAAACCATGATGATTATAATTCCATTATGATCAAAGCCCTAGCGGATAGATTGGCTGAAGCTTATGCAGAGTATCTCCACAAAGAAGTGAGGACTAAATACTGGGGCTATGCAGTTGATGAGAATTTAGAAAATACCGAATTGATAAAGGAAAAATACAGTGGAATACGTCCGGCTCCAGGATATCCGGCATGTCCGGATCACTTGGAAAAACTTACTATCTGGGATTTATTGGATGTTGAGGAAGAAATTGGTGTGAAATTAACCGATGGTTTGGCAATGTGGCCCGCTGCGAGCGTGAGTGGATATTATTTTGGACATCCACAAGCCAAATATTTTGGGTTGGGAAAAATCGAACAAGATCAGGTCCAAGATTTTGCTGAACGAAAAAATATAACATTGGAGAAAGCTCAAAAATGGCTGGCTCCCAATATAGTTGATGAATAAAATATCCAATTACCACATCAACCAATAATAATAAACGGATAACCATAAAATGAAAATCACCGATCACATAAATAATGCAAACGGAAAAACCCTCTTCAGTTTTGAGATAGTACCGCCAGTAAAAGGGAAAAGTATTCAGGAACTCTATAAAAATATAGACCCCTTAATGGAGTTCAAACCTCCGTTTATAGATGTGACAACCTCTAGGGAAGAATATATATACAAAGAGAAGGATGGGTTGTTGGATAAGAAACTGACCCGTACCCGTCCAGGGACGTTGGGCATCTGTGCCTCTTTAAAGCATAAATACGATGTGGATACCGTGCCCCATGTGCTTTGTGGCGGCTTTACCAAGGAGGAAACCGAATACCTTTTGGTGGACTGTCAATATCTTGAGATTGAAAATGTAATGGCACTACGCGGGGATGCCCGAAAAGAGGAAAGATATTTCACTCCCACAAAAGGAGGCCATCAATATGCTACGGAATTGGTGAAACAGATTAAGGACATTAATGAAGGAAACTATTTGCACGATTCCATTGAATCCAGTGATTGTGGTGATTTTTGTATAGGTGTGGCGGGTTATCCAGAAAAACACATGGAGGCACCATCCTTGCAATCCGATTTAAAACGATTAAAGGAAAAAGTAGAGTTTGGAGCCGATTATGTAGTTACACAAATGTTTTTTGACAATCAAAAATTCTTTGAATTTGAGAAGGCGGCCCGGGAAATGGGAATTGATGTGCCCATTATTCCAGGCATAAAACCTATTGCAGTTAAAAGACATTTACAATTATTGCCACAAGTTTTTAGTATAGATCTCCCCCAAGATTTGATAGATGCCGTTGAAGCATGTAAAACAAATCAAGAAGTGCGTCAAGTTGGTGTGGAATGGGCCATTCAACAATCAAAAGAGTTAAAAGAAGCAGGTGTGCCAGTCTTACATTATTATTCTATGGGGAAATCAGATAATGTAAAGGCAATTGCCAAGGAACTTTTTTAATTTTCCTACTTTAGCTATCCATGGAGCACCTACTTTATTTGGTATTTCTATTATGTTTTTGCTTTGGATTTTCCCAAGAGCCGGAAATCCCAAAAGTATATACGTTGGATGTCAACCAATTTTATGGGTCCATACTTTTGCACAACCCCGATATTTCGCATTTGATTACAAATCATCCAGCAGGGATTATTTTGGGGGTAAGCCGAAAAACATACGGCCAAAAGGAATGGGAGGCAGATTTTGGCTATCCTGATACCGGTTATACTTTTATTTATCACAATACCAATAACCCTACCCTTGGTAATCATTACGGGTTGTACGGTCATTATAATTTCTATTTTTTAAAAAGAAATGTTCAGTTGCGGGTCGCTCATGGATTGGCATACAATACAAACCCTTATGATAAAGTGGATAACTTCAGAAACAATGCCTACGGAAGCCACTTATTGAGCAGTACTTTATTGATGCTCAATTATCAGAAAGAAAATTTAGTGGCTGGATTGGGTCTAAATGCAGGACTGTCTTTTATACACTATTCCAATGCCAATTATAAGGCGCCCAATACGTCTACCAATACATTTTCCGTGAATTTCGGGTTGACATATAACCTGGACCATGAAACAACTTTTGAATATCTAAAACCGGAATCAACAAATAAAATAACCGAACCGATTCGCTATAATTTAGTACTTCGTGGAGGTGCCAACGAAAGTGATGTGATCAATTTGGGGCGTTATGGCTTTGCTATTATCTCGGCCTATGCGGATAAACGTTTGGGCAAGCGCAGTGCCATTCAATTGGGAACGGATGTTTTCTTTTCAAGCTTTTTAAAGGAATTGATTAGATATCAATCGATTGCATTCCCAGAACTCGATGTGGATCCAAATACGGATTATAAAAGGGCGGGTATTTTTGTTGGGCACGAACTCTTTGTGAATAAAATGAGCATTGTGGCCCAACTGGGGTATTATGTGTATTATCCATTTGATTTTGAAGGTAGGATATACAATCGAATTGGTATGAAAAGATATTTTGGGGAAAAGGTTTTCGGAGCGATTACCTTAAAATCACATGCGGCCAAAGCAGAAGCAGTGGAATTTGGAATAGGGGTAAGATTATAGTATACAGATTTGAGATGGTAGCAATGAGAAGATTTTTTGAATTTAGTATTATCACCTCGAGTATGATCGAGAAATCTGTACTTTTCATCTTATCGCTGCTTTTCGTTTCCTGTAACGGAGATAATGTACCAGATTGTTTCCAAAATGCAGGGGATATTGTCCGAATAAAAGTTGATGTCTCAGATTTTTCTACCATTACAGTTTTTGAGAATTTGAACGTGGTCTTAAAACAAGGAGACGAACAGCTAGTGGAAATTGAAACCGGTGAATTCCTATTAAATGACGTTACTGCCGTGGTAGATGAGAGTCGACTCGTACTAAGAAATGAAAACGGTTGTAATTATGTTAGGGATTATGGGATAACTACGGTGTATGTAACATCTCCCAATATAACGGAAATTCGTAGTGGTACGGGACTACTAATTTCCAGTGATGGCGTTTTAAGCTATCCGAGCCTTACTTTAATTTCCGAAAGCTACAACAACCCGGAAACCGACACTACCGACGGTTCTTTTGATTTGGAATTAGATGCAACCACAGTAAGAGTTACGGTAAATGGTATAGCCTATTTTAAACTGGATGGAAACACCGTAAACTTTAATCTTAATGTAGCAGCGGGTGATTCCAGAATTGAGGCTGAAAATATGGAAGCCACCAATGTGACCATCAACCATCGGGGATCCAATGATGTCTTTGTGAACCCACAACAAAGATTAAGCGGGGTTATCAGGGGTACGGGTGATGTAATCAGTGTGAACACGCCCCCTGAAGTGGATGTGGAAGAATTGTTCAACGGAAGATTAATATTCCAGGATTGATATAGTTGTCCAAACTATAAAGGAAATCTTGTTGTTCCATACTATTTCTCATTATTTTAGAATTTCAAATCAGAAATTTGGGTAGACTTCTCACATACTTTAGATGTTTGTTATCTCCTTTTCCTAAAGTAAAACCGTTGGACGGGTTGAAAGGATTGGAAAGAGCTGATGTACTTTTCCATAATCTTGTGGCAGAAAAGAAAGTGCCTGGGTTGGCTGTTACCATTTTAAATCAAGGCAAACCTATTCTAAAAAAAGGGTATGGTTTCTCTAATTTCGAGAATAGAAAAAGAATAGACCCAAAGCAAACTATTTTCCGAATAGCCAGTATTTCTAAATGCATTACAGGATTGGCCTTGGGAAAAATGGAAGAAGATGGCATCATAGATTTAGATGAATCTCTTTATACTTATGTGCCATATTATCCTAAAAAACAATATGATTTTACGCTTCGGCAGTTGGCAGGTCATATTGCGGGAATACGTGGATATCGAGGAAAAGAATTCGCTTTGAACCAAGATTATTCCATTAAAGAAGGAGTGGGAATCTTTAAAAATGACCCGCTGATTTTTGAACCAGGAAGTAATTATCTCTACAACAGTTTTGATTTTGTGTTGTTGTCCTTAGCCATGCAAGAGGTCAGCGGTGTGCCGTTTCAACAATACGTGAAAGAAAATGTATTGAAATCATTGGGAATGGAAAATACGTTCCCACAAGAAGATGGAGTTGAGAATTTGGCACAGTTCTACACCAAGCGGTCATTATGTTTTAAAAAAGCTGTAGAAGTAAACAATGTCTATAAGTTGGCAGGAGGAGGTTTTTTGTCCACTTCTGAAGATGTAGCTAAACTGGGGCAATGCATACTAGAACAAAAGTTGCTGAAGGTCGAGACTTATGGTCAATTGTTGACCTCACAAATTGTAAATGAAAATCCCACTTATTACGGTATTGGGTTTCAGGTGAGCAAAGATTCCAAAGGAAGGAATTTTGTTGGCCATGTAGGCAATAGTGTAGGGGCCTATACCAACCTTTTTGTATATCCCGAAGCGGAAAAAGTGATTGCTGTGTTAATCAATTGCACAGATCCGAAGGTGCAAGCTCTTTTGGATGAAGCTATTGATTCTATTTTTGATTTGTGAACCTCATGATTTTTATGGAAATTTATTGAAACACCATTCATTTTGAAATACGCAAAATATCTTACATTATTGTTTTTCCTGATATTCATAGAGGAGTCCTTTGCAGGCGAATCTTTTTCTTTTAATAAGTCTACTGCTAAAATGGATAGTATTCATAGTGGTTTGTCATCATTGGAGTGGAGAAAATTCAAAAAATTTGAGGAAGCTTTGCTTGCTGCCGAATTGTCCGAGCGGGAAAGTGAAAATGAACTAACGGTTTATGCCCGCGACTCACTCAAAATATTAAAGGTAAAACTGATGGCCATTAAGGTTTTGGAAGAAAAAAACCTTTTGAACCGAGATATTGCTGAAAACCCATCCTACTATACTGCATTGATGGAAGAATTTAAGGGAAGTAATATTCCCTCTTCCGAATATCTTTTTCTGGAAGAGAAATTGGCTTATATAAATCAAGAAACGCTCCGCCAAAGATTACAATGGAGTACATGGAGCAACATAGGTCTTGTTATAATTGTAGTTTTGTTGGCTTACATTACATTTAGGCTGGGAAAAGGCCGCAAACCTATATTGCCTCAATTGAGCAAGCAAGAAACTTTGGTTCGCAACCTAATCCTTCAAGGTAAAAGCAATAAGGAAATTGCCGCGGAATTGTTCATCAGCCTTAGTACGGTAAAGAGTCACATCACCAATATCTATAGCAAATTAAATGTGGTGAACAGACAAGAATTACTTAAAAAAAGTCCGGGTACTAGCACCTAAATCCGACCTTCCTTACACTCGATAAATACCGATTCCAGTTTAATTTGTTTCAAAATTCATACAGTTTTGAAACAATTACATTGGTTATTCATCGCATTATCCGTTTCTAGTTATGGCCAAGAACAGTTCACGGTAAAGGGAAAAGTTATTGATGCATATAGTGAGATGGTCCAAATCGGGGATGTCTTTTTGTTCGATTCCAATAGAGAAAACCTTGTGATGTACACCACTTTGCATGACGGGCAATTTATTTTGGAAGAGATATCCGCAGGCGATTACTCTTTGGAGGTTTCTGCTTTGGGATTCAAAAAATATTCAAGGACAATCAGCGTGGATAAAAACCTTGAATTTTCCGTCCATTTGATAGAGCAGGTAACCGAGCTCGAGGATGTTGAGGTCATTGCCCTTAAAAATCCTATTACCAACAACAACGGTAATTTAAAAATAGATGTGCAGAATCCTGTTTTTTTATCCATTGCAGATCCTTTGGATGTACTTTCCAAGTTGCCCAATATTCAAATTTCGCCAGATAGAGAATCCATATCGGTTATTTCAAGAGGAAGCCCATTGATTTATTTGGGCAATCAACGAATCAGTTTGGAAGAACTTAAAGGACTGTCCGTAGAATTCATTGAGAGCATTGAACTTATCAACAATCCCTCGCCCAAATATGAGGCAGAAGGACAAGTAGTGATCTTGGTTCATTTGAAGATGAGCAGGGACAAGGGAGCTAGCTTCAGTCTTGGAGAAACGTTGTCTTTTAGGCAAAACACCAATCATTATCTAAGCTCCAATGGAAGTTTCTCGAATGGGAAATGGAATTTAAGAGGTAATCTTAATTATAATGCCATTGGGCAATGGGAGAGCAATACTTTTGAGTTTGCCATTCCTGAAGAGGATATTTATTCTAATTATTTGGTGTTGATTCCGGATAATAATAGAATTCAAATAAATGGTGGTCTTGGGCTATACTATCCTATTAATGATAGTGATTATGTCTCCTTTAATACTACAATGAAGCTTCAAACGGATGAAGCCGATTTTGAAACCAACACTTTTGTTAGCGATGGTATTGAAGAGAATCAAATTTTATCCAAACCTAACAATGATAATCAACGAAGATATTTTAGTGGTAATTTCAATTTGAATAAAAAATTAGACGCAGATTGGAACCTTTTTACGGGAATCCAATATTCTACTTTCAAACAAACGTTGGACACTGATATTTTCAATAACTATAACAATGAGAGTTTCTTTTTAGATGAGTCCAGATATCAGGAATACGAAATAGGTTCATTGGCGGCCTGTTTAGATGTTGAACATACAATTTCCGATAAATTAAGAAGTGAATTTGGAGCGAGTTGGAACGAAGCGCAGGCAACTGCCCATTCAAAGGTTCAGCAATTGGAAACCCAAAATGAAGAAAATGTGGATTACGATTATAAAGAGCGATTATATGCTTCATACTTGAACTTTAGTTCAAACTTGAACAAAAAACTGGATGTGAGCATTGGGGCCAGAGTGGAATATAATGACGTATCTGGTACTTTGAACAATGAAACCAATCCATTGGTCAGTAGAAAAAACACTAGGTTTTTTCCAAAAGCAGGACTAAACCTTAAGATAGATAGTGTCAAAACGCTATCGTTCAATTATTCCAAAAGCATTACAAGGCCTAATTTTTCCAGAACAAGTTCAGTTTCTGTTTTTATAAATCCCTTTTTGGAGGCTACCAACAATATAAATTTAGTGCCAACTATTTCCCGGAGAATTTCTTCCAATTTGCAATGGAAAAACAAATCATTTTTTCTGGATGTGTATCAAAAGGAAAACCCGTCGTATTACGCCATTAGTTATGAAGCAAATGATACCACGGCCACCTTATCTCCCATTAATTTGGAAAAGGAGATGGGTTTTTATGTAGGTGCCACCTTTCCATTTTCATATAAAATATGGACCTCCACCACTTCTGTAAGTTTAAATTATAATAAAATCACGGATTCCTCAGCGGTTGTGGCAACAGTTAAGCCTTATGTATATGCATATACCGACCATCAATTCAAAGTGGCCAAGGATACTATTGTTTCTTTTGGTGGATGGATGATGACCGAACGTAACGAAGGGATTTATACTAGAAACACTATGTTGATACTAAACGCCTCTGTGACCAAAACGTTGTTCGATAAATTTCAATGCGCGATCCGTTTGAACGATATTTCCAAGGCAATGAATTTTGAAGAAAGCTATTCCATTAATGGAGTGGAAGCCAATGGTACCTATTTCGTGGATGCACGGGAAATTGCATTTGCCATAAAGTATAAGTTCGATAATAATACCAATAAATTCAAAAATAAGGATGTTGATGAAAACCTAAATCGAATCAATTAGACTTTACTTGTCAATTTTCCCTCAATCTCCAAAGCATAGTTTTTACACATATCAAAAGTATCTGTCACATCTTTCATGGTAGTCCTTGGATTTATCAAGCACATACGCAATACAATTTGTCCGTTCAAAATTGTGGTGACTAACAATGCTTTGCGCGATTCCACTACTTTTTCTGAAATGTACTGGTTAATTTTATCCAATTCCTTTTCACTGTATTTTTTGGTTATGGGATTATACCTAAAGTTGATTACGGCCAAGGTAGCAGGGAATACTACCTCCCAACTTTTGCTTCCCCTGAGCAGGGTTTCAACTTCTTCGGCTAAATCAATATTATAGGTGACCGCATCGCGAAATTCTTTCAACCCAAAAGTCTTGAGCGACATATAAAATTTTAGAGCTCTAAATCTACGGGTCAACTGAATACCATGATCGTAAAAATTGATTTCGGAGGTATTTCCTTCGATATCCCTTAAATATTCCGGTTTTTCGGTAAAAGTATTGCTGAGGTTCTTGTGGTTTCTCACCAAAAGACAACCCATTTCGTAGGGCTGAAAGAACCATTTGTGTGGATCAACGGTCAATGAGTCCGCTTTTTCAATACCTTTCATGGTTTGCTTACCTTTTTTGGATAGGATAGCGGCTCCGCCATAGGCACCATCAATATGGAACCAGATATCCTCTTTTTTACAAATGTTGGCCAACTCCATCAATGGGTCAACTGTGCCAGTGTTGGTAGTTCCCGCTGTCGCTATTAAACAAAAAGGATGTAGACCTTCTAATCTATCTTTGGCGATACAATTTTTTAGTTTGTTTATCGCAAATTTGAATTCGTTATCCGTCGGAATAATTCTGATTTGTTCTTTCTTAAAACCTAAAACTCTTATCGCCTTAATGTTGGATGAGTGTGCTTGATCTGAGAGGTAAATGATGGCTTTGGAGAAGTCATCACCACATTTGATTCGCCTAGCGGTTGCCACCGCAGTAAGGTTGGCCATAGAGCCTCCGCTCGTAAAAATACCTCCTCCTTTTTTCTTTGGAAAACCAAAAATTTTTAACAACCATTGAATGGTTACGATTTCTAATTCGGCTGCCGCTGGACTGGCAGCCCAACCGCCTGAAAAAATATTGTAACCAGTTGCCAAGGTGTCTGCCATAACACTTATATAATTGCTTGGGCCCGGAACAAATGAAAAGGATTTTGGATGCGCCATATTTGTACTGTTGGTCATTACCTTTTCCAATACAAAGTTGAGCACTTGGGCGGGGTCTGAACCTTTTTCGGGGGCTTCTTCTAAGAATAGGGACTCCATTTCGTTTCGAGAGCCCAAGGCGACCGGCATCTTATCTGCCTGCTGTTGATGATGTTCCACTATGGCATCAACAACTTGATAGCCATAGCTCTTCATTTCTTCTTTGGAAAGTTCCAATCTAGCGTTGTTTTTCTTCATTTGTCCATAATCTTCTGGACCGCAAAAGTACCATATTTGAGACGGTTTACCATCCCATTCCAGTTAGGGATCTTATCAAAATGGATAAAAAGGAAAGGAAAAGTTAGGCAGTTAGCTCGGTGAACAAGCTCTCCAGGTTTTTATTCTTTCTACTGAGTTGAAGTGTCTTCAATTTATTATCGTGCGCAAAATCAAATACGGACGGTCTCATATCTTTGGAAGTGCTAAAAGTGATTTCGTAAACGAAGCCCCCAGTGTTTTTTACTTTGGAAACGTTTGGCAGTTGATGTAATAGTTGTTCTTCCACCCGATAGTCAAACTCTACTTCAATGATCTGTTCTTCCTCAGTACGTAGTTCTTCCAGTTTTTTATCGGCCACCAATTTTCCTTTGTTGATGATGATCACACGGTCGCAAACGGCTTCTACCTCTTTCATAATGTGTGTGGAAAGCAATATGGTTTTTTCCTTGCCAATTTCACGAATTAATTTTCGGATTTCAATCAATTGGTTTGGATCCAGTCCTGTGGTGGGTTCGTCTAAAATTAAAACATCAGGATTGTGCAACAGGGCAGCAGCAAGACCAACCCTTTGACGGTAGCCTTTGGATAATAGTCCAATTTTTTTATGGGCTTCGGGAGTTAAGCCCGTTTGCTCAATAACATCATTGATTTTGGATTTGTCAACTTTGTAGACATCCGCATTGAATGCCAAGTACTCTTTTACATACATCTCCAAGTACAACGGATTATGTTCTGGTAAATACCCAATACTTCTTTGAACATCATTTGCCGCATTTAAAACATCGAATTCATTTACGGATGCATTTCCACTGTCTGCTTGGTAATATGTGGTAAGAATTCGCATCATGGTAGATTTTCCTGCACCATTAGGGCCTAAAAAACCAACCACTTCGCCTTTGTTGATGGTAAAGGAAACATTGTCAAGTGCTTTTTGGGTGCCAAAGGTTTTAGTAATGTTTTGTACGGTGATGGACATTCAAGAAGAATTTATTTATTTCAAAAATACGCTTTTAGTTGTTTTAATCCTTAGGATTTAAAAATTGGGATAGGACTTAGCTCGTCTTTTTCTTTATAATTGAGATAATTTGAATTCTTAAAAAAAACAGTGTTTCTTTAGAATAATGTGCAGTAATAATCTGGTTTTTAAAAAATATCAAAAAAAAATTAGGAAACCCTTTGTGTTTCCAATTGAATACCTAAATTAGCCGACAATTAACAAAGAGATGACAAGCACGTATTTCTGGAACCGTTTTTATTTTTTCTTCTTTTTTGAAAGAGGAACGGGACTATTGTAGATACGTTTAAAGTATAACCAATTTATAAAGTCCCGATACTATCGGGGCTTTTTTTTTGCAATGGAATTAAAAATAGCCATACAGGGAATTAAAGGATCTAATCACCATCAGGTTGCTAGGGATTATTTTGGGGATAATATTGAATTGTT
This sequence comes from Allomuricauda sp. F6463D, assembly GCF_023015965.1. Classification (GTDB taxonomy): domain Bacteria; phylum Bacteroidota; class Bacteroidia; order Flavobacteriales; family Flavobacteriaceae; genus Flagellimonas. Next base: position 101,388 of record NZ_JALKAN010000003.1, read on the forward strand.
GGAATACAACTCTTTTGATGCGGTTGTAGATAATCTATTACAGGGTGTTGCGGATATGGGTATTATGGCGATTGAAAACTCCATTGCTGGTTCCATTATCCCTAATTACAACTTAGTGTACCATAATAATATCCACATCATAGGTGAGCATTACTTGAATATTCATCATAACCTTATGGTTTTAAAGGGTAAAACTTTTGAGGATATAAAAGAAGTGCATTCGCACCCCATGGCTTTGCTACAGTGCAAAGAATTTTTTAAGGCCCATTCCCGGATCAAACTTGTTGAAAGCGTGGATACCGCAGAGACTGCGAAAAGAATCAAAGAGGGTAATTTAAATAATATTGCTGCCATTGCTCCTAAAATGGCTGCAGAATTGTACGGATTGGATATTATTGCGGATAACATTCAGACCATTGTGAATAATTCAACACGATTTATCATCCTTAAAAAGCAAAATAAAGTGTTGCCTAAAGAGGAAATTAATAAAGCTTCTTTAAGGTTTATAACCGATCATAAAAGGGGAAGTTTGGCCACAGTTTTGAATGTTTTGAGTGATTGTAACATGAACCTTACCAAGATTCAATCATTACCTGTGATCGAAACGCCATGGAAGTATGCCTTTTTTGTTGATGTTACTTTTGATAAATATGAGCAATTTTCCAAAACAAAATCTTTGTTGCAGATCATGGCGGAAGATTTTAGGGTTTTGGGTGAATATAAAAAAGCATTATTATAATGATAGCGGCAGATAGGCTAAAAAGCGTACAGGAATATTATTTCTCAAAGAAACTTAGAGAAGTAAGGGGGTTGATTGCCCAAGGTAGACCAATTATCAACATGGGAATTGGAAGTCCGGATTTGGCACCTTCGCCCAAAGTTTTGGAAACGTTGAGGAATTCCATCACCGAGGCTGGCGCGCATCAATATCAAAGTTATCAAGGATTACCGCAATTAAGAGAAGCGATTGCCGATTTCTATCAGCAAAAATTCAATGTATCCATAGAACCAAACTCCGAAGTTTTGCCTTTGATGGGTTCCAAAGAAGGAATAATGCATATTAGTATGGCATTTTTAAATGAAGGAGATCAAGTACTTTTACCCAATCCGGGTTATCCTACATACGGATCGGTGACCAATTTGGTAGGCGCAAAACCCATAACCTATGACTTAAGAGCGGAGAACGGTTGGTTCCCTGATTTGGTGGAACTCTCCAAAAAGGATTTGTCCAAGGTAAAATTAATGTGGGTCAGTTATCCTCATATGCCTACAGGTGCAACTGCAACTGAAGAACAACTTACATCGTTGGTGGATTTTGCAAAAAAGAACAACATACTATTGGTTAACGATAACCCTTATAGTTTTGTGCTTTCGAGTAATCCAAAAAGTATTTTATCCATAACCGGGGCTAAGGACTGCACCTTGGAATTGAACAGTTTGAGCAAGACCTTCAATATGGCCGGTTGGCGTGTAGGAATGGTGCTTGGAAATGCAGAACATATCAATTCGGTGCTAAAGGTGAAGAGCAACATGGATTCTGGAATGTTCTATGGTATACAAAAAGGGGCGATTGCAGCCCTAAATAGCGGTCCCGATTGGTTTGAAGAATTGGACAAGGTATATACCAAAAGAAGAGAACTGATGTTTGAGTTGGTGGAAAAATTAGGGTGTACATATGATAAAAATGCCGTTGGGATGTTTGTTTGGAGCAAACTTCCCGAAGGGGCACTACCCTCAGAACAATTTATTGATGAGGTGTTATACGATAAGAATATTTTTATAGCGCCAGGCACCATATTTGGAAGTAATGGTGAAGGGTATATTCGGTTCTCCCTATGCGTAAAAGAAGACAAAATCAAAGAAGCCATTGAAAGATTTTAAATCATGAAATTAGTAATCATAGGAGTTGGATTGATAGGAGGTTCCTTTGCCAAAGACGTAAAAAGGCTGCACCCAAAATCGGAAATTATAGGTGTGGACAAAAACGATTCCCATCTAAATAAAGCCATGGAACTCCAAGTTATAGATAAAAAAGGAGGGTATGCAGATTTAGAAACTGCCGATATGGTCTATGTTGGTATACCGGTAAATGTGCTAATGAGCGAACTGCCCAAAATTTTGGATGCAGTCGGGGATGAAACCGTGGTAATGGATGCAGGTTCCACCAAACGTTTAATTTGCGAACAAGTGGAGGACCATCCTAAACGAAGAAATTTTATGGCTTGCCATCCTATCGCGGGTACAGAATTTTCTGGACCAACCGCAGCTTTCGAAGGATTGTACACGGATAAGACCATGATTATTTGTGAAGTAGAAAAAACAGCTTTCAAATTACAAGAAAGAGCTTTGAGCATTTTTCAAGACATTGGAATGCGTATACGGTACATGAATCCAAAAGCGCACGATAAGCATATTGCCTATGTATCTCATTTATCACATATCAGCTCTTTTATGTTGGGAAAAACGGTTATTGAAAAAGAAAAGAATGAGCGCGATATTTTTGACATGGCTGGGAGTGGTTTTGAAAGCACAGTGAGATTGGCAAAAAGTTCACCCGATATGTGGACTCCAATTTTTGAACAGAACAAGGATAACGTTGTGGAAACGTTGGAAGAATACATTCAGAACCTAACCACGTTCAAACAATTGATTATGGACAACGATTTTGAGAATGTCCACCAAGAGATGAGTAATACCAATAAAATAAAACAAATATTAAAAGGAATACCACTGACAAAAAATAGAGGGTAATTATGGAAAACAAAAAGGAAATGAGAAAATGGTTGGATGATATGAATCTGGATCATCCATTGGTCGTAGCCGGTCCGTGCAGTGCGGAAACTGAGGATCAGGTGTTAAGAATAGCCCATGATTTAAAAGATACCGATGTAAGCTATTACCGTGCCGGAATTTGGAAACCAAGAACGCGTCCAGGTAATTTTGAAGGAGTAGGAGCCATCGGATTAAAGTGGTTGCAAAAGGTAAAAGAAGAAACAGGTCTTAAAACCGCTACCGAAGTTGCTAATAGAGCACATGTGGACCTCGCTTTGGAACATGATATTGATTTATTATGGATTGGCGCAAGATCTACGGTCAGTCCATTTATCGTCCAAGAAATCGCAGATGCCTTAGAAGGAACAGATAAGATTGTTTTGGTGAAAAATCCGGTAAACCCAGACCTTTCCTTATGGTTGGGTGCGGTAGAGCGTTTAAACTCTGCTAATATTGATAAATTAGGGGTAATTCATAGAGGTTTCTCTACTTATGAAAAAACCAAATACCGTAATATCCCAGAATGGCAATTGGCTATTGAGTTACAAACACGATTTCCTGATTTACCCATAATAAATGATCCAAGTCATATTACAGGAAAACGAGATATGGTTTTTGATGTGTCGCAAACAGCATTGGATTTGAATTTTGATGGGTTGATGATTGAAACACATTATGACCCGGACAATGCATGGAGTGATGCCTCGCAACAGGTAACACCTAAAACATTGGTTCAGATCATGAAAGATTTGCGTATTAGAAAAGAGACTGATGACGAGGCCGAATACAAGAATGATTTAAGTAACCTTAGAGCTCAAATTGATGTCTTGGATAATCAATTGGTTGATCTTTTAGGTAAAAGAATGAAGGTTTCAGATGGAATAGGAAAGTTGAAAAAACAAAAGAACGTAGCAGTACTTCAAAGTAATCGTTGGAACGCTATCTTGGGCAATATGATCTTGGAAGGTGAAGAAAGAGGGTTGAGCGAGGAATTTGTTTTGAAAATGTTCAAGGCAATTCATCAAGAATCCATCAACCACCAAGAAAAAATAATAAACGCATAGTAGGTTTTTTTACCTGTTGGATCTAAAAACTATTTGTAGCTTCGGTGAATTACCGTTGTTATAAATAGTTTTTTTTATTCCAAAGTGTAACAAAACAATAAGATGGTCATCTTTGTGAAGTAAAAACAATCCACCATGAAAAAAATATACACATTAAGTCTTTTACTGCTTCCCTTGATTATGTTTTCACAGCGCATCATTGATACTGAAGTTGGTGAATTCAACGAGATCAAGGTTTTTGATTTGATCGAGGTTAACTTGATTCAATCTGAAGAGAACAAAATCATGATCAAAGGCCAGAACGGCGACGATATTCAATGGGTCAATAAAAATGGTGTCTTGAAACTTCGCATGCAATTGGACAAAAAATTTCAAGGAGAAGATACCCTAATCGAGGTTTATTATACCAATTTGGATGTAATCGACGGTAATGAAGGTGCGCGGATAACCTGTAACGAGATGGTGCAAAAAAACAAAATTGAGCTTCGTGCACAGGAAGGAGCCGTTATACATATAGGAATGGATGTTGATCATGCCGATGTAAGAGCGGTAACCGGTGGGGTTGTTCGTGCCTCAGGACTGGCGAAAAGTCAAGCAGTAGTACTCAATACAGGAGGTGTTTTTGAAGGAAGGGATTTGAGAACCGCCACTACCAATATTAAAATTTCAGCTGGGGGAGAGGCAGATGTATTTGCTTCGGAAGTTGTGGATATCAATGTAAAAGCAGGAGGTAATGTTTATGTATATGGGAACCCTTCAACTGTGCATAAGAAAACATTTGTGGGCGGAAACATTTATATAAGGGAATAAAGAAATATAAATTGGTGAATTAAAAAAGCCCTTAGCTAGAGCAAAGGGCTTTACTTTTAGCTTGTATCCCTTTTATTTTTTAAAGATATACCGGGTAATAAAAATACCCTGTCCATCGCCTTTTCCTCCTTCGCTTTCCACACCACTTAATACAAATGCCAATTCCCAACCGTTGGAAACCATATCATTGATCATAGAGGTGATCATGGCATCATTGGCGGCAATATTTTGAAAACGGATTCCACCAACATTATAGAAATTCAATAGTTTGGTTTCTTCAAAATTTTTGACACGGATTTCACCTCTTTTAGACTTATTACGTGTGTTGTCGTCTTCGGTTTGAACGCTTGTAAATTCCTTGTAGTCCTTATCCTCCAGGGCGTTAATGATCCTGGATCTTCCAAGGCCATTTGGCACAATGGATTCTACGCTGGTTATTACTTTATACTGTTGTGCGCTTGCGCTGAATGCAGTTGCCAATGCTATTACTGCGAAAAAAATGATTTTCTTCATAATTAAATGTTAGTTAATGTTAAAACTGTTCTCAAGGTTATACGACGAAAAGAATGGAATATTGTTACTTTGTATTAAAAAAGTGAACAAATTGTGAACGGAACTGTATATAAATCAACGGGAAGTTGGTATACCGTAAAATCTTCAGAAGGAGAATTTTACGAATGCCGTATTAAGGGGAAGTTCCGTACGCAGGGAATCAAGAGCACTAATCCAGTGGCTGTTGGAGATCATGTTCAATTTGATTTGGAAACAATCGGCGATGAAACCGTTGGTGTTATCACGGAAATTGGTGAGCGCAAGAACTATATTGTCCGTAAATCGGTCAAACTCTCTAAACAAACCCATATTATTGCTTCCAATCTTGATCAAGTTTTTTTGCTGGTCACACTTAACAACCCTCCCACTTTTACCAGTTTTATAGATCGATTTTTAGTTACTGCGGAAGCCTATCACATTCCAGTGGTGTTGCTGTTTAATAAGATGGATGTTTACAGTAGTGAGGAAAAATTGGAGGTGGACTATTTAATGCATCTGTATACCAAAATTGGTTACCAATGCATTGCAATTGAAGCTGAAAGGGGTAAGAATGTGGATAAGGTAAAAGAATTGATGTTTGATAAAACAAGTATGTTTGCGGGACACTCCGGAGTTGGGAAATCAACCCTGGTAAACGCCTTAGAACCGGGTTTACAGTTAAAAACAGCAGAGATATCCGAACAGCATATGCAAGGACAGCACACTACTACCTTTGCAGAAATGTACGACCTCTCCTTTAATGCTCATATAATAGATACTCCAGGGATTAAAGGATTTGGGATTGTGGATATGGACAGGTATGAGATCGGTGATTATTTCCCTGAATTTTTTGCATTAAAACCCGAGTGTAAGTTTAATAACTGTCTACATTTGGATGAGCCCAAGTGTGCAATAAAAGATGCCTTGGAGGACGATGAAATAGCAGCAAGTCGCTACAGGAGTTATGTTCAAATGTTAACGGGGGATGAAGATAATTACAGGGCGGATATTTATAAATAAGAAAATGAAAACGGTAATTCAAAGAGTTTCAAAAGCAAGTGTTACAGTTGATGGAAAAGTGATTTCATCCATTGGAAACGGACTTTTGGTATTATTAGGAATTGAGGAAGCGGATGGAAAGGAAGATATTGAGTGGTTGGCTCAAAAAACTGCGAACCTTAGAATTTTCAATGATGAACATGGGATAATGAACCGGTCTGTTATGGAAGTGAATGGCGATATAATCGTGGTAAGCCAATTTACGTTGCACGCCCAGACCAAAAAAGGTAACCGACCCTCCTACATTAAAGCAGCAAAGCCAGATGTAGCGACTCCAATCTATGACGAATTTGTAAAAGTATTGGAGCAAAAAACAAGGAAAAAGGTGGGCACCGGGGTTTTTGGTGCAGATATGAAGGTGGAACTGCTCAACGATGGCCCAGTAACCATAACGATGGATACAAAAAATAAGGAATAATGAATATCGAAAATGCACAACAAGCAGTAGATGAATGGATAAAAGAACATGGGGTCCGTTACTTTAACGAACTTACCAATATGGCTCAACTTACCGAAGAGGTTGGAGAGGTAGCCCGTATTATTGCAAGACGGTATGGGGAACAGAGCGAAAAAGAATCCGATAAGTCCAAGGATTTAGGCGAAGAACTCGCCGATGTGGTCTTTGTTGTGCTTTGTTTGGCGAACCAAACAGGAATAAACTTACAAGAAGCTTTTGACAAAAAACTGGATGTGAAGACCAAACGTGACCACGACCGTCATCAAAATAACAAAAAACTCAAATAAAGTTGTCCGCATAAAGAGACTTTAGATGTGTTTTTTCTAGTTTTGACAATTCATCCAAACAACAACGAATTGAGACTCCAACTTTCCGTACCTCATAATAAAAAGATTAAAAAAACCATTGCAATTACCGGTTCCAAAAGTGAAACGAACCGATCTTTACTATTGCAGGCTCTCTTTTCAAACATTAAAATTGAGAACTTATCCAATTCTGATGATGGTGAGGTAATGCAAAAAGGGTTGGCCCAATCACACAGCGTAGTTGATATTCACCATGCAGGAACTGCCATGCGTTTTTTAACGGCTTATTTTGCATCACAAGAAGGCAAACAGGTCGCCCTTACAGGCTCACAACGCATGCAGGAACGCCCTATAAAAGTATTGGTTGAGGCGCTTCAATCTCTTGGGGCCAATATTCAATATGAAAAAGAAGAGGGGTATCCGCCATTAAAAATAACGGGGAAAAAACTAAGAAAAAGCCAAGTATCATTACCGGCCAATATCAGCAGCCAATATATATCCGCTTTATTATTGATAGCCCCTAGCTTGGAAAATGGGTTGGAGTTGGAACTTATCGGTAAAATTACCTCGGTTCCGTACATAAAGATGACCTTGGCGCTTTTGAATGAAATTGGGGTGCAGACTTCTTTTAAGGAAAACAAGATTGTAGTAAAACCCATGCAAGAAGTGGAAGATACTACCTTGGTCGTGGAATCCGATTGGAGCTCTGCAAGTTATTTTTATAGTATTGTGGCCATGTCCGATTTAGGTACGGAGATTCGATTGTCTTCCTACAAGGAAAATTCTTTGCAGGGCGATAGTGTTTTAGCAGAAATTTACAAGGATTTTGGTGTAGAGACTACGTTTTTTGATAATAGCATTCTACTTAAAAAAGTGGCAGAAGTTAGTTCCGACAGTCTTAATTATAATTTATCCAATGCCCCGGATATTGCACAGACCATTGCGGTAACTTGCTTAGGTTTAGGAATAGGTTGTCACTTAACTGGCCTACATACTTTGCCGATCAAGGAAACTGATCGTTTGGCCGCACTGCAAGTGGAGTTGGGCAAGTTTGGTGCCACTGTTGATATTGATTCCGAAAGCTTAACATTAACAGCCCAATCAAGCCTTAGGTCAGGAGTTGAAGTCGATACCTACAACGATCATAGAATGGCCATGGCATTTGGTCCTTTACTTCTTAAAACTGATTTTGTAGTAAATGATGCCGAGGTGGTTTCAAAATCCTATCCGGACTTTTGGAACGATCTTAGGTTACTTGGATTTGGTGTCAAGGAGCTGTAAATCACATTTAATCATCAATTTACTTGACATCCCCTATCGCGAGGTCGTATATTTGCCATTCTTAAAAAAAATCGAAAAAAAGCCACATGAAATTATCGAACTTCAATTTTGAATTGCCGAAAGAGCTTTTGGCAGAATATCCTGCGGAACACAGGGACGAATCCAAATTAATGGTAATTCATAGGGATACGGGAAAAATTGAACATAAAATGTTCAAGGATATAGTTGATTACTTTGATGAGGATGATGTCATGGTTTTGAACAATACCAAGGTATTTCCTGCGAGACTTTTTGGAAATAAAGAAAAAACGGGAGCAAGGATCGAGGTTTTCTTGTTAAGGGAACTAAACCAAGAACAACGCCTTTGGGATGTATTGGTGGACCCGGCAAGGAAAATACGTATAGGTAACAAACTTTATTTTGGTGAAGATGAGAGTTTGGTGGCGGAAGTAATTGACAATACCACATCTAGAGGGAGAACGTTACGTTTTCTATATGATGGATCATATACCGATTTCAGAAGGAAACTTAGGGAATTGGGTGAAACTCCACTGCCAAAATACATCAAAAGAGAAGTTACGGCAGAAGATGAGGAACGTTACCAGACTATTTATGCCAAGCATGAAGGAGCTGTTGCGGCCCCAACTGCAGGTTTGCACTTTTCCAAACATTTATTAAAACGTCTGGAAATAAAAGGTATTGAATTTGCCGAGGTAACTTTGCATGTAGGTCTGGGAACCTTTAATCCAGTCGAAGTAGAGGATTTGTCCAAGCACAAAATGGACAGTGAAGAGTTGGTGATCGATGAAAAAGCGACAGAAATCGTTAATAATGCTAAATCGAACAAAAGAAGAGTATGTGCCGTAGGTACAACAGCAATGAGGGGCTTGGAAAGTGCGGTTTCGTCTGAACATACGTTGAACACGTTTGAAGGTTGGACCAATAAATTCATATTTCCACCATATGAATTTAGTATAGCGAATTGCATGATTACAAATTTCCATTTACCAAAATCAACTTTGATGATGATGGTTTCCGCATTTGCCGGTCACGATTTAATCAAAAAAGCATACAAGCAGGCTATTTTGGAAGGTTACCGTTTTTATTCTTACGGTGATGCCATGTTGATTATCTAAAGTCAAAATTTAATAGAAAAGAAATCCCGTTAGCTTTATGCCAGCGGGATTTTTTCTTACGTATCTTTAAGTAGTGGAAATCAGTAAAAAGGACATACGCGCATTGACCAAGGAACAGCTCCGTCAATTTTTTGTGGAGCAGGGGGACAAAGCATTTCGTGGTAACCAGGTATATGAATGGTTGTGGCAGAAATCTGCGTACGATTTTGAGGCCATGACGAACATCTCCAAGGAAACCCGAAAAATGCTTGAAGACAATTTTGTGATCAATCATATTCGGGTGGATCAAATGCAGCGGAGTTCTGATGGTACCATCAAAAATGCAGTGCGTTTACATGATGGATTGATTGTTGAATCCGTTTTGATTCCCACAGAAACCCGCACTACGGCATGTGTTTCCAGTCAGGTGGGATGTAGTTTGGATTGTAGGTTTTGTGCAACCTCGCGTCTAAAGCGCATGCGAAACTTAAATCCGGATGAAATTTATGATCAAGTAGTGGCCATTGATAACGAAAGTAGATTGTATTTCGACCGCCCATTGAGCAATATTGTTTTTATGGGTATGGGGGAGCCTTTGATGAACTATAACAATGTGTTGAAGGCCATTGATAAGATTACATCATCAGAAGGATTGGGCATGTCTCCCAAGCGAATTGTGGTATCTACCTCTGGAGTTCCCAAAATGATCAGAAAAATGGCAGATGAAGAAGTTAAGTTCGGTTTGGCCGTTTCGCTTCATTCAGCTATTGATGAGGTGCGAACCTCCATAATGCCCTTTAATGCCAAATTCCCGTTGAAAGATTTAAGGGAGGCTCTCGAGTATTGGTATAGTAAGACCAAAAATAGGATTACATACGAATATGTGGTTTGGAAAGGTATTAACGACACTCAAGAAGCCGTTGATGCCCTCGTTAAGTTCTGCAAATTTGCACCATCCAAAGTCAATATAATTGAATATAACCCGATTGATGATGGGGAATTTCAACAAGCCTCCAACAATGCGGTTACAATGTATCAAAAAACCTTGGAGCGGAATGGTATTACAGTGACCGTGCGTAGATCTCGCGGTAAGGATATTGATGCGGCTTGTGGACAGCTTGCAAATAAGAGTTGAACTGTTGAATTAGGTAGACTGCATTGGTATGCATTCATACTTCACCTTTTTTAGTTGCAGATTATCGAAACTTTTAGAACTGCATCTTAAAACTTCGATTTCATTCCAACAACTCTTTCATTTTCCCTACTTTTAGGGATTCAAAACCAAATACCACACCTGTTACGTTGAAAATCGTTTCGCAGATAAGGGAACCTATTGAAAATGAGATGCAGCTTTTTGAGGAGAAATTCCTCAAATCCATGTCCTCTAAAGTGGCGTTGTTCAATAGAATCACCTATTATATTGTTAATAGAAAGGGTAAGCAAATGCGCCCTATGTTCGTGTTCCTGACTGCCAAAATGTTAAATGGGAAAGTAAACGAACGTACATATACCGGAGCCTCCATAATTGAGTTGATTCATACGGCCAGTTTGGTGCACGACGATGTTGTGGACGATAGTAACAAACGCCGGGGGTTTTTCTCCATCAATGCATTGTGGAAGAATAAAATCGCTGTTTTGGTAGGTGATTTTCTTTTCTCTAAAGGTTTATTGGTTTCTTTGGAAAACAAAGATTATGATCTTTTGCATATTATTTCCAACGCTGTACGGGATATGAGCGAAGGAGAATTGTTGCAAATTGAAAAAGCCCGATTATTGGATATCACGGAAGATGTGTACTACGACATTATCCGCCAGAAAACTGCAACCTTGATTGCTGCTTGTTGCAGTATGGGAGCTTGTTCCGTTCGGCCAGATTCCGAGGAAGTGGAAACCTTTAGAAAGTTTGGTGAGCTATGTGGGATGGCTTTTCAAATAAAAGATGACTTGTTTGATTATGGAGCGGATAAAATTGGAAAACCGACGGGAATCGATATCAAAGAACAAAAAATGACCCTTCCCTTAATCTATGCTTTGAACCATAGTGATAAGGAAAAGAAGAAATGGCTCATTAACTCCATTAAAAAGCACAACAAGAACAAAAAGCGTGTAAAGGAGGTGATTGAATACGTCAAGGAAAAAGGGGGTCTGGATTATGCCGTTGTCAAAATGTTGGAGTTTAAGGATGAGGCTCTGGCCATTTTGGATAATTATCCCGATTCTGAATATAAAAGTGCTCTTATCTTTATGGTCAACTACGTGGTTGATCGAAAAAAATAGAATTTTAAAAAACTTAATATCAGCAAATTACCTGAAATTTTTATTTTCAGGCAACGATATGTGTCTTTATTGCGTCTATTAAAATAGAAGCACTTTTATAAACCAAACTTTTTGAAGATCATCACGCTACATACTAACGAACAACAACTGATCAAAAAAGCAATCAAAAGCGACCGACAGGCCCAGAAGTTGCTCTACGATAAGTTTTCACCTAAAATGTTAGGGGTTTGCAGGCAATACATAAAGGATCTCCATTTTGCAGAAGATGTTATGATCAGCGGATTTGTTAAGGTTTTTAATCATCTGGGTTCCTTTCAGAATACAGGAAGCTTCGAAGGTTGGATCCGGACCATTATGGTAAGAGAGAGTATTTCGTATTTGCGTAAACGACAATTTGTTGTCTATGATGACGATGCGGTTGCTGTGGAGGGAGAAGTCTTATCATCAAATGATGGTCTCTTGGATGCTGAATATGTGCAACATCTTATCGATCAATTACCAGAAGGTTACAAAGCGGTGTTCTTGCTAAATACCATCGAGGGTTATGGCCATAAAGAGATTTCGGAAATGTTGGAAATATCTGAAGGAACCTCAAAATCACAATTGTTTAAAGCCAGAAGGATGCTTCAAGAGAATTTAAATTTAAAAGGGATGTCGCCCAAATCAATTTCGGCGAGCAAAAAATAAAAGGTATGGATAAACTAGGAAAGCATATCAAAGAAACGTTGGAGAAGCGGAATATTGCCCCATCCAAAAGTGCCTGGGATGAAATAACATCTCGGGTCAATGAGCCATCACCAAGAAAAAGGAATACATGGTTGCCATACGCTATAGCGGCAAGTGTTGCGGGTATTGTGCTGGTGTCGGTTTTCTTTTTTGCAAAAGGAGATTCTGAAGTTGAACAAATACAAATAGTAGATACCGAGACTGAAAAAGAAACATTGATTCACCCCGAAGCGAAAGAGCTTCAAGATGTAATAATAGAGGAGCAAACCGAAATTGTTCAGACAAAGTCAGAACCAATTACATCAGAAAAAACGGAAGAATTTAGTTCAAAAACATCAAATTCCACCTCTTCAATTGCTGAACAAGACATAAAACAACCTTTACAAGATAAGGTTAAACTAAACTCGGATAAGTTGATTGCACAAAAGGTCGAAGAAGTTGTGGCACATGTAACGCTGATGGAAAGTGCCCAGCAAGATGTTTCCGATGCTGAAGTTGATTCCTTGTTACGCGCTGCACAAAGACAGATTTTGACCGAAAAGTTGTTCACTAACGGTTCAGTGGATGCAAAGTCGCTTTTGGCAGAAGTGGAAGGTGAACTGGACAATTCCTTCCGAGACCAGATTTTTGACGCTCTTAAAACGGGATACTTTAAATTACGTACCGCGGTTGCAGACCGAAATCAATAAAATTATTCATCAATCAAAACGGGCCTTTAAATACTTCCCGTCCAAAATGGGCGGGAAGAGATAAGGTCTATAAATCAAAACAGTCATGAAAACAATTACATTTTATACAGCACTGGTATGCTTATTTCTTATTTCACAAATCGTTTTTGGACAAGAAGACTATCAAAAGAAAATTGAGGCATTAAAAATTGAAAAAGAACGTATTGTTGAACAGGAAAAAGATGCCCTTAAGTTTGAGGTCAGGGAAATCAACAAGCGGGTGGAGAAAGGTGATGTCTCGGAAATGGAAGCTAAAAGCTTAAAGGAAGAAGCGGCCAAGCGACGTGCCTTAAATATTGAGAACCGGGTAGCTATCGTTGAGAATAAAATTGTGTGGTTGGAACGCAATGAAGGTGAAGTACTGGTCTTAACAGCTGTAGATTCTCTTGATAATGACGGGATAAGTGTAGGTTTACAGATTTATGGCAAACCAACATTTAACTTCAATTCCAAAAGATGGAAACGGGATATGAAATATGATAGACGTACCTATTCCGATTTTGTCTTCGCCGTTGGGCTGAACAATGCCGTGATAGAAGGACAATCATTGGACGAATCATCATACAAAATTGGGGGAAGCCGTTTTTTTCAAATGGGTTGGCAATGGCGAACAAGGGTTTTTAAAAACTCCAACTGGTTGCGTTTCAATTACGGATTTTCATTTCAATTCAATGGATTGAAACCGGAAGGGAATCAATTATTTGTTCAGGAAGGAAATCAAACTGTTTTGGAAGAGTTTGAGTATGATTTGGATAAATCCAAATTCAGGATGGATAATTTGGTATTTCCTGTTCATTTTGAGGTAGGGCCTTCTCGGTTAACAAAAACAGAGCGCACTATGCGATATTCCATAAGAAATCAATTTAGGATGGGTTTTGGCGGCTATGGAGGTTTTAATCTAGGAACTCGCCAAAAATTAAAATATAATAGGGATGGCGATAATGTAAAGGATAAACTAAAGAGGGACTATAATACCAGTAGCCTTATTTATGGCGTAAGCACATATATTGGGTTTGATGGAATATTACTTTACTTAAAATATGATCTCAACCCAATTTTTAAAGATGCGGAGATAAAGCAGAACAATATATCTCTGGGTCTTCGGTTCGATATCTGATCATTTCAATTTTTGCAACAAAAAACGGTCAGGGTAAACCCGACCGTTTTTTATTTGGATAAAGTCTGCTCCATTTCTGGAGTAAATTCCTCTTTGTAATACACTTTTTTACAATGCGAGCATTCAGCGTACTGTACATTGTTTATGTTAAAAATAGGAATCCAGAACAAGTGGGCATAGTTGGGCTGTTCCACCGCCGTCAAGGTGCCTGTTTGATTGCAGTAAGGACAAGTGACATGAGTAAGTGCTTTGGTTTCCTTTTTGCCTGGTTTTGTTCCAAAAAAAAGTATCATTATTTATAGGGTATCTGCTGGATTAAATCTTCATTCTGCGCGGTTGATGCACCATAGGACATAACCAAAGTGCCTTTGGTTCCGTCGTTGGCTTCAACTGTAAATACAATGGATTCATCACTTGGATTGGTCATTCCCTCAAAACGATAGGAATTGTTGATGACCAAATCCTTGGGTTGGTATTCCTTTTTTGAATACAAAGCCTTTATGCAAGATTCATCAGCCTCAAAATCTTCTTTATACCCTTCTTTGGTAAGGGTGTTTACTGCTTCTGATAATGTGGTGAAACTATGTTTGTCCATATAATTATATTTTTAAATAATTAAAATTGTCACGTTTTAAGGTGATGTTTAAACTGGATTGAATACACATAATATTTTTAATATTATCAATGATTTTGGTCAGTTGCCTGAGGTAAAATTATAATTCACCGCTTACCACTGGCAATGTAAGTTCGGTGCCATCCAAATCCACGGTCAAAATGGTTCCGGGTTCTGGCCAAAGCGTAAATTCTTTGTCACTGGAAAAAATCATCAAACCGATTTGCTGTCCTTTGGGAATAATTTGGTCGTCTGGCATCAACTCAAATTCCATTTCATAAAAATTGTTGGGGACCAAAGGTTCACTTTCTCTTAACGAGCTATGGTTTTGTGGGTCTGCCCATCCACGGGTAATAATGTTATCGGTAATCTTGGTGTTCAAAGCGTCGGTCCACGGTAGTGATACCAGCCAAACTGATAAATTGGCAACCGGTTTACTACTGGCCAATTTGATTTTAATTCTGGGTACTCCCGAAATGTGAACGTCTTTTGTTAATGGTGCTGTCACATATAGTAATCGGTGTTCTGTGGTTTCTGCTTTTGCCAAACTGGCACCTGAAAAGGAATAATTGTCCACCAACGTCTCCGTACCTTGTTTCTTAGGTTTAAAATTTGTTAATTTTCCTTTGGAAGGTGCACCGGTACTTGGATAAAGCTTTATGTCCTTTGCCTCGGGGTTTGGGAAATCTGCATATGGAGTAGGATTATCCTTTTTATGGTTTTCCCTTACAATCCAAGCTTTTGGCTCATTTTCCACGCCATTTTCTACCCCATAGAGGAAGCGCGTAAACCAGCGATTCATCATGGATAATGGAGGTGGTCCCCCATGCCCACTTTGGTGATAATAAATTTGCACTGGCAATCCCATTTCTTTGGCTTTTTTATAGATACGGTAGCTGTGCTCGGGCATTACGTTCCAATCATTAAAACCATGGGACATCAAAAGGGCTGCTTTCATTGGAGTCATATGGTTCAAATAATCCCTTCCCGCCCAGAAGTCATTGTAATCACCTGTAATACGATCTTGTCCATTTTTCATCTCCGTATCCCGGACTACTCTGTTGTTTCTTTCTCTTTTTGATTCAGCACCACTATGGATGAAATCGTAAAGTACATCGATATCCTCACCTAAATACCCTCCTGGAGAACGCACAAGCCCATTGGAACGGTAATAATGGTAATAGGACGTATTCGGGGCGATGGGTATTATTGCTTCCAGACCTTCTACGCCGGTTGTTGCGGCAGCAAGTGGTATGGTACCATTGTATGAGGTGCCCGTCATACCCACTTTTCCAGTGGACCAGTAAGCTTTGACTTCTATTTGGCCATTACGTTCGGTGTAGCCTTTTGCTCTCCCACATAGCCAATCGATAACGGCTTTGGGAGCCAAGGATTCGTTGTTGCCACCAACGGTTGGGGCACCATCGGAAAGGCCTGTACCGGGAGAGGAGGAGTGAACCACAATAAATCCTCTTGGCACCCACGTTCTTGTTTGGGAATTGGAAATAATGGGTCGTTCCCCGATACGCGTTACGTTTGGGTGTTTTCTAGGTGTTCCGGGTTCACCGATTTCATGCTGCACATTCCAAAAAATATCTTTGTCCAAAGCAGCGGTTCCGGCATAATACGGACTCGATTCATAGATTACCGGCAATTTTAACCCTTCCGTTTCTGTTTGTTCTGGGCGTGTAATTCCAACATGCATTCGGTCCAGTTGGCCATCACCATCAGAGTCAAAACTCGACTCCACCCAAAGATCATGGCGAATCCATTTACTTGGGTCCGAAAAGGCCTCAATCACTTGGGATTCACCATTTATAAAATAGGGTGAGGCCTTGGTTGCCATTTGTGCATTCGTCGCATGAATCGTGATAAAAAGGAAACATGCTGCAATAAATATGTCTTTTAATCTTTTTTGAACCATAAACATCTGTATTTTCAATTCAAACCCAAATGGCATTGAAATTTTTCGTTTGTAAGAATTTGCTTCTAAGATATTAAATCTTCTAGAGTGATTTGTTATTCGGTTCGCCAAAACATTGTTTTTATTTACCTTTAACAGCTAGTTAGACGTAACAATTTTGATTTCGAAAACCACCATAGATCAAGTATATGAAACCGCCCGTTTGGAGGAGGTTATCGGTGATTTTGTACAATTGAAGAAATCGGGTTCCAATTTTAAGGGACTTAGTCCTTTTAGCGATGAGCGTACACCAAGTTTTATGGTTTCTCCGGTGAAACAGATATGGAAGGATTTCAGTAGTGGCAAAGGGGGCAATGTGGTCGCTTTTTTGATGGAGCATGAGCATTTTACCTACCCTGAAGCTATCAAGTATTTGGCTAAAAAATATAATATTGAGGTAGAGGAAACCGAACAGAGCAATGAACAAAAAGAGCAGGCCAATGAGCGGGAAAGCATGTATCTGGTCTCCGAGTATGCCCAAAAGTATTTTGCTGAAACCCTACACAACAGTGAACCTGGAAAAGCTATAGGACTGACTTATTTTAAGGAACGAGGATTCTCCAATGAGACCATAAAAAGTTTTGGTCTTGGATATTGTCTGGACGAATGGGAGGCTTTTACCAAAACGGCGCTGGGAAAAGGGTATAAATTGGAGTTCTTGGAAAAAACAGGGCTCAGCATTGTGAAGGAAAAGCCCGGGGGAGAAAAAAGAACCTTTGATAGGTTCAAGGGGCGTGTAATGTTCCCTATCCATTCCATGAGTGGTCGGGTACTCGGTTTTGGAGGTCGTATTTTGACCAATGATAAAAAGGCTGCCAAATATCTGAATTCACCAGAAAGCGAGATTTACCATAAAAGCAAGGTGCTTTATGGTATCTACTATGCCAAGCAAGCCATTGCTAAAGAAGATAATTGTTATTTGGTCGAAGGATATACGGATGTGATACAGATGTATCAGCGTGGGGTGGAAAACGTAGTGTCCTCTAGCGGAACCGCATTAACTCCTGAGCAGATTAGACTTATTAATAGGCTAACAAAGAACATTACGGTTCTATTTGATGGTGATGCCGCAGGACTTCGAGCATCTTTGCGCGGTATCGACCTTATTTTGGAACAGGGCATGAATGTGAAGATCTGTACTTTTCCAGAAGGAGAGGACCCTGATAGTTTTGCCAAGAACAACACTTTTGAAGAGGTCCAACTATATCTTAAGGAGCAATCTAAGGACTTTATCCAGTTCAAGACATCTTTATTGGCGGAGGAAGCAGCCAATGACCCTATAAAGCGAGCCGATACAGTAAGGGATATTGTGAACAGTATTAGCAAGATTCCTGATCGTATCCGTCAGGAAATCTATGTGCAGGAATGTGCAAAGATCATGCAAATTTCTGAAGATGTGTTGTACAATACTTTGGCACAGATAGATAAAAAACTTCGGACCGATACAGCTAAGAAAGCCAAACAGGAAAGAAAAACTTTCGAAGTTGTAAAAAATGACGCTGTTGTAGAAAAAGTAGATGTCCAATATGAATTGGAACGAAAGATTATTGAAGTGCTTTTGCTTTATGGCGACCAAAAACAGGAGTTTGAGGATTTGGTACTCAAGGAAAATGAAGGAGGTGAATTGGTGCTTGAGCCAGAAACCGTTGAAACCAAAGTGTATGAAAAAGTATATCTAGATCTTCAGGATGACGAAATTGAGCTTACCAATGAGCAGTTCAAGGTTATATATTATAAATTGATAGAGAAACTGAATGAGGACGCAAATTTTTCAGTAAGTACATTTTTATCAGAGTTAGATCAAGAGACTGTTTCAGAAGTTTCTTCCATTTTAATGGAAGAAGAGCAGTATGTACTTCACGATTGGGAACGTCGGGATATCTATCCAAAGCAAAAAAAAGTGGGGGTGGCCCAGTTGGTTGGAGAAACCATTCTTACCTTACGTTGCAACCTAATCAAGAATAGAATTGAAAAACTACAGGAGCGGACAAAGGAGAACCAAGAGGATAATACCGAAGTTTTGGAAGAGATTGTGAATTACCTTCAGCTGAATAAACTATTGAACGCCAAATTGAATAGAGTGCTTTCTTAAAATATAAAATCCCTTCCAATGGTCGATTGGAAGGGATTTACTCAATGGTTGGTTTGGTTGGGTATTCTTAATATAATTCCAGCGCTTTGGCCTGTTGCAGTAAGTCGACCAAATTGTCCACATTCAGTTTCTTCATCAATCTTGCTTTGTATGTGCTTACTGTTTTTTCGTTAAGGTTCAACCCTTCGGCAACCTCCTTGTTTCTTTTCCCACTGGCCAATAGCTTAAGTACTTCTACCTCTCTGGAAGATAATTTTCTAAAGAATCTTCTAGGTTTTTGTGTACTTTCATCAAAAGCTAAACGTTGGGCAAGCTCGTTTGTTATGAACATGTTGCCTTCGCTAACTTTTTTTACGGCAGAAATAATGTATTCTACATCGGCAGTTTTGGAAAGGTATCCAAAGGCACCTGCACGTATTGTGCTGAGCGCATAGACATCTTCGGATTGTCCACTGTACATTAAAGTTTTAATGTCCGGGAACTCCAATTTCATTTTTCTAAGTGTGGCAATTCCATTTATTTCTGGAATATCCATTTCTAAAATAATTACATCGGGGGTTATGTTTTTCAATGTATTAAAAAGCTCTTCGGTAGTTGAAACATCCGCTATAACTTCAATGTCAGAGCTGGATTCAAGTACCTTTTTGATACCAAGCCTTACCACAGGATGGTTATCAGCTATCAATACTTTTATCATCGTATTAGATTTAATTTAATAAATGGTTAGTGGCTAAATACTTACAATATATAGCGAGCAAGATAATAATTAATTAACGTAAACTTCTAACTTTTTTCTTAAAACCATAGTTTTTCTATGGTTTTTTTTGTCTTAGTCAAGGGTTTTTAGGGTAAGATGTTATTTTAGTCCTGTTGGGATTTCACAAATAGGTATTGGGATCATCTTATGTTTATTGGCCTTATTGTATTTTTTATAGATTGCGAAAACTTCTTTTTCCCTTCCGGTGAAGTCATTTGTTGTTTTTTCGGTATCATCCATTTGCATGGCCCATTCCAATTCGGGGTAGGAGGCACCTATTTGATCCTCATCGGTTCGGCTGTCTCCCCATAACCCGTCGGTAGGGGCTGCCTCCATAATATCTTGGTTTACGCCTAGTACTTGTCCAATTTCATAAACTTCGGTTTTTAACAGGTCGGCGATGGGACTAAGGTCAACACCTCCGTCACCATATTTTGTGTAAAACCCAATACCGAAATCTTCAACCTTGTTTCCTGTTCCGGCAACCAAATATCCTTTTAGGGCTGCAAAGTAGTACAAAGAGGTCATGCGCAATCGTGCTCTAGTATTTGCCAAGGACATAAACCGCTCTTCTTCTTTATCTACTTTAGGAAATGCATCCACTAGGCTATCGAACACTGGAGTAAGGTTGACAGATTGTCTGTAAACGTTGGGAAAGTTCTCAATCAACCAATCAATATGCTTATCGGCACGTGTTACTTGATTTTCACCTTGGTGAATGGGCATTTCCAGACACAAAAGTTCCAGCCCGGTTTTGGCACAAAGTGTTGAGGTTACCGCCGAATCGATTCCACCGGATACGCCAATTACAAAACCTTTGCATTTTGCGTTCTCAGCATAGTCCTTTAACCAATCAACAATGTGGGTGATTACCTTTTCTGTTTGCATTTCTTACTATTTAGATTCAATAAATTACCTTTGTGCCCTGTAAATTTAAACCCTGTATCCTTAAAAATGAAGTGGTTGTTGAAATACTTTAAGAATCCGATATGTAAATGTTTTGGTTTGATGATGATCTTGCTTCTATCATCTTGTGGAAAAACAGATAAAAAGGAGGATGAAATCGCCAAGATTAATGTCGACCTTCGAATATCTAGGTTCGATCAAGAATTTGCAAATGCATCACCAAGTGATATACCAAAGTTAAAGAGCGAGTATCCTTATTTGTTCCCTAAGCAATATTCTGATAGTGTTTGGATTACAAAGTTAACGGACACCCTTCAACAAGAACTTTCCGAAGAGGTTGCCAAAACGTTTGGAGATTTTGAACAAGAAGCAGCTGATTTGGAATCACTTTTTAAACACATCAAATATTATTTTCCAGAAACAGAAACCCCACACGCGGTAACACTAACCTCAGATGTTAGATATGACAATCGCATTATTTTGGTTGACTCTCTTTTGTTGATTGGTCTTGATAACTATTTAGGTGAGGACCATCATTTTTATGAAGGACTCCAAAGGTATATAGCAGCTAACTTGGACAAAACATTTTTAGTGTCGGATGTGGTGAGTGCGTTTTCCAAAAAAGTACTGGCCTATCCAAGAAACCGTACATTACTTTCCCGTATGGTGTACTATGGAAAAGAACTTTATTTAAAAGATAAATTAATTCCTTTAGCGACCGATGCTCAGAAAATCGGGTATTCAGATGAGCAAATAGCGTGGGCCAAGACCAATGAAGAACAAATGTGGAAGTATTTTGTGGAGAGAGAACTGCTATACAATACAGATTCCGACTTGGATGGAAAATTCTTGGACCCGGCACC
This sequence comes from Allomuricauda sp. F6463D, assembly GCF_023015965.1. Taxonomy (GTDB): domain Bacteria; phylum Bacteroidota; class Bacteroidia; order Flavobacteriales; family Flavobacteriaceae; genus Flagellimonas. The sequence goes on from NZ_JALKAN010000003.1 coordinate 122,824, forward strand.
CTTTTCGAAATTTGGATTGGAACTGGATAACGAATCGCCCCCTCGTTTGGGAAGGTATATGGGTTGGCAAATTGTACGGGCCTTTATGGAAAAAACCGATATAGGTTTAAAACAGTTGCTGGAGATGCCAGCTGATGAAATTTTAAAACAATCAAATTACAAACCAAGAAAATAGATGGCAGTAAAACATACTTCGGAGATAACATTAAAAGTTGGATTGGATGAGAATCGGGTGCCCGAGGAATTAGAGTGGTCTGCACAAGATGGAGGTATTGACAGAGAAGAGGCGAAAGCTATGATGCTTTCGGTTTGGGACAGTAAAAACCAGGAGTCATTAAAAATTGACTTATGGACCAAGGATATGCCGGTAGACGAGATGAAATTGTTTTTTCATCAAACATTGGTGACGATGGCCGATACCTTTTTTAAGGCCACACAGGATGAAAAAATGACGGCGACCATGAAGGATTTTTGCGATTATTTTGCGGAAAAACTTGAGTTGAAGAAGTAGTATAAGCTATTTCTTTATTTCTATATAGCCTTTTTTTATCAAGGACAGGTTTTTAATGTTTCGATGGATATTATCGGTTATCTCTCCAGTACTTTTATGCACTTTAAATAGGGTGCTTTGATGTTCTGATAAAGCGGTAATTTCAAAAAAAGTATCCTGTTCAATTATCGTTAAGGTCTTATTTGCACCATTGAGTATTTTCCATTGTTTCCTATACGAAGATTTTTGCCCATTGTTCGCATGTAAAATAAACTCAATAAGTTGCTCGTCCTCCTTACTTGGAATATAAAATGGAAAATGTTGAGAAGCATCTAAGATATCTTCTGTATTAATAATGGGCTGATAAATTGTGGATTTAGAGATAATATCAACCGAAGCACTGTAATAAAAAGCAGAATTTTTTTAGCCGCAAATTTTATGGGAATATCAAAAAATACAATCATTGAGCTGTCTTTGGAAAATACCTTGGACTCATAAATTTCTGGTATATCTTTCCCACTATCTAATTTGATAAGTCTTTTAGCTATTTGAACAATATTTTCTTTCTTTTTGTCAATCATATTTTCTACTGCTATCCGGTCTTTTGTAATAGCATTTTTTGAAGGGACGCAGCTGGAACTGGCTAAAATTAAATGAAGTAGTAGATTAATATAAAGGAAATTGTGGATTAGATTTTTCATCGATTTGATTAGGCAAATTGATTGAATATTATTTTTTCCTTCCCTCTCAAGCGTAGTTGTTCTGCTATTTTTTCTTTTTTAGGCACTAGTATTATCATGTAGAGTACCAATATGCCTCCAATTAGTAGATAGGCCAGGTTGTGGGTCGTATGATAAATGAAAGTGCTGACCACTGCTGGGCCATAAATAAGCGAAAGCTTGATTACAAATGCTATTCGAAATTTGTTGATCTTTTCAGTCAATGGCGTAGCTGCGGTAATCTCGGAAATCTTTTTTTTGAAAATAAAATCTCCAAACAAAATGCAGCTTGTTACGGCCATTGCAGTAAATGCTAATTCTGTTTCTTCCGATAGGTAAATGCCATGCTCAAGATTTCTGCTTAACAGATAGAATGTGGAACCAAATATAATTGGTATCATAACAAATATTTTGTGAATCGATCTTATTTTGATTGTAAACCCAGAAATGTTGTCATGTTGTTTTTGCATCGATAGGGATTTTCTCAAAGAAAAGGAATCAATAGCTTAAAAGAATAGCTGAATTGACGAATACCCAATACTGATTGACGGTTAAGGCGTATTGTAAATAATGGAGCTGATTATAAACGCTTTTTTAAGAAACTACGATAAAATATATAATCCAATTTGGATATCAGTGCGTTAAAATATTGTGATGGAGCTGCTAATTTTTTTTGAAAAACTGTTGATTGATGCCGTCAATGAAATCCAAAAGTTCTTTGCGCCCCATTCGGTTGGTGGAAGAGGTAGTGAAATGAGAAGGAGCCTCTTCCCAAGCGCCTTCCAATAATATTTGAAGGTAAGCGTTGGCCTGCTTCTCGATAACGGCAGGTTTTAGTTTGTCTGCTTTGGTAAAAATAATGGCAAAAGGTATCTGATTGGTTCCCAACCATTCCATGAATTCCAAATCAACAGGTTGTGGTTCGTGGCGAATATCGACCAATACAAAACCACAGACCAATTGTTTTCTTTTTTGAAAATACTCCGTAATATATTTCTGAAATGTTTTTTTATCCTTTTTGGAAACCCGGGCATAGCCGTAACCGGGCAAATCCACCAAAAACCAATTGTTGTTGATTTTAAAATGGTTGATGAGCTGTGTTTTTCCAGGTCTCCCCGAAGTTTTTGCCAATGCTTTGCGTTCCACAAGCATATTGATCAAGGAAGATTTACCAACGTTGGATCTACCTATAAAAGCGTACTCCGGTATCGGTTCATTAGGGCATTTTGCAACATTGGAGTTGCTCATTACAAATTCTGCAGACGTGATTTTCATTTTAAATAGGCGTTTGACTGTAGCTTTAAGAAGATAGATTTAAAACTAAGACTTTGTTCTGAAAAATTCGTTGTTTTAAATAGATAATAACTGACAAGTAGCTAGGTGAAAATGGATTATAGTTAAAACCCTATCGGCCGATTGCTAAAACCCTCTTTTTTCAAGCCAAGCTCCCAAAATACGGTTAAAGTCATTTGGGTGTTCCATCATCGGTGCATGACCACATTTTTCTATCCAATACAAATCGGAATCAGGTAATAGTTCATGGAATTCCTTGGCCACATTGGGTGGAGTTACCGTATCATTTTCTCCCCAAATAATACAAGTTGGGGTATTCATATGAGGTAAATCCTTGGACATATTGTGGCGGATGGCACTCTTGGCTATTGCCAATGTCTTCACCAGTTTCATTCTATCGTTTACCGTGGCAAAAACCTCGTCCACAATTTCTTTGGTGGCTACCTTTGGATCGTAGAAAACATCTTCGGCCTTCTTTTTTATGAATTCATAATCGCCACGTTTGGGATAACCATCTCCCATGGCGCTTTCATAAAGTCCAGAACTGCCCGTTATTACCAATGCTTTAACCATTTCCGGGAACATTTTGGTGTGTAAAAGACCAATATGTCCACCAAGAGAATTTCCAAGCAGGATAACATCTTTTAGTCCTTTGTACTCAATAAACCCTTCCAAAAATGTGGCAAAGTTCTTCACCGTGGTTTTTACAAGAGGCATGTCATAAATAGGTAGTTCAGGGATAAATACTTTATACCCTTTTTGTGGAAAATATTCGGACACACCTTGAAAGTTGCTCAGACCTCCCATCAAACCGTGCAATATAATCATGGGAGTTCCCTCCCCCTTTTCTATATATCGGTATTTGCCATCCTCGATTAAATGCTCTTCCATCTATAGTCAGTTGGTAGTAAGAGGCGCAAATATAGGGATTTCATATCACAAAGATTTTAGGTATTAATCATATCTGGGTTAAGTTTTTTGATTCTGGCAAATCGAATCTCGCAATACTTGGAAGGATCGTAAACAGATTTTGAGGGGCCAATCCGTGATTTTTTATTCAAAAGTGGAGAATTTATTAACAAAAGTGGTGTTAAGTGGAGAAATGTGGAAATAAAATCTATATATTTGAGTTGTATTAACTAACCAATTGATTTCTAGTGACCCATATCATAGGACAACATGATTGTAAAGCAGACACCAAAGGAAGGGTAATGTTGCCCATTTCTTTGAAGAATCAGCTTTTACCTGTTTTAAATGATGGGTTCATAATCAAGCGGTCAGTTTTTCAGCAATGTCTGGAATTATACCCTAAAGAAGAGTTCGACGTCCTTATGCAGAAGGTCATGAAAAAAAGCAAAATTAACCGAAAGTACGATGCTTTTGTGAGGAATTTTGTTGCGGGAATGAAAGAGGTGAGTATTGATGGGGATTCTGGAAGATTGCAAATTCCAAAAAACCTAGTGGAGTTTGCTGGAATTGAGAAAGAAGTGGTTCTAAATGCAGTTTTTGATAAAATTGAGATTTGGAACAAGGATATGTATGAAAAGGTGTTGGCCGAAAGTGAAAAGGATTATGCCGATTTGGCCGAGGAGATTTTTGATGACGATGAGTAGTGCATACCACAATCCGGTGTTGCTGAAGGAATCAGTAGACGGATTGAACATAAAAGAGAATGGAGTGTATGTGGATGTCACCTTTGGTGGGGGCGGGCACTCCAAGGAAATTTTGAAAAGATTGGGGGATGGCGGCAAGTTGTTCGCATTTGATCAAGATGAAGATGCCCTTCAGAATACATTGAAAGATGAGAGGTTCCAATTGATCAATCAAAACTTTCGTTACCTCAAACAATATTTAAAGTTCTATGGCATTCGGAAAGTTGATGGAATCTTAGCGGATTTTGGGGTTTCTTCCCATCAGTTTGATGAGGCTGATCGCGGTTTCTCCATTCGATTCAATGCAGATTTGGACATGAGAATGGATAAAAACAACCAATTGTCTGCCTTTCAGGTTGTGAACAAGTATTCCCAAGAAGATTTAGCGTCAGTTCTTTTTCAGTATGGCGAGTTGCGCAACGCTAGAGCCATGGCAAAAGAGATTGTTGCGGCACGTACAGAAGAACCGATTAAGACAACTGATGATCTTAAAAAGGTTTTGAGTACGTTTTTGCCAAAAATGAAAGAGAACAAGATTTTGGCCCAAATCTATCAGGCCATCAGGATAGAGGTGAACCAAGAAATTGAGGTGCTGAAGGAATTTTTAACACAAGTTCCGGATTTATTGGACCAAGGTGGCCGTTTGAGCTTGATCAGTTACCATTCCTTGGAAGACCGATTGGCGAAACGTTTTATTCGAGCGGGTAAGTTTGATGGCGAACCGGAAAAAGATTTTTATGGAAACATTGATGTTCCATTGAAAAAGGTTGGAAAGCTGATCGTACCATCAACAGATGAAATAGCAAATAATAATAGAGCAAGAAGTGCAAAGCTCCGTATTGCGGAACGCATATAGGAAGATTTCCGGTTACTCGGAAATTACAAAAGGAACATAAAGAATGAGAAAAGGATTACTGGACATATTAAAAGGAAAGTTTTTGGTGAGTGGTGATGCTCCCAAGAACTGGATGTTTTTGTTGTTCGCTTCTTTCTTGGCCGCTTTAATGATTTCCAGTAGCCACAACGCCGATAAAAAAGTATTGGAGATAGCGGAACTGAACGAGGAAGTACGGAAACTTAAAAGTGAATTTTTTGAAGCCCGGTCCAGTGTTCAGCAGCTTAAGTTGGAATCGACTTTGCGAGAGGTGGTGGCAGTTAAAGGATTGGTGCCGTCAGAAAATCCTCCGAAGAAAATAAAAGTAAAATCAGCGGAATAATGGCTATTACCGAAAAAAATATCATGAACAGATTGTACCTCGTAGCGGGAGGACTTTTTGTTTTGGCCATTGCTGTAGTTGTGAAACTGGTGGATATACAAATGGTTCAAGGCGATAAATATAAAGAGCTGGCTTTGAGCAAAACCGAGAAAATGTTCACCATTGAGCCCAATCGCGGTAACCTTTATTCCGAAGACGGTAGTTTGTTGGCTGCGTCCGTACCTAAATATGAAATCAGGTTTGATGCGCAGACTGTTTCACAAGAAAATTTTCAAAACAATGTAGTGGCCCTATCCGATTCTTTGGGTAAACTGTTTAACAGGCCATCATCCTACTACAGACAATTGTTCCGCAAAGCGAGAGCGAATGGCAATAGATATAAGTTGGTAGCACGCAATATAGGCTACCTGGATTATGTCCGCATAAAACAATTTCCACTTTTTAATCTTGGGCCGTATAAAGGAGGCTTTATCGAGACCCATCGCGTGGTTCGCGAATACCCCTTGGGTAAAATGGCCGCAAGAAGCATAGGATACGAACGAGTGGATGAAAATGGATACTACACGCGTGTTGGGTTGGACGGTGCCTTTGGGGAAACTTATTTGCGCGGCAAGGAAGGAAAACGGTTAAAACAAAAAATTGCGCAAGGGCAATGGAAACCTGTAGGTCTGGACAATATTGTGGAGCCAAGAGATGGATTGGATGTTGTTTCAACCATTGACATAAACATTCAAGATATAGCCCATCACGAATTGTTGAAGCAGTTGGAAAAATACAAGGCCGACCACGGTTGCGTGGTGGTAATGGAAACCGAAACAGGTGAGATTAAGGCAATTTCCAACCTCGGAAGGACTTCTGAAGGAAAATATTACGAAAAATTAAATTACGCAGTTGGTGAATCCCATGAGCCAGGTTCTACTTTTAAGTTAATGTCCATGGTGGCAGCTTTGGAGGATAAAGTGGTGGATACGAACACAGTTATTGATACGGAAAAAGGAAGGTATCGCATTTACGATGGGGTCGTAAAGGATTCGAAATGGGGAGGGTATGGAGAAATAACCCTAGCCAAGGCTTTTGCGGTTTCATCCAATACAGCGTTCGCTAAAATTATAAATGAAAACTATAAAGAACAGCCAGAAAAGTTTGTAAACCGGCTTATGAATATGGGGCTACATAAGAAATTGGACCTGCCAATAATAGGTGAGGGCGACCCAGTAATACGATATCCTGGAGACAAGGGTTGGTCCGGAATTTCCTTGGGATGGATGTCGCATGGCTACGAAGTGTCCTTGACTCCGATTCAAACCTTAGCGTTTTTTAATGCTATTGCTAATGATGGCGAATATGTGAAACCTCGGTTGATTCAAGAAGTTCGTGAAGGCAACAAAGTGGTGAAGCGATTTGATAAAAAGGTATTTAACTCCTCCATTTGTTCTAAAGAAACAGTAAAGAAAGCCCAACAATTATTAAAGGACGTGGTGGAGAAGGATTACGGTACGGGCCATAAATTGTATTCCAAGAATTTTTCCATGGCTGGTAAAACCGGCACTACGCAAAAGAACTATGTGGATAAAAATCCGGATAAGTTGGCGTATATCTCCTCATTTGCAGGATACTTCCCGGCTGATAATCCTAAATATTCCTGTATAGTGGTAATTCATGAGCCGGATAAGGAAGAGGGGTACTACGGAGCTGATGTCTCAGGACCGGTATTTAAATCCATGGCACAAAAAATACATGCCATTTCACCTATGGTGGATGAAGTGGAAAACAAAACTATCCAAAATGCTGACTTGGACAACGAGTATCAGCAATATTATGCTCAAGTGCAGAAAAAATATAGCACAGTGCCAAATGTTGAAGGGATGAGCGGTATGGATGCTGTTTCCCTATTGGAGAATTTGGGAATTGAAGTTGAAGTGCATGGTAATGGAAAAGTAAAAAATCAATCAATTAACCAAGGAGTAAATATTAAACAGGTAAAGAAAATAGTACTGGAACTTTCATGAAGTTGTTAAAGGACATATTATATGGTGTGAGCCTATCCGCGGTAAGCGGGGATACTAACGTGATGGTGAACAATGTGCATTTCGATTCCCGAAAAATGGAAATGGACGATGTGTTCGTTGCTGTTCGGGGTACCATTACCGATGGGCATAACTATATCCAAAAAGCTGTTGATTCTGGAGCAAAGGCCATTGTGTGCGAAGCGCTTCCAGAAATCATGGTCAATGGAGTCACCTATTTGCAGGTGGTCGATTGCAATAGCGCTCTTGCGATAATCGCTTCTAATTTTTACGGCAACCCATCCAAGAACCTAAAACTGGTTGCGGTAACCGGTACCAATGGGAAGACTACCGTATCTACCTTGTTGTTCAACCTCTTTAAAAAAGCAGGTTATAAAGTAGGGCTTATCTCTACGATTAAAATATTGGTAGATGATAAGGAATATAAAACAAGCCATACCACACCAGATGTGCTTACCATAAACAGCTACCTCACTAAAATGAATGCCGCAGGTGTAGAGTTTTGTTTTATGGAAGTGAGTTCCCATGGAATTCACCAAAAAAGGACAGAGGGGCTTCATTTTGCCGGAGGCATTTTTACCAACCTGTCCCACGATCATTTGGACTACCATAAAACCTTTGCAGAATATCGGGATACCAAGAAAAAGCTGTTTGATGGTTTGCCAAAAACAGCATTTGTATTAACGAACATTGATGATAAAAATGGCCCGGTAATGCTGCAGAATACAAAAGCGAAGAAATATACCTACGCTTTAAAATCCTTTGCTGATTATAGGGGGCAGATATTGGAGAAACAGTTCAATGGACAATTATTAAAAATTGATGGCAATGAATTGTGGTCTAAACTAATAGGTGATTTTAATGCATACAACTTGCTAGCTATCTATGCCACGGCAGATATCTTGGGACTTGAAAAAATAGAGATCCTTAGGTTAATGAGTGAACTGGATAACGTTGATGGAAGGTTTCAATATTACATATCAAAAGAAAAAATAACGGCTATTGTTGATTATGCCCATACTCCGGACGCACTAAAAAATGTATTGATAACTATTAATGCATTGAGGACTGGAAATGAAAACGTCATCACCGTAGTGGGGTGTGGTGGTGACCGTGATAAGTCTAAGCGTCCGGTTATGGGTTATATCGCTTCAGAAATGAGCGATCAGGCCATTTTTACATCCGATAATCCTAGAACGGAATCACCTGCTGATATTATTGAAGAAATGGAAGCTGGGGTGGAGCCTCAAAACACCAGAAAAGTGATATCCATAGAAAATAGGAGGCAAGCTATAAATACGGCATGCAAACTGGCAATGGCCAACGATATTATCCTTGTGGCGGGTAAAGGCCATGAGACCTATCAGGAAACCGATGGTGTCCGGGTCGATTTTGATGATTACAAAGAAGTTAAAGAAGCTCTTGAGAGCCTAAAAAAATAATGTAGTCCATGTTATACTACTTGTTCGAATTTTTAGAGAATCAATACCAACTGCCAGGTGCAGGACTTTTTCAGTTCCTGACTTTTAGGGCGGCATTGTCCGTATTGCTATCTCTATTGATTGCCATGGTCTACGGTAAAAAGATCATTTTGTTTCTGCAGAAAAAGCAGATAGGTGAAAGTATCCGAGATTTAGGTTTAGACGGTCAAAAACAAAAAGCGGGAACTCCAACAATGGGAGGGCTTATCATAATAATATCCACCTTATTGCCAGTGATTCTTTTTGCAGATGTTAAAAACATTTATGTTCTTCTTTTGATAATGACCACCATTTGGATGGGCATTATCGGTTTTATAGATGATTACATTAAAACCTTCAAAAAAGACAAGCAAGGGTTAAAGGGGCGGTTCAAAATTATGGGACAAGTCGTTTTGGGATTGATTGTCGGACTAACACTATATTTTCATCCGGCGGTTACCATAAAAGAAAAAGACTCCACTACCATTACACAAGACTTTAATGTGGAAAAAGTGTTTGGTGAGGAAACCAAAGCACTTCGTACAAATGTTCCCTTTTTCAAAAATAATGAATTGGATTATGCCGATTTTATCTCTTGGATAGGAGAAGGGGCAGAGGATTATGCGTGGTTGATATTTATTCCCGTTGTGATCTTAATTGTAACAGCCGTTTCCAATGGGGCCAATCTTACCGATGGTATTGATGGTTTGGCAGCAGGGTCATCTGCCATAATTGTTTTGACTTTAGGGATTTTTGCCTGGGTATCGGGCAATATCGAATTTTCCGACTACTTGGATATATTTTACTTGCCCAGAGTAGGGGAGTTGGTGGTGTTCATTGCCGCTTTTGCAGGTGCTCTGGTCGGATTTTTATGGTACAATGCCTATCCGGCACAGGTTTTTATGGGAGATACAGGCAGTTTGACCATTGGAGGTGTAATTGCCGTAATAGCCATTATAGTAAGAAAAGAACTGTTGATTCCGATTTTGTGTGGAATCTTCTTTGCCGAATCACTGTCCGTAATGCTTCAAGTAGGATATTTTAAACACACCAAGAAAAAATACGGAGAGGGTAAGCGCATATTCTTGATGGCGCCTTTGCACCATCATTATCAGAAAAAAATGTATCACGAAAGTAAAATAGTGACCCGCTTTTTGATTATAGGAATTTTACTGGCAATTATCAGTATTGTCACATTAAAGATTCGATAAATGGGCCGATTGGTAATACTGGGAGGTGGAGAAAGTGGGGTTGGAACCGCAATTTTAGGGCAGCAGAAAGGATATAATGTCTTTGTTTCGGACAAAGGCGAGATAAAAGATAAATACAAAAAAGTTCTTGAACATTTTGAGATTGAATGGGAGTCTGGAACGCATACGGAATCTAAAATTCTAAATGCCGATGTGGTGATGAAAAGTCCTGGAATACCCGACAAGGTGGCCATTGTTAAAGCACTTGTTGATAAAGGTATCCCAGTGATTTCTGAAATAGAATTTGCATCAAAATACACGGATGCTACAATAATTGGTATCACCGGAAGTAACGGTAAAACCACGACCACTATGTTAATCCACCATCTGTTAAAAGATGGGGAACTGCATGTGGGTATGGCAGGAAACATTGGAGATAGCTATGCTAAAATGGTGGCCGAGAATGATTTTGATCATTATGTGTTGGAAATAAGCAGTTTTCAATTGGATGGAATAGTGGGGTTTAAACCCAATATCGCCATAATCACCAACATTACTCCAGATCATTTGGATAGGTACGATTACAAGTTTGAAAATTATATCGCATCCAAATTTAAAATAGCCATGAATCAAGATAAAAATGATTACCTGATTTATGATGCCGATGATGAAGTGATTCAGGATTGGTTAAAAAAACATCCAGTTCAATCAAAATTGGTTCCCTTTTCTTTAAAAAGAAAATTAGAGGAGGGAGCTTGGTTAGAAGATAAAACAATAAAAATAAAATTAGAACATAAAACCTTGGAAATGAGAGATGATATTTTGGCCATGGAAGGCCAGCACAATGTAAAGAACACCATGGCGGCGAGTATGGCAGCCATGTTGGTGAAGGTTAGAAAAGAGACCATTCGCCAGAGTATCCAATCTTTTCAGGGTGTGCCCCATAGATTGGAAAAAGTATTGAAAATCAATCATGTGGAATACATCAACGATTCCAAGGCAACAAACGTAAATGCTACATTTTATGCATTGGACGGTATTAAAAAACCGATTGTATGGATTGCCGGTGGAGTGGATAAGGGTAACAATTATTCGGAGTTGATGCCGTTGGTGCGCGAAAAAGTGAAAGCTATTATTTGTCTGGGAACGGACAATACCAAATTAAAGGATGTTTTTGGAAATGTCATCGATTTAATGGTCGAAACTTATTCCATGGAAGAAGCTGTGAAGGTTGCCTATAAACTTGCGGAGCGCGGAGATGCTGTTTTGTTATCTCCAGCTTGTGCCAGTTTCGACCTTTTCAAGAATTATGAGGATCGAGGAGATCAATTTAAAAACGCAATAAAAAACTTGTAAAACGTGTTGGGAGTATTCAAAAATCTGAAAGGTGATAAGGCTATATGGGGTGTAGTGGCTCTCTTGGCACTTTTCTCATTTTTACCAGTGTACAGTGCCAGTACTAATTTGGTGTACGTCAATGGTGATGGAACCACTTTGGGACATTTGGTAAAACATGCTGTGCTCCTTTTCTTGGGATTTGGTATTATTTATGCCGTACACAGGATACCAACGCATTATTTTAAAGGGCTGTCCATAATAGCCATGCCCATTGTAATCCTACTTTTAATATATACACTTACAGTTGAAACACGAATAGGAGGGGTTACCGCCAACCGATGGATAAAGATACCATTGGTAGGGGTCAACTTCCAGACATCAACTTTGGCTGGCGTAGTGTTAATGATTTGGATTGCTAGGTATTTAACCAAAATCAAGGAAACTAAAATAGCTTTTAAGGAAAGTATTTTACCATTGTGGCTGCCAGTTGTTTTAGTGGTGCTCTTAATATTGCCCGAAAACTTCTCAACAGCTGCGATTCTTTGTTTTATGGTTTTGGTACTTTGTTTTTTAGGAGGATATCCTTTAAAATATTTGTTCGCACTTGTAACAACGGGAATTGTATTTACAGGTATGTTTTTGTTTGTACTGTTCAAAGCGCCCGAAGCACTTCCTCAAAGAGCGGGAACATGGAAGTCCAGAATAGAAACATTTGTTCATCCAGAACAAGCAGATAGGGATGACCTGCACCAATTGACTTTGGCACAAATTGCTGTAGCTGAAGGCGGGGTAGTTGGCAAGGGAGCGGGGAAGAGTGTGATGAAAAATATGCTTTCCCAAAGTACGTCTGATTTTATTTTTGCCATAATTATTGAAGAATATGGATTATTAGGGGGAGGGGCATTATTATTTTTCTACCTCCTATTGTTGTTTCGTATTGTGGTTGTTGCCCATTCATCCAAATCGGTTTTTTCAAAACTATTGGTGATAGGGGTTGGACTGCCCATTGTGTTCCAAGCCTTTATCAATATGGCAGTGGTGGTGCAATTGTTTCCTGTTACGGGGCAACCATTACCATTGATCAGTATGGGTGGAACTTCTATTTGGATGACTTGTATGGCCATTGGAATTGTGTTGAGTGCGAGCAATAGAAAAGAAAATTTAGAGGAGCAATCCTCAGGTATCGATGAAACAAACCCTTTAGAAGTATTAAGTGGACAGATATAGGTTTATACTTTCTGGAGGAGGAACTGGAGGACATATTTATCCAGCAGTGGCTATAGCCAATGAATTAAAAAGAAGATATCCGAATGCTGAATTTCTGTTCGTTGGCGCAAAGGATAAAATGGAGATGGAAAAAGTACCGCAAGCCGGATATAAAATAAAGGGATTGTGGATAAGTGGAATACAACGGAAACTGACTTTGAAAAATATCACGTTTCCATTTAAATTGATAAGTAGTTTGTTGGAAGCACGTAAAATAATAAGGCATTTTAAACCTCATGTGGCGATTGGTACGGGAGGTTTTGCGAGCGGCCCATTGTTGAAAATGGCTGAAAACTCCGGTGTGCCTTGTTTGCTGCAAGAACAGAATTCATTCGCAGGAATTACCAACAAACTGCTCGCAGGTAAAGCAAAGACAATTTGTGTGGCCTATGACGGCATGGAGCGTTTTTTTCCAAAGGAAAAAATTGTAAAAACTGGAAATCCCATTCGTACCGATTTAGTCGATATAAAGAAAGGAAAAAAAGAAGCTACTGAGTTTTTTGGTTTGGAGTTCAATACGAAAACTGTTTTAGTATTGGGTGGAAGCCTTGGAGCTCGAAGAGTAAATCAATTGATTGAAAAAGAGCTTGAATTTTTTAAAGAACAAGGGCTACAGGTGATTTGGCAATGTGGAAAATTGTATCACCAAGAATACAAAAAATACGATTCCAATTCTGTTAAGGTATTGGCATTTGTAAACCGTATGGATTTGGCTTACGCGGCTGCGGATGTAATTATTTCCAGGGCAGGGGCAGGATCGGTATCCGAACTCTGTTTGGTAGGTAAACCGGTGATTTTTATCCCATCGCCCAATGTGGCCGAAGACCATCAAACCCAAAATGCAAAAGCTTTGGAAGCTAAAGATGCGGCTATCATGCTTAGGGAAACGGAGCTGGATTCTGAATTTGAAAAAAGTTTTTCAGCCTTAATGAAGTCACAAGAACTACGTATTAAACTCAGTGAGAATATTAAAAAAATGGCCATGCCAAAGGCTACGGAACATATTGTGGATGAAATTGAAAAATTGATAAAGTGAATTTGAAAGACATACATAGCGTTTATTTTATAGGTATAGGAGGCATAGGTATGTCTGCTTTAGCACGCTATTTCAAATTTATCGGCAAAAAGGTGGCCGGTTATGATAGAACATCTTCTTCAATAACAGACAACTTGATCAAACAGGGAATCTCCGTGCATTTTGAGGATAATGTCAATGTAATTTCAGATGCTTTTAAACATCCGAACACCCTGGTGGTGTATACCCCGGCCGTTCCTTCTACACACTCAGAATTACAATTTTATCGCAATCAGGGGTTCGAAATCAAAAAACGTTCCGAGGTATTGGGGATTATTACCAAAGATTCGTTTTGTTTGGCTGTTGCCGGTACACACGGTAAAACAACTACAACTAGTATTTTGGCACATCTGCTCAAGGTGTGTGATTTGCCCTTAACAGCTTTTTTAGGTGGTATTTCGGAAGATTTCAACAGTAACTTTGTGCTCGAAGGTACGGAGTATTCAGTTATAGAAGCCGACGAGTTTGACCGATCGTTCTTGCATTTGACTCCAACCGTAGCTTGTGTTACATCAATGGATGCAGATCACTTGGATATCTATGGAACTAAGGAAGAATTGGAGCGTTCTTTTAATGAATTTGTGCGAAAAATAAAGCCTGATGGAAAATTGATCGTACGCAAAGGATTGCCGTTGGATGGTATCACTTTTGGTATTGAAGATGGGTCCGATTACTGCATCAAGAATATTAGTATTGAAAATGGTGCCTACATATTCGATATTGTAACACCTACGGATGTTATTAATAATGTGAAGTTCAATAAGCCAGGAAGACATAATCTATTAAATGGATTGGCTGCTTTTACCATGGCGGTACAAACAGGTTGTTCACCGCATCGAATTGCACAAGCTTTAGAAAGCTTTAAAGGCGTTCAGCGTAGATTTTCTTACCAAATAAAAGAAAAAGATTTTGTTTTTATAGATGATTATGCTCATCATCCAACAGAAATCAATGCTGTTCATCAAGCTATTCGAGAAATGCATGAAGGAGAAAAGATTACGGTAGTTTTTCAGCCCCATCTATTTTCAAGGACAAAGGATTTTATAGAAGATTTTGCAACAAGTCTTTCAGATTTTGATGAAATAATACTATTGGATATTTATCCAGCAAGGGAAGAACCAATTGAGGGAGTCACTTCGCAATGGTTGTTGGATAAAATAGAGAACCCCAATAAAAAACTGATTTCAAAATCAGCATTATTGGAAGAAGTAATGAACTGCAAATCGGGCGTATTGGTTGCTCTAGGTGCAGGTGATATTGGACTGGAAGTTCCAAAAATCAAAAAAAAATTGAGTTATGCGCATTAATTGGGATTACATAAAACTTGCATTTTTGTCTGTGGCCGTAGTTGCACTTTATGGTTTTGCCGACCATAAAAACCAAAAGAAAATGCTCAAAAATGTGTCTGTGAAATTTGTTGGGGACAACAATTTGTATTTAACTGAGGATGCGGTTAATAAATTGTTAATACAAAATTACGGACCCCTAAAAAACAGGCCTAAAGAACAGTTAGTTTTGAATACCATAGAGGAGCTTATACTATCCAATGATATGGTTAAAAATGCCCAGGTCTATCTTACTGTAAATGGGGAACTTGTATCCAAGATTGTTCAGCGGAAACCAATCGGAAGAGTAGAAGGGGTCTCCAAATTTTATTTGGACGATACAGGTGAGCGTATGCCTATATCAAAACACCACTCTGCAAGGGTTCCTATAATTACAGGAAAAATTACAGGTAAAAGCCTTGAAGATGCTTATGTGATTTTAGATTATATCAATAATGATGATTTTTTAAGAAAGAATGTCATTGGGATACATATTGAAGAAGAAGGGAAATATCAACTCAAATTCCGCATGGAAAATTTTGTGGTGAATTTGGGCGGAGTAGATAACTTGAACAAGAAGTTCAGCAATTTTATGGCCTTTTATGCAAAGGCGGCCAGGGACAATTCCTTGGAGGATTATGCAACAGTTAGTTTGGAATTCAACAATCAAGTGGTTTGCACCAAAATATAAATTATGGAACAAGGTAATTATTCAGTTGGGTTGGATATTGGAACTACCAAGATCGTAGCTATCATAGGTAGGGAAAATGAATACGGAAAAATAGAAGTTTTGGGCACCGGCCGGTCTAAAAGTTTGGGTGTTCACCGTGGAGTGGTCAATAATATTACACAGACCATATCGTCTATTCAACAGGCGGTGGAACAGGCCGAGTTGAACTCGGGCTTAAAAATTGGTTCTGTGGTGGTTGGTATTGCAGGCCAACATATCCGAAGCTTGCACCACAGTGATTATATTACCCGACCCAATTCCGAAGAGGTAATAGACAACGATGATTTGGATAAACTGTGCAATCAGGTATACAAATTGGTAATGCTTCCAGGAGAAGAAATTATCCATGTATTGCCACAGGAGTACAAAGTGGATGGACAGGCCGAAGTTAAAGAACCCGTAGGAATGTATGGCGGTCGATTGGAAGCCAACTTCCATGTAGTGGTAGGACAAGTATCGTCCATAAAAAATGTTGGAAGGTGTATTAAAAGCGCCGGACTTAATCTTGGAAATATCACCTTGGAACCATTGGCATCCGCTGATGCAGTTTTAAGTCAGGAAGAAAAAGAAGCAGGTGTTGCATTGATCGATATAGGGGGCGGGACTACCGACCTTGCTATTTTTAAGGATGGTATTATTCGTCATACTTCCGTTATCCCGTTCGGGGGTAATGTGATTACAGAGGACATTAAAGAAGGTTGTTCCATTATTGAGAAACAAGCTGAACTCCTAAAGATAAAATTTGGTTCCGCTTGGCCAGGGGAAAACAAGGATAATGAAATTGTATCCATACCCGGATTAAGAGGTAGGGAACCAAAAGAAATTACTCTAAAAAATCTTTCTAAGATCATACACGCACGGGTAGTGGAGATTGTAGAACAGGTTTATGTGGAGATTAAGAACTACGGTCACGAAGAACAAAAGAAAAAATTAATTGCAGGGATTGTACTTACCGGAGGAGGAAGCCAATTGAAACATTTAAAGCAATTGGTGGAATATATTACCGGTATGGATACAAGAATTGGTTATCCCAACGAGCACCTAGCGGGCGATTCCGATGAAGAGGTTGCCAGCCCATTGTATGCAACGGCAGTTGGGTTGCTGATGAATGCCTTAGAGGCCCAAAAGAAAAACCAAGTCGTAGAACAGGAAGAGATGTTGGAAGAAGAGGTTTTGGTAGGGCAAGAACATGATATGGGAGCCAAAACAAATACGGTATCACAAACTGAAAGGAAATCCATTTTTGATAAATGGTCAGAAAAGTTGAAGGACTTTTTAGACAACGCAGAATAATAACCTCATAAGAGAAACACAACTGTCATGAGTAAGAACACTGAATTTGACAACATAGCTTTTGATTTGCCCAAGAACAAGAGCAACGTAATTAAAGTAATTGGAGTAGGCGGCGGCGGAAGCAACGCTATCAATCACATGTTTCAGGCCGGTATAAATGGTGTGGATTTTGTAATCTGTAACACCGATGCCCAAGCTTTAGAAAACAGCTCTGTGCCCAATAAAATCCAATTAGGGGTGTCCCTAACCGAAGGATTGGGTGCGGGTGCTAATCCTGATGTGGGAGAACAGGCCGCTTTGGAAAGCATGGAAGATTTAAAGACCATGTTGGGACATAATACAAAAATGACGTTTATTACTGCTGGTATGGGCGGTGGCACCGGTACTGGTGCAGCTCCGGTTATTGCTAAAATTGCCAAGGAAATGGATGTTCTTACGGTAGGTATTGTAACCATGCCGTTCCAGTTCGAAGGGGCCATGCGTAATAAACAAGCGCAGCTTGGAATTGAAAAACTACGTGCCAACGTGGACTCCTTGATTGTAATCAATAACAATAAACTTAGAGAAGTTTACGGTAATCTTGGGTTTAAAGCCGGTTTCTCTAAAGCAGATGAGGTATTGGCAACTGCGGCAAGGGGTATCGCAGAGGTAATTACTCATCATTACACACAAAATATAGATTTAAGGGATGCCAAGACAGTACTTTCAAATAGTGGAACGGCCATTATGGGATCCTCGGCGGCATCTGGATCAGCTAGGGCTACTGAAGCCATTATGAAAGCATTGGATTCACCATTATTGAACGATAACAAAATCAATGGTGCGAAGAACGTGTTGTTGCTTATTGTTTCCGGTTCTCAAGAAATTACCATTGATGAAATTGGTGAAATCAACGATCATATCCAAATTGAAGCAGGTCACGGAGCTAATATTATAATGGGTGTTGGTGAAGACGAAAGCCTCGGTGAAGCAATTGCCGTTACGGTTATTGCCACAGGTTTTAATGTAGACCAACAGGATAATATAGTGAATACCGAATCTAAAAAGGTCTTTTACACCTTGGAAGACGAGCAAACCGCTGAACAGGATTTAACTCCTGAAGCTACATCAATACAAGAAGTTGAGGTTGAAAAGACACCAACTCCTGAGATAGAGACAATTCCTGAGCCAGAACCCACCGTGGTTAAACACACCTTGGATATGGAGGAAGAAACAAAAATGGAGGATCCAAAAGTTGAGACAAAAAAACCTGACTTGATTCCGACCACTAATTACATCCGAAATTTTAATGTATTCTATGAAGAAGTTGTTCCAGAAAACGTTGAAGATGATTTTGTGATTATAGAAGCCAAGAATGTAATCAATAATATTGATGTTGTTGATGCTGAAGAAATGTCTTCGAAGAGCAAAGAAGATCAATTTACGCTAAGCTTCGATATGCCATTGAACAGTGAAGCGGAGGAAGATGAAAAGGAGCATACGGTGACCTTTAACCTAGATGATGGATTGGGTGAGGTTGAAGTGAATGATTATGTGGAGGTAAAACCTGTTCTTGAGTACAAGAAAGAAGGAGAAACTCGATATGATCTGCAAGAGTATATGGAATTGGAAAATAAGTTGACGGGTGCAAAGTCAAAAGCTGAAACCCATGAGCCAAAAATGGTGGAGAACGAACTTGTTTTTGAAAAGAAGACTTTAAAAACCCAAGAAGAGGACTCGAGCCATAATGAGGAGACCACAAACAGTATGGATCCTATGAATAGCTCGATCAGTGATATTTTAAGAGATAGAGCGGATGAACGCAGAAGAAAGTTGAAAAACTTTAATTACAAGTTCCAAAACAACCGTAATAGTATCGATGATATTGAAAAGGAGCCTGCATATAAGAGGCAAGGAGTTGACCTGAACGATGTTCCAAAAGAGCAAAAAGTATCTAGAACTTCATTGGGGGAGGATAGCAATGATGATCTTCAGTTGCGCTCCAATAACTCGTTTTTACACGATAATGTTGATTAGTAGTGTTAAAGTTGATTTCCATTTTTAATTGGAAGCATAAACCCGGAAGTTGCATAACTTTCGGGTTTATTTTTTATCTTCGCGGACTAAATCAGAAACATGGGTTTGCAAGAAAAGGTAATGACAGAAATGAAGGCCGCAATGAAGGCAAAGGATACCGTTGCCTTGGAATCTTTGCGAGCTGTTAAATCTGCTATTTTATTAGCAAAGACAGATAAAGGAGGCGGTGCTGAATTGTCTGAGGAAGACGAGATTAAATTGGTTCAAAAATTGGTAAAGCAGCGTAAAGATAGCGCTGTAATATATCAAGAGCAGGGTCGTGATGATTTGGCCGAACCGGAATTGGCACAAGTAGCCGTTATTGAAAAATTTTTACCGGAGCAGCTTACCGAAGAGGATATAGAAAAAGTGGTTGTAATGACCATCGATGCTGTTGGGGCTACAGGTATGCAGGACATGGGAAAGGTGATGGGAATTGTTTCCAAGGAATTGGCTGGACAGGCAGATGGAAAAACCATTTCCTCCATCGTAAAAGCTAAATTGAGTTCCTAAAATTATAAATTGGCCCAGTAGTTCAACTGGATAGAATATCAGATTTCGGCTCTGAGGGTTGGGGGTTCGAATCCTCCCTGGGTCACAAAATAATTGCCGTTTTTAAAGTCTGGGAATTTCCCAGACTTTTTTAATATATGCTTAGAGTGTCCACATCGACAAAAGTAGCTGGAATATTTGCAATCAATCCAGCTTGATCGTCAACATCTGCAGGAACTAGTACATAACGAATGCGTATATTTTCTGAATCCACTTGATATAGATTAATATTTATGGGTATTGCATCCATACTAAACCTGATCCCGTTAAAAGATTCTGTTTGTTTATTTTCATTGGCAGGGTACATGCCATAAGAAAAATATAAATAGTTTAAATCACCTAAACTAATTGGAAAAACACGTACTGAATTATAATGTTTTAGGTACATCATTACCACACCTCCGTTATCTATATAGGTGGATATGTTTTCTATAGGAATATCCATAAAAGCTTTTCCTATATCTAAATCTTTCCAGGTCCAAACAATAGGCATCCAGTCAGAAACAAAAATATTGGCATTACCATCTTGACCCGCAGGTCCCGTTTCACCATCTTCACCAGAACAAGAAAAAAATATAAGTAAAAGGCAGAATAAAAGATAATGGAATAGTTTTATTGTTGTAAGGTCTAAAAGCTTCATGGTGTTCTTTTTAAATCGTTGCACGGTTCCTGTCAAACTCTGATATGGTTAAAAATAAACATCTGTTATGCAATAGTTTAAATGTAATTGATGTTTGAGGTATATGAATTGATATTTGGCATATATGAATTGGTGTGACCAATTTAGGTAAGCTGTTTTTTTGTTGATTTGACGTAATCATTCCAAATAATATCTAATGTTGATTGAAAGGAATAAATGGCTTTTAGGACTAATAAGGTAATTGGTCAATACAATTATCATGAACAAAATCATTTTCTTTTCTCTTTTGATGATAGGAGCAATAGGTTGTTCCCAGCACAAAGATTATAACACTAAAAAAGGATATGCAGCAGCTGGTTATGATGTGGTTGCCTATTTTGATGGTCAGGCATTGGAGGGAAAGAAGGAATTCACCACAAACTATGATGATGTAAACTACATGTTTAACAGTAGGGCCAATATGGATAGGTTCAATGCCCGGCCCGAAGTATATTTGCCTCAATATGGAGGATATTGTGCATATGCCATGGCCGTAAACGGTAAAAAAGTAAATGTCGACCCTGAAACCTATGAGGTTAGGGACGGCAAACTTTATCTATTTTATAATAAAGGAAAAAACAACACATTGCAATTGTGGTTGAACGAATCTCCACAGAATCTTCAGTCCATGGCGGATATAAATTGGGAGAAATTAATAAACTGATTATTCTTTTTATCTTATGCTCAAATTCATCAAAAAACAATAACTAAACAGCCATGTTCAAATCTTGCTTGGATACTTTGAAACAGTTTAACGAGGTTTTATCCAAACTGCCCAAAGATTGTTATACACAGTCTTGCGAAATTCTTTCCAATGCCACTATAGGTCAGCATACGCGACATATCATTGAACTGTATCTTTGCTTGATCAAGGGGTATGACATTTCCGATGTTTGCTACGATCGAAGGAAGCGCGATCCAAATATTGAAAAAGACCTTATTTTTGCCCAGGAGCAACTGGCATATATTCAAAAGTATTTAGAAAAACCAAATAAACACATTACCGTTAGATACGAGCTAGGAGGAGAGGAAACCCGCTTAGATTCCAATTACTTTAGGGAAGTAATGTATAATTTGGAACATACCATTCATCATCAAGCATTGATCAAAGTAGGAATTAAACACTTTTCGGACCAAGAAGTTCCAGAGTCCTTCGGAGTTGCTCCATCCACCATACAATACAGAAAGGCATGTGCACAGTAAGCTTTATTTCATCGGACAGTCAATACTTTATAACCTCCAACAGGGATGAGCACACTTCCCGTCCACGAGCCTTGGAGCCACAAGAAGAAATCATTGGTGGGGTTAAAGTACTTTTTCCAAAAGACCCCAAAGCCGGGGGAACGTGGTTTGCTTTGAACGAAAAAGGTTCGGTTGCCGTGTTGCTCAATGGTGGTTTTGTAAACCATAGATTTGCTGGTAAATACGCCAAAAGCCGTGGATTGGTATTATTGGATATTATAAGTTCGGAAAGTCCACTAATCCTACTTCAAGAAATGGAACTGTTCAATATAGAACCCTTTACCCTGATATTGTTCACTTCGGGTTTGTTAGAGTTTCGTTGGGATGGACATCAAAAGTATTTTAGACCATTGGACAAGGGTAAAAACCATATTTGGTCCTCTGCGACCCTTTATGAAGATGAAGTAATTGAGCACAGAAATCGCTTGTTCCACGAGTTTACTAAAGCCAGCACCCGCATTAGGGCCTCAGAGATAATGGATTTTCACTCAAACAACCATAATGATTTTGAAAATGGATTTATTATTGATAGGAAATCGGGTCTAAGGACTTTTAGTGTTACTCAGGTTATTCTAAATCAGGATGAACATATTATGAGCCATCTGGACTTGTTGCACGATAAATTATTTGAAGCTTCTTTGCCGCCCTGTCAATTAACTCCTTAGCAATAATGACTTCTATAAAACTACTATGGCATAAAATCACACATTGGGAGTATTGGCCGTTTTGGTTAATTTATTATCCCATGTTTCCAGTTTGGCTGTATTATTCTATCAAGGCAAAATCACTTTTCTTTTTTAATGCCGCCAATCCGGGGATGAAAAATGGGGGCATGGCCATGATTTCCAAAATGGATATTTATAATAGGATACCTACCCAGTTTATTCCCAAAACACTTTTTATTGAGAAAGATGAGTCTCCGGAATTGGCCTTGGAACGTATATTGGATTTGAATATCAACTTCCCATTTATTGCAAAGCCCGATATTGGTATGAAGGCCTTTGGCGTGGAAAAAATACATTCAAAAGAAGAGTTCTGGAAATACATAAATTGGACACCCTCTCATTTTTTGGTGCAGGAATTAATTCCGTATCAAAAAGAGGTAGGTATATTTTACGTGCGAAAACCTGGAGAAGATCATGGAAAAATTACGGGTATTGTAGCAAAAGAGTTTTTGTTCATAACAGGGGATGGAAATAGTACCATGTTGGAACTTATCAAAAAGAACCCGCGCAGTCACCTGCAATTAAAGATATTACAGAAAAAATTTGGAGCAAAACTAAAAGAGGTTTTGAATTACGGTGAGAAATTTATTTTGGTGCCCTACGGAAGCCATACCCGAGGAGCCAAGTTTGTTGATTTTAGCCATAAAATCAATAATGATTTGGTGGAAACCATAGATTGTGTCTGCTCTCAAATTAAAGGTTTTCATTATGGTAGGTTAGATGTGCTCTATAATACTTTTGAAGAGCTATGCCAAGGAAAAAACTATAGTATAATTGAAGTGAACGGGGCAGGAGGGGAGGCAACCCACATTTATGACCCAAAACACTCCTTACTATGGGCATGGCGAGAAGTTGCGCGTCATTGGGGCATATTGTGTGACATTAGTATAGCTAATAAAAAAGCTGGACATTCTTATTTAAGTTTCAAGGACGGTAGGGCCATGTTGAAACAAACTGGTGCTCTGCAAGCGCAGTTAAGACCTCAATAAAATTTATCTTATAGGATTTTTTCGATGTATTTTGCCATTGAACTAGGTTTTGAGGTGGGTGCAAAACGTTTAACAGGCCTTCCTGTTTTGTCGATTACAAACTTGGTGAAGTTCCATTTTATTTTTCCGCCCAACAAGCCGCGCAATTCGGATTTGAGGTGCTTAAAAATGGGGTGTGCGTCGTTTCCATTAACATCGATTTTTACAAACATGGGAAAACTCACCCCGTAATTTACCTCACAAAACTCTTTGATGTTTTCAGTACTTCCGGGTTCTTGGTTTCCAAATTGGTTGCAGGGAAATCCTAGCACAACCAGCCCTTTGTCCTTGTATTTTTGATAAAGTTCTTCCAATCCCTTGTATTGTGGTGTTAAACCGCATTTACTGGCCGTGTTTACCACAATAATGGTTTTTCCTTGGTATTTGTTCATGGACTCTTGAATGCCATCCAAACGTTCTGCTCCAAATTCGTAAAATTTCATGGTTACGCTTTTCTTTTATTTAATAAATGTTTTAATGCTCCGGTGGACCAAAGCGCCCATAAAATCAACACAGGCTGAAAAAATAAACGAATCAATCGTTTAAGATCGGTGTCTAAACCAAAAGCATCAATGCCATTGGTGTATTGTGAAATGTTCCCTGGGAAGATCAACACATAGAAAATGGCCAACAGTATACCCACTTTAACTTTGTATTTGATCAAAAGGACCATGGCGAGCCCCAACAGAATCTCAACAACACCAGAAGCTATCACTACAAAGTCCATGAATGCCTCACTTGTGGGCAACCATCGTGGGACTTGGGCTTGGAATTCGTTGCGTTGAAAAGTAAGATGGCCAATGCCAGCCATTGTCATCAATAAACCAAGGATAATTCTAAATGCATTTTGTGTGGAACTTGTGGCCGTATTCAATTGAGAACTTTTTTAGGTTCTCTTAAAGATAGTCAGATCTAAATTTATACTGTTTCCAAAAGCAGCAAAATGTTAACTCATATCAAATTGCTTATTTTCTCAATTCAAACTTGTGTTTGATGGTTTTCATAATGATAGGTGCGTGGATGCGCGAATTTTCTATGAACCATTTGTGGGTTTCCATACCGCCACAGATTACCCCGGCTAAAAACAGACCATCTACATTGGTTTCCATGGTCTCAGGGTCGTAGGTAGGGAGTCTTTTTTGGTCGTTTGATAATGTGATGCCCAGTTTTTCCAAAAAAGAAAAATTTGGTCGATATCCGGTTAAGGCGAGTACAAAATCGTTTTCAAAAGTCACATCACCTTCTGGAGTGTTGATTATAATTTCATTTGGCTTTATTTCCTTAACCGTAGAATTATAAAACGCTTTAATACTTCCCTCTTCAATTCGGTTTATAATATCGGGGCGTACCCAATATTTAACACGGGGACCTACTTCTCCTCCTCGGATTACCAAGGTTACCTCGGCGCCTTTTCGCCAGCATTCCAAAGCGGCATCGATAGCGGAATTACTGGCTCCGACCACTACTAGTTTTTGACTGGCATAAAAGTGCGGGTCTTTATAATAATGAGATACCTTGGATAGATCCTCGCCGGGAACATTCAAGTGGTTGGGCAAATCGTAGAACCCAGTGGCCACTACAACATTTTTTGCTTGGTATTCATCTTTGTCGGTTTTTACCAAAAAGTTGTTTTCTTGTTTTTGGGTATCGACAACCTTTTCAAAAAGATGAATGTTGAGCTGGTTTGAGGTAACTATCCGTCTGTAATACTCCAACGCCTCGTTGCGTTTGGGTTTTGCTTCGTTGCTGATGAATGGGATTTCGTCAATCTCCAGTTTTTCTGACGAGGAAAAAAACTGCATGTTCACAGGATAATTGAATAATGAGTTTACAATGGGACCTTTTTCAATGATGATATAGGTCAATTCTTGTTTTTTAGCCTCTAAACCACAGGCAATCCCAATGGGGCCCCCGCCAATGATGACAACATCAAATTCCTGCATTATGCTATTTCTTCTTTTAGTTTTTTAATGGTTTCCGTAGGGTTCTCACTTTTAAACACAAAACTTCCAGCTACCAAAATATCTGCGCCGCAATCCACTAGTTTCTTTGCATTGCCCGCATTTACACCACCGTCAATTTCTATTAAAGTATTTGCATTTTTTCTTTGGATCAATTCTTTCAGATCAGCAACCTTTTGATAGGTATTTTCAATAAAGGACTGACCTCCAAAACCTGGGTTCACACTCATGATAATTACAATATCAATATCTTGAATGGTGTCTTCCAATAATTTGATGGAAGTATGTGGGTTGATGGCAACACCAGCCTTCATACCTTCCGCTTTAATAGCCTGTAGGGTTCTGTGCAAATGTGGACAAGCCTCATAATGAACAGATAAATGGTCTACTCCCAAGTCTGCAAAGGTTTTGATGTATCGGTCGGGATCTACAATCATCAAATGTGTGTCCAATGGTTTAGTTGCATGCTTGGCAATAGCTTCTATGATTGGCATTCCAAATGAGATATTAGGAACAAAAACTCCATCCATAACATCTAAGTGAAACCAATCGGCGTCACTTTGGTTTACCATTTTTATTTCTTGTTCAAGGTTGGCAAAGTCGGATGCCAATAGCGAAGGGGCAATCATTGATTTGTTCATGTTGCAAAGTTAGCCAATTACGGCCATCCATAAACGAAAAAAACTCCGGTAATCAGCCGGAGTTTATTCATCAATCAAAAAACGAACAGTCATGATAAACTGTTATAATTACTAAATTACAACTTTCCTGCCAAAAATCAAATTTAAGGATAGTTTAACTGTAATTAATGGGGTGTTTTTCACACTTTATCCCAAATATGTCTTTAAAATCTTACTTCTTGAGGTGTGTTTTAGCCTTCTAATGGCTTTCTCTTTAATTTGACGAACTCGTTCCCTGGTAAGGTCAAAAGTCTCACCAATTTCCTCCAAGGTCATAGAATGTTGTCCGGCCAAACCAAAGTAAAGTCTTATTACATCAGCTTCACGAGGGGTAAGGGTCTCCAATGCGCGTTCGATTTCAGTACGCAAAGAATCGTGTAAAAGTTCCTTGTCCGGGTTCGGTGATTCACCACTACGAAGTACATCGTATAGGTTGGAATCCTCACCATCGATCAAAGGTGCATCCATGGATACGTGGCGACCTGAGTTTTTCAAAGATTGTTTCACATCTTCCACGGTCATGTCCAATTCTTTGGCAATCTCTTCCGCAGATGGAGGACGCTCGTGTGCTTGCTCCAAGAAAGCAAATGTTTTATTTATCTTGTTGATGGAGCCAATCTTGTTCAATGGTAAACGAACAATACGGGATTGCTCTGCCAAGGCCTGAAGAATGGATTGACGAATCCACCAAACAGCATAGGAAATAAATTTAAATCCTCGTGTTTCATCAAAACGTTGTGCAGCTTTGATAAGCCCCAAGTTTCCTTCATTAATTAAATCAGGAAGGGTCAACCCTTGGTTTTGGTACTGTTTTGCAACAGAAACAACGAACCTAAGGTTGGCTTTGGTCAATTTTTCCAAGGCCACCTGGTCTCCCGCTTTTATGCGTTGTGCCAGTTCCACTTCCTCATCGGCGGTAATTAAATCCACCTTTCCAATTTCTTGCAAATACTTGTCCAACGACGCGGTTTCCCTATTGGTAACCTGTTTTGTAATCTTTAACTGTCTCATCTAAAAATCCCTTCAAATTAAATTTGTGAACCGGAGCTCATTAGGTTATACGTTGAAAAAACCAAAAAGTTACATTTTGGTTGTATTTTTTTAAAAAAAGAAACCCTGGGAATGGTTCCCAGGGTCGTTTTTATGTAAAAGGATTGTTTTTAATTAATCCCTTCTTGGCTTTCTGTCTCGGTCACCACCTCTTCGGTCGCCACCCCTACGGTCACCACCTCTACGGTCACCACCTCTGTCATTCCTAGGCGGTCTTTCTACATAGCCTTCAGGTTTTGGCAATAAGGCTTTTCTTGACACTTTTTCTTTTCTGGTTCTTGGATCAAGACCAAAATATTTCACATCAAAAACATCTCCCATGTTTACCACGTCGGATACATTTTCCGTGCGTTCCCATGCCAACTCGGATACGTGAAGCAACACTTCGTTCCCTGGCGCGTCCATATATTCCACAACAGCACCAAAGTCTAGCATCTTTATCACTTTCACCTCATAAACGCTGCCAACCTCAGGTTTGAACATTAACGCATCGATTTTTGCCAATACGGCATCGATTCCTTCCTGTCCTGTACCCAAGATTTCCACAATACCTTCTTCGGTATCGGGATCTTCGTTGATTACAATAGTGGTATTGGTAGTTTTTTGAAGCTCTTGGATTACTTCTCCACCTTTTCCAATAAGTGCACCTATATATTCACCAGGAATAATTTTGGTCACAATTTTTGGAGCGTAAGATTTGACTTCTTCTCTTGGCTCTGCAATTGTATCGGTAAGTTTGCCCAAAATGTGCATTCTACCATCTTTGGCCTGCATTAAGGCTTTTACTAGGATTTCATAAGAAAGTCCTTTTACTTTAATGTCCATTTGGCAAGCTGTGATCCCATCTGCGGTACCGGTAACTTTAAAGTCCATATCTCCCAAGTGGTCTTCATCACCTAAAATATCTGAAAGAACGGCATATTTACCAGTTTCAGTATCAGTGATCAATCCCATGGCAATACCAGATACGGGTTTCTTCAATTGAACACCGGCATCCATCAAAGCCATGGTTCCGGAACATACCGTTGCCATAGATGAGGAACCGTTGGATTCCAATACTTCGGAAACAACGCGAACGGTATATGGGCAATCTTCTGGAATCATACCTTTTAACGCGCGTTGAGCTAAGTTACCATGCCCTACTTCTCTACGGGAAGTACCACGAATAGGTCGTGCCTCACCAGTTGAGAAAGGAGGGAAGTTGTAGTGCAAATAGAATGTTTCTTCACCTTCAAAAGATGGCATATCTATTTGGTTGGCCTCTCTAGAAGTACCTAAAGTAACGGTTGCCAATGCTTGTGTTTCGCCACGTGTGAAAATGGCAGAACCATGTACGGATGGTAAATAATCGGTTTCGCACCAGATTGGGCGAATCTCGTCAGTTTTTCTTCCATCTAAACGAAGACCTTCTTCCAAAGTTAAGTCACGAACAGCGGTTTTTTCGGCTTTATAGAAATATTTGGAAACCAAATCTCCAAATTCTTCCAATTCTTCTTCAGAGAAGGAAGCTTTAACCTCTTCTTTAATGGCGTCGAAAGCTGCACTACGTTCATGTTTTGCAGATCCTGCTTTGGCAATTGCATAAACCTTGTCATAAGTAAGGTCGTGCACTTTTTTAGCCAATTCTTCATCTTCTCTTTCTCCTTCGTACTCACGAACTTCTTTTTTACCGAAAGCTTCTGCTAATTTTACCTGTGCAGCACATTGTACTTTAATGGCCTCGTGGGCAAATTTGATGGCTTCCGTCATTTCCTCTTCGGAAATTTCGTCCATTTCACCTTCCACCATCATCACAGAATCGGCAGAGGCACCAATCATCATGTCAATATCTGACTCAAGTAATTGTGCTCTTGTCGGGTTGATGATGAATTCACCGTTAATTCTACCTACTCGAGCTTCAGAAATAGCACATTCGAATGGAAAATCCGATAGTTGAATGGCGGCAGAAGCAGCCAATCCAGCCATAGCGTCTGGCATAACCTCTTCGTCATGCGACATCAACTGAATCATTACCTGTGTTTCGGAGTGATAATCCTTAGGGAACAATGGTCTAAGAACCCTGTCCACCAAACGCATGGTCAATACTTCGCCATCACTTGGTCTTGCTTCTCGTTTAAAGAAACCACCTGGATAGCGTCCTGCGGCGGCAAATTTTTCACGATAATCTACAGTAAGTGGTAAAAAATCCACATCTGAAGCTTTGTAATTAGAGACAACTGTACATAATAGCATACACTTGCCTGATTGGACAACAACAGAACCATGGGCCTGTTTTGCCAGTTTTCCGGTTTCGATAGAAATTTCCCTACCGTCACCGAGGTCTATGACCTCTTTGAATGTTTTTGGAATCATAAAAATAATCTTACCCAACCAAATATGGCCAGGTCGTTAAACTTTGGTCTACCGCCATCCGGGCGGTCGGGTTGTGTTGTTGTTGTGTGTGCCTATGGCACTTGACCAATGAAAAACTATTTGTAGCTTTTTGTGTTTGCCCAGTTTTATGCTGGGACTTTGTATGTTGAAACTTGTTCAACTAAAAACAAAGGGGAAGCTAATGCCTCCCCTATTTGTTTTTATTTTCTTATACCCAATTCCTTGATTAAGGTACGGTATTTTGCAATATCTTTTTTCTTTAGGTAATCCAAAAGACTACGTCTTTTACCTACCAACGCCACCAAAGAACGCTCGGTGTTATAATCCTTGTGGTTCTTTTTAAGGTGTCCTGTTAAGTGGTTGATACGGTGTGTGAACAAAGCAATTTGTCCTTCCGTTGAACCAGTGTTGCTCTCAGAGCCGCCGTGCTTTTTAAAAATCTCGGCTTTTACTTCTTTTGTTAAATACATTCCAATATTATTTAAATGATTTTTATGTATTGATTGACGTTCAATCAGCGTGCAAAGATAGGCTCTTTTTTCTAATCTACGAATTTTAACAAAAAATTAAACCTTTTGCAATCATTTAGGTCAAAGAAGCAAACCTATTAAATTCTAATATTATGAAAAAGACATTTAAAAGTAAGTTTAACCGAATTATCTCTATGCTTATTGGAGGATTATTTTTGACCTATGTATCGTGCAGCACGGAATCTTCTGATGAAGAATTAACAAGTACGGAGGTGATTAGCTCCACTGAGCTTAAGTACAGCGATGAGGTGGAAATGATTTCTGAAGAACTTATGACTATTGCCGAGGATGTTTATACTTCTGATGAAATCGGAAGTACATCAAAAGGGAGTTATAATTCAGATTATTTGCCTGATTGTGTTACCGTGTCTGTTGTTGTGACGGGAAACACCAAAGTAATAACCTTGGATTTTGGCGAAGGTTGCGAACTTCCCACTGGAAATACGCTTAGTGGAATGGTATACTTGAACTATGAATTGGACATGGAGAGCACATCAAGTGCTATTGAACTGGCCTTGGAAGATTTTACTTTTAATAATGTTGCCATTGAGGGAGGCGCGGATATTGTAAGAGTAAGAAGCAATGAGAATGGGAATCCTCAAGGAACCTCCAACGCAACTTTTGAGGCAACTTGGCCAAGCGGGGATACCGCTACTTTTAGTGGAACTAGAACACGAGAGTGGATTGAGGGATATGGCACTGGGTTTTGGGGCGACAATGTGTTTTTGATTACTGGTTCAAGAACATATATCAGTAGGACAGGCAACGAATTTGTCAAGGAAGTGGTTACCCCATTAAAAAGATCATTATCCTGCCGATTTATTGTAAGCGGTGTATTGGAAATTTCCCGATTGGGGAATACGGTAAGTTTAGATTTTGGAGATGGTAGTTGTAATTCAAAGGGAATCTTAACATATCCTGATGGTACTGAGAAAGAAATTTATTTGCGCCGGTTTTCAAATTAGAACTCAGTGACTTGGTTTTAAAAAAAAAGCCCCTGGAACAGGGGCTTTTTCTATTTTCTAACCGGTTGATTCATAATCAAATCAATATATAAATTGATTTTTTTCTTCAAATCCCTTCGATGGGTAATAAAGTCCAAGAACCCGTGATCCATTAAAAACTCTGAGGTTTGAAAACCTTCAGGAAGATCTTTACCTGTGGTGTCTTTTACGACTCTTGGTCCTGCAAAACCAATCAAGGCTCCCGGCTCTGCGATATTTATGTCACCCAGCATGGCATAGGAAGCGGTTGTTCCTCCTGTTGTGGGATCTGTACACAAGGATATGTACGGTATTTTTGCTTCTGCCAATTGCGCTAATTTCGCAGATGTTTTTGCTAATTGCATCAAGGATAGGGCTGCTTCCATCATTCTCGCCCCACCTGATTTGGAGATCATAACAAAAGGCACTTTTTTTCTTTTGGCCACATCAATGGCACGTGATATTTTTTCGCCTACAACGCTTCCCATCGATCCTCCGATAAAACCAAAATCCATACAGGCGACGACGATGTCTTTCCCTTGAGATTTTCCAACCGCTGTTCTTACGGCATCCTTTAAGCCCGTTTTTTTGTGGGCGGCTTTTAGGCGATCGGAATATTTTTTGGTGTCCTCGAACTTTAACGGGTCTTTGGAGGTCATTTTTGTGTCGAGCTCCTTAAACTTGTTGTCATCAAAAAGAATTTCAAAATATTCTTTACTGCCTATTCGAACGTGGTAATCATCCTCGGGGCTAACATAAAAGTTTTTGGCCAAATCTTCGGCCTCTACAATTTTACCGGTGGGGGACTTGTACCATAACCCCTTTGGGGTGTCCTTTTTTTCTTCGGTAGCGGTCTGTATTCCTTTTTCCTTTCTTTTGAACCAAGACGACATGCAATCAATATTTAGTTAGACAAAGGTTTACAAGGTATTCACGTTGTTCAAATCCTCAAAGGCCTTTTTTAAACGTGCAATGAAGGTTTTTTCTCCTTCTCTTAGCCAAACTCTGGGATCGTAATATTTTTTATTTGGTTGGTCATCACCATCGGGATTGCCAATTTGTGTTTGTAGGTAATCCGATTTTCCTTGAACATAATCCCTGATACCTTCTAAAAATGCATATTGCAAATCGGTATCGATATTCATTTTGATCACACCATATCCGATGGCTTCCCTAATTTCTTCCAAAGTGGAACCAGACCCACCATGGAATACAAAATCAATGTGATTATGCTCGACCCCATATTTCTCCGTGATAAACTCTTGTGAGTTTTTCAAGATTTTTGGTGTCAATTTTACATTACCGGGCTTGTATACTCCATGTACGTTTCCGAATGCTGCTGCGATAGTAAATCTAGGGCTTACTTTTGAAAGCTCTTCGTAAGCAAATGCAACTTCTTCTGGTTGGGTATACAATTTGGAATCATCCACATCTGTGTTGTCTACACCGTCTTCTTCTCCTCCCGTGATTCCCAATTCAATTTCCAAAGTCATGTTCATTTTGCTCATGCGCTCCAAATACCCTTTACAGATTTCTATATTCTCTTCTAGCGGTTCTTCGGATAGATCAATCATGTGTGAACTGTACAATGATTTTCCTGTTTCTTTAAAGTGTTCTTCGCTGGCATCCAATAGTCCATCGATCCATGGCAATAATTTTTTGGCGCAATGATCGGTATGAAGGATTACGGTTGCTCCATAGGCCTCGGCGAGTTGGTGTATGTGCTTGGCGCCGGCGATGGCTCCTAGAATGGCCGATTTTTGACCTTCATTGGAAAGTCCTTTACCTGCATTGAACTGAGCTCCTCCATTGGAGAATTGTATGATAACTGGGGCGTTCAATGTTGCAGCTGTTTCCATAACGGCATTAATGCTATCTGAACCGATTACGTTTACGGCCGGAAGTGCATATCCGTTTTTCTTTGCATGGTTGAATATTGCTTGTACCTCGTCGCCGGTTGCAACACCGGGCTTTATGTTGTGGGACATAGTTCTTGGTTTCGAATTAAATAAGAAACAAAAGTAATAAAATATTTGCTCTAGAAAGGATAATTGATACCTATGTTGAAGACAGCTTTCTTAAGGTTGTAGCCATCGAACCAACGATTTGATCCAATTTTGGCCGGATTATAGGTCTTAAAGCCCACATCCAACCTAAAAACAAAGAAAGTAAAATCGTAACGTAATCCGAGTCCTGTCCCCAATGCAATATCTCCAAGAGAAGAGAAACCATTAAATATGGCATCGGGATTGGTTTCATTGTCGAATACGTTCCATATATTTCCTGCGTCTGCAAATAGTGCGCCTTTTACGTCACCCGCTATAGGAAATCTATATTCAATGTTTAAAGCAAGTTTTAGATTTGCCTCGTTAAAATCGTTGATATTGTCGGTGCTTCCCGGCCCAAGTTCATACGCGTTCCATGCTCGATTATCGTTTGATCCACCTGCAAAGTAACTTCTAACAAATGGAATGTTGTCTGAATTACCATATGGAATAGCCAAACCAGAGAAGCTTCTTAAAGCAATTACTTGAGAGCCCCCAATATCCCAATGTCTAATATAATCAAATTCGGTTTTTACATATTGGGAAAATGGCACACTAAATACAAGGTTTTGTTCAATATCGTTTTTGTTGTAAGGTATAATGTTTGCAAGAAGAGCAAGCATTCCACCTGCACTTTCCAGTTTTATTCGATATTGGTAAAAATCCAAATCATTGATATCTGATTTGCTGTTTTTGGTATGGGTAAAGTTACTGGCAAAAATCAGGTTGTTCTCTGTTAAACGCCTACGTCTTTCTTCAATACTGTTCACCTCGTCAAATTGCTCATCGCTAACTTGTAGTAAGTTGTTTAGGATATCACTTGCAAAGCTATTGGCTCCTTCAGGAATATCCAATGTGGGCTCATCAGCGCTAAAATCCTCAAAATAAGATGCGTTCTCGGAATCGTTTTGGAAGTCATCAGCTATTTCATCTAAACTCGAAAAGGTATTGCTGTATACATTATAGAAATTATCGGGGTTCACATTTCTAACGAACTCTACATTGAGCAATTCTATATTGTTTTTTAAACGGTCTGTTGGCGACCAGTTATAAGATAAAACTGCGTTTAGGGATTGTTTGTCCAACCCGATGTTCCGTTGAAAGTTGGTACCTGCAGACAATCTACTTTGAGGCAGCATGTAGTGCGGAATAATATTTTCTGTATTGAAGGGTAGCCAAATCCTAGGAAATGTTATGGTAACATCCCCTCCAAGTTCTGAAGTAAAATTATCATCGGAAAGAGATCCGTCGCTCAACAAGCCAATAGAACCTCGAGCCGAAACATTTAAGGTCTCAGCACCTCCAAAAACATTTCTTGTAATTACCGAGGCACTAAAGGCGGTACCTACTTGTTGAATGTTGGAGTGGGTAACATCAAAATTTAGGTTTAGTGAATATTTTGGTTTTGCTGCCAAATAAATATTCGATTCCAGTTGCGTTTGTGTGGAATCGGGTATAAATTCTATATTGGGATATTTAAAGGTATTTAGATTGGTAATTTGTCTGTAGGTTCTTATTCTATCCAAATCTCGGTATACACTGTCTTTTTCAAAAAAGATAGCATCAGCTAGTGCCTGAGGCTTATACCTAAGTTTACCACTATAGTAAATGTTGTAGTTTTCGTGTACGATACTCTTTAAAGTATCGGTATCCCCATTGATATCATAATCCGCATAAATATTTATCTTTCTAAGTCTTGCGACTTTATATGGTGTACTAGTATCCGTGCTGTCAGTGGAACTTCTAAACTTATTAATGTTGAGCTTTACGTCCATTAATTGGTCATCCGAGATTAATGTAGTATCTCTTAGGATGTCATAATTTATTGAGCTTTCTTGAAAATTATAAACACCCGAATTTCGGAATAGTGTTGTTAAACGTTCGCGCTCCAAGGTAAATATGTCTAAATCAAACTGTTCACCTTTTTTGATTAAACTTTGTTTAGCATTCTTTCCATAAATAGAGTCCAGTTCTGGAGAGGTGATATTTTTTTGAACCGTGTCTACGATAAAGGGTTTGTTCAAGGTTATATTGTATGTTATCTTGGCTTTTTTATTTTGATTGCCCTCCACTATCTCATAATCGCCAGTATTGTTAAAATACCCCTTGCTGTTATAATAGGCTTTTAGTTTGTTGATGGATTTGTTTGTTTCTGCGGTGTCTATGATCACTGGAGGTTCGCCAATTCTTTTCAAAAACTCGCTGGCTCCTTTCACTATAAAAGATTCGCTCAACCTATTTACTTGTTTCTTGGAAAGTAGATTGTTCAGTCGTTTTTCTCTTTTCTCTTTTCGGTTTAACCAGTCTTGAAAGGTGGAATCCGGGTTTTCCTTCGCCAGATTGTACAGGTTCAGTTTTAGGGGGTAACCAAGGACATTGCTGTTGGGCTGTTGGGTTACAAGGCTCTTAATTTCGCTATTGCCCACTTTTTCATCATCAACAACAATGGAGTTCTTGGTAAGCAATAATTCGTCTTCCCCAACCTTTTTTAATGTATTGCAACCCGAAATAATAAGCAAAAGGAACAATAACCCTATTTTTGCCCCGTTGCACATTAAACCTAAAGAACCCTTCATAGACGCCAAAAATACACGATTTAGATGGTTACAAAAAACCAAATTAAACTAGTTGTTAGCTTAAAGCAAAAAAAGTACCGATCTCAACACAAACTGTTTGTCGTTGAAGGCGAAAAGGTTGTGGATGAATTGCTGCGGTCTAGGGTGAAGCCATTTAAAATTTATGTTGATGCATCCGAAAGTCTAGAAAAATTTAATAAAGCTGAATTGGTTTCTAGTAAAGATTTGAAGCAAATGAGCAGTTTAGCCCATCCTAACGGGGTGCTCGGTATTTTTCATATGGTTGAAGAGAAAGATACGGTGGATTCTGATTGGGTCGTGGCTTTGGATGCAATTAGAGACCCGGGCAATTTGGGTACCATTATCCGTCTTTGTGACTGGTTTGGGATAACTAAATTGGTATGCTCAAAGGATACTGTGGATTGCTACAACCCCAAGGTGCTTCAGGCCACTATGGGCTCCATTGCAAGGGTGCAAATTGCTTATAAGGATTTGGAAGCCTATTTAACCAACACTGATTTCCCTGTTTATGGAGCTTATATGGATGGTGAATCTATGTATGGATCTTATAGTCTAAAAGACAAAGGTGTTTTGGTGATGGGAAATGAGGCCAACGGCATATCCAATGCGATTAGCAGGCTTATCACTAAAAGAATTTCCATCCCACAATATGGTTCTCCCACTGCTGAAAGTTTGAATGTGGCCACGGCAACAGCTATTCTGTTAAGTGAAATACGGCGAGGATAGCTTATTCAAAGGTGAAATTGATAAAAATACCACGGGTACGCATTGCATTGATATTCCCGGTCCATGGACTATTGGGGTCTTCATCCCTCACCAGTTCATCGGTTAGAGCAAAAACTCCACGTATCGAAGGTGTAAATTTGAAGTATTCGGTGTAAAGGTCAATTCCAAAGCCTAATTCGTAACCATATACTTTTTGTTTCATCCGGAATTGTCCAGTACTGTTATCGTCCAAACTATCCTCATTACTACCTAGGTTTATGGAAGTGTATACTCCTCCCATAATAAATGGTTTCCAGTTTCCGATTCTACGTGTACTTGCTTTAAGTAGTAATGGAAACCTAATGTACGTTGATCGTACCTCGCGTATGGCCTCTGCTTCGGTAGAGAAACCAGGGAAGCCAAGGGTTCGAGAAGTGTAGAGTAAACCAGGTTCTACCCGGGCATCTAAGAATTCATTGATTCTTAGTTCACCGATCAATCCAACGTTAAAACCATAACTTTTGTCCACCAAAATATCCCGTCCAATATCATCTTTATACTCAAATTGGAAGTCGTATTGGTTAAAACCAAGGTAATAACCCCAGTTCAAAAATTTCTTATCCTCGTTCTGAAGGTTTAAAATGGGGTCGCTCCCAAATTGGGCAATGGCGCTGGAATTTGATATGATTAGCAGTCCAAAAAGGATAAGGAGATTTTTCATTACTCTATTTTGATGCGACATAAATGGATGCAACACCCATGGTCTGTGGTTTGTTCTCTACTCCTATAAACCCGATTTTCTTTAAAATATTGTTGAATGCTTCACCATGTGGGAAAACTGAGGCCGATTCACTTAAGTAAGCGTAGGCCGACCTATCCTTTGAGAATAAATTGCCAATAGTAGGCAAAACATATTTGGAATATATTCGGTATCCTTGTTTGTATGGGGTTTTGGTGGGTACCGAGGTCTCTAGAACTAAAAAATGACCTTCGGGCTTTAATACGCGATAAATTTCTTGTAGACCTTTTTCTAGGTTTTCAAAGTTTCTTACACCAAAAGCTACGGTAATGGCATCAAAGGAGCTGTCTTCAAATGGAAGGTTTTCGCTGTCACCCACAACCATTTCAACTGTGGATTGTAGATTTTTATTGTTCACCTTTTTCTTTCCCACTTCCAGCATGCCAGGGGAAAGGTCGAGTCCAACTATTTTTTTTGCACCTGTATGTGTCAAGGCAATAGCAAGATCACCTGTGCCAGTTGCAATATCCAAGATGGACTGTGGTGATTTGTCCTTTAAAAAAGCTACGATACGTTTCCGCCATTTAATATCTGTTCCAAAGGAAATTACTCGGTTAAGGCCATCGTAATTCTCAGATATATTATCGAACATCTGTTTTACCTGTTCTTTTTTACCAAGTTCAGATTCTTTATATGGGGTCACCTTTTTCGACATCACTTTAATTTACGGGCAAATATACAATTTAGCTAAAGGGCAGTGTACTAAAATATTTATGTAATTTTGCTCTTCAAAGGGAATTTTTGCCCCTATATGGTTATAAATATGTAGTTTAAGTGCGGCATACCTTTCTTGGCATTCGATGTAATGCGCAAATAGAATTTATTTAAGAACCCATCCTATTCTAATCAATGAGAATAATTATTGCAGGTGCTGGTGAAGTGGGATTTCATTTGGCAAAATTATTGTCCTACGAAGCCCAGGAGATTAGTTTGATTGATACCAATAAGGAAAGATTGTCCTATGCGGATAATCATTTGGACATTCGCGTGCTCCGTGGCGATGCCACCTCTATCCAGGTGTTACAAGATGCCCAAGTAGATGGGTCTGATCTGGTAATCGGGGTAACGGCGTCCGAAACTACAAATTTGACCTTATGTGTTCTTGCGAAGCAATTGGGATGTAAGCGTACCATGGCCCGTATATCCAACACAGAGTTCATGGACAATCGAGAACTAATCAAGTTTGAGGATTTAGGGATAGATGAGTTGATATCTCCAGAACGGTTAGCCGCTATGGAAATCCAATTAATGCTTAATCAATCCGCCTTTAATGATACCTACCAGTTTGAAGAAGGCTTATTGACCATGTTCGGTGTTATCCTCCCTAAGACGGCCCCTTTCGTAGGGAAAATGGTAAAAGAGGCAGCACGGATTTTTCCCGAACTCAATTTTATGCCCATCGCCCTGCAACGAAAGGGTACACAATTCACTTTAATTCCAAGAGGTGACACTATTTTTAAGGAAGGTGATCAAGTTTACTTTATTACTTCTGACAAAGGAGTGGAAGAGCTGTACAAACTCTCTGGAATGCAAAAACAAGAAATTAAAAATGTAATGATCCTCGGTGGGAGCAAGGTGGGGTATAAAACAGCCAGAGATCTTTGTGACAAAAGGTTCAACGTAAAACTTATTGAAAAAAATAAGGAAAAGGCTTTTGATATTGCAGATGATTTGCCCCACGCCCTTGTAATCAATGGAGACGGGCGAAATGTAGAGCTTTTGGAAGAGGAGAATTTGGAGTCAATGGATGCATTTATTGCGGTTACGGGCAATTCAGAAACCAACATAATGTCCTGTTTGGTCGCCAAGAGTAAAAAAATAAAAAAAACGATCGCCTTGGTAGAAAATATGGACTATTTTCAACTGTCCCAATCCATTGGGGTAGATACCCTGATTAATAAAAAACTTTTGGCCGCAAATAGCATATTTAGGCATATGCGAAAAGGAGAAGTTCTTGCCCTTACCCGGTTAAACAACTTAAATGCGGAAATTTTGGAGTTTGAGGTGAAGGCATCTTCATTGGTGAACGGAGAAATTATAAGGGAATTAAACTTTCCGAGAGAAGCAAGTATTGGAGGGGTTATTAGAAATGGAAAAGGAATTATTGCTTTGGGTGATTTTAGAATTGCCGAAGGGGATAAAGTGGTGGTCTGTTGCTTGCCCAAGGCCATTCCAAGAATAGAAAAGCTATTCCTCTAATGAAGCTGAACACAAGAATCATTATCCACATTATGGGGCTATTGCTGCTGTGCAATGGGTCCTTTATGCTTTTGGCGGCACTTGCCAGTGGTATTTATAAAGATGGTGCCACCATGGATATTATGTTGGCCGCCATTGTTACCATGCTTTTTGGTATTATGGCAATGTTTTACACAAGAGGCCATAAAAAATTGGTAAAACGTAAAGAAGGGTATATCGTAGTGACTTTTGGGTGGATAGTGATGTCCATTTCTGGAATGTTGCCCTATTTATTTTCAGGGTCGATTCCATCCATTACCGATGCCTTTTTTGAAACGATGTCCGGTTACACTACGACAGGAGCCTCTATCGTGGATGATATAGAGGCGTTGCCCGAAGGAATATTGATTTGGCGTAGTCTTACACACTGGATTGGAGGAATGGGGATTATTGTACTTGCCATTGCTATTTTACCGCTTTTGGGAATTGGTGGAATGCAGCTGTTCGCAGCTGAAGCACCTGGCCCTGGAGGGGATAAGCTTCATCCCCGGATTACTGATACTGCAAAGCGGTTATGGCTCATTTATTTTGGTTATACAATATTGGAAACTTTATTGCTTAAACTTGCGGGTATGTCTTTTTTTGATGCCATAAATCATGCATTGGCAACCATGTCGACTGGTGGGTTTTCCACCAAAAATGCCAGTTTGGCTTTTTGGAACGATCAACCTTTGATCCAATATATCATCATTCTATTTATGTTTTTGGCTGGGAGTAATTTTGTACTCAGTTATTTTGCTTTAACAGGAAAAGTGCAGCGCATACTTAAAGATGAGGAGTTTAAGTATTACCTTGGGTTTATCGTGGTATTTACAATTATGGCAGCTTTAGGTGTGTATTTTAAAGCTGATGTGCCCGAATCGGATTTTCATCCCATGGTTTTGGGTGAGGCGGAAAGTGCAATCCGACATACTTTGTTTCAAGTTGTGGCCGTAATAACAACAACAGGGTTTGTATCGGCGGATTTTACATCTTGGACACCATTTTTAACGATTTTCTTTTTTGGTCTCATGTTCCTTGGCGGCTCTGCGGGATCAACTGCAGGAGGAATCAAGGTGATGCGACATTTATTGATTATTAAGAATGGTATTTTGGAATTTAAGAGAACCTTACACCCTAATGCGGTGATACCTGTTCGCTATAATCAAAAAACCGTGACAGAGCACATTGTTTATAATGTAGTTGGGTTCTTTGTTCTATATATGTTGCTTTTCATCATAGGCTCGTTGGTTCTTGGTTTGATGGGTTTGGATTTTGTAACAGCAATTGGCGGGTCGGCTTCTTCACTTGGCAATGTTGGACCTGCGTTTGGTAGTTTGGATCCGTTGAGTAATTTTAACAGTCTTCCCGCAGCGGGTAAATGGTGGTGTGGTTTCCTAATGCTTTCAGGACGTTTGGAATTGTTTACTGTGCTGATAGTGCTT
Organism: Allomuricauda sp. F6463D; assembly: GCF_023015965.1. GTDB lineage: Bacteria > Bacteroidota > Bacteroidia > Flavobacteriales > Flavobacteriaceae > Flagellimonas. The sequence continues at coordinate 163,565 of NZ_JALKAN010000003.1, forward strand.
ACGCCATATTTCTGGAGAAAGACCTAATTAAAAAACCTCCTGAAGTATAACTCCAAGAGGTTTTTTTAAAATTGATGACGTAATACTGAATCAAGTTCAGCATGGCGTACAAATTAGTTAAAGCACAGCCTTGATTCTGGTAATAGCTTCTTTTAGTTCTTTTTCTGATGCTGCATACGATATACGGATGCAATTAGGGTTTCCGAAAGCTTCACCGGTTACGGTGGCAACATTCGCGTGTTCCAATAAATAAAGAGAGAAATCGGAAGCGTTGTTTATCAAATTACCATTCAATGTTTTTCCAAAAAATGAGGAAATATCGGGGAACACATAAAATGCTCCTTCTGGTACATTAAGGTTGAATCCGTCTATCTCACCGAGAAGTTGGAGAACAAGATCTCTTCTTTCGTTGAACTTGTCGATCATATATTGGATTTTGCTCACAGGAGCATCTAATGCGGCAATAACTGCACGTTGGGCAATTGCGTTGGCACCACTGGTTACCTGACCTTGTAGTTTGATGCATCCTTTGGCAATCCATTCTGGAGCACCAATGTATCCAATACGCCATCCTGTCATGGCAAATGCTTTGGATACTCCATTTATGGTAACTGTTCTCTCGTACATACCATCAATTCCAGCGATGCTCACATGACCACCGGAAAAATTGATATGCTCATAAATTTCATCGGATACGACGTATATGTTCGGATATTTTTTTAATACTTCTGCCAAACCTTCCAGTTCTTCCTTGCTGTACACCGAACCACTTGGGTTGCATGGAGAACTAAACCAAATCATGCGGGTTTTTGGAGTAATCGCTGCTTCCAGTTGTTCAGGTGTCATTTTAAAATCGGTATCGATTTCTGTAGTGACTTCTACCGGCACACCTTCGGCCAATTTTACAATGTCGCTGTAACTAACCCAGTAGGGCGCAGGTAAAATCACCTCGTCTCCTGGATTAAGAACGACCATGGCAACGTTGAACAAAGATTGTTTCGCACCCGTGGATACCACAATCTGTTTCAACCCATATTCAAGGTTATTGTCTCTCTTAAACTTATTGGAAATAGCGGTTTTAAGTTCTGCATAACCGTCAACAGGTGTATAGCTGCTATAATTTTCGTCGATGGCCTGCTTTGCAGCATCTTTGATAAAATCAGGAATGTTGAAATCGGGTTCCCCCAAACTCAAACCGATAATATCCTTTCCTTCGTTTCGTAATTCCCGTGCTTTGGCTGCCATGGCCAAAGTTGCTGACGTGGACATATTCTTAATCCTGTCAGATAAATGGTTGTTCATTGATACTTCGTTTTTACTGATATTGAAGGGTAGGTTTTTTACCTAGCTCCTTTAAGTGTTTGAAGTGCGAAATTATAGCTTTTCTGGTAGTTTTATATTCGTGGTACGGTAAATTGAACTCCTGAGCAGTCTGTTTCACAATTTTGGAAATATTTGTGTAATGTATATGACTGATGTTGGGGAATATATGGTGTTCCACCTGATGGTTCAATCCGCCAGTAAACCAATTTACAATTCTGTTTTTAGTGCCAAAATTTACAGTAGTGAATAATTGGTGTATGGCCCAAGTGTTTTTCATGTTGCCCTCTTTGTCCGGCAAGGGAGTGTCCGCATGGTCCACGATATGCGCCAACTGGAAAACAACGCTTAGAATCACCCCTGCAACGTAGTGCATAATAAAGAATCCTAATAAGACTTGCCACCATGCAATATCAACAAGGAGCATTGGGAGAACAATCCAAATGGTTATATAGATCACTTTTGTGATGACCAATGTACTCCAGTTTATTACCGGGTTGGGTAGTTTTCCGTAGCTTAATTTCCTCTTCATGTAACGGTACATTTGTTGGAAATCTGTAGTTATGGCCCAGTTAAAGGTCAATAGACCATATAGCAAAATGGAATAATAATGTTGGAATTTATGGTGCTTTCTCCATTCGGCGTGTTTGGAGAACCTTAAAACTCTTCCAGCTTCCATATCCTCATCATGCTCATGGATGTTGGTGTAGGTGTGGTGAAGCACATTATGCTGAACTTGCCAGTTATATACATTTCCTGCCAAGATATATATACTGCTTCCCATTAGTTTGTTTACCCATTTCTTGTTGGAATATGCACCATGGTTTCCATCATGCATCACGTTCATACCAACTCCGGCCATTCCAATTCCCATGGTAACGGAAAGTAGAAGATAGCCCCAAAAAGGCAAATCAAGGGTTAAAATTAAAAAGTAGGGGGTCAAAAAAATGGCGAACATCACAATGGTTTTCATGTGAAGTTTCCAATTCCCGGTTTTCTTTATATTGTTTTCTTTAAAGTATTCGTTTACTCGCTTGTTCAGTGTTCTAAAAAATTGTGCTGAATCCTTTCTTGAAAACCGGATGGTACTCTTATCCATATAATAAATTTTTACAAAGGTAATTAAAATGCTTCTTTCGTACCCATACTGTTGTGTTAGAACGGTGTTAAGGTGTTTAAAAGTATTAGCTTTGTTAAAATTAATGTTTGATATATGAAAACTGAACTAATATTCAAATATTTTACGACACTCAGCAATGAGCAGAAAGAACAGTTTTATAAATTAGAGAGTTTATATCACGATTGGAACCAAAAAATAAATGTGGTTTCCAGAAAGGACATCGATGAGCTGTACCTAAGGCATGTCTTGCATTCACTGGGAATTGCCAAGATTCAAATATTTAATGAGGGAGCGGAGGTTTTAGATGTTGGTACAGGGGGAGGATTTCCTGGAATCCCGTTGGCCATTTTATTCCCAAATGTAAAATTTACCCTTGTTGATGCTATTGGAAAAAAGATAAAAGTGGTGGACGAAGTGGTGGAAGGATTACAATTGGAGAATGTAAAAACCTATCATTCACGTGTTGAGGACATTCCTGGTCAATTTGACTTTATTGTAAGTAGAGCTGTTGCAGCAATGCCCACTTTTGTGCATTGGACCAAAGGAAAGATTAAAAAAGATTCCGCACATCAGCGAAAAAATGGCATACTTTATTTAAAAGGTGGAGACCTTGATGAGGAGCTGAAGGACTACAGCACTATTCAGGTATTTGAATTAAATGAATATTTTGAAGAGGATTTTTTCGAGACCAAGAAAGTGGTGTACCTACCTCAAAAATTTAAGGGTTAACCTAGATGCTGTACATTCTCTTGTAGACCAATCTACATTTTCTGGCGTAGTTCTTTGCATATTGCCATAACTGCTGATATTTTTTAATCATCAAATTTCCCGATTCATCTATTCTATCTGTCATAACCAATTGATTTTGTGATGTAAATTTAAATTAATTGCGATAAGTTTACAATTAGTTAACGTTAAATTTACATATAAATTGCATTTGACATGCTTGTTCTTCTTGTATATTGGAGTTAGAGATGAAAAATTATCGTAAACTGAAATCAGGTCAGTGTTGTATTTGAGGTGTACAAAAACTGTTGGGAAAAAGATTTTTGCCCATACTGTATAATAAAGGTCTGCAATTTTACCGGGAGTTTAAGACTGCTATTGAGTATAAAATGATGTGGGTTAATTTATGGCAAAGGGAGCTACAAACTTAAATGTTGGAATTTCAACCTCAAACCCTTCAGCATCGGTGAAGTTTACCATATGGTAATGGCCGCGCATAGCTCCTACTGGTGATGCCAATAGGCATCCAGAGCTATATGTATGGGATTTTCCTGGTTTTATTACAGGTTTTCTTCCTATCACACCTTCCCCGTCAACCGTTTCTGTTTCTTTGAGTGCATCGAATACATCCCAATGTCGTGCTATTAGTTGTACCGTGTCTTTACCGAGGTTTTCAATAGTTACTGTATATCCGAATGCATAGTGCACCTTATAGTTTTTGAAGAAAGTGCCTTCGAAGGTGGTGCTCACCGAAATTTTAATTCCTTTGGTTACCTGTGTAAACATAACAATCAATAGGTTAAACCGCTTCCTGCAAACGTGAGTATAATCGTGAAAATAGCCAAGATCATAAATATAGTGTTCAGAAAGATGTATTTCACAATAGTTTTAAACCTTCCTTGTCCATAAAATTTTCTCATGGCCTTATATAAATAGAGCCCGAAAATCAACAAGAAAATACCTGAGCTATCAATATTGAAAATGGTATCCAATATGAGGCTTAGGGTCAGCAATATAAACAAGAGTGACTGATTGTGAAAACTAAAAATAAGATGATCGGTGTAGGTATAGTTATTTCTGATGTAAACCAGCGAAATGAATACAGTGAACACCGGTAGAAAGAAAAATATGATAAAAGGGAGCTTGGAAATGGTCTCGTTGATCCATGTGCCAGGTTGGCTCATTACCTTCAAAATACTATTGGAAAAATTGAAGGCCATTGTATTGGTACTGGTTTTATCGATGTTGTATTTCTCTTGGGCTTGCTGAAAATTTAATAGGGTGTCTTTTTTGATAAAATGTCTAAAAAACTCAACCTTTTTAGAGAGTCTATTCTTTCTTGATTCTTTTTCAAGACTCTTAAAATAGCCCGGTGGGTCGGCATTCATAAATGAGTCTTTTTGTTTTTTCACATCATTTATAGTGCTCATAAAAACACCTAAGGAGTCCAGGAACTCTAATTGAGGCGATAATTCAGGGTCTTCATTAGTGATGGAGTCAAGTTTATGTATGGCGTTTTTAGATTGTTTTTCCAGTGCTACACTATCTACTTCAAAGTCGCCCGAATCTACATCAAATTTTATAGGGGAGCCATTATAAATGGTTCCATCATAGTTTTTGAAAGTAGTATCAAAACTGGAAAAGCGGTTGTTGTAGGTGATCAACAAAAAATATAGAAAAGCCAAGCTCAACAAAAAACGAAAAGGATTGGTGTAGGTTATCCTTTTGCCATTAACGTAGTCTTTGGTTATTCTACCAGGCCTTAATAAAAGGGCTGATAATGTTCTTAAAAGTTTGGAGTCGTAATTAATGAGGCTAGAAAAAAACTCATCAAAAAAAACTTTTAAAGTTAGCTTTTTGGTGCTGTTTGCTTGAGAGCAATTAGGACAATACTTATCGCTTACATCCAGCGGGTGCCCACAGTTTAGGCATTTTACGCCCCGAAACTTGAGTTCGTAGCGTCCTTTGCTGATCAATCCATCTTTTTTTCCCATACCTTTTTTCAGGATTTGGAACTAAAGATAATTAATTACTTATATTTCTGGAGTTTAGGGAGCCTATGCCTATTATACTATCGTACAATTTGCCAAAATCACGATAATATACCAAGATGAGGTAGTTGTTCTCTGTAAAGTGAAAATTGCCGCTCACAAGGTTTGGGTCAATGGAACCGTCCTGTTTTTGAACAACGTACTTATAGTTATAGAACCCTTGTTTTATTGTTAAGGCTGTTTCAAATTTACCGTTTTCTTCGTTGAAGATCATTTTATTCTGCTCGTCCAATGCGTAATTATTGAATTTACCAATCACGTAAACATCATCAAGGCCGATTAAATCTGTGTATGGCAGGCTAAAATGAACCTTGGAGTACTCTGCCTCCCTGGAAACATCGTCGCCTTGGAGTGTACGTACCACAAAATCCCCGTTGATATCTGGAAAATAGGTATATTCCTTGTCATATCTATATTCATTGGTGAATAGATAATGGTGGTACACGTCTCTCATTTCAATATTGGATATTGCAAACGTTGGGGATCGAAGATCTTTTGTGTCGAAGTTTAAATATTCGTTTCCTCCAAAAAAGCTGGTTTCCGTGTCATATTTATATACTAGCTCTGTGCCAATGGTGAATTGAGGTGTAATATTATAAAGGGCACTGGGCCAATGATGATTTTGTAGGATCGCAACCTTAATTTCCCGTTTAGGGTTTACAACATTGAAGCCAGCTGTATTTATATTGAACTGTACAACTTGTTTTGTGTTGATGTATTCAAAGTCTCTCGACCTTCTTATATTTCCCTCTACTGTTACGGCATTCCTATAGACCACAAACCTTCTGGAGAATTGAAGGTCCCCGTAGCTATTGTAAATTTCCAATACATAGTTACCACTGACTTTTAATCCCGTATTTTCATTTGGAATGGTAAGTCTATAATTGGAGTAGGGCTGTAAAGTAGTATAACTGTTTTCGTAATCCACGATCCGTTGATTGTCCATTCCGGAAAGGTATTGTGATTTTAAAAGTTGAGATGGTGTCCAATCGTAATCACAATGAAAAATTTTGTAGTAGTAATCCTGTTCGTTCGCGGTTAGGTCATCAAACTCCAAAGTCATGGATTCCCCTAGTTCAATTACTGGAAATTGGTCATCTGTAGGGCCTTTAAAAACAACTGATTTGATGTTGTCGGGCGGGTTGATTTCTTCCATTACTTGGCTAAAAGTAAAATTGGATATAAAACCAAATAGGAGCAAAATGTATGTGGAACGCATCAAAGGCAACAATTTTGGGTAAAGTTAAGCAAAAAGTATGCCCAGCGAATTAAGCTCGACATAATCCCATTTTTATGGTTATTTATTATGAAAACTATCCTTTTAGTACTATTTTTGCGTTCGATTTTGATAACAAAAGATCTACAACAATATGTCTAAAGACATCCGGATTAGAAAGGGGTTGAATATCAACCTCGTAGGGGCAGCAGAGCAGACTATTGCCAAAGCAGTTACCAGTAACGTGTACGCCCTGAACTTAGATGATTTCCATGGAATCACTCCAAAAATGTTAATAAAACAAGGGGAAGATATAAAAGCGGGCGAGCCTCTCTTTTATAATAAGAACAACGAAGAGATGCACTTTGTTTCTCCAGTGAGTGGTGAGCTTGTGGAAATTGTTAGGGGGGCAAGAAGAAAAATCTTGACACTTAAGATTCTTGCAGATAAAGAACAGGCTTACGTGATTAATAAGGTGCCGGATTTGGATACCGCAGATGGGGAGGCCATAAAGTCCTACCTGTTACAATGTGGAGGATGGCCGTTTATTAAGCAAAGGCCTTACGATATGATTGCTGACCCTAACGTAACTCCTAAAGCAATTTTTATTTCGGCATACACTACCGCTCCATTGGCTGCGGATGCTGATTTTGTTTTGAAAGATAAAGAGCAGGAGATTCAGGCGGCAATAATGGGTCTTGGTAAACTTACACCAGGTAAAATTCATGTTTCCATTGGAAAATCCAGTAGGTCACCTTTCAATGATATTAAAGGAATAGAGCTTCATAAGGTTTCTGGTCCACATCCCGCAGGTTTAGTGGGAACCCAAATAAACAAAATTGATCCAGTGAATAAAGGGGAAACGGTATGGACCATTTCACCACAGGATCTTGTTATGTTGGGAGAACTTTTGTTGACAGGAAAATTTAATGCGGAACGAATTGTTGCATTGGCTGGATCGGTGATCAAAGCACCTAAATATTACACTACAAAAATCGGTGCCGAAATTTCAACATTCCTGTACGCAAGTGGCGTAAACGAAGATAGGTTCAGGTTGATTAACGGAGATGTGCTCACAGGTTCCAAAACCAATACAGAAGGATATCTCGGATTTTATAACAACACAGTGACCGCAATTCCAGAAGGAGATGATTACGAATTTTTCGGATGGAACAAGCCGGTATTCGATAAAATATCGTCCACTAGGGCATTGACCTTTTCTTGGTTGCAGCCTAAAAAGAAATATGATTTGGATACCAATACAAATGGAGAGCATAGAGCCTTCGTTTTAACGGGTAGATATGAAGAGGTTTTTCCACTGGATATATATCCACTTCAATTATTGAAGGCCTGTATGGTAAAGGATTTGGACGAAATGGAGCAATTGGGACTTTATGAAGTGGCTCCTGAAGATTTCTCTTTGACGGAATTCATATGCATATCAAAACAACCACACCAACAAATAATCAGGGAAGGATTGGATTTGTTGCAAAAAGAACTTGGATAATATGGGCATGAAAGATAAATTACATCAGCTAAAACTTAAGTATCAGGGCAAAAAAATGGCCCCTGCTTTTAATGCACTGCACACATTTCTTTATACACCTAACGAAACCACTCATTCTGGGTCTCATGTTCGTGCTGCGGATGATTTAAAACGTACCATGAACACGGTGATATTGGCCTTGGTTCCATGTCTGTTGTTCGGTATGTTCAATACGGGCTACCAACACTTTTCTGCGATTAATGGGTTTCCGGAGAATTTCTCCCTAATGGAGCATTTTTTGACATGGGATAACCTATGGGTTGGACTTGTAACAGTGTTACCATTGGTAATAGTTTCCTACGGAGTTGGTCTGGCTATCGAATTTTTATTCGCAGTAAATAAAGGACACGAGGTAGAAGAAGGGTATTTGGTGACCGGGATGCTGGTTCCACTAATTGTTCCTGTAGATACACCACTTTGGATGTTGGCCATAGCGGTTGCTTTTGGGGTTGTTATTGGTAAAGAAGTATTTGGTGGTACCGGAATGAATATTTTAAATCCAGCCTTGACGATTCGTGCCTTCTTGTTTTTTGCATATCCAACGTGGATGAGTGGAGACAAAGTTTGGGTACACGAAGCAGTGGAAAGAGCTGGAACGGCAGATGCCATCTCTGGGGAGACAGTGCTTGGATCCTTGGCTCAAGGCTCCGATTATAGTTATTCGCTGGCCGATATGTTCTATGGGTTTATTCCAGGCTCGATTGGTGAAACATCTACCTTATTAATACTATTGGGAGGACTTTTCTTGGTTTTCACTAAAATAGCCTCTTGGAGAATTATGGTAAGTGCCGTTGTAGGTGCTTTGGTCATGGGGCTTATATTTAATGGTGTTGTTAATGCAGGTTGGTTACCAGAATATAGTAAGTTCTACACCTTAATGAGTTTTCCTTACTGGCAGCATTTATTGGTAGGAGGTTTGGCCTTTGGTATTGTTTTTATGGCTACAGACCCCGTTACAGGATCGCAGACCAATAAAGGGAAATGGTATTATGGATTTTTTATTGGATTCTTATCCGTTATGATCAGGGTCTTTAATCCAGGGTATCCAGAAGGTGTGTTCTTGGCCATCTTATTGATGAACGTTTTTGCACCTACCATTGATCACTACGTGTTAAAAGGTAACATTAAAAAGAGATTGAAACGATTTAAGACCGCAACCATATATCCAAAAGCTTCGGATGAGGTTGATACACTAAAAACGGAAACAGCTTAATTATGGCAATCAATACAGAGAAAAATAGCTATACGATCATTTTCGCAGTCTTAATGGTTGTTGTTGTGGGATCGCTACTTGCTTTCGTTGCATCTGGCCTTAAGCCCATGATTGATGAGAACGAACGCTTTGAAAAGCAACAGAACATTCTTTATGCCATGGGAGTCAATGAAAACGAAGGAGATGGAGACGTTTCATTTATACCGACTACCGATGTGGAGAGTGAATTTTCTAAATACATTACACAACAGTTGGTTTGGGACGGTTCCGAAGCAACTGAAAAGGAAAATGCATACTTGATCGATGTACAGAAAGCATTGGCCGCGGCCAAAGCAGGAGGTAAAGCCGAACTTCCTCTATTGATCGGTGAAAAGGATGGTGAAAAATTTTATATCATTCCCATGTACGGTAAAGGACTTTGGGATGCTATTTGGGGATACCTTTCTGTTGGTGAAAATATGGAAATCAAAGGTGTCTTTTTTGATCACAAAGGAGAAACGCCCGGGCTAGGTTCAAACATCAACCAACGCTTCTTTATGGATGATTTCGAAGGAGAACTGGTCGTTAGAGGCAATACTTATGTAGGTGTTGAAGTGGCAAAAGGAAACAATGATCCTTTGAACAACGACAAAGAAGATTATCAAGTAGATGCTTTGGCAGGTGCCACCATTACTGGAAATGGGATATCCGCAATGATTAAAGAGAGCCTTGAGCTTTACAAACCTTATTTAGAAACTATTAGAACCAATTAATATGGCGCTACTATCAAAAAAAGATGCAAATCTGATAAAAGACCCTTTGGGAGACAATAACCCGATTACCATTCAGGTATTGGGAATTTGTTCAGCATTGGCAATTACGGCAGAACTAAAAGCTTCTGTGGTAATGGCAATATCCGTGTTGTTTGTAATGGGTGTCGGTAATGTCGTGATTTCACTTATACGTAATATAATCCCATCAAAAATTAGGATTATTGTACAGCTCGTTGTAGTGGCAGCCTTGGTGATAATTGTAGATCAAGTGTTGAAGGCATTTGCTTATGACCTTAGTAAAACCTTATCAGTATTTATCGGGCTTATCATTACCAACTGTATTATTATGGGGCGTTTTGAGGCATTTGCTCTTGGAAACGGTCCGCGTAGGGCTTTTCTCGATGGAATAGGAAACGCACTGGGCTATGGGGTGATTTTGGTAATCGTTGGTTTCTTTAGGGAACTGTTGGGGTCTGGTACACTTTTCGGTATTAAAGTATTGGGTGATCCAATCGCAAAAACTGGATTGTATGCCATAGGATATGAAAACAATGGTTTTATGATTATTCCTCCAGCAGCATTGATTGTTGTGGGAATTATTATTTGGGTACAACGCTCCAGAAATAGAGCATTAATTGAAGAAGCATAAAATAAGAAAGCATGTTAGAGCATTTAGAATTATTTTTTAGATCAATCTTCATAGACAACATGGTGTTTGCGGTCTTTTTGGGAATGTGTTCCTATTTGGCCGTATCCAAAAGAGTGACCACTGCTGTAGGTTTAGGTGCTGCCGTAATATTCGTATTGGGTGTTACCGTACCATTAAACTGGTTGTTGGATAAATATTTGTTACAGGACGGAGCTTTAGTTTGGCTAGGCCCTGAATACGCTGATTATGACCTTAGTTTTCTATCATTTATCCTGTTTATCGCAACTATTGCAACAATGGTTCAGCTAGTAGAGATCGTAGTTGAAAAGTTTTCCCCGTCCCTGTATAACTCACTAGGTATTTTCTTGCCTTTGATCGCTGTAAACTGTGCGATCCTTGGTGGTTCCCTTTTTATGCAAGCAAGGGAAATTCCAAATATTGGATTGGCCTTAAATTATGGTATAAGCTCAGGTATAGGATGGTTCTTGGCGATTTTGGCCATCGCAGCCATTCGAGAAAAGATTAGATATTCCAATGTGCCAGCTCCATTGCGAGGCTTGGGGATAACATTTATAATCACAGGTTTAATGGGAATTGGATTCCAAAGCTTTGGTGGTATGCTCACAGGAGACAACGATCCGCCAGAAGAAATTCAAAATACTACTGTTGAAACCAAAGAAGAAAAAGAATTAAAAAAGGAGATTGAAGCTAAAAAAGAAACAATCTCTTATAACGAAGCCATAAACAAATAAAGATGATATTAGCCGCAAGTACCGGAGGTACCATTATAATTACAGTTGTAGCATTTCTTGTTTTGTTGCTAGCTCTAGTGGCACTTTTATTGTTCACTAAAGAAAAATTGTCCCCATCCGGACCTGTAACGATTACCATAAATGGTGAAAAAGAAATGGAAGTGAGTTCCGGAGGTTCTTTGCTTACAACTCTAGGTAACCAAAAAATATTCTTGCCGTCTGCATGTGGTGGAGGTGGAACTTGTATCCAATGCGAATGTCACGTGTTATCCGGTGGTGGTGAGGCATTGCCTACAGAAACCCCACACTTTTCCAAGAAAGAATTACAAGAAGGAGCACGATTGGCCTGTCAAGTTAAGGTCAAGCAAGACATGGATATCACCATTCCAGAAGAGGTTTTTGGTATCAAAAAATGGGATGCCAAAGTTGTGCGTAACTATAACGTAGCGTCTTTTATCAAGGAATTTGTAGTTGAAATTCCAGAGGATATGAACTACAAAGCCGGAGGATATATCCAAATAGAGATACCGCCATGTGAGGTAAAGTATTCAGATATAGATATTACGGCACACCCAGAAGAACACGAAACTCCAGACAAATTTCAAGCGGAGTGGGATAAGTTTAACTTGTGGCCGTTGGTGATGAAAAACCCTGAAACTGTGGAGAGAGCCTATTCCATGGCTTCTTACCCAGCAGAAGGAAGAGAAATCATGCTTAACGTTCGTATTGCGACCCCACCATGGGATCGTAACAAAAACGGATGGATGGATGTGAACCCGGGTATTGCCTCATCTTATATATTTAGTTTGAAAGAAGGTGATCCAGTAACTATTTCCGGTCCATTTGGTGAATTTTTCATCAACGAATCCGAATCAGAAATGTTATATGTTGGTGGTGGTGCAGGAATGGCTCCAATGCGTTCCCACTTATACCATTTGTTCAGAACATTAAAAACTAATAGAAAAGTTACCTATTGGTACGGTGGACGTTCCAAAAGAGAATTGTTCTACATTGACCATTTTAAACAATTGGAAAAAGAGTTTCCTAACTTTAAATTCTATTTGGCACTTTCAGAGCCGATGGAAGAGGACAATTGGAAAGTCAAGGAAAGTATTGATGATGAGGGGGATGGTTTTGTTGGATTTATTCATAATTGCGTAATCGATAATTATTTGAACCATCATGAAGCTCCAGAAGATATTGAACTCTATTTCTGTGGTCCACCATTGATGAACAAAGCTGTTCAAAAAATGGGAGAAGACTTTGGTATTCCAGATGAGAATATCAGGTTTGATGATTTTGGAGGTTAAAAACAAACCATCATTATCACCTCGAGCATTGTCGAGAGGTATAAATAAAACCAACCGATGCTCTCAGCATCGGTTTTTTTGTTGTTTATGAGAAGAGAGCTTACAGAACAGGAATTGCATAACCTCGCCATGAACATTGTTGGTCGTGAGTTGGAGGCCAATGGTTTTGAATTTATGGCCATCAATAGCAAGCTCAAAAAAAATCCACAATATGTATGCCTAAAGGATAAGGTGCTACATTTTATTGTGGTGCGTAATATTGAGTTTCCTTTAAATCCAAAGAACTATGATGATGGGCTCATGGAGACTGTTAAGCAACATGCTGAAAAGTTTGAAGCAAGAACTTATTTTGCGGGAGTTGGTCTTTCCAATGCATCGGACAGAACCGAGCCCTTGTATTTGGATGAAGAATATATAGTGGATTATCAAGGTTTAATTGAGATATAGATGCGGGGCAAAGTGTTGTTAATAGGATGGGTAGTACTTTTTTTAAACTGTACACCCAAGGAGCAGGTTAAAAATCAAATACGTGGAAATGCACTTGGCACCACATATTCAATCATTTATATTGCAGATGACGAACTGGATTATAAAAAGGAGATAGACTCTGTCTTTCAAGTGTTGAACCACTCCATGTCCACGTATATACCCTCTTCGGATATATCCAAAATTAACGATGGTGATTCCACCATAGTTGTCGATGGGATGTTTAAAGAAGTTTTTGGTATTTCTAGCACAGTTTACAATGCCTCCGATGGCTATTTTGACCCCACTGTTGGTGTTTTGGCCAATGCATGGGGTTTTGGTCCAGGCAAACAAATTGAACTGGATAGCCTCCGTGTGGATAGCTTATTGGCTTATGTAGGGTGGGAAAAGGTCAAATTGAACCAAAATAATACCATCACTAAGACACATGGCTCTATTCGTTTTGATTTTAATGCCGTTGCAAAGGGGTATGCCATTGATCGATTGGGTGCTATGCTCGAAGAAAAGGGCATCAAAAATTATTTGGTTGAAATAGGTGGTGAAATACTGGCAAAGGGAACTAATATAAACTCTGGTAAGCCTTGGTCTGTGGGAATAGATGATCCGCAAGTAAGTACCGGTCGCCAACTAAAACAGATTGTTTCCTTAAAGGATATGGCCATGGCCTCATCTGGTAATTATCGAAAGTTCCGGGTGGATTCCAAAACCGGGGAAAAGTACGTGCATACCATAAACCCAAAAACAGGATATACCAAAAACTCAAATGTTTTGGCAACAAGCGTAGTGGCAAAAACTTGTGCGGTTGCAGATGCGTATGCCACAACGTTTATGGTAATGGATTTGGAAGACACCAAACAATTGCTCGCTAAACATGATGAGTTGGAGGCTTATATCATCCATTTGGATAAAAATGGGGATGTCCAAGAGTTTTTTACTCCCGGATTCAAGGCTTTGATCCAGAAGTGATTATTTTCTTACCAAAGGAATAATTTCTCCTTTCGCTAAACGGTATTTGTCAACGTTTTCTATGGATAGCATTTTGGTGTAATCCACCTCTTCGACGGTGAATCCTATGCTTCGTAGTTTATCAAAGTAATCTCTGCCATAGATGCGGACATGATCGTACTGGCCAAAAATACGTGCACGTTCTTTTTTGTCAGTAATAGAATCGTCCTCAAAGGTTTTTTCCCTTGCCAAATCTTGTGGGATTTGAAAAATCCCCCAGCCTCCAGGTTTCATCACACGATACAATTCTTGCATGGCCTTAGTGTCGTCAGGGATGTGTTCCAGCACATGGTTGCACAAGATCACATCAAAAGCATTGTCCGCAAAGGGTAACTTGCATATATCTGCTTTTACGTCGGCTAAAGGAGAATTTAGATCAGTAGTAGTGTATTCTAAGTTCTTTAGCTTTTTAAAGCGATTGTAAAACGCCTGTTCTGGCGCAAAGTGAAGTAGTTTTATAGGTTTCTTAAAGAATTCCGTTTCATTATTTATATAGAGCCATAGCAATCGATGCCTTTCCAGGGACAAGGTGGATGGGGAAAGCACATTCTCTCTTGGATTCTCGTAACCGTAAGGTAGAAAGCTTCTAAAAGATTTGCCATCAATTGGATCTGTAAACTTGTTTCCCTTTAGGGAAAAAGCAATCAATGGGCGTATCCAATAGCTTAACCGAATAAGTATAGGCCTAGGAATTAGATTGAGGAAGTATTTAAATATTTTTGACACGAATCACATGAATTATCACGAATGCTAACAAATGCTGAAATCTCTTTTCCATAGGTGATTCATATTTGTAAAATTGTGTATTGGCGTCAATATAAAGATTACTGACAATTAAAGCACCAATTTCTTGCTGCGGAACTCATCTTCTTCGTCGCTGGTTACGCCTAACGCTTCATAAATATATTGGAATGTGGACAGTAATTCCGGTTTTCCGTCCACCAAGGCCACATCGTGCTCAAAGTGGGCACTGGGTTTCCCATCGGCGGTTAGTATGGTCCAGCCATCTTTAAGTTGTTTTATGCGCTTGGTTCCCATATTTATCATGGGCTCAATCGCCACAACCATTCCATTGATAAACTTTTTACCTCTACCTCTTTTGCCATAGTTTGGCATTTGTGGGTCTTCATGCAGTTCCCTGCCCAAGCCGTGGCCAACCAATTCCCGAACCACACCGTAACCATGGTCTTCAGTATATTTTTGAATGGCATAGCCAACATCGCCAACGCGATTGCCCAGTTTAAGTTCTCGAATACCTATATAAAGCGACTCTTTGGTTACCCGAAGTAATTTTTTTGTTTCCTCTTCAACCTCGCCAACCTCGAAAGTGTAAGCATGGTCGCCATGGAAACCATTTTTAACGGCGCCACAGTCTACGGATATAATATCACCTTCCTTTAGAAGTTCATTTCCCGGTATTCCATGAACCACTTGTGCGTTTGGACTCCAGTTCAAGGTGTTTGGAAAATCGTACATACCCAAAAAACCTGGAACGGCTCCTTGTTCGCGAATATATTCCTCGGCCATTTTATCCAATTTTAATGGATTTGCACCGGGCTTTATTTCCTTGGCCAACATGCCCAAAGTTCTGGAAACGACCAAAGCACTTTCGCGCATTAACTCAATCTCCTCTTCTGTTTTTACGTGAATCATAGCGGCAAAGATAAATTGAATCTATCGATTTAGAAACATCTTTGATTATACCAATGGTTTTTGGGTCATCAAATCAGGTTGTGGAACTCCCAATAATTTTAGGATGGTAGGGGCAATATCGCCCAAAACACCACTCTTTATTTCTTTGATATCCTCATCCACTAAGATAAGAGGAACCGGGTTTGTGGTATGTGCAGTATTCGGACTTCCATCTGGGTTGACCATGGTGTCACAGTTACCATGATCTGCAATCACTATGGTGGAATAGCCATTTTCCAATCCTGCTGTAATAACATCTTTTGCACATTGGTCCACAGTTTCACAAGCTTTGATTGCAGCTTCCATTACACCGGTATGCCCAACCATGTCGGGATTGGCAAAATTTAGACAAACAAAATCCACTTCGCCTTTTTTCAGTTCGGGAATAATGGAGTCTCGGATTTCGTATGCACTCATTTCTGGTTGCAAATCGTATGTAGCCACTTTGGGAGATGGACAAAGAATACGCTGTTCGCCATCAAAAGGTTCCTCACGACCTCCGTTGAAGAAAAAGGTAACGTGCGGATACTTTTCCGTTTCCGCAATCCGAATTTGTTTTTTGCCATTTTTGGCAAGTGTTTCACCTAGAGTATCCTTAATATTTTCTTTATTGAATATGATTTTAATTCCTTTGAAAGAATCATCATAATTTGTCATGGTAACGTAATACAGGTCCAGCTTGTGCATGTTTTGTTCATGGAAATCCTGCTGACTCAAGGCTTGGGTGAGTTCTCGGCCACGATCTGTCCTGAAATTGAAAAATACAATAACGTCTCCGTCTTTTATGGTGGCAATTGGTTCGTTGGCTGCATCTGTTAATACCAAAGGTTTGATAAATTCGTCCGTAACGCCATCATCATAACTTTTTTGCATGGCCTTGCCAATATCTTTAATTTTTTCTCCAGCAGCATTGACCATTACGTCATAAGCTGTTTTTACGCGTTCCCAACGTTTGTCACGGTCCATGGCGTAGTACCTACCAACAACCGTGGCCAATTTGGTTTTTTTATCAGAACAATAATTGCTAAGGTCCACTAAAAACCCTTTTCCGCTTCTTGGGTCAACATCCCTACCATCGGTAAAGGCATGTACATACGATTGTTCCACACCACTTTCATCGGCAGCTTTGATCAATGCTTTTAGATGATTGATATGGCTGTGCACCCCACCATCACTAACCAAGCCTAAAAAGTGGATTGGTTTATTGTTCGATTTGGCATGGGCAAAAGCCTCTTTTAAGACCTTCTCGTTTTTTAAGGTGTCCTCTTTAACCGCTTTGTTTATTTTGGCAAGATCTTGATATACTATTCTTCCAGCACCAAGGTTCATATGCCCCACCTCACTATTTCCCATCTGCCCTTCAGGAAGACCGACGTTCATTCCATCGGTGTATAGATCGGCATCGGGATACTTTGTATATAAGGAATCAATAAATGGCGTATGTGCTTTTTCTATGGCCGAAACCTTTGGGTCAGGGGATTTGCCCCAACCGTCCAAAATCATGAGAATTACCTTTTTGTTCATAGCTAAAGATTGTATTGCAAAAGTAAAATGATCTGATTGGATGCCCTAGTTTTTCTTTAAAATTGTGATTATGGAGTTGTTAATAATATTGCGTTAAAATTGAATTATTGTTAAAATTTAGTTATTTAAATGTTAACCCTGTAACATCTTTGAATTTGAGAAGTCTACTTTAATAACAAGTAAATTCATTAATCAAAAACAAATCATCATGAAAAAAACAATCTTTACAGTGGCCATGCTTTGCATGTTTGCCCTAAGCGGTATTTCTGCCAACGAGTTGAAATCCATTGAAAGGGAAGCAAAAACCGAGATGGTTTCCCCAGAAGACCTAAGCGCTTTTTGCAAAGCAGTAATGCAAGGGGATGTAGATACCGTGAAAAAATTTATCGAACTTGGAGAGGATGTCAACCAAAAATCTTTGGGCAAGGCTCCTATTCACTATGCGGCCCGGTACAATAAGGCCGAAGTCTTAAAGGTGCTTATCGCTAATGGCGCAGACCTTAAAAAACGTTGCGATGGAGGTATGACCGCAATGAAATATGCAAAACTTTCCAATGCCACGGACGCTCAGGCCGTATTGGAATCCGCTATGAAAAGAAAATAAAAGAGGAGTTTATTCGTCCAAGAAAAAGGGGTCATCCAATTTGGATGACCCCTTTGCTCATTTTACATATTTAGTGTCCTTGCAAAAGAGTGTTTCTCGCGGCTTAAAATTCAAAGCCAGTAAAAGCCCTGTATAAAAATGCGTAAACGGCCAATAAAAACATGGCCGCGCAAAATATAGAGTACCCTTTCAAAAAAAGTACTACAAAGCTAGGTCTGCAATCGTCAAATGCCTCTAAATAGAGATCTTTAAAATGTACTAGTGTTCCCATGTGTTCTCTCTTTTTTCAGCATAAATGATTAAGAGAGTTTACAAGTAGGATTTGGGTTTACTCAAAGGTACAGAAATATTGCCAACCCCCTTTTTTTATCGTTGAACAGCAAATACTATCGACCTGAATATTTTTGAATGGCTTCCTTGATTCTGTCTATCCTGTTCTCGGGGTCGGGATGGGTGCTCTGAAACTCGGGAACCCTGTTGGGTCCTGCTGCAGATTTAAGAATTTTCATAACCTCAATCATTTCATTGGGGTCGTACCCGGATTCAATCATAAACAATACGCCGAGCTCATCACTTTCCAATTCATCACCTCTTCCATTTTTAAGTAAGGTGTTTTGTCCGATACCAGCCACAACATTTCCCATGTCCACACCCACAGAAGCTCCTGTTGCCAAAGTCTGCCAAAAATTACTATCGGCAATACGTTCAGCCGAATGCCTACCGATCACATGTCCTATTTCATGACCCAATACACCGGCCAATTGTGGTTCGTTGAGTTGTGAAAAGAGGGCATAGGTAATAAAAATCTGCCCACCCGGCAATGCAAATGCGTTAATGGTCCGGTCGTCCGCCAAAAGATGAAATTCGTATTGGTACGGTGTTTCCTGGGCCACGCTACTTGTTACCAGTTTATTGCCAATGGCATCCACCAAGTTTTGCAAACGTTCATCCGGATATAGGCCTCCATGTTGTTGAGCCATTTCGGGCGCACTTTGTAGACCAATGGCAATCTCTTGCTCGGTGGTCATATTTATATTCTGGGTACGGCCCGTATATGGGTTCTCCTCTTGGTTGCTGCACCTGCGTACAAAGGCAAAGGCTACTATGGCCAGACCAATAAGAATGCGTATCCTCCAACTTCCTCTTCTCATGGGTTAGTGTTCTTGTTAGTTAAGATACAAAAAAACTGTTATAGAAGTGCTGGGTTTATGTCCAGAATATTGTCCTGTATGTAGGTTTTTATAAAGCCTGTTGTAAAATGTTCACTGCCCAAAAACGCTTCTTTTTGCAATAGCTTTAACATATTGAGTTTACGATAGGCGGTGAGCATTGGAATGGAGATTGGGGCATAACTGTAGTGCCAAGGCTCGTATTTGAACCCTCTCCTTCTAGGGTCGTTGTTGTACACTAGGTAAAAATCATAGTTTTCGGAGTTCTCATCCATCCATAATTTAAGGTCTTGGTATGGACCTCCCTCTTCAAATTTTTCAGTGACCAATACGTCGCCAGAGGCCTGTGGATAACCATCGATAATATCAATATCGGTGCCCCAATGGTGCCTGCTGGTTCCGGGTATGGTGGAATATTCTACGATCTTGTCGAAGGCGTCCAACGGCTGCATGCCTTCATCGTCGGTATATCGAAGGTATTTTCGTTCCCATATGCTTTCTTGTCTGTAAAAATCTCTGTAACTGGAAACGATCTTTATGTCAATGCCATCCGAATAAGCTGCTTTTTTCATTGCTAAAAAGGACTCATGCGCTTCTTTCCTCAGGTTTATACCTTCTCCGAAAAGTTCAATATCCACTTTGCCCATGAGCTCGGCGGTTGAATATTCCAGATCATAAAAGTTTGGAAAAATAGGAGGGATGGTGCAGGCCAATCCCGTAGCGGAAGCATTTTTAATAAAAGTCCTTCTTTTCATAAAATGAATTTTGCCCCCAAGTTAAGAAGTATTTTTAATTCGGAACTTATGTATTGTAACAGAGGTGTTGGATTGTGCGCTAGCGATCCAAGAACAGAAAGCCAGAATATTCCAGTTCCAGGTCGTTCAAGGTAACGAGGTAAAAATATACGCCTTCGGGTAGGCCGATTCCTTGATTGGTGATCAAAGTGCCAGTATTGGCAATTCCATTGAACTCGTTGGTATAGTTTATTTTTTCAAAAACCTTTTGTCCATATCGGTTAAAAATGCGGACACTGTTGTTGGGCGATTCCTCCAAACCGTCTATGACCCAAAAATCGTTGGTGCCATCGCCATTGGGGCTCAGAAAGTATTTGCCCAAGGTTGGATTGTCCACGGCAAAGGTATCGGTAGCAAGTGGTACGGTTCCAAATGTGATAGCAGCATAATCGCTGGGTACAAATGTCTCCGAGGTTATAAAACCATTGTTAATATCCCCACTAAATGCTGAATTGCCAAGAATGACCCATTCGTTGTCTGCCTTGCTCCAACCTACCACAATGATGGATTCTGCGGTGGCGTTCGGAATGGATTCCAAAGCACTGCGTGTATTCCAACTAATGGTAACCTGAGCCGGAGCATCGCTTTGTAAGATCCAAAATTCGCGGTCGGATACCGTGCCAATTTCATTTACCTTTTGGTTGGTATCAAAACCTTCCAATACGGAAGAAGGACTTGAAGGGTCCTCAAAAAGATAGGCGCAGATAGCCAATGGCGTAGTGCTTTCCGACAAAAGAATCAGTGGCCTAAGCTGATCTTGGTCACCCACAGGAAACGAAAATACATCGCTGTTGTTGACTGCGGCAAAACCGGTTACCTTGGAGATATTACTCTCCCCTGTAAGTAAACCCTGGTCCATAAAGTTGAGATACACCGCTTGGTAATTTAGAGGAGTCAAAAAATCACCGTCGATAAAATGGGTATCGTTCCGCACTGAGACGGGTACTTGTAAAAAAACATTGTTATTGTTAAGGGTAAAAATCTCCGTGTTCCACAGCGTAGGTGAAACACCTCCAGAAACCTGTATGGGACCATTACCATAAAACCCTACCAACCCATTGGTTGGTTCAAAAGCGGCATTGTTGATGAAATTGGTATGCAAACCAATGTTTGCACTTTGGTGTATTTGTAGGTTGCCTCCATTGTATAAGCCGCTCTGGGCCACAGCTAAGCTGACCGACAACAAAAATGCTATGTGGAGGAGGGTTTTCAAGGTTAGTTGTTTGATTTATTCAATAACAGAGCCTTGATTTTTGCCAAATCTTCTTTTATGGAGTCCAATTCTTTGGTTAGATTTTGATTTTCGGATTGAAGTTGCTCAATTTTCTTTTCTTGTTCTATGGTATGGAGAAAGAGTTCTTCAATTTTTTCAAGCTGAGCCATTGATGATTCAGTTAAAAAATATTTACCTTGAGTTTTAACTTGATGAGCTGATTTTATACCGGGTAAGTGGTTATTTTCTTTAATAAAGGATTCGATCTCATCTAAACTTCTAAATTTATAATCATTATTTAAACTAGAATACCCATTAAAATATTTTTGAAATACGAAGTCAGGGGTTAAGTCTATAAAATCTCCTGTTGTGGTAACATCACTTGTAAATACAGGATTAATTTTACTTCCGTCAATTGCGGCACCTGCAGCTATTTGACTATTTGTAATAACACCAGGGGCGATTGAATTACTATTTATAGGTCCCGTTACATCACCAGCTAAATTTGTTGTTGAGATTACGTTTGAAGGATCAATATTAATACCTAAACCGGCGGAGTAAGTGGTGTCATCGTCACCGTCATCGATGTCCGCTGGGATCCCTGTAATTGATGCCCAATCGGGTGCGATGTTTGCATTGTCTACGGAAAACGTGTTTCCGGTTAGCGATAGGCCTAAACCGGCGGAGTAAGTGGTGTCATCATCACCGTCATCGATGTCCGCTGGGATCCCCGTAATTGATGTCCAATCGGGTGCGATGTTTGCATTGTCTACGGAAAACGTGTTTCCGGTTAGCGATAGGCCTAAACCGGCGGAGTAAGTGGTGTCATCGTCACCGTCATCGATGTCGGCTGGGATCCCTGTAATTGATGCCCAATCGGGTGCAATGTTTGCATTGTCTACGGAAAACGTGTTTCCGGTTAGCGATAGGCCTAAACCGGCGGAGTAAGTGGTGTCATCGTCACCGTCATTGATGTCCGCTGGGATCCCTGTAATTGATGCCCAATCGGGTGCGATGTTTGCATTGTCTACGGAAAACGTGTTTCCGGTTAGCGATAGGCCTAAACCGGCGGAGTAAGTAGTGTCATCGTCACCGTCATCGATGTCCGCTGGGATCCCTGTTATTGTTGTCCAATCAGGAGCAATATTGGCATTGTCAACCTCTAATGATCCATCTGGAGCTTGACTAAGTCCTGTGCCAGCCACACTTGCGTCTATTTTGTCGGAAGTAACGGCGTCATTAGCCAGTTCTGCCGTATCAATGCCTCCATCTGTAACATCCAACGTATAGGGGTCACCCTCAATACCAGCACCTAATCGTTCCAAAGTTGAATCAAAAGGCCCTACTACTTCGTTCCCTACAATACTGTCTAGTTGGGTGCTCAATAGGTCGGATTGGTTAACAAAGTTCCATGTGCTGCCATTCCACATAAACATATCGCCATTTTGGGATGCAGGTAGAAATTTGTCCTTGTTTATTGTTCCGTCTACGATATGACGATTGACAATTACTCCGCTTTGTATATCATCTCCGTTCACACCACCGGTAACAATGTTGGCAGAGTTGATCTGTCCTACCTCAAAATTGTAATTGATACTGCCATCTGGGTTCTCAACTTCGGAAATAACAACGGTGTTGTCAATTGCCTGTGGGTTTATTGTACTTAAATAATCTGCTCGGGTACTTACCGTAAACGAGTTGTCCAGTTCGTCGCAAATATTGATCCATTCCGTTCCGTCGTAGTAATGCAGGCAATCTTGGTCGGTATTGTATGCCAATGCACCGCGCAGTGGGTTGATCACATTCATTTGAGCATCGGTTAGGCGGGTAATCACCAATACACGTGAGGTACTTTCCAGTTCCAGTACAGAAGCGGAATTTAAGTTCTGTGGATTATCACCGATTTTTACCTGTCCGTACAGCGTATTGATCATGAGTAGGCCCATGATCATGTAGATAATTGAAGTTTTCACAGTGTTTGTTATTTGAGGATTTCCAAACGTAAAAAAACAAAACTAATCTTATGTTTGATTTATTATAATAAATACCGTCAAAACACCTAATTCAAAGGTGAATGGAATTCCCTTTGGTATATTTGCGGACACAGAATTAACAAAAGTTTAGAACGTCTTAATTTTTTATATCCTTGTCAAGGGTTTTCTTTAACTTATATTAAACACCAAATAATGAAAAATACATTCTTGATATTGTTCTCTTTGCTTATTACCGGCTGGGCCTCGGCACAGGATTCCCGCCAAATGCTAAGGGGCAAGGTACTGTACCGGAGTACCAACGTGCCCAATGAGAACGTTATCAACTCCACCAGTGGAGAAGCTACCATTACCGACGACAACGGGGAGTTCATCATAGCGGTGAGAGAAGGAGATCAGGTGGTGTTTACCGCGGTGAACTATCAATTGGAGGTAATTATAATTAGTCCGGAAATTCTTGCCAATAACCGTCTTGTGGTCGAGGTGACCGAAAAAGTACGGGAATTGGACGAAGTGGTCGTGACTCCGGAAGATCAGGAACGTTTTCTTCAAGTAAAGAACGAAGATTTTAAAGAATTTGAATACGGTATTGATCGGGGGTCCGAAGTGGAAAATGTAGCGAGTTCAAGAATTACGCGGGGCATGAAGGATGGAATCAATTTTGTAAACATTTTTAAGGCCTTGTTTAAATCGCAAGAAGCCAACGGACAACAAAGACCAGCGCTAAAAGTGAGCGAAGTGCTCCGACATGTGTACGATGATGAGTTTTTTGTGGTAGACCTTAGGTTGCCCCAAGATAAAATAGATGCTTTTCTTTTGTACTGTGATGATAAAATACCTTCGCAGACCATACTCCGAAAAGAGAACGAGTTCCAGTTGATTGATTTTTTGGTTACCCAGAGTAAAGAATATTTGGCAACCTTGGATGAGTAATGAAAAAGTGCTTTCTCGCATTGGTCAGTTTTTTGGTCGCTCAAGGGGCTTTTGCCCAAGAGGGGGATGCCAAAATGCTCCAGGGAAAGGTTACCAGTACAGATAAGGACGTTATTGGTGTAGTGGTGCAGAACATCACAACAAAAGATGCCGTTATTACCGATTTGGAAGGTAACTTCGCTATCAATGCCCATGTTAATGATACTTTGGTGTTCTCCGCAGTGCATTTTTTAAAGAAGATTTTGCCGGTTACTTCATCCTTATATCAATCCAATTTTTTTGAAGTGCCCATGCAAGAATTTGTAAATCAATTAAGGGAAGTTGTGGTACGCCCTTATGATTTAAGTGGGGATTTGAGCCGTGATGTGGATAAGGTCACCTTGGAAAAGGATGTGAGCGCAGAAGCTTTGCAATTGCCAAATGCCCACCAACGGGTACCCACACAAAGCGAAAGAAAGTTGCAAGAAGCATCATCTGGTATGTATTCTATTGGTAATCCCTTAAGTGTAGGATTAAACCCGATAATCAATGCCATAACGGGTCGCACAAAAATGTTGAAAAACAGAGTGAAAGTGGATAAAAACTACGTTCAAACCCAGCAGGTGCAAGGCTATTATGCGGATTCACTTTTTGTAACCACCTTAAAAATCCCTATGGACAAAATAGATGATTTTATGTATTTCTGCGAAGTTGATAAAATATTTCAGGCTGCAGTGGCATCCCGGGATAAATTACGGATATGGGACGTAATGATGAACAAAAGTAGGGCCTATCGTGAGAACAACAACTTGGATTGATTTTCTCAGGCGTCAGAAACCAGAAGTCATTTAACTTACATCCAAAAAAATAGTTGGGCAAGTACATTGTAGAAAAAGTGATAAAACTGTAACATTGCCGTACAATTAAAGACTCACACCATATGAGGAACATGAAAAAAGCAAAAATCATACTGTTGCCTTTGGCAATACTTCTGTTTTTGTCTTTCACATCCCTGCATAAATTCTACGTAAGCGTTACCAATATTGAGTATGCAGCGGAAGACAATGCTTTTCAGATTACCAGTCGGGTTTTTATTGATGACCTCGACAGGCTTCTCTTAGAACGCTATGGTGTCGAGGCTAAATTGGCTACGCCAAATGAATCTAAATTGGCCGATATGTATATCGAGAAATATTTTCGATCTAAATTTATGGTAGCGTTCGATGGCAAACAGGTACCCTATACTTTTTTGGGCAAAAGATATGATACTGATGTGGTGATATGCTATATGGAAATTTCCGATGTGTCCTTATCGGAAATAAAAACAATGTCCGTGCAAAATGAGGTGCTCACCGATTTGTTTGATGAGCAACAGAACGTGGTCCATGTAAAATGGAACGGTAACAAAAAGAGTTTTGTGCTTATCAAAGAGAACAATAAAGGAATGTTAAACTTGTGACATATTCTTAACATTTGGTTAAAATATGTTATTTTTCACCGTTATAAAATCAAATAGAAAATGAACAAAATCAAGTATTTTTTTGCTTCCATACTGTTCCTTTTTGGAGCTGTAGTTATGGCGCAAGAAGGGGACGTTCAGGAAGAACGAGAGTCCGGTCATTACAACCAAAGTAAGTTTAAACAATTGTACGAGGAATTTTCCACTCCAAACACATACCGGTCTGCTTCGGGTGCCCCCGGTCCCGATTATTATCAACAACAAGCTGATTATGTTATGGATATCCACTTGGATGATAAAAATGCCAAGATCAATGGAGAGGAAACCATAACTTATCACAATAATTCACCGGACGATTTAGAATTTCTATGGGTGCAATTAGATCAAAACGTACGTGCCAAAGACTCTAAGTCGCCACTTCGCGATGGAAATGGGGTAAATATCGCCTATACGGCAGATAACTTTGCCCAAACCTATATGAATGAGCCGTTTGACGGTGGATTTAATATTGAATCCGTAAAAGATGCTAATGGAAGGCCTTTGTCCTATACCATTAATCAAACCATGATGCGAATCAATATTCCGCAACCACTAAAAAGTGGGGATAAAATTTCGTTCTCCATTAAATGGTGGTACAATATTCCGGACCATACGGTTAATAGAGCACGTTCAGGGTATGAATATTTTCCAGAGGATGGAAACCGTGCCTATGTAATTGCGCAGTTCTTCCCAAGAATGGCAGTTTATAGTGATGTGGAAGGATGGCAAAACCATCAATTCTGGGGAAATGGTGAGTTCGCATTGCCGTTTGGTAACTACGAAGTGAACATTACAGTTCCAGCCGATCATATTTTAGATGCTACAGGAGAGCTACAGAATCGTGACGATGTGTTTTCCAAAGAAATGATGAAGCGATACAAGCAGGCTCAAAAGTCATATGACAAACCTGTGATCATTGTGACCCAAGAAGAAGCTGAGGCTGCTGAAAAGGGATTTGCAACGGATACCAAAACGTGGAAATTTAAAGCAACCAATGTTAGGGATTATGCTTTTGCATCATCCAGAAAATTTATTTGGGACATGCAGGCCGTTAAAGTTGGTAACAAAGATGTAATGGCAGTTTCCATGTATCCAAAAGAAGGTAACCCACTATGGGAGGAAATGTCGACCAAAGCGGTAGTACAATCTTTGATAACCTATTCAAAACACACCTTCGATTACCCATATAACAAAGCAATTTCCGTTCATGCCAAAAACCAAGGAATGGAATATCCAATGATTTGTTGGAACTATGGGCGTCCTAACGAGGATGGTACCTACTCCGATAGGGTTAAATACGGAATGATCAGCGTGATTATCCACGAAGTTGGTCACAACTTCTTCCCAATGATCGTAAACTCTGATGAGCGTCAGTGGGGATGGATGGATGAAGGTTTAGATACTTTTATGCAGTACCTAACAGAGCAAGAATTTGGTAGGAACAATCCAGAAGTTATTGCTCCGAACGAAAAATATCCCTCAAGAAGAGGCGAAGCAGCTAAAATTGTTCCTTATATGAGCGGTGACCAAAGTTATATCTCACCCATCATGTCCAACCCAGAAAATGTATACCAACTAGGACCTAACGCTTATGGGAAACCAGCTACCGCCCTTAATATTTTAAGGGAAACGGTAATGGGCGAAGAGTTGTTCGATCATGCCTTTAAAACCTATTCACAACGTTGGATGTTCAAGCACCCGACCCCTGAAGATTTCTTTCGTACCATGGAAGACGCCTCAGCTGTGGATCTTGATTGGTTTTGGAGAGGATGGTTCTACACCACCGATTATGTGGATATAGGTGTAAAAGAAGTTAAGAAGTACTATGTGTCCAACAAGCCAACCAAGGAAATGGAGAAATACATGGCTGATAGAAACCTTACCGAAGCCGATTTGCCACCATTGGTTTATTTGGCAGAAGAGGAAAGCGAGGACTTTGATCCAGCGCTTAAGGGAAAATCTCCGACCGAAACGTCTCAAAACCTTAAGGAGTTCATGATGGACAATATGAGCGAAGCGGAAAGGGCCCAAGTGGAAGAACCCAAGTATTTCTATGAAATTACTTTTGATAAACCAGGAGGTATTCCAATGCCATTAATCGTGGAGTATTCCTATGCCGACGGTACTACTGAAAGCATCACCTACCCGCCAGAAATTTGGAGGAAGAACGATGCTGAGGTGAAAAGAGTGATGGCTACTGAAAAGGAATTGGTTGGAATTGTCATAGATCCGAAATTGCAAACTGCGGACATCGATACTACCAATAACGCTTGGCCAAAGAAAGATGAGAAATCAGATTTTGATAAGTTCAAGGAAAACGTCAAAGGAGATCAATAAAAGAAAAAACTATGTTAAGAGCCTCGTGATTTCACGGGGCTTTTTTTATTTTAAACCCAACTTCTGATTATATTTGTGGTATGCAATTTCTATTCATTAGCGGAGCTGAGATTTTTTTCATCCTATTTATAGTGGTGATGGTGTTTGGTGCGGATAAAATTCCTGGAATAGCTAAAGGGCTAGGCAAAGGAATGCGCCAACTTAAAGATGCCACAGATGATATTAAACGCGAAATTCAAAATAGCACGGATATCGACACGGACTTCACCAAGGATATTCGTAAGGAAATCGATGATGTAAAAAAGAACGTGAGCGATGTCTCTGGTTCCATTAAAAGAGATCTTAATAAGTAATATCCCATGTTGGAAAAATTACTCAAATGGGATAGGGATACTTTTGTTTATCTCAATGGTTTGGGTATTGAAGACTACGATGTTTTTTGGTCAACCGTGACCAATATTTCAACTTGGACTCCCCTTTTTATCCTATTTCTGATTCTATTTTTCTTGAAATTCCCCAAAAAGGAAGCACTTTATAAGTCTTTGACCGTACTTGGATTGGTTGTTTTTATTACGCTTATCACACATTTGACCAAAATTTCTGTAGCAAGGTTGAGGCCGAACAATGTAGAAGAAATCAACACCTTGATTCGTATTCTAAAAAGTCCAACGGGCTACAGTTTTTTCTCTGGACATGCATCCAGCTCGTTCTCCATTACCATGCTGGTGTTTCTTTTTTTTAGGCAAAAATCCAATTGGGTGATTTTATTGTTTATATGGCCCGTATTATTTGCCATGAGCAGGATTTATGTGGGGGTACATTATCCCTTGGATATTATGGTAGGGGCTTTGGTCGGTGTTTTGTCCGGTATTCTTTTCTTTAGGCTCTATCAGCGTTTTATAGCACCCTACTTAAGGTCAGTCCATCCCTAATGGGAAGTAGTACGGTTTCCACTCTTGGGTCATTTTTTAATTTTTGATTGTAATCCAATAACGAAATAGTGGCTTTATCCGATTTTTGAATTGGCTCCACTACTTTTCCGGACCAGAGTACATTGTCTGATAAAATCACACTGCCTGGCTTTGTCTTTTGTATCACCGCTTCAAAATAAGCATCGTAATTTACCTTTTGAGCATCAATAAAAACAAGATCAAAAGTTTGCGGCATAGAGGGTATAAGCTCTAAGGCATCCCCGATATGCTGAATAATTTGAGGACCAAATTCACTCTTGTCAAAATAGTTGCGTTGCATTTCATGCAGTTCTTCGTTGATTTCTATAGTATGCAATTCCCCTTCTTTTTGAAGTCCTTCCGCCAGACAAAGCGCTGAGTACCCTGTATATGTGCCAATTTCCAAGATGTATTTAGGATTGATGATTTTGGACAATACACTTAATACCCTACCCTGAAAATGACCGGTAATCATTCGGGGCTGAACCACTTTTAAATGGGTTTCCCGGGTAAGTTCTTGCAATAATACCGGTTCGTCTTCCGAGCTGTTGGCAATATAATTCTCTAAAATGGGCGATAGGAAATGCATGATAAAATTTTCGCAAAATTATAGAAAAGAACTACATTGGAAACTCTCTTATAATAAAAGCATACAATGTCGTTACCAAAGGTAAACATACGAAAAGCAATTTTGGAGGATCTTCCTGTGTTGCTCAATTTTGAACAAGAAATCGTTAAGGCTGAACGTCCGTTTGATGTTACTATAAAAGAAGGGCCAATCAGTTATTACGATATCAAAAAGATGATTCAAGATCCTAAGTCAACAGTGATAGTTGGTGAAATTAAAGGAGAAATTGTGGCCTCTGGTTTCGCCATGCCCAAAGTGGCAAGAGGTTATTTAAACCATGAATTTTATGCTTATCTAGGTTTTATGTACACGCATAAAGACTTTCGTGGATTGGGGATTAATGCCTTACTAGTTGAAGAACTGAAAAAATGGTCCCTTGCCAACGGTTACAAAGAAATAAGGTTAACGGTATACAACGACAATGAACCAGCAATTAAAGCTTATGAAAAAGTAGGCTTTAAAAAGCATATCATCGAAATGCGTCTGGAGTAATTATCTTTTATCCAGTTTACATGTACATATTGTATTTTTGAGGCAAACCAGAAAAGGATGAGGTTCCAAAATACACTTGAATTTGCAAAAAAGCTTGATGCTTCGGATGCATTGGCCCCTTACAGGAATGAATTTCACTACCCCCAAGTAAATGGAAAGGATGTAATTTATTTTACGGGTAATTCACTCGGTCTCCAGCCCAAACGTACCCAAAAATTTGTGGATGAGGTTATGAAGGATTGGAGGGAATTGGCTGTTGAAGGCCATTTTTATGCTGAAAAACCTTGGTGGGATTACCATGAGAGACTTGCAAACGGACTTGGTAAAGTAGTGGGAGCAAAGCCTAAAGAGGTTTCGGTGATGAACACTTTAACCGTCAACCTTCATTTATTGATGGTATCTTTTTATAGACCTAACGAAAAACGATATAAAATAATTTGTGAGGAAAAAGCATTTCCATCCGATCAGTATATGTTGCAAAGTCAAACTCGTTTTCATGGATTTGACCCAAAAGAAGCCTTGGTTGAGGTTAAGAAAAGAGATGGTGAGCATACTTGGCGCACGGAGGACATCATCGCTAAAATCAACGAAGTAGGAGATGAGCTGGCATTGGTACTCATGGGTGGTGTAAATTACTATAATGGCCAGGTGTTGGATATGGAAGCCATTACCAAGGCAGGAAAAAAGGTTGGTGCTTATGTGGGCTGGGATTTGGCACACGCGGTTGGAAATGTAAAGCTGAACTTGCATGATTGGGGAGCTGATTTTGCCGCATGGTGCAGTTACAAATACATGAACAGCGGCCCGGGAAACGCTTCCGGAATCTATGTGCATGAGAGCTATTTGGACAGGGATGATATTCCTCGTTTTGAAGGATGGTGGGGCACTAAAAAAGAAACCCGTTTTCTTATGCAATCCGAATTCGACCCCATAGAAACCGCAGATGCTTGGCAGCTGAGCAATCCACCCATCCTTTCCATAGCCCCTTATTTGGCCTCTTTGGAGCTTTTTGATGAGGTTGGGATGGATGCCCTTATCGAAAAGCAAAAAACCATTGTGTCCTATCTTGAGTTTGTATTACAAGAGATAGATAAGGAAGTGGACAGTACTTTTGAGATAATTACGCCAGCCGCCAGGGGATGCCAACTATCCGTGTTGTTACACGGGGAAGGAAAATCAATTTTTGATTACTTGATGAAGAATGGTGTGATTACTGATTGGAGGGAGCCGAACGTAATTCGATTGGCCCCAGCACCTTTATATTGTTCCTATGAGGATATGTACCATTTTGGTCAAATTCTAAAAAAAGGGATACAAACAACATAAACAATACAATTATTTACCAACCGAACCGACCAATTTAAACAGATGAAATCCCTATGGCTCATTTTATCCCATCCAAGGTACTTCGGACCTGCATGGGTTTTTACCAGTATAAATATCTGGTTTGGCACTTGGGCCATATATATCCCCACTGTAAAAGACAAATTGGACATTGACAAGGCAGATTTGGGCATAGCTCTATTTTGTCTGTCCCTAGGTGTATTTACTATTTTTCCCGTCGCCTCCAAACTCATTAACCGACTTGGAGTGGGCAGGGCCTGTTGGTTTGGGGTTGTTGGTGTCTCCCTAACGGCCATGTTACCACTTATGGCACCTAATTACTATTTATTGATGGCAGCCTTGTATTTTTTTGGAGCAGGGAACGGTTTTATCGATATTGCCATAAACACTTTGGTTACTGAGATTGAAAAAGAGGACAAGCAAAACTTTATGTCCGCTGCCCACGGATTTTTTAGCTTGGGTGGTATCTTGGTCGGATTGGGAAGTTTTTTGATTCCGGTAATTGGAAGCCAGGTCTTACATATGGGCATAACGGTAATTTTAGTATTTACCATTAATTTGTACTATAGGAAGCATTATATCCATATTGTGGCCGCCCCAGTGGAAAAGGAGCCTTTTAGTCTAAAGCTTTTTAAGCCTTTGTTGCTTTTGGGGATCATTGGTTTTGTTTCCTTTGGTAGTGAAGGAGCCATAATAGATTGGAGCGGACTTTATCTAAAAGAAGTGGCCATGGCTCCAGAACTTCTTATAGGAGCGGGGTTTTTGGCATTCTCCACTACAATGACCTTAGGGCGTTTTTTGGGAGATGGTATCAGCGCTAAAATAGGTCCCATTAAAATAGTGGGCCTAGGTGCATTTATAGCCGCTCTAGGGTACTTTTTGGTTTTAACCGAAAGTACAGTACTTTCCATAATTGGTTTTGCTTTTAATGGTCTTGGGTTTTCAGTAATTGTTCCCGAACTGTTCCGGATAGGGGGCAACGTTAAGGGAGTGGATTCTTCACAAGGAGTAGCTTTTATTGCAGGATCTGGTTATATGGGATTTTTGTTGGGGCCGGTAATACTTGGTTTTATTGCGGAAAGTGCTTCGTTGAGCTATAGTTTTATCTTGCTGCTGTGTCTTGCTTTTATGGTTTTGGGCATAACTTTTTTCTTGGGTAGAAGGGGGAGATAAAAAAGATGTTGTTGCTTGTAGCATAGGAGCAATAAAATTTAGCGTATCTGTCTTGTCGTAACTTTTATTTAGCAACTAATGGGCTGTACGATATTTACGTATTAAGTTTGATTCACTCTAAGTTGTTCGTACAACAGGAAAGAACAAAACATGGAAAAAGTTTCAGTGGTAAATCCTTTGTCGAAACACCGGTTTATCTAAATGAAATCGGCAAAAGTAAGAATGGTCAAGAGCGACGCCAAGGCCATTTCGTGACAATAGCTTGGTGAATAAGATTCCTATTATAAAACGTTACATTACTTTCTTAGTAAAGAAGAAATCATCTCAAAATTATTGAAGAAAAGAGTCGTTTCTTTACTTAGTTCTCTGTTACGCCAACTGTTTGTATTTTCCATAAATACATCCAAGAGTTATCTCAGCAAAAATAGAACCGCAAAGCGTATTTTTGTTTACATATGGATTCACTTACACAAATAGTTTTAGGAGCCGCGGTCGGTGAAGCGGTTTTGGGTAGAAAAGTGGGAAACAAAGCCATGTTTTATGGAGCCATTGCAGGTACTATTCCTGATTTGGATATGGTCGCTTCCTACCTGACGGATACAGTTTCTTCGCTTGCCATACACCGCGGATTTACGCATTCCATTGCTTTTTCCATGCTTTTTGCGCCACTGATGGGCTGGTTGGTTTCACGTTTTGAATCGTATAAAAACTTTAGAGATTGGTCGTGGTTGTTTTTCTGGTCGTTGGTTACGCATCCCATTTTAGATGCACATACTACCTGGGGCACTCAATTATTTTGGCCGTTTGATGTACGCTTGGCCTTTAAGACCATTTTTGTGATAGATCCAATATACACATTGCCTTTCTTAGTGTTTTTGATTCTTGCTATGAGACAAAAACGAACTTCGCCTAAACGCAAACGATTCAATACGATGGGCTTAATCGTAAGTACAGGCTATCTATTGCTTACTTTTCTTTTAAAATGGGCGGCATTTGGGCAATTTGAGCAAGCCTTGAAAAGCCAAAAAATAGCATATTTACAATTGGATACCCGACCATCACCCTTGAATACCATACTTTGGAGCGCCAACGTTGAAACGGAAAACGCGTATTTATTGGGGAATTATTCGTTTTTGGACACACAACCCATTTCATTTGTAAGCTATCCTAAAAACCATGAATTGTTAGGTAAGCTTGTGGAAAATGAAAAGATCAAGCGGATGATTTCCATTTCGGAAGGGTGGTACACGATAACTGAAAATGAAGGTTATTTATATTTTAATGATTTGCGTTTTGGACTTTTTAGTATGAAACCAAACGCACAAGATTTTGTGTTCAAATATAAGATTACGGTGGAAGCTGATGACCAAGTTGTTTTTACCGAAGAGCCGCCAGACAGGAGCGCAGGTAAAAGGATACTTATAGATTTATGGAAACGAGTGAAAGGAAATTAAGATTTTAGTACTTGAAGCCAATGCCCCATATAATAATTGATATGGTGTAAAAGTTTAGCAATATAAAACATAGGCTTTTATGGCCTTTCAATGCAAAACCAGATGGGTTCGAAGTGGGTTTTGTGGTATGCTTCGTTATTGTATTTTAAGCCCAATATATAGATGCGTTCTATTCTTTACGTACCGAAAGTCCTGTAAAATAAAGATTTGTTCCGCCATCAGGTCGATTATGCTGTTTTGCCAGATGCAAACCTTCCATATTCACATAATCTTCCCAGGTGGAAACTAAATTAGGTTGGTCTTGGTTGGATTTGCGATATGCCCACTCCCGAAGTATATAATCATCCTTAAAGTAGAGGTCATACGCATCACCCGGGGTGTAGCCGCCTTCGTTGGCATATACAATGGTGAGTTTTTGCATTGCTTCTTTGCTAATTGGAGCGGTAGCTTCGGTATTGTGCTCATAGGTGTAGTTCTTGGCATCCCACATCAAATTAAATGGTGCTAAAAGCCAATATCTATCATTAATAAAGCCGCTATTGGTCTTTAGGGCAATACTGTCCATATCTGCACGGTCGTACGTTAAGGTGTCAGCTCCAGAAATGGCGGTTACCGTATTGGTTTTGGGTTTCCATTTCCATTTGCGCTCAAAATGCATGGAATCCCTGTCCACATTAAAAGTAAAGGCAATTTCGTTCACCGCGTTCCAGTTTTCAAAACCGTGGGCTTCCGCAATACGTTCGGGAACAGTTTTTTTGGGCTCATTGGTATCTTCAACTTTTTTAGGGTCGGTTTTGCATGCAGAGAAAAAAAATACAGCAAACAATCCTAGTAGGTGATAGATCTTCATATCTGACTTTTAATCAAATATACCATGAAAATCCAGTAATCTGTATTTCGTTTTAAAAAGCTACACCAAATAAAATCACTCTTGAATCAACTTTTATTGAAAAATAATTTTTCTCATTTTCATTTTTACTACCGTGTTTTTGGGTGCTGCAGGTATGAATGAACATTGTACTGATTGGCAATGATTTAAATAGGTTGGCGGAAGATGTATTGTTTTCTGTGCTTAAATAAGTAATGTGATATGGGATAAAATAATTAGTGGGATTATGAAACCATATAATAAGTGGACATATTTAGACTTACTGTGGCTATTTGAACAGTAAAATGGGTGATTTTGAGCAAAGATGATATGCTTAAAAAAGACAGATAATAATATTATAAAAGTATTGGGGTCAACAAGTTCAAAAAAATCAGTGGAATTTGATTATTTTTGATGTCTCACAACACGTAAATAATGAGTTCGAAAAAAGGAAAAGTTCAAGAGTTGATCCAAGAAAAACTGCTAGAAGACCGCAAAGTATTCTTGTGGGGTATGGTAGATGATGATTCTGCCAAACACGTTATCGACCGATTGCTGTATTTGGATATGCTGAACAATAAAGAGATTCAATTGATAATCAATAGCCCAGGCGGTTATGTTACCTCCGGTTTTGCCATTTACGATACCATTAAGCAAATAAAAAGCCCGGTATCCACGGTATGCTCAGGTTTAGCAGCTTCCATGGGTTCCATACTCTTATCAGTGGGGGAAAAAGGTAGAAGGTTTATTCAACCACATGCCCGTGTAATGATTCACCAGCCCAGCGGAGGAGCCAGAGGACAAGCTTCCAATATTGAAATCCAAGCCAAGGAAATTATAAAGACCAAAGAATTGGGTGCCAAAATTTTATCTGAAAATTGTGGGCAGTCTTTTGAAAAAGTCATGAAAGATTTTGACCGTGATTATTGGATGGGTGCGGAAGAATCAGTTGAGTATGGTATTGTGGATGAAATCTTAAAATAAAAAGAGAATTTATTAAAAGTGAAAAGTCCTTCGCAACGTATTGTGAAGGACTTTTTATATATAGACGCCGTAGCGGAATATTATACATTATATACGTGGAGACATGCCGCTTCGGATTATATCGTATGCTGAAAATTGTCAACAGACCTAACAATAAAAAAAGCACTATGGCTTGCATGGTATGGCAGGTTGAAAGGAAAAGGTGCCAACCTGAACAATTAAAAATCCTTATTTTAGCTATTTAATTAGAACGAGCCTTAGGGCATTTATGACACAGACCCCAAAAAATATCGCCATCATCGGTTCTGGATTGGTGGGTTCCCTTTTAGCAATATATCTTCGAAAAATTGGACATGCGGTTACGGTATTTGATAGAAGGCCAGACATTCGAACCATCAAATTTTCGGGAAGATCCATTAACCTCGCCATGAGTGATAGGGGTTGGAATTCCTTGGATGAGGTGGGCATCGGAAAAAAAATTAAAGATATTGCAATCCCCTTGTACAAGCGTGCCATGCACGTTAATGATAAACCTATTTATTTTCAAAATTATGGAAAGGATGGAGAGGCCATATGGTCAATTTCCAGAGGAGTCCTAAATAAGAGAATGATAAACTTGGCCGAGGAAGCAGGTGCTGTTTTCAGGTTCAATGAAAAAGTTTGGGATGTAGATTTGCCCGATGCTAAAATCTATACAGGGGAAACTGAGAAAAGTGAATGGAAAGAATATGGGTTCGACCTTGTTTTTGGGTGCGATGGTGCATTTTCACGGGTTCGCCATAAAATGCAGCGTCGGAGCAGGTTTAATTATTCCCAAAACTTTATTGATGTAGGCTACAAAGAGCTAACTATACCTGCCAATGAAGATGGAACCCATAAATTGGATAAAAATTCCTTTCATATTTGGCCTCGTGGAGAATTTATGCTTATTGCCATGCCCAACGTGGACGGTAGTTTTACCTGCACATTATTTTTACCCTTCGAGGGGGATATATCTTTTGAAAGCATTAAAACCGAAGCACAGGCCAAAGATTTTTTTAAGAAATATTTCCCTACCGTGAGAAAGGAAATTGAGGATTTGACCAATGACTTTTTCAATAACCCAACAAGTGCCATGGTTACTATGAAGTGTTACCCATGGACCTATTGGGACAAAGTTGCCTTGGTCGGTGATTCTGCGCATGCCATTGTACCATTCTATGGGCAGGGTATGAATGCAGGTTTTGAAGATATCTATGTGCTCAACCAATTAATGGACAAACACGGTGATGATTGGGCACGTATTTTTTCCGAATATCAGGAAGAACGAAAACCCAATGCAGATGCCATTGCGGAATTGAGTTACAGAAACTTTGTGGAAATGAGCAGTAAAACAGCGGACCCAAAGTTTTTGTTGCAGAAAAAAATTGAGAAGCATTTTGCGAAAAAATATCCAGAGAAGTGGGTTCCGGTATATAGTAGAGTCACATTTTCGGATAAGCCGTATGTCGAAGCCCTTGCCACGGGAGATTTACAGGAAGCAATAATGCAACAAGTGATGCAGCAACCCAATATAGAGGAAAAATGGGACTCCAAAGAGATTGAAGAAATGATCCTGGGATTATTGTGAGCAATTAAACTTAATTGTCATTTCGACCGAATGGGAGAAATCTGTTTTTAGATTTCTCAATTGCAACGCTTATTTCGAAATGACAAAGTACAATACCAAAAAAGCCACCGATAAGGTGGCTTTTTTTATTATGTAAAAGCTATTGTTCTTAGATCTTGGCAAATAGTTTTTCCATTCTATCCTGTTCTTCCTCGGCCAATAGTGGGTCTACTAGAATCCTACCACTGTGCTCATCGGTAATAATTTTTTTACGGGAAGCAATCTCTACCTGTACCTGTGGTGGAATGGTAAAGAAAGAACCTCCAGATGCTCCACGTTCCACGGGAACTACTGCCAAACCGTTCTTTACGTTATGACGGATTCTTTTGTATGCTTTGATCAAACGGTCTTCAATTTTATCTTCGTACTCCTCAGATTTTTTTAAGAGCGCTTTTTCTTCCTTTTCAGTTTCTTTAAGGATAGCATCCAATTCACCTTTTTTGTGCTTAAGATGGCTGTCGCGTTCGGATAATTTCTCTTTGGTTTGGGAAATCACCTCTTTTTTCTGCTCAATCTGTGCTTTGAACTCCTTAATGTTTTTTTCAGCCAATTGAATTTCCAGTTCTTGGAACTCCACTTCCTTGCTCAAGGAATTGAATTCTCGGCTGTTTCTGACGTTTTTTTGTTGTTCGCTATATTTTTTGATAAGCGCTTTGGCCTCATCGATGAGATTTTTCTTGGCAGTAATCTCAAAGTTGACGGTCTCAACATCTGTTTTCAATTTGTCCATTCTGGTTTTAAGACCAAGGACTTCATCTTCCAAGTCTTGTACTTCCAGGGGCAGTTCGCCTCTAACATTACGGATTTCATCAACTCTGGAATCAATAAGCTGTAGGTCGTACAGCGCTCTCAACTTTTCTTCCACAGTGCTTTCTTTCTTGTTCGCCATATATTTTATAAATACTTGATGGGATTCGTTATACTCTCTGATAAAGAGACTGCAAAATTAGGAATTTTTTTCGTAAGATAATCAACCAATAAATCTTTTGTAAACTGCTCAGTTTCAAAGTGCCCGATATCGGCTATTACCAATTGGTTTTCGGCTTGGTAAAATTCATGGTATTTAATGTCGGCAGAAACAAAAACATCGGCTCTGGCGCTCTTGGCCGAACCAATGGCAAAAGCACCGCTACCACCCAAAACTGCGACTTTTCTTATCTTTTTGCCAAGTAGTTTTGAATGCCTTACTACAGCGGCGTTCATTCTTTCTTTTACCAATAATAAAAACTCCTTTTCATCCATTTCAACTTCAAGGGTTCCTATCATCCCCATGCCCAAATTTTGATTGGTATTGTCAATTGTGAGCACTTCGTATGCTATTTCTTCATACGGATGGGCATCAAAAAGTGCGTTTAAGATGGATTTTTCCTTTTCAAAGGAATAGATGATGTTGATCTGTGTCTCTTTTTCAAAATGAATTTCCCCTACATTCCCAATGGTTGGATTGGCCTCATTATCTGCTTTGAAACTACCAATTCCTTCTAAACTATAACTACAATTGCTGTACTTTCCAATTTCGCCTGCTCCTGCTTTGAACAAAGCTGTTTTTACTTTTTCAGCATCATTCAAAGGCACATAAGTAGTCAATTTTTTAATGCTTTTTGGTCTTGGTATCAAAACCTCCGTTCCTTTAATCCCAAGTACTTCACAGATTTTGGCGTTTACACCCATTTTACTGTTGTCCAGTGCAGTATGCATACTGTAGATGGCAATGTTGTTGGATATTGCTTTAAGAACCACACGCTCTACATAATTACTGCCCGTCAGCTTTTTCAAACCCTTAAAGATTATCGGATGGAAGCTCACGATTAGATTGTGATTTTTTTCAATGGCTTCGTCCACCACGTTTTCCAGCGTATCCAGAGTTACAAGGATGCCAGTAACTTCCATGTTCGGGTCACCCACCAATAAGCCTACGTTATCAAATTCTTCGGCATGGGCCAAAGGAGCCAATTCTTCCAGTGTTTTCGCAATATCGTTAACGGTCATTTTAAAAATGTTGATTGGGCTAAAGATAAAATATTATATTTTCGTTCAATGCTTCAGATGCTCCGGAAAATAACGTTCCCTATTTCTTTGATCTATGCCATGGTGGTTTATGTGAGAAATTTAATGTTCGATTTAGGTGTTTTTTCATCCAAATCGTACAAAACCCCACTTATTTGCGTGGGCAATCTTAGTGTTGGTGGAACTGGTAAAACGCCTATGACGGAGTATTTACTGCGATTGTTGAAAGAGCATAGGGTAGCGGTTTTGAGTCGTGGTTATAAACGTAAATCTAAAGGGTTTTACTTGGGAAGTCCTGAAAGTACTGTGTTGGATTTGGGTGATGAGCCTTATCAAATCTATAGAAAGTTCCCTAGGGTTACCGTAGCTGTTGATTCCGATAGGAGAAATGGCATTGAGAAATTGGAAAACGATAGGAATCCGGATATCATAGTATTGGATGACGCTTTTCAACATAGAAAAGTGAAACCTACTTTTTCCATCTTGCTTACCTCTTTTGGTGACCTTTATGTGGATGATTGGTATCTGCCGACTGGAAACTTACGAGATGCAAAGAAAGAGGCCGAACGAGCCGATTTAATTATTGTCACCAAATGTCCTACAGCCTTGGACGAAGATATTAGGAATGGAGTTATAAGCAAGCTTAAACCAAAATCACATCAAAAGGTGTTGTTCGCCACTTTGAAATATCAGAATTTTGTTACTGATGGCCAAAAACAGAATATTTTATTGTCAGAATTAAAAAACAAACCATTGGCATTGGTTACTGGAATTGCTTCTCCGGGGCCGTTGGTTGAATTTTTACAGTCCGTGGGAATACATTTTGAACATTTTGAATTTAGGGACCATCACCATTTTACCGACAAGGAAATTGCACGGTTTAAAAAGTATGAGACTGTGTTAACCACGGAAAAAGACTTTGTGCGATTAGAGGGTAGGGTGGATAAGCTGTATTTTTTGGAAATAGCCCATAGCTTTTCGGATGAAGATGCTGCAATTTTAAAGGATGCTGTTCTGGATTTGCTTTAAATGGAGCCTTCCATTTTACTTCTGAAGATATTCTCACCTATTTTTTGATAGAAAACCTCTGGTTTAAATGGCTTGGTGACCACATCGTTACAGCCTGCTTCGTAAAAGCTCTCCAAACTATCGTCCAATGAAATGGCGGTTAGGGCAATAATGGGAATGTTTTTGTCGAACTTTCGTATTTGTCGTGTTGCTTCCTCGCCGCTTATGCCGGGCATATGGATATCCATTAAAATAGCATCGTATTTATTGGTTTTGGCCAAATCGATGGCTTCGTTGCCGTTATTGGCAATGTTACAGGTGATCTCTTTTTTAGTGAGCATTTTTTTGGTGATTACCTGATTTATTTTATTGTCTTCGACCACTAGAACATGTAATCCTTTAAATTGAAATTCTTCAGGACTCAGTTCAAAGGCAATATCCTCTCCTTCTTTGGTTTCATAATCCAAATCCATTTCAAAATAGAAGGAACTTCCATGGCCAACGTCACTGTCCAAATTAATAGTACTACCGAACAAGCCTAGGAGACTTTTAACTATAGTTAATCCAAGTCCCGTTCCTCCATATTCTCGGTTAATTTGAATGGATCCCTGTTCAAAACTGTCAAATATATGTTGTTGCTGTTCTTCCGATATTCCGATTCCGTTGTCCCTTACTTCAAAATACAGCTTTACATTGTCCTCTTCTTTCTTAAGCATTTTTACTATGACCTCTACCTTGCCGTTTTTGGTGAATTTAAGAGCATTTCCAACAAGGTTCATGAAAATTTGGGATAGCTTTACAGGATCTCCCAATAATTTTTTCGGAATGGTTCGGTCGTAATTTAAGATGAGTTCAGTATTCTTTTCATTGGCATTTTGTTGGAGCGATTCCACGACATCCCCAAGTACTTTTTCTAGATTGAGATCTACGTTGAGGGGTTCAAGTTTATCCGCATCAATTTTATTGATTTGAAGAATATCGTTTATGAAATTTAGCAGGTATTCTCCCGAGAATTTTAAAGATTTTAAATGCTCTTTTTGATGTTCGGAAGGGTTTTCTTCCAATAATAGGTGGGTAAGGCCCGTAACAGCGTACAAAGGTGTTCTAAGCTCGTGTGTTACCGTAGATAAAAAATTGGTTTTTGCCTCCATGGCTGAAACCGCCGCATCCCGCGCTAATTCGAGTTCCTTGTTTTTGGTATAAAGAAGATCGTTGGTCTTTAATTTTATTTGGTTGTTGCGGAACAATGAAACGGCCAAAAGAGAAATAATTGTCAAAAAAGCAGAAGTTAAAATGGCCGTTATCTCTGAACGGTTTTTTGATTCACTCAACTCTTCGTTCTTGGCTTGAAGCTTATTGAGTTCATTCATTTGGTGATTGAAACGGATTTTATCCGCTGTATCCAAGTCTAGTTTTACTTTTTCCGAATTAAATATGGAATCTTTGATTTGAGCCAAACTTTTGGCATATATCAGGGCTTCACTATAATTGCCGTTGGTTTCATAAATCTTTGATAGCTGCTCGTAGGCATTTTTTATTTCCTTGGCGAAACCATGTTTTTGAGCCAATTCCAAAGCAGCTTTGGAATGGATAATACTTTCTTCAAGGTCGTTTAGGGTGATACTGATTTTGGCCAACTGCAAGTTTGCTTTTGTTGCCAAATAGGCCCGCTCCTTATCGTCTGAGTTAACTATGAGCGCATGCAGGTTTTTTATGGCGTCATCATATTTTTCAATATTGGTATAGATGTTTGCCTCCAGTAAAAGTATGTTGTTGGTAAGGTTTCTGTTATTGCTCAATTTCCTCGATTCTTCCAGTTGTTTCAACGCCTGAAAGTTGTTGCCTTCACTATATCTAAGTGAGGCATCCAAATATAAATGAAATGCCTGGCCGTAAGAATATGAGGTGTCCTTTAATAGGATGCTGGCCCGGTCCCAGTAAAAAATTGCTGTTTCTTGATCACCTTGTTCTAAAAATAATCGTGCGTATTGGTGATAAGTGTCAAGTAAAAGTTTGGAGTCTTCATTGCTTTCTGCAATGTTGGCTGCTTCGTTCAAAGCCTCTAAAGCTAAATCCACTTTGTTTTCGTGGCGGTAGCTCATAAACTCATCAAAAATTGACATTACATCTGAGGTGGAATTACTTTCATTTTGGGCAAAACAAAGTTGAATGCATAGAAGCATGCACAAGAGAAGCGGCGATTTTACGCCCATCTTTTTGTTTGCTAGTTTGAATTTCAAATGTATTTTTTCTTAATGAGCAAAACGATTAAATCAATTATTCTGGAGCAATATCCAGTTTCATTGTCATACCAACCAATGATTTTTACCATTTTACCAATCACGGAGGTCATCAATGAATCAAACGTACAAGAGTAACAACTATTGTTTATGTCAATGGAAACAATAGGGTCTTCCGTATAATTGAGTATGCCTTTTAGGCTGTTTTCCGCTTGTATCTTAAAGGTAGTGTTTATTTCTTCAATGGAAGTTTCTTTTATAACATTGAAAGTGATGTCCGTTAGTGAGCCATTTGGAACAGGAACGCGAATGCCACACCCACCTATAGTATTGGATAGTTCTGGGAAAATACTGGTCAAGGCTTTAGCAGCACCTGTGGTTGTCGGAATTATAGATTGGCCAGCAGCCCGGGCCCTTCTAAGGTCTCGGTGTGGACTGTCGTGTAAACTTTGGTCAGAAGTGTAGGAATGTATTGTAGTGATATATGCCTGTTCTATGCCGCACAGTTCATTTATGACTTTGATCATTGGGGCAGCATTGTTGGTGGTACATGATGCATTGGAGATAATATCGTCGTTAACATCGATAATTTCGTCATTAACGCCCAAAACCACCATTTTGATGGAATCATCCATCGGAGGAACGGATAGGATTACTTTCTTGGCCCCATTTTTTACGTGGAATTCCAAATCTTCCGGTGTTTTAAATTTTCCTGTGGATTCCACAACTAAATCAACTTGATGGGATTTCCAATCAATTTCTTTGGGGTGATTGTGGTTGAGGACAGGTATTTCCCTGCCATCGAAACGAATATTGTTATTGTTGTGGCTTACATCCGCATTGAATGTTCCGTGGATGCTATCATATTTAAGTAGATGGGCCAAGGTTTCCGCGTTGGCCAAATCGTTTATAGCTACTACGCTTATATTTGGATGATTGTGTAAAAGCCTAAAAAGGGTTCTACCAATACGTCCAAAGCCGTTTATTCCAACAGTGATATTTTTCATGATTGGGAGGGAGGAGAGGTGCTAATCAATATGTTTATGTGCTTTGTAAGATGAGCGAACCAAGGCGCCACTTTCAACGTGCCTAAAGCCCATTTCCAAACCTAATTCCTCATATTTTTTGAACTGCTCGGGTAAAATAAACTGCTTTACAGGCAAGTGCTTTTTTGAAGGTTGTAGGTATTGACCAATAGTAACTACATCGACACCAACATTCCTAAGGTCTTTCATGGTGGAGATTACTTCATGCTCTTCTTCACCTAAACCGAGCATAATACCCGATTTGGTTCTGTTTGCACCATTTTTCTTTAAATAATCCAGAACTTCCAAGCTTCGTTCGTATTTGGCCTGTATCCTAACTTCCCTAGTCAATCGCTTTACGGTTTCCATGTTGTGGGAGATAACTTCTGGAGCTACGTTCAATATGCGGTCCAAATGTGTGGAAATGCCTTGAAAATCAGGAATAAGGGTTTCCATGGTGGTATCAGGGTTCATTCTTCTAACGGCCTTAACCGTCTCTCCCCAAATAATTGACCCCATGTCCTTAAGGTCGTCTCGATCTACAGAGGTAAGCACAGCATGTTTTATCTTCATGATCTTTATAGATCGTGCCACTTTTTCAGGTTCTGCCCAATCCACTGTTTCGGGTCTACCTGTTTTTACCCCACAAAATCCGCAGGAGCGTGTACAAATATTACCCAAAATCATAAAAGTAGCAGTTCCTTCACCCCAACATTCA
Source organism: Allomuricauda sp. F6463D (assembly GCF_023015965.1). Taxonomy (GTDB): domain Bacteria; phylum Bacteroidota; class Bacteroidia; order Flavobacteriales; family Flavobacteriaceae; genus Flagellimonas. The sequence continues at coordinate 207,984 of NZ_JALKAN010000003.1, forward strand.
CCCATATTTGGGCAACTTCCAGAAGTGCAAATGGTATTCAAGTCGTATTTGTCAACCAATCCTCTGAGCTGGGTGTACTTTTTACCCGTAGGGAGCTTCACTCTTAGCCATTTTGGCTTTCCCTTTGGAGGAAGAACGTTTTCTGCTACGCTTGTGCTCATACAATTTAATTTGTATTAACAAAGGTACAAAACTGGAAAGGAAAATTTATGAACCCGGACGGGGCAATTTTTTTTGATGACTTCAGCCAAAAGTTTTTTTGCCCGAAGCAATTTTACCTTCACATTGTTTATGGGTTCGTTGAGCTCTTTGGCGATGTCGGCATAACTCAATTCATGAAAATAACGTAGGTTGATGACCTTTTGGTAGTGTGGCTTTAATTTTTTGATGTCTCTAAGTAAATTGGCCAAATTCTGCTCGGTAATCAATCGGTCTTCTACCGATGGTGTTTCGTCCAAAACTCTCTTTACTTCGTCCCCTCGGGAATCCATATCGTTAAGTAAGCTTCTTTTGCGTTTTCGAAGAAGGTCTACATGGAGGTTTTTGGAAATGGTTATGAGCCAGGTTTTGAACTCAAATGCGTCATCATAAGTTTCAATTCTATCAAATGCTCGGGAAAATGTTCTTATGGTGATGTCTTCTGCATCATTTTCATTTTTGGTGCGAAGTATCTGAAAACTGTAAACATCGTTCCAGAAAGTATCCAAAAGTGTGCTAAAGGCAATTTGGTTTCCTTTTTTTGCCTTTTGTATAATTTCTTTGATGGAATCGTCAGTTTTTTCCAAAAATTAAAGATTGCCTTTAAATATATAAAGTTATGGAGTGTTGGAGACAGTGTCTTTTTTGCAATCTTGTTCATCAGGAAGTTTACCGCAAAACCCGCAAGCTTCCCCGTCTTTGTTTAAAAACGGACTTTGGCTTGCGCATGTGCCAGCAAACTCACCGTTCTTTTTACCCCAGATTTTAATGGCAATACCTGCAAATGCGAGTGCCAATAATCCAATTGTAACTAGTGCTAACTTCATAATCCAACTTTTGAACAAAGGTACAAAATACCTTGTTAAACCTTGAATTTATTAATATTTGATATTGGCCACAATATTGTCCACGGATGGAGCACTGTTTCCGCCTTTTGGCTCAATGGTGATGTAACCAACAGCGTTATCGGCATAAGGTAGCGCTAGCAACTTGTCTTTTTCGTCAAAATCCTTGATTACTCCCAAATTTACCAACTCACCATTCACTTCGGCCCACATCTGGAAACATTTGTCTTCTGGCAACTCAGGTACATTGCTGACATTGATGTAGGAAAGTTTTTTAACAGGATTGATGTAGGCAATGGCCTTAAGTGCTTTGCCTTCTTTTTCTCCTTTTACCTGATATTTTTTGGTCGCCGGATTGTTCAGAACGATAAATTGGTTTCTCATATCGGCCAATTGATCTTTCATATTGTTCTCCAAATACTTAATCTGGTTGGTGACCAGGGTATTTTCTTCTTGAAGTGTTTGGTTCTCATTCCAGAAGAAGAGAGAGGAACCAGCAAAAATCATAATAGCCACACTTGCAGCAATGGCATAACGCAAGAACCTTTTGCTTACCATAGTCTCTTTTCTTGCACTGGCAAGTATAACCTCTTTAAGGCCTTCTGGTGTCTTTTTAGCGTATAAATTAGCAAATGTCTCCAAGTTTTTTTGAAGCTCATCATATGTTTCCCTTACCTCGGGATACATGGCGATATACCTTTCTGCCTTTTGGGTCTCATCCTTGGTTGTATCTCCCATAAGATACTTTTCCAAGATGTCGGATTCTAAAAATATTTTTACTTTTTCCTTCATGACAATAAGTTTAAGATAAGGAGCAAAGACATAGTTGTGCCGTAAATTTTTCCAAGTTCGCGAAGTCCTATTTTTAATCTGGATTTAATTGTTCCTAAGGGAATGTCCAGTTCATCACTCGCTTCCTGCTGCGTCATTCCTTCAAAAAACAGGGCTTCAAGAACAACTTTGTACTTGTCTTCAATTTTGTCCAAGTTTTCTTGGATGTCCAAATGTTCGGGGTTTATACCTTTAACTCCTAAATTATATACGTCTGAAACGTCTATTTGGATTTCCTTATCCGATTTATTTGTAATGCTTCTTAACTTATCAATAGCAGTATTTCGGGTTATTCTGAAGAGCCATGTAAAAAGTTTGGCTTTGGAAGCATCGTAAGTGTCCGCTTTTTTCCAAATTTTAATGAAACTTTCTTGTAGTACATCTTGAGCCAAATCTTCGTCTTTTACCACTTTATAAGCAACACCAAAGAGTGTATCACCGTAGTTTTCATACAACAGGGAAATAGCCTTATCGTCTTTTTCCGCGAGGAGTGAAACGATATGTCTTTCGATTAGTGTGCTCATTTACGAATCTTTTGGTATTTTTTTTAGGGGTTAAAATCTAAAATAGAATTTATCCCGTATATAAAACAAAGCTAAGACAGAAAAAGTATTTTGTCTTTGTAATATTAAAAAAGTACAAAAGGACTTGTAGTCCGTACAACATATATAGATTTGGTTAGTTTGGTTTGGTATAACCCTCGTTATTGATTTCAATACGGGGGTTATTTTATTATGTTTACTTCAGGTTCTATTTTTATTTTGTACGTCTTATTTACCACATCTTGAATTTTTTTGGCCAATTCCAAGATTTCTTTACCTGTAGCGTTGCCGTAGTTCACCAGTACAAGGGCCTGTTTTTGGTGGATGCCTGCATCTCCATAGCGTTTGCCTTTAAAGCCACATTGCTCTATGAGCCAGCCAGCCGGTATCTTATATTTATTCTCATCTATTTCATAAAAAGGAGCATCGGGGTGTCTTCTTATAAATTTATCAAACGTTTTTTTTGAAATGATCGGGTTTTTAAAAAAGCTGCCACTGTTTCCAATTTCCCTTGGATCGGGCAATTTACTTTTTCGAATGGCAATGACCGCATCGGAAACATCTTTTAGAGTCGGATGGACTATTCCTTTATCCTTGAGTTCATTTTCAATGGAACCATATCCGGTATGTAGTGCATGTTCTTTTTTGGTGAGTTTAAGATTTACAGAAGTGATAATGTATTTGTCCTTGGCCTCGTTCTTAAAAATGGAGTCTCGGTATCCAAATTTGCAGGCTTCTTTGTCAAAACCTTCCAATTCTCCTGTTTTAATGTCCATGGCGGCACAACTCACAAAAACATCTTTAAGTTCTACACCGTATGCACCTATGTTCTGTATAGGAGTGGTGCCTACATTCCCAGGGATAAGGGATAGGTTCTCCAATCCACCATAACCTTGCTCCAAGCTCCACATTACCAATTCGTGCCAATTTTCACCGGCCATCACCTTAATTTCAGCGGTATCCTCGTCCTGATCTACGAGGGTGATGCCCTTGAGATTAATGTGTATTACCAATGCATCTACATCTGTGGTAAGCAGCATATTGCTCCCCCCACTGATTATGATTTTTTTTGGATACGCTTTAAGTTCAAGTACTTTTTGAAGTTGTACGAGTCCAGTAATCTCAACAAAAAACCTTGCTTTCACATCAATACCAAAGGTATTGTAGCTTTTTAAGGATATGTTCTCCTGAATATTCACTTGCTTTTATACACTTTTAAAGCTTTGTCCAAAATTTGGACGGCCTTCACAAGTTGCTCTTTTTCCAGCACATAGGCAATTCTTATTTGATTTTTCCCTAAGCCAGGGGTTGCATAAAAGCCTGCAGCGGGTGCCACCATTACAGTGGTGCCGTCCAAATCAAAACTTTCGAGCAAACATTGTGCAAATTGATCGGCATCATTAATTGGTAATTCCGCAACACAATAAAATGCCCCTTGTGGAATTGCTACGTTCACTCCATCGATTTTTTTAAGTTCCGATATTAGGATGTCCCTTCTGGAAACATATTCTTTGATGACGTCATCAAAATATTCCTGAGGGGTTTCCAATGCAGCTTCACTGGCAATTTGCGCAAAGGTCGGAGGAGATAAACGAGCCTGGGCAAATTTCATTGCGGTTTGGATAACTTCGGTGTTCTTAGAGATTAAACACCCGATTCGGGCACCGCACATGCTATACCTCTTGGACACTGAATCTACAACTATGGCATGCTCTTCCAGTCCTTTAATCTGCAAAATGGAATAGTGCTTGCGACCTTCGTATGTAAATTCTCGATACACCTCATCTGCAACGAGGAAAAGGTTATGCTTTTTTACAAGTGCGGCTAGTTGTTTTATTTCTTCTTCAGTATACAGGTAGCCGGTAGGGTTACCTGGATTACAAATAAGAATGGCCTTAGTCTTCGGTGTAATGAGCTCTTCAAACTTGGAAATTGGAGGTAGAGCAAAATTGTTTTCAATAGTGGAGGCAATTGGTTTAACAATAACTCCCGAAGCTGTAGCAAACCCATTGTAGTTGGCATAAAATGGCTCTGGGATTATTATTTCGTCATCATTGTCCATAATGGTTCCCATGGCAAAAGATAATGCTTCGGAACCACCTGTGGTCACAATAATATCCTCAGAATCAACTATAATGTCTTTTTTAGCATAATAATCGGCAATTTTAAGTCTATATGTTTCTGAGCCTTGCGTCATACTGTACTCCAAAACCTCTATGTTGTGGTTTCTAACGGCATCCAGCGCTACTTTAGGAGTTTTAATGTCGGGTTGACCAATGTTGAGGTGGATTACATGGACACCTCGCTTTTTAGCAGCTTCCGCATAGGGTACTAATTTGCGAATTGGCGATGCGGGCATTTTATTGCCCTTATTGGAGATACTTGGCATGAGCTAAAATTTTGACAAAAATGAGAAAACCAATTATTGAAACCAACAACTTTAGAGAATAATTAGTGGATTATTGATATGTTAAATAAAAGTGGCTTTTGGCTTAAAATTGTTATATTTAATAAGTATGATTAATTGATATTAAGAATGTTAAGGAAAAGTATTGCTTTTTTTATGCTTTTATGGTTAGTGCCTCTTTTTACGATGGCGCAAGGATTCAACTTGCCAAAAGGTAAAAAATATCAAAAAATCAACTTTGAACTTATCAATAACCTAATTATAATACCAGTTGAGATCAATGGAACAGAACTCACCTTTATTTTAGATTCAGGAGTAAGCAAGCCGATACTTTTTAACCTCTCTGACTCCGACTCGGTACCTATCAACAATGTTTCTGAAGTTACTATTCAGGGATTAGGTGAAGGACGACCCATGAAAGCCTTGAGTTCCAAAGGAAACGCTTTCAGTTTTGGAAAAGCAAAAAACTATTCACAAGATCTTTATGTGGTTATAGATAAGAGTATAAACTTTTCAACATCTTTAGGAATTCCTGTACATGGTATCATGGGCTACGATCTTTTTAGGGATTTTATTGTTGAGGTCAATTATGGAGCAAAAAAAATAAAACTGCACAACCCTGAACTTTATACCTATAAGGATAAAAGGAATAGACAAACAATCCCTTTGATTGTGGAAAAGCGAAAAGCGTATGTTGAGGGAACTGTATTAATGAAGGATACAGCAAATATACCAGTCAAGTTGCTTGTGGATACAGGTAGTAGCGATGCACTTTGGTTGTTTCCAGAACAGAAAAAAGGATTGGAAATTCCGGAAAAAAATTATGATGATCACTTGGGACGAGGTCTAAGTGGAGATATTTTTGGCAAGCGAAGTAAAATAAATGGCGTTCGAATCGGGGAATATCTACTGGAAGAAGCGAAAGTTGCATTTCCCGATCGAGAATCTTTCCAAGGTTTGGATAATTTGGGTGACCGCAACGGCAGTTTAGGAGGTGAAGTGCTTAAGAGGTTCAATATGGTCTTTGATTACGGTAGAGGATTGGTCACTTTAAAAAAGAATGGAAATTTTAAAGAGCCATTTCATTATAATATGGCCGGGATAGATTTACAACACAATGGACTTCGATATATAGCAGAAAGTATTGCCGATGTCAATGGTGTTGTTAAAGGCGATGGAAAGGATACGTTTGGCAATGTCAAAATAATGTTGGAAAATAAGACAAAGCTGAGCTTAGTGCCCGAAATTGTGGTTTCCGGTATTCGCGCAGGTAGTCCGGCAGCAGAAGCAGGTTTACGCGAAGGAGATGTTATTTTGGCTGTTAATGGGAAAAGAGTTCATCAGTATAAGCTACAGGAAATCCTTAAAATGATCAATGACAAAGAAGGAAAACGCATTAAATTGTTAATTGAAAGATATAATCAAGATTTATTGTTCTCTTTTGTTCTTAAAAAAGTCTTTGATGATGACTAAAAAATTAAAGCCCCAAAATCCAATTGGATTTTGGGGCTTTAAACATATAATTTTCTTCTTCTTATTTTGCTCCGGAATTCTTTACGGTTCCCTTAATTTTTAAAACTTTGGTGGGAGTATCCGCATTAGAGGTAACAGTAATGGCCTTTCTAATTGGGCCAACCCTGTTAGTATCATATTTCACTTCGATTTTGCCAACTTTGCCAGGCATAATGGGTTCTTCCGGCTTTTTAGGAATAGTACATCCACAGCTAGATCTTACATTGCTGACCACTAAAGGAACATTTCCGGTATTGGTAAATTCAAATACTCGGACACCATCACTACCTCTATCAATTTCTCCATAATCAATAGTCTCGCTCTTAAATTCGATTTTAGCAGTTTCTTGAGCATACACCCCTAAGGATAAAAGCCCTACAAACAGCAAGAGTACAGTTTTTTTCATCATTTTTGGTTTTTGGGTGAACTTCAAATGTAGATGTTTTGATACCTGCATCCAAAATTCTTTTGTTATAGAATAACGTTACTTATTTTTGTTTCGTATTTCTGGATTGGTTCTCCACCGAAGAATTGCAAAAAATTAACATTTAGCTTCCTTTTAAAAAGAACCAATCACAGTCCAAATAAACAAAAACTATACCGAAAAATGGAAATCCCATCAAAATATGACCCTAAAAGGGTTGAAGAACACTGGTATGCCTACTGGTCCGAGCATGATTATTTCAGCTCCAAGCCAGACGAAAGGGAGCCCTACACCATAGTAATACCCCCGCCAAATGTTACTGGAGTGCTTCATATGGGCCACATGCTCAACAATACCATCCAAGATGTACTGATTAGAAGAGCAAGGCTTTTAGGAAAAAATGCGTGTTGGGTACCGGGAATGGATCACGCTTCCATTGCTACCGAAGCCAAAGTGGTTGCTAAGCTGAAGGCAGAAGGTGTTGATAAATCAAAGTTGTCCCGAGAGGAATTTCTTAAGCACGCTTGGGATTGGACCAATGAGTACGGTGGTGTTATTCTTCAACAATTGAAAAAATTGGGATGTTCATGTGATTGGGACCGCACCAAGTTCACTATGGATGACGATATGTCTGCCTCTGTAATTAAAGTCTTTGTGGATTTGTACAACAAAGGTTTGATTTATAGGGGGTACCGAATGGTGAACTGGGACCCAGAGGCCAAAACAACCCTTTCCGATGAAGAGGTGATATATGAAGAGCGACAAGGAAACCTCTATTATTTATCTTATGCTATTGAAGGTTCTGATGAAAAAGTGACCATCGCCACAACACGTCCAGAGACCATCTTGGGGGATACTGCCATTTGTATAAATCCAAACGATGAAAGATACCACCATTTAAGGGGCAAAAAGGCCATTGTGCCAATTTGTGATAGGGTAATACCAATTATTGAGGATGATTATGTCGATGTAGAATTTGGTACGGGATGCCTTAAGGTAACCCCGGCCCATGACGAGAACGATAAAAACCTTGGGGATAAGCACAATCTTGAAGTGGTCGATATCTTTAATGAAGATGGAACCCTTAACTCTTATGGGCTACACTACAATGGAAAAAATCGCTTTGTGGTTCGCAAAGAAATCTCAAAGGAATTGGAAGAAAAGGGATATTTGGTGAAAACTGAACAACATATCAACAAAGTTGGAACCTCAGAAAGAACCAAAGCGGTTATAGAGCCTCGACTTTCGGATCAATGGTTTTTGAAAATGGAAAATCTGGCAAAACCTGCCATTGAAGGTGTTTTGGAGACAAAAGATGTCAAATTGTATCCTTCCAAGTTTGAAAATACCTATCGCCATTGGATGGAAAACATAAGAGATTGGAACATTTCCCGTCAATTATGGTGGGGACAACAAATTCCAGCCTATTATTTCGGAGATGGTAAAGATGATTTTGTGGTTGCGGAAACCCCGGAAGAAGCATTGGAGTTGGCAAAAGCTAGAAATTCAAATATTCAACAATCGGATCTACGTCAGGATTCAGATGTACTGGATACATGGTTCTCTTCTTGGTTATGGCCCATTAGTGTTTTCGGCGGTATATTGGAACCAGATAATGAAGAGGTCAATTACTATTATCCTACTAGTGACTTGGTTACAGGACCCGACATTTTGTTTTTCTGGGTAGCCCGTATGATTATGTCTGGATATGAATATCGTGGGAAACGACCTTTTGAAAATGTCTACCTGACCGGATTGGTTCGTGATAAGCAACGTAGAAAAATGTCCAAATCGCTTGGTAATTCGCCAGATGCACTAAAATTGATAGAAAATTTTGGCGCCGACGGTGTTCGTGTAGGACTTTTATTGAGCTCTGCTGCAGGTAACGACTTATTGTTTGATGAAGCTCTATGCCAACAAGGAGCCAACTTTACCAATAAAATATGGAATGCGTTCCGATTGGTGAAAGGATGGGAAGTTGCAGATTTACCCCAACCCCAAGCCTCACAAAAAGGCATTGATTGGTACCAAGCAAAACTCAATAAGACTTTGGTGGAAATTGAGGACCACTTTTCCAAATACCGAATTTCCGACGCATTGATGGCTAGCTACAAATTGGTCTGGGATGATTTCTGCTCTTGGTTATTAGAAATTATAAAACCTGAATATCAAAAACCAATTGATCGAGCCACTCATAAAGAGGTGTTGCGTCTTTTTGAAGAAAATCTGATATTGTTACATCCCTTTATGCCATTCTTAACCGAGGAAGTATGGCAGCATATTGCAGAACGTACCCCGGAAGAAGCTTTGATAGTCGCCAATTGGCCAGAAACCGAAGAAGTGGACAATGCCTTGATTGCCAATTTTGATTTTGCAGCAGAAGTAATTTCTGGAATAAGAACCATTAGAAAGGAAAAAAATATTCCTCAAAAAGATGCATTGGAACTTTTTATGCTGAATACGGAAGGTATGGACAATCAAATGGATGCCATTATTTTAAAATTAGGGAACATTTCAAAAATGGAAGCTGTTGATTCCAGTTTGGATGGGGCCCTTACATATAGGGTGAAAAGTAACGAATACTTTATTCCAATCAGTGGAGCTATCGATGTGGAGGCAGAAATAGCCAAGATTACGGAAGAGCTAAATTATACCAAGGGATTTTTGAAGTCTGTGGAAAAGAAATTGAGCAACAAACGTTTTGTGGACAATGCGCCAGAACAAGTGGTTACCATGGAACGTAAAAAAGCTGCCGATGCCGAAGCAAAAATAGAGACTTTGGAAAAAAGTTTGGCAAGCTTAAAATAACCTTATGGTTAAAAGATTATACTGATTTTAAAAAAGGGAAGCTTGCTTCCCTTTCTTTTTTTTTCATACTTTGGAACAGAAGAACCACAATGCCTTGTTCACCTATGAAAAACCTTGATAGAAGAAGTTTTATCCAAAAAACTTCATTGACCGCAGCTGCGGTTACCATTGTACCAAGTTATTTGAAAGCCAATTCAGAAAGACCCTTCTCTTCAAAGTATATGGGTGGGTTCGCAGCTCCTAAATTGGATAAGGTACGTGCTGCATTTATTGGAGTGGGGGCCAGGGGCGGAACCCACGCTAAGTTTTTAGCCGCCTTGGAAGGAACCGAAGTGGTCGCTATTTGTGATCTTTATGAAGATTTGGTAAAGGAAAAGACGCAATGGGTGCAAGAAGCTGGTGGTAAGGATAGGCACAAGAATATAGCTCAATATTGGGGTGAGGAAGACCAATGGCGGACCATGCTTATAGAAGTCCGGCCCGATGTGGTGTTCATTGCCACTAATTGGACCAATCATGCCCCAATGGCCATTGGGGCCATGGAACATGGGGCGCATGCTTTTGTGGAGGTGCCAATCGCAACCACAATCCAAGATATGTGGGATATAGTGGATACCAGCGAGCGCACACAAAAACATTGCATGATGTTGGAAAATGTAAACTATAGCAGAGATGAATTGATGTTTCTTAATATGTGCAGGCAAGGTACAATTGGTGAAATTCTTCATGGCGAAGCAGCCTATATTCACGAATTGCGTTGGCAAATGGAAGAACAGGACCGAGGTACAGGCTCATGGAGAACCCATCAATATGCCAACAGGAACGGGAATCTTTACCCTACGCACGGCCTTGGACCGGTGGCACAATATATGAATCTGGCCCGACAAGAAGACACCTTTGGCAGTTTGGTCTCATTCTCCACTCCGGCAAGAGGGCGCGATTTATATGCTGAAAAAAATTATCCCACAGACCATAAATGGAACCAACTCAATTTTAAAGGAGGAGATTTGAACACTTCCATTATAAAAACTGCTTTTGAAAAAACCATTATGGTGCAATGGGACGAAACCAGTCCCAGACCCTATTCAAGATTAAACTTAATACAGGGAACAAAGGGGATTTTGGCAGGTTTCCCAACACGGGTAGCTCTGGAGGGTGGGGTAGAAGGTATAACTAAAGACCATCATTCCTGGGTGCAAGGGGAACAACTTGAAAAATTATATGAAAAATACGATCATCCTTTGTACAAGCGATTGAACCAAGCTGCGAAAGGCAGTGGACATGGTGGGATGGATGGCATAATGGTGTATCGTATTGTTGAATGTTTACAAAAAGGATTGCCTTTAGATCAGAACGTGTACGAAGGTTGTCTGTGGAGTGCTGTTTCTCCATTAAGCGAGCGTTCTGTGACCAGTGGTGGTGCACCGCAACCATTCCCGGATTTTACCAGAGGCAATTGGAAAGAGACAACTCCTTTGGAAATTATAAGTTAAGTAGACCAAACCAATGATTGAAATAAAGGTTCCTGCCCGAATCTGTTTTTACGGAGATCATCAAGATTATTTAGGGCTTCCAGTTATTGCGGGGGCTATTGATAGGTATATATCGTTAAGAGCAACCCCGAATACTGATAAAAAATATGTTGTCCGACTTTTGGACCTGCAACAAGAGTTATCCATCGCATTGAATGATAATCTACAACAAATTCAACCTGATGATTACTTCCGGTCGTCCATGGTTGTTTTAAAGTCACAAGGCTTTCAGTTTGGACAAGGTTACAATATCGAGATTTCTGGAAACATCCCCGTAAACGCTGGACTTTCCAGTTCATCTGCCTTGGTGGTGGCCTGGATTCGTTTTTTGGTGGCAACTCACGGAAAATCAGATCAGATTTCAGATTATCAAATTGGGAGATGGGCCTATGAGGCCGAAGTTTTATTTTTTGATCAACCCGGAGGTTTGATGGACCAATATACCATTGCACAAAAAGGACTTATTTATATTGATACCCAAGGCGGGAAAAGTACACGTCTTAATGCAAACCTTGGTAAACTTTTGGTGGCCGAGTCCGGAGTGCCCAAAAAAACTTTGGAAGTGCTCAAAAATGCCCGAGTGTACGCGCAAAGTGCGGTGGATGCTATTAAAAAAATACATCCCGAGTTTGTATTGGAGCAAGTACGAATAAAGGATTACGATAAATATAAGGGCCTTGTTCCGGAACAGCTTCGAGGATATTGGTACGCCACTATTTATAATTATCATATCACCTTGGAAGCAAGAAAAGAACTTTTAAAATCGACCTCTGATATTCATAAATTGGGAGATTTAATGAATCAACATCAGATAATCCTTCAAAAATTTATCAAGAACACGCCGAAAAAAATGGTAGAGATGATGGATGCGGCCAGAGATGTTGGTGCTATTGGAACTAAAATTATTGGTTCCGGAGGTGGAGGTTGTATGGTCGCAATGGTGGATGATAAAGCAGAGGAAAAAGTAAAACAGGCGTTTTTGGATAAAGGAGCCAAGGCTGTATATACAGTTGAATTAACAAGTTAATCAGAATGGAGAATAAGAGTTTAGTTATTATGGTCGGTGGAGCATCTTCGCGAATGAAAAGGAGCTTAAAGGCTATAAACGACCCAAAAGGGGTTATGGACAATATTCCCCATAAAAGTTTGATACCCGTGGGTAAGCATGGAAAACCGTTTTTATACTATTTGGTAAAGAACGCTTTAGAAGCAGGGTACACTAATCTTTTTTTGATTACCAGTCCTGAAAATCAAGTGTTTCAAAATTTGATTGATAATGGTGGCTTACCATCAGGCATCGAAGTGTTTTTAGCAGTTCAAAACGTTACTGCAGGAAGAATAAAACCGTTGGGAACGGCGGATGCATTACTACAATGTTTAGATCAGTATCCAGAATTAAAGAAAGCCACTTTTACCGTTTGCAATGGGGATAATCTTTACTCTGTCGGGGCTCTAAAGGATTTGCGAAAAGAGAGAAATGCCCCCCATGCACTTATCAGTTACGGAAGTTCGGGATTTGAGTATAACGATGAGCGTATTGCAAAGTTTGCCGTTATGAATATTTCATCAGAAGGGTTTTTACAAGATATTATTGAAAAGCCCAATATGAAAGATGTTCCCAAGTATAAAGATGAATCGGGTGAGCTTAGGGTGAGTATGAATATTTTTAGTTTTTTGGGTGAAGCCATATATCCTTATTTGAATAATTGTCCTATCGACCCTGTTCGCGATGAAAAGGAATTACCGAAAGCCGTCGCTGTTTTGGTGGGTGAGCATCCTAAAAGCGTATGTTGTATTCCTCGTTCAGAGCACATTCCAGACCTAACCGATGCCAACGATATACAGTTATTTAAAAATTTAGAGTAACTTAATAGCGTATAATCCCATTCTTGTATCGAGCAACATTTAATTTTTTTGAAATGGAATCGTATGCAACGGCATTGTTATATGCTACACCATTTTTTATCGGCCTTGTACTTATTGAAATACTTTACGGGCGTTTTGTAAAAGATCAGAAACACAATCTGATGGATACCGTGAGCAGTCTAAGCTCTGGATTAACCAATGTGGTAAAGGATTCACTGGGCCTTGTGGTGATACTGGTAAGTTACCCTCTTTTATTGGAATATTTGGCGCTGATTGAAATAAGGGCAACTTGGCTGGTCTGGGTGGTGGCATTTATTGCATTGGATTTTGCTGGATATTGGAATCACCGATTGAGTCATCATATCAATTTTTTCTGGAATCAGCATGTAATCCACCATAGTAGTGAAGAATTCAATTTGGCATGTGCCCTGCGTCAACCTATATCCAATTTATTGGGGTATTATGCTCTTTTGTTGATTCCAGCTGCACTTTTAGGAGTTCCTGATAAAGTAATTGCCGTATTGGCACCGATACACTTATTTGCCCAATTTTGGTACCATACCCAGCATATAGGTAAATTGGGGGTTTTGGAATATGTAATCGTTACACCTTCACAACATCGTGTCCACCATGCCATTAATACTGAGTATATAGATAAGAATCTCGGCCAGATTTTTTGTGTATGGGATCGAATGTTCGGTACGTTTCAGGAAGAATTGGATGAGGTCCCACCACAGTATGGTGTACTTAAACCTGTAAATACATGGAACCCCATCATTATAAATTTTCAACATTTGTGGCGTTTGATCAAGGATGCTTGGAGAACCAAAAATTATTGGGACAAAGTACGGATATGGTTTATGCCCACGGGTTGGCGGCCACCGGATGTAATTGAAAAATACCCTGTTACAATTATTGAGAATGTTTATGGTTTTAAGAAGTATCGGCCTGAAGCATCCACTTTGCTAAAGGCCTATTCGCTCTTTCAGTTAGTTGCAACTACTTTTTTAATGTTATTTATGTTCTATAATTACCAAGAAATAGGTTTTGATGGCCTGCTATTGTTCGGAGCTTTTATTTTTCTGGGTATTTTTGGATACACCACACTAATGGATGGCAAAAAGTATGCGGTTTGGATTGAAGTGATCAGAGGTTTGAGTGGGTTGGCGTTGATTTATTTCACCAATGACTGGTTTGGCATAAATGACTACTTTTTATTAGGGAAATATATCGTAGCAATATATTTGCTTAGTACTGTTTTCGGGGGAATTTACTTCACCTATTTCGAGAAGTCTTTTGCAACACCAGATTTGGCGTCCTAGTTTGATTTTAACTCTTTCTCTACCAGTGCAACATATTTTTCCATAGCTTCTTCGACGCTTATTCGTTTGGCCTGAAACAATGCGTTAGCCTTAAATGCATTGATAAGGGGGGTTCTGCTTCCGGGATTGTCAAAATTTTTATTGGCAATCTTAAAATAGGCGTATAGTTTCAGTAACAGATCTGCCGGTAGCGGGTCGGTATAGTCGTTAACAAAGTTAACGGCGTCGTTAAATCTTTTATGCAGGTCTTCACTGATCATCCAATGGTCTTACAGAAGCAATGCACGTAAGCGCACCAACAACTTTTTGGTTCAATTCAACGGTAATGTCACAATCAAGTGGCAATAACAAGTCTATTCGTGAGCCAAATTTTATAAAGCCTGCATCCTCCCCTTGGGTCACTTGCTCGCCCTCTTCTGCATAATTTACAATTCTACGAGCCATTGCCCCAGCGATTTGTCTATATCCAATTTCACCGAATTTAGGTGTGTGGAGAATTATCGTGGTGCGTTCATTTTCGGTACTGGATTTTGGATGCCATGCCACTAAATATTTTCCAGGATGGTATTTGGAATAGGTTACGGTACCACTCGCAGGATAGCGGGTCACATGTACATTGGTCGGGGACATAAATATGGATACCTGCTTTCTTTTTTCTTTAAAATATTCGGTTTCCTCCACTTCTTCGATAACCACTATTTTGCCGTCGGCTGGCGCCAATATTTCATCAAAATTGGGAGTCACCAATCTTTTGGGGTTTCTAAAAAATTGAAGTATGGCTATTAAAACGAAAAGTGCGGCAATCTGCACTACATACCGAATCCATTCCACATCAATGTAATATTGTGCGGCTAAAACAGCTGCAACCACCAAGAAAAAAGTGGTAATTATAATTTTTTGCCCCTCTTTATGAAACATTGGAGAATATATTTAAAATCAAATATGCAAAAGGTGCAGCAAATACCAAGCTATCCAATCGGTCCCAAATTCCGCCATGTCCGGGTAATATAGCTCCGCTATCCTTAACCCCGGCCATTCGTTTAAATTTAGATTCCAATAGATCACCCAAACTTCCTGCGACCACAATTAAACATGCCATTACCATCCACTCTGTCAAGGAAAGCCTTGTTTCGTGCCACGATAAAAAATAAGCGGCCAATAATGCAAAAATAAGACCTCCTGCAGAACCTTCAATGGTTTTTTTTGGTGAAACTGAAGGAAATAATTTTGTACGCCCTAAAGTTCGGCCGACCAAATAGGCAAAAGTGTCATTGACCCATATCAAAATAAAGATTCCCATAATCAGAAATTGAGCAAAACTATCTTGCTTATAGGGTATCATGGTTAAAAAAATACATCCGCCACCAATATAGAAAAGTGCGATAATAAATTTTTGGAAGTTGGTAAACTGTCTTCGCTTTTTTGAAAAAAGGAACATCAGCAGGGCCAAATCCACTGTAATGGTGCAAATCATTAACAAATTTATTGCTACGCTATCGTTTGTTAAATAAATGAATATCCACCATAAAGCCAAATAGGCTACGAATACATAGTACCCTTTAAGCTTTACGATTCTTTTAAATTCGTAAAGACAGGCCAATCCAAAGGCCATGAAAAGAAAGTCGAATGCATCTGAACTCAAAAAGACTGCGCCCAATAGAAGTACCACATAAATTACTCCTGTTAGGGAGCGTCTTAAAATTTCTCTCATGTATTTAGAAATCTTCTAGAAGTAAAAGATATACATTTTTTGATGCACTTCCATAGGAAAGAAAATCATCCTTATTTTCGGCAGTGGGTTGAAAATGTTTTAATGTGGTAATATTGTTTGGAATGTTTCCTTGATATCTCTCTTTGATAACTTTTAAAGCTTCACTAATAGAATCCACCAATTGGCTTGTCGTGGCAAATACCACTAGGTTGGATGGAAGTTCGTCCAATTTTTTTTCTTTGATTTGATTGGAACAAACTAAAATAGAACCGTTATGGGCCACCAAATGCTCACAGGTAGTAAAAAAAATATCACTTTCGCCACGAGTATTGGTAAATTGAAGGTTTTCTGTCGAAAACCGAGTTTCCAGTCTTGGGTCCATTGAATAAAAAAGGTGGTGTTTCCAATCATTTTCCGAAATAATATTTTTCAGTGCTTCTGAAACTTCGGAAAAGTCCTCACAGTAAATAAATTTTCCACCATTTTTTTTAAAATAGATGGTAAACTTTTCATCCACAGGAATTTTTAAATCTGGCATATGATCGCCACGGGTTTCCGTAGTTTCTTTAGAAACCTTTTTTCCTCCTCCGAAAAGTTTTTTAAAAACTCCCATTTATGGCATTGTGTTCTATTCTAACGAATCAACAAAACTTTTTTATAGTTCTTATTTGACAGGCTCTAATTCTTCTTCTTCTTTCTCAAAGGGTCTTTGACCAAAAATCTTTTCTAGATCGTCCTTAAAGATAACTTCTTTATCCAATAGCCTTTCCGCTAATTCGGTAAGTTTATCTTTATTGTCTTCTAATAATCTAATAGCCCTGTGGTATTCTTTTTCTATAATTTTAGATATCTCTTGGTCTATTTTCTGAGCTGTTTCTTCACTATATGGTTTGGTGAAACCATATTCGTTCTGTCCTGAAGAATCGTAATAGGTAATGTTCCCCAATTGCTCATTAAGACCATAAATGGTTACCATGGCACGCGCTTGTTTGGTGACTTTTTCCAAATCACTCAATGCACCTGTGGAGATTTTTCCAAACATTACTTTTTCCGCTGCTCTACCTCCCATAGTGGCACACATTTCGTCCAACATTTGTTCTGGTCGAACGATTAAGCGTTCTTCCGGTAAATACCAAGCAGCTCCCAATGATTGACCACGCGGAACAATTGTAACCTTTACCAATGGGGCGGCATGTTCCAGCATCCAACTTACTGTAGCATGGCCTGCTTCGTGGAATGCAATGGTTTTCTTTTCATCTGGTGTGATGATCTTGTTTTTCTTTTCCAATCCTCCGACAATTCTGTCAACAGCGTCCAAAAAGTCTTGCTTCGTTACTGCTTTCTTTTCTTTACGGGCGGCGATAAGAGCAGCTTCGTTACAAACATTTGCAATGTCTGCCCCTGAGAAACCTGGGGTTTGTTTGGCCAAGAAGTCAAGGTCCAAGGTCTCTGCGGTTTTTATAGGTCTTAGGTGTACTTCGAAAATTTCTTTTCTTTCGTTCAAATCTGGTAGATCCACATAGATTTGACGGTCAAAACGTCCTGCTCGCATCAATGCTTTGTCCAATACGTCGGCACGGTTGGTCGCCGCAAGTACAATTACATTGGTGTTTGTGCCAAAACCATCCATTTCTGTCAACAATTGATTAAGGGTGTTTTCCCTTTCATCATTGGAACCAGTAAAGTTGTTTTTACCTCTTGCGCGGCCAATGGCATCTATCTCATCAATAAAAATAATGGCAGGGGATTTATCTTTTGCTTGCTTGAACAAGTCCCTTACCCTTGATGCTCCTACACCTACGAACATTTCAACAAAATCCGAACCAGATAGTGAGAAAAATGGAACTTTGGCCTCACCTGCAACGGCTTTTGCCAATAAGGTTTTACCTGTACCGGGAGGTCCTACCAATAGTGCTCCTTTAGGTATCTTACCACCTAATGATGTGTATTTGTCAGGATTTTTAAGAAACTCAACAATTTCTTGAACTTCTTCTTTGGCTCCTTCCAAACCGGCAACATCTTTAAAGGATGTACGTGTATCTGTTTTTTCATCGAACAGTTTGGCCTTGCTTTTTCCAATATTGAAAATTTGGCCACCTGCTCCACCTCCAGCCCCTCCGGACATTCTGCGCATAAGGTATATCCAAATACCAATAATTAGCGCAAAAGGGAGTAATGTCAGAAATATTTCGCCGATTACGTTGGATTCCGTGTCAAATTCCACGATGGTATCCAGATTGTTCTCTTTTTTGATCTCTGTGATTTCATTTTGAAAAATCTGCAGATCACCATAATCAAGGATATATTGGGGAACCAAACCGGATGAAGGTAGTAGCGGTTTTTCGGCTACACCTTTGTGCACATCTTTGGCCAATGCTTCTTCGGTGAGGAATACCTTGGCTTGACGTGTGTTTGTAATGATGACGATTTTGGAAATGTCGCCATTGCGTAAAAATTCCTGTAATTCGGATGTTGTGGTTTTTTCCGTACTTGAAAAACTACTTCCACCAAAAAATTGGAAGCCAATAATTAATGCGATTACCACACCATATATCCACCACGAGTTAAAACGTGGCTTTTTCGGGGTATTATTTGGATTGTTTTCTTTTGCCATTTTTTCTTAAGAATTGTAACTGCTTTCTACCATAGTAACCTTGGCATCTCCCCAAAGTCCTTCAATATCATAGAATTCCCTAATGTGTTTTTGAAATACATGCACTACAACATTGACATAATCCATTAACACCCATTCGGCATTTTCTGAGCCTTCTATATGCCATGGTTTGTCGTGTATGGCTTTGCTTACCTTTTTTTGGATGGAAGAAACAATTGCGTTTACATGCGTGTTGGAAGTACCGTTGCAGATAATGAAGTAGTCGCAAACTGTATTTTCGATTCCTCTAAGGTCCAGTAGATTGATATCAACACCCTTAACGTCTTCTATTCCTTCTAATATTAAGGCAATCAATTCATCTGCGCTAGCTTTCGTTTTCTGCATTCAAAAATTTTAGTTTTTTACAAAGTTATGTTTTTTTTGTTTTCTTAGCCCTAGTTTTTAACAATTCATAAAGGCTTACATCATTGGGAAAACATTTTCAAATACTCAAACTTGATGCCACGGACTCCACAAATTTATATTTAAGGGGATTGTTGCAATCCGAAAATCCATCGGAATATACCGTTGTGGTTACCGATGAACAGCTCAAAGGCAGGGGGCAAATGGGGACTGTTTGGCAGTCTGACAAAGGTAAAAACCTTACGTTCAGTGTGTTGAAAAAATTTGATAGTCTGCATGTCCAACATCAGTTTGTTTTAAATATCGCTATTTCATTGGGGATTTGTGATGTGTTATCTGAATGTTTTTTACCGAATGTCAAAGTGAAATGGCCCAACGACATAATGTCAGGTTCAATGAAAGTTTGTGGTATTTTAATCGAAAATGTGTTAAAAGGGCCTTTTATAAATCATTCCATCATTGGGATTGGCTTAAATGTTAACCAAACCGACTTTGAAGCATTGGGCAAGGCTTCTTCCCTAAAGAAAATAACTGGTCAACATTTTAATCTTGATGAACTTCTTCACAAGATTTTGGAGCGGCTAAGGTTTTATTTGGAAAGTATTGAGGCCAACACGGTTGCCCAATTGGTGCCAGCCTACGAAAGCATGCTTTTTAGAAAAGATAAACCATCAACTTTTAGAGACCCTTTAGATAATAATTTCATGGGTTACATTCGCAACGTATCGCCATCGGGCAAACTGGTGGTCGAATTGGAGGATAAGGTGTTCAAGGAGTTTGATTTGAAAGAGATTACCTTGCTTTATTGACCTATTTTGTCCATGTTGTTGGATAGGGTTCCAATAAAATTGGTAATAGGTGTTTTAATCATCATGGCCATCATAGCATTGAATTCGCCTTCAAAGCTCAATCCTACCTCACTATCATTTTCTCCCAAACGTGTGATATCGGCGGTTAATGTAAATGGTAGCTTATCACTTGCTGCCCCTAAGATCACTTTTTCGTGAGGGTGCTGTTCCTTGAGTCTCAATACAATTTCCGGCATACCTTTTAGTGCAAACTTGAAGGTGTTTTCGTCCAACACTTCAAATTTATCAATATTGTCGGGCATTAAGGTTTCAAAGTTTTTGATGTCGGACAGGAAATCAAACACTTCCTTGTTGCTTTTAGCTACTTTCTTTTTTGGAGATTCAATGTGCATTGTATAGTATTATTTCCATTCTTGTGGATTGGATTTCCACTCTAATAATGTTTGTAATTGGGATTCTTTTATGTAATTGGTGTCAGAAGCCTGCTCAATTAGGTTCTCGTAATCGGACAAGGTGTGCAGTTCTACGTCTTGTTTTTTAAAATTTTCCGTAGATACAGGAAACCCATATGTAAAAATAGCAATCATTCCTTTGATGTCCGCTTGTTCCTCCTTTAAAGCCTTTACAGCATTTAAACTGCTGTTACCGGTACTAATCAAATCTTCGATCACTACCACACTTTGCCCTGGCTCAAAATATCCTTCAATCTGGTTTTGTCTGCCATGTTCTTTAGGCTTTGGCCTTACATATACGAAAGGTAGTCCAAGTGCTTCGGCAACCAAGATACCGATTCCGATGGCCCCAGTAGCGACTCCGGCGATCACATCCGGCTTTCCGTAAAGCTTTTCCACTTGTTTGGCTATTTCTTCCCGCACAAAATTCCTGACCATGGGGTAAGAAAGCATAATCCTGTTGTCACAATAAATTGGAGATTTCCAACCAGAAGCCCATGTAAAAGGATTTTCAGGTTCCAACTTTATTGCATTAATTTGTAATAACAGCTCGGCTGTTTTTTTTGCGATTCCCTTATCTAAAACCATTGCGCAAATGTATGAAGTTTTTGTTAATGAGGCCCCACTGATTTTAACAAACAAGAGACCCCAGGATTCCGATGACAATTTGTTTTCTTTGGATGGTGATTCTATTGTTGAGGCTATTCGACTATTGTCCAAAAAGAAACTGGATAAAGCATATCTGTACCATCCTGATGAGGAAAAAATACTAAAGCTTTTTATGCACAAGATTCCCGTGGTGGTTGCTGGGGGCGGATTTGTGATAAATAAAAAAGGGAAAGTCCTCTTTATTTATAGAAATGGAAAATGGGATTTGCCCAAAGGAAAAGTTGACAAAGGGGAATCTATAGAGCGTGCGGCGATTCGTGAGGTGGAGGAAGAGACCGGGGTGAAGAACCTTATAATCGATAGGTTTCTTCATACTACCTATCATATATTTAAAAGAAATGGGGAGTATCGCTTAAAGCAAACACATTGGTTTGTTATGTCGACCGATTACAAAGGGAAATTGGTGGCAGAAAAATCTGAAGGCATCAAAAGAGTAAAATGGAAAGGGCCTAAAAAAACCAAAAAGGCTTTAAAGAACTCTTACCATAACGTTAAAATTTTGTTCGAGGATTGGCCATTTAATTAGGAAGCAAACCTGAGGCACTGCTATTTTTTGCTATCCTGAAAATGGGGTAGGTGCGATAGGCATCTTCAAAATGTTCGGAGCGCTCAAAAATCCAATTTAATTGTGCATACCAGTTATTGGCAAAATTAAGGTCGGATTCTTTTCGTGTTTTAAACTCTTTTAACAATATAGAATCGTTTTTTAGCATTTCCAGTGCAACATCTTCAAAAACATAGGGGGAGAAACCTTCTTTACGCTGTAATACGGTATCAAAAAAATTCCAATTAAAGAATGAGTCTACACCTTGTGGCTCCAGCGTTTCCATGAGATACCTAATTCCTGGTTGATGGGTAGGCACCAAAAGATCACCTATTTCTAAAGGGACTTCTTTTATGCTTTTCTCCACCTGGGTGTTGGAATGGAGGTAATGCCCCTCGTAAGGTGTGGTCCTGGTGTCAAAATCCTTTATTTTATATGCTTCTACAGATACAATAGTGTCTTTTTTTATAGGCGAATACTGAATTTTATTGGCATCCAAACGTTCGATTACTTTTTTCCAGCTTCGTTTTACAATGTAAGCTTCCGGCACTTCAACAGTATCTGCGGGGTAAAAATAATCTTGGTATATTGTTTCTTTGGTAAAAGGCTTGTCACGGTTATATTTTATTCTTGGAAGCCCGGTTACTTGGCTTGTGATTTTTTCCGCTTCGTAACCCTTAAAATTGAGTACAGAGCTTTGAGTAGTGTCCACTTTCCAGTTAAAGTAATATTCAGAAAGATTTAAATTATTTGCAAGTGTTTCTTTTCGTAAGGAAGTAATATTGTCATGCTCAACTTCAACTACCTCGATCAGGCTGCGCATTAGTTCGTAGGTTCCCTCGACACGTTGTTTGTATGGTTTAAGCATGTGGGTTTCTACCATAAGGCCCAAAGTACTCCAAAGGGTTGTATAGCCGGTAGAATATCTTGGGTGGTCCATGAATTGGCTGAAACCCATTTCTGGAGACACATTAAATACATTTACATAAGGCGTAATATCCCATTCTTTTTGAATCAATGAACTTTCAAGACCCGGCATTAAGGTGTTGTGCAGGTATGCGCCCAATTTTCCACCCAATTTATTGTGCTGGGTAAAAAGATGGGTTAGAATATATTGGTAATCTGCTCCATTGCTAACATGGTTGTCAACGAATACATCAGGTTTCACGATGTGGAAAATTTGAGCGAACGTCT
Organism: Allomuricauda sp. F6463D; assembly: GCF_023015965.1. Classification (GTDB taxonomy): domain Bacteria; phylum Bacteroidota; class Bacteroidia; order Flavobacteriales; family Flavobacteriaceae; genus Flagellimonas. The sequence goes on from NZ_JALKAN010000003.1 coordinate 230,666, forward strand.
TAGCATTTTGGGTATCCATTTTTATGAAATCCCGGTTAAGATCATAATTGCGCGCATTTCCTCTAAAGCCATATTCCAAAGGACCATTTTGGTTGGTCCGTGTAGTGGAGTTCCTATTGTGCGCACCACCTATGTTATATATTGGAATGGTTACCAATACCGTATTTTTGGGCATATCCACTTTGCCTGTGGCCAAATCCCTGTAAAGCATCATGGTGGCATCTATACCATCGCTTTCACCTGGGTGAATACCATTGTTTATAAGTATGATGGATTTTTCCTTACGAATATTTTCATAGTTAAAATCAGCATCAGGATTAAATGTTATTGTGTGCAGTGGGTAGCCACTGTCGGTTTTACCGATGGTGCGAATATTGATTTCCGGAAAGTCTCGGGCAAGGGTAATGTAATAATCAATGGTTTGCTGATAGGTAGCTGTTTCTTTACCGTCCGATTGTTCATATTTGGTCGGATATGAGGATTTTTCATCTTGTGTTTCGGAGTCACAGGATATGAAAATGATCAAGGCTGTAATAAAAATGATATGCTTCAAAATATCTTAGGAACTTTAGTTTGCACAAAAACATGTGCCTGGCAGTACCAAAAATACAGAATAAAATAATTTAAGAGGCTACATCCATGCAAACAAGATCGTTGGTTTCAATTTTAAAAATGGGCTTGTTCTTAAACTTGAGTGGATGTGGACACTTATCTTTAAAGGTGTTCCATTTTTCATAATCCAAAGGATCAATGGATGAGGTAATTAAATTTATAATGATTTGTTTCTTTATATCAAGGGAAATCAGTTCATCGAGAAAATCCCAACCGTCCATTATCGGCATGTTGATGTCAAGAAATATCACCTCTGGCATATTCATTCCTTTTGCTTGCCTATCTTTAATTGCATGGAATGCCTCAAGACCATTTTGAAAAATTTGTATATCGTCACAGCTGGTAGCAGAATTCAACATTTTTTTGATGCCAAATACAGTGATGGGATCATCATCCACAATAAAAATACAGCTAATTTTCTTCATTAAAATACACGTTAAATGTAGTGCCTTTGTCAACTTCACTCTGCACTGTTATACTTCCTCCCATGGCCTCTATTTGGTTTTTTATAAGGTAGAGACCAAAACCTTTTGCGCCTTTTCTTTTATGGAATGTTTTGTACATGCCAAAAATTTTGTCACCGTGTTTATTTAAATCTATTCCCATTCCGTTGTCGGAAATGCTTAGTAGCAATTTTTCTTTTGATTTTATGGCATTGATGGTGATAATTGGTGTTCTATCAGGGTTCTTATATTTGACAGCATTGGAAATAAGGTTTCCAATAATACTGTCCAAATAAGAAGGTACACAGCTAACCTCAATGTTTTCAGCAACATTGTTTATGATTTGGGCATCGTTGCTTTTCAAATAATCGGATAGATTGTACAAAGCCTGGGAAATAGTATATTTAAGGTCAATAGGTTTTTTGATTTCCGGAGATTTGGTATTTATGTCCACCACTTGGTTTAGGTTTTCCATGGTTTCCAATAGGTTGTCCGATGCGCGGTTGAGCATTGTAATAATTTGCTTGCGCTCCTCCATATCCTTTTCAGCCTTCAAAAACTCAAGAAGCATTGAAAAATTGGCAGAATGGGACCTTAGATTATGTGAAACAATGTGTGCAAAACTGATAAGTTTTTGGTTTTGTCTAGAAGTAACTGTAATCAGGTTTCGTAATTGTTCTTCCTTCTTTTTCAGTGAAGTGATGTCCAAACTCATCCCGATAAGGCCGCATACTTTTCCTTCCAAATCAAAATATGGGATTTTTGAAGTTAGAAAATAAGTTGTTTTCCCATTAAGTTTACTTACGGTCTCCTTCCCTATCATAGGGGTAAGGTGTTTCATGACCTGGATATCCTCATTCCTCGATATTTGTGCTTCCTTATCCTTGTATAGGTCGAAATCGCTCTTACCAATAAGTTCATCCGCATTTTTGCTGAAGTAATTGCATTCCCCCTTGTTAACCAACACCTTTCTGGACTCCAAGTCTTTCACATAAACATTTAACGGTAGACTATCTACCAAGGTTGAAAGTAGTTGCTGGTGTTCTTTTACCCTGGTTTCGGCTATTTCTTTATCGTGAATGTCCTTGATTGTCCCGAATACTTTGCTAATTTTTCCATCCTTTACAAAAGGTTTTCCAGTTATGCGCACCCATCTTTCCTCACCGGTAAATGTAACCAACATAACCTTGGTGTCGTACGGTTGATGGTTGGCAATAGCTTTGTGAAAAAGCATGGAAACTTTATTTTGACAATAGCCTATCTTGTAAAAATCAATCGCTTCAATGGTGGTGGGTTCGTAACAATCTGGAACTTGATGTATTCGTTTGGTTTCCTTGCACCATAAAAGCTCATCTTTCTCTACGCTATATTCCCACCAGCCAGTTTTGGATACTTCAACTTTGGTTTCCAATACATTGGTTAGCCAGTTTAGCTGTTCTTCTTTTTCAACTTCAGAGGTGATGTCGTCGGTCTGGATTATAGTCCCGATCACATTTTCTTTTTCATCAAACCAAGGTGCGAAATAACTCTTAAAATGGCGGGTTTCCCGGGTATTCTCTATTTTGTGATGGACGGTGAACGGCTTTTGTTCTTTAAGTTTTTTTTTGAGGTTAGAAATTTCTGGGTATAACTGAAACACTTTGGTGTCGATAGTTTCATTTTGTGGTGGCAAACTAAAAATACCCAACCAGGAGCAGGATGCATCGAGCAAAATTCCTTTCTTACATAGAAGTGCGGTTGCCTTCGGCAACTGTTTTAGTAAGTAAAATTGATTGACTCTCTCTAAGGATTTCAAACTCGGGGTTGTTTAAAAAACGTTACACTTCTAAGAAATATCTGACCAAACTATAACTATCAAATCACCTTACAGATTTATTGTTGTGAAAACCATAGGAACTGTTGTATTTAACCAATTGATAATGGTTTGTTATAATTTTACAAAGTAGGAAAATACCTATAATATATTTAAAATGCTAATTGTTGCTGATTTATTTTACACTTACAGTATCTGGGACTAAGCCGGTGTAGTCTCCACCATTTCTAATTACATCACGGACAATAGAAGAGCTTATATAGGACTTGCCAGAAGATGTTAAGAGAAAAACCGTTTCAATTTCGGAAAGCCTACGATTGGTATGGGCAATAGCTTTTTCAAACTCAAAATCGGCGGGATTTCGCAATCCCCTTAAAATAAAATTTGCATCAATTTTTTTGCAAAAGTCTACTGTCATTCCCTTATATGTAGTTACTTTAATCTTAGGTTCGTCTTTAAAAGCTTCTTTAATAAAGTCGATGCGATCCTCTAAAGAGAACATGTATTGTTTTTCCGCATTTACCCCAATGGCAATAACCAATTCATCGAACAGGGTCACGCCTCTTTTTATAATATCATAATGGCCTAAAGTAAGTGGGTCAAAAGATCCTGGGAACAATGCACGTCTCATGTTATGGAATAAAGTTTTTTAAAAATACGGTTTCTATCGCAAAGCTTCAACAATGGCAGTGTCAAAAAGTTCTGAAAGGGTAATTCCTGCCGTTTTGGCCTGTTGTGGTAATAGGCTTTCTTCTGTTAGGCCGGGAGTTGTGTTTACTTCAAGAAGGTAAGGCTCGTCACCGATAAAAATGAACTCACTTCTCGAATACCCTTTTAAACCCAAAACTTTATAAATATATTTTGCCATTTCTTTTACCTTGGACTCTTGTGTTTCGGAAATCCGGGCTGGTGTTATTTCTTGGGATTTTCCCATGTATTTGGCCTCAAAATCAAAAAAATCGTTTTCCGAAATAATTTCAGTCACCGGCAACACGGTTACTTCTTTATTATGTGTAATCACTCCTACGGAAACCTCCGTTCCGTCCAAAAATGACTCGATGATGATTTGATTATCCTCCTTTAAAGCATTGGTTATGGCGGCATTTAAATCTTCTTGTTTGTGGACTTTGGAGATTCCGTAGCTACTGCCTGCCCTGTTCGCTTTTACAAAGCAAGGAAGGCCAACCTTGTTTATGATCGCTTCTTCATCAATCTTTTGCCCTTTGTTTAAAAAATAAGATGTGGCGCACAGGATTCCATAGGGTTTCAGTGCGCTCAAAAGATCACGTTTGTTAAAGGTGAGCGCTGCCTCGTAATGATTACACGAGGTTTGAGGGATTTTCAATAGTTCAAAATAGGCTTGCATTAGACCATCTTCACCTGGAGTTCCATGGATGGCGTTGAATATACAGTCAAAAAGCACCTTTTTACCATTGATTTTAATACTGAAATCTGATTTTTGCAAGAGGTGCTCCATATTTGCATCATCAAGGTAAAACCATTTTTCTTTGGTGATCACTATTCTATACGCATTGTACTTCTTTGTATCCAGATATTTATATACCACATTTCCACTTTTAATGGAAATATGGTGCTCGCTGGAATAGCCGCCCATAATAATGGCAATGTTCTTTTTCATTGACTTGTAAAATATCGCAAAGCCAAAATAAAGAAAAAAGGGTTGGCTTTCCTATATTTGTCCCATTAAGGTGAAATACATGAAGAATTTTTTCAACTTTTTAAAGAGCAAGACTTTATTGATCCAACTGGGATTGGCTTTAGTGGCTATTTTGGTTTTGGTGTTTGTTGCCCTGCAATGGCTCAAGAGTACAACCAATCACGGTGAATTTGTCGAGGTACCGGATTTTTCAAAAATGTCGGTTATGGAGATGCGAAAGACAGTTGAGGAAACAGGGCTTCGATATCAAGTATTGGATTCTTCCAATTATAATCCAGATTATCCAAGATTTTCCATATTGGAACAAAATCCACCTGCAGGCAATAAGGTAAAGGCTAACCGTAAAATATATTTTACGGTAAACCCATCGGGTTATAAAAAAGTCAGTGTACCGGATATTATACAGGTAACCCAACGTAATGCAACATCCATGTTAAGAGCCGTAGGTTTAGATGTGGAACGCGTTACTTATATTGACGAGTTGGGCAAGGATATGGTTTACAATATGAAATTTAAAGGGAAATATGTAAAGCCAGGCGATCGATTGCCCAAAACCTCCAAAGTGGAGTTGATATGTGGAAATGGCACCATTCCCGGTAGTGCTAGGGTCAAGGCAGATTCCCAATAAACATGAGTACTTCAGACAATTCAGATGAGTTATCACAAGATGAGCTTTATGAGCATCATGGTTTTGTAGCTTCCAAAGGTCAAGAACCTTTGCGAGTAGATAAGTTCTTGATGAATTTTATAGAGAACGCAACTCGGAACAAGATTCAACAAGCAGCTAAAAAAGGCCATATTTGGGTGAATGGTTCCATTGTAAAACAAAATTACAAGGTTAAGGCTGGGGATGAGGTAAAGGTAATGTTCGAGCATCCGCCCTACGAGTTTTTGTTGACACCAGAAAATATTCCCTTGGATATTATCTATGAAGATGATGTGCTTTTGGTTGTGAACAAACCTGCAGGTATGGTGGTGCACCCAGGGCATGGGAATTACTCAGGGACATTGATCAATGCACTGGTCTATCATTTTGATAACTTACCCAATAACAGTTCTAACAGGCCTGGTTTGGTGCATCGTATTGATAAGGATACTTCCGGATTGTTGGTAATTGCCAAAACAGAATCTGCAATGACGCATTTGGCCAAGCAATTTTTTGATAAGAGCAGTGAACGGGAATACGTTGCCTTGGTTTGGGGCAATGTGGAAGAGGAGGAAGGAACCGTTGAAGGGCATATTGCCAGAAACCCAAAGAACCGTCTTCAGATGATGGTTTTTCCAGAAGGCGACGAGGGCAAAGAAGCAGTGACCCATTACAAAGTATTGGAGCGGTTTGGGTATGTAACTTTGGTTTCCTGTAAGTTGGAAACCGGACGGACACACCAAATTAGGGTTCACATGAAATATATTGGGCATACACTCTTTAACGATGAACGCTATGGCGGAGAAAAAATCCTAAAGGGAACCACTTTTACCAAGTACAAACAATTTGTGGAAAACGCTTTTAAAGTATTGCCAAGACAAGCACTACATGCCAAGACACTGGGTTTTGTGCATCCTGTTACAGGAAAAATGATGCAATTTGATTCTGAATTGCCAGAGGATATGGTGAATTGCATTGCGAAATGGCGTGGCTATGCCAAGCATAACGAATCATAGTTTTCTTCAATCCTTATATTGAAAACACCATTGGCATACTTTTCCAAAAAAGTAAAATCCTTGTTATTTTTACTTAAAATTAAAAGAAAATGAAAATTGTCATATCACCTGCCAAGTCACTGGATTTTGAAACGGCATTGCCAACATCAAAATTCAGTCAGCCAAACTTTTTGGAACAAGCGGAAAAGTTGAATTCAGTTTTAAAAAAGAAGAAGCCCAAGTCGTTATCTGATTTGATGTCCATTTCCGATAAACTGGCTGAGTTAAATTGGGAACGGAACCAACAATTTTCATTACCCTTTACTGCAGATAATGCCCGCCCTGCGGTATATGCCTTTAATGGTGATGTGTACCAAGGCCTAGATGCATATTCCATCCCAGAAGATAAATTAGACAGGTTACAGGATACCCTCAGAATCCTATCGGGGCTTTATGGGGTACTGAAACCTTTGGACTTAATGCAGCCCTATCGGTTGGAAATGGGTACCCAACTAAAGGTGGGTAGAAAAAAGAATCTCTACGAATTTTGGAAAAAACAACTTACCGACCATTTAAACAATGAGCTTAAAGAGAACGAACTGTTCATAAACTTGGCCAGCAACGAATATTTTAGTGCTATAGATGCCAAAAATCTTAAAGTGCCGGTTATTGCACCAATTTTTAAAGATTGGAAGAACGATAAGTTAAAAGTGATAAGCTTTTTCGCTAAAAAGGCACGTGGTTCCATGGTTCGGTATATTATTGATAAAGACGCTGAAACGTTGGATGATATCAAGAATTTTGATTGCGATGGGTATCTATTTAGTGAAGAGCATACGGTTAAGCAGAACGAACCCGTATTCATCCGATAAAAACTTTGGTAAAAACCAAAGTAATCTTTAAGTTATGTGGGTAAGGTGTGTGGTTTGCATTAAAAATCAGACGCCTTGGATTATTTCGATTAACTTAATCTAGAGGTTATACGTTATTCACGAGTTTTGTGAGTATTCTGTTTTATAACATCAACTTATTAAAAATTCATGCAGCAGACTAAACGGTTAGAAGAGTTTAAAAAATCGGTTACCAATAAATTTAATATCTATAACAGCCTTTTCCTGAGCTTGCCCTACAAGAATGTGGAAAATGTGGGGATTCTTATCCCGCTATTGCTCGATCAATGTGAGAAAGGACTTAAGGCAGGCAAAGAGCCCCAAGAGATTTTGGAAGTGTTCTTTACCAATTTTGTGGATATTAAAGACGAAAGGGAACGCTTGGATTTTATGTTCCGTATAGTTCAATATGTGGAACGTCAAGTAGTATTATATGACAGTGTGGAAGATTCAGCCTTTCCAAAACTTCAGGAATATAGTAGTTCCCTTACCATTAAGGATTATTTTGAATTGGTCAACCGAACCAAAAATTGGGACAAAGTGTCCAAAAAACTGTCAACCTTTAGTGCTCGTATCGTTTTAACAGCGCATCCTACACAATTCTACACGCCAGCTGTCCTGGATATTATATCCGAACTTCGTTCACTTATTGATGAAGATAAGATCCATGATATAGATGTGACCCTCCAACAATTGGGATTGACATCCTTGATAAACGCAAAAAAGCCAACACCTTTGGATGAAGCGAAAAATATAATTTACATTCTCAGAAATACCTATTATGATGCCGTTGGTGAACTATACCAATATGTAAAAAGCAATATCAGGGACGAGAAGTTTGAGAATTATAATTTGATGAAGCTTGGATTTTGGCCCGGTGGTGACCGCGATGGAAATCCATTCGTAACTGCGGACATCACCAAACAAGTGGCAGATGAATTGAGGTTGACTTTAATGAAATGCTACTACAACGAATTAAAGAATCTTCGCAAAAAACTGACTTTTAAGGGAATGCAGGGCGACCTTAATGAGTTGAGCGGAAAATTGTATAATGCCATGTTTGATTCCAATGCCCCAATTTCCTATGAAGGAATTATTGAGCATTTGAGTGTGGTACGAGAAAAATTGATAGCAAATTATCATGGGTTGTATTTGGATGAACTAGATCAGTTTATAGATAAGGTCCATATTTTTAAAACTCATTTTGCAACTCTGGATATTCGCCAAGATCATAGCAAGCACAAAATGGTCGTGGAAACCGTGCTAAAAAAACAAGGAATCATCAACGAAAGTATCGATGAACTTAAAGAAAAGCAATTGGTGCAATTGTTGCTTCAAGAAGATTTTAAACTGAACCCTAAGGATTTTGATGATGATATTGTGAAAGATACCATCGTCAATATTCAAAACCTAAAAACGATTCAAGCTACAAATGGTGAAGACGGATGCAACCGGTACATCATTAGTAATTCGGAGGATATATTCTCCGTTTTATTCGTATTTGGATTGTTTAGGTGGTGTGGTTGGGACGATAAAGAAATCACTTTTGACATAGTGCCATTGTTCGAGACCATGAATGGTATGGACGCTTCAGAAGAAGTGATGCAGACCTTGTTCGATATTCCACAATACAGACAACATCTGGAAAAAAGGAGAGATATCCACACCATAATGCTTGGTTTTTCTGATGGAACCAAAGACGGAGGTTATTTAAAAGCCAATTGGTCCATTCTCAAAACCAAGGAAACTTTGAGCAAAGTCAGCAAGAAAAATGGTATCAGTGCCATTTTCTTTGACGGTAGGGGAGGACCACCGGCAAGAGGAGGAGGTAAAACCCATAAATTTTATGCGGCCCAGACCAAGGATGTGGCCAACCATGAGATACAACTCACCATACAAGGACAGACTATTACCAGCACCTACGGTACCAAGGAACAGTTCATTCACAATTCCGAACAGTTGCTTACCGCAGGCCTCAGTAATAACCTTTTTGGAAAAGAACATAAAATTTCCGCAACGCAGCGTAAACTTATTGAAGAACTCTCAGAACTAAGTTTTGAAAAGTATGATAAGCTAAAACAACACGATAAGTTTATTCCATACCTTGAAAATAGAAGTACCTTAAAATATTATACCAAGGCCAATATTGGTAGTAGACCAGGAAAAAGAGGAAACAAAAAACAGTTGACCCTGTCCGACCTTCGTGCCATTTCATTTGTTGGCTCATGGAGCCAGTTAAAGCAGAACGTTCCCGGGTATTTTGGATTGGGTTCCGCTATTCAGCAGTTACAAGAGGAAGGACGATTGAACGAGGTGAAAAAGCTCTACAAAGAAGTGCCTTTCTTTAAAGCGCTAATGCTGAACAGTATGATGTCCTTGGCCAAAACCAATTTTGATTTGACCAGTTATATGAAGGAAGACCCTGAATTTGGAGATTTCTGGAACATTTTGCACGATGAATTCCAATTGTCAAAAAAAATGCTGTTGCAGATTTCCAGTCTTAAAATTTTGATGGAAGACGAAGCTGTTTCAAGGGAGTCGGTGAAAATCAGAGAAAAAATTGTTTTGCCATTATTAGTGATTCAACAAAACGCCTTGTACCACATCACCCAAAATTCGGAGTTTAAAGAACTCTATGAAAAAATAGTGACCAGGTCACTATACGGTAATATCAATGCAAGTAGAAACTCGGCATAGATAAGGTGTGGGAGTGAAATTATTTAAGCACATACATCCATACGAACCCTTTTTGCTGTCAGAGGCTACAAAATTGATTGTTGGCACCTTGCCGCCACCACGTTTTACCACGGGAGAGCTGAAACCGCAAGATGTAGATTTCTGTTACGGTAGTAGTAATGGTATGCTTTGGCCTATTTTGGATAGAATATTTGATTTAGGCCTAAAGTTCGAAACAACAAACGAAGCGGTGGAACAACGAAAGCGCTTTTTGATTGAAAACAAAATAGGAGTGTGCGATATTGTCCAAAGTGCCGAGCGCGAAAAAATCGATGCTTCGGATTTGGGCATGCAAAATGTGGTGCTTCGGGATTTGGTGGGATACTTGCAGAAATATCCTAACATCCAAACACTGTTGTTCACTGGAGGCAACAGTAAAAACGGACCTGAATATTTCTTTCGCAGACAGTTGAAAAGACATGGGTTGAAGTTGGAAGTTGTTTCTAATGAAGTACCGAGAATCCATCAGTTGGAATTGCCTGTTGCTTTGAGCGGAGTCGAGGAGTTTAGAACAATCAAAACCGTTTCTTTGACCGCACCTTCGGGAGCTGCCAACCGAGCCGTGGGCAGTTTGCAAGCCTACAAAGATTTAAAAAGTAAAAACCCTGAATTCAATACACTTGATTATAGGGTAATGCAGTATCGGGAGTTTTTTTAGTCCATTTCCGAAGAAAGAATTCTATAAAATGCCTTAATCCCATAGGCTAACTGGCCTATTTTGATATTCTCGTTGGGACTGTGCTGGTTGTTGTCCGGATTTACCACGGGAACAATAAATGCAGGAATCTTCAACTCGTTGATAAAGGGTGAAATTGGTACGGTTCCACCCATGGTACGTATCTGAATAACCTCTTCACCAAAACTCTTGCTCAACGTGTTCACAATAAATTCGCCATAAGGATTGTCCAATTCGGTTCGGAATGCATCGGTAACACTACCTTCGGTAACGGTCACAATTTTGTCAAACTGCGTACGCTCTTCTTTGGAAGGTACGTGGTCCAATACTTTGTATCCTTGTTTGGCTATATGTTCTTTTACCAAGTTTTTAAGGCGGGTTCCATCACTTTCAACGACCAATCTCAAATCCAATTCGGCAGTGGCACTCTCTGGAACAATGGTCCGTGCCTTGTCACCCACCCAACCTGAACTCAATCCACGAATATTCAAGGATGGGTATTGTAAAGCTTCTTGATAATAACCACCTACCTTTTCAGCAGTTTTAAATTGCAGTTTCTCGGCAATGGCCTCATCACTATCTGGAACACTTTTTAAAATAGAATCGGTGTTTTCGTCAATGGTTATGCCATCATAATAGCCTGGAATGGTCACTTTACCCTCAGTATCTTTCATAGTGGCCACTAATTGTGCCAATTGAAACCCTGGGTTTGGCGCATAGTTGCCATAATGTCCACTATGTTGAGGTTTGATGGGGCCGTAAGTTGTAAGGGTCAGCGTAGTGATTCCCCGACATCCATAAACCACTGTTGGGTTTTCTGAAGCATGAACGGGTCCATCAATAATCATTAAAAAATCGGATTCCAACAGCTCGCGATATTGTTTTACTGCAGCTGGTAATGGTTTGCTGCTTCTTTCTTCCTCACTATCTAAAATCACTTTTATATTGAAAGGAACCACTTTGCCATCTTGTTTCAGTAAATCAATGGCATTTAAAAACATCACAATGGGTGATTTGTCATCCGAAGTAGATCGTCCGAAAAGGCGCCAATCATAATTGATGTCATCATCCAGTTCATCAAAAGAAACGGTTTCAAAACCATCATCTTTAGGGGCTTTCAGTACCACTTGATAGGGGTTGGGTTGGTCCCATTTGGATGGGTCCACCGATTGCCCATCAAAATGCATATAAATAAGCACTGTAGGTTTTTCACTGCTGACAGGGGTAGCTGCAAAAAATAAGGGAAGTCCTTCCGTTTCCAAAACGGCGGTGTTGAAGCCTCTATCACCAAATTTACGCTTTAACCACATAATGTTACGGTCGATATCCGCAGCATCCAAAGCATCGTTGGGAATGGCAATAAATTCCCGGATCTCGTTAATGGCGTCGGCCACTTGTGATTTAACAGCCACATCATCTTGAGCAAAAAGAGAAAAAGTCAGGAATAGGGAAACTAAGGAGAGTGCTTTTTTCATGGGATAAATCAATGTTGATTTTAAAAGCTGAAATTTAACGAATTTGCTTCACAAAGTCACCAATACCATCAACTCCATTTTCTGTTAAATGTTTGATGAAGGCGGAACCGATGATGGCACCTTTGGCTTTTTGGGTCGCCTGCTCAAAAGTGTCCGCATTGCTGATTCCAAAACCAACTATTTGTGGGTTGTTCAGGTTCATATGGGCAATCCGTTCAAAATAGTCTGATTGTTCGTTGCCAAAACCTTGTTTTGCCCCAGTAGTACTTGCAGAACTCACCATGTAGATAAATCCATCGGAAGCACTGTCAATAGCTTTGATACGTTCGTCACTGGTTTGTGGAGTGATCAAAAAGACGTTGATCAGCCCATGTTTTTTGAAAATGGCTTCGTACTCTTCTTGATAAACATCCAATGGTAAATCTGGGAGAATGATGCCATCAATACCTATTTCTTCACATTTGGCACAAAATTCCTCCACGCCATATTGGAGTACGGGGTTAAAATATCCCATCAAAATCAATGGAATGGAAACTGTTTTTCTAATATCTTCTAATTGTTCAAAAAGTAGGGCAGTGTTCATCCCATTTTTTAAGGCTGCGGTGGAGCTGGCCTGTATGGTGGGGCCGTCGGCCAAAGGGTCGCTGAATGGCAACCCAATTTCGATGAGGTCAACATCGCTTTTTTCCAAGTCTTGAATGATTTGTACGGTATCGTTCAAGTTAGGGTATCCTGCTGAAAAATATATGGATAGGATTTTTTTATCCTCTTGTAATTTTTGTTTGATTCTGTTCATAAATCTAGATTTGAGATGTGAGACATGAGTTTTGAGACCGATCTCTGGCATCTATAATTTAAAATAATCAATATAGTTCTGTAAATCTTTATCACCACGTCCGGATAGGTTGACCACCACCACATCATCTGGATTGAATTTTCTATCCTCAAAAATGGCCAAGGCATGGGAGGATTCAATGGCGGGAATGATTCCTTCCAATTTGCAGAGCTCCAGACCTGCATTCATGGCATCATCATCCGTTATGGAAATAAATTCACCTCTTCCGGAAGCATACAAATGTGCATGCATGGGCCCTACACCGGGGTAATCCAAACCTGCCGAAATGGAATAGGGTTCCGTAATCTGTCCATCTTGGGTCTGCATCAACAATGTTTTACTGCCATGGATTATCCCGATTTTACCTAAAGCGGAGGTAGCGGCACTTTCACCCGAATCAATGCCTTTTCCTGCAGCTTCCACGGCAATAATTCCCACTTCGGGAGTATCCAAATAATGATAGAAGGCCCCAGCAGCATTACTTCCTCCTCCAACACAGGCCACCACATAATCAGGGTTTTCTCGCCCTTCTTTTTCTTGGAGTTGGTTTTTGATTTCCTCGGAAATTACCGATTGAAACCTGGCAACCATGTCAGGATATGGATGTGGACCAACTACGGAGCCTATGATGTAATGGGTGTCCACAGGATTGTTTATCCAATCGCGGATGGCTTCGTTGGTGGCATCTTTCAAAGTTTTACTACCCGATGTGGCCGGCCTTACCTCTGCACCCAACATTTTCATACGGGCCACGTTTGGTGCTTGGCGGGCAATATCTATTTCCCCCATATATACCACGCACTCAATACCCATTAGGGCACAAACGGTAGCAGTGGCCACACCATGCTGACCTGCCCCCGTTTCTGCAATAATCCTGTTTTTACCCAGTTTTTTGGCCATCAAAATTTGCCCGATGGTGTTGTTTACTTTATGGGCACCGGTATGACACAGGTCTTCTCTTTTGAGATAAATTTTGGTGTTATATTTTTCGGATAGTCGTTTGGCAAAATAAAGTGGGGTAGGCCTTCCGACGTAATCTTTAAGTAACTGTTGGAATTCTTCCTTAAAGGAAGGTTCCTGCATTATTTGGATATAATTTTGCCGAAGCTCTTCGCAATTGGGGTAGAGCATTTCGGGAATATAAGCACCCCCAAACTCTCCATAATACCCACGTTCATCTGCATGGTAGCTCTTCATGGTTTTCTCGTTTTTTAGTTAAGATCGCTCTCAAGCGATTCGATGAATATTTTTAAATGTTCAATATTTTTCAAACCTGGTTCCTTTTCAAATTTGCTGTTCACATCTATGGCATAGCAATTTTTAGAGGCAGGGCTGTTTAAAAATTCCTGTAATTTCACTTGTGATTCCAGACCAATGCCGCCACTCAAGAAGTAGGGCTTATTGGAAGGATATGGCTCCAAAACTGACCAATCGAATGTATATCCATTGCCACCCGGTAATTTTCCCTTGGTATCGAACAGGAAATAGTCGCATACATTTTCATAGTCTTTTAGGACATCAAAGTCAAAATCATCCTTGATGGAGAATACTTTGATGATGTCTAATTCGTCATGCTGAACCTGATTCAGCATCTCACTCGTGTGCGACCCCGAAACTAGTTCGGGGTGACGCAATGATTTACAATACTCAGCACTTTCATTTCCATGGAGTTGTACGGCATCCAATTGATAATAGTCAACTTTTGCCAAAACATCTTCCAAAGGTGCGTCCACAAAAACCCCTGTTTTTTTAATGGAGCTTGGCAATTCAGGCATTTCTCCAGAAAAGAACCGAGATGACGGTTCCCAGAATATAAAGCCCAAATAATCGGGTTGCAATTTTGCAACCTCGGTGGGGTTATGGTTCATGCCGCAGATCTTTAGTTTCACGCTTCTAATTTTTTAATGAATTCAGAAGCATTTACTCCTGGATTGTCCGTTTTCATGAAATTTTCACCAATCAGAAATCCTTGATAACCGTATTCTTTTAATTCCCTGATTGGCTCTACAGAACTGATGCCGCTTTCGGAAACTTTCACAAAATCATCGGGTATTTTCACTGATAGGGACTTACTGGTGTTCAAATCAACATCAAATGTTTTAAGGTTACGATTGTTTACCCCTAACATATCCAAACTGGGCATTAACGATTTTTCCAGCTCCGCTTCATTATGGACCTCCAATAGTACATCCAATCCAAGTTTTTTAGCCAATTCCGATAAGGTTTTTATCTCTTCCCTGGGCAAAATTGCGGCAATCAATAAAATGACATCGGCACCATAGGCTTTGGCTTCCACAATTTGATATTCATCTATGATGAATTCTTTTCGCAAAATGGGAATGTTCGTAGCTGCTCGTGCAAGTACCAAGTCATCCAAAGATCCCCCAAAATATTTGCCATCGGTGAGCACGGACATACCGCAAGCTCCAGCATCGGCATAGCCTTTGGCCACATCTTGTACACTTAAACTTTGGTTGATCACGGATTTGGAAGGGGAACGTCGTTTATGTTCAGCTATAATTCCCGAGTTGCTTTCACGTAACTTTTCGGCCAATGAGGCGGATGTACGCTCCATCATCACGGAGGTTTCCAATTGGGGCAAGGTAATGAGGGATTTTTTTAAATCCACTTCCTTGCGTTTATCGGCTACTATTTTGTCTAGTATATTCATGTTGTTTTTGTCATTCTGAACATAGTGAAACATCTCAGTCAATCTCTCAACTGCGCTCGAGTTGACACTAGTTTTTACTCAATTCCTGTAATTTCTTCAACGCTTCCAAACCTTTACCTCCGAACAAGGATTCCTTTGCTTTTTCAAAGCCTTCCTTGGGAGTGATGCCTTTTACTGTGGCAATGGCAACACCTGCATTGGCGCAGACCACATTGTTTTGCGCCTCTGTACCTTTTCCTTGTAAAATATTCATAAAAATCTGGGCGGATTCTGCCACATCTTCACCTCCCGTAATATCCTGTTGGGAAACTTTTTTAACACCAAAATCAGCTGGGGAAAGCATAGTTTCTGTATGGTTGGATATGGTTTTTGTGTTTCCGGTCAACGAGATTTCATCATAGCCGTCCAATGCATTTAAAACAGTGAAATTTTTATCGGTATTCTGATAAAGATAGCCATACATCCGCGCCAATTCCAGATTGAACACCCCTACCATTTGATTTTTTGGAAATGCTGGATTTACCATAGGTCCCAACATATTAAAAAATGTTTTTACCGCCAGTTCCCTTCGAATGGGTGCAACATTTTTCATGGCAGGGTGGAAAAGGGGGGCGTGTAACACACAGATACCGGCCTCTTCGATGGTTTTTCTAAGAAAATCGGCCTCATTACTGAATTTGATACCCAAAAATTCCATTACATTGCTACTACCACATTTGGAAGATACTCCGTAGTTGCCATGCTTGGTCACATGGATTCCGCTACCCGCTGTCACAAATGAGGCAAGGGTGGAGATATTGAAGGTGTCTTTTCCGTCACCACCGGTTCCGCAGAGATCAATAGGGTTGTATTCTGCCAAGTCAATCGCCAAGCATAGTTCCAATAATGCATCTCGAAAACCTTCCAATTCCTCTATGGTCACGCTACGCATCATGTAAACAGTCAAAAATGCTGCAATTTGAGAGGTATTATAATCTCCCTTGGCAATGTTCACCAAAATCTGTTTGGCCTCTTCCTTTGGGAGTATTTCGTGATTGATTAATTTATTTAATGTCTCTTTCATTATGTTTTAGATGTGAGAGATTAGATGTTAGATTTTAGAGAACTTTCAATTCTCATATCTCAGTTCTATTTTCTATTAAGCCAATTTTTCAACATTTGTTTGCCTTCGGGTGTCAGCACGGATTCTGGGTGAAACTGTACCGCCGTAACATCATACTCTTTGTGCCGGAGTGACATGATTTGACCGTTTTCATCCACCGCAGTAGTTTCCAATACTTCGGGTAAATCAGTATCCACGACCCAGGAATGGTATCTGCCCACTTGAAGGTTTTTTGGTAAGCCCTTATAAATAGGGTCATCCTTGGTAACCGTTATCGTGGTGTCCACTCCGTGATATACTTGATCGAGATTGATCAAGGTTCCACCAAAAACCTCACCAATAGCCTGTAGTCCCAAACAAACACCAAAAATTTTCTTGGTAGGGGCGTAGGTTTTGATGATGGCTTTTAGAAGTCCTGCCTCATCTGGGATTCCTGGTCCTGGGGACAAAACGATATATTCAAAAGGCTCCACGTCGTCCAAGGTAAGCTGGTCGTTCCGTTTAACCGTTACTTCGCAATCCAAATCTTCCAGATAGTGAACCAAGTTGTAGGTAAAACTATCGTAGTTGTCTATCATTAAAATCTTCTTTCCCATGGTTAGATTGTTTCGGCAATTTCCAGCGCTTTATTGAGTGCGCCCAATTTATTGTAGGTTTCTTGGAGTTCGTCATTTGGATCGGAGGCTGCCACTAGGCCAGCTCCAGCCTGGTAATAGAGTTCATGGTCCTTGCTCAAGAATGTACGGATCATGATGGCGTGGTTGAAGTTGCCTTCAAAATCCATAAAACCGATGGCGCCACCATAGTACGACCTACTTGTTTTTTCATACTTTTCTATGAGCTGCATGGCCATGTGTTTAGGTGCTCCGCTCAATGTTCCGGCAGGGAAGGTGTCTGCAACCACTTTCATGGTAGTGCTGTCCTTTTTCTTTTGTCCCGTTACTTTGGATACCAAGTGGATTACATGGGAGAAGTATTGTACTTCCCTATAGGTGTCCACGTTTACCGTATTTCCGTTACGGCTAAGATCGTTTCGAGCCAAATCCACAAGCATCACGTGTTCACTATTTTCTTTTTTGTCTTGGGCCAATTTTTTCGCTAATTCGGCATCCTTTTCATCGTTTCCGGTACGTTTGTATGTTCCTGCAATGGGATGAATTTCTGCTTTGCCATCCTTTACGATCAATTGTGCTTCGGGAGAGCTTCCAAATATTTTAAAGTCCCCATAATCAAAATAGAAGAGGTAGGGAGAGGGGTTGATGGAGCGCAGTGCTCGGTATACATTGAATTCATCTCCCTTGAATTTTTGTTTGAACCTTCTGGAGAGCACCAGTTGGAACACATCGCCTCGTTGACAATGTTTTTTGGCCAAATCTACTTGTTCTTTGTAATCTTCATCTTTA
Source organism: Allomuricauda sp. F6463D (assembly GCF_023015965.1). Lineage (GTDB taxonomy): Bacteria > Bacteroidota > Bacteroidia > Flavobacteriales > Flavobacteriaceae > Flagellimonas. The sequence continues at coordinate 248,641 of NZ_JALKAN010000003.1, forward strand.
AGGTTGGATTCTGGTTGCCCTTCTTTAGTGAAATTATAGGAAGAAAATGTACGTACATTAAAAAGCTGCTCTATCTCATCCACATTACTTTCGGAATTATAGCAATGTGCGAACAGATAGGCTTCATTTTTAAAATGGTTGATAGCGATAATGTTCTGGTAAACGGCATAATAAATGTCCGGAATGTTAACAGAATCATCTTTTTTGGAAATCTCTACATCTTCAAAATAGCGAACGGCATCGTAGGCCATATAGCCAAAAAGGCCACTATATATAAATTTGAAACCGTTTTGTGTGGTTTTAAATTGTTTGCTGAAGTTGTGTATCACTTCAGGGATGTCGGTTTCCGGGCCAATTTTCGTCACCTCAGTTGTGCCATCAGGGAATTTTTGCGTAACGGTTTCATTTTCTACTTTGATGGAAGCAATCGGATTGCAGCAGATGTATGAAAAACTGTTGTCGTTTGCATGGTAGTCGCTACTTTCTAAAAGAATACTGTTTGGAAACTTGTCCCGGATTTTGAGGTAGACACTCACGGGGGTGATGGTGTCTGCAAGGATTTTTTTGTAATGTGTGGTTAGCGTGTAACTCATTTTGGTACTTATATAAATTAAAAAAGGCCTGTCGTGATGACAAGCCTCTTGTATGGTTATAATGGGGACTAGCTCACGAAGTTCGACGTAAGTTTTTCCACCACCAGATATTTACTGTTCTGTTAATCATTGGTTCAAATATAGGGAGGAATTTTTAACAGGACAACAATGTTTTGTTTAAAATTAAAAATCCCGCCCATGATTTTCTCGAACGGGATTTTCACACACTAAATTGTAGTTGCTTACATCTGTAGGTCAACTACCAAATCAAATTCGTCATAAATCAATTTATCTTTGGCCGTGCCAATGATTCCCGATCTGTATTGTACATCGTAATTGGTTCTATCAACTTTCAATGTAGCAGTTGCTTTGTCCCCATACACGGATACATCAAAGGTTACAGGTGCTGTGTTTCCTTTAATAGTTAAGTCACCTGTTACCTCATAGGAATTTTTCCCTGAGGATTTTACGTTGGTAAAAACTAATGTGGCGGTTGAATGTGTTGCTGAACTAAAAAAGTCATCAGATTTAAGGTGTCCGTCAAGTTTGTTTTTGGAATTTCCTTCAAGGTCGGTAGAGCTTATGGTAGTCATGTCCACCACAAAATTGCCTCCGGTCAATTTTTCACCATCAAATTCCAGAGCTCCGGCGGTTAGGTTAGTAGTACCTGTGTGAGAACCACCAACTTTATAGGCTTTCCAAGTTACTGTGCTCTCTGTTGCTTTTACTTCTTTTACGATTGGATTTGCTACTGCGGCAGCTCCAAAAAGGACTATCAATGCTAAACTTAAAATTGTCTTTTTCATGAATGTGCTGATTTTTGTTTTTAAATGTTAAGGTTTAAGATTTATAAATATGTAAATAGTTCTTCTTTTGATTTTCTCACTTTGGGCAAATATTGCGTTTCGTCTTCTTTGGAACGGTAACCTACGGCTAAAACAACAACGGCGTTATAGTTTTTATCCGTAAGACCAAGTATCTCATTGTACTTGTCGGATTGAAAGCCTTCAATAGGGCAAGTATCTATTTTCAATTCTGCTGCTGCTTGCATCAAGTTGCCAAAAGCGATATAGGCTTGTCTTGCGGTCCAGTTGGCTTTGGTTTCAGGAGGAAGCTCCATTAATTTGGATTTCATAAAATCGGAATAGCCTTTTAATCCATCGAAGGGAATATTTCTGGTACTGCTTACATTTTCCAAGAAATCATCCACCAGTTCTTCCCCAAAATTGGTGGCATTTGCAAATACAATGATATGTGATGCATCGGTTATCTGTGATTGTCCCCAAGAAACGGGTTTTAATTTTTCCTTGGTATCTTGATCGGAGACCACAAAAATATGGTAGGGCTGTAATCCGTAGGAAGAGGCACTCAATCGTGTAGCTTCCAAAAGTGTTTCCAAATCTTCATCCGACACTTTTTTGGTGCCATCGAATTTTTTGGTGGCATAGCGCCAGGTTCTATGTTCTATAACTGTATTCATTTTTATATTTAAAATTTATCTAGTAACTGATTTAATTGTTCCAGATCCCTATTATCGAAGTTTTCTAAAATAGTACTGTGCGCCTTGTCTAGGGCCTTGTCCATTTGTTCCAAAACCTCAAGCCCTTCATTGGTAATTACAATTTCAACCTTTCTTCTGTTGGATGGGCACACACAACGGTTTACATACCCCTTCTTCAATAGCTTGTCCACTAATCGTGTCGTATTGCTCATTTTGGTCACCATACGCTCGTTTAGCGTGCAGAGGTTGGCGGGTTTGCCTTGTTGCCCCCTTAGAATTCTCAGTACATTGAATTGTTGAACGGAAACTTCAAAAGGCTTTAGTGTTGCCGTCATAACCTCATTGATTCTATTGTTAACCAACGCTATATGAATTATAGTTCTGGGTTTCAATGGAATTTCGTTAGCGGTTTTTATAATTTCTTCAACTTTCATGTATCAACAACAATTGTATGTACAAATGTAGGGTTAATTATGTTTTTTTATCGAACGAACAATCGATAAAGTTTTGTTAAATGATGAAAAAACGAGTTTCAATATGTATTTTTATAAGTTGTAAAACACAGACAATGAATAGGTTATTCGTTTTGGGGATTGTGGTTGCTATTTTTATCGGTTGTGCTGATAAGAAGAAGGGAAACAAGGAGGTAATGGAAAATGGTGATAATGATAAGGTTGCCCAAAAAACAACAGAGAATTCGGATGTAAAGTTCCCTGTGTATGATTTTGATGGTTTGGAACCCATGTTGCACAAGCAGGACGATAGGATTTATATAATAAACTTTTGGGCTACTTGGTGCCAGCCATGCATAGAGGAGATGCCATATTTTGAAAAAGTTTATAAAGAGCAAAAACATAACAATGTGGAGTTGGTTTTGGTGAATCTGGACATGCCGAATATGTGGAAGACCCGATTGGAACCCTATGTGGAGAAAAACAAAATTCAGGGCACTGTGGTTATATTGGACGACCCCAAACAAAACGATTGGATACCAAAGGTATCCGAAGAATGGGGCGGAGGTATTCCGGCTACCTTAATATATAATAAGGATAGGCGGACTTTTTACGAACATGGCTTTACGTACGAGGAATTAAACGAAGCGTTGAATAAATTCAAAAAATAATACACAATGAAAAATGTAAAAATTTTTGGAGGAATAGCACTAGTGTTACTTTTTGTGTCATCTTTTGCCATGGGGTTTAAAGTTGGAGAAAACGATAATCTGGACAACGGATATCAGGTTGGGGATGTCGCCACCGATTTTTCTTTAAAAAATGTTGATGGCAAGATGGTGTCCCTAGCGGATTTTGATACCGCAAAGGGCTTTTTGGTCATATTTACCTGTAATACCTGCCCTTATGCACGTGCTTATGAAGACCGTATTATCGCTTTGGATGCCAAGTACAAACCCCAGGGAGTACCAGTCGTGGCCATAATGCCAAACAATCCTAGCGATAAACCAGGGGACAGTTTTGCAAAAATGAAGGAACGCGCAGCAGAAATAGGTTTTACTTTTCCTTACTTGATGGATGAAGGCCAGAAAGTTTATCCTCAGTACGGAGCTACTAGAACGCCTCATGTATTTTTATTGGAAAAGACGAAATCTGGAAATATGGTTAAGTATATAGGGGCCATAGATGATAATTACCAAGACGCTTCACAGGTAGATGAAAAATTTGTGGAGAATGCCGTGGATGCCATGTTGGCTGGTAATGAAATTGATCCAAAAACGACAAAAGCAATAGGATGCGGTATAAAATAGACCGCAATCAAAATAAAACAAATAGAAATCCGGAGTAATGCTTCGGATTTTTATTTTTGTATCAATTAAAAAATAGAAAAATGTCAGATTTATCACAAGAAGAATGGGCGGAACAACTGGAAAAGGATGATAACGCCATTGTTTTGGATGTGCGAACCCTCGAAGAAGTGGAAGAAGGTTACATTCCTGGATCCACCAATATCGATATTTATTTGGGTCAGGAATTTTTAGACGAAGTGGAAAAACTGGATAAATCCAAAAATTTCTATGTCTATTGCAGATCTGGAAACCGAAGTGGACAAGCCTGTGCCATATTGAATAGTATAGGGATTGAAAATGCATATAACTTGGAAGGAGGCTTTATGAACTGGGAAGGTGAAATAGAAGAGTAACTTTCCATTTATCCCAAATCAATGCGAGAAGACCTACTTTATTTTATTTGGAAGCAAAACAAGCTTCCAAAAAAACTGCTGTGTGCCAGTAATGGCGATGCTATAAGTATTAAAGCGACCGGAATCCAAAATAGATTGGAGGGCCCCGATTTTTTTAATGCAAAAATTGAAATAGATGGCCAACTATGGGCCGGTAATGTTGAGATGCATATAAAATCATCTGACTGGTACGTACATCATCACGAAACAGATGAAAATTATGACAATGTCATCCTTCATGTAGTGTGGGAGGATGACATTGCCGTTTTTAGAAAAGATGGTTCCCAAATTCCAACATTGGAAATCAAACAATATGTTTCCAATGATCTTATGAACGGCTATCTTAGGTTGATGGAAACTTTCAATACAAGTTTCATCAATTGTGAAAAGGATTTAAAGCAAGTCGACCCCTTTTTGGTTGAAAATTGGCTGCACCGATTGTATATTGAACGTTTGGAAGACAAATCCAAACTTATATTGGACTTGTTACAGGTATCCAAGAACGATTGGGAGGCAGTACTTTTTGTGCTTTTGGCCAAGAATTTTGGCTCCAAGGTAAACGGGCCATACTTTTTGGATCGGGCAAAACAGTTGGATTTTACCATCGTAAGGAAAACGAGTAATGAACCTCTTCAATTAGAGGCATTGCTTTTTGGTCATTTTGGACTTTTAAACGTCGATGATTGTAGCGATGCCCATTATTTAATACTCAAAAAAGAATACGAATACCTGGTTCATAAGTTTGACTTGTTAGAAAATGAATCAAAACCGGCATTTTTTGGGTTGAGACCTTTAAATTTTCCCACCATTAGGATTTCGCAACTGGTAAATCTATATGTTGGTGGGCAAAATGTTTTTTCAAAATTGATGGCATTGAACACCTTGGAAGATATGCATCAAGCTTTTTCAGTTTCTACAGGATCGTATTGGGAAAACAGTTATACTTTTGGCAAGATCTCCAAAAAACGGACAAAGAAGCTATCCAAAAAATTTATAGAACTTGTCATCATCAATACAATTTTGCCACTTAAATTTTGCTATTCAAAATATGTTGGCAAGGATTGGGATGAAGCATTGGTCGGCCTGGTTTCAAAATTGGACAAAGAGGTTAATTCTGTTATTAAAAACTTTGAAAAAATAGGTTCCAAAACACAAAATGCTTTGGAAAGTCAGGCAAAATTGGAACTATACAATAATTACTGTTCCAAAAATAAATGCATGCAATGTACAATAGGCACACATTTATTGAATAGAAATACATAATTTTAACCATGTCTTTATTCTACAATACACTTTATTATTTTCAAAAAAGAGGCTTCGAAGTCTGTGGAAGGATAGCAGAAAGACTTGGTATCCGAGCCCGTGTAGTGCGTACAAGTTTTATTTACTTGACGTTTGTTACCTTGGGATTTGGTTTTGCTCTTTATCTTTTTATCGCATTTTGGCTTAGGATAAAGGACTTGGTTTACACTAAAAGAACCTCAGTATTTGATCTCTGATTATGATTGGTTTACTACGCTCCAAAATAGTGCTTGCCCTCACCTTGATTGTTGTGGTGCTATTGATTGGGGTGGTCGGATATAAATCGCTCTCAGATTTTACATGGATCGAGGCAATTTACATGACAATTATTACGGTGACAACTGTAGGCTTTTCCGAAGTAAGGCCTTTGGATGCCGATGCAAAGATTTTTACCGTATTTTTAATCGTTGCCAGTGTTTTTATATTTGGTTTTGCAATATCAGTGGTCTCTGAATATATTTTAGGTAGAAATTCACTGGAACTTTTAAAAAGGAAAAAAGTGAAAAAACAAATAGATAGTCTTTCCAACCATATAGTGGTTTGTGGTTTTGGTAGAAATGGCATGCAGGCTGCGGAAAAATTGATTGCTTACAACAAACCTTTTGTTGTTATTGAAAAAGAAAAAGAAATTATAGAGCGCCATGGGAACGACGTTTTGTTTGTAGAGGGCGATGCCAATGAAGATGAGGTGCTGCTCAAGGCCGGAATAGATCGAGCTAAATATTTGATTACAGCAGTGCCGGATGATGCCGTCAACCTTTTTATAGTGCTCTCGGCAAGGCAATTAAACAAAGATCTTTTTATTATAAGTAGGGCGTCCCAAATAAACTCGGTTAAAAAACTGGAATTAGCTGGTGCCAATGAAGTAATAATGCCCGATAAAATTGGTGGCGACCATATGGCTTCTTTGGTGGTCGTGCCCAATTTAATTACTTTTTTAAATCAACTTTCAATCGAGGGAGAGCACACAACAAATTTGGAAGAAGTGAGTATCGAGAATTTCACAGATCAAATGGAATGTAACTCTATTCGGGATTTAGATCTACGGAAAAAAACAGGTTGCACTATAATAGGTTATATAGGTCCTAGTGGGGAATATATTATCAATCCTGAAGCCGATATGGTTTTACAACCAAGCAGTAAGGTAATTGTTTTGGGTAGACCGGAACAAATAAAGAAGCTCAACCAAATGCTACGGATAGATTAGTTTAACAACCATTAATTTTTTTGGGTAGAAATTTTTTATGATATTGGTGCTTTACTAAAAAACTAACATAACCAAAACATTATTATGAAGTATAAACTTCTAACTTTTTGTTCATTTTTATTGCCATTTTTATCCATGGCCCAAGAAGGCGGCGAAGTGGGAATAGATGAGAAAATTGATAAAGTCTTCGGAGACATGACAGGGTGGTTTGTAGACTTTATTTTTTATCAAATACCTTTTTCGGAAAACATTAAAATTTATTGGGTATTGTTCCCATTAATATTAGGTGCCGGTTTTTTTACCATTTATTTTAAATTCATCAATTTTTCAGGAATAGTCACAGCTATTAAAGTTGTGATGGGCAAGTATGAGGATATAGAGAAGTATGGGGCCAAAGAATTATATGGTGAAGACGGTATTGCAGTAGGTGTGGATATGAACAAGGTTGAAAGCCTTGATAAGCACCTTGCGGACAATAGAGATGAGATTGTTGTAGATGGAGATATTGTGGATACCATTAGGGATGAAAGTTCCAATGGTGAGGTGTCCCATTTTCAGGCATTGACAGCTGCTCTTTCAGCCACAGTAGGTTTGGGTAATATTGCCGGGGTTGCAGTTGCTGTCTCCATTGGTGGTGCAGGTGCAACTTTTTGGATGATTATTGCCGGACTGTTGGGTATGGCATCAAAATTTGTAGAATGTACATTAGGTGTGAAATATCGTGATGTGGGTCCTGATGGAACTATTTTTGGAGGTCCTATGTACTACTTGACCAAAGGTTTAAAAAACAAATCATTGGGCAAGATCTTGGCCGGTGCCTTTGCTGTAATGTGCATTGGGGGCTCTTTTGGAGGTGGAAACATGTTTCAGGTAAACCAAGCCGTACAACTTTTTGAAAATATGACCGGAGGTTCAGAATCTTTTATTTATGGTTATAGATGGGCGTTCGGACTAATCATGGCCATTTTAGTGGGTATTGTGATTATTGGAGGTATTAAATCCATTGCAAAGGTTACGGATAAAATCGTTCCGTTTATGGTTGTGATCTATGTTGGCGCATCATTGTTTGTATTGGTTGCTAAATATGATATGATTGGCTGGGCCTTCACCGAAATAATCAATGGTGCTTTCGCGCCAGTAGGAATTGTGGGAGGTGCAGTAGGTGTTATGTTACAAGGTTTCCGTAGGGGAGCTTTTTCAAATGAAGCAGGTGTAGGTTCGGCATCTATAGCTCACGCCGCTGTACGTACTAAATATCCAGCATCAGAAGGGTTGGTTGCACTGCTTGAACCATTTATTGATACTGTATTGGTATGTACCATGACAGCTTTGGTATTAATTATCACCGGTAATGTTGACCCGAGTAATGCAGGGATTAACGATGCCGATGCTATTTTATTGACATCTGGTGCTTTTGAATCAGTTATCAGTTGGTTCCCATACGTGCTTACTGTAGCCGTAGTATTATTTGCATTTAGCACACAAATATCATGGTCATATTATGGATACCAAGCATGGGCATATTTATTTGGAAGAACCAAGAAAACTGAATATACCTATAAGATAATTTTCTGTCTGTTTGTTATTGTGGGGGCTTCAGCTAGTATGGGCTCCGTAATAGGCTTTTCGGACGCTATGATTTTTGGTATGATGGTTCCCAACATGATAGGAATCGTCATTTTAGCTCCAAAAGTAAAGGGAGAGCTGAAAAAATATATGAATGCCATTAAGTTAAAAGCTAAAGCCGTAACGGAATAAGAGTATCTATTTAAAAATGAGAGAGAATAAATCCCACTTTAAGTTCAATAAACAAGAACGAAGTGGGATTTTCTTTTTGTTGCTTATTGTGATTTGTTTACAAGGTGTGTATTACGTTGTAAAGGCCAATCCTTTAAAAAAAGAATCAGCTTTAATTGTAAATGCCCTAGAGCAAAGCAGAATAGATAGTCTTAAAATTAGTATGTTTCAGCAACCTCGTAAAATCTATCCATTCAATCCAAACTATATTACCGATTATAAAGGCTACACCTTGGGTTTGTCCACAGCAGAATTGAATAGATTGTTCGCTTACAGGAAGCAAGGCAAGTTTATAAATTCCGCAAAAGAGTTTCAAGCCAAGACTAAGATATCGGATTCTTTGTTGAATATTCTATCACCATATTTTAAATTTCCGGACTGGGTTGGAAAAAATCAACAACATCAACAGCCTGTTTATAATTCTGCCAAAGAAATTCGGACGAAAGATTTGAACGCTGCCACTTCTGAAGATTTAAGGGAGGTTTATGGTATTGGAGAAGTTTTATCCAACCGAATAATAAAATTTAGAGATAGATTGGGAGGCTTCCTGGTAAATGAGCAGTTGTATGATGTGTATGGATTAAAACCTGAAGTCGCAGAAAAGACGTTGCTCAAGTTTCGGGTTTTGGATGCTCCACTGGTAAAAAAGATAAATATCAACACGGCCAGCGCTAATGAGTTGGCACAACTCGTTTATATAAGTAGAACACTAGCTTATAATATTGTAGAATACAAGAAGGAAAATGGAGCTTTCAAGTCAATTGAAGGTTTGATACATGTGGACGGATTTCCAACGGAAAAACTAGATAGAATAGCCTTATATTTGTCGTTATAAAAAAGGTGGTATGATGGATATGTACTTCACGGAAGAGCATAATTTATTTCGGGAGAGCTTAAAGAGTTTTTTGCAAAAAGAAGTTGTTCCCCATATTGAAAAATGGGAAAGCTCAGGAAAGATTGATAGAAGTATCTGGAACAAGTTTGGTGAGATGGGATATTTTGGTTTAATGACACCAGAAGCCTATTCCGGATTGGATTTGGACCTTTTTTATACTGCAATTTTTTTAGAAGAACTTCAAAAGATAAATTCTGGAGGATTTGCTGCTGCCATGTGGGCACATCAATATTTGGCCATGACTTATTTAAACAAGTTGGCCACTGATGAACAAAAACGAGCCTATTTAGAGCCCAGCGTCCTTGGGAATAAAATTGGCTGTTTGGGGATTTCTGAACCATTTGGAGGCAGTGATGTTGCAGCTATGCGAACCACGGCCGAAAAGAAGGGTGATGTGTATATTGTAAATGGTTCCAAAACGTTTATTACCAATGGGGTCTATGGGGACTATATTATACTAGCGGCAAAAACGGATGGTAATGCGGGTCACAAAGGAATCAGTATGCTCATAATGGACACAAATGCAAATGGTGTTTCGTCCAATAAGTTGAACAAATTGGGCTGGTGGGCCTCAGACACTGCAGAATTGGCATTTGATAATGTGGAGGTTCCAGTATCCAATTTGTTGGGTGAAGAAAACGCAGGCTTCGCCTATATTATGGAAGCCTTTGCATTGGAACGCCTTGTTATGGGAGTAAATGCCCATGCCAGAGCCGAATACGCGTTGGATTATGCATTGCAATACATGTCGGAACGCGAAGCTTTTGGTAAAAGTATAGATCAGTTTCAGGCCTTACGGCATAGACTGGTAGATCTTTATTCGGATATGTTGTTGTGCAAGCAATTTAATTATGCGACGATAGCTCAAATGGATAAAGGTGCTTATGTAGTTAAAGAAGCAAGCATTTCAAAACTTAAATCCACAAAAATGGCAGATGAAGTAATCTATAACTGTCTTCAATTTTTAGGGGGATATGGTTATATCGAAGACTACCCCATGGCAAGATTGAGCCGGGATAGTAGGTTGGGTCCTATTGGAGGGGGAACTTCGGAGATTTTGAAAGAAATCTTGGCCAAAATAATTGTGGATAAAAAGGAGTACAGAAAACCTACGATGTAGTTAAATGTCAAAAAAATAAAATATTTCTTTACGCATTGAATATCATTTGTATATTTGCACACCAAAATTTTAAAGAAAGGAGGTTGTAGCCCATGTTAATTATACCAGTAAAAGAAGGAGAAAACATCGATAGAGCTTTAAAACGTTTTAAACGTAAGTTCGACAGGACAGGTACTATGCGTCAGTTAAGAACAAGAAAGCAGTTTACCAAGCCTTCTGTAGAGCGCAGAGCACAAATTCAAAAAGCACAATACATTCAAGGTTTAAGAGATCAAGAAGAAGTATAAAGCTATTGTTTTTACAAAATAAATCAATCCCGTTCCAATATTGGAACGGGATTTTTCGTTTTATTAATGCTCAACCGTAATTGCTACCTTTGATATATGTCCATATCAGCTTTTATATCGTATTTAAAGCTAGAGAGAAACTATTCTGAACATACCGTAAAGGCATATGAGAGGGATATAGGGGGATTTAAGGACTTTTGCGAAAATCAGGGAGAGCTAGATGTTTCGCATGCTTCTTATCCGCTAATACGTAGCTGGATCGTTACCTTGTCCGATCAGGGAATTTCTAATAGGACCATAAATAGGAAGGTGTCCTCCTTGCAGGCTTATTATAAGTTCTTACTAAAGGTAGGCGATATAAAAATATCACCTTTATTAAAACATAGGGCGCTCAAGACCAGTAAAAAAGTTGAAATCCCTTTTTCTGAATCTGAAATGGAAACTATTTTGTCTAAAATTCCCTTTGATGATGATTTTGAAGGCGCACGTGATAAACTTATCGTTGAGCTATTGTATACTACGGGAATGAGAAGGGCAGAATTGGTCAACCTAAAGATCAAAGATGTTGATTTTTCGGGACAGGTATTAAAAGTGCTTGGCAAAAGGAACAAAGAACGTATTCTACCTCTTTTGCCGTCTACCGTAGATCAGATCAAAAATTACTTGAATAGGCGTTCTGAACTTGGGGATGTGCTGGATTCAACTTACCTGTTATTAACAAAACAAGGTCTTAAAATTTATGAAACACTTGTTTATCGCACTATAAATAAGTATTTTAGTTTGGTGTCTCCCAAGGTAAAAAAAAGCCCGCATATAATTAGGCATACCTTTGCAACACACTTGCTTAACCGGGGGGCGGATTTAAATTCTGTTAAGGAATTATTGGGTCATTCCAGTTTGGCATCTACACAAGTGTATACGCACAATAGTATTGCCGAACTAAAAAAAGTTCATCAAAAGGCTCATCCTAGAAACAAGAAATAAAGTTCTTGTATTGTATAACTATACTGTCTTGGACAGTGCTAAAAACTTCTTCTTATGAAAGTAAACCCACAATCGGTAAATTTTACAGCTGATGGAAAACTCATCGATTTTGTCCAAAAACGAATGGACAAGATAGAAGTGTTCTATGACAAGGTCATTGAATCGGATGTGTATTTAAAGATAGAGAACACAAGCGCAAAGGAAAATAAGATAGTGGAAATTGTAGTTTTTGTTCCAGGAGATAAGATTAGGGTAAAAAAACAATGTAAAACATTTGAGGAGGCAGTGGATTCAGCTTGTAGTTCCTTGGAAAGACGATTAGTAAAAAAGAAAGAAAAACTAAGAATGAAAGCTTGATAAATATTTTTCAAAATTTGTTTTGATTAAAAAAATAAATATATACATTTGCAGTCCGTTAGAAATAGCGGGCTTTTTTAGTGAGTAAAAAGCGGTGAAATGCCGATATAGCTCAGCTGGCTAGAGCAGCTGATTTGTAATCAGCAGGTCGTGGGTTCGAGTCCCTCTATCGGCTCGTAAATTACTGAAAATAAGGCGGGGGGATACTCAAGCGGCCAACGAGGACAGACTGTAAATCTGTTGGTTTTTACCTTCGCAGGTTCGAATCCTGCTCCCCCCACAAAGGTTGTTCGTCGGAACAACTGGTAAGAGGAGTTTTGAAATTATGGAGTCTTTGGATGAAAATCCAAGAAAAATGCGGGAGTAGCTCAGTTGGTAGAGCGTCAGCCTTCCAAGCTGAATGTCGCCGGTTCGAACCCGGTCTCCCGCTCTAAACTTGAAACTTATGTTTCGAGATGAAGGTTGAAGTTTTGACGAGCTAGACTTGTAACTTTAAACTCTAAACCTGATAACCCATAGGCCGGTGTAGCTCAGGGGTAGAGCGTTTCCTTGGTAAGGAAGAGGTCACGGGTTCAAATCCCGTCATTGGCTCAAAACGATTTGTACACTAATATAAACTAAGATTAAAATTATTTAAAATGGCAAAGGAAACTTTTGATCGTTCCAAACCGCACTTAAATATTGGTACCATTGGACACGTGGATCACGGTAAAACTACATTGACCGCTGCTATTACCACTGTATTGGCCAACGCAGGTTTGTCTGAAACAAGAAGCTTTGATTCTATTGACAATGCTCCTGAAGAAAAAGAAAGAGGTATTACAATCAACACTTCACACGTTGAGTACCAAACAGAAAACCGTCACTACGCTCACGTTGACTGTCCTGGTCACGCGGATTACGTAAAGAACATGGTTACTGGTGCTGCTCAGATGGACGGTGCTATTTTGGTTGTTGCCGCGACAGATGGTCCTATGCCACAAACTCGTGAGCACATCCTTTTGGGTCGTCAGGTAGGTATTCCACGTATCGTTGTTTTCTTGAACAAAGTTGATATGGTGGATGATGAAGAGCTTTTGGAACTTGTTGAAATGGAAGTAAGAGAATTGCTTTCTTTTTATGAGTACGATGGTGATAATGGTCCCGTAATTGCTGGTTCTGCACTTGGTGCTTTGAACGGTGAGCAAAAATGGGTGGATACTGTGATGGAGTTGATGAGTGCTGTTGATGAGTGGATTGAAGAGCCTGAGCGTGAAGTTGATAAAGACTTCCTTATGCCGATTGAAGATGTATTCACTATTACAGGTCGTGGTACCGTTGCTACTGGTCGTATCGAAACAGGTGTTGCCAATACAGGTGATGCTGTTGATATTATTGGTATGGGTGCTGAAAAATTGACTTCCACTATTACTGGAGTTGAGATGTTCCGTAAAATTTTGGATAGAGGTGAAGCTGGTGATAATGTAGGTATTCTTTTGAGAGGTATCGAGAAATCTGATATCAAAAGAGGTATGGTTATCTGTAAGCCAGGATCTGTAACTCCTCACGCTAAATTTAAGGCAGAGGTTTATATCCTTAAAAAAGAAGAAGGTGGTCGTCACACTCCTTTTCATAACAACTACCGTCCACAGTTTTATTTAAGAACTACGGATGTAACAGGTAACATTAACCTACCTGATGGAGTTGAGATGGTAATGCCAGGTGATAACTTGACAATTACTGTGGATCTTATTCAGCCTGTGGCTTGTAACGTAGGTTTACGTTTCGCTATCCGTGAAGGTGGTAGAACCGTAGGTGCTGGTCAGGTTACTGAGATATTAGATTAATCATTTTATAGATAAAATTGCACTTAAGGGTGTTCCGATTTTCTCGGGATACCTTTCAGTGTAATTATAAACGGGTGTAGCTCAGTTGGTAGAGCACTGGTCTCCAAAACCAGGTGTCGGGAGTTCGAGCCTCTCCTCCCGTGCAAGTAAAATACATAAAAGTTATGGTCACTTATATAAAGGAATCATTAGAAGAACTTAAAAACAATGTTACTTGGTTGGAAAGAAGCAAGGCTTCAAACCTAATGGTTGTTGTAGCAGTTTTTTCCATTTTATTTGCCTTGGCAACATGGGGAGTGGATTCTTTGTTCAGTAATTTGATCACATTGTATTTTGAAAAATTAATAGGGTAAAGATCGGTCAATATGTCTGAGGTTCTGGAGAAAAAATGGTATGTAGTAAGAGCGGTCAGTGGTCAGGAGAACAAGATCAAGGGCTATATTGAAAGTGAGGTAGAACGCGCAGGTTTTGGCGATTACCTTGAAGAAGTATTAGTGCCTACCGAAAAAGTTATCCAGATTAGAAACGGAAAGAAAATAAACAAAGAACGTGTTTACTTTCCTGGATATATCATGATAAAAGCTAATCTTGGAGGTGAAATGGTTCATATCATTCGTTCTATTACCAATGTAATTGGATTTTTAGGCGAAGTAAAAGGTGGGGACCCCATTCCTTTAAGAAAATCCGAAGTAAACCGTATGTTGGGGAAAGTGGACGAATTGGCGGTCAATACGGACAATGTCGCTATTCCATTCGTGTTGGGTGAAACGGTGAAGGTTATTGATGGGCCATTTAACGGTTTCAATGGAACGGTTGAAAAAATCAATGAAGAAAAGCGAAAGCTGGAGGTAATGGTTAAGATATTCGGAAGAAAAACACCATTGGAACTAAGCTATATGCAAGTAGAAAAAGTATAGTTGAAGCGATATTCAATTTTTTGAATCTCGCATAAACAATTGAATGTAAAGTTAAAAGAGCTGTTACATATATAAAGTTGTGTTGCTTCCAATTAACACACTTTAAATTTAATTAGAAACAATGGCAAAAGAAGTAGATAAGGTAGTTAAATTACAAGTTAGGGGAGGTGCAGCGAATCCATCGCCACCGGTTGGACCCGCCTTAGGTGCTGCTGGGGTTAACATCATGGAGTTCTGTAAGCAGTTTAATGCTCGTACACAGGACAAACAAGGCAAAGTATTGCCGGTTGTTATCACCGTTTACAAGGATAAATCTTTCGATTTTGTTGTAAAAACACCACCTGCGGCAGTTCAATTGATGGAAGCGGCTAAGATTAAAAAAGGATCTGGCGAACCTAACAGGGTTAAAAACGGATCAGTTACCTGGGATCAAGTAAAAGTGATTGCCGAAGACAAAATGGTAGATCTAAACGCTTTTACAGTAGAATCTGCAATGAGTATGGTTGCAGGTACTGCAAGATCAATGGGGCTGAAAATAGCCGGAGCAAGACCTTTTTAAAATCTTAAAAAGCATTATTAAATGGCAAAGTTGACTAAAAAGCAAAAAGACGCCCACGCTAAATTAGATAAGAATAAACTCTATTCTATAGATGAGGCATCAGCTTTAGTAAAAGAAATAACCAATGTAAAATTTGATGCATCCATTGATTTGGCTGTTCGTTTGGGTGTAGATCCAAGAAAGGCCAATCAAATGGTACGTGGAGTAGTTACCCTTCCGCATGGAACAGGTAAAGACGTTAAGGTTTTAGCATTGGTGACACCAGACAAGGAGGCAGAAGCTACAGAAGCAGGCGCCGACTTTGTTGGGTTGGATGAATATTTGGAAAAAATCAAAGGCGGTTGGACCGATGTTGATGTAATCATCACGATGCCAAGCGTTATGGGTAAACTAGGACCTTTAGGGAGAATTTTAGGACCAAGAGGTTTAATGCCCAATCCAAAAACTGGAACCGTAACAATGGATGTAGCTAAAGCAGTATCCGATGTTAAGGCTGGTAAAATAGACTTTAAAGTGGACAAAACAGGTATTGTGCACGCTGCAATCGGAAAAGCTTCTTTTTCTGCGGATAAAATCGCAGGGAATGCCAGGGAATTGATTGATACCTTGGTTAAAATGAAGCCATCCGCTTCAAAAGGTGTGTACATGAGGAGTATTTATTTGTCCAGCACAATGAGTCCTAGTATTCAATTAGATCCAAAAGCAGTTCAATAACTGGTAGTTCAATTTTATAACTATGACAAGAGAAGAAAAAGCAACAGTAATAGAAGACTTGACTGCACAATTGGCTGATAATCCAAATATTTATTTGGCGGATATATCAGGATTGAATGCTGTGGACACCTCTAATTTAAGAAGAGCGTGTTTTAAAGCAAATATTAAACTAGCGGTCGTTAAGAACACCTTGCTTGCAAAAGCAATGGAAGCTTCTGATAAGGAATTTGGTGAACTTCCCGATGTATTGAAAGGAAATACATCTATGATGTTGTCCGAAACAGGGAACGCACCTGCGAAACTTATCAAGAACTTTAGAAAAAAATCAGAAAAGCCTGTATTGAAAGGGGCCTTTATAGCAGAGGCTATCTATATAGGTGACGAAAACTTGGAGGCACTTGTTAATATCAAGTCCAAAGAGGAAGTTATCGGGGATATCATCGGATTGTTACAATCGCCGGCCAAAAACGTTATTTCTGGACTTAAGTCCGGAGGTGGTAAACTGGCAGGTATCCTTAAAACTTTATCTGAGAAAGAATAATTCGCGCACAATAAACTAAGTATATTTTTAAAATTTTTATTAAACGATAGAAAAATGGCAGATTTAAAAGATTTTGCAGAACAGTTGGTAAACCTTACAGTAAAAGAGGTAAATGAATTGGCCGACATTTTAAAAGAAGAATATGGTATTGAGCCCGCTGCTGCTGCAGTAGCTGTTGCTGGTGGTGGTGCCGCTGGTGGAGGTGATGGTGAAGCTGCTGAGGAACAAACAGAATTTGATGTTGTTCTTACAGCTGCCGGTGGTTCTAAATTGGCAGTCGTAAAATTGGTTAAGGAATTGACCGGTCTTGGACTAAAAGACGCTAAAGAAATCGTTGACAGCGCACCAAAAGCTGTTAAGGAAGGTGTTTCCAAAGATGAGGCAGAAGGTATCAAAAAATCATTGGAAGAAGCAGGAGCAGAAGTTGAGCTTAAATAATCGCTTTTCCCATAAGAACTTGGTTAAGGTCTTTCCATTTTTTGGTTAGACCTTAGCCTATTTATATAAGGAGTGTATAAAGCCGTGCACAAACCCACTTAGTATTCACGATCAAAATTTGTCCATAGATGTTCACAAACACTATTGAAAGAGTAAATTTCGCATCCGCTAAGAACATACCGGAATATCCGGATTTCTTGGACATTCAGATAAAATCGTTCCAAGACTTTTTCCAGCTTGAAACTAAATCTGACGAAAGAGGAAACGAAGGTCTCTACAACACCTTCATGGAGAATTTTCCAATTACAGATACCAGAAACCAGTTTGTACTTGAGTTTTTGGATTACTTCATAGATCCACCAAGATATTCCATCCAAGAATGTATAGAACGTGGACTTACCTATAGCGTTCCCTTAAAGGCACGTTTAAAATTATACTGTACCGATCCAGAACACGAAGATTTCGAAACTATCGTTCAGGATGTTTATTTGGGTACCATCCCTTATATGACTCCTAGTGGAACCTTTGTGATCAATGGTGCGGAACGCGTTGTAGTATCCCAATTGCACAGATCTCCAGGGGTTTTCTTTGGACAATCTTTCCACGCAAATGGAACAAAATTATATTCAGCTAGGGTAATTCCGTTTAAAGGGTCCTGGATTGAATTTGCCACCGATATCAACTCGGTGATGTATGCCTATATCGATAGGAAGAAAAAATTACCGGTAACCACTTTGTTCCGAGCCATTGGCTTTGAAAGGGATAAGGATATTTTGGAAATCTTTGATCTATCAGAAGAAGTAAAAGTTTCCAAAACCGGACTTAAAAAAGTATTGGGCCGTAAGTTGGCCGCCAGGGTGTTGAATACATGGCATGAAGATTTCGTGGATGAGGATACTGGAGAAGTGGTTTCCATCGAAAGAAACGAGATTGTACTTGATCGTGATACCGTTTTGGAAAAAGAGCATATCGATGAAATCATTGATGCCGATGTGAAGACTATACTACTTCACAAAGAGAACAATGCACAATCGGATTATGCCATTATCCATAACACCTTGCAAAAAGATCCTACCAACTCCGAAAAAGAAGCGGTAGAACATATTTACAGGCAGTTGCGTAATGCAGAACCGCCAGATGAGGAAACTGCTCGAGGTATTATCGACAAATTGTTCTTCTCAGACCAACGTTACAATTTAGGTGAAGTAGGTCGATATAGAATGAACAAGAAGTTGGGCTTGGATATTGGAATGGACAAACAAGTCTTGACCAAGGAAGATATCATTACCATTATAAAGTATTTGATTGAGTTGATCAACTCCAAAGCAGAGATTGATGATATTGATCACTTGTCCAACCGTCGTGTAAGAACCGTAGGAGAGCAATTATCCTCTCAATTTGGTGTAGGTTTGGCACGTATGGCACGTACCATTCGTGAGCGTATGAACGTTCGTGACAACGAGGTGTTTACACCGATTGATTTGATTAACGCGAAGACATTGTCGTCCGTAATCAATTCTTTTTTCGGAACCAACCAGTTGTCCCAGTTCATGGATCAGACCAACCCGTTGGCAGAGATTACACACAAAAGAAGATTGTCCGCACTAGGGCCAGGTGGTCTTTCCCGTGAAAGAGCTGGTTTTGAGGTGCGTGATGTTCACTATACACACTACGGAAGATTATGTCCTATTGAGACACCTGAAGGACCCAACATTGGTTTGATTTCTTCATTGTCCGTATTTGCCAAGGTGAACAATATGGGCTTCTTGGAAACCCCTTACCGTAAAGTAGAAAATGGAAAAGTAGATACGAAAAATCATATCTACTTAAGTGCAGAGGAGGAAGAGGGAATGAAGATTGCCCAAGCAAACATTCCATTGGCAGACGATGGTACCATAGAAAGAGAAAAGGTAATTGCCCGTGAAGAAGGTGATTTCCCAGTTGTTGACCCAGGAGAAATCAAGTACACGGACGTTGCGCCGAACCAAATTGCCTCCATTTCAGCATCATTGATTCCTTTCTTGGAGCACGATGATGCGAACCGGGCCTTGATGGGATCAAACATGATGCGTCAGGCAGTTCCATTGTTGAGACCAGATTCTCCAATTGTAGGTACAGGTCTGGAAAGACAAGTAGCTACAGATTCTCGCGTATTGATCAATGCAGAAGGAGACGGTGTGGTAGAATATGTGGATTCACAGAAAGTAACCATAAAATATACAAGGACCGAAGAAGAGCGCTTGGTAAGCTTTGAAGATGACTCAAAGACCTACCAATTGGTGAAGTTTAGAAAAACAAACCAAGGGACCAGTATCAACTTGAAGCCAATTGTAAGAAAAGGCGATAAAGTAAAAAAAGGTCAAGTGCTTTGTGAAGGTTACGCTACCGAAAAAGGTGAATTGGCCTTGGGTAGAAACATGAAGGTTGCCTTTATGCCTTGGAAAGGATACAACTTTGAGGATGCGATCGTGATTTCTGAAAAAGTAGTTCGCGAAGATATCTTTACCTCAATCCATGTAGATGAGTATTCCTTGGAAGTAAGGGATACAAAACTGGGTGCAGAGGAATTGACAAACGATATTCCAAACGTATCCGAAGAAGCAACAAAAGATTTGGACGAGTACGGTATGATCCGTATTGGTGCCGAAGTGAAGCCAGGGGATATATTAATTGGTAAGATTACACCAAAAGGTGAATCGGATCCAACCCCGGAAGAAAAACTGTTGCGTGCCATCTTTGGAGATAAAGCAGGCGACGTTAAGGATGCTTCATTAAAAGCTTCGCCGTCGTTGAGAGGTGTGGTAATTGACAAGAAATTATTCTCTCGTTCCATAAAGGACAAGAGAAAACGTTCTGAAGATAAAGAGGCCATTGCCAGATTGGAGATGGACTATGAAGTGAAGTTCCAACAACTTAAGGACGAATTGATCGAGAAATTGTTCAGTTTGATCAGTGGAAAAACATCACAAGGTGTAATCAATGATTTGGGTGAAGAAGTACTTCCAAAAGGAAAGAAATACACCATTAAAATGTTGAATTCCGTTGACGATTTCGCTCACTTGGTTGGAGGTAGCTGGACAACAGATGATGCAACCAATGCATTGGTTGCCGATTTGTTGCACAATTACAAAATCAAATTGAACGATATTCAAGGTAACCTAAGAAGGGATAAGTTTACCATCTCCGTAGGGGATGAGCTTCCAGCAGGTATCATGAAGTTGGCCAAAGTCTATATCGCTAAAAAGCGTAAGCTTAAAGTAGGTGATAAAATGGCAGGTCGTCATGGTAACAAAGGTATTGTTGCTAGAATCGTTCGTCAAGAGGATATGCCATTCTTGGAAGACGGAACTCCAGTGGATATTGTTTTAAATCCACTTGGTGTACCATCAAGGATGAATATTGGTCAGATATACGAAACCGTATTAGGTTGGGCCGGATTAAAATTGGGTCAAAAATATGCAACTCCAATTTTCGATGGCGCCTCGTTAGATCAAATTAATGAGATTACCGATAAAGCAGGCGTTCCACGATTTGGACATACCTACCTATATGACGGTGGAACAGGTCAACGTTTCGACCAACGTGCAACCGTTGGGGTTATTTACATGTTGAAATTAGGTCACATGGTAGATGATAAAATGCACGCAAGATCTATTGGACCATACTCATTGATCACTCAGCAACCATTGGGTGGTAAGGCACAGTTTGGTGGTCAGCGTTTTGGAGAGATGGAAGTTTGGGCATTGGAAGCCTACGGCGCATCTGCTACCCTACGAGAAATATTGACCGTTAAGTCGGATGATGTTATCGGAAGGGCCAAGACCTATGAGACTATCGTAAAAGGTGAGACCATGCCAGAACCTGGGTTGCCAGAATCTTTCAACGTATTGATGCACGAACTAAAAGGTTTGGGCTTGGATATCAGATTGGAAGAATAGAACACTATATACATTAACTATATCATCACCATATTGTTATGGCTAGAATAAAAGATAATAACGCACAAAAAAGGTTCAATAAAATTTCCATAGGATTGGCTTCTCCGGAGTCTATCTTGGCCGAGTCCCGTGGAGAGGTATTGAAGCCTGAAACCATTAACTATAGAACGCACAAACCAGAGCGTGATGGATTGTTCTGCGAGCGTATTTTTGGTCCCGTAAAGGATTATGAATGTGCATGTGGTAAATACAAAAGAATCCGTTACCGTGGAATCGTTTGTGACCGTTGTGGTGTTGAAGTAACGGAGAAGAAAGTACGTAGAGACCGTGTAGGCCACATTAACCTTGTGGTTCCCGTAGCTCACATCTGGTACTTCCGTTCGCTACCAAACAAAATAGGGTACCTTTTAGGATTGCCATCCAAAAAGTTGGACATGATCATATACTACGAAAGGTATGTGGTTATCCAACCAGGTATTGCAAAAGGTCCAGAAGGTGAGGAAATCAACAAAATGGATTTCTTGACCGAAGAAGAGTACTTGAACATTTTGGAATCTATTCCAACCGAGAACCAATATTTGGAAGATACAGATCCAAATAAGTTTATCGCTAAAATGGGTGCCGAGTGTTTGATTGATATATTGTCCAGAATTGATTTGGAACAATTATCGTACGAACTACGTCATAAAGCGAACACAGAGACTTCAAAGCAACGTAAGACTGAAGCGTTGAAACGTCTTCAGGTGGTAGAAGCACTTCGTGAATCACAAAACAACAGGGAAAACAATCCTGAGTGGATGATTATGAAGGTGGTTCCTGTTATACCACCAGAATTACGTCCTTTGGTGCCATTGGATGGTGGTCGTTTTGCCACTTCCGATTTGAATGATTTGTATAGAAGGGTGATTATCCGTAACAATCGTTTAAAACGTTTGATGGAGATCAAAGCGCCAGAAGTAATCTTGAGGAACGAAAAGCGTATGCTACAAGAATCTGTAGACTCACTTTTCGATAACACAAGAAAGGCATCTGCTGTAAAAACAGAATCTAACAGACCACTCAAGTCCCTTTCCGATTCATTAAAGGGTAAACAAGGTCGATTCCGTCAAAACCTTTTGGGTAAACGTGTGGATTACTCCGCTCGTTCCGTAATTGTGGTTGGACCGGAATTACACTTGTACGAATGTGGTCTTCCTAAAGATATGGCCGCCGAGCTTTACAAACCGTTTATCATCCGTAAGTTGATAGAGAGAGGTATTGTAAAGACCGTAAAATCTGCCAAAAAAATAATAGACAAAAAGGAACCGGTAGTATGGGATATACTTGAAAATGTTCTAAAAGGGCATCCTGTATTGTTAAACCGTGCCCCCACCTTGCACAGATTGGGTATACAAGCGTTCCAGCCTAAACTTATTGAAGGTAAGGCAATTCGTTTACACCCATTGGCGTGTACCGCATTTAACGCGGATTTTGATGGGGATCAAATGGCAGTTCACTTGCCATTGGGACCAGAGGCAATCTTGGAAGCACAACTATTGATGTTGGCTTCTCAGAACATCCTTAATCCTGCTAACGGTTCTCCGATTACAGTACCTTCTCAGGATATGGTTTTGGGATTGTACTATATGACCAAAGAGAAAAAATCTACTCCAGAAGAACCTGTAATGGGAGAAGGACTTACCTTTTATTCTTCTGAAGAGGTAGAAATAGCCTTTAACGAGAAAAAGGTTTCGCTTAATGCTGGTATTAAAGTAAGAACTAAAGACTTTAATGAAGAGGGTGAATTGGTTTATCAAATCATTGAAACCACAGTTGGTCGTGTGTTGTTCAACACAGAAGTGCCAGAGCAAGCAGGGTTCATAAATCAAGTATTGAACAAGAAGGCCCTTAGAAATATTATTGGGGACATTCTTGCGGTAACCGATGTGCCAACTACAGCAGCGTTCTTGGATAAAATCAAGGCCATGGGATATGACTTTGCCTTCAAAGGTGGTCTTTCTTTTAGTTTGGGTGATATTATCATTCCTGCAGAAAAGATAGATATGATTGGCGAGGCAAATCAGCAGGTCGATGGTATTATGATGAACTATAACATGGGTCTTATCACCAACAACGAGCGATATAACCAAGTTATTGATGTTTGGACATCTACCAATGCTATGTTGACAGAATTGGCCATGAAGCGAATTCGTGAAGATAAGCAAGGTTTCAACTCAGTATATATGATGTTGGATTCCGGAGCAAGGGGTTCAAAAGAGCAGATTCGTCAGTTAACTGGTATGCGTGGACTGATGGCCAAGCCTAAAAAATCTACCGCAGGAGGTGGTGAAATTATCGAAAACCCGATTCTTTCCAACTTTAAGGAAGGTCTATCGATTTTGGAATACTTTATCTCCACACACGGTGCGCGTAAAGGTCTTGCCGATACCGCATTGAAAACAGCGGATGCAGGTTATTTGACCAGACGTTTAGTGGACGTTTCACAAGATGTTATTGTTAATAGCGAAGACTGTGAGACCCTTCGAGGCATCGAAGTAGAACCATTGAAGAAGAATGAGGAAATTGTTGAAACCTTAGGAGAAAGAATCTTAGGAAGGGTATCGTTGCACGATGTGTACAATCCATTGACCGAAGAACTTATCCTTGCAGCAGGTCAAGAAATCAATGAAGCAGATGTAAAGCGTGTAGAAGCGGCTCCAATCGAAAAAGTAGAAGTTAGGTCTCCATTAACCTGTGAGGCTCCAAAAGGAATCTGTGCCAAATGTTATGGTAGAAACCTTGCCACCAATAAAATGGTGCAACGAGGTGAGGCTGTAGGAGTTGTGGCAGCACAGTCCATTGGGGAACCTGGTACACAGTTAACGTTGCGTACGTTCCACGTTGGTGGAATCGCAGGTAACATTTCTGAGGACAATAAGATGGTGGCCAAATTTGATGGTGTAGCAGAGATTGAAGACCTGAGAATTGTAGAAGGAGAAAACAGTGAAGGAAATAAAATCAACATTGTAATTTCTAGAACTTCTGAAGTTAAGATAATTGACAAGAAAACAGGGATTACATTAAGTACAAACAACATTCCTTACGGTTCCCAATTGTTCATCAAAAATGGTGAAAAGATTACTAATGGAACTGTGATTTGTGAATGGGATCCTTATAATGGTGTGATTGTTTCTGAATTTGCTGGGGAGATTGCCTATGAGAATATTGAGCAAGGTATTACGTATCAAGTTGAAATCGATGAACAAACCGGTTTCCAGGAGAAAGTAATTTCTGAATCTAGAAACAAGAAACTTATCCCAACATTGTTAATTAAGAATGGTAAGGGAGAAACATTGCGTTCGTACAACTTGCCTGTTGGCTCTCACCTTATGATTGATGATGGAGAAAAGGTGAAAGAAGGTAAGATTTTGGTAAAAATCCCACGTAAATCTGCCAAGGCAGGGGATATTACCGGTGGTCTTCCAAGGGTTACTGAATTGTTCGAGGCTCGTAACCCCTCTAACCCTGCTGTTGTTTCTGAGATTGACGGTGTAGTTTCTTTTGGTAAGATAAAAAGAGGTAACCGTGAAATCATTATAGAATCAAAGCTTGGTGAGATCAAGAAATACTTAGTGAAACTTTCTAACCAGATTTTGGTTCAAGAGAATGACTACGTACGAGCAGGTATGCCATTGTCCGATGGTTCCATTACACCAGAAGATATTTTGGCGATCAAGGGACCATCTGCAGTACAACAATATTTGGTAAACGAAGTACAGGAAGTATATCGTTTACAAGGTGTGAAAATCAACGATAAGCACTTTGAAGTTGTTGTAAGACAAATGATGCGTAAAGTAAAAATCCAAGATCCAGGAGATACGATCTTCCTTGAAAATCAATTGGTACACAAAGACGACTTTATTAATGAAAACGATGGGATTTTCGGTAAAAAAGTTGTTGAAGATGCTGGTGATTCTGAAAGCTTGAAACCAGGACAGATTTTGACCATACGTGAGCTAAGGGACGAAAACTCAATTCTAAGAAGAGAGGATAAGACCTTGGTTACGGCAAGAGATGCTGTAGCAGCAACTGCTACGCCTATTTTGCAAGGTATCACAAGAGCATCATTGCAGACCAAATCCTTTATCTCGGCAGCATCGTTCCAGGAAACTACGAAAGTGTTGAATGAGGCCGCTGTAAGTGGTAAGATAGATACCTTGGAAGGATTGAAAGAAAATGTAATTGTAGGACATAAGATTCCGGCCGGTACAGGTATGAGGGATTATGACAGTATCATTGTAGGTTCCAAAGAGGAATACGATGAGATCATGGCCCGAAAAGAGGAATTTAAATTCTAAATAAAAACAAACCCTGACCTTTTGGTCGGGGTTTTTCTTTTAAGTAAAGTAAATAGTATGGCTGAAGAAAAGAAAAAACAAAAGCAGATCAATATAGAATTGGATGAAAAAACAGCGGAGGGAACCTATTCCAATTTGGCTATAATCAATCATTCCGTATCGGAATTTGTGGTGGACTTCATCAGCTTAATGCCTGGAGCACCCAAGGCAAAAGTAAAAAGTAGAATAATACTTACTCCACAACATGCGAAAAAGCTGCTTAAAGCTTTAAATGATAATGTAAGTAGGTTCGAAAAGGCCCATGGTCCTATTCAAGACTATGAACAACCGGCAATTCCATTGAATTTTGGACCCACTGGAGAAGCATAAAAAAAAGCCCTGATAATACAGGGCTTTTTTTATATGATTATTTTAACCAACCTTTTTGGATACCTTTTTTGGAAAATGAAATTAGGTAGATTCCAATAACGATAACGATAATTGGCATGGCGTATGTTGAAGGACCAAATGCATCTACTGCGTTTGAGATAAATAGCCAATGGATAAATTGTGCTACAGCAGCAATCAAAGAGAGGATAAAAAGCGGTTTAGCCCATTTCCTCCGAATCAAAAGACCTATACATGCAAAAGTTCCAGAAAATACGGCAATAGCGAAAGCAGCGGTTGCCCATGCGGGAATACTCTCAAATGCTTCGCGTTGTACTTGATCTAAACTTTCCAAAACAGACATTGGATTAAAAGCTTGGTTGAGATAATTAAATACCCCTACCAAATTCCATAGAAGAGCGATAATGCTCACCACCCAGAACCAAGTTGGTGGCTTTGTTGAAGTCGTCATAATATCTTTATTTAATTGGTTATGCTACCCAATGTACAAAAAAAGATAAGATACAACTGCAACCAACTCATATTCAGATGAGTGTGTTCTATGATTTAAATCATCGCCAATACTGATTTTTACTCAAATTCAGAGGTGTAATGTAATTTGACCGAAGGATATTTTTGTTGGGTCATTTGCAAAGAGAAAGGGGAGTCGGCCAAAAACACCAATTGTCCTTTTTTGTCCGTGGCTAGAAACTTTTGTTTTACGCGCTTAAATTCTTTGAACTCCTCGTTGTTCTCGTCTTCAGGCTCCACCCAGCAGGCTTTATGAACAGGAAAGTTTTCATAGGTACATTTGGCACCATACTCGTGCTCCAATCTATATTGAATTACTTCATATTGCAATGCCCCAACAGTACCAATAACCTTTCGTCCATTCATTTCTAAAGTAAACAATTGGGCTACACCTTCATCCATGAGTTGGTCTATACCCTTATATAGTTGTTTAGCTTTCATGGGGTCTGCATTGTTTATATACCTAAAGTGTTCCGGTGAAAAGCTGGGGATGCCTTTATAATGCAATTCTTCGCCACTTGTCAATGTGTCTCCGATTTTAAAATTTCCAGTATCATGGAGTCCAACAATGTCCCCAGGGTAAGAAATATCTACAATTTCTTTCTTTTCAGCAAAAAAGGCATTGGGACTTGAGAATTTTAACTTTTTACCTTGTCTTACATGCAAGTAAGGTGTGTTTCTTTCAAAGGTTCCGGAAACAATTTTAATAAAAGCCAAACGGTCACGGTGCTTTGGATCCATATTGGCATGTATTTTAAATACAAATCCTGAAAAATCCTTTTCATTGGCTTTTACCAAACGTTCTTCAGCTTTTTTGGGTCTCGGAGGAGGAGCAATATTTATAAAACAGTCCAGTAGCTCCCGAACGCCGAAATTATTCAAGGCAGATCCAAAAAATACAGGCTGCAACTCACTTTTTAAATAAGCTTCCTTATTAAAATCAGGATACACACCATCAACAAGTTCTAAATTGTCCCGTAGTTCTGCTGCTGCATCGGTGCCAATAATTTTTTCAAGTTCTGGATTGTCTAGATTGTCAAAGGCTATGGTCTCCTCAATATTCTTTTTGCTGTTGCCACTAAATAAATTGATGTTTTTTTCGTAGATGTTATAAATACCTTTGAAATCGTATCCCATCCCAATCGGAAAACTCAAAGGAGTAACCTTTAGTCCTAATTTTTGTTCCACTTCGTCCAAGAGGTCAAAGGCATCTTTCCCTTCACGATCCAGTTTGTTGATGAAGACAATCATAGGGATATTGCGCATTCTACAAACTTCGACTAATTTTTCTGTCTGCTCTTCCACCCCTTTGGCTACATCAATTACCACAATTACACTGTCAACAGCGGTTAAGGTCCGAAAGGTGTCTTCGGCAAAATCCTTATGTCCAGGTGTGTCTAGAATGTTTATTTTTTTGTCTTTATATATAAAGGCCAATACGGAAGTCGCAACAGAGATACCTCGTTGCCGCTCTATCTCCATAAAATCACTAGTGGCAGATTTTTTAATTTTGTTGCTTTTTACGGCACCTGCTTCTTGTATCGCGCCACCGAACAATAATAATTTTTCGGTTAAGGTGGTTTTTCCGGCATCCGGGTGGGAGATGATGCCAAAAGTTCTTCGTTTCGCTATTTCCTTTTCAAATTCCATCAACAAAATTTTCGGCAAAAATAGGGGAATTATATTTTTTACTGGTCAATTTGACAAGGTTTAGGGATTGTTAATATAATTGGAAAAAAAATTAGAATTTAAACTAGCCAAAACCAAAAAGAGAAGTAATTTTCACCCGTTTTATGCCCACTGACCATTCTCATCGGGAAATACTGATTTATAAAATTGGTGGAAGAGGTAACTAATAATGTAGAAATCACCTTTTATCGATAAAAATGGGAGATTTGGGTCAAATATGTTAATTATGCGACGTATTTGTGTGGATGTGTGTCGAAAGAACCTGAAGCATTAAAACAAAAAAGAAAACCCCAATTTTCTTACAATTACGAGAACCACTTTTTGCCATGGTGATAGTTGACCAAAACTTATCATTTATGGACAAAATTACTTTTGTGAGACTAAAAAATAAACTAGTCCAAAAAATTACCCTTGTGGTATTAATTTTGGTATCAGGACTTGTGTCTTCTTTTAGTGTCGTCAATTTTTATTCCTCTTCAATGGCCAACGATTTGGTCAGCAAAGAAGGCCAATTATCCAATTCACATATTTTTGATTACCAAAGAGGCTCTCTTTGGAATCCATTGGCAACTGTACATGAAGGTGAAGATTGTGATGGAGATGGGGTTACTTGCGAACAAGAAGATATAGATGGTACGGACCCCAATGATCCTTGTAGTTTTATTCTGGAACATCAAAATTGTGCGCCATCCAAAGCTTGGAAAAGGGCAGATTGCGATGGTGATGGGGTGAGTAACGGAAAAGAAAAAAAAGATGGTACGGATCCATTAGATCCTTGCGATTTCATATTGGAACATCAAGATTGTGATATATCCAAAGCTTGGAAAAGGGCAGATTGCGATGGTGACGGTGTAAGTAATGGAAAAGAAAAAAAAGATGGTACGGATCCTTTAGATCCTTGCGATTTCATATTGGAACACCAAGATTGTTCTCCATCCAAAGCATGGAAAAATGCGGATTGTGACGGCGACGGAGTAAGTAATGGTCAAGAAAAGGAAGATGGTACGGATCCATTAGATCCTTGCGATTTTATATTGGAACACCAAGATTGTACTCCAACCAAAGCATGGAAAAATGCGGATTGTGACGGCGACGGAGTAAGCAATGGTCAGGAAAAAGAGGACGAAACCGATCCTTTAGATCCTTGCGATTTTATATTGGAACACCAAGATTGTACTCCATCTAAAGCATGGGAAAATGCGGATTGTGATGGAGATGGGGTAAGCAATGGTCAGGAAAAAGAGGACGAAACCGATCCATTGGATTCTTGTGATTTTATTCTTGAGCACCAAGATTGTACTCCTTCTGAAGTATGGAAAAGTGAAGATTGCGACGGCGATGGTGTCACCAATGGCGATGAGAAAGAAGATGGAACAGACCCATTAGATCCGTGTGATTACGATCCTGAGAGTATTACCCTTCCACAGAGCGGCGATTATCTTGCAGCAGATTGTGATGGTGACGGTGTAACCAACGAACAAGAAAATGAAGATGGTACCGACCCTCAAGATCCATGCGATTTTGTGCTCGACAGTCAAACCGTTGCCCCTGATTCAACTTGGAACAGTGCCGATTGCGACGGCGATGGTGTCACCAATGGCGATGAGAAAGAAGATGGAACAGACCCATTAGATCCGTGTGATTACAATCCTGAGAGTATTACCCTTCCACAGAGTGGTGATTATCTTGCGGCAGATTGTGATGGTGACGGCGTAACCAACGAACAAGAAAATGAAGATGGTACCGACCCCCAAGATCCATGTGATTTTGTGCTCGACAGTCAAACCGTTGCCCCTGATTCAACTTGGAACAGTGCCGATTGTGACGGCGATGGTGTTACCAATGGCGATGAAAAGGAAGACGGAACAGACCCATTAGATCCGTGTGATTACGATCCTGAGAGTATTACCCTTCCACAGAGTGGTGATTATCTTGCGGCAGATTGTGATGGTGATGGCGTAACAAACGAACAAGAAAATGAAGATGGTACCGACCCTCAAGATCCATGCGATTTTGTGCTCGACAGTCAAACCGTTGCCCCTGATTCAACTTGGAACAGTGCTGATTGCGACGGCGATGGTGTTACCAATGGCGATGAAAAGGAAGATGGAACAGACCCATTAGATCCATGTGATTACAATCCGGAAAGTGTGACTTTACCACAATCGGCAGCATGGGAAACACTGGATTGTGATGATGATGGAAATCCAAATGAAACTGATCCTGACCCATTGACGGCCAATGCAAATGATGATTTTGGTTCAACCCAAGCAACCACAGAAGTCGCAATTAATATTTTAGAGAATGATGATTATTTGCCAAACAATGCTTCAAACAATGTAGGCGTAACCAATTTGTCAAGAATTGGTGGCAATGCAACCGGTGTTATCACTTTTGATGCCGAAACCGGTTTTGTAAATTATATACCGGAAGCATCTGAATCCAATTCAACGGTTACTATAATTTACCAAGTTTGTAATGTGTTGCCAGACCCTAGCGTATGTGCCTCTGCAACAATATATATTGAGGTGGGAGCAAATGTATTGGACGCCGTGGATGATACATATACATCTGAAATTACGGATGAAGGCATAATCCCGGACAGCAATGTATTGGACAATGATACCTATAACGGAGAGTCATTAACCTTGGAAGATGTTATCCTGACCTCCACTCCAACCGATGAACTTAGCATCAACGAAGATGGAAGTGTGAGCGTTGTGCAGGGAACCGAACCTGGTATTTATAGCATAGACTATACGATATGTGATACTGCCGATTCAGGTAATTGCGATACTGCAACAGTAACAGTTGAGGTAACACAGGGAACGGGCAATATTATTGATGCCGTGGATGATACATATACAGCTGAAATTACGAATGAAGGCATAATCCCGGACAGCAATGTATTGGACAATGATACCTATAATGGGGAGACATTGACCCTAGCTGATGTAACCTTGACCTCCACGCCAACCGATGAACTCATCATCAACGAAGATGGAAGTGTGAGCGTTGTGCAGGGAACCGAACCTGGTATTTATACCATAGACTATACGATTTGTGATGTTTTGAACGTAGACAATTGCGATACCGCCACAGTAACAGTTGAGGTAACGCAAGGAACGGGCAATATTATTGATGCCGTGGATGACACATATACGGCTGAAATTACGGATGAAGGTATAATCCCGGATAGCAATGTATTGGACAATGATACCTATAACGGAGAGTCAATGACCTTGGAAGATGTTATCCTTACCTCCACGCCAACCGATGAACTTAGCATCAACGAAGATGGAAGTGTAAGTATTGTTCAAGGAACCGAACCTGGCACTTACACGATTGATTATACGGTTTGTGATGTTCTGGGCCTTAACAATTGTGATACCGCTACGGTGACCGTTGAAGTGATGGAGGAAGTTGAAGATAATGTCATTGATGCCGTGGATGATGTATACAACTCAGGTTCAGCAGGAGGAGTGATAACTAATAATAATGTACTCAACAATGATACCCTGAACGATGATTTGGTGTCGTTAAATGATGTTATACTGACTTCAACACCGACAAATGAACTCAGCATATTAGATGATGGTAGTGTAAGAGTTGCTCCTGGCACCCCTGAAGGCACTTATACCATTGACTATACGATTTGTGAAGCAGAAAACCCCAATAATTGTGATACCGCAACCGTTACCGTGGTTGTGGAGAATATTGAGGTGAATCAAATGTTGACGCCCAATGGCGACTTAAAAAATGATTTTCTGTTTATTAGAGGAGTGGAATACATCAAATCCAGTACACTTAAAATATTTAACCGTTGGGGAACCCAAGTATTTCAAGGAAGCAATTACGATAATGTGAGCAATGTTTTTGATGGACGCGTTAGAGGTAAATCAGCTTTAAGTGTAAACGATTATCTTCCCGCTGGTGTTTATTTTTATATTTTTAATTATGAGACTGAACAAGGGAGTTTTACGGACTCAGAATACATTTATATAAGCAGGTAACATATAGATAGAATGATAAAAAAGCATTTTTTAATCACATTATTGTTTATTGGATTGGTATCCACAGGTATGTTGGCCCAACAAGATGCCCAGTATACACAGTACATGTACAATACCATGAGTGTAAATCCCGCATATGCAGGATCCAGAGGGCAGCTTAGTTTTGCCGGGTTATACAGATCGCAGTGGGTAGGTTTGGACGGAGCACCGGAAACCTTCACCTTAAACCTTCATTCCCCAATACGCAACAGTAGATTGGGATATGGTATTTCCATTGTTAATGATAATATTGGTGACGGCGTAGTACAGGAGACCTATTTGGACGCCGTTGTGTCCTACACAATTGATGTTTCCATGGACGCCAAACTATCGTTCGGACTGAAAGCAGGTGGAAATATGTTAAGTTTAGACTTTAACGGACTTAGGAATTTTGATCAAGAAGTTGTTAACCAAAATAATATAGACAATAAATTTACGCCAAACTTTGGCCTTGGAGTCTATTATCATACAGATAAATTTTATGCGGGAGTTTCGGCCCCCAATGTGTTGGAATCGGAATATTACGATAACGACAACTCAGACGATGGCGTCAATTTTTTATCTGCTGAACGTATGAATTTGTATTTGATCACCGGTTATGTATTTGATTTGGGAGCGGACCTTCAGTTCAAGCCAGCTTTGCTTACAAAAGCTGTTGGAGGAGCACCCTTACAAGTGGACCTCTCCGCGAGTTTCCTATTTGCCGATAAATTTAGTTTCGGGGCAGCTTACCGATGGGACGCAGCAGTAAGTGGGTTGGTAGGGTTTCAAGTCACCGACCAAATTATGCTTGGACTGGCTTATGATCGCGAAACCACTGAATTGGGTGGTACACAGTTCAACGATGGATCTTTTGAAGTATTCCTAAGAGTAGAGTTGTTGAAATCCTTTCAAAGAACCATATCACCACGATTCTTTTAATATAGTTTAGAATGCTGAAGAGAATACTCACATTATTGATTATCGTTTGCGGATGCACTTTAAAAGTAACCGCTCAGCAGGATAGTATTCCTGACAAACAGATTGTTAGGGTCATAGAAAAGGCAGACGAAAGTTACAGACAATATTCATTTAGCCCAGCAATAGATATTTACAAAAAAGTATTGGATAGGGGATATTCGTCGCCTGATTTGTTGAAAAAACTTGGAAATTCCTATTATTTCAACGCCAAATATGAAGAAGCAGCCAATATTTATAAAAAGCTGGAAAATACGTACCCTAGCGAAATGTCTGTAGAAGATATATTTCGCTATGCGCAGAGTTTAAAATCGTTGGGAGAGTATGATGCTGCAACAAGTATTATGGAAAGCTTCAAAGAAATGACCTCAGCCATGATAGATTTTGATCAGGATTATATGGTCAAAATCGAGGAAAACTCAGGGAGATACACCATAAAATCATTTCCATATAACAGCAGATACTCAGATTTTGCCGCAGCTTATTATAAGAAAGGGCTCATTTTTGCCTCCGATCGCGATACAGGTAATTTTGCAAGATACAGGCATACGTGGAATGCTAGGGACTTCTTAGACCTTTACAAAGTTAATGCCGACAGTATCTCCAATGACAATGTGGTGAAGCTGGAAGGTGATGTGAATACAAGATTGCACGAGTCCACTTCTGTGATTACCAAAGATGGAAGTACGATGTATTTTACTCGGAATAATTTTTTTGATGGTAGGAAGAAAAAGGATGAAGAAGGAGTAATCAGATTGAAAATATATAGCGCAGAGAATATTGATGGAGAATGGACGAATATTGTTGAACTACCATTTAATAGTGATACCTATTCTGTTGCGCATCCAATGTTAAGCCCTAACGGTAAGAAACTATATTTTGTTTCCGATATGCCGGGTAGTTTAGGTGAGTCGGATATTTTCATGACAGAAATTATTGGTGACGGCACTTATGGGCCAATCCAAAATTTAGGAGATAATATCAATACTATAGCAAGAGAAACCTTCCCCTATATTACTGATGACGGTGTGCTTTATTTTGCATCTGATGGACACCAAGGTTTGGGTGGTTTGGATGTTTTTGCCACAAAAATTGAGTTTGAAGATTATGCACAGCCGGTGGTTAATGTGGGAAGACCAGTTAACACACCAAAAGATGATTTTTCATTTATTTTTGATTCTGAAAGTAAAACTGGATATTTCGCATCAAACCGAGATGGCGGAATGGGAGATGATGATATTTATGAATTTGTAGAGAATGAACCTCTTACCTTGGATTGTATTCAGGAAATAACGGGAACTGTTAGAGATCGAATTTCCAATGAGGTATTAGCAGGGGCAACGGTAAAAATCATTGATGAAGAGAACAATGAGGTTTCATCCACAATTACAGATTCCAATGGCAATTATATATTACAGTTGGATTGCTCCAAAGGTAATTTTGTAAGGGCATCTAGAGATGGGTATGTGCCCGCCGAAGAATATTTGCCTATATCCGATGGCAAACCAAGAATTGTTGACTTTTATTTGGAACGAGATACGGTAACGGGTGGTTTTGGAGACGATCTGGCAAAACTTCTCCAATTAAGTACCATCTACTTTGATTTGAACAAGTACAATATTAGGCCAGACGCTGAAATAGAAATACAGAAAGTCATTGTGGCCATGGAAAAATATCCAAGTCTAAAAATTAAAGTTAACTCCCATACCGATAGTAGAGGTGTGGATGCGTATAACCTTTGGTTATCACAGGAAAGAGCTCAATCAACAGTTGATTATATGGTATCCAAAGGAATATCCCCAGAAAGATTAGAGGGGGAAGGTTTCGGAGAGACTCGATTGGTAAATGACTGTGTAAATGGCGTTCGATGTTCTGAAGATCAACATCAACTTAATCGTAGATCGGAATTTATCATTTTTGAATAAGAAATAGAAAAGCACTTCATATAATTAAAAACGACCTTTTTTTAAGGTCGTTTTTTTATTTCAGACCTACTATTGGAAACCTCTTAGGATAGTTAGTGTACATCTTCATTTTCAAATGATTGCAAGTAAGGTATTGTCTATATAGTTAGTCGGTATAATTGAACCAATCGACGAAGAGACTTAAAAAAATCACACAAAATTTATTTGGATAACCTCAACATTTAAGGGTTAGACTGTAGTATTCTATCTGTTCACAACAATTATTTTCTACCGACGGTAGTGTGGGTAATTTTGTGTGTTGCTGAAAATTAAAAGTATTCAATTTAGAAGGAATATTTCAATTGTAAGCGGTAAAAATCAACAAACCACAACGAGACTTAACTCTCAACTAATAGTAACCTCATGAAAAAGAGCATTCTAGCCCTACTTTTCCTCCTTTTTACAGGAATTGCCTTTTCTCAAACTACCGTTACCCTCCAGGATCAATGCAATTGTGAGGTCCTTAAAGGTACAGATGTTTCTAGTTCAGGTGCCATAACCCCCACTGGGGCAGATTTGGGAGATATATATGTAAACACCGATACAGGTACCATTTATTTTTGGGATGGAAATTCATGGGAACTTACAGCTACTGATGACCAACAATTAACAGGATTCACTTTTAATGATGTAACAAATACACTTTCACTTACACTGGAAAATGGGGGCAATGTAAATGTTGATTTGAGTAGTTTAAGTGATGTTTTTACAGATACAAATACAACCATAGTATCATTTGATATTGATGGTACAAATACAAACCTTGTAATAACCGATTCTGAAGCAAATAATTACGCTGTGGCGTTGGCGGACCTCGCAGCTTTGATTAATACGGATAACCAAACTCTTACTGAGGTTTTAGCACAAGGCAATGACGCAGGTGGGGCTTCAATAACCAATTTGGCTGTCCCTGCCAATCCACAAGATGCTGCGACCAAGGCCTACGTTGATGCCCTTGACACGGACGACGCCGATTCAGACCCCACGAATGAATACAACACGGGGATATCGCTGAACGGTACCTCTATCGAGGTCACGGATGCAGGCGGTACGTTGAGCCAAGACCTTGACGGAACCTTTGCCACGGACGCGGAGCTAACGGCCCTTGACACGGACGACGCTGACGCCGACCCTGAGAACGAACTGTCCGATATCGCTTTGAGCGGTACCACCTTGGAACTGACCAATGCGGTTACCGGAGCCACCGGGGTTGATCTTGACGGAACCTTTGCCACGGACGCGGAACTTGCGGCCCTTGACACTGACGATGCGGACGCTGACCCTGAGAACGAACTGTCCGATATCGCTTTGAGCGGTACCACCTTGGAACTGACCAATGCGGTAACCGGAGCCACCGGGGTTGACCTTGACGGAACCTTTGCCACAGACGCTGAACTAGCGGCCCTTGATACGGATGATGCGGACGCCGACCCTGAGAACGAACTATCCGATATCGCCCTGAGCGGTACCACCTTGGAACTGACCAATGCGGTTACCGGAGCCACCGGGGTTGACCTTGACGGAACCTTTGCCACGGACGCGGAACTAGCGGCCCTTGACACGGACGATGCAGATTCAGACCCTGAGAACGAACTATCCGATATCGCTTTGAGCGGTACCACCTTGGAACTGACCAATGCGGTTACCGGAGCCACCGGGGTTGACCTTGACGGAACCTTTGCCACGGACGCGGAACTAGCGGCCCTTGACACGGACGATGCTGATGCCGACCCTGAGAACGAACTATCCGATATCGCCTTGAGCGGTACCACCTTGGAACTGACCAATGCGGTAACCGGAGCCACCGGGGTTGACCTTGACGGAACCTTTGCCACGGACGCTGAACTAGCGGCCCTTGACACGGACGATGCTGATGCCGACCCGGAGAACGAACTATCCGATATCGCTTTGAGCGGTACCACCTTGGAACTGACCAATGCGGTAGCCGGAGCCACCGGGGTAGACCTTGACGGAACCTTTGCCACGGACGCGGAACTTGCGGCCCTTGACACGGACGATGCGGATTCGGACCCTGAGAACGAACTATCCGATATCGCCCTGAGCGGTACCACCTTGGAACTGACCAATGCGGTAACCGGAGCCACAGGGGTTGACCTGGACGGAACCTTTGCCACGGACGCGGAGCTAGCGGCCCTTGACACTGACGATGCGGACGCCGACCCCACGAACGAATACAATACGGGCAGCGGAATAACAGCAGGTAGCCTTCAAATTACAGATGGTGGTGGGACGGAATCCGTAAATTTGATAAGTACGGATCTGAACAACAATTTAACAGCAGGCACGGATGGAGCACTTTACCTGAACGTGGCCTCCGTATCCATAGCCGAGACCAATACTACATTGTCCTTTAACGACATCACCGGCGAACTGACCTATAACAATGAGCTTGGCAACAATGCTGCAGTTGATATTTCAAGTCTTGATGATAGTGCAGGAGTTTCGGCAAACGCTTCGGACATAGCCGACAACGCTTCGGAAATCACCACGAATACGGGTGACATAGCAACGAACACTACCAACATTGGAACTAATGCAACGGATATAGCAGACCATATTGCTGCTGATGGTGACACCGACGCCACGAACGAGATACAGAACATCGAGGA
The DNA here is from genome assembly GCF_023015965.1 of Allomuricauda sp. F6463D. Classification (GTDB taxonomy): domain Bacteria; phylum Bacteroidota; class Bacteroidia; order Flavobacteriales; family Flavobacteriaceae; genus Flagellimonas. The sequence continues at coordinate 286,336 of NZ_JALKAN010000003.1, forward strand.
AGTGCTGACCGATGGCAACGATGCCAACGGATTGGTGCTGACCGGACTTGGAGCCCCAACGGCCGCAAGCGATGCTGTTACAAAGGCATACGTAGATGCCCTTGACACGGACGATGCGGATTCAGACCCTGAGAACGAACTGTCCGATATCGCTTTGAGCGGTACCACCTTGGAACTGACCAATGCGGTAACCGGAGCCACCGGGGTTGATTTGGACGGAACCTTTGCCACGGATGCGGAGCTTGCGGCCCTTGACACGGACGATGCTGATGCCGACCCTGAGAACGAACTATCCGATATCGCCCTGAGCGGTACCACTTTGGAACTGACCAATGCGGTTACCGGAGCCACCGGGGTTGACCTGGACGGAACCTTTGCCACGGATGCGGAACTAGCGGCCCTTGACACGGACGATGCGGATTCGGACCCTGCGAACGAGATACAGAATTTAGGCGAAGTGTTGGCCGATGGGAATGATGGAGACGGTGCCGCCATCACAAACATAGCCGATCCTTCCAACGCACAGGATGCCGCTACAAAAGCATACGTGGATGCCCTTGACACTGATGATGCTGACGCCGACCCTGAGAACGAACTATCCGATATCGCCCTGAGCGGTACCACCTTGGAACTGACCAATGCAGTTACAGGAGCCACTGGGGTTGACCTGGACGGAACCTTTGCCACGGACGCGGAGCTAGCGGCCCTTGACACTGACGATGCTGATTCAGACCCCACGAACGAATATAACACCGGAAGCGGAATAACAGCAGGTAGCCTTCAAATTACAGATGGTGGTGGGACGGAGTCCGTAAATTTGATAAGTACGGATCTGAACAACAATTTAACAGCAGGCACGGATGGAGCACTTTACCTGAACGTGGCCTCCGTATCCATAGCCGAGACCAATACTACATTGTCCTTTAACGATACTACCGGCGAACTGACCTATAACAATGAGCTTGGCAACAATGCTGCAGTTGATATTTCAAGTCTTGATGATAGTGCAGGAGTTTCGGCAAACGCTTCGGACATAGCCGACAACGCTTCGGATATCACCACGAATAC
>NZ_JALKAN010000004.1 GCF_023015965.1 Allomuricauda sp. F6463D
CTCGGCATAAAAATCTAGGTGGCCATGGCGACGGGGCCCACCCCTTTCCATTCCGAACAGGGAAGTTAAGCCCGTTTGCGCCGATGGTACTGCCACACCAGGTGGGAGAGTAGGTCGCCGCCTTCCTTGAAGCCCTTCACAAAAGTGAAGGGCTTTTTTTGTTTAAAGACTTTATCTTTACACACTTTAATATTAATTACTTTGGATACCAAATCTGAAAATGTTTTGCTTCAAGAAAAGCTAAATGCATATTCCCATGCCTTAGGAATTTTATTGGCAGTAATAGGCACTATAGTTCTTTTTCAAAATGATTTGGACAATTTACCCTACATGAAAGGAAGTGTCACTGGTTATGCTATTTCTTTGATAGTATTGTTTACCGCTTCTACTGTGTATCATGCGGTTGAAAACCCAAAAGTCAAAAAGAGATTAAGGGTTCTAGACCATATCAGTATTTATTATCTTATTGCAGGAACGTATACACCTGTTTGCTTATCCATACTATTATCATCAAAGGGATGGTTGTTGTTCTACTTAGTATGGGGAATTGCTTTTTTCGGGACAATCCTTAAAATATTTTTTACAGGTAGGTTTGAAACATTCTCTTTGGTGTTATATGGTGTTATGGGTTGGCTCATTGTAATTGATTTGTCCTATTTAATGGAGCATATGACCTCATCTGGATTAGTATATCTTGCTTCTGGGGGAGCTTTCTATACCATTGGTATTCTTTTCTATGCAGTAAAAAAAATACCATATAATCATTTAATATGGCATTTTTTTGTCCTTGGTGGTGCTATATGTCATTGGTTGATGATCAATGAATTATTGCAAATTTGATGTATAATCAAATCAGACACTTATATCAATATTGAGTGTTTAATTACCTTATACCAAATAAGCAATCCCGATACCCAAAATAATCACAATTAGTTTCCTTAGATTAAATGCATGACCCTGGGCACTTTCAAACAAAATGATGGTGGAAATATGTAAAAACACTCCTATAGCCAAGGAGGTTAGCAGATGTCCATACTTTTCCATACTTGGAGATGTGGAAATATAACTTCCCAAAGGAGTCATCAAAGAAAATGCACCAATGAACAATAGAGTAGAACTTAACTTCATTCTTGAATTGACCAAAAAGATACTCAGAATGATAGCAATTGGAATTTTATGGATGATGATGCCGTACAAAATGGAATCGTTTCCATGAATAGGAACTCCTTCTACCAATGCATGTATGGAAAGGCTCCAAAACAAAAGCGTAGGGAACTTACTTTTCTCTAGGTGATAGTGCATATGTCCATGTTCTGCTCCTTTAGAGAAAAACTCCAAAAATACCTGTAGCAAAATTCCACCTAAAATGTAAAGTGCTATGGTTTTAGGATTGTGACCGTTGTACACATCGGGCAATAGCTTGAAAAAGGTAAGTGATAAAAGAAATGCTCCACTAAAAGCAAGCAAGAGTTTAATATTATCGTTATTTTTTGGTTTTGTAAACCAAACAAATCCAAATCCGGCCCAAACAGCCAAAATTGGAATAATATAAATAATAAGGGACGGAAAATCCATAGGTGGAATTAAGGTGCAAAAATAGCCTATTTTTGCGTAAAGTTTTAAAGATAGTATGGCAGGGAATTATAAAATGATGGCTAAGACTCTTTACGGATTTGAGCCTATTTTGGCAAAGGAACTTCGTAATTTGGGTGCTGGACATGTGGAAGAAGGAGTTCGAAATGTAACCTTTGAAGGAGATATCGGTTTTATGTACAAGGCAAATCTTTGCCTTAGAACGGCGCTAAAAGTATTTAAGCCCATCAAAACATTCCGGGTTTTTAATGAAAAAGATCTCTATCGTAACATTTATGAGCTGGATTGGCCCGAATTTTTTGATGTGGAGAAAACCTTTGCCATTGACAGTATTGCCAATACCGATGTTTTTGACAATTCCATGTTTGTTTCCCTGAAAGCCAAAGATGCCATTGTGGATAAGTTTAGGGAGGTTGTACGCGAACGACCCAATGTGAAAACCCAAGACCCTGACATTAGAATAAATATCCATATTTATAAAAATACATGTACAGTTTCCTTGGATAGCTCAGGCAATTCCCTTCACCAACGTGGATATCGTATTTTGACCAATATTGCACCGATTAACGAGGTGCTTGCTGCTGGTTTGTTGCTTAATAGTGGTTGGGATGGTAAGACTGATTTTATGGATCCCATGTGCGGAAGTGGTACTTTTTTGATTGAGGCTGCTATGATCGCATGTAATATTCCAGCGAACATCAATAGAGCGTCTTATGCATTTATGCATTGGAACGATTATGATGAGGAGCTACATAATAAGATAGTTGATGCGAGTTTGAAAAAGGTCCGAGAGTTTCATCATAAAATCATAGGTTATGACAAAGCACCTTCTGCCGTAAGGAAAACACAGGAAAATGTAGATCATGCAAACCTATCGGATTATATTAGTGTAGAACGAAAGGACTTCTTTAGAACAGAAAAGCCAGTTGAAGATAAACTACATATGGTATTCAACCCTCCATATGGTGAACGATTGCCCATAGACGTTGAGGCCTTTTACGGTAAAATAGGTGATACCTTAAAACAAAACTACCCTGGAACATATGCTTGGTTGATTACTTCAAATCTTGAAGCCTTGAAATGTGTGGGATTACGGCCTTCTAAAAAAATAAAAACCTTTAACGGAAAACTGGAAGCTAGGCTCGTAAAATATGATATATATGAAGGAAGTAAAAAAGCGAAACACCAAAACGAAAATGGGGATTAGTTTATTTAACAAAAAAAGGACTTCTCGTTAGTAAAGTAGTTTGTGATAAAGCAAAAGATATTTTAGATTTGGAATGTTGTTTAACACGCAACTAACTAACTCAACCAAATTTTATAAAAGGAGCCCCAACCAGGCTCCTTTTATTTTTCGGACCAAATGGCAAGTTCATTACCTGATGGGTCTGTAAAATGAAAACGCTTTCCTCCTGGAAAGCCAAAAACATCCCTTACGATCAATCCTCCTGAAATGATTATTTTATTCTTTATTTCATCTAAGTCTTTATGGTAGAGAACAACAAGCGCACCATTTGAGATGGGTTGTTCCGTCAATTAAACCCTCCCGCTATACCACTTGTGGTAAATGACGTATACGTGGGGCCATAATCGGTAAATTCCCATCCAAAAGTTTGTGCGTAAAACGTCTTGGTTTTAACAAGGTCTCCTGACTTGAACTCTATATAGTCTATAGAAGTGGCACCCATATTACTGACCGTTTTCTTCTTCCTTCTTTTTTGATTTTTTGTACAATGGGATAAAGTAGCTGATGGAATAGTTGTAGTTCACACCAAAGTTACTTCCATCTGTGACTTTATTGAATCCGGGAATCCACAGATTGGGGAAGTTTTCATTTTCCGTATTTGTAATTAAAAATCCCAAGCGAGCGCTCATTCCAACAAAAATATTAGCAAAAAGCTCAACTTTGGCTCCCACAACAAATTCGAGCCATGATGCGGATAGACCCTCATATTCTCTATTGGGGTTTGCGCCGGGCAAAAATGTTGAATTGAAAAACTGTTCGGTATCGTATAGGCTATAGTCGTTCAAGGTTTGGCTGAAACTGGCCACAGCATATCGTCCACCAATGGTTATGGCATTGTTCATTCCATACCAGTTTTCATAAGTATTCAGATCAACGCCGGCTTTAATATAGCTCCCAGAGGTTTCGTAATCATATAAAACAGTGTTGTTCAAATTTTCGTCCTGGCGTTTAGTTTCATTCCCTATTTCGGCAGCCAGATACAATCTATGCGTAAGCCGGTAATCTCCGACCAGTTCAAGCCCGGTATAATCCTCATCCATAAAAGACAACACCAGCTTGCTAATGTCCGCACCAACACGTAGGCCATACTGATCCTTATATTCAACGGTATCTTTTTGTTGGAGATTTATGGATTCCTCTTGCGCATTTGCCAATACAGGGAGCAAGCCAATTAAAATACTAATGAAATATTTTGACATGGATGTTATCTGTGTTTTCAATGGTTTGTTGAACAACGGCTATATCTTGGATCCAGTTATCATCATCTTCAGTCAAGGAAACAGCCAATTCGTTGTAAATGGTAATAAAGCCACATGCCCTGGATATAAACGATTCACTGGTGACATAGGTTATGGTCAAGGTATCTCTATTGCCTGTTTCCAATTCGGTATCATCATCATCTTCGGAATTAGAAATAATCTCGTACATGGTGGTCACGGCATTGCTTCTTAACGGGACTGACAATGAATCAGGAGAATCTGTTCTGTCACTAAAAGAATCGTTTTCCAATACACTATCAATATCAATATTTCTTATACGTATGGAGGATACTTCCTTTGTTTCAGTGGTGTCTTCCATATCATTAAAACCGATGACCAACAGAGGTGTATCTCCATCAATACAGATATCGTCCTTTTCACAGGAAGATGCGTAATAGAGCAATGAGGTTATAAGTAGGATGGAGATTATTTTTTTCATTCCGGTTACATGTGGGTTTTAATAAAAACTACACCCGTTTTTCCAAAAGTACAACATTTTCGACGTGGTGCGTTTGTGGGAACATATCTACGGGTTGAACCTTGGTAATTTTATATTTCTCATTCATGAGAGCTAAATCCCTTGCTTGGGTAGCGCTGTTACAGCTAACGTATACGATTTTGGCCGGTGCTACCGACAATAGCTGTTCCACCACTTGTTTATGCATACCGTCTCGTGGTGGGTCTGTCACAATAACATCTGGTTGACCATGTTCAGCAATGAAGGCGTCATTAAAAACATTTTTCATATCACCAACAAAAAAATCCACATTGGAGATGTTGTTGTGCTTGGCATTTGACTTAGCATCTTCGATAGCTTCGGGAACAGACTCCACACCAACAACTTTTTTCGCATTTTTAGCTATAAACTGGGCTATTGTGCCTGTTCCGGTATATAGGTCATATACCAATTCGTTTCCGGAAAGTCCGGCAAAATCTCTTGTAATTTTGTAAAGCTCGTAGGCTTGTGCCGAATTGGTCTGATAAAATGATTTTGCGTTGATCTTAAAATGAAGATCTTCCATTTCCTCAAAAATATGATCGCGCCCTGCGAAACAAACTATTTCTTGATCATATATGGTATCGTTTCCTTTAGTATTGACCACATAGAGTAGGGCAGTTATCTCAGGAAATGTTTCCTGTAAGTGATTCAGGAGTAATTCTCGATGCGCTTCATTGTTTTCATAAAATTGGACGAGAACCATAATTTCTCCCGTGGATGATGTTCTGATCATTAAGGTACGTAAAAGTCCTTTTTGTTTTCGAGGGTTAAAAAAAGTAAGGCCATTTTCGTTTGCAAAATTTTTGGTTTCCAATCGAATTGCATTGGAAGGGTCTTGCTGTAAATGACACTTTTTAATATCCAGAATCTTGTCCCACATGCCAGGAATGTGGAACCCTAAAGCGTTTCTGTCCTCTATTTCATTGTCAGAATTGATCTCTTCCTGGGTTAACCATCGGCTATCAGAAAAGGAGAACTCCATTTTGTTTCTATAAAAATAGTGCTCCTTGGAACCTAAAATTGGGGTTATTCCTGGTAGTTCCACGTTGCCGATACGTTTTAAATTGTTTTCGACTTCTTTTTGCTTAAAATATAGTTGGTGCTCGTAGCCCATGTGCTGCCATTTACATCCACCACAGACCCCGAAGTGTTCACAAACAGGTTCGGTTCTTTTATCAGAAAATTTGTGAAAGTTGGTTGCAACGCCTTCAAAATAAGCTTTTCGCTTTTTAGTGGTCATAACATCAACTACATCGCCAGGTACGGCATTGGTAAGGAAAATTACCCGTCCATCAGGGGCTTTGCCAACGGATTTTCCTTTTGCTCCGGCATCTATGACTTCTACGTTTTCAAACGTTTTTCTTTTGGTTTTTTTACGCATGCCGCAAAAGTAAGTTCTTTTTGTTATTTGAAAGAAGACAGGTTCTTAAATTGCGTGTAAACTTTTGGTTGTACCGAAAGGAATCACTTTGGTAAAATTATATTTTCGTCAATTAATTTGTAATTTGCGGACGCTACCAGGGATGATTTCTCTCCCACGCTGCTTTTTCGAGACTTCGAAAGAATAAAGGTACAGTAGGAATGGTTATTTTATCAATTTTAATCATTTAATGAAATGGCTGTTTTAGAACATTTGACATCGCAACAAGCGATAGATTTAGAAAATAAATACGGAGCACACAATTACCACCCACTCCCAGTAGTGTTGAGCAAAGGTAAGGGTGTTTATGTTTGGGATGTGGAAGGAAAAAAGTATTACGATTTTCTATCTGCGTATTCCGCAGTGAACCAAGGGCATTGTCATCCAAAAATTATTGGTGCAATGGAAGAACAAGCAAAAAGATTGACCTTGACTTCTCGTGCGTTTTATAACGATATGCTTGGCAAATATGAAAAATATGCTACCGAGACGTTTGGTTTTGACAAGTTGTTGCCCATGAACACGGGAGCTGAAGCTGTTGAGACCGCCTTGAAAATATGTAGGCGATGGGCATACCAGAAAAAGGGTATTCCGGAGAACCAAGCTCAAATAATAGTGTGTGAAAATAACTTTCATGGAAGAACAACTACGATAATTTCCTTTTCCAATGATAATGTGGCGCGAGAAAACTATGGTCCTTACACCGAAGGGTTCGTGAAAATTGAGTATGATAATTTAACAGCTTTGGAAAATGCATTGGAGAGTAACCCGCATGTTGCTGGATTCCTAGTGGAACCGATACAGGGAGAAGCAGGGGTTTATGTACCATCGGAAGGATATTTAAAATCGGCCAAGGCACTTTGTGAAAAATACAACGTACTTTTTATTGCCGACGAGGTGCAAACAGGTGTGGCCAGAACAGGTAAAATGTTGGCTGTGGACCACGAAAATGTTAAGCCTGACATTTTGATATTGGGCAAGGCCCTTTCCGGAGGAGTTTACCCAGTTTCAGGTGTTTTAGCAAACGATGGGATTATGGAAGTCATTACCCCAGGAAGTCATGGAAGTACTTTTGGCGGGAATCCTGTTGCTGCCGCAGTTAGTACTGCTGCTCTGGAGGTTATAAAAGATGAGAATTTGGCAGAAAATGCCCAAGTATTGGGGGAATTGTTCCGTGATGAGTTGAACAAGTTTATTCCAACCTGCGATTTGGTGGTGAAAGTAAGGGGTAAGGGATTGCTCAACGCCATTTTAATCAATGATACCGAAGATAGTTCCACTGCTTGGGATATTTGTATGGCCTTAAAGGAAAATGGTTTATTGGCGAAACCTACTCATGGCAACATTATCCGGTTTGCGCCACCTTTGGTGATGACTAAGGAGGAATTGATGGATTGCGTTTCTATTATTATAAAAACCTTAGAGAGCTTTAAAGCAAACGGTTGAATAAAAACTGGGGCAATTGCCCCAGTTAGTTTTTTAGATTAAAAGTCTTCTTTTGATTCTATAGACATTTCACATCCGAAATTATCGGCAAAATAATTATCTAAATCATCAGCCTTTAAAGCTAAATTTTTGATATTGTTTTTGATGGTGTCAGCATGGTCGGTAAATATGTCCGAAAGATGGATCCTATATGAGAGATAGATTTGGTTCTTGTGAATGCCCAAGTAGTAGGGTTCCATGTTTTTTTCCAATAAATGTGTCAACAGCTCTTCGATATTTTGTTTTGGAAGGCTGTTCATGGGAGATGTCGATATCAAATAATCCCTTTTGAAGACAAATATTCGAATAAGTGCGCTCCCTTGGTGAAATTCCCAAAAATCTCTGCCGGCCCTTCCCAAAATAGGATTGAGGCCCAAATCCGTGATTGCACTTTCAACAAACTGGGCGAAATGACTTTTTTCAAATTCTTCCCATATTGAAATATCCATATTGTTTCCGCAATTGGAGCAAAATTCAGCTTCTTCTTCTATGTAAAAATCACAAGAGCTACATTTTACACTAAAAGATGTTCTTTCGATTTTGGCAAAATCGTTCAACTCTTTGATAAGATCGGAGTGTTTTATGCCAAAACCAACATTATCGGCGTTGTTGAACTTGGAGGTAGTTACCCCTACCACAACACCAGCTTCATTCAGCATAGGGCCACCAGAGTTCCCCGGATTAACGGCGGCATCAGTTTGGATATAGTTTCTACTGCCCATTGGTTGACTTGTAGAGGATACAATTCCTTCCGTAATGGTGTAGGGCAAACCAAAAGGATATCCATTTATAAATATTTTTTGCGTGTTTGTAATCACAATTTCTTGTTGAATTGTAATATCGTTCTGTGTATTCTCAAATCCATCGATACATAGAAAAGCAAGGTCTACTTCTGGATTGACCATGACTACATTGGCAACAAACCTATCTTTTTTATAATCTTCAACAGCAACTATTTTTTCTCCTTTAACTACATGATAGTTTGTAATGATATGATTGTGTCCGCTTGCAATGAAACCACTTCCTGTTCCAGAAGCCGTAACAATTTTAAAAACTGATTTTCTTATATTTTCCATCTTTTTGTTTCTGGTTAACTGAATAGTTTAGAGAAAAAACTTTTTTTAGTATTCGTAATGCCTACTTTTCCATCTAAAAATGAATTAAATGTATTTAGTAATATGGGGGCTGCTTCGTGCAGTTCCTTGCCCGTTACTTTTTCAAGCACATCGTAAATGGCATCTTTGTGTAGCTCTTCTAAATTGTAGTCGTATATAATTTTTAAAAAGGAGTATTGTAAATAATAGCAGAGCATTAAGTTGTTGTTCTCCTTTAGGTATTTGTTTACATAATTTTCCATGTTTTTAACATGATTCTGAAGCACTTCAGTTGAACTTCTCCATTTTAAGGAAATTAATGCTTCGGCATGATAGATATCTTGAAAAAACTCTTCTTTTGGCATATTAAGAAGTTTTTGCATAAAATTCACTCCTTTATCAATTCTATAGTTAAAATCAATTTGACCATTGAATAGATTACCTATATATTCCTCCAATTTGGTTCTTAATGTTCCGTGTACACAGGAGATGTTGACGATTTTTAATAAAGAAATTACTATGATGTCCCATTGAAAATCATTCCATCTTTTTTCTTTAAATAATTGGCTGTACTTTGTATAGTCTTCCAATATAGTACTGATCTGTTGCCATACTTGTTCCTGCTCATCTTTGGATAAGGCGGTAATTATGGGCTCGGTAAAAAAGTCAGTTTTGTATTTGTCGATGAACTCATCATCATAACTATCGGCATATACACTGATTTCTCGCAATACATCGTAAACTTTGTTGGGTTGGCAAAGTGTAATTGGCATTTTATATTCAAACCAAAGAGCTTCTCCTTTGAGATGTATTTGGGCTAAAGTCAATGGATTAAGATTAATTTCCGCTACTCTTCTAAACAGTGCCACTTTGTTGGTGCTTTCTGTTATCTTTACAAAAGGTGCCTTGACCTTAAACGTGTCCTGTGTGATGGAAATGCGGATTTCAGCCGAACCTTGTCCTTGTACAATTTCAATATCATCATCCAAGGAATGACCGTTTAATATATTTGAATTGATGTAGTTTATGGTTTCAATCAATGCCTCTCTATAATTTTTAGCATTATAGGCATCCATTGCTTTGCTCCAGTAAGCAACGTCCATGCGTGGGTCGTTCTTACTTTTAATAGGTCTGTTAAACCTAGGAAGTACATGTTTCATTATTTATAGGTTAAGATTTACAAATCAGATTTGGGTGAGGTTGATTTGCTGTCTTTGAGGAGGTTGCGATAAAACAGTTGGGCTAATATCGTATTTTTTTTACAAGAACCTAGTAAAAACTAAATTGATTTAAGCTTAATCGGTTTTCAGGAAAAAAATAATCAAGTTAACGAACAGCAGTCTCTTCCAAACGCAACTGTTTTTTGTAGGCATTTAAGGTGGCTTCAATGCCGATGGGTAGTGTAGAGTTCTGTGGTATATGCCCAAAGCTCATACCATAGACTGCAGGCATCCCCAATGGAGCAATTCTGTCTAGAATCACTTCTCTTAGGGTGAAGTTTTCGGTTGTTCTTTTACGGTCACAGCCTTTGCAAACACCAAAGATTATCCCCTTAGCTTTTGAAAGTGTGTCCACTTGTGTAAGTTGGGTAAGCATACGGTCCATGCGATATGGTGCTTCTTCAACGTCCTCCAAAAAAACGAGTTTATCCGTAAAATCGATTTCATACGGTGTACCTATCATGGCAGTTACCAAGGATAAACTACCTCCGGCAAGTTCACCTTGACCTACGCCCTTGGTAATGGTATACCTGTAATATTCACTGTTTCGGTATTGTCTTGGGTCTTTTAAAATTGCATTTTTGATGGGAAGGTTTTCCATAGGTTCCATCAAAACTTTTTTGAAATATGATTTGCTATATTCATCATCAAGTGTTGTACCCACGGGGCCATGAAAACAAACCAATCCTGTTTTATCATAAATGGTATTGATCAAGGCCGTAATATCGCTAAAGCCAATCAATATTTTCGGGTTGTTTTGGATTGCTTCATAATCCAATAAATCCAATATACGGGTACATCCATACCCACCACGTGCGCAAAGTATAGCATCAATTTCAGGGTTTGCAAACATTTCATTTAAATCTGCTGCTCGTTCTTTATCGGTATTGCTGAAATACCCATAATTACCTTTTATCCGTTCAGTGTGATAGGTATTAAACCCCATTTTCTCCAAAGTTTCCAAGGTGAGGTAAAGTGCTTCGGGTTTTACTGCAAATCCAGGTGCCACCACGCCAATGGTGTTTCCTAACTTTAACTTTTTGGGTTTTATTTTTGATGTTGTTGGGGGCTGTGGCTCATGTCCCCAACTGGTTTGGTGCAAAAGGGTTGCAGCACCAAGAACTGTTGCCGATTTTATAAAGCTTCTTCTTTTGGTCATTTAATTTGAATTAAACAGGGCAGCATAGATAAAAATCCACAAATTTAGAGGAAAATATTAACTAATCACTGTTTCTTTCGTCTCTTCGTAGCTGTCGTTGAATTTTCTTAATGGCTGACTCTATTGACTTTTCGGGCTCTATAATATTGTATTCACCCCAAAAATTAGGGTCCGAAAAACCTGAAGCTTCATCACTAAGGATTATGGATTTTTTTATACGCTCACGGTACCGAGGTACTTCCCCGGTTAAATTTTTTTCCCAATCTGTAACGGCCATTTCCGCGGTCATGCTATACATTGAATTGAACCACTTATCTTCCCAGTCCACTTTAAACTCCATGAACACGCTACTATAACCATAATACCACTTTCCATCTTTTTCACGGTAATCAACTCGATAGGATACCTCTGTGGGCCAAACATCAACTTTTGCTGGTTTTCTCCGTACAAATAATTGGGCCGCTTTGTTTCTGTCGGTAATGTTCAAAGAAAAGGTAGCGTTTGTTAAAATCTTATTTTCAACATCGATGTAAAGTTCGCCTTGATAAAGCTGTTCAATGATGCCTTCGAGTTGATCAAATCTGATGACGTAAATCAATCTATCGTTAGTTCGAGTTGATCTATTAAAAGTGAATTTATAGTTGGTCAAGGACTCTTCAGAAAATATATATTCTGGATACTTCATCATATCCACATATAGTGTGTTATAAGGACCGCCTTGAAGTTTTAGTGCAACAGTGTCCAATTTGCTGTAATCTGTGCTTTTTCTGGCTTTGTAGAGTTCAACGGCATCGCTTTTGGCAGAGTTGTACGGTGTTTTATATATGTTGACCACAGCTTCTGCCAAAGAAACGTTTCTTCGTCTCCGTTTTATGGTTTCCCGATAAAAAGCCGTCATTAAAGTTGGGTCTTCAAAATAATTGTCATCCCTATTCCTTAAAGTCTCTTTTACCAAGGCCAATGCATCTTTTGGTGCATTGATGTTAATTTCTGAAAGTTGAGTTACGGATATTTGTAAAGTTATTTCGTTTTGTTCTGTTTCAAGGTTGGCTATGGGCACCCTTTTTGTTTTATAGCCCAAAAACGAGATTACAAGGTTTTTGGAGGTATGTTCTTTGGGTACCTTTAAGAGAAAACTGCCTTCTGTATTGGTTATAGTGCTGATATTGGTGCCTTCTACTGCTAACGTTGCAAAAACCAAAGGTTTATTGCTCGACTCCTCTGTCACCTCGCCGCTATATTGGTTAAAATCAACAGTTGCATTATCATCTTGGAACCCCATTGTTTCATTCGGAAACAACATTAGTAGAGAACATGCTGAAAACAATAGCAGTACCTGATATTTTTTATTTAAAATGGATAACAAGGTTCTTAGTGACATATCCGCAATTTTTCTTTTATTAAAAATACGAAATTTAGAGATATGACACTATACAGCTTTCTTTTAAAAACTGAATAATTTCCTTAAAATCAGCGAAAAACCTTTTTAATCTACCATAAAAAGTGCATTGGCAAAAAATAATTTTCCGTTTTCCCAAAACCCTCTGAACAACGGATTGTCGACCATGTAAATTACTTGTCCTCTACCAAAGTCCTCCACTCCGTATACCAAAGATTCGGAAATCTTTTTCTGTGCTTCGCTTCCAGCAAAACCTGAAAATGGCATGGTATTTTGCTCTAGGTAGACGGCGTTTCCGTTGTCTAGGTACTCATATGTGTTGCTCCCCAGTTTTAAAGAGAAGTAATCAGAACCATACCCGTAGGCCAATGGGTTGGAGTTATCTACTTTGGTTTTGAAGATTGCGCCGGTAATTGCACTTTTGATTCGTTCCCGTTCTCCGTCTTCATAAGGTAGGGGAATATTGGTATTGCTGCCATTTTCTATTTCTTTCTTTTTTATACCAAATCCTTTTTCGCCATCAAGGGCATCTATGGAACCTCCCATGGAAATGATTTTTCCACCTTGTCTTACCCATGTTTTTAGCTTGGTCAGCTCTTTTTCATTAAAATGATCTCCATATCTACCATCAGGTAACACTAGGATGTTGTAATCATTTAGATCTACCCTATTTGCATAATCATCATCTATTACGGTAAGTGGGTAATGTAATTGTTGTTCAAAAAAGTGCCATATTTCTCCAAATCGAAGGGTAGAAGTTGGTCCTCCGGACAGAACGGCAATTTTCGGCTTGGTAATCATTTTAATAGAGGAAGAGCCAAAATCTTTCCCTGCATCCACAAATCCAGTAGAGGTAGGGGTGATATCTTTCTGGTGCTTCTTGGCAATGGATTGTAGCGTTTGGATAAAGTCTTCCTTGTTTTCGTTATCACCCTTGGTGATGATCAAAGTTCCGCGATCAAAAGATTTACCTTGAACAGTAAATGGATGGTCTGCCTTACGAACACGAATTCCTTGATTGAGGAGTTCGGCTAAAAAACGGGCATCCTCCATACTGTTCCAGTCCGTTAGGTAAGCATAGCTTTGGCCGTTGATGTTTGGAGAAACCATTGTTTCCTCTGCATTTTGCGATGATACTGCGGAAGTAGATGCAATGGCTTCCAAACCGTAGGCGTAGGGTAACGACCATGCGGTAATATCGTATGTCAATGAATCCGAAAGTTTTGCATTTGGCTCAAATAATACTTTTACCAATGTACCTTTGGATTGATTTGTAGAAACGACCATTCCATTTTTATTGATGGAAATACTACCATTGTTCCCGGTGCTGTAACTGTGCCCTCTGTACGAACCACTTGAAAGGTCGCCATATTCAATGTCATGTTTTTTCAGGAGAGATTTAAGAGCATTCAATTTGTCTTTATCTCCTTTCAAAACATAGCTTTTGTACTTAAAATCTTTATTTTGATGGAATTTCCTAAATTCCTCATTTAATTTATCTGCGTTCTGGGAAGAAACTTCCACTGTGGAAAGTCCAGTAGTAAAATGGTGGGCTATTCTGTCTTTTAAAGTGAGTGTATCTCCAATGGCGGTAATGACACCTAGTCCGGCTCTTCCGCTACCACCTTGCTCATAAGTCATTCCAATAGACCCGTTGTATATGGGATAGGTGTCCCCGTAACTTGGATAAAGCAGGTCAAAAACTTCTTTGGTAAAATAGAACCAACCGTTGGCGTCAAAATATTTTGCATGGTTTCTGCCCAATGTAACCTGAAAATCACGTTGAAAGTCGGTTATCACTTCGTGATATGGTTCTGCTGCAGGCGCAAAGTAGTATGGATTGTTTACCCCTTGTTCATGAAAATCTACATGAACGTGAGGCAACCATTGGTTGAACATTTTTAATCTTTGCTGGCTTTCCACCTGGGTCAGCCATGCCCAATCGCGGTTCAGGTCGAACATATAGTGGTTACTACGTCCATTCCACCAGCCTTCGTGGTGCTCTTTACTGTTGGGATCCACTTGGTATGGTGTATTTTTATATTGGTTGTACCAATTACTATACCTGTCCCTTCCATCTGGATTGATACAAGGATCCATAAGTACCACCGTATTTTCCAAATAAGAACTTTTATTGGTCAACAATTCATAAATGGTCTTCATGGACGCTTCGGTACTCACACTTTCGTTACCGTGTACATTGTAGCTTAGCCAAACAATGGCCTTGGAAGAATTTCCGGTCCCCTCTGTGTTCTTTAAGTGTTCTTGCCTAATGGTTTCCAGATTGGCAAGGTTTTCTGCAGATGATACATAGGCCAAGATCAAAGGTCTACGTTCGTTGGTTTTACCATAAACGGTTAGCTTTACCCTATCTGGATCGGATGCTGCCAAATATTCGTAATAATCCACCACCTCATGATGACGGGTAAATTGCGTGCCAAGCTCATATCCTAAAAATTCGGATGGGGATTTAAGCTGTTGTGCTGATACGGAAATTGATACTAAAAGGATGAGAATAAATAAAAAACGGGTCATACTTGGGTTAATTAATTTAATCAAATCTACTAATAATTTGATGTAGATTCATAATTTTAATAGTTATGACCTCTCAAAATTTTTAAAAATTCAATTAACGTATTTTTAGGACGAGAAAAAAAGTAGAAACTTATCTTTGAACACCTCATTGCAATTTGAATGGAAGTAGAATGTATACCTTTTAAGGAGACCGGTTATTTTTCCCAACTTATTTGTGACTATGTAAATCAAAAAAAAGAACTGTCCCACTTTTTTAATAGATACCCAATCCCGGAAAATTTCGGTGCTCAAATAAAGGAGAAAGCTGCAAACTACCCACAGGCCAATAGAACTGTCTTAGTGGACTCTTTACGGGAACAGTACATAAATGTTGAAGTTTCCAAAGCCACACAAGTAAATATTGATGCTTTGGCATCGGAAAACACTTTTACCGTGACTACGGGACATCAGTTGAATCTCTTTACGGGACCACTCTATTTTCTATACAAAATCGTTTGCACGATTAACTTGGCCAAAAAACTCAATGAGAAACATTCTGACAGTCACTTTGTGCCAGTATATTGGATGGCAACAGAGGATCACGATTTTGATGAGATCAATTATTTCAATCTGCACGGAAAAAAAGTGCATTGGAACAAAAAGGCTTCTGGTGCGGTTGGTAGGCTGTCAACTGAGGGATTACAGGATGTTTATGAAATCTTTGCGTCCGAACTCGGTAATTTAGGCCTAACGGAAAACTTGAAAGAACTCTTTGAAAAGGCATACATAGAGCATCAAACACTTACAGAAGCTACGAGATATTTGGCGAATTCTTTATTTGGTGATCAAGGGTTAGTCATTGTGGATGGTGACGATGTGAAATTAAAGGAGTTGTTGGTGCCTTTTGCCAAAAAGGATATTCTAGATCATACACCGTATCAAAAAATATCAGAGACAATTGAAACCTTGGGCAATCTTTCAACAGATTACAATATTCAAGTGAACCCAAGGGAAATCAATTTCTTCTATTTAAAAGAAGGTCTTCGGGAGCGGATTGTTATCAAAAAAGGAAAATACCATATAATTAATACCGATATCAATTTTTCCAAAGAAGAACTTTTGGAAGAACTGGAAGCTCACCCGGAACGTTTTTCGCCCAACGTGGTGGCACGTCCTTTATATCAAGAAATAATTTTACCAAATCTTTGCTACATTGGTGGAGGAGGGGAACTTGCCTATTGGTTGGAACTTAAATCCTATTTTGATGAAGTGGGGGTAACCTTTCCAATGTTGATGTTACGTAATTCAGTATTGATGATTACGGAAAAACAAGCTAATAAAATGGAAAGAATGGGATTGAAAATTTCTCATTTGTTCATGAAACAGCATTCCCTTATCAATAAAAAGATACGTGACATTTCTAATATTGATATTGATTTCACTGCCCAGAAACAATTGCTGGAAGCGCAATTTAAGGATATGTACCAATTGGCGGAGCAAACCGACAAAAGCTTTTTGGGAGCGGTAAAAGCACAAGAAGTAAAACAGAAAAAGGGCTTGGAGCATCTTGAGAAACGATTGTTAAAAGCCCAAAAGCGAAAGTTAAAAGATCATGTGGTTCGCTTAACAGAATTGCAAAATGAGTTGTTTCCCAATCAATCGCTACAGGAAAGGCAACTCAATTTTTCCGAAATGTACTTGGAAATGGGCGATACCCTTATTCCGCTACTGCTAGAAACACTAGATCCCTTTTCTGGAGCGTTCACAGTTGTAAAGCATTGATTGTTTGTTTCTGTTGACTCTGGAAGCCTTTAAAATCTGCACTTTTATAAAAAAAACAAAATTAAGGTAGGGTATTCTTTTTTTGGATTGTTCCTTATATATAAATAGCTATGAAAATTTAAATTTTGAGTTGGTTAACTCATATGTTTAGGTTGGTTTTGATTTTATTGAAAAGCCCCGGAGTGGTTCCCGGGGCTTTTTGTATTTATATATTTTTACGACTAGTTAGAACAGTTCCTTGAAATAGGATTTTACTTCAAACAATGTTGCCTCTTTCATAGTGTCGAACCTTACATCTGCATGGCCCACACGTTCTGCCGGGCCAATTCCAACACTGTGAAATTTTCCGGCATTTGCTGCATCTATACCTTTTTCAGCATCTTCAAAAACAATGCAATTTTCAGGAGGTAGCCCCAATTTTTCTGAAGCATATAAAAAAATATCTGGAGCAGGTTTGCTTTTGGTTACACTGTTTCCATCCCCTATTACATCAAAATAGTGCGTGGCATTAAGTTGCTTTAATACTTTTTCGGCATTTTTACTCGCACTGCCCAAAGCTACACTAAACCCTTCAGACCGTAGATGTGTTAAAAGTTCCCTGGCCCCTGGTAAATAATCCTCTTGGGTTATGCTGTTCAAACTTTTTACGTAAAAGTCGTTTTTTTTGGTTGCAAAATCCACTATGGACTTCTCATCTAAGGAAATATTGTTGTAGTCCATAATCACTTTAATAGAATCCATTCTGGAAATCCCCCTCAACTTTTCGTTTAATTCTCGGTCAAATTCCCAGCCCATATCATCGGCCAATTCTTTCCAAGCAGCGTAATGCAGTTCTGCTGTATCCGTAATTACGCCATCCAAATCAAAAATGAATCCCTTAATCATGATCAATGCTTTTTATTGCGCAAATAAATAATGAAATCAATTAAGAAAAAAACTATATAAGACTATGTTATCTTAAATAAAATAGTAAAAGAACCCGAAAACTAATTAGTTGTTGATAACCTATGGTAATTACTTAAGTTAAAAACTTGTCTTAAATATCCTTTAAAAGATACTTTTGCAACTAAAGCAAATTGCTATTTTTGCCCATGCATAACAACGTACTTATCCTAGACTTTGGTTCCCAGTATACACAACTGATCGCAAGACGCGTTAGGGAACTCAACATTTATTCAGAAATTAAACCCTATAATAAACTGCCAGAAGACCTATCGGAGTATAAGGCTGTTATACTTTCTGGTTCGCCATCATCAGTGCGTTCGGAAAAGGCTCCTCATCCCGATTTGTCCGAAATAAAGGGTAAAATACCTTTATTGGGAATCTGCTATGGTGCACAATATTTGTCCCATTTTCATGGTGGGAATGTGGCGCCATCTGCAACTCGTGAATATGGTAGGGCCAATTTATCCTATGCAAATTCAGAAGATAATTTTTTACAGGGCATTGATGAGGGAAGTCAAGTGTGGATGAGCCATAGCGATACTATTAAGGAACTTCCCGAAGGTGGCATTCGATTGGCAAGCACTCACGATGTGGAGAACGCAGCCTATAAAATAGATGGTGAGACCACTTACGGTATTCAGTTTCACCCTGAGGTGTACCATACAAAAGATGGTAAAAAACTGTTGGAAAACTTTTTGGTGAACATTGCTGGTTTGGAACAAGATTGGACCCCAGATGCCTTTGTAGAAACCACAGTGGAGGAGCTTAGAGAAGAAATTGGTGACGAAAAGGTAATATTAGGTTTGTCCGGCGGGGTGGATTCCAGTGTAGCGGCAATGTTGTTGCATAAAGCCATTGGTGAGCACCTGTACTGTATATTCGTAAACAACGGGCTTTTGCGTAAAAATGAGTTCGAAAGTGTTTTGGACCAATACGAGCATATGGGACTTAATGTAAAAGGTGTTGATGCTTCGGCACGTTTTTTGGATGCCTTGAAAGGTGAATCAGATCCAGAAAAAAAACGAAAGATAATAGGAAGGGTATTTATAGAGGTTTTTGACGATGAATCCCATAAAGTGGAAAACGCAAAATGGTTGGCTCAGGGAACTATTTACCCCGACCGAATTGAATCTGTTTCAGCGAGTGGGGGACCATCAGCGGTAATTAAAAGCCATCATAATGTAGGTGGTTTGCCCGACTATATGAAGCTGAAAGTAGTGGAACCCTTGAAAATGTTGTTCAAGGATGAGGTGAGAAGGGTAGGAGCTAGTATGGGAATGTCGGAATCTATTCTTGGTAGACATCCATTTCCAGGTCCTGGCTTGGGAATCCGGATTTTGGGTGATATTACCCCGGAAAAAGTCGCTATTTTACAAGAAGTGGATGCCATTTTCATTGATGGACTTAAAAAATGGGGACTTTATGATAAGGTTTGGCAGGCCGGAGCCATGCTTTTGCCCGTAGATAGTGTAGGGGTTATGGGAGATGAGCGTACCTACGAAAAATGTGTAGCGCTCAGGGCTGTTGAAAGTACCGATGGAATGACGGCCGACTGGGTGAATTTGCCCTACGAGTTCCTTCAAAAGACCTCGAACGATATAATAAATAAGGTTAAAGGCGTTAATAGAGTGGTGTACGACATTAGTTCAAAACCACCAGCAACTATAGAATGGGAATGAAAAAACATATGTTACAACTGGTTTTTACCATGGTCTTTTTGATGGCCATGGTACCGGTTTCTGCACAAAACTACGCAACACACGCTGTAAAAGAGGGGGAAACCTTAAAGAGTATCTCTCAAAAATATATGGTTACGCCTTACAGTATATTGCAGGCTAATAAGGAGATTAAAAGTGCTTCCGACGTTAGGGAAAACACAATGCTTATAATCCCGTTGAATGGAAATCCTGTTGAGAACAAGACAGAAACCAAGCAAGAAAAACAAGAAGAGGAACAAGTAAAACCAATCCGTTTTATTCGCCATAGGGTAAAAAGAAAGGAAACTATCTTTGGTCTTACACAGAAATATGATATCACCGAAGAACAACTTAAAAGATACAATACCCGATTATATTCTGAAACACTAGAACGCAAAATGGTGCTTCAAATCCCTGTGTTTCCTGAGGTCGACCCCAATGAGGAAAAAGAGATAGACTTTGAAATCTATACGGTACAGCCCAAAGAGACCCGATGGAGTATTGCCCATAAATATGGTATTAGCGTAGATAGCCTGTTGATTCTAAACCCGGAATTGGACAAGAACACAAATTACCTAGCGTCCGGAGAAGAATTAAAATTGCCGCGACCTAAAGGTGATAGCCTTAAGGAGCAAAAAACGGAAATCTTTACTTCCTATACGGTACCACCAAAAATGACGCTTTACAGTTTGGGAAGAGCATATGGGATTCCTACAGATTCCATTGTTAGGCTCAATCCAGAGATTGTGAAAGAAGGTGGCCTTAAGGAGGGTATGGTGGTGCGCTTACCAAAAAAGAAGGACCAAGACAGTGTGGTTAACACCGATAATTATGTTTTTTATGAGGTAAAGCCTAAACAAAATATTTTCAGGATTACACAAAACCTCAAAATCACAAGAGATGAATTATTCCGTTTGAACCCCGATTTGGAAAACGGACTAAAAGCTGGAATGGTTCTAAAATTGCCCAAAGAAAAGGCAGCGGAATTGGAGGTGAAAAATGCATTGGTCTTGGATAAGTTCAAGTTGATAGACAGTATTAATGTTGAAAATAGACCTAAATTGGTTTTCATGCTTCCTTTCCGGTTGGATAGGGTAAATGTAAATGACCCGAAAAAAGCAGAAGAATTGATTAGGAGCAGAAGGGACCTTGCACTGAGCCTTGGGTTTTATACAGGTGCTATGGTGGCTTTGGATTCCATTAAAAAATTAGGCATTTCGGTAGATGTTAAAACCTACGATACCCAACTAGATCAGGCTAAGGTAAAAGAGATACTTTTTAGGGAAAATTTAGCAGGAGTCGATGCTGTTATCGGTCCTTTGGCCGAAGGTCCTTTAGATGAAGTAGCCGTGCAAGCTGCGGCAAAGAACATTCCGGTAATCGCCCCTATTTCTTCCAACAGCAAATTAAGTCACAGAAATGTGTTCTTCTCCGTACCGGGCGATGTTGTACTTCGAGATAAGCTTTTGTCCTACATGGAAAAGAAACATAAGGATGAAAATATCATAATAATAGCGGACTCTACCCATCAGGAAGCATATGATTCTATATTGAGTAGATTTCCTACAGCCCAAATAGCTAAGGTGATTGACAATAAATCATTGCATTTAGATCAATTTTTAATCCAACTTTCCGAAGAGAAAGAAAACTGGGTGTTTTTGGAAACGGACCAACCCAATATGGTCGCTAGTATCACTTCTATATTGAACTCGTCCAACACCACTTCCATGCTACAAACGGATGAAAACAAAGAGATAAAGGTGCGGATGTTCACGACAAGTTTTAATGCAGCTTTTGAAAATGAAGCAGTGTCCAAGACCCATTTGTCCAACCTTAACTTTACTTACCCATCGTTTTACAGGGAATCTGGAAATGACACCTTCACAAAAGCATACAGCCAAAAATATAATGGGAACCTCCCTGATAGGTATGCAATCCGTGGTTTTGATGTGACCATGGATGTGCTGTTGAAATTAGCTTACAAAAAGAACCTCTTTGAAACTTCAAAATATATCGGTTTAACCGAGTACGCAGCAAATGGTTTTGATTATATTAATGATTGGAGTTCCGGTTATTTTAATCGTGCCTGCTATATTTTGGAATACGATAACCTTAGAATTAAAGAAGTAGAGCCAAATGACAGCAAAAGTAACTTATAACGGAAATCTTCGTACCACTTGTGTACACCTGCGTTCCGGAAGCGAGTACATTACTGACGCCCCACTTGATAACAATGGTAAAGGTGAAGCATTTTCACCAACGGATACCGTGGCAACCGGATTGGCTAATTGTATGATGACCATGATGGGAATAAAGGCACGCGATATGGATGTGGATTTATCGGGGTCTACTGCTGAGGTAACCAAACATATGGCCGCAAACCCAAGAAGGATTTCCAAAATTGAAGTTAAGCTGGAATTGCCATCGTCGGTTTCTGAAAAGCACCGAAAAATTTTGGTGCATACGGCCAATACGTGCCCAGTGCATTATAGTTTGCACCCGGATATTGAAAAAGTAATCGATTTTAATTGGATAAAATAATCTTCATAGGGTGTATTCTTTTTTCTGGTTTTTTGGGTTATACACAAGAAATCGAGGAGGGGGTCCTATGGGAAAAGAGCAAGCGGCTCACTTGGGCCGATTTTAAGGGAAAGGTGCCGCCGGCCGCAGAATCAGCAGCAATTACAGCAAGTGGTATCAGTTATTCTTATTCTGCCAATCTATTGCATCACGAAGTACATCTGGATTTTGAGGTAAACGCTTATTTCTATCCCAATGAATCCTGGTATAGGCCGGAACTGTGTAATGATAATATCCTGGCCCACGAACAACTTCATTTTGATATTACGGAACTTTTTGCAAGAAAAATGAGGGAAAAATTACGACGAACTTCCTTTTCAGATGATGTTAAATCGGAGGTTCGTAAAATCTACAAGGACATTCTGGTGGAGCTTCAAAAATATCAGGAGCAATATGATTGGGAGACCAATTTCTCCAGAAATCGTGAAAAACAAATCGAATGGAACTATAAGATTGCAGAAAGTCTAACCAATCGAATCAGGGGATAATCTTTATTCCTCCAAACAGGCTCGTTTTTAAAGCATTTTTAAACCTACCTTTTTTCAATAGATATAAGTATCAAATATCACATCGCATAAACCCATCTTTTAAAGCCTCTATTTTATCTTCCCAAGAAACAATGAACTCTTGGGCTACATAACCTGTAAAACCAGTTTCATGTATTGCTTTTATAATGGCGGGGTAGTAGAGCTCTTGGGTCTCATCAATCTCATGTCTGCCCGGTACACCGGCCGTATGATAGTGCCCAAAATAGGGGTGATAGTTCTGAATGCTTCGGATAATATCACCCTCCTGAATTTGCATATGGTATATATCAAACAATAATTTAAAATTATCACTTCCCAAATGTTTGCAAAGTTCTATGCCCCATAGGGAATTGTCGCACATATAGTCGGGATGGTTTACTTGGTTAAAAAGTTCCATTTGAATGACCACGCCGTGCTTTTCGGCCAAGGGGATAATTTGTGAAAGCCCGTCCACACAATTTTGAAGACCTACGTAATCGTTCATGCCATTGCGGTTACCACTAAAGCAGATAAGGTTTGTGTATCCTGCTTCGGCAACCTTGGGAATCATTTCAGTATAGTTTTTTATAAGTTGCTCATGGAATTTAGGGTTGTTCCATCCTTCGGTCAAACTAATTTCCGCACCATTGCACATGGAGCAATGAATATCATATTTTTTAAGTGTTGGCCAGTCTTTCGGTCCCACTAAATCAATAGCCTTGATTCCTAATTGGTTCAACGTTTTTAAAAAATCTTCCAATGGTATATCATTAAAACACCACTGGCATACACTGTGGTTGATGTTGTGTTTTAATTTAAACGCTTTGGACTGGCCTTTACTAGCAGCCAATACAGGCACGGAAGCCAAACCTGCGGAGCCAACTGCGGCTGCGGCAATAAAATTTCTACGCTTCATTTTGAGGATTTGTTATGGGAAAGATAGTATTTTAGGCCTACAAATGGAAATACGCCCCGATTCAAAACAGTTGTTGGAGCTGGCACATTATAGAATGCCCTTTGGTAAGTTCAAAGGACGTTACTTGGTGGATTTGCCACTCCCATATTTAGTCTGGTTCCGACAAAAAGGATTTCCTAAAGGGAAGCTGGGTGACTACTTAAATACCATGCTTACTGTTAAGGATAACAACCTGGAACCCATGATCAGAAAATTGCAAAAAGATTTTCCTCGAAAATCTACCTGATTTTTATCCTGCAATTAGTAACTTTACGCCCCGTAATAGAATGATCAATATGTCAGATACCAAGTACATTTTCGTTACGGGAGGCGTTACTTCTTCATTAGGAAAGGGAATTATTGCCGCATCCTTGGCCAAACTACTGCAAGCCAGGGGATACCGTACCACCATACAGAAATTAGATCCATACATCAACGTTGACCCAGGAACGCTGAACCCTTATGAGCATGGCGAATGTTATGTAACCGATGATGGTGCAGAAACCGACTTGGATCTTGGACATTACGAGCGTTTTTTGAACGTGCGTACATCGCAGGCTAACAATGTGACTACAGGTAGGATTTACCAAAGTGTAATCGAAAAAGAACGTAGGGGGGAATTTTTAGGTAAAACGGTACAAGTTGTGCCACATATTACCAACGAGATAAAGGAGCGTATCCAAATTTTGGGAAAAAGTGGTGATTACGATATCGTTATTACCGAAATAGGTGGTACTGTAGGCGATATTGAATCCTTGCCCTATATAGAATCTGTAAGACAACTGCTTTGGGAACTAGGTGAACATAATGGTATTGTAATACATCTTACCTTGGTTCCTTTTTTATCTGCAGCAGGTGAGTTGAAAACGAAGCCGACCCAACACTCGGTCAAAACTTTGATGGAGAGCGGTATAAAGGCAGATATTCTAGTTTGTAGGACCGAGCATAATATTTCAGAAGATATTAAGGAAAAATTGGCCCTTTTTTGTAATGTGAGAAAAGAAGCAGTAATCCAATCCATTGATGCATCTACCATTTATGATGTTCCATTATTGATGCAAGAAGAAGGACTGGATACAGTTACTTTGGAAAAATTGGCCTTGCCGAATAACACGGAACCGAACCTAGATCAATGGAAAGAATTTTTGCAACGGCACAAAAACCCAAAGGATAAAGTTGTGATCGGACTGATAGGAAAGTATGTGGAACTTCCCGACTCCTATAAATCTATACAAGAATCCTTTATCCATGCAGGTGCCGCCAATGAGGTCGAGATAGAAGTAAGATCAGTCCATTCAGAACACCTTACTGGAGTTAATATCGAAAAACAACTAAAAGACTTGGACGGTATTTTGGTAGCGCCCGGTTTTGGTGAACGTGGCATAGAAGGGAAGGTCGCTGCCGTTAGGTTTGCCCGGGAAAACAATATACCATTTTTAGGCATTTGTTTAGGGATGCAAATGGCGGTTATCGAATTTGCACGTACTGTACTTGGACTAGAGAAAGCCAATTCCACTGAAATGGATAAAGAGACACCTGATCCTGTAATAAGTTTGATGGAAGAACAAAAATCCATTACCGATATGGGAGGCACTATGCGCTTGGGAGCATGGGACTGTCACTTATTAGAGGGTAGTTTGGTCAATAAAGTGTATGGTGCATCGGACATAGAGGAGCGCCATAGGCACCGGTACGAATTCAACAATAAATACAAGGAGCAAATGGAAGCGGCCGGATTGGTAGCTTCTGGGCTAAACCCTAAAACCGGACTGGTGGAAGTCGTGGAGATTCCTTCACACCCATGGTTTGTAGGGGTTCAGTACCACCCAGAGTATAAAAGCACGGTAGCCAACCCGCATCCGTTATTTGTTGGGTTTGTAAAAGCAGTATTGATTCAAAAGCAGAAACAAAACAATGCCAGTTTGGCATAAAATGGGGTTTTGGGCATATATTTGCCATCTGGAATACCAATAAAATATTTCTACTAAATAATTTTCATGGAAGAAAAGAAGCTGGATATTAAATCCATTGTTGGATTTGTACTGATTTTTGGGATACTTGTTTACATGTTCTATCAAAATCAACCCACACCGGAAGAATTAGAGGCTCAAAAAGCGGAACAAGAGCTGGTTGAAGCTCAGAAAAAAGTGGTTGAGGAAGAAGTCAAAAAAGTACCTGTCCAAGAAACCAAAGCTATCGATCCCAACGATTCTATCGCAGTGGCACAATATAAAAGCACTGTCGGGGCATTTGGTTTTACCCAAACTACAGATGGAACCACTATCCTTGAGAATGAAGTACTTAAGCTTGAGGTCTCCAATAAAGGAGGACAGATTGTTGAAGCCAAAATGAAGAATTTTGTAACCTACGATTCTGTTCCTGTATATTTGGTGAAGGATGGAAATGCAAACTTTGCATTGAACTTTACGACTACCGACAATAGAGTGCTCAGTACGGCAGATTTGTTTTTTGAGCCTTCACTTACCCAAAGTGGGGACAATCATGTACTTTCCATGAAGGCCAAAGTGGCCAACAACCAGTTTTTGGAGTACCGCTATGAAATGAAGCCCAATGAATATTTGGTGGATTTTACGGTCCGTTCACAAGGGTTGAGTGGAATTTTTAACACGAGCAATCCGGTTGTGTTGGAGTGGGACCTAAAGGGTATACGTCATAACAAAAGTGTACAGTACGAAAATCGCTATACCCGTTTAACCTATAATCACGATGATGGTAATATCAGTAAGCTTTCAGAAAGCAGTGACTTTGATGAGGAAACGGAAGTGGATATAAAGTGGTTGTCTTATAGACAGCACTTTTTTAGTACCATTCTGGCAACGGATAATCATTTTAAAACGGCTGATTTAACTTCTGCCAATTTAGTTGAGGAAGAAAGTAAAGAATTGCATTTTACAAAGGAATACAGCACGCGCGCTCCTTTAGATTTTCAAGGCGGTGAATTGTCACAAAGTATGTATTGGTATTATGGACCAACCGATGTAAAAGTGTTGGAGGATTATAAAGATTTAGGGTTGGCGGATTCCATTCCCTTTGGATGGGGAATCTTCGGCTGGATCAATAGATATGTATTTACACCATTTTATACGTTTTTAAGTTCATTTTTGCCCTATGGTATTGCCATTGTTATCATGACTATTTTGGTTCGATTGGCACTTTCTCCCGTAACCTATAAATCATATTTGTCCCAGGCCAAGATGAAGGTGTTAAAGCCAGAAATTTCGGAAATAAGCGAAAAGTACAAGGATAATGCGATGAAAAAACAGCAGGAAACCATGAAGGTTTACAATAAGGCTGGAGTCAGTCCCATGAGTGGCTGTGTGCCGGCATTATTACAGCTGCCCATTTTCTATTCCCTGTTCATGTTCTTCCCTACCTCATTTGCATTGCGACAGAAACCGTTTTTATGGGCCGAAGACCTATCCTCTTACGATACTATTTTTGAGTTGCCATTTACAATACCGTTCTATGGAGACCACGTATCCCTGTTTCCGATATTGGCATCGGTAGCCATATTCTTTTATATGCAGATGACAACGGGTCAAAGTATGCAGATGCAACAGCAGCCGGGTATGCCGAACATGAAATTTATAATGTACCTATCGCCCATTATGATGTTGTTCTTCTTTAACAACTACGCCAGTGGGTTGAGTTTGTACTATTTTGTTTCTAATTTGATCACCATTTTTATCATGTTGGCAATTAAAAACTACATTTTGAATGAGGATAAAATCCATGCCCAGATTCAAGAGAATAAGAAAAAGCCCAAAAAGGAAAACAAGTTCCAGCGTAAAATGCGTGAGATGATGGAACAAGCAGAAGAGCAAAAGAAATCAGGTAAAAGATAATCCTGAAAAAAAATACTTTTGGGTAAAAAAAAAAGCTCCTCCAAGATTTCTTGGGGGAGCTACCATTTACAGGTTTAGTTTGATAAGATTTGGGACTCCAAAGATGGGACATTACCTGACTTCAAAAAATTAATAGTTGTAAAACAGTCTGTTTTTGTTGGTAAATGAACGCATGTTGATGTGTCATCGATAAACGGTAAATATCGCTCGATAAAAAGCCCCTTCAAAATTAATTTTGAAGGGGCTTTCGGTTCAATTTTTATGAATTTAAACTTAGTTTGTGGTATCCGGTATAAGAACGGTATCTATTACATGTATAACACCATTGATGGCCTGTACATCAACAGCATCAATTCCAATTCCGTTGTTGCCGGCACCATCCGTTATGTCTGCAATATTGTCTCCAGTGCCTGGAAGATTAATGGTAATATCATCTCCTTCCAAAGTGGTAGCTGAAATACCATCGGTTAAATCTCCAGAACGTATGTTGGCATTGGCTACAACATGGTGTTGCAAAATTGGAATCAAATCGGCCTCTGCAGGAATACTTGCAAGGGCATCAAATGCGGTATTGGTAGGGGCGAACACGGTAAATGGATCGCTTCCTGCACCATTTTGGGCAGACAATACGTCTACAAAATCTGTACTTGGTGTCAGGTCGGTCAAGGCCTGTACCAACGTTGAGAAATTTGGATCAGCTGTAGCAAAGGTCACTACCGTTGGGAGGTCGATAACCGTATCAACAGTGTGTATTACTCCGTTACTTGCTACAATATCCGCGGTTGCCACATTACTTATTCCGTTTAAAGTTACACCGTCATCTACATTAATGTAAAGGCTTACGTTTTCATCATCTGCAAACTCAGCGGCAGTATTTATATAGGAGTTGGTCAAGCCTGAAGAAAATGCTGCTGCACCCACTACTACATGGTTGGAAAGGATGACATTTATATCATTGGAATTTGGATTTGTAAATGCACTGAACGCATCGTTACCTGGGGCAAATACTGTAAAAGTTTCTTCTTCATTGGAAAGTAAATCGGTAAATGTTGTATTACCGCCATCGGTCAAGGCTCCTACGAGAGATGAAAGTCCAGGGTTGGCAACCGCATGGTCAACAATATTTGGTATATTGATTACCGCATCTACAACATGTACAATGCCGTTTAATGCAAGTACATCTGGAGTTACAACAGATGATACACCATTAAAGCTAACACCATTAGTGGTATCGAAGAACAAACTTACGTTCTGATCGCCCGCTCCTGTAGCCAAAGTGCTAGTGTATCCCGAACCAAGTCCAGTTAAATCGGTAGAAGAAACTTCCCCGCTGATTACGTGGTTCAACAATACATTGGTAAGTATATCAACTGGAATATCCGATAGTTCAGCGCCATCCAAAAAGGTTTCAAACGCATCATCAGTTGGGGCCAGAACCGTAAAAGGTCCATCGCCACGTAATACCGTTGGCAAATCCCCATCTGCTGCTACAAGTGCAGCAACCAAATTTTGTAAGTTTTCATTTCCTATGGCCAAATCTGTAATGGGTACCAAAATAATGTCAGCCAATTCGTCCAATATAGTCTGAGGCAATAAAACCTTATCTATAATATGTACAACACCATTGGAAACTTCAATGTCTGCGGTGGTTACTTGTGCATCAACCGTTGTAGCATCATCAATGAAAACGCCACCTTGTGTGGATACTTCCAAGGTTGATCCCTGTAGCGTGGTTATTGTCTGTCCATCGTTTAGATCTGAAGATAGAACGGCGGCATCCGCTACCACATGATAGGTTAGAATTACGGCAAGTAGATCTTGTAATTGTTGGGAACTAAAATCATCCAACGAATCAAACCCATTAAGTTGTGCGAGTAAATCATTAAATGCTTGATTTGTTGGAGCAAAAACGGTAAACGTTCCTTCACTGCTTAAAGCAGCTACCAGGTCATTGTTTGCGCTTTCGTCCGCTTTGATCAATGCGCTTACCAATGTACTCAATTCTGTGGTTGCCTGAGCGGCTTCAACAATGTTCAACTCTTCCTCTGTAGGATCCATGGTAACGTCATCGTCATCGGAACAAGCGGTAAAGGAAACCATCAATAAAAGTAATGTCAGTTTGCTAAAAAATTTAAGTGCTTTCATGTTTGTGCTATTTTTTTGTTTAACGAAGTAAATATATTCTTAAACAAAGTATCGTCAATAATGTTTAACATTTTATCGTAAAACTTTAACAAAAAATACATTGTAGATGAACTTGAGGTTATCTAAGGCGTCATTTTCGTTTATGAGATCTTTAATATTTTAATGGCCTTCAATTTGTATTTTTGTACTCCAAAATAAGTATCATGAAAAAGGTTGTTGTTGGACTTTCGGGAGGGGTGGATTCGAGTGTTGCTGCATATCTTCTTAAAGAACAGGGGTATGAGGTGATTGGCTTGTTCATGAAGAACTGGCATGATGATTCGGTGACCATCTCTGAGGAATGCCCTTGGTTGGAGGATAGTAACGATGCTTTGATTGTTGCCGAAAAGTTAGGTATACCATTTCAAACGGTAGATTTAAGTGCAGAATATAAGGAGCGTATTGTTGATTATATGTTCAATGAGTACGAAAGGGGGAGGACCCCCAATCCAGATGTGTTGTGCAACCGTGAAATCAAGTTTGATGTGTTCCTTAAAATCGCTTTGCAGTTGGGAGCCGATTATGTGGCAACGGGACACTACTGTAGAAAAGGAACCATCGAAAATGAAGACGGTACCGAAACCTATCAATTGTTATCGGGGAAAGACCCGAACAAAGACCAATCTTATTTTCTTTGTCAACTCTCACAACAGCAGTTGTCCAAAACACTTTTTCCCATTGGTGAGCTTTTAAAGTCGGAAGTACGGGAGATAGCGGCAAAAAACAGTTTGATCACCGCCGATAAAAAGGATTCCCAAGGATTATGCTTTATAGGAAAGGTGCATTTGCCCGAATTTCTTCAACAGAAATTAAAACCCAAAAAAGGTATTATCGTTGAGGTTCCTAGCGATGCAGACCAGTTTTCTACCACAATCCCAGAATTTCAAAATGAAAGGGAAAAATTGGTGTTCCAAGCGGAAAAGCCCGTGTATTCCAAAGAGGATGGGAAAGTGGTAGGCGAGCACCAAGGCGCCCATTATTTCACTATTGGGCAACGTAAAGGGTTGAACGTGGGCGGTACCAAAGAGCCTTTGTTCGTCATTGAAACCGATGTAAATAAAAATATTATTTACACTGGGCAGGGCAAATCACATCCTGGATTATTGCGAAACACCTTGTTTATAAAACAGGATGAGCTGCATTGGGTGCGTCCCGATTTAGCTTTGGAGGTAGATGAAACCATGGAGGTCATGGCAAGAATTCGATATCGCCAACCCTTGCAAGCAGCAACGCTATATAAAGTTGAGAATGGCCTATATGTAGATTTCAAGGAAAAGCAATCCGCTATTACAGAAGGACAGTTTGCCGCTTGGTACCTTGATGATGAGTTGGTGGGGTCAGGAGTGATTTCCTAGGGCAGGTCTCTTGACCATTTTGTTTATATTATTGTCATTTAAACTGAAGCACAACACGTTTATGCAAAATAAAATCACACAGCTTTTTGGAATAAAATACCCCATAATACAGGGCGGAATGGTCTGGGCCAGTGGTTGGCGATTGGCCTCCGCGGTTTCCAATGCAGGTGGACTGGGTTTGTTAGGGGCCGGAAGTATGTATCCCGAAGTATTGGAGGAACATATTATAAAATGTAAAGGGGCGACCGATAAGCCTTTCGGGGTCAATATTCCCATGTTGTACCCCGACATTGAAAAATTGATGGACATTATCGTTGAGCAAGGCGTAAAAATCGTGTTCACTTCGGCGGGAAACCCTAAAACATGGACAAAATTTCTTCAAGAGAAAGGAGTTACTGTAGTGCATGTGGTCAGTAGCGTTAAGTTTGCCTTAAAGGCACAAGAAGCCGGCGTAGATGCTATTGTTGCCGAAGGTTTTGAAGCCGGGGGACATAATGGTCGGGATGAGACCACCACGATGGTACTGATTCCTTCCGTTAAAGAAAAAATAACAGTACCCTTAATTGCAGCTGGCGGTATTGCCACGGGCAGGGCCATGCTGGCCGCCATGGTGTTGGGTGCCGATGGGGTACAAGTTGGGAGCAGGTTTGTAGCCTCTCCAGAGGCATCATCCCACGAACTTTTCAAGAAAAAGGTGGTAGACGCCAAAGAAGGGGGTACACAGCTCACCTTAAAAGAACTGGCACCTGTACGATTACTGAAAAACAAGTTCTTTCAAGATGTACAAAATGCCTATTCGAAAGGTGCTTCTTCAGAGGAGCTAAAAGTATTATTGGGAAGGGCAAGGGCCAAACGTGGTATGTTCGAGGGTGATATGGAAGAAGGTGAACTGGAGATTGGCCAAGTTTCCGGATTGATTCATAATATAAAGCCCGCAGCGGATATTGTGACCGATTTAATGGTTGAATTCAATAAAGCAAAAGCCGAAGTTCAGGACTATTGAAATGTTGTGGGTAAGAGTTTAATAAACTTTTAATACATTTATGCCGCGCAATGAGAACACTAATCCCAACACTACTCTTTTTTGTGCTCGCTTCACATTGCTACGGCCAAGTGGAACGGGACAAAGCACTTCATTTTTTAGGAGGTAACCTTTTTGGCCTTGCAGGGGCCGGAATTGCCAAGCAAGCCTCAGACGGGAATAGAATATGGACCTTCGTGGGTTCCGTGGCAGGAAGTACCCTTATTGGGTTGGGAAAAGAAGCTGTTGATGCCGGACAACGCGAAAATGGATGGGACAATGATGATTTGGCAGCCACAATTCTAGGAGGTGTCACAGTAGGGGTGACCATAGATTTGTTCTCAAAAAAGGATGACCAAAAAAGACTGCGAGGTCGTTATTCCAATCTGAACTTGAAAAAACAAAAGCAGTTTCTTCATTCGCATACTGAATTTGTTGTGTTGGAAGGCAAGCTCCCATCTTTGCATACCTTGGGAATATCCAACCAGCAGCTTTCCGTTAAATAATACCCCTAGCTTTTATTTCCAGGTACTTATTGATGGTGTTCACTGTCAGTTCTTCAGGTCTCGTCAAAATGGTTTGGATACCATATTTTTGGAGTTCTTTCTGCATCAGCCGTTTTTCCAAAGAAAATTTCTCCGCAATGGTTTTGTGATAGATCGCTTGTAGATCTTCCACTTCTTCAGCAATAAGGGATTCCAATTCCGTGTTTTCAAAGAAAATAACCACCAAAACATGTTTTTTGGCCATGGCCAAGATGTATGGTAGTTGACGTTTTAACCCTGAAATATGCTCAAAATTGGTATATAGGAGCAATAGACTTCGTTGGTTCACCTTGCGCTTTACCTGGGCATATAACAGTCCAAAATCGGAATCCGAAAAGGTTGTGGAGATGTTGTACAAATTCTCCATAATGGTGTTGAGGTGCGTGATTTTCTGAATGGCGGGCACAAAGGTTTCAATCTTTTTGGAGAAGGTGAGTAACCCCGTTTTATCGTTTCTTTTTAGTGCCACATTGGAAAAAGCCAATGCCGAATTGATGGCGTAATCCAACAGGCTCAAACCATTAAAGGGCATTTTCATGACCCTGCCGGTATCAATTATGGAATATATAGGCTGCGACCTTTCATCTTGGTATTGGTTTACCATCAATTGGTTCTTTTTAGCAGTGGCTTTCCAATTTATGGTGCGGACATCATCCCCTTTTATATATTCTTTTATTTGTTCAAATTCTTGGGTATGGCCTATGCGCCTAATTTTTTTCAGTCCAAATTCTGTAAGTCGATTGCTTGTTGCCAAAAAATCATATTGCTGCATTTGAATGATGGAGGGATACACGGGTACCATTTGGTCTTTTTGGAACACAAACTTCCTTTTGACGATGCGCAGGGGAGAGGAGGCAAAAACAATCAGGTTGCCAAAAACATATTCGCCACGTTCCACCGGCCGTACGGAATATTCAAAAAAATGTGGCTCACCTTTTTTTAGATGGGCGTTGTGTTCAAAATCCCTTTTTTGGAATTGAACGGGTAACTCTTCAATTACGGAAACTTCTGTTTTAAAAGGATATTTGGAATCCAGATGTACCGATAAGATATTCTGATCGCTATTGGATAGTTTTTGGGGCAAGTTTCGATGCGCTTTGATGGCCTTTGGTGTGGCATACAACAAGTAGAGGTCAAAAAAGAAAAGTGCCCCTAGGACATACACCAATAACCACGCTATGGGATACAACAACGGCACCCAATAGGAAATCACAAAGCATGCCGATAGCACGGCGATGTACTTAAAGAAAACATTGTGTATGTACAGCGATTGGAGGAATGCCATGTTTATCGGGGAATTTCAACAGACTCTACAATCATGGAAACTACATTTTCGGTGGTCATTCCTTCCATTTCTCTTTCCGGGGTCAATATCACTCTATGGTTCAGTACAGGGACCAATGCTTTTTTTACATCCTCAGGTATTACAAAATCCCGTCCGGATATGGCGGCAAATGCCTTGGCCGCTGTGAGTGTTGCAATCGATGCCCTTGGAGAGGCACCCAAGTACAAATGGGGATGGTTTCTTGTTTGGTTGATGATGTTGGCGATGTAGTCCAGTAATTTTTGTTCCACCACCACTTCATGAATGTTCTTTTTGTATTCCAATAGTTTTTTAGGCGTGAGTACCGCCTTAATTTGGTCTTGGGGTTTTTCTCCTTTGCGCTCGTGATGGTTTTGTAGAATAACAACCTCTTCTTCAACCGAGGGGTAATCTACTTTGATTTTAAATAGGAAACGGTCCAGTTGTGCTTCAGGGAGTGCATAAGTGCCCTCTTGCTCAATGGGGTTTTGCGTGGCCAATACCATGAACGGTTCCCCCATTTTGTATGTGGTGCCATCTACTGTGGCCTGGCGTTCTTCCATAGTCTCAAAAAGGGCGGACTGCGTTTTGGCAGGCGCACGGTTAATCTCATCTATCAAAATAATATTGGAAAAGATGGGACCTTTTTGAAACTCAAACGCTGTAGTCTTGGTGTTGAAAACGGATGTTCCCAATATGTCGCTGGGCATTAGATCAGGCGTAAATTGGATACGGCTGAACTCTGTTTTGAGTGTTTTGGCAAAAAGTTTGGCGGTCACTGTCTTTGCAATACCGGGAACACCTTCAATCAATGCATGCCCATCTGCTAAAATGGATATGATCAATAGTTCTATAAAATCCTTTTGTCCCACGATTATAGTGGAGAGTTCTTTTTTTATCTGTTCCACGGTGTCCCGTAATTCATCCAAGGGAACTCTATTGTCAAAGTTCAAGTCGTTATTTTCCATCAACGTTTGCTTTAAATGCTTGTATTTTTTTATTCAGATTCTTCAATTCTATTTCAGACACATTTGGTTTGGTCTTTAGTTTTCCGATCAATCCCATCAAGTTTTTTACTTCTTCCAGTTCGGTGTTGCTGCGCATGGCCAGATTTCTCAAAAATGTTTCATCTTCCAGATTTTGTGTGGCGATATGTAGTTTGGAACGGAGATACTCCAAAAAGTAATCAATTTTATGTTTTGTTATCAATTGTAGTTCTCCTTTTTCAAAATACATATCAGCAATGGTCTGTGTAAATGCCATGGACTGATTTTTTAATGGGGTTACCACCGGAATGGCGCGCTGTTTTCTTTTTCCTTCAAAAATGATATAAATGAGCGATCCAATGAGGATAAGGTAATAGGCCCATTTGAATTCCTTGGTGTTTAAAAAGAGGTACATGGGGGAAGTGTAAAAGGATTTCCCCGATTTGTGGAAGTTGTCCATATAAATATTGCCATCTCTATCCAAATAGGACAATAGACCTGAGGTATACTCCAAATTGTTGTCCTTCAGTATAAAGTAATTAGTAAATGCCTTTGGAAAAGAAGTTAGGACAATTTCACCTTTCCCAAAAGGTTGTTTTATGGCGTTTACATGTTTTTTAATGGTTTCAGTACTATCCCCGGGCGTGTAAACTTGGCCAAGAACCGTGGTCCTAACCGTATCTATTTGGTCAAAAGCTGTGGTGTAATAATCTTTGGTGAATTCGACCCTATTATGGTTGATTTTTGGGTTTACAAGCTTATAATAAAAAAGAGGCTCCAATTGACCATTGTTGTAGACATTTTGTTGGTTCAAATTCAGGGTGTCCAATAATTTTCTTTCAAAAGAATTGGAAGCCACATACATCTTGTTGCCTTGGTGTACCCAATCTAACAAGGCATTAAGTTCAGCTTCTTCAAAGGAAACAGATTCGTTCACAAAAAAATAGGCACCTTTTATGGAGTCGGTTCGGGTTAGGAATTCAAAAGGGGGTTTTTGAATCTGTTGTACCTTGTTTGGAAAGTACTTTTCCATTAAATCGTTCAATACATAAGTGCCGTACGGTATTTTATGATGGGCTACAAAAGAGGGATACCAGTTTATTTTATTTGGTTTGTTGTATTCCATGGCCAATATAATGGCAAGGGTCAAAGCACCGATCGCTATGTAAATCCATCCTTTTTTAGACATTGGTCAATGTGTTTTTTAAGGATTCAAATACAACTTCCGCTTGTTGGTAGCGTTCCCTGTCAATTTCAAATTCACCGTACCAAACATAATCATAGAGCAAGGTGGTTTTTCCAAAAGCATTTTTTAGGTTACTTTCTGAGAGTTCCTCAAGGTAATCATCATTGGTTTTTTGTTGTTGCCAGTCTATCAGTTCTTTTTCCGATAATAATTGTAGGATGAAGAGGTAATAATATCTTATGGCAAGACGATAATTCTTATCATTCAATGCGTTCTTGATCAACTGTTGGATATCCTCATTTTTGATGATGTGCTCGTCTTCGGATAGCGAAACTACATTCGGATTCTTCTTGTTTTTCCCAACACCTTGCATATTGGATTTTACAAAGAAGCGAATCACCAAATAAAGGAAAAGTGCAAGGAGCAGATACGGGAGAATCTCCAAAAAAACGGCCAAATACCCTTCCGCATTCCCCACGCCAAAAATCCATTCAAAAAAACGGCGTACTATATTGTAGAACCAGTTGGTGATATCCGTCCACCAGTTGTTTTCCACTTTAACCTCTTCGTAATTGAATGCACTATCACTGTTGTAGTTGCCTAAATCTTCTTTTGTGAACCCGATGGGGGTAACGTCCGACTCATCATACTTGACAATAGTATCATTTTGGGCAAAAAGGATTGTCCAAGAAAAAAGTAGGTATGACAAGATCAGTTTTTTGCGCATCTATCCCTCTGAAGATTTCCCAAGATTATCGATACGTTCAAAAATACCGGTAAAATTTTTCTTTTCGTTGAGATTGAAAAATATCAAGGAAGTGGCCACCAAAAAAATAATGTTCATTAAGAATTGTACCAAAGTGCCCAAAATGTTCAGTATCAGATATATTGGGTCATTAAAAATATTGAAGTTTTCCGCATCCATCTCTCCAGAAAATATCCCCATTTTAATCCACATATAAATTACACCGGGCAAACTAAATGCATAGGA
Source organism: Allomuricauda sp. F6463D (assembly GCF_023015965.1). Taxonomy (GTDB): domain Bacteria; phylum Bacteroidota; class Bacteroidia; order Flavobacteriales; family Flavobacteriaceae; genus Flagellimonas. The sequence goes on from NZ_JALKAN010000004.1 coordinate 36,791, forward strand.
AGCTACGGCCACAATAATATAGATAACAAAAAGGGTAACGAATGTGATCCACCAATTCTCCTTGATTAAGTTAAAACTGTATTGATAGGATTCCAATACATCCTTTTTAAGGAAGACTAAAATTGCAAAGGAAATGGATAGTGGAACAGCAAGGTAAACACCAGGTATTACACAAAAGAATATACCCATCATTACCGATAAGCCCACTAAAATGCCCAAGCCGATAAGGGACCAGAAGGAACCGTAAACGCCTTTATGGATTTCGTCATAATCTGTGGTTCCTTTGTTGTTGATGTATGATTTTATATAATTTAGCACTGTGCCCTGTGCAAGCACATAGGCCGCTATAGAGCTTATCATTAGTGCAACTACGGCCAAAACCATTATAATTGGGGAATATGTGGACCCCGTAGTGGTACCAATGGTACTTAAATTAAAAATGTCACCAATGGTATACATATAAAACCCCATGGAGATCAACATGACCAAGATATAGGGGCCTACTATTTTTAAAACCGTCCTAAAAAAAGGTTTGAACTCATTCCGGATAAAGGCAAATGAATCGGAAAGCACATCTCCCAATTCGCGCTGCTTTTTAAATTCTATATATTTATTGGATGTCTGCATGAGTGGTTTTTCTATAGATTTGGTTAGGATAAATAATATAATAGTATATAATCAATGTCAATGAGGCCAATATGATGAAAATTGCCAGCCAATCGGGCATTTCTGTGTGACGGGTAACAAAACCTTCCAAAAAGCCTGCGATGATAAAGAAAGGTACGGTACTTACCATTATTTTAAGGCCGTTTTTCACACCTCTTTTAAAAGATTCCAATCGGGTATAGGTGCCGGGAAAAAGAATGCCGTTGGCCAAAACCAACCCTGCGCAGCCCGCAATAATGATTACGGATATTTCGATAGTTCCATGGATCCAGATGGTCCGAGCAGATTCCCATAGAAGTCCTTTTTCATAAAAGAAGTACTGGAAACTCCCAAGCATAATTCCATTTTGAAGCAAGATATAAAGCGTACCTACTCCTAAAAAAATTCCAAAGGCAAATGCATATATGGCCACTTTAATATTATTAATGGTTATACCCAAGAACATATTAAAAGCTCCTTGCTCTTTGTAAACAGCCATAGGGTCTCCTTTTTCAATATTTTCCAAGGTCATATTTACATAACCATTGCCCAAAATGGAGCGTACAAAATCCCCTTCGTTGGCAGAGGAGAATGCACCGACCATCACAAAAAAAGCAAAGACCAAGAATGAAATCAACAGTTCACGATGATGATTTTTGAACATCGTCGGAAATTCGGTTTTCCAAAAATGGACAATACGGTTTTTGGACTCTCGTTTGGTCTTATAGATCTTCTGATGTGCTTGGGAGGCAAGTGAATTTAGGTACATTTGTGTGTTGCTCCCGGGGTAAAATGTTTTTGCATAACTCAGGTGATCGGTGATCTCAATGTAAAGATCCGAAAGTTGATCAGGGTGAAGTTGCCCTTTATGGAGCAGGGCATTTTCAAAAGCGGCCCATTTATCCTTATTTTGCCTAACAAAAGCGGCCTCGCGCATTAACTAGAATGGTTTGTAAGTAAAGAAACTAAAATATGGAACAATTTCAAATAGAAACGGCCCAAAATATAACCATCAACCAAAATACATCTCACCTTGGTGAGCGCATGGTTGCATATATTATTGATGGTTTTGTCATTTTCTGCTATACTATTTTAATGATTGTTTTTTTAATATCGCTGGATATTGATCTAGAAGATCAATGGGCTTTTTATTTGATACTTTCTTTACCCGCTTTTTTTTACTATCTGCTTTTAGAAACACTCATGGACGGGAAGACGATCGGTAAAAGTGCGATGAACCTTCGGGTGGTGAAATTGGATGGTTCCAAACCTAATTTTGGCAATTATTTTGTTCGTTGGGCATTGCGAATCATTGATGTGGGCCTAACCTCAGGAGGTGCTGCGGTACTAACGATTCTAATTCGGGGAAAAGGACAGCGCATTGGAGACATTGCAGCAGGTACCACTGTAATCAGTGAAAAGAAGCGAGTATCGTTAAAAGATACACTGTTGCGCGAATTGTCTGAAGAATACAAACCTATCTTTCCACAGGTAACCCTTTTTAAGGACCAAGAGATGCAAACCATCAAAGAATTGTACGATACAGCTAAACTGAATGGAAACCATAAAATTATTGTTTCTTTGGACAAACGGATAAAAGAGGTTTTGGACGTGCAAACCACCTTGCAGCCCATTGAATTTGTGGATGTGATCATAAAGGATTATAACTACTACACGCAAAAAATGTAAGCATGTTGTATCAAACTATTGATATTTTAGGAACCGTTGCCTTTGCAATTTCTGGAGTTTTAGTGGCCATGGAAAAACGTCTGGATTTATTCGGAGTGTTTATTATTGCTTTCGTCACTGCTATTGGAGGTGGTACCCTCAGGGATTTGCTTATTGGTAACACACCGGTCGGTTGGATGCAAGATTTAACCTATGTGATTACTATTTTTATTTCAGTAGTCTTTGCCATCATTTTTGTAAATAAGCTCAAGTATCTCAGAAAGTCATTGTTCTTATTTGACACCATTGGGATTGGACTCTATACCATGGTCGGGGTGGAGAAAGGACTGGAAGCAGAATTGTTGCCCGTTATGTGTGTTTTTTTGGGAACCATGACGGCTTGTTTTGGTGGCGTAACACGTGATATTCTCTGCAATGAGATTCCTGTTATTTTTAGAAAGGAGATTTATGCCACTGCATGCCTAATGGGCGGAACAAGTTATTTTTTATTTATGAAATTTCCAGTTAAAGAGGGCTATGCCTATGTTGCAGCTGTTTTAGTGGTCATTGTGCTCAGGTTGATTGCCGTGAAGTTTGATGTGCGTCTGCCCGGTATCTACAAAAAGATTAATTAAAGCTTTTGTTCCTAAATTTCTTCAATATTGATTAAATGCGGTGTCTTCACTGTACGTTGTTTCCGTTACCAAAGGGATGCAAGTTTCCCATACGAAGGTTGCGCGTGCCAGAAGTGAAACAGTTTAATGGTTGAGAACTCTTTTAAAAAGCTATGATGACAAGTTGTGGACCTAATTGAGATAAGCCTACAATACTTCTGCCTTAAGAATATAGACACTTTTCCAAGGCCAATCACCATCGCCTACCGGAACATCATTGATTGCATCTACCACATTCATACCTTCCACCACACGTCCAAATGGGGTGTAAGACCCATCAAGATGGTATGACCCTGGGTTGGTTACCACAATAAAAAACTCGTAAGGCGAAGCTAATTTGTGTGGGTTGTTTCTTTCGCTACTGGGCATGGAAATAGTTCCTCTGTGGTGTTTATATCCTTTTTTAGCATCAGGAGGAAGCAAATAACGTCCTATTTTTCCACGTTTGCGAGCGGTATTACGGTCATCGGAATTGCCTCCTTGTATAATAAAGTCCTTTACCACCCTGTGAAATTGTGTGCTGTCAAAATATTTTTGTTTTGCCAGATAAATAAAATTGGCTTTGTGGTAGGGTACATCATCATATAATTGAATCTTGAAGCTTCCCATGTTAGTGGTAATCTTCACCTTGTTTTTCTTTAAGGATTTTGCATAATCAAAAAAGAAGTCAATCGCATTTTCCTCAGTAAGCTTAAATGGTTCTTCTTCCTCTTCTTTTTCCACAGTGGAGGAATCCACTTCAATTTTAGCAATGGTGTCCAAGTTTGCAATATTTTCCTCAACTTTGTCATTCCCTTTTTTGGGGGATTCTCCGCAGGAAACCAATGAAAGAAATAGTATACTTATAGTTAAAGTCGATTGTCTCAACAGTATGGATTTTAATGATTTTTCTCAACTAGCCCTAAAATTAAAAAATCTCCCTCTTCCAGGAGAAGATTCCCATAATAAAATGTCTCCTGAACTTCGTATTGAATGGTTAAAAAAAAATAGGGTTCAGAATCTGCATCCAAGAAAAGCAGGAGTTATGGCATTGTTCTATCCAGATGTAGACCGCGAAACTCGATTATTGTTGATCCTAAGAAAAGTGTATCAAGGGGTGCACTCCAATCAAATTGGATTTCCGGGCGGAAAGGTGGAAAAGGTAGATAGGGATTTAATGGATACGGCTTTGCGGGAAACCTATGAAGAAGTTGGCGTGCAGCCAAAAGAAATTAAGGTAATCAAAGAACTTAGTGAAGTTTACATTCCGCCAAGCAATTTTTTGGTTAGACCCTACATTGGAATCTATCCAAATCCCCGACCATTTGTAAAGCAGGAAAGTGAGGTGGAGAGTCTAGTTGAGGTATATCTTAGAGATTTCTTGGATGATTCCAACCATATTCAAGAAATTTTAAGCACATCCTATGCGAAAAATATAAATGTACCAGCCTTTAAATTAAATGGTTATACGGTATGGGGAGCCACGGCAATGATGTTGAGCGAGATCAAAGAGCTTTTGAGACAAGTGCTTTGATGGCTATTTTGTAAATTTGCAATCACTAATTAACATAGTACATGGGTCTGTTTAAGAAAAATCCTTTTGGACATATATTATTTTTTAAACGATGGCTGATTCGTATTGCTGGTATGATGACACACCAACGATACAAGGGATTTAATACTCTCGAGATCGAGGGATCTCAAATTATTAGGGAACTTCCTGATAAAAATGTCCTTTTTGTAAGTAATCATCAAACCTATTTTGCAGACGTAGTGGCTATGTTTCATGTGTTCAATGCCAGTTTAAAGGGAAGGGACGATACCATAAAGAATTTAGCTTATCTCTGGAACCCAAAGCTGAATATTTACTACGTAGCGGCCAAGGAAACCATGAAAAAAAGTCTGCTCACAAAAATTTTGGCCTACGCAGGTTCCATTAGTATTGAAAGGACTTGGAGAGCCAGCGGACAAAATGTAAACCGACAAGTAAAGTTTAGTGATATTTCCAATATAGGAAAAGCTCTGGATGATGGTTGGGTAATTACTTTTCCCCAAGGAACCACGACTCCTTGGAAACCGTTGCGAAAAGGTACGGCCCACATTATTAAAAAATATAAGCCAGTTGTGGTTCCCGTGGTTATCGATGGATTTCGACGTTCATTTGATAAAAAAGGTCTTCGTGTTAAAAAGAAAGGAATTCTTCAGTCCATGCATATAAAAGAACCTTTGGATATTGATTACGATAATGAATCTATTGATGCCATATTGGAAAAGTTAGAATATGCCATTGAACAACACCCCTCTTTCCTAAAAGTAATTCCACAAAAAGAGCTTTTGGCCTACGAAGAGGAAAATCAAAAAAGACGTTACAGCTATAAAGGTAAATTGGATACTTAAACTTCCAATCTTTTTAGTTCGTTGTAGTTCTTTCTAAGACTTTTCAGTAAAATACCGTAAAGAAGTTTGTAGAATAACCAAATTACAAATAAAACTATACCTGTAATGGCTATGGATGTAATGATGATCAGTGCCCAAAACGCAACACTTTTACCATCTTGGGATGCAGTGGTTACTATTTCCTGCCCTTCGGGGGTATATAACAAAACACCGTAGGAATATATAATAGCGCTAATCGTAAATATGATAAGGTTGAACCATACATATTGGGTAACTGTTCTCTTCACTTTTAATATGGCCTTCATCAAATTTTTGGAAGAATCGGTGAAAGATATTTTTCTATAATTGGTGTAAAATTTATAGATAAAATAAAAGATGATTACATAATTGATGACATTTAAAGCCATGACTACCTTATAAATATGCATGGCTTTGAGTTCTTCCATGGTCTCCGGGCCACTAAAGATAATATTGACTCCTGCCCAAAATATAAACTCTATAATGCTGATGTAAAAAATCCATTTTACTATGGACGATGATTTTTTCTTGATCATCGGATAGATTTCCTCATAGGACAGTTTGGGGAGGCTTGCCTCCCGTTTCTGCCAATCTTTTTTCAAGAGCTCCAGTTCATCCAACATAGTTAGGGATTTAAAATGGTTCTTAATTTAGTTTTTACCCTGCTCATCTTCACTCTCGCGTTTACTTCAGAAATACCCAAAGTTTCGGCTATCTCGGAATAATTCTTGTCTTCCAGATAGAGAAATACCAAAGCTTTGTCAATATCGCCAAGTTGTTTTACGGCATCGTACATCAGCTTTAATTGCCGTTCCTCCGTATCATCATAATCCGTGGTCTTGATTTTATAGAGGACCGAATCAAAATCTTGGGTCTTTACCCTTTTTTTTGATTTTCTATACAAGGTTATGGCCGTATTCAATGCCACACGGTACATCCAAGTACTAAACTTGGCATCTCCCCGAAACTTTGGGTATGCTTTCCATAGTTGTATAGTGATTTCTTGGAACAGATCGTTATGGGAATCTTTGTCGTTGGTATATAGACTGCAGACTTTGTGGACAATGTTTTGATTGTCCTCAAGTTCCGTCACAAAACGATGTTCCAGTTCTTTCTTCACTAAACGGTTGGTAAGTTTGCTCGGTATATATGTATACCTTGAGCGGCTTTTGTTACAGTTGTTTTAGTAAAATTTTATTTGCGGTAGTCCAAAGCTGGAGGTCTGTTGCCCAACATTGGTACATATTTAAAATCTTTTCCTCTTCTTTCCTCCAATTCTTTCTTAGCCGCTTCTACCGTTTTTGTACTGTTAAAAAGATCCATGGCAGTAAGTGCCAAAGTCTTTGCTGCAACCATCATTCCTTTGGAGCCAATGCTCATTCCCCCAGCAGCTACGGCTTGCCAGCTGTGTGCAGGTGTTCCAGGAACCCATGTTGCTGCTCCCATACCGGCTGTTGGCACTGTAAAACTAACATCCCCTACATCAGTAGAACCGAAAGCCCGTGCAGTTTCTCTATAAGGTTGCACAGTTTCCGCAATTGTTGCGTCGAGGTTTTCTTTACCCAAGCTCTTTGAAATTTTTTCAGCAAAGGCCATTTCTTCATCATTATAGGTTATACCCCCTACTTTTTCCAAATTATCGTACATAACTTTTTGTACTGTAAGATTGGGTAGGAGTTCATGGGTTCCCCCGATCATTTCGTATTCCATGGTCGTTCCGGTTCCCAAAGCAGCTCCCTCAGCAGCTTTTACGATTCTATCAAAAATGTCAACGACCACATCCCTTGTATTATGTCTGGCATAGTAGTACACTTCAGCAAAATCTGGCACTACGTTTGGAGCCTTTCCTCCATCGGTAATTACGTAATGTATTCTGGCTTCTTGTGGAATATGTTCTCTCATCATGTTCACCATAGCGTTCATGGCTTCAATCCCATCCAAGGCTGAGCGTCCCATTTGGGGAGCGGCTGCGGCGTGGGCAGAAATACCGTGGAACCTAAATTTTGCAGATTTATTGGCCAATGCGGCTCCTGCACTTGCAGCATTTGCAGAACTTGGATGCCAATGTAGGGCTACATCAACGTCATCAAAAACCCCTTCACGAACCATATAAACTTTACCGGACCCTCCTTCTTCCGCAGGGCATCCGTAGAACCGAATGGTTCCTTTAATATTGTTGGCTTCCATCCAATCTTTTACAGAAATGGCAGCTGCACTTGAAGCGGTACCAAAAAGATGATGCCCGCAAGCATGTCCTGCAGCTCCACCAGCGGATTGTTTTACAGGTACGGCTTCTTGGGAAAGCCCGGGCAAGGCATCATATTCACCTAAAATGGCAATAACGGGATAACCTGAGCCATATTCTGCTTTAAAGGCCGTGGGAATGCCTGCAATTCCATTGTCAATGGTAAATCCGGCACTGGAAAGTGTTTCCTGCAAAAGAGCGGAACTTTGCTCTTCCAAATAACCCATTTCAGCAAGGTTCCAGATTTCATGGGCAATTTCACTGTATTTTTCAGATTTCGAATCCAAATCCTTGATCACATCATCTTTCTTTTTTTGGGCATGAATACCCATGGTGCATAATAGAAATAAGGCACCAAACGGAAGAAATTTTCTCATTAGTTGAAGTTTTTTTGAATTAGATTTTAAAGATACAAAAAAACCAACCTTGATATCTCTTGTGGAAGAATGGAATACTTAAATTTGCTGGTATGTCAAGAATGAATATTCCTCAATCCAGTTACCCAAGGGTCGTGATTATCGGCGGCGGTTTTGGTGGTATTGCATTAGCCAAAAAATTGAGCAAAAAAGAAGCTCAAGTAGTGTTGTTGGACAAGCACAATTACCATAATTTTCAACCATTGCTTTATCAAGTGTCTACCGGAGGGCTGGAACCGGATTCCATAGCATACCCTATTCGTAAGGTGTTGCAGGGATACCCCAATTTCTATTTTAGATTGGCACAGGTGCAAGAGATAAAACCCACAACGAAAAGGATCAAAACCAATATTGGGGAAATTTTCTACGATTATTTAGTGGTTGCAACCGGATCTGAAACTAATTTTTTTGGTAATAAGGGTATCGAGAACAAGGGGATGGCAATGAAAACTATTCCACAATCCTTGAACTTGCGCAGCTTGATTCTGGAGAATTTTGAACAAGCACTCTTAACGGACGACCTCCATGAAAGGGACGCCTTGATGAACTTTGTTATTGTTGGTGGAGGACCTACGGGAGTTGAACTTGCAGGGGCTTTGGCTGAGATTAAAAAGGGAATATTGCCAAAGGACTACCCCGATTTGGACACCCGAAGAGCACAGATAAACTTGGTGCAGGGAAGTGACAGAATTTTGCCTGCAATGAGTGAAATAGCTTCGGAAAAAGCTGAAAAGTTTTTAGAGGAACTCGGTGTTTATGTTTGGAAAAATATCCGAGTAACGGATTACGATGGTAAACGGGTTACGACGAATACCAAAACAATTTTTGAAGCTGAAACATTGGTGTGGGCTGCTGGAGTAAAAGCTGTGAGCTTAAAGGGGTTGGATGCAGGACAATTTCTTTGTAGAGGTAATAGGCTCAAGGTAAATGAATTTCATCAAATCGTAGGACTCGAAGATGTCTTTGCCATTGGTGATGTGGCACAAATGGAGACCGATGAGTTTCCACATGGGCATCCTATGATGGCCCAACCAGCTATTCAGCAGGGACGAAACCTTGGGGATAATTTAGTCCGAATGATCGATGGGAAACCCATGAGGTCATTTGTGTATAAAGACAAAGGAAGTATGGCCACTGTGGGTAGGAACAAAGCCGTTGTGGATATGCCCAAGTTTAAATTTCAGGGAGTTTTTGCTTGGTTTGTCTGGATGTTCGTTCATTTGTATTTCCTTATCGGTTTTAGGAACAGGGTAGTGGTATTTATCAATTGGGTATATAATTATGTTCGATTCGACCGTGAGGCACGCTTGATTATCAGACCTTTCAAAAAGCAGAACCGTGTAGAACGAGATACGTTGATGCGAGATTAAAATTCCGTTGTTCTCGGATGGAATTCCTTCAATACTTTAGTCAAATGGGTGCGGTTTACGTGCATATAAACTTCGGTGGTTGTGATACTCTCATGCCCCAACATTTGTTGAATTGCTCTAAGGTCAGCACCATTTTCCAAAAGATGCGTGGCAAAGGAATGCCTAAACGTGTGCGGACTGATATTTTTTTTCAAACTTATTTTCTCTGCCAATCGCTTTGTAATTGTAAAAATCATGGCTCGTGTCAATTGTTTGCCTCTACGATTTAAAAAGACATAATCTTCGTGTTCCTTCTGTATAGGTAGGTGTACCCTTACTTGTTTTCGATAAATGTTGATGTATTTTTGGTTCACGTCGCTAATGGGAACAAAACGCTGCTTATTTCCCTTACCGGTCACTTTTATAAAATCTTCATCAAAATAAAGGTCAGACAATTTAAGTGTGATAAGTTCGGATACTCGAAGACCGCAACCGTACAAGGTCTCCAGAATAGCTCGATTACGTTCACCTTCTGGTTTGGATAGGTCAATGGCATTAATCAAGCTGTTTATTTCTTCTTCAGAAAGAGTATCCGGTAACTTTCTACCAATTTTTGGGGTTTCAATCAAATCCATAGGATTGTCCTCCCGGTAATCTTCAAAAACCAAGTAGTTGAAGAATCCTTTTAACCCCGAAATAATACGGGCTTGTGTTCGAGGATTCACCATTTTAGCAATATCATAAATAAACTGTTGAACTGTATCTTGTTTTATGCTAATTGGGTTTTCAGTAATGGAATGCTCTTCAAGATAACTGGCGAGTTTCTGTAGATCTAGACTATAATTTGAAATAGAATTTTGTGAAAGCCCACGCTCTATCTTCAAATAATTTTTATAGTCTTTTATTGCTTGCTGCCAGTTCATGCGTTCAAATATAGTGACATTACCTATCTAATATTGAACATTATGGGCTATTGGTCAATTCATAATGCCCTTTGGTCAAATGATAGGTTTAAAAAACCAAAGGTTTCAATATTTTTCCACTTGAAATAAGCTTCCAACAAAAATGGGTGTTTTAATTTGTAGGAAAAAACATATGCATAAGTACTTTTTTTGTAACGATTACGTTTCATTGTTAATAAAATTTTAACAATGAAAAAAAAGACATATGTATTGGTGGTCATAGCATTGGTTACCATTAGTTTTTCGTCCATGGCTCAAAGAGTAGATCGAACAAGTTTCAAAGCAGGAGTTCATGCGGGTGTGCCTTTTGGTGATATTTCTGATTATTCAAATTTTGAGATAGGACTGGATTTGGGATATCATTGGGCACTATCGGAATTGGTTGATGCTGGAGTGGCAACTGGATTTATGAATGCTTTTGTAAATAATGATACTGTTGATATAGGTCCATTTGTTGTGGAGGGTGATTTTCCAAACATTCAGTATGTCCCCATGGCAGCCGCATTTAGACTTTACCCTACCTATGATTTTAAATTAGGTGCTGATGTAGGTTATGCGGTCGGTGTCAATGAAGGGAACACAGGAGGTTTTTATTTCCGACCAATAATAGGTGTCAATGTAAGTGATACTACGGAGTTAAATATTTCCTATGTAAAAGTGAGTGATGATTACGACTTCTCAATGGCAGCATTGGGGGTCTTGTTTTTGTTTTAAAATGAAGAAATAGCTGTTTTAACCCCAAATTTTGCAGTTTAAACTATGAATATTAACCAATTAATTACATTTTCAAAATGAAAAGATTACTATTAGTATTTGCATTAGTTATGCTGGGCAATTTAGCCGTAATGGCTCAAGCCAATTATAGAGCGGCATTGGGTTTGGGTATCGATCTTTATGATCAAGCTACTTTTTTTGGAGCCTCTGGAAAATATTTCTTTTCCGATAACCACGTAGGGCAAGCGGTTTTAGGGTTTGAGGACAATGCTACTATGGCCACATTTCTCTATTCCTTTCACAAAGGATTTTTTAGAGCACCGGGATTACGATGGTATGCCGGGGTGGGACCAAGTATAATTTTTATCAAAAATTCAGATAATATTTTTGCCCTTCGTCCGCATATGGGTCTCGATTTTAAGGTGGATGGTATCCCGTTTGTGCTTAATTTTGATTGGCGGCCTTCAGTTGTATTAAGTAATGTTGGCGATAACGAAGTTGCTGCATTTGGCTTTGGTCTCCAATTTGCCATTAATAACTAGTCAAGAAAAATAAATGATATTTAGGACGGGTTATCCCGTCCTTTTCTTTTTATTGTATTTTTGATTGCATGAAACTAATGATCATCAACGGACCCAATCTTAATCTATTGGGAAAACGCGAACCCGAAGTTTACGGGAACACTACTTTTGAGGACTACTTCAAAACGCTACAAAAAAAATTTCCTCAAATAGAACTCGAGTATTATCAATCCAATATTGAAGGAGAGCTTATTGGTAAAATACAAGAGGTGGGTTTTGGTTATGATGGTATCATATTAAATGCCGCTGCATACACTCATACATCTGTTGGTATTGGGGATGCGGTAAAAGCGGTTGAAACACCGGTTATAGAAGTGCATATTTCTAATACACACCAACGTGAGGAATATAGGCATGTTTCCTACATATCTCCTGGAGCCAAGGGGGTAATTTTAGGTTTTGGATTGCAAAGCTATGAGTTAGCTATACAAAGCTTTTTAGGCTAAATTTTTCAAATATTTTTTATCGGCGTAAAACGTTCCGAAGGGTAGGAGGGATGCTATAAAGAGAATTAAAAATCTTTTGAGCTTCCATTTTCGTTCCCAACAAAAGGCTATTGCCACTGCCACATATAATATAAACAGTATTCCATGTGCCATACCCACCACTTGATTGGGTTCTGGAATATCTGCCCAATGCTTTAACGGCATGGTCATTCCAAAAAGGAGTACATAGGAAATACCTTCTAAAATAGCAGTGGCCCTAAAAATTTTAAGCATATATTATTATAAATGGATTACTTCATCATAAGCATCTGCAACGGCTTCCATTACCGCTTCGCTCATGGTTGGGTGTGGGTGAACAGCTTTTAGTACTTCGTGACCTGTGGTCTCCAACTTTCTGGCAACAACGGCTTCAGCGATCATATCGGTCACACCAACACCGATCATATGGCAACCTAACCATTCACCATATTTGGCATCAAAAATAACTTTCACAAAACCATCTGGGGTGCCGGCAGCTTTTGCCTTACCACTCGCAGAGAAAGGAAACTTACCAATTTTAAGGTCGTATCCTTTTTCCTTGGCTTGCTTTTCAGTCAGGCCGACCGAAGCAATTTCAGGGATGCAATAGGTACAACCTGGAATGTTTCCGTAATCCAAGGCTTCCACGTGCATACCTGCCAGTTTTTCCACACAAAGGATGCCTTCTGCGGAGGCAACGTGAGCCAAAGCTTGTCCTGGAGTTACATCACCAATGGCGTAATAACCAGGAATATTGGTCTGGTAGTAATCGTTTACCAAGATTTTATCTCTGTCGGTTGCGATTCCAACATCTTCCAATCCTATATTTTCAATATTGGTTTTGATTCCAACAGCGGATAGGACAATATCAGCTTCCAGTACTTCTTCACCTTTTTTGGTCTTAACAGTGGCTTTTACACCATCTCCAGATGTATCAACTTTGGTAACTTCTGCGGAGGTTTTTATTTTAACTCCCGTTTTTTTGAAGCTACGCTCCAATTGCTTGGAAATATCCTCATCTTCAACAGGAACAATATTCGGCATGTATTCCACTACGGTAACTTCTGTGCCCATGGAATGATAGAAATAAGCGAACTCCATGCCAATGGCACCACTACCTACCACAATCATTTTCTTTGGTTGTTCTTTCAATGACATGGCCTCGCGGTAACCGATTACCTTTTTTCCATCTTGTGGAAGGCTTGGCAACTCACGGCTACGAGCTCCAGTGGCTATAATGATATGGTCTGCGGAGTACTCCGTAGTGTCACCGCTTTCTGTTTTCACCGTAACTTTTTTGCCCGGTTTCACTTTTCCATATCCCTTGATTACCTCAATTTTATTCTTCTTCATCAAGAATTGGACACCTTTGCTCATTCCTTCGGCAACGCCACGACTTCTTTTAACAACAGCATCAAAATCTCGGTCTACATCTTTAGCACTCAAACCATAATCTTCGGCATGCTTTAAATATTCAAATACCTGAGCTGATTTTAGAAGGGCCTTGGTAGGGATACAACCCCAGTTAAGACATACACCTCCTAAACTTTCTTTTTCTATAATGGCTGTTTTGAACCCTAATTGTGAAGCCCTGATGGCAGTAACATATCCACCTGGACCACTTCCCAAAACAATTATATCGAACTTGCTCATTAGATTTTGATTTTAGTTGTTAGATTGAAAACCTGCCGTTTCGGCAAGTGCAAAAGTACGGAAATCAATCTCCAATTCCCAAGTGGAAAAATGGCAAATGTGGGTTTGTTTGTGAAATCAGGGCTTACCTTTCCCGAACATGGTTTGGTTGTAGCTTTTGGACCCTCCTTTAGGTATGGACAAAGAATTCCAATCTTTGCCTTTTATCATTTTGCCTACAAATACAATTTGGCCTACATGACTTGCATAATGTGCCAATTGGCGGTTGATGGCTTTGGCAATACTGTGTTCTTCGCCTCTAATTTTAATAGTGTTTTGGAAATTGGATTCATCTATGTGGGAAAGGGCATCAAATAAACAATCCCAACCTTTTTCCCAAGCGGAAATCATTTCAGTTTTGGTTACAAAAGGCTCTTCGAATTCCATATCGCGCGTGCGCCATGGTTTTTCCCCATCTTCGGTTAAAAAATTGGTCCATCGGCTCAACATGTTTCCAACCATATGTTTTACGATATTGGCAATGGAATTATCGGTGTCGGTAAATTTCCAATGAATATCGGCATCGGAAATTTGGGCAAAGGTTTTGTCACCCATTGCTTTGTAACGCTGAAACTCAAATGTTACACTGGCTATATAACCTTTTTGGAAGTCCATTTATGTTTCAGGGTCAAAATCAATGCTAACGGAATTGATACAGTACCGTTGTCCTGTGGTCTCCTTGGGCCCATCATTAAAAACATGTCCCAAATGACTTCCACAGTTGGCACAGATGGTCTCGGTTCTAATCATACCGTGTGAAGTGTCCCTAATATATTCAATGGCACCCTCCACCGCTTGGTCAAAAGAGGGCCAACCACAACCACTATCAAATTTATGCTCACTTTCAAATAGCTTGGCATTGCAAGCCTTACAATGGTAATCGCCATTTTCAAAATGCATATCTAACTTACCTGTGTAGGGTCTTTCTGTGCCCTTTTGTCTTAAGACATAGTATTCTTCAGGAGAAAGTTGTTGTTTCCATTCTTCTTCGGTTTTATGTAAGTCATATTTTTTGTTCATATCGTTTAGAAACTGTTTAGTTGTTGTCCGGTATAAACTTAAGTGCGGCTCCGTTGATGCAATGTCTTTTACCCGTTGTGTTCCTTGGCCCATCATTAAAAACATGTCCTAAATGCCCTTTACAAACAGCACAATGTTCTTCGGTCCGGGGTACACCAATTTTATAATCGGTATCGAACGCTACATTACCTTCGATCTCTCTATCAAAACTGGGCCATCCGGTACCAGATTTAAATTTATGTTCACTTTTGAACAATGGTGTGCTACAGCCGGCACAAACATAGGTGCCTTTTTGCTTATTGTCCAATAGCTCGCTAGAAAATGCTCTCTCGGTACCGGCTTTTCTAAGGACATAGTACTCCATGTCCGTAAGTTCGGCCCGCCATTCGGCATCCGTTTTATTTATGTTTAAGGCGGTTTTATTGGTATTTTCTTCTTCTTGTGAAGTGCCCTTGCATCCAGCAAGTATGACAAGAGCAACTAAAAGCAATTTTTTTCCCATTGTTTCTTTTTTTATTTGGACGAAATTTAATAGTTGTCCTTTCAAATAATATACAAAAAAAGTCCCATTGTTTGGCAATGGGACTTTGGCTATATGTTTTAGTGGATATCTAGTTGATTTCCATTTTTGTAATATTTTCTTCTCCTATATTTAAGGTGGACATTACCTGTTCAATATTTGATGCGTCAAAATCAGGGGATTCGGCATATTCGCTAGGAACAAACACAATTCTGAAAAGCTGATTATCCGTAAAATCTGTACCCAATATGGATAAGTCGAAATTTCCATCGATAAAAAGCTCCAAATCCACAAAGGTGTGGGCAAAAACGTACTGTATGGTACCTTCATCCAGAAAAAAGTTCTGAGGAATTTGGGTCCATGCATCCGCTGTTGAACCATCGGATAGGTCAATAACACCATCATGTCTGTACACCAAAACAGCATCTGATTCAAAAACTTCGAAATTGGTAACATCGGAAAAAGTGATCAAGGTGCTAAAAAGGTTGGCGCCGGCATCATACCCAAAGTTTACGCCTTCAACCTCAACAACCTGCCCTTGGATACCATCCAATCCGTCAAGACCATCCAGTCCGTCAAGACCATCGTATCCTGGAGGACCTTGTGGGCCTTCGCATGCTGCGAAAACCAAAACAATAATTGCGCTTAAAAATGTAGTAAATTTATTCATGATCTTAAATTTTTGATTTGTGTTTGTTTCGTCTTTCATGCAATAAAATCAAAAAGCGTTCCATTTTTAAAAAAATGTTGTTACTATTTTCAAACCTGTTGTCATAATCGTATTCTTGATTAAAGATCCGTATTATTGTATAAGTACTAAACCCTCAAATATGTCCAAGGTAGTTCCACATAGTTTTTTTACAGAATTCGATACCGATCTTTTTAAAGCGGGAAAGCACTTTCGACTATATAATAAGTTAGGTTCGCACTTAACAGAAGTGGATGGGGTAAAAGGAACGTATTTTGCCGTTTGGGCACCATCTGCTAAATCGGTCAGCGTTATTGGCGATTTCAATTATTGGACGGCAGGTGAGCATAAGTTGAATGTACGGTGGGACCATAGTGGTATTTGGGAAGGATTTATTCCAGGAGTGGACAAGGGTACCAAGTATAAATACAAGATACATTCCAACAATAACGATATATGGACCGAAAAAGCCGACCCATTTGCTAGGTATTGTGAGCAGCCTCCACAAACAGCGTCCCTGGTTTGGGATGATACCCATGAATGGAAAGACAAAAATTGGATGGATACCCGTGACACGAAGAATGGTTTGGATAGACCATATTCAGTCTACGAGGTGCACCTGGGGTCTTGGAGAAAGAAAAACGGTTGGGAATCCCTCAGTTATCTAGAGATGGCAGATCAACTTGCTGACTACGTGGAGGAGATGGGCTTTACCCATGTGGAGTTTATGCCTGTAATGGAATATCCCTACGATCCTTCTTGGGGTTATCAAATAACAGGATATTTTGCGCCTACTTCCCGTTTTGGCAAGCCAGAGGATTTTAAAATACTTGTAGAGGCGATGCACAATCGGGGTATTGGTGTTATTTTGGATTGGGTACCTTCACATTTTCCGGAAGACGCACACGGGCTTGGCTTTTTTGATGGGTCCAACCTTTACGAGCACCCGGACAAACGAAGAGGTTACCATCCCGATTGGAAAAGTCTCATTTTTAATTATGGAAGAAATGAAGTGAGAGCATTTTTGATCAGTAATGCCATTTTTTGGCTCGATCAATACCATGTGGATGGTTTACGAGTGGATGCAGTGGCCTCCATGATTTATTTGGATTATTCTAGGGAAGATGGGGAATGGGAACCCAATATATATGGAAATAACGAGAACTTGGAAGCTCTTTCTTTTTTAAGGGAGATGAACCAGGAGGTGTATGCCAGTTTCAAAGGTGTACAGACCATTGCTGAGGAATCCACCGCATTTTCGGGAGTTACAAAACCAGTAGATTATGGCGGGTTGGGCTTTGGCATGAAATGGATGATGGGTTGGATGCACGATACATTGGAATTTTTTAAAAAGGATCCTATTCATCGATCATACAATTTGAATGCAATAAGCTTTAGCTTGACCTATGCGTTTACAGAGAACTTTATGTTGCCTTTTTCGCACGATGAGGTAGTTTATGGTAAACAATCCCTATTATATCGGATGCCGGGAGATGAATGGCAACGATTTGCCAATCTTAGATTACTATTTGGTTATATGTTCACCCATCCTGGTGGTAATTTATTGTTTATGGGGGGGGAGTTTGGACAATCGTCCGAATGGAACTTTCAAGAGAGTCTCGAATGGCATTTAACCCAATACGGTTTCCATTCCGGAATACAAGAAGTGGTAAAAGACTTGAACAAAATGTACAAAAACAATCCAGCATTGTACCAAAAGCAGTTCAGTCCTGATGGTTTCCAGTGGATTGAATATAATGACCAAGAAAACACAGTTATATCATACATAAGAAAAGGTAATGATTCCAAGGATGATATGATCATTGTCTGTAACTTTACGCCCGTACCCCGGGAAAATTATAGGTTGGGAGTTCCAAAAACGTCCACCTTAAAACTGGTGTTCAATAGTGACGATAAAAAATATTCGGGAAGCGGTATTGGCAAAAAAACGATGAAGCCTACCAAAACCCCTTGGAACGGGCAAATGCAATCGGTATTAATGAATCTGCCCCCACTAGGTATCGTGGTTTACAAATAAATAAGCAGCTAAAACGTTATAGTTAATTGCTTTTCAAAACATATTTTTAATTATTCAGGCTTTTGTGTTTCTTTTGTGAGCCTCAATCAATTGTAGATGATAACCAATACGGAAATAGCTAAAACCGGGAACCAGTTTCCGAACCATATAGTCGATTTTAAGCAAGAAAACGACAAATTATACTTTACTACCCAAAATGGTGTAATACTTCAAATTACTATTTTAAGGGACAGTGTTGTTCGGTTTAGATATGGCATTGAGTATGTTTTTGAACCGGATTTTTCATACGCCCTTAGTGATGATGTTAACCTTGGTTACAACGAACTTACCATAGAGGATGAGATACCAGAATATGTTATAACTACTTCTAAGATAAAAATATACATCAACAAGACGAACCTTAAGGTGCAAATTGTTGATATGCACAACGTAATCCTGACGGAGGATGAACTTGGATTCCATTGGGAAGAAAATTTTGACTACGGCGGAAACATTGTGAAAATGAGTAAAGTTTGCCACTCTGGTGAAAGTTATTATGGAATGGGAGACAAAGCATCCCATACCAACCTCAAAGGCAAAAGAGTGAACAATTGGGTAACGGACTCCTACGCCTATGGAAAAGACCAAGAACCACTTTATAAATCAATTCCGTTTTATGTGGGACTTAAGGAAAACATTGCATATGGAATGTTTTTCGATAACTCTTTTAGCACGTATTTTGATTTTGCAGCAGAACGAAGGAACGTAACCAGTTTTTGGGCCGATGGAGGCGAGATGAACTATTATTTTTTCTATGGTCCCAAAATGTCGGATGTTGTGGAATCTTATACGGATTTGACCGGTGTCCCAGAATTACCACCACTTTGGGCTCTAGGTTTCCACCAATCGAAATGGAGCTATTTTCCAGAGAAAAAAGTTAGGGATATTGCATCGTCTTTTAGACAGTTGAACATTCCCTGCGATGCCATTTATCTCGATATCGATTATATGGATGGTTTTCGTTGTTTTACTTGGAACAACAACTATTTCCCCAATCCAAAAAAGATGATTGAGGAAATGGAGGACGAAGGTTTTAAGGTAATCACTATGATCGATCCAGGAATTAAGATTGATCGGGATTACTGGGTATATCAACAAGCCATGGATAATGGATATTTTTGTAGAAGAGCGGATGGGCCACATTTTAAGGGAAAAGTTTGGCCAGGCGAATGTAAATTTCCAGATTTCACTAACCCCGAAGTCAGAGACTGGTGGGCCGATCTTTATAAAGAAATGATAGCCGACCTTGGAGTCAGTGGGGTTTGGAACGATATGAACGAGCCTGCCATTATGGAAGTCCCGTCAAAAACTGCCAATTTAGATGTGCGTCACGATTACGAGGGGCATCCATGCAGTCACAGAAAGGCACATAATATATACGGTATGCAAATGGTACGCGCCACGTATGAAGGTGTTAAAAAATTTATGTACCCACGTAGACCTTTTGTGCTTACACGAGCAGCGTATTCAGGAACCCAACGTTATTGTGCTACTTGGACAGGTGACAATGTAGCAACATGGGAGCATTTGTGGATAGCCAACGTGCAAATGCAGCGCATGTGTATGAGTGGATATTCCTTCGTTGGCTCTGATATTGGTGGCTTTGCAGAGCAACCGAACGGGGAACTTTTTGCTCGCTGGATGCAGCTTGCCATTTTTCACCCTTTTTGTAGGGTACACTCCAGTGGTGATCACGGTGATCAGGAACCTTGGTCTTTCGGTGATGAAATTACCGACATTGTAAGAGAATTTATAGAGTTGAGGTATCAATTGTTACCATATCTCTATACCATGTTCTATAATTATATCAATAAAGGATTGCCTATGTTGCAATCCTTGGTGTTTTATGACCAAGAAGACCCACAGACCCATTTCCGTACGGATGAATTTATATTTGGAAAACAAATATTGGTATGTCCCGTCCAAGAACCAAATGCACAAGGCAGGAGAATGTATTTCCCCAAGGGGAGTTGGTATAATTATTGGAATGATGAATTAATTGGAGGAGGAGTTGAGCGTTGGGTGGCCGCAGAAATTAATCGGATACCTTTGTTTGTGAAAGCAGGGGCTATGATACCCAAATATCCTGTACAGCAATATGTGGGAGAAAAAGAAATAGATAAACTCGCAATAGATATCTACTTTAAGGAGGGTACGGAAAACTCTCAGGTATACGAAGATCAACAAGATGGGTACGATTATAAAAAAGGACGTTATAGCCTTAGGCGTTTCAAATTAACGGGCAAAAAGAACGAATTGATTATCCAACAATTCAAGGATGGTAACTTTATTACTCAATACAATAATTTCATATTGACATTCCATGGGCTGCCTTTTACAATAGAAAAGGTAGAATTGGATAATGTGGAGATTGATTTAAACGATATCATGTTACATGGAAACGACTCTATAGAAGTGGGGAAGGATTTCACTCAGATCCATATCCTTGGAAAATAAAATTTTGTAATTTACATAAGACAAAATACGATAAAGCAGATGAAAAAGATATTTTTAATTTTTTTGACCCTTTCTGTTGTGATTGCTTGCAAGACCAATCCCTTTACAGGAAAGAGTACATTGAATTTTTATAGCAACAGTCAAATGTTTCCAATGGCATTTGCACAGTATGATGAATTCTTAGGATCCAACAATGTAGTTACGGGAACCTCCGATGCAGAAATGATTACACGAGTAGGACAACGCATTGCTTCTGCTTCGGAACGCTGGTTGAACGCCAATGGATATCCAGGATATTTAAAAGATTATAAATGGGAATATAAATTGGTCAAAGATGAAACGGTAAACGCTTGGTGTATGCCGGGAGGTAAAATTGTTTTTTACACTGGAATTTTACCAATTACCCAAAATGAAACTGGGATTGCCGTGGTAATGGGTCATGAAGTAGCTCACGCTTTGGCCGATCATGGTGCCCAGCGTATGAGTGCAAGTACCATTCAACAAATAGGGGCAGTTGCTGGCAATGTGGCGATACAGGATGAAGAAAAAAGAAACATGTTTAATCAAGCTTATGGATTGGGATCACAATTGGGGGTAATGCTGCCATTTAATAGAAGTCATGAAACAGAGGCCGATAAAATTGGACTTCAGATCATGGCCATTGCAGGCTATAACCCGGATGAGGCTGCGGAACTATGGAAACGCATGAAGGCAGCATCGGGCGGACAGGCACCACCTGAATTCTTGAGTACGCACCCTTCCAATGATACAAGGATCAGTAACTTGACCGCATGGGCTCCTGCTGCTAAAGAAGAAGCCAAAAAGTTTGGCGTAACCTCTTTCAAATAATGAATCATTATTGTACAAAATAGAAAATGTCATTTCAAAGTTGATTTGAAATGACATTTACTTTGTAACAAAAAAACTATGGCGCAAATACTGGCATTGAAAGGAAGTAAAAAACTATTAAATGCCTGGGCGTTTTACGATTGGGCCAATTCTGTTTACAGTTTGGTTATTTCCTCCGCTATTTTCCCACTTTTTTATGGGCTTTTGTTTAGAACCGCAGGTATTGAACAAGTCACTATTTTTGGCGGTGAGATAGCACGGGCCCCTTTGATCAGCTACGTTACATCGTTGGCCTTTATTTTTATTGCCATTGTTACCCCACTTGTTTCCGGTGTTGCAGATTATTTGGGAAACAAAAAGGTGTTTTTAAAATTCTTTTGCTACTTGGGAGCAGCTTCGTGCATTGGATTGTATTGGTTTTCTTTGGAGTATATCTATTTTGGTCTTCTCTGCTATTTTTTTGGACTTGTTGGTTTCTGGGTAAGTTTTGCCATTAACAATTCATACTTACCGGATATTGCCTACCCTGAGCAACAGGATCGTATTAGTGCCAAAGGTTTTTCGATGGGATATATTGGCAGTGTTATTTTGCTGGTCTTCAATTTGGCCATGGTAATGAAACCAGATTTTTTTGGCATTACGGATAGTGGTGGTGAAATCGCTGAGATTAAAGCCATGAAATACTCTTTTATTTCTGTTGGAATTTGGTGGATTCTTTTCAGTCAATACACTTTTGCTCATTTGCCCAAAGGCTATAAAAGGGAGGGCAAACGGGACCATATTGTGCTTAATGGTTTTAAGGAGTTGAAACTTGTTTGGCACCAATTGGGAGAAAATCAAAAATTAAAACGATATCTAGGAGCCTTTTTTGTTTACAGTATGGCCGTACAGACCATTATGCTCATTGCTACCTATTTTGGAGAAGAGGAAATTGTTTGGGGTTCCGATAACGAACGTACCATGGGTTTGATCGTTAGTATTTTACTTATCCAGATTGTTGCCATTTTGGGAGCTACCGTTACTGCATGGGCTTCTAAAGGATTCGGGAATATCAGAACACTTGTTGTGATCAATGTTATCTGGGCTTTGCTCTGTATTTATGCCTATTTTTTGCAAACCCCAATGGATTTTTACATTGCTGCCGGATTGGTAGGGGTTGTAATGGGGGGCATCCAAGCACTGTCACGTTCCACTTATTCCAAGTTTTTGCCCGAAACCACGGATACTACTTCGTTTTTTAGTTTTTATGATGTGGCCGAGAAGATCGGTATCATCATAGGAACCTTTTTGTATGGTGTTGTGGCGCAACTCACGGGGAGTATGCGCAACAGTACAGTATTCTTAGGAATCTTTTTCTTGATTGGCATATTCTTACTACTGCGTGTCAATAAGGTTAAACCGTCAAATTAACCCATAAAAAAAACCCTGACTAAATCAGGGTCTTTTCTGTTTTTGATTGATGATAAACTCGGTGTTATCCTTTTGTTATGTCTCCCGAACCGGAGGCTTTTGAAGATATTTTTTTTGGGTTGCCACGGTAATGGATATCTCCAGAACCGGATACTCTAGCATCAATGGATTCGTTGGCGGTTACTTTGATATCGGCAGAGCCTGAAACTGTAGCTTTCACAAAATCAGCTTCCAGATCATATGCTTTAATGTCGCCAGAACCAGAAACCCTTACTGTAAAATCGGTGGCCCTACCAGAGAGATTTATATCGCCTGATCCTGAAAGTGACGCTTCTAAATCATCTGCCTCCACCAGTAAGGTTACATCTCCGGAGCCTGACATACTTGCATTAAATGAATCGGACCGTATCATGGTTTTTCCAACAACGTCGCCTGAACCAGACAGACTCACAAACGCAATGGATTCCACTGGAACGATGATTCGGATGCCTTTGTTCCAGCTAGATGGTCTCAGATTTTTGCCTTTTTCGGTCTTGATTACCAATTTTCCGTTTTTTACTTCTGTGGTGATATGTTCCAATAGGTTTGATTCGCCTTCAAGGGTAATCTCCCCTTCATTCCCGGATACCAGTTCCAAATCAAACCATCCGGAAAGAGCCACCCCTTCGTAATCACCCACGGAGCGTTCAATTGTGACGTAGTCGCCGTTTCCTTTTACCCTGTTTCCCCATTGAGCACTTGTACAGGCAATCATTCCCAATGTAAGCGTAAGTGTGATAATTTTTTTCATGATCTTGTGTTTAAAGTTGTTTTTGATTTGATGTTAATTTTGATAAAAAGTGATTCCGCCGTAGTCACTGGTAATGTTCAACCTGTTTCCGGAATTTGACTTACCGTAGTAACCACTATAATATTTTTCGGTAGATCTTTCCTTGCTTATATTGATTTCAAAATCATCTTTACCACTTACCCCGGCATATTCGGTGGTAATTTCAAAATCAAAGTTGTACCCAGGATCATAGCCAATTTTGATCCCTGTATAGTCGGAACGGATTTCTACGTTTCCGGCGTCTGGAGTTAATCGGTCGATTCTAATGGAACCGTAATCGCTCATTATGTCCACATTGCCATGCACATTACCCAATTTGACACCGATATAGTCTCCGTTTCCATCTACGTTTTTCACATTTCTCACATCAATAGAGCCGTAACTGCTGGTGTATTCCAAGTTTTCCATTTCTTCAACAACAGCATTGGTGTAGTCGGCCTTAATAATAAGGTTGCCTGCTTTTTCAATTGTAAATCCGGAGTAATCGGCCCTAATTTCTGCACTGTTCACATAATCAAAGGTGGAACGGGAAGTGTAATCAAACCTAAGCTCGTTATTGCGCCCACGCAGTTCTCCTATTTCCAAACTTCCGTAATCACAACTTATTTTTGCATGCCCGTCAATACGATCCAAGAGAATACTTCCGTAATCATTGCTCAGGTTAACATTGTTTTTTACGGGTAACTTAATAGTATAATTTACTTGGACACTTATATTTTTGCGTTTTCCCCAACTCCATCCCCAGCTATTGCTGCGATCTCCAAAACGGGTAGTGGCCGATACCATGTTTGCACTGTTTTCAAAATCCACGTCAATTTCGTTCAATCGTTCTTTTACACGGTCTTCGTCGTTGCCATTGGTTTTTATATGTACTTCGATGACCACACGGTTTTCGTTCCAAGAAGTTACGTTAAGGTTCCCGTAGCTGTTTTTAACCTTAAAAAGGGCATCTGGATTAACATTGTATTCTTTTTTTATGGTTTTTTCTTTAGTGTACCTGCCATTTAATTTGTCGTTGCCACTATTGGCGCTGATAGCAAGCGGAAATAAAGCCAGGGCGAAAAAGATGTATTTAAATTGTAAAGCTTTCATCATTCTGTGAGTTTAAATTTTTAATATTTTCTATTTGGCTCAAAACTTCTTTTAAAAGATCTATTCGTGTTTGAAAATTGGTAATCATAGCGCTCAAGATTATTTTACTGTCGCCACCGTTGACCATGTCGCTCTCAAGGGCTTCATAGTCTTTATCTAGCCGTTGGAGTTGCGCCATGGCATCATTTACCAATTGTGCTGTTTCTGGTGTTTTCTCGCTTTGGAGCACCTCAATTTGCTCTTCGATAAGGTTTGCAAAGTAGAACTCGGTTTTGGAAACCTCGGGTGCCATTCTCACTACTTGTTGTTTGATCGTGGGCTTGGGCCCAAATGCTTGGTATCCCAAAAGCACCACTATGGCAATGGAAGCTGCAACCGATAATGGTTTCCACCATATTCTTTTCTTTTGGTTCAGGACAACGGTGCCCTGCTTTTGGTTCAATTTTTCCAAAAACCGCTCTTGGTGCCCGCTTTGTGGCTCCGCTACATCAAGCTCTCCATGGAGTCTCTCAAACAAACTATCTAAACTATCTTTGTTCATATCTAAACATTTACGGTCAATTTTTTTCTCAAGCTTTGTTTGGCCCTCGAAATCATGGTTCTACAATTAGCATAGCTAATATTCATTATTTTGCCTATTTCTTCGTAATCATACCCTTCGATTAAATGTAAGGTCAAAGAAACTCTGTAATTATCTTTCAAACTGTTCATGGTTTCCATCACTTTTTGAGCCTTCAGTTCTGTATAGCCATTCTGGTCCGAAGCAACTGCATCATTATCTTCGACCTTGTACATTACATTATCCAAATCGACAGCGTATTTTTTCTGCTGCTTTCTGTAATGGTAAATACTGTTGTTGATCACAATCCGCTTCAACCATGCCCCGAAGGTGACGTCTCCTTTAAAGGTGTGCAGTTTGGTAAACGCGCTCAGGAACGATTCCTGCATCACATCCTCAGCCTCAGCAGTATGTTTTACAATCCTTAAAGCGGTATTGTACATCGCTTTGTAATAACGGTTGTAAATCTCTAACTGAGCACTTTGTTTCCCCTGCATGCACAATTGGAGCAGTGTGTCAATATGTTCATTTTGTTGGCTCAAAAAATGAATGCTTTGTCTTATAGATTACCTAATTTACCAATTGTTACACTTTTTTCTTAAAATTTGATTTTTAATGGCACAGGAATTGCCAACTAATGGATGATAATAAGCTTCTGAATCCTTATAAATATTGATTTTTAAGGCTTTACGAGAGTTTAAAGATGGAATAAAAATGTTGGTTGTTTGTTTGTTATGACAAAATGACCGAAAAGATGATATGGGAGAGATGAAAATTACCAAATTTGACAATATAGAGTTACAGGGATTGGATGAAGATGCGGAGTTGATACCGTTGTTAACCCCTGAAGATGAGGAGCAGATGAACAAAGAGAGCTTACCGGAGACATTGCCGGTACTGCCTCTACGAAATACTGTTTTGTTTCCTGGTGTTGTAATACCGATTACTGCAGGGAGGGACAAGTCCATTAATTTGATCAAAGATGCCAACAATGGCACCAAGACTATCGGGGTAGTTTCCCAAAAAGATGAAGCTGTTGAGAACCCGGGGGTGGAAGACATAAATACTGTTGGGACAGTGGCACGAATACTTAGGGTACTACAAATGCCGGATGGGAATACCACAGTGATCATTCAAGGAAAAAAGAGGTTTAAGATAGATGCCGTCCTTACCGAGAAACCATATATCACGGCCAAGGTGAGCGAGGCAGCTGAAGAACGCCCAGATGATAAAAACACTGAGTTTGAGGCTATTATAGATTCAATCAAGGAATTGGCATTTAAGATCATTAAGGATAACCCGAATATCCCGAGTGAAGCCACTTTTGCTATCAAGAATATTCAGAGTAATTCATTCTTGATCAATTTTGTGTCATCAAACTTAAACTTGGCAGTTAAAGAAAAGCAGGAGCTTTTGGAAATTGCCAACCTTCAGGAAAGGGCGTTGACTACCTTGAAGTATATGAACATGGAACTTCAAAAGTTGGAACTGCGCAACGATATCCAAAGCAAAGTACGCAGCGATATGGACCAGCAGCAACGTGAATATTTCCTTCACCAGCAAATGAAGACTATCCAAGAAGAACTTGGTGGGCTTTCGTATGAAGAAGAGGTGGATGAAATGAGTGAAAAGGCCAAAAAGAAAAAGTGGGGCAAAAAAGTACAGGAGCATTTTGAAAAAGAACTGGCCAAAATGCAGCGTATGAACCCACAGGTGGCGGAGTATTCCATTCAACGCAACTATTTGGATCTTTTAATAGACCTTCCTTGGAACGAATACTCAAAAGATAAATTTGACCTTAAACGCGCCGAAAAGATTCTGAATCGAGATCATTATGGTCTGGAGGATGTAAAACGTAGAATTATAGAATATTTGGCGGTACTTAAGTTGAGGAACGATATGAAATCGCCCATTCTTTGTTTGTACGGCCCTCCTGGAGTGGGTAAAACTTCTTTGGGGAAATCCGTGGCGGAAGCCCTTGGTAGGGAATATGTACGAATGTCTTTGGGTGGACTGCGCGATGAAGCAGAAATTCGCGGACATAGAAAAACCTATATCGGTGCGATGCCCGGTAGAATAATCCAAAGTTTAAAGAAAGCAGGGACTTCCAATCCTGTGTTTATTTTGGATGAGATAGATAAATTGGCGAGCAGTCATCAAGGAGACCCTTCATCTGCCATGTTGGAGGTGCTGGACCCTGAACAGAACAGTGAGTTCCACGATAATTTCTTGGAATTGGGCTATGATCTGTCCAAAGTAATG
This sequence comes from Allomuricauda sp. F6463D, assembly GCF_023015965.1. Taxonomy (GTDB): domain Bacteria; phylum Bacteroidota; class Bacteroidia; order Flavobacteriales; family Flavobacteriaceae; genus Flagellimonas. Next base: position 64,358 of record NZ_JALKAN010000004.1, read on the forward strand.
TTCATTGCCACAGCGAACAATTTATCCACTATTCAGCCAGCATTGCGCGACCGAATGGAAATTATTAATGTGACGGGATACACTATCGAAGAAAAGGTAGAGATTGCCAAGCGCCATTTATTGCCCAAACAATTGGAGGAACATGGCCTCGTAGGCAAGGACCTGAAAATTGGGAAGCGTCAGTTGGAAAAAATAGTGGAAGGCTATACCCGCGAATCTGGAGTCCGTGGTCTAGAAAAGCAAATAGCCAAAGTAGTGAGGTTTGCCGCAAAATCCATTGCCATGGAAGAGGAGTACAATATAAAACTGACCAATGAGGATATAGAAAAAATTCTTGGACCTGCCCGTTTGGAACGCGATAAGTACGAAAACAACGATGTGGCTGGAGTGGTCACTGGTTTGGCATGGACAAGTGTTGGGGGTGATATTCTGTTTATCGAATCCATTCTTTCCAAAGGAAAGGGAACCCTGAATATTACCGGTAACCTTGGTAAAGTAATGAAGGAATCGGCAACTATCGCCATGGAGTACATAAAATCCAATGCGGATATTTTTGGAATAGATTCCGCTGTGTTCGAGAAGTACAATGTGCATATCCACGTACCTGAAGGTGCGACGCCCAAAGATGGGCCAAGTGCAGGTATTACCATGCTGACATCCTTGGTATCGCTCTTTACACAACGTAAGGTGAAAAAGAGTTTGGCCATGACGGGTGAGATTACACTTCGCGGCAAGGTGTTGCCCGTAGGTGGAATCAAAGAAAAAATATTGGCTGCCAAAAGAGCCAAAATCAAGGAGATTATCCTTTGTGCGGACAATAGAAAAGATATTGAAGAAATCAAGGAGGAATATGTAAAGGGACTTACGTTCCATTACGTGACCGATATGAGCGAGGTAATCGATTTGGCCATTACCAAACAAAGGGTGAAAAATGCTAAAACCCTATAATGGTATGATACAAATCATAAAGCAGTAATAGCTTTTCTGATTATTTTTGGCGCATGGGAAAAATAACAATAGCAATTGATGGTTATTCCTCTACAGGAAAAAGTACCATCGCCAAACGATTGGCTTCAGCTTTAAATTATATTTATGTGGACACCGGGGCCATGTACCGGGCGGTGACCCTTTTTGCACTGCAACAAGATATCATCAACAATAAAGGGGAGGTGGATGACGCTGCTTTGGTGGCAAGATTATCCGAAATACACCTCAAATTTGTTCCCAATAAAGCTACGGGTCGTTCCGAAATGTTTTTGAACGATGAAAACGTGGAACAGGAAATCCGATCTATGCGGGTTTCAGGTTTTGTAAGCCCTGTTGCTGCCATAAAGGAGGTCCGTGAAAAGTTGGTGAAAATACAGCAGGAAATGGGTAAGGACAAAGGCATTGTGATGGACGGCCGTGACATTGGTACCGTTGTTTTTCCGGATGCGGAGCTAAAATTGTTTATGACAGCCTCTCCTGAAACCCGAGCGGCACGCCGGTATAAAGAGTTATTGGAAAAAGGGGAGGAGGTCACCTATGCCGAAGTGCTTAAAAATGTGGAGGAACGTGACCGCATTGACTCTACCCGAAGCATATCTCCGCTCACCAAGGCCAAAGATGCCATTGAGTTTGATAATAGCGATATGGGCTTGGAAGAACAGTTTGAACGTATCCATGATTACTCGCAACGGGTGATTGCGAAGGAAGGGTGAGAACTATTAAGTTGTGGAGTTGTACTTAGGTCGGTTATGCGTGGTTGAGTTAGACCTTCGTATGTAGGCATAAAATAGGGAATAAGCACTAAAGTGAGGATCTAGCAACAAGCAGCTATTTTTTACACCGGGTTATACTTAACATTTTTTTATTTAAAATCTACCCTTGGTCTTTTGCCCAATATCCACATTAAAATTCCACCAGTTAAAAACATCCAAATAGAATAGGCTGCTGTTGGAATTCCCATTTCTACATTGTTTAATATGGAAGTGGCAATTACAAAAGCTAACGTACCATTCTGTATCCCACTTTCAATTGTGATTGAGATAGTGTTTTTCGCATTCAACCTAAATAATTTAGCGGTCAGGTAACCCAATCCCATAGTTACTATATTAAGTATCAATGTAACTAATCCAGCAGCTTTCATTCCGTCTACAAGTTTATCAATATTGGCGGCCAAAACTGCTATAAACACTAATATAAAAATGACTGTTGAGGCATTGCGCATTGGCTTTTCCATCCGTTTTGCAAAATTGGTTTTGTGTTTACGAACGAACATTCCAATCGAAATAGGAATAACTGTGATTCCCATTATTTGTATTATGGTATCTAATATTGGTAATTTGATTGTAACATCGGTGTTACTACTAAAATACTCCAATGTATAAGAGAGAATAAACGGTATGGTCAGGATGGTTGTTAAACTAGCAATAGCAGTTAATGTGACCGATAATGCAATATTCCCTTTGCAAACCTGTGTTATTAAATTACTGGTTGGTCCACCAGGGCAACTAGCTAAAATCATTAATCCAATTGCGATTGTGGGGTTTAGATTAAAAACTATAGCTAGTGAAAACCCAATAAGAGGTAAAAAAACAAGTTGATTGGTAAAACCAATTAGAATTGCTTTTGGCTGCTTTATAATTCTAGTAAAATCGGCTGGAATCAAAGTCATTCCCATTCCTAGCATTATAATAGCAAGGGACAACGGTAAAAATACTTTACTAATTAGTTCAGCTAGACTCATAAGTTGGTAATTTATTTAAAGTTTCTGGTGCATATTAAGCCCAACTTTATTTAGATATTAATTATTTCGCCCGATTACTGAAATAAGTGCGGCATGGGAAGTGAAGTTAGTTTTTTTTACTTAAAATTCCGGTATGGATTTGTGGATGTATTTGTTGAGTTGACAAAATACAGTTTTGAGTTTACGTGGAATTCCTTAAAACTAAAAAGACGCTTAAAAGAACGCCTTTTTTAAAAGTTCTTGACTCCCTACTATTACTCACAACAGGTGATTGCGAAGGAGGGGTGAGAAGAGAAATTTTCTCCGATAGAAATACCTCGCTACAAGAATGCAGTTAATGGAATGTAATAGGAAACCTAGTAAATTGTCGCGCTGGCCAGTCTTTACTCAATCTTCATTGAAAATATTTAGATAAAAAAGATTGAAATCATCCGAATTAATCACAGTAATATCCATCCAGCCATCAGCATTTATATCCCCAACTTCCACATCGTAAGTTCTCGCGGACATATTGGTCAAATTAATCTCGTCAAAGGTTTCACCATTGAGATTCATAAAAACGGTGTTTGGTTTTAAGTAATTGCCGGTAACAATATCCATAAAACCATCTTTATCAAAATCGGCAAGAGCAATACTATACGTGTCCGTATCATCATTGCCATAAGCTACAGTTTTATCAAAAGTAAAATCTTCACTTCCCAAGTATATACTGTTGGCACTGTTGAGGTTTCCGGTAATAATATCCAAGAATCCATCATTGTTCATATCTGCCACTGCAACAGATCGGGTCTCAAAAGTGCCTGTTCCAAAATTCATTTTTTTCTCAAATGTTCGATTGCCCTTATTTATAAATATCTCATTTGGAATGTTATCCCTGTTGGCAAGAACCAAATCTGGTAAGTTGTCGTTGTTTAGGTCTTTTATGGCAATGTCTATAGTTGAATTTTGTTGTGTTTCCAATTTAACGCAGTCAAAGTTTAAGGACCCGTTATTATAACAAATCATGTTCTGTTGTCCTCTATTTGTAATGATAAAGTCGATAAAACCATTATTATCAAGGTCTGCAATTGCCACGTTTCTGGCGTTGGAAATTTCACCCACTTCCGAATGAAATTTAAAACTTCCTGTACCATCATTTACATAAATTTTATGTGATGCCTTATCATTAATTTCTATAATATCTAAATCACCATCATTATCAAAGTCGGCCAATTCCGCGGCATAGGAGGTTGAATGTATGGTTCCTAATAAACTCATAGAATTAAACACCTTTCCAGAATTGAAGAAGATAAAATTTGTTTCGGGCCAATGCCTGCCATTGGATACAACAGCATCCAGTTTACCGTCATTGTTCACATCGCCAAGGCTAATCGATGAGCTTCTTTGCTTTTTAGTGCCAAAACTATATCTAGGTTCCTCTTCGTTCATATCATTTCTGCTAAAGAACCCCCGTTCTTGGGCGGAAGTTGACATAGCTAGCAAAACAAAATAAAGCAAGATGATTTTTTTCATTCGTAAATGTAAATAGGTTTTAGATGAGATCTTTTTCTATTGACTTGATTTGAAGCATCGGTTAACAACTTCAATATGGGAAATCAAGGTACTATTTTTCTGGGTAAGATTCTAAAGAGACTGGGGGAATATGTTGTAAGGTTAATAGAGAACCGCATTATAAAGGTGTAATAATCTACATGGATTGTCGTAAGTGTACATAAATGCTCAGGTTTCATTTATTTAGTAGATTCATAGGAGGCTTATACGACCTCATAGTTGGTGATTTTATCATCATTTAAAATTTTTCGGACGGTAGCCCAAAAACTCAACAACGAACTTGTTGACCTATCTGAAAGTTCAGAAAGCAATAATAAATTATTTACAAACTGTATTATATTGTCATGGTTTGGTTGATGATAAGCCATATTCCATTTCGGAAAATATCTTTTGTCAATAGAATTTTCCCAAAGTACGGTTACCGTATGGTGTCTATCATCGGCTTGGATTTTTTCAAACACCTCAAGTACATCGTTTTTATTTCCTTCCAAAATTTGTACGAAATGGTTGTTATGGTAAATGAGGCAACCAGTAATATCTTTTGCTGAGTTCACTTTTATGGCAGTCTCAAGAATATTGTCTAACTCTTTATGGCTTAACTCTGGTTGTGATATTGAATGGTAATTTAATTGATACATATTTTTATTCTGACCTTGTGCGATTGGTCAAAGATATAATTCGTTTTTAATTACGAGATTAACCTGTTCGGAATTCAGCTAGGATATAAATCTTAAAATTGACTTTAATATTGAATTTTCATTTTGGATTGATAGATTCATTAACAAAGTTGAAGAAGTGCCGTTATGGGTAAGGTGCAAACCCAGTAAACAAAAAAGACGCCCAACGGGCGCCTTCTTATTATATTAATATCGGTAAGTATTAAATGTTTGGAATCACCAATACTTGATCCGGATGTATCACGTTCGGGTCCTTTAAAATATTGGTGTTTGCATCAAAGATCTTAGTGTATTTCATGGGGTCACCATAATATTGCTTCGCTATTTTACTCAAAGACTCCCCACTCTTTACCGTGTGTCTGTGGTACACGGATTCATCTTCCACGGTAAGGTTCGCTTTAATATCAGAAGGGCTTTCCCCGCCAATTTCCTTGATCTTATCCCACAGCAGGTTTTTTTCATACTGTGTTTTGGTCATCCCTTTTATTTTTAAGACATCACCTTCAACATTCACATCGCCATTTTTTACATTCAATTCTTCACCTAGGTCCAAAACAGGTTGATATTTTGCTTTAACGCTCATAATTTAATTTTTTATAGTTAACATTTTAGAACTTCAATATAATCAATATGACCATATTTTACTATTAAATAATTGTAATACTTTTTTTCTTGAAACTAAAACTAGGGGCTTTGTATATCAATAATTTAATTGTATTTTTGCACCCCTTTTAGCAAGGAGGCAAGAGAAAAAGGGAATTAAGAAAAGTATTTTAAAAACCACTTCCGCGGTAATTGTTTAACTCTTGTAAAACGTGGAATACAAATTTTAATCAGCAAATGGCTGAAGAAAAGCAAAACGTTGAGGTAGAAGAAACTGCCACAGCAACAGAAGTAAAAGAAACAGAACCCAAGCAAGATCCACAAGAATTTCTTGAAAATTTTGACTGGGACAAGTACGAAGAAGGAATTGAGCGCGTAGATGATACCAAGCTGAAGGAATTCGAAACACTTGTAGAGGAAAACTTTGTGGACACTGCCGATGAGGAAGTAGTGGAAGGAACAGTGGTTCACATGACAGACCGTGAGGCGATCATTGACATCAATGCTAAGTCCGAAGGTGTGATTTCCTTAAATGAGTTCCGCTACAACCCCGACCTTAAAGTTGGTGATAAAGTTGAGGTACTTATAGATATCCGTGAGGACAAGACCGGTCAATTGGTATTGTCTCACAGAAAAGCAAGAACAATCAAGGCATGGGAGCGTGTTAACAACGCACACGACCAAGAAGAGATTGTAACTGGATTCGTTAAGTGTCGTACCAAAGGTGGTATGATCGTGGACGTATTCGGAATTGAGGCGTTCTTGCCAGGTTCTCAGATTGATGTTAAGCCTATCCGTGATTACGATCAGTATGTAGGTAAGACCATGGAGTTCAAAGTAGTGAAGATCAACCACGAATTTAAAAACGTAGTAGTATCCCACAAAGCTTTGATCGAAGCGGATATCGAAGAACAGAAAAAAGAGATCATCGGCCAGTTGGAAAAAGGACAGGTATTGGAAGGTGTGGTCAAAAACATTACATCTTACGGGGTATTTATCGACCTTGGAGGTGTGGATGGATTGGTTCACATTACCGACCTTTCTTGGAGCAGGATCAACCACCCGAACGAGGTTGTGGACCTAGACCAGAAATTGAACGTGGTTATCTTGGACTTTGATGATAACAAGTCAAGAATCCAGTTGGGTCTTAAGCAATTGGAGAAACACCCATGGGATGCTCTTGGAGATGAGATCAAAGTTGGTGATAAAGTAAAAGGTAAAGTTGTTGTAATCGCAGATTACGGTGCCTTTATCGAAGTTGCTGAAGGTGTAGAAGGTTTGATCCACGTATCAGAAATGTCATGGAGCACGCACCTAAGGTCGGCCCAAGACTTTGTGAAGGTAGGAGATGAAGTTGAGGCAGTAGTATTGACCTTGGATAGGGAAGATCGTAAAATGTCGTTGGGTATCAAGCAATTGACACCAGACCCATGGACTGATATTACCACTAAATATCCTGTAGGATCTAAACACAAAGGAATCGTTAGAAACTTTACCAACTTTGGAGTATTTGTTGAGTTGGAAGAAGGTATTGACGGTTTGATTTATATTTCTGACCTTTCTTGGACCAAGAAAATCAAGCATCCATCAGAGTTTGTTGCCGTGGGCGACACCTTGGAAGTGGAAGTATTGGAATTGGACGTGGAAGGACGCAAATTGAGCCTTGGACACAAACAAACCACAGAGAACCCTTGGGACAAATACTCCGAAGAGTTTGCTGAAGGTACCGTGCACAAAGCTGCAATTGCAGATGTTGTTGATAAAGGAGCAACTATTAACTTCAACGAGGATATCGTTGGATTTGTTCCACAACGCCACATGGAAAAAGAAGACGGCAAGAAACTTGTAAAAGGAGAAGAAGCCGAATTCAAGATCATCGAGTTCAACAAAGATTTCAAAAGAGTTGTGGCCAGCCACACAGCAATCTTTAGAGAGCAAGAAGACAGAAATGTGAAAGCTGCAGCCAAGAAAAGAGCCTCATCTAGCGATGAAGCAGCTCCAACCCTTGGTGATGCCAACTCCGCATTGCAAGCATTGAAAGATAAAATGGAAGCCGATTCCAAGAAAAAGTAATCGGACTTTTCAATGATACAAAGCCCCACTGGAAACAGTGGGGCTTTTTTATGTCCCAAACATTTTAAAGAATTGCTTACTTTTGTGTTCAACCGCGTTGGTCGCACATAGCATATGAGTCAAAAAGTACTGCTTACTTCAAAAGAAATCAACATCATACTGCACCGGTTGGCCTGTCAACTAATGGAAAACCATTTAGATTTCAAGGATACCGCACTTATTGGTATACAGCCCAGGGGTGTGTATTTAGCAGAAAGATTGGTGAAGATTCTTCAAAAAGAATACAAGATCAAACATATTGACCTTGGGTTCTTGGATATCACATTTTTTAGGGATGATTTTGGTAGAGGCGAAATCCTAAAGGCCAATTCCACACAAATGGATTTCTTGGTGGAAGATAAAAAAGTAGTGTTCATAGATGATGTACTGTATACCGGAAGAAGTATTAGGTCGGCATTAACAGCGATTCAATCCTTTGGAAGGCCAAGTAATATTGAGCTTTTAACATTGATAGATAGAAGATTCAGTAGACATTTGCCCATACAGCCCACATATAGGGGTCGACAGGTAGATGCAATCAATGATGAAAAAGTCAAAGTCATGTGGGAGGATAACGATGGAGAGGATATAGTGTATTTAGTAAGCAAATAAAATATAATGGGCGAGTTAAGTGTAAACCACTTGTTGGGAATTAAGTATCTGGATGAAAAAGATATATCCCTCATTTTTGAAACCGCCGATCATTTTAAGGAAGTAATCAATCGTTCCATTAAAAAGGTACCGACGCTACGGGACATTACCATTGCCAATATCTTTTTTGAAAACAGTACCCGTACCAGGCTCTCTTTTGAACTGGCCGAAAAGCGACTTTCTGCCGATGTTGTCAATTTTTCAGCAGGGCAATCATCCGTAAAAAAAGGGGAAACACTAATAGATACCGTTAACAATATACTGTCCATGAAAGTGGATATGGTGGTGATGCGCCATCCAAATCCAGGTGCGGGTATATTTTTATCAAAACACGTAAAGGCGGCAATAGTTAATGCAGGCGATGGAGCCCATGAACACCCTACGCAAGCTTTGTTGGATTCTTATTCCATACGCGAAAAACTCGGCGATGTAGGCGGGAAAAACGTTGTAATTGTTGGAGATATCCTTCATTCAAGGGTCGCTTTATCCAATATTTTTGCCTTAAAGTTGCAAGGGGCCAATGTAAAAGTCTGCGGTCCACGCACCCTTATTCCTAAGCATATCGAATCGTTAGGGGTAGAAGTGGAGACCAATTTAAAAAATGCATTAGAGTGGTGCGATGTGGCCAATATGCTGCGTGTTCAGAACGAACGAATGGATATTAGCTATTTTCCATCCACACGGGAGTACACACAACAGTTTGGAGTAAACAAGGAGCTCTTGAACAGTTTGAAGAAGGAAATTGTGATCATGCACCCGGGGCCAATTAATCGTGGAGTGGAGATTACCAGTGATGTGGCCGATTCGGACCAATCCATCATTTTGCACCAAGTTGAAAATGGAGTCGCAATTCGAATGGCAGTACTTTATTTATTGGCATCAAAAATTAAGTAAAAGATGATTTTCGACAAAGAAGGAACAACAACTATTGTTTTCCAGGAAAAAACAACACTTTCTGGATTTTTGGAACACCTGAACAAAGCATACCCTAAACTAAAGCATGATAATATAGTTGTCAATCTTTTTTCCTTTGAAACCTTAAAAGTTGACAACTTGCTGGAGTTTTTGGATATGTCCAATACCCACAAAAGTTTTGGAAAATCCTTTATTTTGGTTACCGACAAACTGAGCTATGATGACGTTCCCGACGAACTCAGTGTGGTGCCCACGTTGCAAGAAGCCAAAGATCTCATCGAAATGGAAGAAATAGAACGTGACCTAGGAATTTAAAATTCAAAGTGAAGAATTGAAAATGCTGTTATTTGGGTAATCAAAATATCATACATAAAAAGAGTTTTGATTTTGCATTGGAAATTGTACGTATGGCCAAGTACATGGAAAAAGAGCAGAAGGAATTTGTATTGTCAAGGCAGTTATTGAGGTCAGGAACGGCAATTGGCGCATTGGTCAGGGAGGCAGAGCACGCTGAAAGTAAAAAAGATTTTATTCATAAAATGTCCATTGCCTTAAAAGAAGCCAATGAAACTAGATACTGGATGGATCTTTTGAGCAAGTCTGGATTAATTGGAAACTTGGATTCCACAAAGGCTGATAATGAAATCGAACAAATAATTCGACTTTTAGCCGCTATTGTGAAATCATCAAAACGGAATTATTCAACTATATAATGGAGACTTTCAATTTTCCATTTTTAATTTATCATTTGTGAAACTTACCATTCTAGGTTGTTATGCCGCTACACCACGAACATTTACAAATCCGACATCACAAGTTCTCGAAATAAAAAACAATCTTTTTTTAATCGACTGCGGGGAGGGAACTCAAGTTCAACTTAGAAAGTATAAAGTAAAGTTCTCCAGAATCAACCATATTTTTATATCGCATCTACATGGTGATCACTTTTTTGGTCTGCCCGGTCTTGTTTCCACATTTCGGTTGTTGGGAAGAGAAAAAGAATTGCATATTTATGGACCCAAGGGGATTAAACAAGCCATTACACTGTTTTTAAAACTTGGAGATTCTTGGACCAATTACCCACTTGTGTTCCACGAGTTGGAATCAAAAGAATCCGAGCTCATTTTCGAAGATGAAAAGCTTACGGTTCGAACCATTCCGTTGATCCATAGGGTATATACCAATGGTTTTTTGTTCCAAGAAAAAGTAGCCCCAAGAACTCTTAATATCGAAGCGACCAGAAAGTACAAGATAGATAAGAGCCAATTCAATAATATCAAAAATGGGGCCGACGGTTTGGATGCATCGGGAAAAATAATTCCCAATAAGGAGATTACACTAGCACCCCCTAAACCGAAAAGTTATGCTTTTTGTAGTGATACGATGTACAATGAAGCGATGTTGCCTATCATCAAAGATGTAACAATACTATACCACGAATCCACCTTTTTGGAATCAGAATCCCATCTTTGCGAAAAAACCAAACACGCTACAGCCAAACAAGCAGCGCAAATCGCTAATAAAGTCAATGCAAAACATCTTATTTTGGGGCATTATTCCACGCGCTACAAATCCATTCAACCATTTAAAATAGAGGCTAGTGAAATTTTTGCAGCAGTAGATTTGGCCGAGGATGGGAAAACCTTTGGATTCGACAACTAAAGGGTTTTTACAAAACTTTTACAACAAGGTTGCTTTGAGGGGATTCGAATTTTACCGAACTTCACATTATGCAAAAAGATTTGAGCAACTATAGGAAATCTTACGAAAAAAGTGAATTGACCGAAGAGACGGTAAAAGAAAACCCTATGGAGCAATTCCAAAAGTGGTTTTATGAGGTGGAAGCTTCCGATGGGGTGGACGAACCCAATGCAATGACAGTTTCTACCATTGGGTTGGATGGATTTCCAAAGAGCCGGGTTGTTTTGATGAAAAAATTCACTTTTGAAGGTATTATATTTTATAGCAATTACCAAAGTGAAAAAGGCAAGGCCATTGAGGCTAATCCGTCGGTTTGTTTATCATTCTTTTGGCCTAATATGGAACGACAGGTCATTATAAAGGGCACTGCGGAGAAAATTGCGGAAAACCTTTCAGATGGATATTTTGAATCCCGACCTATCGGAAGTCAGTTGGGTGCTATGGTTTCCGACCAGAGCAATGTAATCCCCTCACGAGAATATTTGGAAGAAGAGTTGATTAAGCTTGAAAAAAAATATGAAGGGAAGGAAATTCAACGACCTCAATTTTGGGGAGGATATTTGGTTCGGCCCATTTCCATGGAATTTTGGCAAGGACGCCCCAATAGATTACACGATAGGATTCGATATGCCCTTCAAGAAGATTATAATTGGAAAATAGAACGATTGGCACCCTAATCTTTATACAATGAAACAATTGATATTGATGCGCCATGGGAAATCCTCATGGGATTACAATGTATCGGACAAGGATAGGCCTTTAAAACAACGAGGGATAAACGATGCGCACTTGGTATCAAAAACTTTTAAGCTTCATATCCCGAAAATCGATTATATTTTTTCGAGTCCGGCCAATCGTGCGTTGCACACCAGCATGATCTTTGTAAGAAACATGGAGTTTGATTTATTAAGATATAGTGTAGACAATTCATTATATGACTTTTCAGGGGCTAGTGTGGAGCAATTTGTTAGGGCAATCGACAATAAATTAAATACGGTTGCAATTTTTGGACACAACTATGCCTTTACTTCACTTGCAAATACTTGGGGAGATCAGTATATTGAGAACGTTCCTACCGCAGGACTCGTACACATTACATTTGGTGTGGACGATTGGTCCGAAATAAAAGCAGGAACCACAACACAAATGATCTTTCCAAAACACTTGAAAAAATAAATGGTAAAAACAAAAAACGAATATATCAACAGGGAAATTAGCTGGTTAAAATTTAACGCTAGGGTACTACAAGAAAGTAAGGACCATAGAGTTCCACTAATTGATCGCTTACGGTTTCTAGGAATTTTCAGTAATAATCTGGATGAGTTTTTCAAGGTTCGGTACGCTACGGTAAAACGTATTGTAGATGCTGGAAAAACTGGTAAGAGTGTCCTGGGTGGGGAAAAGGCAAAAGACCTTTTGGAGGAAATCACCAAAATAGTAATTGCCCAACAGTCACGTAGTCTTGAAATTTTTAAAGAAATTGAAAGAGAGCTCCGTGAAGAAAATATTTTCATAATAAGAGAAACAGAGGTTAAAGAAAGTCAAGCCGAATTTATCCGCGATTACTTCTTTAAAAAGGTAAATCAAGAATTGATGACCATTATCCTCAATGATCTTACCGAGTTTCCTCTATTAAAAGACACTGCTGCTTATTTAGCCGTAAAGATTGTGATGAACAACGGTACGAGCATGGGTAGGCACAATAGATATGCCTTGATTGAAATACCGAAAGGAATAGATCGTTTTGTAGTGTTGCCCAAAGAAGGTGAAAAGGATTATATCATCATGCTGGATGATTTGATACGGTTTTGCCTAGACAGTGTGTTCACTATGTTTGATTTTGAATCCATTTCTGCCCACATGATCAAAATTACTCGTGATGCCGAGCTGGATATTGACAATGATTTGAGTAAAAGTTTCATCGAAAAAATTTCATCAAGTGTTGAGCATAGAAAAATAAGTGACCCCGTTCGGTTCGTTTACGATAAAAGTATCGATAAGGATACCCTTCAATTTCTAAAGGAAAAAATGGACATTATGGATACCGATAGCGTAATTCCCGGTGGACGGTACCATAACCGAAGGGATTACATGGGGTTCCCGAGTTTGGGCAGGCAAGACCTGATGTACAATAAGATTGAGCCCTTGCCTGTAAAAGGACTTAGCATGAAAGGTAGTATACTGGATATTATCGCTCATAAAGATTATATGATCTATGCTCCATACCACACCTTTAGTTATGTAACCAAATTTTTGAGAGAGGCAGCACTTGATCCTCAGGTTCGTTCAATTAAAATAACCATATATCGATTGGCCAGTGATAGCCAAATAGTATCTGCCTTGGCTAATGCCGTTAAGAATGGTAAGCAGGTAACCGTGCAAATAGAATTACAGGCCAGGTTCGACGAACAAAACAACATTCAATATGCCAACCAATTGCAAGATGAGGGGGTAAAATTAATTTTTGGTGTCTCTGGTTTAAAAGTACATAGTAAAATTTGTATGATAGAGCGAGAGGAAGAGGATGGGTTAAAACGTTATGGCTTTATAAGTACTGGTAATTTTAATGAGTCCACTGCTAATATTTACACAGATTACACCTTATTTACGGCGCATCAGGGTATTTTAAAGGATATGAACAAGGTGTTCGGCTTCTTTGAGACGAACTATAAAATCAACAAATACAAACACCTTATTGTATCTCCACATTATACCAAATCTACCTTTATGAAATTAATAGATGAGGAGATAACCAATGCCCAAGCAGGAAAACAAGCTTACATCAAAATAAAAATGAACAGCCTTACCTCTTACAAAATGGTAGATAAGCTTTATGAGGCCAGCCGCGCAGGAGTGAAAATTCAAATGATCGTTAGAGGTGTTTGTTGTCTTATCCCCGGTGTGGAAGGTATGAGCGAGAATATTGAGGCCATTAGCGTGGTGGATAAGTTTTTGGAGCACCCTAGGTTATTTATTTTTGGAAATGGGGGCGACCCTAAAATATATATATCGTCTGCAGATTGGATGACTAGAAACCTTGATTTTAGGGTAGAAGTAGGTTGTCCCATTTATGATCCGGATATTCGCGTAGAATTGCTCGATACTTTTGATATCTCATGGCGAGATAATTCTAAAGCACGTATTTTTTCTGCAAAACAGGACAATGCATATAGAAAGCGTGCGGATGGAGAACCTGAATTTAGGTCTCAATTTGAGATGTACGAGTATTACAAACAAAAGTTGGAATCTTAAGGTTACTGGATTTGGTTATACGAAAATTTGCAGCAATTGATATTGGGTCTAATGCTATTAGATTACTTATAAATAATGTTATAGAATACCAGAACAAGCCTACTGTTTTTAAAAAAAGCGAATTGGTGAGGGTACCCGTCCGTTTGGGAGAAGATGCTTTTTTAAAAGGGGAAATATCGGAACACAACCAAAACCGTTTGGTGAAAAGTATGCAATCTTTTAAGCTGTTAATGGATGTGTATGGTGTTGAAAAATACATGGCCTGCGCCACTTCTGCTCTTAGAGAGGCAAAAAATGGTGCTGCCGTGGTGGAGAAAGTAAGAAAAGAATCAGAAATTAACATTCAAATCATTGATGGTAAACAAGAAGCTTCGATTATTGCTTCTACTGATTTAAAGGATATTATTAAAAATGATAGGCTTTATTTATATGTGGACGTTGGTGGGGGAAGTACAGAGTTTACAATCATTGATAAAGGTATGCCGTTGTTTTCCAAATCCTTTAAGATTGGTACGCTTAGAATATTGAACAAATTGGTCGACGATTCGGTTTGGGATGAAATAAAGGTATGGATCAAATCACATACGCCTATGGATAAAACAGTGGAAATCATTGGGTCTGGTGGAAACATAAATAAGCTCCATAAAATGTCGGGTAGAAAGGTTGGGCAACCTCTTTCCTATATTTGGTTGAATGCACAATATCATTTTTTGGAAAGTATGGATTACGAGGACAGAATTTCGGAGCTGGGCCTAAACCAGGATCGTGCGGATGTTATAATACCTGCAACCAAGATATTCCTAAATGCTGCCAAGTGGAGCAAGGCCAAAAAAATCCTTGTGCCCAAAATTGGCTTAACCGATGGCATGATTAAGACGTTGTACTACCAAAAAGATTAACCATGCATGGTTTCTTTTGTACCGAGATTTTTCATTAATTGGGCCTCGTACTCCAATAGTTCCTCCCATTTTTTGTCCACTAGCTCTCTTTCGCCGTATTCACGGGCAAATTTCAGGAACATGGTGTAGTGGTTTGCTTCGCTAACCATTAGATTGCGGTAAAATTCGGAAAGTTCTTTATCGTCCAACGCTTCCGAAAGTAACCTGAAACGTTCACAGCTGCGAGCCTCTATAAGTGCGGCATATAAGAGTTTATGCACTAAATGGGTTTCCCTACTGCCACCCTTGGGAAAGAACTTCATCAATTCGATTACATATTCATCTTTGCGCTCACGTCCCAAGACCCATCCACGAGCTATAATTTTATCATGCACCATGTTAAAATGTCCCATTTCTTCACGGGCAAGTGCGGTCATTTCCTTTACCAATTCCGACTTTTCTGGAAAACCAATAATCAAAGAAATTGCTGTACTTGCGGCCTTTTGCTCACAATAGGCATGATCCGTCAAAATTTCTTCGATATTTTTTTCAACAATGTTTACCCATCTTGGGTCCGTTGGTAGTTTTAGGCCTAGCATGAATATGTTTTAAAAAGTTAAAATACAAAGATAATTGTATTGTACGGTAAGTTTAAAAATCCAGGTCAAACTCTTTTCTGAGCAAATCCAAATTTGGGTTTTTTTCCCTTAATTTTTCATATTTCTCCTCTGGGGTAAAAGCAAACTTTTTAGCCACTAGCTCATTAACGGTTATGTGGAGGACAATGGAATAGTTGTTCAGTTTTTGTTTAAGGTAGTCCAACATCAAACTTTGTTCCCGTTCTATCTCCTTTTTCATGGTGCCATTGGGAAGCTCTATCCAAATGGTATTGTCATTTTTTAATTTGGGTACATCGGTCTGCAGGTTGCTTGCCAATATTTTTTTTCCTTGTTTTTCCAATTTGTGCACAAAATCATCCCAATGTTGCTGCATGTCTTTTTCTTCGAAAACATCTTTTGGTAAATCTTCTTCAGAAATACTAGGGGATTTGGTGCTCTCGTGAGCTTTTTTAACCTTAATGCTGGAGAGTGAAAGCCCAGAAACCCTTTTTTCAGGGGGCTTTATGTTTATTTTTTTTGGTTGATAATGTTCTTTGGGTTCACTGACCACTTCTTTTGCAACTTCTTTGGGTGCAGTAACTGTTTTTGGGGCATTTGGTTCACTTAACGGTTTTTCCACTAAAGCAGACTGCGTGGCAGCATCATTTTTCGGGGATGTGGAAGTACCGTTTGTTATTGTTATTTTTCCTGCAAAATGGGAAGCCGGTATTATGAAATTAGAGTTTTTTTTTTCTCCATCGAAAGTGATGGATGCTAGTTTCATTAGAGTAAGTTCGACCAGTAATCGCTGGTTCTTACTGGTCTTGTATTTCAGGTCACAATCGTTTGCCATATCAATGGCCTTTATAAGGAAGTCTTTTGATGCCTTTTTTGCTTGATTTTGATATTGTTGTTTCACATCGTCGCCCACCTCTAAAAGATTTAAGGTGTCGGGATGTTGGCAAACCATCAAATCCCTAAAATGTGAAGCCAATCCGGTAATAAAATGATGACCATCAAACCCAAGGGACAAGGTCTTGTTAAAAAGAATCAAAAGTTCGGGTATGTCGTTCTCCAGAATTAAATCTGTTGCAGAAAAATAGATGTCATAATCAAGAACATTGAGATTTTCTGTCACTGCTTTTCGGGTAAGTTCATTTCCCGAAAAACTGACCACTCGGTCAAAAATCGACAATGCATCCCGCATAGCGCCATCGGCTTTTTGTGCAATAATGTGCAAGGCGCTTTCCTCTGCTTTTATACCTTGTTGTTCAGCAATATATTTTAAGTATTCTGAAGCATCCTTGACCGTTATTCGTTTAAAATCAAATATTTGACACCGAGAGAGTATGGTGGGGATTATTTTGTGTTTTTCGGTGGTTGCCAAAATAAATATGGCATGTTTGGGCGGTTCTTCCAAGGTCTTTAGAAAAGCATTGAATGCAGACTGGGACAGCATATGTACTTCATCTATAATGTACACCTTGTATTTTCCTGTCTGCGGTGGAATCCTGACTTGGTCTATCAAACTACGAATATCGTCCACGGAGTTGTTGGAGGCAGCATCCAACTCAAAAATATTAAAGGCAAAATCCTCATCCTCCCTTTCGGTTCCATCTTGGTTTATTTTCTTGGCCAAGATACGTGCACAAGTCGTTTTGCCAACACCTCTTGGACCACAGAACAAAAGAGCCTGTGCCAAGTGGTTATGTTCAATAGCGTTCATTAAAGTATTGGTAATGGACGATTGGCCCACAACATCCTTGAACGTTTGAGGTCTATATTTTCTAGCTGATACAATAAATGGTTCCAATGCTCTGAAAAATAGAATTACTACAAATATAAAAATAGGATTGTGCAAAGTTGGCCACAAGTGCAGCGTAAAGCCTTTTTTTATTAACAATTGGGTTACCTTTGTAAATAGCAGGCCACCTTATCGCTGCAAGTATGGGCAACTGTGCTTGAAGAGGAAAGTCCGGACACCAAAGTGCAGCATAGCGGGTAACGCCCGTCCGCCGAAAGGCGAGGACCAGTGCAACAGAAAGCAAGTACAGTTCGGCTGTAGTGAAATCGGCAAACTCTATGCGGTGAAACGTCATGTAAACCAGCGCTTTAGAGCTGCACGCTCGAGTTGGAGGGTAGGCGGTTGGAACACTTGGGCAACCATTTGTCTAGATAAATGATAAGGATATACAGAATCCGGCTTACGGCCTGCTTTTAAACTGCTTCGAAGAAGCTAAAAATACTTCCCCCATACTTTCGTTGTTCCGAAAATTTGGGATACTCGGAAAGGTTGGTTTGTTCGGAATGTTCTACGATTAAAAGTCCTTCTGAAAGCAAGAGTTCTTTTTCAAAAACAATATCCGCAATATTTAAAAATTGTTCATGGTCAAAACCGTAAGGTGGGTCGGCAAAAATTAGGTCGAATTTTTCGGAGGTGCGTTGCAAAAACTTGTACACATCGGACTTTATGGTGGAAATGGGGAAATCCAGTTCTTGTGCGGTTTTTGAGATGTAACCTACACAACCTTGATGGCCATCCACAGCGGTTATTTTTTTGGCGCCTCTTGATGCAAATTCATAACTAATGTTACCAGTACCAGAAAATAGGTCCAACACTTTTAGTTCATCAAAATAAAAACGATTGTTCAGGATATTGAAAAGAGCCTCTTTTGCCATATCGGTCGTGGGCCTAACAGGTAATTTTTTTGGGGCAGTTAATCTTTTACCTTTATATTTTCCTGAAATAATGCGCATTTAAAGGGAGCTTAAAAAAGAAAAGTCTATGCTTTCGTTCTCCAATTGCTCATTGTGCAATGAAGTATTTCCCGGTACAAATACAGAAATGTTGGAGATATATTGGTGGCAAAGGTCATAAATTGCATCCCCTTCTTCAATTGCTCCAAAAAGTTTAAGTTGTACTTTTTCCATATCTATTTGCAATTGTTCCAAGCTGAACAATAGATAATACAGAAAGTCCTCTTTGGCATTATATTCAAATTGGTTATAAAAGAGTAGTTTTCTATCGGATATAACCATCACCTCCATTTCGCGCTCCGCCACTTGTACATAGCAAACCGGTTCCACATTGGTTCGATTTTGATTTAATAATATATTGATGAGAACTGTACCACTATGTTTGAACTCGAACGCTCCAAAAAGTTCGAAAATATAGTTGTTTATATTCGTGTATGGGATATATACATTGATGATATCTTGGTTGGGAATTTCATCGTAAGCGATAAGGTCGTTTGCCATTATCTTGGTATTGAACTTTAAGTAATTAGGTAATTCTTCCTTGTTAAAAAGAGGCTTGGGTACAAGTCCAAACATATTGTTCTTGTGTATTACCATTACTTCGGAAAAATTCTGTCCTACCTCACCACGCTCGCCAATTTTTTTCTTTAACTCCTTGAGCATTAAGTAAGGAGTAAGTTGGGTTTTGAAATTTAACCGCTCAAAGGCAAGGATTTTATTGGCAATGGTATCCAGTACACAAAAAGAAAGTCCATTCAAGCCAACTTGAATGGACAATTTCCTATAGGTTTTATTTGTTTCGTTCTGTACTATAGCTAGTTGTTGTTTTTCCTATCATAGATAGGAGGCCAGTTACCATTTGTACTTACATCTGTCAAAGAACCAACTTTGATTTCCGTGCCATTTACTTCTTCAACACTTTGATGTGAATTTTCTCTTTCAACCAAATCTTCTGGCTGATCATAGAGAAGAACATCTTTTTTCACTTTTGCTTCAAAAACGGGAGCTTTATATCCACTCTTGTCGATTATGTCCGCCTTCATTTCAAATTTTTCATTGTTTTGAGCAAAAGGAACATCCATCATTGTTTTGTAACGGTCATCTGCTCCAAAGAGAGAATCTTTTACTTTTACAGTTCCCAAAGTGTCAATAATAATGGTGTCCTGTTGCATTTCAATTTGATACACTCTATCGTATCTCATGAACGAGGAGTCACGTTGGGTTGTAATGGTGTAGTTACCAGTGTCGATGAACTTGATCAAGCTTTCAAAATCACCTGCATATTTGTCATTTACTGTTTTGTAAGCTTCTTGAGAATCCCTAATGTCTTTTAGTTTATTTATAACTTGGGAAAATCTTTCACTTTTTACCTGATTGAACTCGATGGGGGCATTGATGGAATCGTATATTT
Organism: Allomuricauda sp. F6463D; assembly: GCF_023015965.1. Classification (GTDB taxonomy): domain Bacteria; phylum Bacteroidota; class Bacteroidia; order Flavobacteriales; family Flavobacteriaceae; genus Flagellimonas. The sequence continues at coordinate 84,193 of NZ_JALKAN010000004.1, forward strand.
TAAAACCAAGGTAAATGCTCAGAATTCCGAACAGAATTACTAAAATAGGCTTTACTTTTTGGGGTAAAAATCTATCGATCACGAAAACAAGCCCGATGGTCACAAGGCATATTAGTACAACAATAAGAATTAAGTTTAACATATCTGATACTGTCTTTCAAAGTTAATTTAGTGGTTACCGACAAATCTACAATATTTTTTTTATTGCGAAACTTTTTGCTTTAAAAAAGAGCACTATATTTAGAGCGCATGAATGATTTTACTGTAGCAGGATTTTTAAAGATTTTAAACGACAAATTCCCCCATGTACCTACTCCAAAACAAGACGTGGCACTTAATATGCTGGCTAACTTTGTTTTAGAGGGTAAAAAGGACGATGTGTTCTTGTTGAAAGGATTCGCGGGAACGGGGAAAACTACTTTGGTGGCAACTTTGGTGAGCAGCCTCTGGAAGGTTAAAATGAGTGCGGTTTTAATGGCACCTACCGGTAGGGCAGCAAAAGTGATGTCCGTTTACTCGGGAAACAAAGCGTTTACCATTCATAAAAAGATATACTTTCCAAAGAAACAAACGGGTGGGGGAATCCAATTCGTACTAGCTCCCAATAAACATCGAAATACGGTTTTTATAGTGGATGAGGCCTCCATGATTCCCGATACTCCAGCTGACTCAAAATTGTTTGAAAACGGTTCGCTATTGGACGATTTAATGTTTTACGTTTACTCGGGGCATAATTGTAAATTGATTTTAATTGGGGATACGGCCCAGTTGCCTCCAGTAAAATTAGAATTGAGTCCAGCTCTTGATGAAGATCGCTTGTCCTTAAATTATGATAAAGAAGTTGATTGTTTGGAGTTGGATGAGGTAATGCGGCAATCAGGCGGGTCGGGTATCTTATATAATGCGACCAATCTTAGGGAGCAGTTACAATCCGAGTTTTTTGAGAATTTTAGCTTCGACTTGGGTAGTTATCGAGATATTGTCCGGTTGATTGATGGTGGTGAGATACAAGAAGCCATAGATTCTTCGTATGCTCAAAATGGAAAAGAACAGACGGCAATAATTGTTCGTTCCAATAAAAGAGCCAATCTGTACAACCAAAATATTAGGGAACGGATTCTTTTTTTAGATAATGAAATCTCTGTCGGCGATTATATGATGGTGGTCAAGAACAATTATTTTTGGTTAAAACCCAATTCAGAGGCAGGCTTTATCGCAAATGGTGATATTATCGAGGTGTTGGAGCTTTTTTCCATCAAGGAACTTTATGGATTCAAGTTTGCAGATGTCAAGGTTAAAATGGTGGATTACCCCAATCAGAAACCATTTGAGACCGTTCTTTTATTGGATACCATATCTGCGGAAACTCCATCATTGTCTTATGAAGATGGTAATCGGCTCTACCAAGAGGTAATGAAGGATTATGCGCATGAGAAGTCAAAATATAAAAAGTTTCTGGGTGTTAAGAATAATAGGTTCTTCAATGCTCTTCAAGTGAAATTCTCTTACGCCATTACTTGCCACAAATCCCAAGGGGGACAATGGGACACTGTTTTTGTAGAGCAGCCATATTTGCCCAACGGTGTGGATAAAGATTACTTGAGATGGCTTTACACTGCAATAACAAGAGCCGAGCGGCAACTGTACCTTATAGGTTTTAAAGATGATTTTTTTCTTGACTAGGAATACCCTATTTTAGACTTTTAGACAACAGCATGAATATAGAACCGGATACAATAATAAGTTTGTTCCTTGGAATTGGACTGGCAGCTTCTGTTGGTTTTCGTGTTTTTCTACCTCTTTTTGCCCTCAGTTTTGCGGCATATATTGGGGTTTGGGACCTTAACTTAAACTGGCAATGGATTGGGAGCCTGACCGCATTAATAACCTTGGGAGTTGCAACAATGGTCGAAATTTTCGCCTATTTCATTCCATGGGTGGACAATGCCTTGGATAGTTTGGCGATTCCCTTGGCGGGAATTGCTGGAACAGCTGTAGTGGTATCCACCGCAGCAAATTTAGATCCCGTGGTCACCTGGTCTTTGGCCATTATCGCCGGAGGTGGTACTGCTACCGTTATAAAAGGCGCCAATGCAGCTGGTAGGCTAACATCTACGGGCAGTACGGGGGGATTGGCCAACCCATTGGTGTCCACGGTGGAAACTGGTGCGGCCGTGGCCGTAAGTACCGCATCGATTTTAGTGCCACCCATTGCAGCAATCCTCGTCATTATCATTCTATTGATCATATTTAGGATTTATAGAAAATTGAGACCCAAAAAAAAATAAGTATCCATATCAACCAATAGATTTAAAAGTGAATATAATTTCCATGATTCCCGCCCGCTATCAAGCCTCTCGGTTTCCAGCCAAACTTATGCAGGACCTTGGCGGTAAACCAGTAATTGTTAGGACTTACGAAGCAGCTGTCAATACAGGGCTATTCAATGAAGTTTATGTGGTTACCGATAGCCAAGTTATCTCCGAAGTGATTACAGGAGTAGGAGGCAAAGTGATTATGAGCAAAAATACACACGAAAGCGGAAGCGATAGAATCGCAGAGGCCGTGGAGGATATGGATGTGGATATTGTAATCAATGTACAGGGCGATGAACCCTTTATAGATTCAGAAAGTCTGAAGAAGATTATTAAAGTCTTTAAAAATGATACAGTTGAAAAGATAGATTTAGCTTCTTTAATGACCCCGATTACGGATTGGGAAGAAATATCCAATCCAAACACGGTAAAAGTTATAGTTGACAACCAAGATTTTGCCCTATATTTTTCTAGATCACCAATACCTTACCCAAGGGATAAAGAAGTTGAGGCAACATATTTCAAGCATAAGGGTATCTATGCTTTTAGAAAGAGGGCGCTTATGGATTTTCAAAAATTGCCCATGTTGCCATTGGAGGCCAAAGAAAAAATAGAGGCCATACGGTTTTTGGAGTATGGTAAAAAAATTAAGATGGTAGAAACCCATGTCACCGGAATTGAAATTGACACACCAGAGGATCTGGAAAGAGCAAGAAAGGTATGGAAGTAGACTTTTCCAAAATAAAAACAATTGGCTTCGATGCGGACGATACCCTTTGGGTAAACGAAACCTATTTTAGGGAAACGGAAGAAAAGTTTGCAGCACTTTTGGAGGGCTATGAAACCAAAAATAAAATTGACCAAGAGCTTTTTAAAATGGAAATGGCCAACTTGGATACTTATGGTTATGGTATAAAAGGATTTATGCTTTCTATGATAGAATCTGCATTGGATCTTTCCAATCATAAAGTTTCGCAGAAAACCATTGCCGAAATTTTGGATCTTGGAAAAAGTATGATATCCCATCCAGTAGAGTTGCTCGATGGGGTTGAGGAAGTACTATCAAAATTAAAGGGAAACTATCGATTGATCGTACTTACCAAAGGTGATTTATTGGATCAGGAACGAAAGTTAGAAAAGTCGGGACTTTCCAAATATTTTCATCATGTAGAAGTATTGAGCGATAAAAAAGAGAATAATTACAGTAACTTACTAGAGCATTTGAAAATAGATGTCAATGAGTTTTTGATGATAGGTAACTCCTTAAAATCGGATGTGATGCCTATCTTAAATATAGGAGCCAAAGCGGTTCATGTGCCTTTTCATACAACTTGGGTGCATGAATTGGTACCGGAAGACCAAATGGTGAACAACCATTTAAAGCTTAGCACCCTCAAAGATATCTTGAAGTATTTGGACACTAATGAAGACAGAAAATAATTTGAAAAGACAGAAAACAACTTCAACCGATAAAACATTGTTCAAGAACTTTCCTATGGTTCCTAGAGTTGTGTTTGGAGCGGGATGTTTTTCGCAATTGGGGGATATTTTGTTGCCCATGCGCAAAAGTTCGGAAGCACCATTTATATTTTTAGTGGACGATTTTTTCGAGAATGAAAATTTTATGGCCAAGCTGCCCTTAATGTTCAATGATGAGGTGATATTCATCTCGGCGGAAGAAGAGCCCAAAACAGCTCAGGTAGATGTTTTAGTTGCCCGAATTAGGGAGAGATACAGTGAATTACCTTCAGGCGTAATTGGAATAGGTGGGGGGACGTTACTTGATTTAGCCAAAGCAGTATCCATTTTATTAAACAATAAAGGGCTTGCCAAAGACTACCAAGGTTGGGATTTGGTTAATAAACCTGCACTTTATCATGTAGGTATTCCTACCATTAGTGGTACCGGAGCCGAAGTATCCCGTACCACCGTTTTGTTGGGGCCAGAAAAGAAATTGGGCATTAATTCCGATTTTACCACTTTTGATCAAGTGTTGCTTGATCCTGATTTTACCAAAACTGTTGCTAAGGAACAATGGTTTTATACCGGTATGGATTGTTATATTCATTGTGTGGAATCTTTAACCGGTACATATTTAAATGCTTTTAGTCAAAGCTATGGGGAAATGGCAATGGAGCTTTGCAAAGAAGTGTTTCTTGGAGACATACCAGCCAAAGAGTCAAGAGATAAATTAATGATGGCATCTTGGCATGGAGGAATGAGTATTGCTTATTCGCAGGTGGGTGTGGCGCATGCCATGAGTTATGGTCTGTCCTATCTTCTGGGTGTTAAACATGGTATTGGGAATTGTCTGGTTTTTCAGCATTTGGAAGAATTTTACCCAGAAGGAGTCTCATTGTTCAATAAAATGATGGCTAGACATGATGTAATATTGCCAAAAGGTGTTTGTGCGGAACTTACCCAAAACGATTTTGATGTTATGGTAAATATATCTTTGAGCTTGGAACCCCTTTGGGAAAATGCACTTGGTAGAGATTGGAAAACCATAATGACCCCAGAACGTCTACAGGCATTGTACGAAAAAATATAGGGTTCATTGTAATTCACAATCTTTACGAATAAATGCAAAAACTTGCCAAGTTTATTTATTTTACACTATTGGGATGGAAACTTAAGGGTTCTTTTCCCAATGTGAATAAATGTGTAATTATTGTAATACCCCACACACATTGGTTGGACTTCTTTTTAGCACTCTTAATTCGTAAGGTAATTAAGAAAGAAATTAACTTCATTGGAAAAAAAAGTCTCTTTAAGCCACCGTTCGGATGGTTTTTTAGATGGACAGGTGGTGCACCCGTAGACCGTTCCAAAAATTCAAATACGGTAGATAGCACTGTCCAGATTTTTAATTCCAGAAAAAAATTTCGTTTGGCATTGGCACCAGAGGGAACCAGAAAGAAAGTAACAGCCCTAAAAACTGGATTTTATCATATTGCAAAAAAAGCAAATGTGCCCATTGTAATGGTAGCTTTTGATTTTGGAAAAAAGGAAATTAAAATAGGCGAACCTTTTTATCCAACTGAATCCCTAAATAAGGATTTCGAAAAAATCCACGAATTTTATAAAGGTGTAAAAGGTAAAATCCCCGAGTATAGTTTTTAAAAATAATTCCTGCATGCTGTGGAATACGTTCTGTGTACCATGTTGTTTAATTAAATGACGGACTTACATAATATTATATGTATGTGCGTTGATATTTGTTCGAAACTAGTATGATAATCCGTTAAAAAATAGAATTCATTCACTAGAAAATAAAATCGTAAAAGAACTTGGTGGTTGTAAAGATGATAAAGAAGTGATTTAAACTTTTTTGGAATCGATAGATAGGGCTACGGACATTTGAGTTACCACACGTAAATACCATAACCCATGAACAAAGTACTCGACAGATATATCATAGAAATGGAGATAGTCCCACACATACAATTACCGAAAAGAGGTTTTGCCCCAACGGCTCCCTTCGAGATCGTCAATGTAATACGCTACAAGTTGAAGACGGGCGTGCAACGGCAGTGTGGATGACAGGGACGTATATTTTGACCGGAATCTTTATGCGTAGTGGTATGCCGTGTAACGCACCAATGCATGGATCGACAGTTTCAGGTCACTGCTCAACAGATTCGATACCTCCGTTGAGAGCTGGAAAGGGTTCAACTACTTATCATTTATAGTAATCGCCCTAAAAAAAATCAAATCAAAAAAGTTTAAATGAGTTCGTATTATGACTTGTACCGCACTCAAATTTTTTAAACATCTTTATAATAACTTTATTCACTTTAGATTAGTGCATACCGTTTAAGATTCAATAAGTCATAAACGTATTTGTTCTTTCTGATTATTACATCAATTTAATGAGAATCAAACTTAAGATATATATAACCCCTTCAAAAAAAGAAGAGAAGACTTCATGTGGTGCCCTTGCTTTTTAGTAGTTCGTAGGATTAAATAACTTAAAACTGGACAACTGACAACTCTTGTTCAAAAGCAATAAAATAGGTCAATTCCTTTTTTGTTCCGTAAATGGGCACTATTTTGATGTGACATTGATACATTTCTCCATTTTTGCGATAATTAAGGATAGTACCGGTAAACCTATGTTTGTTATTTAATTGCTTATGGATTTCTTGTTTTGTTTTTTCGGAAGTTTTGACACCTTGAAGAAAATTAGGCTTTTTTCCTAGCGCATAACTTTTGGAATAACCCGTCATCATATGAAAACCATCGTTTACCCAAACAATTTGGCGATACACATCTGTTAGTACCAAAGCATGGTAGGTATTCGTTTTGATTTGTTCCTGCAATTCAAGACCAACATCTTCCTTTATGATAGTTTTGAGCTGCCTTAGATCATTCTCTTTTTTGAGCTCACCAAGCAACTTGTGATAGTTTTCAAGATAAAAATCAAAACTGATCAATGGTGATAAATAGGTTTTGTCCTGTGAATCCATGATTGTTTTTTTTAATATTCTTTTCTCATAAAACCGGGATGGGATTTTTGTCCTTGTCCAATGCCACAAAGGTGAATTGTCCACAAATGGCTTTTTCTCGAATATTGGAATACATTTCTTCCACAAAAATGTCCACTTGGACCTTCAAACTTTTATTTCCCACTTTTACCACGGTACCCACAAGTTCTATGATGGTCCCTGCTGGGATGGGATGGTCAAAATCGATACGATCGGTGCTAACGGTGACCATCCGTTTTCTACTGAATCGTGTTGCGGTGATAAAAGCCACTTCATCCATTAAGCTCAGGGCAGTGCCCCCAAAAAGTGTATCGTAATGATTGACCGTATTTGGAAAAACGGCCTTGAAGATACTGGTCCTTGATTTTTTTATTCGTTCAAATATTTCCATTGTTCTTTTTATAATAGATTCCTAAGATCTTTTTCAGGGATTGTTGATGTTTTACATTTTGGTATTCTGATTTCAGTACGTTCAGACAATTGGTACAAAGACAATCATCATATTTAAGGTTGATGTATTCCCACTCATCTTTATTCAGTTCAACATTGGCACATTGACAGAGAGTAATGGATCCCATCTTACATTCAAATATGGTGTTACACCGTTGACAATATTTATTCTCGTGATGTGCCATTATATTAAGGGGCCAATACGGATATTGGCCCCATTTGGTTTAATTTGAAGGTTCGCCAACAGCTTCTCGCATCTGTTGTGCAGCGGAGACCATAACCTTTAAGGCTTCTTTGGTTTCCTCCCATCCTCTTGTTTTTAGTCCACAATCGGGGTTTACCCAAAGTTTGGAAGCCGGCAAAACGTTTTCCGCCTTCTGCAATAGATTCAAAATCTCATCGGTGGAAGGAACCCGAGGTGAATGGATATCGTACACTCCTGGACCTATGTCGTTGGGATAATCAAACTCATAAAATGCATCCAACAGTTCCATTTGTGAACGGGAACATTCAATGGTGATCACATCCGCGTCCATATCCGCAATACTTTGAATAATGTCGTTGAACTCGGAATAGCACATATGGGTGTGAATCTGTGTGGAATCCTTTACCCCACTTGTGGATAACTTGAAGGCTCCGATGGCCCATTTCAAATACTCGTCCCAATCCTTTTTACGCAGTGGCAAACCTTCGCGAATGGCGGGTTCATCTACTTGAATTATGTTAATGCCTTCTTCTTGAAGGTCTAACACTTCATCTAAAATGGCCAATGCAATTTGCTCGCAGGTGGTCGAACGGTCTTGGTCGTCCCGAACAAAGGACCATTGTAAAATTGTGACGGGCCCTGTGAGCATTCCCTTTACGGGTTTTTCCGTCAATGATTGCGCAAACGATGTCCAATAGACCGTCATAGGATTTGGCCGCGAGACATCTCCATAAATAATTGGAGGTTTTACACAACGCGACCCATAGCTTTGTACCCAACCATTTTGGGTAAAAGTGAAACCTTCCAGTTGTTCCCCAAAATATTCCACCATATCGTTACGTTCAAATTCCCCGTGTACGGGAACATCAAGACCAATTTCTTCTTGTAAGGCAATGGCCTCGGTGGTTTTTTCCATCAAAAAGTTAATGTAGTCCTGTTCTTGAAGCGCTCCTTTTTTGAATAATGATCTGTTCCGTCTAACTTCTTGGGTCTGTGGAAAAGAACCAATAGTGGTGGTCGGAAAGAGCGGCAGTTTTAAATGTCTCTCTTGCAGTATCTTCCTTTTTTCAAAGGGAGATTGTCTGCGGTAGTCCTTTTCATCCAATTGCTCTACCCGTAGTTTTACTTTAGGTTTATGGATCAACTTGGAATTACGTCTCCTATCCATTGAGGCTGCATTGTCCAAAAAGAGTTGGTGGGAGCTGTAATTAGGGTTTTGTGCAAGTTTTTTCAGACTTTGGAGTTCTTCCAACTTCTGTTTGGCAAAGGCCATCCAATCCTTCACTTCGTTCGAAAGTACTTTTCCGTTTTGTTCCAAATCTAAATCATTGGGAACATGCAATAGCGAACAGGATGGAGAGATAAAGATGCGTTCTTCTCCCAATTGTTCCCTGGTCTTCTCAATAAGCTTCAATGAGGAAGAAAAGTCATTTTTCCAAACATTGCGCCCATCAACAACACCTAAGGATAAGAATACGCTTTTTTTGAGCTTTTTTGATTCCAAAATCACGTTCAACTGGTTTGGTGCTCGCTTTAAATCCAGATGCAAAGCGCAAACAGGTAAGGAAAGTACCGTTTCAAGGTTGTTTCCATATTCCCCAAAATAACTGGCCAATAAGGTTTTTAAATTTGGGAATGATTCGGCAATTCCCTTGTAAACTTTGCTGATGGCTTCTTGCTCTCCATGGGAAAGATCTGTGGAAAGTATGGGCTCGTCAAATTGTACCCAAGTAGCTCCGGCATCCACCAGTTTTTCCAAAATGGAATAATAGATGGGAAGTAGTTTGGGTAACAGTTCAATGCTGTGAAAACCCTCTCCCTTTTCTTTTCCCAACAATAGATAGGTGACCGGGCCCAAAAGCACGGGTTTTGTGTGGATGCCCAATGCCTTTGCTTCTTTGAACTCGTCCACAACTTTTTGGGAAAGTAATTCAAATTCTTGGTCTCGGGTAAATTCTGGGACAATGTAATGGTAGTTGGTATCGAACCATTTGGTCATTTCCATGGCTATGACATCAACACCGTCTTTTTGCAAGCCTCTGGCCATTGCAAAATATAGATCCAGAATGTTTTTTCCGGATTCTTGGGTGCTTTTGTAACGTTCAGGAATGGCTCCAACCATTAAGGTTGTGTCCAATACTTGATCGTAAAATGAAAAATCGTTGGAAGGAATCAGGTCTATTCCCTTTTCGTGTTGAAGCTTCCAATTTTCTTTTCGAATGCTTTTTCCGGTCTTGATCAGGTCTTCCAAAGAGATCTTGTTGGACCAATACTTTTCGCAAGCTCTTTTCAGCTCGCGGTGGGCCCCAATTCTTGGGTAGCCCAAATTGCTTGTTTTCATTGCTAAAGCTTTTATAAAATTGAATAATTAGATAAAAGCTCCTTAGCTCAACTTCGCAATGCCTTAAACAAGAAGAACGTGGATAGAACTTGCCCCAGGGTGTCCGGAAAAGTTCAAACGTTCGACCTGCCCTATACGCGAAGGCACCGTCAAAATCCTACAATGTAGGAACGATATGGGCAGGTATCCTGGCTTGTTCGATTTTTGTCTACCTTCTCATCCTTGATTAAAGAACAATGGTATTGAGGACAAAAACATACTATTCCAAAAATTGGAATCGGACTTACAGTTGCGCGTCAGCTCGTGATTTAAACACGATTCCCTTTTAATCCCGACACGTGTCGGGAACCCTCATCGTTTTGATAAAGAAATTAAGTAAAGAACTTATTTACGTGTAAAAGTATGTAATAATCTGAAGTTATATGTGTTTTGAAGAGTTTTATCGTAGAAGCAAGGTATTGTACTTATTCATCCAATAAATTGTATTGTAGGTTGCCTGTCAATTACTTTATCCAGTAATCGTTGAACATTGTTAAGGTATTTCAATATATGTGCTATCCTGATGAGGATAAGGGCGAGTGGTTCGCCTCACGAAAAGTCGGGCCCCAAAATCCGCACTTACACCAACAGAACCATGGCTTTCACCTTCATAAAATTTAAACATCCATTCAAAGTTAGCGCTGTCTTAGTAGTCATTTAGTTTTTTATGAAGGGCAATCAAGGCTTGATGGTGCTCCTTGCCCGAACCAGGGGCCGTTAGCTTTGGCAACAAAGAGTATTTTATCTTTATGCTGTGGGGTAATTCAACCCTTTTTTATTTGGTTTAACAAAAGGTTTTGGTCCCACCACAACTGGGGTCGATCATTATATAAGCATCGTATAGGTTGGGTGTATGTATAAAACAGTTCATGGTTGCCAACCCTCCGAACGAATGCCCAGTTAAATTCTTAAAACCATTGATACGGTATTTTTCGTTGATTATTGGTTTTACTTTGGATGGGACTTACAATTGGAACCACCAAAAACGGAAAAATTAAACCAGCTTAATTTTAGCTATAATCAAAACTGAATCAGCCACTTATTAATGATTTTACCATGATCACTTTTTCCCGTTTCGAGTGGTATTCTATGACCGTTTTTGCAGCCTTGTTCAAAACAGCATACATTGACTTGAAATTAGAAAAGATTGGAGGTTAGCATTTAGTTTCTCTTCGATGGGATGTCTTTTTATTTTTTTCTTTAATCCCATTGACTTTTTTGGATTGATATTCTGGAATTCAATCTAATATAAACAATTATAAAAAATAAAACCCCTCTGTAAAATAGAGGTTTATGCGAGTATTATAAGGTGTTTCAGGGATTACTCCTGCATGCTGTGGAATACGTTCTGTACATCATCATCCTCCTCGATTTTCTCAAGAAGTTTCTCCACATCTGCAGCCTCTTCTTCGTTAAGTTCTTTGGTGACTTGCGGAATACGGTCAAATCCAGAAGAAATGATTTCAATTTCTCGTGATTCCAGTTCTTTTTGGATAGCTCCAAAATTTTCGAATGGTGCATAAATATGAATACCGTCTTCATCCACGAACACTTCTTCGGCACCAAAATCGATCATTTCCAGTTCCAGTTCTTCCGGGTCAATGCCATCATCGCTTATAGTAAAGCTACATGTATGGTCGAACATAAACTCTACAGAACCCGAAGTGCCCAAACTACCGTTGCATTTATTAAAATAGCTCCGGATATTGGCCACGGTACGGGTATTGTTGTCCGTTGCGGTTTCAATTAAAATGGCAATACCATGGGGGGCATACCCTTCAAAAAGCACCTCTTTATAATCGCCCTGACTTTTGTCCGATGCTCTTTTAATGGCCCGTTCAATATTGTCTTTTGGCATATTTACCGCCTTGGCATTCTGTATTACGGCGCGTAATTTGGAATTGGCGTCAGGGTCAGGACCACCCTCTTTAACTGCCATTACTATATCTTTTCCAATTCTGGTAAAGGCTTTGGACATAGCTGCCCAACGCTTCATTTTGCGCGCTTTTCTAAATTCGAATGCTCTTCCCATATAATCTTAAATTCTGGATGAAGGCAAATTTAACAAAAAATGCTCCTTTGTCAAGCTCAATATGCACTACATTATTCTACTATTTCCTCAATGGATTTTGCAAGGTCAATATCCTTTTGGGTAATACCACCCGCATCGTGGGTGCTGAGCTTTATCGTAAGATTGTTATATACGTTTTCCCAGTTGGGATGATGGTTTTGTTTTTCGCATTCAAAGGCAATATGGGTCATCACCGAGAACGCTTCTTTAAAATCCTTAAAGGTGAAGCATTTTTGAATCATATTATCATCTAAGGTCCAACCCGAAAGGTCTTTAAGGGCATTTTCTATTTCAATGGCGTTTAATTTCTTCATAAAACTGTTTTCCTAGAAGATAATCAATTAAACAGCGAAAAGAAAACTATACAGGAAGATGATGGTCAATAATTTCTTGACAGCTAATACGAAGGTTTTTTGGCAAGATATTATCCTTGGGCAGGGCCGCCAAATAACGGTCTTCGTTGGTTGTATACACCCTTTTATAGATTGGGTGATAGTTACCAAGATGTTCGATAACCTCCTTTATAAATTCCTCGTGTTGAATAAGGTCGCTGCTACCCAAATGAAAAATACCCGTTTTGTTCCTGTTGATCAGGTAATGGATTTGTTGGGTGAGCCTATCGTCATTGGTTACATTGATGATGAGGTTGGGGAAAACTTCAATAGGTTCATTGTTTGCTATGTTTTCCTTGATTTCTTTGATTCTTGGAGAAGCGTTTCCAAAAACCATGGGCACTCTAAGAATAGCGGCTTTGTTTTTTGGCAACCGCATAATCATGTTCTCAATTTTTATCTTGAGCCGTCCAAAAACACTTAAAGATAGTGTTTTGTCATGCTCGTATGATGGGAATTTGCTGTAGGCATCAAAAACATTGGCCGAAGAGATAAAGTACAGTTTGGTGTCTGTCTTTATAATATATTCCATCAGGTGCTGATGCGCCTGTATCTGTGCTGGAAAATTCCCTCGAAGGGAAGATACGATGATATCCGGTCTTACCTGTTCTAGAATGTGAAATATATCATCCTCTTCTAAGTCGTATCTGTAAAACTGTTTATTTTCCGCAAAGGAGTTATTGGAGAAATAAGTGCCGTAGGTATCAAAATAGGAGCAAAGTTCTTTGTATATGGCATTGCCTACAAATCCACTTGCTCCTAATATTAAAATCTTTTTTTTATCCAAAGACAACTAGGTGTTTTTGTAAAATGGCAGTTTTACGATGGTTGCCAAAACACTGTTCTTACGAATTTGTATATGAATAGGTGTATCGACTTTAGAAAATTCTGTGTTGACGTATCCTAGTCCGATTCCTTTAGAAAGAGACGGAGACATAGTTCCCGAGGTTACTTGGCCTATCTCATTGCCATCAACATCTGAAATTGTATATCCCGATCTAGGGATTGCGCGCTCTTCCATTTGGAAAGCGATTAATTTTCTTTTGGGGCCTGCCTCTTTTTCTTTGGCAAGATTTTCACTGTTCACAAAATCTTTGGTAAACTTGGTAATCCAGCCCAAACCAGCTTCAAAAGGAGAAGTAGTATCATCAATGTCGTTGCCATATAGACAATACCCCATTTCCAATCGTAATGTATCACGAGCTGCTAAACCAATTGGTTTGATACCAAAATCGGCGCCAGCTTCCAATACTTTGTCCCACACTTGTTGCACTTCCGAGTTCTTGCAATAAATCTCAAAACCTCCAGAACCGGTATAGCCCGTTGCTGAGATAATCACATGCTCAATCCCGGCAAAATCCGATACAACAAAGTTGTAGAATTTAATAGATGATAAATCTACAGAGGTTATGGACTGCATTGCTTCAACAGCTTTTGGTCCTTGGATTGCCAAAAGCGAATAATCATCAGAAATATTTCGCATGTCCGCACCAATAGCTTCATTATAATTGGAAATATGTTCCCAATCCTTATCAATGTTGGATGCGTTGACAACTAAAAGGTAAGTTTCGTCCTTGATTTTATATACAATAAGGTCATCGACAATACCACCTGTTTCGTTGGGCAAACAACTATACTGCGCTTTGCCTACTGTTAATTTGGAGGCATCGTTGGTCGTTACTTTTTGGATAAGCTCCAAAGCCTTGGGCCCTTCTATCAAAAATTCCCCCATGTGGGAAACATCAAAAACCCCGACACCTTTACGTACGGTATCGTGTTCAATGTTTATGCCTTCATAGGAAACGGGCATGTTGTAGCCCGCAAAAGGCACCATTTTAGCTCCCAATGCTTCATGCGTTTTAGTAAGTGCAGTATTTTTCATTGACTCTGTTTTTACGATTTGCAAATTTATGGAATTAATTGAGGATACGCTTATTTTAGGCTGCTATGATTTTTTATGAGCCATAGCAGTGCACAGGTAAAACCTTGGTCAAACCCGTAATTTGGGACAAGCAACAATTATGGTAGAAACTTTATTGTGCCAACGGAATGGATTACCTCTATAATCTAAATCTCTTTATTTTTAAGGGGTTTGAGGAACCAAATGCGATGCATTTTATTGTTTTCGGAAGGACAACAATAACCATCGAGGTTATTGAGGCCAAAAAAAACAACTGGGTCACTTGGACAGTTTTAAACTAACAAAATAAGATTAATGCTTTAGTAGAAATTGTTTTAGCTCTTCATACGTGGCAATGGAAATGGATTTTTTGTCCTTGTTCATTACCTTTTTTATTTGTGGCGGGATTTGCGGGGTCAACCCTAAAGTTTCTTCGACCACATCCAAAAACTTTACGGGATGTGCCGTTTCCAAGAATATACCATAGGTATCTGGATGGGATTTTTGAAATTCTTTCAACCCTAAATATCCTACGGCCCCATGAGGGTCCATAACATATCCTGTCTTGGAATGGATAGCTTTCATCGTGACTTTGGTCGATTTATCTGTAAAAGAGTAGGAGGAAAGATGTTTTTGGAGCGTTCCGAGATCGTCCTTGTACAAATGTCTGATACGGATAAAGTTGCTAGGGTCTCCCACATCCATGGCATTGGAAATGGTGGCGATGGATGCCATGGGCTTGTACACCCCGTTTTCCATAAACTTTGGGACCACATCGTTTGCATTGGTGGAAGCTACAAAGTGTTTTACTGGCATGCCCAGTTTTTGAGCGACCATACCTGCGCAAATATTTCCAAAATTTCCTGACGGTACAGAGAACACAATTTCTTTTCCTTTTGATTTCGCCTGTTTGTAGGCAAACAAAAAGTAGAACAGTTGGGGTAACCATCTTGCCACATTGATGCTGTTGGCCGATGTCAATTTTTTATGATCTGTGATTTCGGTATCCAAAAAAGCGGTCTTTACCATACGTTGGCAATCGTCAAACACACCGTCTACCTCCATGGCCTCGATATTTTGGCCTAAGGTGGTCAACTGTTTTTCTTGGATTTCGCTCACTTTTCCACTAGGGTAGAGGATAAGCACCTGTACGCCATCGACACCTAAGAAACCATTGGCAACGGCTCCTCCTGTATCCCCTGAGGTGGCAACCAGAACTGTTACATCTTGTTTTTCTCCCTGTGAAAAGTAACCCAGGCAATTGGCCATAAACCGGGCACCTACATCTTTAAATGCCATAGTGGGGCCGTGGAAAAGTTCCAGGGTAGCAACATTCTCTTCAATGTCCACCACGGGGAAATCAAAATCAAGTGTATTGGAAATGATTTCTTTTAGGGCATTATCGGGAATATCATCGCTGACAAATTGATGGATGGCACGAAAAGCTATTTCGTGATTGGACAATTCTTCGATGTTTTCAAAAAAATCTTGAGAAAGCGGTGTTATGCTCTCTGGAAAATAAAGTCCCTTGTCGGGAGCAATTCCTGCAATGACCGCTTCTTTGAATGAGGCTTGGTTACTTCTGTTATTTAGACTATGGAATTTCATTGGATCAATCAATTTTTTTTACACCTTCGCTGTTAACTTTCGATATATGGATATCAAAATCCACACCTATATTTTTATAGGTCTCTTTCATGGAATCTGCTACTCTTGTTGCGATTTCCTCGCCTTTGCTCAAGGCAAAAATTGACGGCCCGGAACCGGAAATACCACTTCCGAGTGCTCCTGCCTTTACAGCATTGGTTTTGATATTGTCAAAAGCAGGGATTAGAATAGAGCGGATGGGCTCTACAATATGATCGTGCAATGAGCGACCTATGAGTTCATAATCATTTTGGAAGAGGCCGGCGATAAGTCCGCCCAAATTGCCCCATTGTTGGATGCCTTGTTGCATGGATATCGTGGTCCTTAAAATTTTACGTGAATCAGAAGTTTTTATTTCTATCTGCGGATGAATCACAGTTGCGTACAATTCTGAAGGTGTTGGTATGGGAATAATATCGAGCGGTTCATAACTTCTTACTAAGGTGAATCCGCCAAAAATGGCAGGGGCTACATTGTCTGCATGGGCCACATCGCTAGCCAATTTTTCGCCTTGCATAGCAAATTGCACCAACTCCAATTTGGAGAAGGGTCTGCCCAAAAACTCGTTCATGGCCCAAACTGCACCTGCCGAACTTGCGGCACTGCTTCCAATACCGCTCCCTGGTTTGATTCGTTTGTCTATAACAATCTCAAATCCCCCGTCGTAACCGCTTTTTTCCAAAAGAGCTAAACCTGCTACGCCGGCCACATTGTTTTTGGTTTCCAGCGGAAGGTCTTGGCCAATTATTTTGGTGATTCGAATTCCTTTTTTAGAAGTTTTTCTAACAATCATTTCATCGCCAACGGAATCCAACGCCAAACCCAAAACATCAAATCCGCAAGAAACATTGGCTATGGTTGCGGGGCAAAATACCTTTAATTCTTCCATACCTTAAAAATTTCCTATTCGAACAATATCCGCAAAGATACCCGAAGCTGTTACATCTGCTCCTGCTCCTGCTCCTTTTATAATCAAGGGTTGGTCCACATAACGGTCGGTAAAGAACAATACGATGTTATCACTTCCTTCCAAGTTGTAAAAATCGTGACCTTTGGGGATTTGTTGTAATCCAACCTTTGCCTTCCCATCTTCAAATTGGGCCACATATTTAAGCTTGCAATCTACAGCGTCGGCATCATTGTATAGTTGTTGGAATTTAGCTTCATATTTCGTCAAACTTTCAAAAAATGCTTCATTGGAGTCGGCATTTAAACTTTCTTCGGGTAGAAATGCTTCATTCTCTATGTCATCGATATCCAGTTGATAACCACTTTCGCGCGCTAGAATAAGAATCTTCCTCATTACGTCTATTCCGCTTAAATCTATGGTCGGGTCAGGTTCGGTATAGCCTTGTTCCTGCGCTTGTTTTACCACATCGTGAAAGGTGGTTTTATCATTAAAACTGTTAAATATAAAGTTGAGGCTGCCAGATAATACAGCTTGTATTTTTCTAACCTTATCTCCTGATGCGATTAAATGTTTTAGGGTGTCGATAATAGGTAAACCAGCTCCTACATTGGTTTCGAACAAATAGGGAGCATTGTATTGTTTGGCCAATTGTTTTAACTCCTTATAATAACCATAATCCGAAGAAGAGGCGATTTTATTGCAAGTCACCACAGAAATACTGTTTTTGAGGTATTTTGAATAACTTTCGGAAACCTCGGCGCTGGCGGTATTGTCCACGAAAATACTGTTACGATAGTTTAACGAATTAATGCGGTCAAAAAATGCTTCTTTATCCGTTGGGATTCCATTGGCCAAAGCGTTTTCCCATTCTTTCAGGGAAATACCGCCTTCATCAAAAATCATTTTTCTGGAATTGCTGATTCCAATGACACGGACATTGAGTTTGAGCTCTTCTTTTAAATACGTTTTCTGTTGACGGATTTGTTCCAAGAATTTTGAGCCAACGTTCCCAACACCCATTACAAATAGATTGAGTTGTTTTATGTTTTCTTCAAAAAAGGTTTCGTGCAATGAGTTGAGCGCTTTTTTAACATCTTCCTTTCTGATGACCGCCGAGATGTTCCGTTCAGAGGCTCCTTGGGCAATTGCTCTAATATTTACATTGTTTTTACCCAGTGTGCTGAACATTTTTCCACTCAAACCTTGATGACTCTTCATATTGTCCCCAACCAAGGCTACGATTGTTAGGTCTTTTTCAACAATGACCGGTTTTATTTTTCTTGTTGCAATCTCATATTCAAAAGTCTCATTGACCACCTCTTCGGCTATGTCCGCATCTTCATCAGCTATACCAACACAAATTGAGTGCTCGGATGATGCTTGGGTTATTAATACAATACTTATGTTTTTTAGCGATAGAGTTTCAAAGAATCGTTTGGAAATACCTGGTATTCCAATCATGCCAGGTCCTTCCAAAGATAGTAAGCTAATGTTGCCTACATGGCTAATTCCCCTTACAGTTTTACCATTTCCGTTATGGTTTTTGGTAATTAGAGTGCCGGGGTTTTCTGGGTCGAAAGTATTTTTAATGGCGATTGGGATGGCCTTGCCCAGTACGGGTTGAATTGTTGGTGGGTAAAGCACTTTAGCCCCAAAATGGGAAAGTTCCATGGCTTCTTGGTAACTGATATTTGAAACACATTTTGCCTGTTTCACCAGTTTAGGGTTAGCGGTGTACATTCCACTTACATCTGTCCAAATTTCCAAAATATCTGCGTTTACCGCAGCAGCGATAATAGCGGCCGTGTAATCGGACCCACCTCTGCCCAAGGTTGTTAAATCTCCTGAAATGCTCGATGCCACGAAGCCCGGAAGCATGGTTATTTGGTGTTGGTTGGATGCAAAGTATGTCTCGCAATCTGCGTTTGTTTTTTTAAATTCGACATTGGCCTTTCCAAAATTATTGTCTGTAGTGATAAGTTCCCTACTATCTTTAAAAATAACATCCAATCCTTCGGATTTCAGGAATTCACAAATAACAAAAGAAGATAGCAATTCGCCATAGCTTACAATTTTGTCGGATAGTTTTGGTGTAAGCTCACCAATTAGAAAAGCTCCCTCCAATAGTGTTTCGAGTATATTGAGTTCACTTTTGACCTTGCTCAGGGCGGCACTTTGTGATTTGACAGGGATTAATTCCCTGATGGCTGAAATGTGCCTATCCTCAATTTCTTTGAGACTACTTTTATATTTTACATTTTGTTCCGACGCAAGGTTTGAAGCGTTGAGCAGTAGGTCCGTAATCCCGCCGAATGCTGATACCACAACGGCAATTTTTACCTGCTTTTGATTACTGAGGATGGATTTGACCTTATTGATATTTTCTGGATTGGCAACAGAAGTACCACCAAACTTTAAGACTTTCATAAAGAAATTTTATTGTAAAAAATTGAAAATAGGTTAAAAAACGGACGGAATTATATATAGCAGACTTACCCCAATGGGGTGGTGGTAACAATAGTAATGATGGATGAAAAAGTGTTCATCAAATTAAGGTTAATATCCGTTGGTTTTAGTTCCATTACTTTATAATGAGATGATAAAAGTAGTACTTTTGAATACTTCATCAAATCATTGGTGTTGTTTTTGTGAAATCCTTACGAATAATCAATATTTTTTGCCGAATGAAAATTTTTTCCGCATTACAAATCTATGAAGCTGATAAATCAACAATAAAAAAAGAGGGGATTGCTAGTGATGAATTAATGGAAAGAGCGGCAATACAGGTATTTGAATGGATGCATTCCCGATTGCGCGGTACTCAAGTCAATATAAATTTGTTTTGTGGAATTGGCAACAATGGCGGAGACGGAATGGTCTTGGCAAGGAAGTTGAACGATCATGGTTATTCGATCAAAGTGTATGTGGTGAACTATAGTGAAAAGCGGTCCAAGGATTTTTTATTGAACCTGGAGCGTTTGAAGGATGCGAAGGTTTGGCCAGACTTTATTAATGAGGAAAGTGATTTACCGGAAATAACACCCAAAGACATTGTTGTGGATGCTATTTTTGGAATTGGCTTGAACCGAACTCCCGATACTTGGGTGGGTAATTTAATTGCACATATCAATACATCAAAAGCATTTGTATTGTCCGTGGATGTTCCTTCAGGTTTGCCTTTAAACCAAAGTCCATGGAATTCTTCTTATGTTATACGTGCCAGTTACGTATTGAGTTTTCAGGTGCCCAAATTGGTTTTCTTTTTACCGGAAACAGGGGAATATGTAAACCAATGGGAATTGCTGGATATTGGGTTAGATCAAGATTATATTGCTGATGCCGAAACCGATTTTGAACTTATTGGAAGACCCGAAATATTACCATTATACCGTCCACGAAGTAAATTTTCCCATAAGGGAACCTACGGTCATGCCGTGATTATTGGTGGTAGTTATGGTAAAATTGGCGCTGTTCAGTTGGCAAGTAATGCTTGTTTAAGTGTTGGGAGTGGTTTGGTTACTGCTTTTATACCAAAATGCGGTTATGATTCTTTGCAAACCGCGGTGCCTGAAGTAATGGTACTAACGGGATCTAGAGAAAAAAATATTTCTCAAATAGAAATACCTTTTAATGCTTCGGCGGTGGGTATTGGTATGGGTATTGGCATGGATGAGGATACTGTGTCCGCCTTTGATTCTTTTTTAAAGAGGAATGGATCACCTTTGGTAATTGATGCTGATGGTTTGAACATTTTATCCCAAAACCCTGAATTGCTGTCCAATGTTCCCAAGTTATCAGTGTTGACTCCTCATCCAAAAGAATTGGAAAGGTTGATTGGTTACTGGGCTTCAGATTTTGAGAAGTTGGAAAAAACCAAGGCATTTGCTTTTAAATATGATTTAGTTGTTGTAATTAAAGGAGCACATACAATAACTATATACAATGGTAAAGGATATGTAAACACTACTGGAAACCCGGGCATGGCAACAGCAGGTAGTGGTGATGTGTTAACCGGAATGATTACAGGGCTGTTGGCCCAGGGGTATACCTCTATAAATGCTGCAGTTTTTGGTGTGTATCTGCACGGTTTGGCAGGTGACTTGGGTGTTTCATCAAAAGGTTATGAAGCATTGAAGGCATCAATAATCGTAGAAAATATAGGGAGTGCTTATATGGAACTTTTCCGTCAGCCTGAAATGGAGCAAAAAGACACTAATGCATAGAGGTATTAGGCGCTGTTCCTTCCTTTTTTAATCTTTAATCTTTTTTGAACCCATGCCAGTGCATTATCAAATTCTATAAAAAATTCCATAGGTTTTTTATAGAACATTTTTTCGATATTGAAATTATGCATATCAATTTCCTTTTTGGAAACAATGGCAAAGGCTTTAAGATTGTCCAATCCCCGTAAGTAATTGTATACAGTTGGATCTATTGCATATGAGTTTTGTCTAAGGCTTATGTAGCCAAAATTCTTGTCCCTGAAATGTATTTCAGAAATTCCTATAATCTGGTAAGTTCTTTCTAATGTTATGGTGGCTCCTTCATCAAAAGTAGATACCATATAGTCATCAAATACCTGTACTGTTCCTATTTCTAGTTGGTACTCCCGTACCACCATTGCCTTCTTTTTAGAAGTTATTTTCATCCCCAAGTAATTATAGTGTCTCGTGTACGAAATTATGGGGCATGGGCAGTGTGGTGAAAAATAATAGACTAAACGCTAAAATATCGTGTGTATGGTAATTGATAGGTATAAAAAAAGCTGACAATTGTCAGCTTTTTTTATTTTGTTCTGTTACGATCACTTTTCAGCTTCGGGTGATTTTTCAGCTTTTTTAATTTTAATGGTGAGTTCTTCTTTTTTCTCATCCAAATCCATAAAAATACTGTCACCTTCTTCCAGTTTGGAGTTTACGATTTCCTCGGCAAGTGCATCTTCGATATATTTTTGAATAGCTCTCTTTAAGGGTCTGGCTCCGTATTGCTTGTCAAATCCTTTATCGGCAATGTAATCTTTCGCCTTGTCGGAAAGGTTTAGGTCATACCCTATATCCTTTATTCTTTGATACAACTTGTTCAACTCGATATCGATGATCTTGTGAATATCTTCTCTTTCCAATGCGTTGAATACCACTACATCATCTATTCTATTCAAGAATTCGGGTGCGAACGCCTTCTTTAAAGCGTTTTCGATGACGCTCTTTTGGTGAGTGTCTGCTTGTGCTTTTTTAGCAGCGGTACCAAAACCTACGCCCTGTCCAAAATCCTTCAATTGTCTTGCACCGATATTGGATGTCATAATAATTATCGAATTCCTAAAATCGATTTTACGTCCTAAGCTATCGGTCAGGAATCCATCATCCAGTACTTGCAGCAACATGTTGAATACATCTGGATGCGCTTTTTCCACCTCATCCAATAAAATTACGGAATATGGCTTACGTCGTACTTTTTCCGTCAACTGTCCTCCTTCTTCGTAACCAACATATCCTGGAGGTGCTCCAACTAATCTGGAGATAGCGAATTTTTCCATGTATTCGCTCATATCTATTCGGATAAGTGCGTCTTCGGAATCAAATAGTTCCTTTGCCAGTATTTTGGCCAATTGAGTTTTACCAACTCCGGTTTGACCAAGGAATATAAACGAACCAATAGGTTTGTTTGGGTCCTTAAGGCCTGCACGGTTACGTTGGATGGCTCTTGCCACTTTGGATACGGCTTCATCTTGACCAATTACAAAACCTTTAATCAGGTTGGGTAGTTCGGCCAATTTGTTGCTTTCGGTCTGTGCTATTCTGTTCACGGGAATACCGCTCATCATAGAAACCACATCGGCTACGTTGTCTTCGGAAACGGTTTCTCTGTGCAATTTACTTTCCTCTTCCCAGCGCTCTTGTGCGGATGCCAATTCTTTTTCGAGACGTTTTTCATCGTCCCTAAGTTTTGCGGCTTCTTCGTATTTCTGCTTTTTAACCACAGTGTTTTTGAGCTCACGAACATCTTCCAACTGGCTTTCCAATTCCAAAATTTGTTTGGGGACATCCATGTTTACAATATGTACTCTTGATCCTGCCTCGTCCAAGGCGTCTATCGCCTTGTCTGGTAGAAACCGATCGGTCATGTACCTATTGGTGAGTTTAACGCAGGCCAAAATGGCTTCATCTGTATAGTTGACATTATGGTGCTCTTCGTACTTTCCTTTGATGTTCATCAAAATTTCGATGGTCTCTTCCACGGTGGTAGGTTCTACCATCACTTTTTGGAAACGACGCTCAAGTGCTCCGTCCTTTTCTATGTATTGTCTGTATTCGTCCAGTGTAGTGGCTCCGATACATTGAATTTCTCCTCTGGCCAAAGCGGGTTTGAACATGTTGGAAGCATCCAAACTACCTGTGGCGCCACCGGCACCAACAATAGTGTGTATCTCATCAATGAACAAGATGATATCATCGTTCTTCTCCAACTCGTTCATAACGGCTTTCATTCGTTCCTCGAATTGGCCACGGTATTTTGTACCTGCAACCAAAGAAGCCAAATCTAAAGTTACCACCCGTTTGTTGTAAAGTATCCGAGATACTTTTTTATTGATGATGCGCAAGGCCAATCCTTCAGCGATTGCACTTTTACCAACTCCGGGCTCACCTATAAGTAATGGATTATTCTTTTTTCTTCGGCTAAGTATTTGGGAAACACGTTCTATTTCTTTCTCCCTTCCAACCACCGGGTCCAATTTATTGTCCTCTGCCAAACGGGTAAGGTCTCGCCCAAAATTGTCCAAAACAGGTGTCTTGGATTTTTTATTGCCCTTTTGAGATGAACCGGAACTAAAAGAACTTTCTTTACCATCTCCCATATCATCTGATTCTCCAGGGAAAGATTCTGCCTGGGGGGTATCTATAAAGTCATCATCACTGGTGATCATGGATTTGAACTGTTCTTTGACGTTGTCGTAATCCACTTTCAGTTTGTGCAACAGTTTAGTTGTGGGATCATTCTCGTTCCTTAAAATGCAGAGCAACAGGTGTGCTGTGTTTATAGAAGAACTTTGGAAGAGTTTTGCTTCCAAAAAGGTGGTCTTCAATGCCCGTTCTGCTTGTCGGGTCAAATGAAGATTCTTTTTATCCTTCTGTATTGTTCCTGTATTGGGATTTGCGGGACTCAGTATTTCCACCTTTCTACGAAGGTGGTCCAAGTCCACATCAAGTGCATCCAAAATATTAATGGCTTTGCCATTCCCGTCTCTTAATAGACCTAGCATAAGGTGCTCCGTGCCAATAAAGTCATGGCCCAGTCTCAGGGCTTCTTCCTTGCTGTATGCTATAACGTCCTTTACGCGGGGGGAAAAATTATCGTCCATACGTTTCCTTTTCAGCAATTAAAATTAATAAAAGTATTGTTACGGTGGTCAAATACCGTACCCTTATTCGATAAAGTAGTTGTAAATGTCGGAATAATTGATGTTTTACCGTGTTTTAACAAAGCTTTATTATCGCTTTGTTGATAAACTACTCACTGTTGATAATTTTTTTAATAAACTATTCGTAAAGCGTTATAAAGGCTGCTATTTTCTGTATATTGCCATGATAATTTAACCACAAAAAAAACAATAATAGATAAGCATGGCGGAAGGAGAAAAGTTAATTCCTATTAATATAGAGGATGAGATGAAATCTGCCTACATTGATTATTCAATGTCGGTCATTGTGTCACGTGCCCTGCCAGATGTTCGTGATGGTTTAAAACCTGTTCACAGAAGAGTGCTCTATGGAATGCACGATTTGGGGGTAAGGTCCAATAGTTCTCATAAAAAGTCTGCCCGTATTGTTGGGGAAGTTTTAGGTAAGTACCACCCACATGGTGATTCTTCGGTTTATGATACTATGGTGCGTATGGCCCAGGAATGGAGTCTTAGGTATATGCTAGTAGACGGTCAGGGTAACTTTGGTTCCGTTGATGGGGACAGCCCAGCGGCAATGCGTTATACCGAGGCCAAGATGCGCAAGATTGCAGAGGAGATGTTGGCGGATATAGACAAGGATACCGTTAAGCATCAACTTAATTTTGATGATACCATTGAAGAGCCTACGGTACTTCCAACACGGATTCCAAACTTATTGGTAAACGGAGCTTCCGGTATAGCGGTTGGTATGGCCACAAACATGCCTCCACACAACTTATCAGAGGTGGTTGATGGTACAATTGCCTATATAGAGAACCGCGATATCGAAATCGATGAGCTGATTACGCACATCAAAGCTCCTGATTTTCCAACAGGGGGAATCATTTATGGATATGATGGTGTAAAGGAAGCTTTCCATACGGGAAGAGGACGTGTGGTCATGCGGGCGAAAGCAACAATTGAAGAAGTTCAAGGGAAGGAAAGCATAGTTGTTACAGAAATCCCTTATCAAGTCAATAAGGCGGATATGATCAAAAAGACCGCCGATCTAGTCAATGAAAAGAAAATAGAAGGTATTTCCACTATTAGGGATGAATCCGATAGGAACGGAATGCGTATTGTTTATATTTTGAAGCGAGATGCCATTCCGAATATTGTACTTAATATGTTGTATAAGTACACTGCCCTTCAATCTTCTTTTAGTGTTAACAATATTGCGCTGGTAAAAGGCAGGCCGGAATTGTTGAACCTAAAGGAAATCATTCATCATTTTGTGGAACATCGGCACGAAGTAGTGGTTCGTAGAACCAAATTCGAGCTTAAAAAGGCAGAGGATCGTGCACATATTTTAGAAGGTCTTATAATTGCCTCGGACAATATTGATGAAGTAATTGCCATTATTAGAGGTTCCTCCAATGTTGAGGAAGCCCGTAACAGTTTAATTGAACGTTTTAAACTTACCGAAGTTCAGGCCAAGGCCATTGTGGAAATGCGATTGCGCCAACTTACTGGTCTGGAACAAGGTAAATTACGTGAGGAACATGCAGAGCTTTTAAATACCATCGAGGATTTAAAAGATATTCTTGAAAAGGAAGAACGTAGGATGCAGATCATCAAAGATGAACTTCTTGAGGTTAAGGAGAAGTATGGTGATGATAGAAGATCTGAAATCAATTACGCCGGAGGTGATTTGAGTATTGAGGATATGATACCGGATGAACAAGTGGTGATTACCATTTCCCATGCCGGGTACATTAAAAGAACTCCTTTGTCGGAGTATAAAACCCAAAATAGGGGAGGAGTGGGCCAAAAGGCATCCTCTACCCGAAATGAGGATTTCTTGGAACATTTGTTCGTGGGTACCAATCACCAGTACATGTTGTTCTTTACCCAAAAAGGAAAATGTTTCTGGATGCGTGTATTTGAAATACCGGAAGGAAGTAGAACATCCAAAGGTAGAGCGATACAGAATTTGATCAATATTGAGCAGGATGATAAGGTAAAAGCATTTATCTGTACACAAGACCTCAAGGATGAGGAATATGTGAACAATCATTTTGTGATTATGGCTACCAAAATGGGTACAGTTAAAAAAACGTCTTTGGAGCAGTACTCGAGACCACGTCAAAATGGAATTAATGCCATTACCATTAAAGAAAATGATGAACTGTTAGAGGCTAAATTAACAACAGGTACAAGTCAAATTTTCCTTGGTCTTAAATCAGGAAAAGCCATTCGTTTTGAAGAATCCAAAACAAGGCCAATGGGCAGAAATGCATCGGGTGTAAGGGGTATTAGGCTCGCTGATGACAATGATGAGGTTGTTGGTATGGTATCTGTACATAATTTTGAGGACAATATTTTGGTGGTTTCCGAGAGAGGTTATGGAAAACGATCCAATATAGAGGATTACCGTATAACCAATAGGGGTGGAAAAGGTGTTAAAACCATCTCCATTACCGAAAAAACAGGTGGTCTTGTCGCGATTAAAAATGTTACGGATACAGATGATCTAATGATTATCAACAAATCAGGGATCGCCATTCGAATGGGGGTTGAAAATTTAAGGGTGATGGGAAGAGCTACTCAGGGAGTTCGTTTAATCAATCTTAAGGACAATGATTCCATAGCAGCAGTTGCCAAAGTAATGAAAGAGGATGATCCAGTGGACGAAGTCGATATAAGGGACATCGAAGTTAAGGGGGAAGATGGCACGGCTATTGATAATAATACCGATGAAAAGGAATAAATTCAACTAAGTAATAATAAATAAACACTAAATAATTTCAATTTTAAACATGAGAACAAGAATATTAACACTATTAGCCATAGGAGTTTCCGTAATGGGCTTTGCTCAGAAGGATGAGATGAAGACGGCGGAAAAGGCGCTTAAAGATGGTGATGCAGCAGCTGCTAAAGCGGCTTTGACAAGTGCAGCATCTACCATAGATTCGGCCAAAGATAAAGATCAGGCCGAGTATTATGCACTTTTGGGAAATGCTAATTACGAATTGGCCAAGAAAGGCGATGTATCCGCTTTTCAATCTGCAGTAGATGCTTATAATAAAGTGATTGCTGTGGAAGAAACCAGTGGTAAATCCAAATTTAGTGCTGTGGCACAAGAGAAAATGTCTCAAATGACGGCTGATTTGGTTAACTCTGCAGTAGAGGACAACAACAATAAGAAGTTTAGTGAAGCTGCAGAGAAGCTTTATATGAGCTATAAGCTTAGCCCAAAAGATACAGTTTATCTGTATTATGCTGCTAGCAGTGCTGTAAATGGACAAAATTATGACGAAGCTTTAAAATATTATACAGAACTGAAGGATGTGGGATACAACGGAGAGTCTGTTACCTATACAGCAGTTAATGTAGAGTCCGGAGAAACAGAAACTATGGATATGGCCACACGTGACCTTTATGTAAAAGCTGGAACTCACAAAGACCCAAAAGAAGAGGTTAGTCCTTCAAAAAAACCTGAGATCGTAAAGAACATCGCATTGATCTACCAACAAATGGGTAACAATGAAAAGGCAGTAGAAGCTTATGCTGATGCAAGGGTTGAAAACCCAGATGATGTGAATTTGGTATTGGGAGAAGCTAATTTGTACTACGCAATGGGCGATAAGGACAAGTTTAAAGATTTAATGGCACAAGCCTCTGCAATGGCTCCAGATAACGCCGATTTGCTTTATAATATTGGTGTAATCAATATGGAGCAAGGCAACCTAGAGGACGCTAGGGATGCTTATAAAAAAACATTGGCTATTGATCCAGGTTATATCAATGCTCTATTAAACCTTTCCACTACTTATGTTAATGAAGGAAATGGGCTTATTGATGAAATGAATGCTTTGGGAAATTCAAAAGCAGACATTGCTAAATATGATGAGCTTAAAGAAAAAAAGGATAGCCTTTTTAGAGAAGGAGCAACTGTTTTGGAAGATGCTCTTCAGTCCAATCCGGACAATGAAAGTATCCTAACGCAATTGAAAAACATTTATGGAGCTTTGGGTGACAATGAAAACTTCATGAGGATTAAAAAGCTTTTGGGAGAATAGTAATTCTTCTCTTCAGTAAAAAAGCCCCAATAACTTTGGGGCTTTTTTTATATCACCTTTTTAATGACCCTTAGTTGATGGGTGTATAATTTTTCTTCCGAATTAAAGATTCCAGTATGATCTATTCTATCTGTTCGAACGTGGCCATTTACATGGATAATGTAATTGTTTTGTAATATGATTCCCACGTGGTTGATTACTCCTTCGTTATCATCAAAAAAAGCGAGATCACCAGGCTCGCTCTCTTCTATAAAACTTAATGCCTCACCTTGTTTGGATTGTTCCGCTGCGGTTCTCGCCAGTGAATGTCCGTTGATTCTGTAGACCATTTGGGTGAACCCGGAACAATCTATTCCAAAAGGAGTTTTACCCCCTGCTAAAAACGGTGCTTTCAAATACAGGATAGCCGTATCCACCAGACCATTTTTTGGTTTTTTTCCTGAATGACTACTTCCTTCAAAGGTGTGATTCAGTATTGGGAGTGTGTTCATCATAGAGCCCATAAGAATAGGTAGCAGTATACCATCCTCCGTACAAATATGGGATATGACATCGGAGCATATTTTATGAGGTTTCAATACCTCTATTTCGTTAAAAATCCCTTCAGAAATATAGGTAAGTTGTTTGTTGGAAATCCAACCTTCAAAATTGTCATAAGCCGTCCGAACTCTGCTCCATTTTTTTCTACTTTCCAATATTTTAAAGTGCTCCCCATATAATAATTGGGAAGACATTTCGGCACAATCGTCCGGATGTGTTCTAACGGGAACAATACTTAGAGGACAAATTCCATATTGCATTTACTGTACGGATTGAATCACTAATTTCTTTCCAAAATGATTGATGAAGCTCCACCACCGCCATTACAGATGGCTGCAGCTCCAAGTTTGGCATTATTTTGTCTTAATATGTTCAACAATGTAATCGTGATTCTGGCTCCAGAGCATCCCAAAGGGTGTCCCAAGGCTACAGCGCCACCATTTACATTTACATTTTTATCATTGAGCCCAAGAATCTTCATATTGGCCAGCCCAACAACGGAAAAAGCTTCATTAAACTCAAAAAAATCGATGTCCTCAATAGAAACACCGGCCCTGTCCAGCGCTTTAGGAAGCGCTTTTGCGGGAGCCGTTGTGAACCATTCGGGTTCGTGGGCTGCATCGGCATACCCTTTAATAGTTGCTAAAGGAGTAATTCCAAGCTCCTTGGCCTTATCTTCACTCATCAAAACAACGGCAGCGGCACCGTCGTTAATCGTGGATGCATTAGCCGCGGTAACTGTACCATCTTTGGAGAAAGCAGGTCTTAACCCGGGAACTTTTTCAAATTTTACATTTTTATATTCTTCGTCTTCATTCACTATAATAGGCTCGCCTCTTCTTTGTGGCACTTCAACTGGAATTACTTCATCATCAAATTTACCAGCTTTCCATGCTTCGGCCGACCTTTTATAAGATTGTATAGCGAATGCATCTTGGTCTTCTCTACTAAATTCATATTCGGTTGCGCAAGTATCTGCACAAACGCCCATGGCATTTTGGTCATATACATCAACAAGTCCATCTTTTTGCATTCCATCCACTAAGGTTGAGGGGCCAAATTTGGTTCCTTTCCTCATATGAACATAGTGAGGAATCAAACTCATGTTTTCCATGCCCCCTGCCACTACAATAGAGTTTTCCCCCAAAGCAATGGATTGTGCTGCTTGCATAATTGTTTTCATGCCCGAAGCACATACTTTATTAATAGTTGTGCAGGGCACTGTATTTGGTATTCCAGCAAAAATTGCAGCTTGTCTGGCGGGTGCTTGTCCAGTTCCTGCCTGTACTACATTGCCCATCAATACTTCTTCCACCAACCTTGGCTCAAGACCTATTTTGTCCAAGGCACCTTTGATGGCCACAGCTCCTAATTTTGGAGCGGGAACAGAGGATAGAGCGCCCATAAAGCTTCCAATTGGAGTTCTTGCGGCCGAGACTATTACTACTTTCTTCATATGTACATTTTTACTATTGCGAAAATACTAAATTTAAAAGCAAACCTATAAGTGTCATATGCAGCGGACATCTTATATATATTTTCTATTTTTGAAACTAACAGTTTTATGTAATGGGAAAAACTTTGGATAACGTTTATAAACACCAATCGCTGGTCTACAAATATTTCCTGTATGTTGTTTCCATAGCCATTATCGTATTTTTTTTCCCAAAGGGAGGTAAATTTAAATATGATTTTCAGAAAGGTAAACCATGGCAATATGAGAATTTATATGCTCCCATCGATTTTTCCATACAAAAGACGCAACAGGAAATAGCGGACGAGCAAGAATCCATTCGAACAAATAAAACTGATTACTACACCTTTGATGCCTCCATAGTTTCCAATGTCAAGGCAGCGGTTTTGGAAGACCTGAACGTGCTGTTTCAATCAGAAGGGTTTTCATCACTCCAGCGACAATCTTTACTGGAACTGGCGCCAGAGGCGGTAGAAATGATTTATACCCCCGGAATCTTTCAAGATATACCACAATCAAAATCTACTGTTGTAGTAAAAAACAATGAGGCCCAGCAGATTGCCACAAGTGATTATTTAGATCTTGAACAAGCAAAAAAGGAGGTGGTCGAATACCTTCCTAGGGAAAATGTTTCGGGTCTTGATCGTTTGCAGGGAATCATCAGAAATCGTCTTAAGGCTAATCTTTTGTATGATGCCACCCTAACAGAGAGTGCACTGAATGATAATCTTTCAAAGATTTCGTATACCCGAGGCGAAGTAGACCAAGGAAAATTGATTATTGCCAAGGGAGAAATTGTGGAATCTGAAGATTTTAAAATACTGAATTCTTTAAAGGACGAGTATGAATCCGAGCTTTGGATGGGAAGCAATTATTATTTTATACTTCTCGGTTATACGATTTTAGTTGCACTGGTTCTGATCATGTTGTTTCTTTTCTTGAAAAGGTATCGGATTGAAATTTTTCTGAACAACAATAAAGTAACTTTTATCTTCTTTAATATCTTGTTGATGGTAGTTGCCACAACCTTGATGGTAAAACATTACGAAAACTACATTTACATGGTTCCCTTGTGTATTTTACCATTGATATTAAAAAACTTTTTTGATGCCAGATTGGGATTGTTTGTCCATGTTTTGACCGTTTTGATTCTTGGTTTTGTGGTGCCCAATAGTTTTGAGTATATCTTTTTGCAGATCATTGCAGGAATAGTTACCATTCTAACCGTTTCTGAGTTGTATAAGAGAGCGAATCTATTTATATCGGTAGGTCAGATTACCTTCATCTATATCGTTGGTTATTTCGCATTTCACGCCATTCATGAGGGTAATCTTCAAAATATTGAATGGACATTGTTTGGGGTTTTTGTGTTGAACGGTCTATTGACCCTTTTTGTACAACCACTTATTTATATGTTTGAGAAGGTTTTTGGACTTATATCCGATGTGTCTTTGTTGGAACTATCCGATACCAATTCTAAATTGCTCAAAGAACTTTCGGACAAGGCACCTGGTACGTTTCATCATTCGCTTCAGGTAGCCAACCTTGCCGAGGCCGCTGCTAACGAAATCGGGGCCAATGCCATGTTGGTTAGGGTAGGAGCACTCTACCACGATATAGGTAAAATGGAGAAGCCTACCTATTTTACCGAAAACCAGATTACCAATGTGAATCCACATGATGACCTACCTCCAAAAGAAAGCGCTAAAATTATAATTAATCATGTAATCAATGGGATCGAAATAGCAAGGAAATATAAAATTCCAGATCGGGTCATTGACTTTATAAGAACCCATCATGGAACCACAGTGGTTTATTATTTTTTAAAAAAACAGCAAGAGTTGGATAAAGGGACTGATCCAGATAACTTTAAATATCCGGGGCCAATTCCATTTTCTAAAGAAACAGCTATACTAATGATGTCGGATGCTGTTGAGGCCGCTTCTAAAAGCTTAAAAAACCCAACTTTTACCATAATTGATGAGTTTGTGGAGAAAATAGTAAAAGGACAAATGCAGGCTAATCAGTTTTTAAATGCCGATATTACACTTAAAGAAATAGAAATGGTGAAAAAAGTGCTCAAACAGAAGCTTACAAACATCTATCATTTGAGGGTGGAATATCCTGAATAGCAGGGTAGTGATAAAAGTTCCATTAAAAAAATCAAAAAATAGTTGCGATCTTACTTCTGAAAAGGTACATTTGCATCCGCATTTTCAGAATGTACGATCTTATAAAAACAGGAGAGGTGCCGGAGTGGTAACGGAGCAGATTGCTAATCTGTCAGCGCGTAAGTGCTGCCCGGGTTCGAGTCCCGGTCTCTCCGCTTTTTCCAATACACCTCGGGGTGTAGCGTAGCCCGGTTATCGCGCCTGCTTTGGGAGCAGGAGGTCGCAGGTTCGAATCCTGCCACCCCGACATTTATGGTTTAATTGACAACAATCAAAACCATAATTAATTGAAAGCCAGAAAATTAATATTTTCTGGCTTTCTTTGTTTTGGTCTGAAATCAAGGGTGAGGATGTCCTATATGATGTCCTATTTTTGTCGGGGATAATTCCTTAACTTGTACTTCCTGATTCGATTTTTCGTGTGATTTGACTTTCGCTTAACGGATTGTTCCATTTAATGCGAAGCACATGAACAGCTCTAATTCATTCAGTATCAGCTTTTGGCTAAAAAAGTCGGCCAGAAAAAAAGATGGGCGGATTCCCATTTACGCCCGAATCAGATTTGAGGGAAGATATTCAGACCTCAGTGTCCATAGAACAACTTTAGAAGAACGATGGTGTCCTATTTTGGGTAAAATCGATCATCGTGCCAATCAGGCGAACAGTATCAACCGATATCTTGATGATGTCCATGCCAAACTTATGGAATGCCATCGGCAGTTAATGGCCGAGGGAGCGGTGGTCAATGCGAAGATCATCAAGTTGCGCTACCTTGGAAAGGACAAGGTGGTCCGAACATTAAAAGATATCATAGAATTCCATCGCATCCATGAAATGCCCAAGCTGGCCAAGGGCACGATCAAAAACTACTCGGCCACTGAAACCTATCTATTGCGATTTGTCAAAAAGAGATATCGGAGCGCAGATATCAAATTGGCCTTTATCGACTATGCCTTTATTCTGGAATTCGAGACCTATTTGCGAAATTGTGAGTCCATAGTCAAGAATATATCCTTGAGCAATAATGGAATTATGAAACATATGGAGCGTTTCAAAAAGCTGGTCACCCTTGCTTTTAAGTTTGGGTGTATGCCCCAAAATCCTTTTACCCTTTATACCATGAAGTTTGAATCCTATGACAGTGATTTCTTGGAAGAGGAGGATATCCAAAAATTAAAAGATTTGGTGCTCAAAGAGTCGGGAATCCATGTGGTCCGAGACATTTTCTTGTTTTCGTGCTATACCGGATTGAGCTATATTGAGGTAAAGCTGCTCAAGCAAGGAGATATTGTCAAGGGTATCGATGGTGACCTATGGATCAATGTCAAACGTAAAAAGACAAAGACACCGGTAAAGGTACCGCTCCTATATCAGGCCAAATGTATCTTGGAAAAATATGCCGACCATCCAAAGCATGAGAATGAATCTACCCTTCTCCCGGTGTTTTCCAATCAAAAAGTGAACAAGTATCTAAAGACCATTGCCCAAAAGGCCGGTATCGATAAATACCTGACCTTCCACGTGGCCCGACATACTTTTGCTACGACCATTACGCTAATGAACAATGTGCCGATTGAAACCGTTTCCAAACTATTGGGACACACCAAACTATCGACCACTAAGAAATATGCCAGGGTACTTGAAAAGAAGATAAGCAAGGATATGTCACATTTGAAGAAGTTAATGGATGGAAATCAAAAGGAGGAAACTAAAGACAGGAGAAATTTTGGTATGAGGGTCATTAGGTGAGCGGTTAAGCGTAAAAGTTTTTATCCCTGATCCACTATTGGAAGTGATAAAAGATATAGGTATCTTAATGCCAGTATCATCAGACAACCTCAATTATGTGCTACGATGTCAAAGCCCAGTTGGAATCTCAATTGAAAAGGGCCATGCGAAATGCGGATGAACATAGTATCCGTGAGATCAAGGAAAAGTTGGTCAGGGAAACGGACCTGCCCTTGTTCCATGTGACCGGTTTTCAGCACCCCAAAATGTTCATATACACTCATGATAGTCCGAACTATCCCGTGGTGTCCCAATGGGGCTTGGTCCCCAGTTGGGCCAGGGACAAAAAGGATATCTGGAACAAGACCCTGAACGCCCGGGGAGAGACCATCTTTGAGAAAAACTCATTTAAAAAGTCCGCAAAGGACAAGCGCTGCATCATTTGTATCGATGGGTTTTACGAACACCACCACCACGGAAAAGAGACCGTCCCCTATTACATATCCCGAAAAGACAAAAAGCCCCTTTCATTGGCAGGGCTGTGGAACGAATGGACGGACAAGGAAACGGGGGAAGTATTGAACACCTTTTCCATAGTGACCACGGAAGGGAATCCCATGATGGCCGAAATACACAACAACCCAAAACTCAAAGGCCCACGGATGCCGGTCATTTTACCCGACGCATTGGAAGATGAATGGTTGGTCGAATACAGGGATGAACTTGACAAAAAGAAACTGGAGGAACTTTTAAGACCCTATCCCGAATCGGAATTGACCGCCCATACCGTTGGAAAGCTCCGTGGTAAACATGCCGTTGGCAACCAATCTGAAGCCACGGATTATTTTGAATATACGGATGTTAAAGTTGAATATTGATGGGAATATATGACTATATGGCCTTGTGTAAGGACAAACAATGGGAAATCCTTTGGGAAGATGGTATTTTCCTAACTTCCTATAAATCCATTGACTGTTGGTTTATACTCTATGCCATTGATAAATTTTTTGTGGAATTGGAGCTTTGCCCACTTAAGGGGACTATTTTGGGAATGGGCGTATTTGTCCATGGGAAAAAAATGGACAAGTACATCAATGGGGAGCTCCATCAAATCTTTGGATTGAGACCTTGATTACTATGGTATATTCATTGAAACTAGCGCAACAAGTCTACCATTCCACTGACTTTAAAAAAACATTATTTGCCAACTATATGACCAACAGTAATGGGATTGATATGCAAAAATACGCACGGTTGGAAAAAAGACTTCTCTGTATGGGTGTGTACGGTGTTGAGGATTACCATAGAAAGGTCACTGCCTATATCCGGTTCTTGGAAGAAGTGATTGAGTGAATCAAGGATTTAGGGAATTATTGGCTCTGCGTATCTCACTGCCACATTTGAAGTTTAAAAGCGTTTAATCCGATATTTTAAAACAGTTTTTCTGCTACCTTTCGATTCATTCAAATCAAACAAAACTATTTCACCCGAGATTGGAACAAATTTGGGAAGTACATATACAAACCGTTTTGTCTCACCGCTTTTAATAGTCTTTGGTTGCTTAAAACGAAATATTGGTTCTATTGATAACCCTTGGTAGGCCGTCCTTCGTTTGTTGGTGCCGATTTTTCTCAGGATATCCAGATAGTTCATTGCGAAATCGATCGTCGAGCTGTTTTGTATGGCAAATACCAAATACATCTTGTCATCCTTATAGGTCATGCTTTCCAACCCTAATCGTATTCCATTTTTACGTTTGGTTTTTAGTATACCATGTTTTTGATCTAAAAGAAGGTTACAGTTTTTTATGAGTTCGGGGTCATGGGTTGCTTTTTTCATTTCAATTGCCTTCTTCTCTGGCAAGGGCCATGCATTCCCGATACTTTTTTCCAATCCGATGAAATAGTTGAATTGGGGCAGTTCTTTTGCATATTGCAGTAGAAAGGTATAGACCCTGCCATCTGATGTCATGACCAATAAATTACTGGTTTTCCCCTCCACAGCTTGCAATAGACCGAAGTATCCTTCCTTTTCCCGGTTATAGGTAAATACAAAACCTTGATGTCCGGTTACTGCTTTTTGGATGGGAATTGGAAAGAACAGGGCCACATTTTGATGTTCGTTGGCATATAATGTATCCAAGGCTTTTTGTGCATGGGTCTCTATCGAAATTGCTGTGATAATGAGGATAAGGTAGATTTGTTTTAAATACATGGTCAGGGTTTTAAGGTTAACTGATAATTGTTCGGGATGGACACTTTAATGGCTCGGTTATCCTTTCGGAAGATTCCTTTGATACCACCCAGTTGTGGGATGCCCGGAATATTGACCGCGCCAATGGTCTTGTCCAAGCTTTGAGCTGCAATCTCACCCCGTAGGTGGTTCTCCACATAAATGCCCTCCATCCTATCCTGTGCATCATATCCTTTTAGTGATATGGTTTGATCGCCAATTTGGGAAATCTCGATCATGACCCTGTTGGGACGGATCTTTACAAAACCATATACCCTGGTGTTCTTTGATAGATGGATTGCATTGAAAATGGCATCGGTAGAGAGCCGTAGGTCCAAACGATGCCCCTCCCTGATCGTTTGCATGCCATCTACCCGGACCTTGAGCCCGTCTTCCAACGTATGGTTTACGGTTTCTGGATTCGAGGCAAAAAATAGCTGGTGTTCCAAACCGAGTACTTCAGGATCGGTCTTGTTTGGTTCGGGCAGGGCAGTTTCAGGTAGGTTGTTTTTTTGTTCTTTGACAAGCGGACGGGCAGTAGGTTTCGGGTTTAGGTTTTTGGGATACTTGCCTTGCCCTGTCTCAAGGATGCTATCGATGATTCGATGCTTTTCATATTCCATGTAGTCCGGATTGAAATACCCCTTGTCATCCACCATATGGTCCGGATACATGGAGGGGGCGGAAGATTCCCTTTCCTCCTCGATGGCCTCCAGGGCTTCCAATTTGGATGCATATTCCGTATTGTTTTCCTTCAGGTCGGGTACAGGTATACGGTCGGGGTCCAATTCAGTTTTCGTGTCCTTGCCAAAGGTCATTATGGAATAGGCAGTGATGAACAGAACCACACAGGCCAGGAGCAGTACAAATACGATTTTATTTTGCTGTAATTTCATTGATGTCCATTTTACGTAAGGAGTTTTCAAAAAAGTCCGTGATCAACAGGCCGTGCGGGTTGTGCGGAAAATTGCGCTCCACTGTAATCAATCGGCCCGAGGTGAGCAGTTCATAGGTGTCCGTAACGGTACCCCGGTTGATATGGAACACCGTCCGCGTTTCGAAACGATAGGGTTTTTGGTTCATATCAATAGTGGAATCGATTCGTTCCACCTGTTGTACCAGCGAATATTGTAGCAATCGGTTATAGAAACCATTGGCCTTTTTTTGCCTGTAAAGCGCGTCCACGGAACCATTGCCCAACCAAAGGGCCTTTTCCATATGGTCCCCATAACTGCCCGCATCGACCCCATAGAACCATTGATGGAACCGCTCCAAATGGGAAAGGGCCTCGACCTCCAGATGCTCTCGTTGGTCCACCAGTTCCAAGGGAATGATATCCCCCATATCACTCACCACAAAGGCACTGTTGAGCATAGCCCTGTGCATTCGGGTTACCATGGTTATGGAAATGATGCAGACCATTCCGGAAACGATGACCACGGCCAGGACCACAGCACGGTTCATTTGCAATTGTTGTTGAATGTTTTTAAAGGGTGCTTTCATGTATGTGAGTTTTATCCGGTGAACAATCGAAGGGTAAAGCTGGTAGCCTTTCGGTATAGTTTGAACTTGAGGAGTACGATAAAACCAATGGACCCGAACTCGATTATCGGTGCAAAGAATTCGTCGCCCCAGTCCGTTCCGAAGAGACTGCCCCAAAAGTTGGTGTTGATCTCAGTATACAGATTGTTCACGAATACATTGACCAGAAAAAAGGCGGGTACCAGCATGTAGACCCCCGCATAGAGTTTGAAATAGGTATAGGCCAAGTTTCGGAACTTTTCAAATACCGATAGACTGATGACCAAGGGAAAAAAGGCCTGAAGGATACCCAAAAGGAAATAACGTTCTGCCAAAAAAAGGGGATAGATAAAGATATCCAATAACCAAAGGAGCACTCCGATGATAAAAGCCAGCATCTTTAATCCATATAAGGGTGTGACCAAAGCTTCGTACAATATGGCCATGGCTTTCTTGGCGGCTTCCAGGGCACCCACGTCCCGTTCCAGGTCCACATCCTGCAGCTGCAAGGGGAGGAGTGCCGGAGCCGTGTCCCGGTATTGGGATTCGATGGCCACCAGTATCCCATCGAACGCCCCCAATACCTGTGTGGAAAAGAGGACCAATAATACAATCAAAAAGTTCTTGGCCAGTTCCGTTGGGGTAAGCCCCCAGGTGTGGCCATCGGTACCCGCAATACCCTCATTGTATTTCTTTAGGATATTGACCAAAAAGAACAGCACGGCCAGCCCCTTCATTCCTACTATGGTGTATTGTGAAAAGTCACTGTCCTTGATGGTCTGGAAGACCGCATCCACATATTCCAATCCTATGCCCAAAAAGAAGTTTGACATCAGTATTTTTTTTCACGATTGTTGATGATATCCTGCATCTTACGGAAGGAAATAATCTCCCGGTACCTTCGGGTCTTGACTTCCAGTTCGGCCACCATTTCTTGGGACTGCTCTTTCTTTTCCATCAGGATGGCCGTGCGCTCCGCATCAGTCATTTTTAGAAGGTCACTGGACAGGATCTGGTTGACAAAATCCAGATCATCGATGGCAGTATCCATGATAACCCCAAAGGAACTGGATATTTGGTTCACCTCATGGGCCTTGATATAGGGGGAGTTTAGAATATCCCTCAGGTCATCTTGGACCGTGTGAAACAGGATCTCATTGTTCTTGGCGAGCTCCTTTACCGCTTTCAATTGTTTTATGGTATTGCTGACCTTGACAATGTTCTCTTTTTGCTCTTTTAAAAAGTTTACGGTATTCAACAGTTCCGAGGTCTGTTTAGCGGATTCCAAGAGGGATTTGGTCATGCTGATAAAGTTGGTATTATCAAACACCGGCATCCCCTGGGCCGTGGCACGGCCAGGCAGGTTAATGGCCAAGATCAGGGCCAAGGCCAAAGTATAGGCCATGTTTCTGGGTCTAGTGCTATTTTTTGGATTCATATTCCGTTGTTTTTTGTTTTATAAATTCCTTGATGGCCTGTTCCATATCCCGGGTCTTTTCAAAACGTTCCATGATTTGGTGGTTTTCTGCCCCGTCCGTGAGATAGGCCGCATAGACCTCTGGGGGAACTTCCAGGCGAAAGACATTGCTTTCTTTGCCGATCTTGATAAAAATCTCGGTATACCTTCTATTCCCTGTCAGCTTGTTGCGGATGGACTTCAGTTGGTTCAGGTCATGGCCGGACAAACTCAGCCTGTCCTTTAATGCTTCATAACCCTTTTCGTTGCGCAGACTGTATATGACCTGGGTGTTTTCCAGAATACTGGCCGAAGTTGAATTTTCCGGTAGTTGGTTGATGGATTGCAAGACAATGCCAATGGCTCCATTTTGCTTTCGGATGGCCTGGTAATAGAATTCCACGCTTTCCAAAAC
Source organism: Allomuricauda sp. F6463D (assembly GCF_023015965.1). Lineage (GTDB taxonomy): Bacteria > Bacteroidota > Bacteroidia > Flavobacteriales > Flavobacteriaceae > Flagellimonas. The sequence continues at coordinate 123,950 of NZ_JALKAN010000004.1, forward strand.
ATTCGGAAACTTCAATTGTTTGGCAAACTCGTCGAAAAGGATGATGCCCCGCTCCGAGCGGTTGCGCCAAATGGTTCGTTGGATGGCGGATTTGATGAGCTTGAGCATGACCGAAAGGATTTCCTTATTGTCCCGCACCTCGTCCAGTTCAAAGACAATCAGTCGTTTGTCCTCGATGGTAAAGGTCTGGTCTGCCCCGATAGTGAACAGAAAACTGTACAGTCCCCCTTCCACGTATTCCGATAGGATGTGCAAAAAGCTATAGACACTAAAGTCGCGTTCGTCCAGCCTGAGCTCTTGGAGCAAGCAATCTTTTTTACTGTCGACATAACGGTATAGTGACGACAGGGAATGTTGGGTCCGGATATGTTTGTAGTAATGCAACAATACTTTTTTTACGGCCACTTCCTTGGATTTGTTAACCTTGGTTTCCGCCAATAGTTCCAAAACGAATAGGGCGAGGTCCTCCAAACGTTCCGGTGTCAGGTCGGAATCATCACCGATATAAAAGGGATTGATGCCCAGGTTTTTTCCTTTCTCATATCTGAGGATGACATGGTCATCGGGATAGAGCTGGGCAAATTTGCTGTAGGACCCGCCTAGGTCGATAATGACCATTCGGACTCCCGATTCAAAATACTGTCTCAAAATATTGTTGGCCAAAAAGGACTTGCCTTCCCCAGTCGGTGCAAAAATGGCAAAGTTCCTGGCCTTGATGCGTTTTTTTTTCGCATCCCATACATCTTTGAGCACTGGGATATTGTAGTGCCTATCATTGAATGCCACGCCCTTATCATCGGAGCGGTAATTGGTATTGTTCAAGTACAGGCACAGGGCATGTTTCAGGTCGGTCACAAAAAGATCTTCGTTGGAGAAGTTGGTGGCATGACAAGGATGGGAATTTAAAAAGTAATGTTTCCGCTCTTCTCCATGGGGGTGGTAGGGGCGCACATCCAATTCTTTGAAACCGGCCTTGATCTTGGATGCTATTTCCTTGATGACACCTGGCTCGGTATGCCAGTAAACAAGGTTTAGATGACCCCTGATGATACGGGAACTTTCATCGGTATTGATCTGATCTACGATTTGCCGGATCTTTTTAAGGACGACCTTGTTCTGCGTTCCGAAATTTGAACTTTTGGAAAGTTCTTCGATCTTTTTGTCCAAGGCCTTGCGCCATCTGTGCCTGTCGTCCAGATACAGGATGTGGTTGATGATATGGTTCTCCTGTAGCTCCAATCCCAGACCATCGAGAAAACCTTGGTGAAATATAAAATCGTCCTGGGCAAAATTATCATTGGGGATACTGCTCTGGACCGTTTCCCCGAAGCACTGTTCATTGTTGACGGCTATCACATCAAAAAAATGGTCACCTATTTGGATGGGTCTTTGGTTCAGTTGGATATCGGTTTCAAAATCAAGATTGAACCCATTGAAATATGTATGGGTATGATCTAAGATAGCTTTGGTCTCCATTGGAGAAACGGCGATACTTTTGGAATTGTTGATATAGGCAACCGCATCGTTCACCGCCGTGATGAATCCGGCTACCTGTACATCCAATTTTCTGTGATATCCTTTGTCCATTCTTCGAAAGGGATTGACATATTTGGTAGCGTTCAATGTCTTGTCCAAAGGGAGTACAAAGAAGAGGTAGCTTTTATGGACCAAATATTCCCTTCCCTTAAAATGCCTATGGGTGGCTTTTCCCAAAAAGGTGGTATTGGGAAGGGATTCCGCAGTATATCCTTTCTTTTGATAGCAATCCTGTTTGTGGATCACGGTTCCGTTAGGGAGGGATTTAAAGGCTTGGAACCAGATGCCATGTAGTGTCTCAAAATCCGATTCGGAAAGGGAGTACACCTCCGGCAGGGCCACTTGATAGCACAGTAGAACATTGCCGTTGTTGGCAAAGACCACTTGATTTTGGATATCGAGGATAGGATGATAGGTGTTCAAGTTGATTTTAGTCATAGGGCAATGGACTCAATCGTTTAGTACTGATGGCATCGGGAAATTTTTTTTGGAGGGGGATTTGGAAAGGTCTTTTGACCCACCGCACCAATGCCCCATAAAGCAAGGCATTGAACAGCAGTAGGGCCACGATGACACCAAAATTGAAGGAAAAGATGATGACCAATAGGGAACCGATGACCGATACCATTTGTAGGACAAAAAGGGCTATGGGGAGTCCCATGACCATCGCTTGTTTTCGGATGTTCCGATAGACCTGATACCTTTTCATTAGACTACGATTCCAATGAGATAGGTAAAGATGCCCACGACGGCACCGGCGATAAGTACAAATACGAGTACACGTGTGATGCCTTTTTTAAGGTCTGAATTCTCCCCAAAAAAATGTCCGGCATTAAAAAGGAAACCTACTAAAAAGATGACCCCAAGGATAATGGGGAAGATGGCCCGGATGGTTTCGGAAATATCATTGACGGAATCCTCAATACCTCCGATCTGGGCCAAAGTGGAACTGGAAACAAAAAGTAAGAGGATGGTAACAAAAAGTGATTTTCGCATATCGTAAACGTTTTTGGGTTGGACGATTTTTGATACTTGAAAAGTACTTTGTATTCTATTTAAAAAACTGAAAATCAGTATTTTGTGTATATTATAGTATGTAGGGGATTATGGCATGGAATACACTGAATTGGTGTCAACCGATATGGGAAAAAAAGAGGGATTGTTGATAAGCTGATTTTGTAAAATGACAATATGGGAACAAAACGTCAAGTTGACCTCCTGGAGGGTTGGTATCTCTGGACTTTTAGATGGGCAGGGTCAGTAGAAGAAAGGTTGAATACATCGATTATGAAATAGTTTAGGTCTGACATGAGAAAGTTGTTTTAAAAACACAAGTAGATGTAATTTTTTTAAGAAAATACTTAGGGTAATTAAATAGTAAAAACATCAGAATCCAACACTAATCTAATCCCCACAATTAACAACAAAACTGCGAATGCTTTTTTCAAGGTTGCTGCAGGTAATTTATGTGCAAGTTTTGCTCCGATTGGTGCGGTGAAAAAGCTAGCTAAACTCACACAAATAAATGCATAAACATGTACAAAGCCAAACACGCCATTAGGTAATGTTTCTTTGATACTGGCATCAAGAAATTGCCCAAAGACAAGAAACCCAATTGCACCTGCACTTGCAATAGGTAAGCCACAAGCAGCTGATGTACCTACTGCATTCTGAATTTTCAAACCATAATTACTCAATAATGGAACCGTTAATGTACCTCCTCCAATACCAAAAATAGCAGAAGCAATACCAATAAAACCTCCTAAACCTGTTTGTCCAATAGGCGAAGGTAGTTTGCTAAAGTCATTTTCTTCCAAGGTTCTATTTTTCATAAGCAACATTTTTAATCCTACCAAAAATGCACCTACACCAATTATTACCTGAAGCGAATTACCATGGATAATAGATGTGATACCTGCACCAATTAATGAACCTATTACCAGTCCTGGTGCCATATGTTTCCATACATTCCAGTTTACGGCACCCCGACTGTGGTGAGCTCGAAGTGAACTAATAGATGTAACAATGATTGTTGCTAGAGATGTACCAATACCAATATGTGTAAGTGCAGATTGAGGAATACCTTGTGCTGTAAAAATGTAAATTAATGCTGGTACGATTACCATACCTCCACCAATTCCAAATAAGCCTGCAAGTATGCCAGCAAATGCACCCGCAGCGAGAAAGTAAAGAATAAATATATCCATGAATGGAGTAAGTAAATTGTTTTTTGTTTAAAGGTCGCTATATGGCAATATTAAGATGAAATGAAGCGTAAAAGTAGACCATTATTTGATTAATAAATTAGGATTATTCTACTTTTATACAGTACAGTTTTAAAGGGAGGAGCTCATCATGTATAAGAAGTTTGGAACAAGGCATATACTTGAAAAACACCTATACTCCAAACTATGGTCCCCAATGATAAGGTTCTACCAATAATTCGGTTAAAAGCAATGATAGTAAAGTTGACCTTGTAAGTTTTTAGTTGTTCCTGTTCCTTAAAAAAAAAACGATAAAGTATTCTGCTATAAGTAAAATGGAAGAGCGATAAAAATACAAGAAACAATACCGTCAAAACTTTTAAAAAAAAGCATACTTTTCAGTTTTTAGCGCGTCCAGAACAGCGGAAGCTTCAAAAAAGTTGATTACTTCCTCCAAAATGGCATTTAAGAAATCCATAGGTCAATTTATATAGGTTATTGTTAGTATAGCCAGTATGTGGACATAATAAATGTTGAATTTCAAATAGATAATATTTTTAAATGTATGAACATATGAACATAAGTAGATTTTCGATTTACGAAAACGTTTTATGGTGTTTTGACCTAAGAAGCACGAAAGAAGACTATTTGAATAGATTTTATAAAATTGTTAAATTTTCATGCAGTAGAATGATAATGAATTAAAAAAAGAACTTTTTTTTTGGAGAGATGAGATAATAATCTATATTTGAACATATGTATGAACATATGAACATATAAATATTGATTTCCCGCTTATTGACTGTTAGAGAGTTCTTTGTTTAGAGTGTTCAAAAAATAATTATTTAAGTTGTTGAGTTTAATTTTGAAAGAAAAAAGGGTGATATGGAGACATTGTAAAATAAGCCTTCGATCTTCCTTTTTTCTCTTTTTTGGCACGGCGGCCTTACCGTAAACTAACTAATTATCAAACTTTAGAGTTATGAAATGCTTACGATTAATTATGACCTTGTCGATTCTAGCCTTTATCAGCTGTGATGACGACCCTGAGCAGAACCCGGAAGGGTTTACCGAGTTTGTTGTTGATATCGAGGGGAATTGGAAAGTAGACCAAGTCCTCCAAAATGGAAACGACATAACGGCACTTATGGATTTTCAATCCTTTTCACTTCAGCTGGATTATGAGAATGGGGAGCCTTCGTCTTTCTCTTTTCCAAGTCAGACAGTTCCCTTTGTGTTAAGTGACCTCAGTGGTGATTGGTCCTTTGATGACCCTGTGTATCCTACAAAACTAAATTTTTCAGATGGTACCAGTTTGGATATTCAAGGAGCTGTTCTTTCTGGATCGAATAAGATGACAGTAATCGTCCCGTTAGGATGTTCATCAAATACCTATACCTATAAACTGAGCAAATAACAAGAAACCAATATGCACTAAAATGAAGAACAAACTAAACAAACTAAAACGCATTATTTTTCAACCAAAGGCACTGTTTCTATTGTTTTTGTTGTTGAGCATGTGCGTGACCATAACCAACGTAAACCAACCTTCATCCGTTACAGTTGGTGAACAAATGGATGTAACTATCGATGTTGACGTAGCACCTGCGGAGGATGCGGCTTATAATATCGTGTTTGGGGTTTTGGTTCCGGAAGCATGGGATATCGCTTCCAACGCAACGGTCACTTATACTTTGGACAACGGCGATGGGACCATGCGTTTGGCCAATGGCTCTGATCCCGACTATAAAACCCCTATAACAGATCTTGCAGGAATTGGTGAAAATTACGGTCTTGTGGAATGGGTAGTTTTTATTTCCGATCAAACTGTTTCGGGAGCCAATGGTGTAAACTTTTCGGGCCAAATTCAGCTTTCCATGGATGTGGGAACGGAAAATATTAAAACACAGTTAGGTTACATTGTAGGTACTTCCGGCTACGGTATCACGCCAGGGGAGACTGATATTAGATTTACTCCTTGCATGGAAGTTACCGGAGGGGCAAACCCTGTAATCGATTTATGTGGCCCCCTTCCATTTCCTGTAACCTTTCAACCCGCGGAATATACCTATGATGATATTATCCATATCGGTTTTGATGCAAAAAAAGGACCCGAAGGCGCTCCAACCGCCCTATCAGGGGCCACAGATGTTTATCTGTGCGCCAAAGCTGTTATAGATGGAGAAGCGGTGGTAGCATGCGATATTTCCGATATAACTAAAATGCGTTCGATTGGCACCGATCAATGGAATGTATCTGTTTGGCCAAGACAACTTTTTAATGCTCAGCCTAGTCAAGAAATAACAGATATCACTTTCAGTTTTAAAAACCAGAATGGGGATGTCGAGGTCAAGAATCCAGACACAGGTGAAGATTTTCAACTAATACCCAACTGTGCAAATTAAAAACATGACGATTATGAAAAATAGAATAAAAGGCCTTTTTGTCGTTTTTTTGATGCTTGGCAATCTACTTGCCTTTGCACAAAATATAACCATAAATGGGGTGATTACGGCAGAGGATGATGGTTTTCCGCTACCTGGGGCAAATGTGATAGTGAAAGGAATGTCCATTGGGGCATCGGCAAATTTTGATGGAGAGTATACCCTTGAGGTTCCCAATGAGGATGTAATCTTGATTTTTAGTTATCAAGGGTTCAGTTCCCGAGAAGTTACAGTGGGTAAACAGCGAACAATCAACATAGTGTTAAAAACAGATGTGAACGAATTGGATGAGGTAGTGATAATAGGTTATGGAAGTACGACCAAGAAGGACCTTACCGGATCTATTGCCACTATAAAGTCGGAAGACCTTGAGGCTGTCCGCTCCACAACGGCAGATGATTTTGTGCAAGGTAGAGTTTCCGGTGTGTTGTTAACACAAACCTCAGGTCAGCCGGGAGGAGCTACCTCCGTACGAATACGGGGCAGTAGTTCCATAAACGCAAGTAACGAGCCCTTGTACGTAATAGATGGTTTTCCGGTAGATAACAACAGCGATAACCTTTCTGCTGGTGTAGCAGAAGGCCCTTCCATAAACGCCTTATCTACCTTAAGTGCAAATGATATAGCATCCATCGATGTGTTGAAAGATGCATCTGCTACCGCTATATATGGGTCTCGTGGCGCCAATGGAGTAATTATTATTACTACCAAACGCGGGTTAAATGGGGAAGTTCAAATCAACTATGATACGTATGTTGGGGTAAGTAAGGTTATTCAGAAGTTGGATGTATTGGATGCCTCGCAGTTTGCGTTTTTTGTGAATGAATCCAGGTACAATGGTTCCGGTGAGCCAAGATTTTACACAGATCCAAATTCTTTTGGAGTGGGTACAGATTGGCAAGATGAGATTTTTAGGACAGCCATAACCAAAAGTCATGACCTTTCCATAAAGGGTGGTAATCAAGACATTAAGTACGCTATTTCCGGATCATATTTAGATCAGGAAGGCGTAGTTATCGAAACCGACTTTAAGCGCTACAATTTTAGGGTAAACCTCGATTTTAAAGCTACAGAAAAGCTTTCCATAGAAAACTCTTTGAGTTTGAACAAGACAGATTTCAATACGGCCAGAACAGAAACAACAGGAGGTACAGAAGTTGCAAGTAGTGCCATTACAGGGGCATACCAGTTTAATCCGTTGTTACCTGTTTTTGATCCTGAAGGAAATTATACCAAAGGTAATTTTATTGTGCAGAACAATGGAACCTTTGTAAACGATGTAAACAATATTCAAGAACAAATTCCAAATTTTCCAAGTCCGGTGGCCTTTCAAAATTTATCGGAAAGCCAGGGTAAGGCAACAAGAATATTGGACAACTTGGCCATTAAATGGAATTTTGCAGAGAAATTCCAGTTGAAGACAACACTCGGGGTGGATATGAATATCAATGAGCAATTTTACTTTAGGACAGAGGAAATAGACTTTGGGAATACACCAGGAGCTTTCGCTGCTCAGGCCAAGAACACGGCTACAAGTTATTTGGCGGAAACTACCGTAACCTACACCAACACATTTAGTAATAGGCATCGGTTGAACGCTTTGGTCGGGGCATCATGGCAAGATTTTAGCATAGAAACCCTTTCGGGCGATGCCTTGGGTTTCCCAACCGAGAATTTTGGTTCCAATAATTTGGGACTTGGCCTAAATCCTGGAGTAAATTCCAATATTATAGAATCACGATTGATTTCTTACTTCGGTAGGGTAAACTATATTTTGGACAACAAATATATTTTTACCGTTACTTCCCGAGTAGATGGTTCATCCAAGTTTGGCGATGGAAACAAGTATGGTTTTTTTCCTTCGGGAGCATTCGCTTGGAATGTTTCGGAAGAAGAATTTCTTCAAGATTCGGGCCTCTATCTTAAGCTGCGCTTAGGTTATGGTATAATAGGGAATGAGTCGATCGCACCATATTCCGCCCAATCAACATTTAAACCTACATACCATTTTTTTAACGACAATGCGGTAGTGGGACAATTACCCAGTACTCCGGCCAATAGTGCTCTTAAATGGGAACGTACCGAACAATACAATGTAGGATTGGACCTTGGTTTCTTTAATGACCGGTTGGGACTTACCATCGATGCTTACCAGAAGAATACGGACGATTTGCTGTTGAACCTGCAAGTGCCTTCGCAAACTGGGTACATTCAAAGTGTGGTCAATGCCGGAAGTGTTCGCAATCAGGGAATAGAGTTGGGCATCAATGCACAATTGTTCAAAGGTGGATTCAATTGGGATGTAAACCTAACAGGGGCATATAACAAGAACAAAATACTGGATCTGGCCGGTTTGGACAATATTCCCACAGGTTTTGGGATTTTGGGGATAACCAATTGGCAGTTGCTCGAAGAGGATGGTGAAATCGGGGCGTTTTACGGCTATGTTTCTGATGGAATCATTCAATTGGACGATGACCCCACGACCACTCCGACCTTTGCGACAGATACATTTACTCCAGGAGAACGTAAATACAAGGACCTGAACGGGGATGGGGTAATCGATGCCGATAACGACAGAACGTTTATCGGAAACCCTATACCGGAATATACTTTTGGTATCAACAACACGATTACATGGAATAATTGGGACCTTAACGTATTCATGCAAGGTGTATATGGTAATGAAATAGCCAACTTTAATAGGATAAACCTGGAAAACCTAAATGGACAGGGAAATGTTTTGTTGGAAGCATTCTCTAATAGATGGACACCGGAAAATCCAAGTAATACCTATACTAGGGCTGCGGATGGTCCCAGAAATATTGTGTTCTCGGATAACTATGTAGAAGATGGCTCCTATTTAAGGCTAAAATCCGCCACTTTGGGATATTCCATATCAAGTAAGTTCTTGTCCAAAATGAACATAAATAAACTCCGACTCTATGCTACCGGGAAAAACTTGTTCACCATCACCAATTATAGTGGGGTCGATCCCGAAGTAAGTTTTGGAGGTCAGAACAATAATTTGAGTGCCGGTGCGGACTTCGGCGGGTATCCAACATCTAGAACGTATCTGTTGGGCCTTAACATAAACTTTTAAAAAATCAAAATCATGAAACAATTCAAAAATTATAGAATTTACTTCGCTGCCCTGATTTTGATCATGGGTTGTGAAAGTGCCTTGGAAGAAGATGTGAAGACCTTTTATACCGAAGATACATTTTACCAAACAGAACAAGATGCCAAACTGGCCATAAACGGTATATATGGACATTTGGGAGCCACTTTCGATGAGACCCTGAATTCCAAAGGACTGTATTTTGCAAATTACTGGACAGCCAATGCTCTTTTATCGGATGAAGGGGAGACGAGTTTTAATCGAGGAGATGGCTACAACCAACTTTCGGCAATGGCACATACACCGGAGAACACCATAGCACTGGAAATTTGGTCCAATCTTTATTTAGGTATAAATGCAGCCAATATGGCCATTATCAATATCCCGGATATAGAAATGAACGAGGAGACCAAAGACGATTTATTGGGCGAAGCCTATTTTTTGCGAGGACTTCTTTATTTTGAATTGGTGCGTTTTTTCGGAGAAGTACCGTTACAGTTAGAACCTCAGACTGTTTTTACGTCCAGTGCATTTTTGGGCAGGGCATCAGTCTCTGAAGTCTATTCACAGATTTTTGCAGACTTGACCATTGCAGAAGAACATCTTCCAGAAGAACAAACAGGAATGGACAATGGTAGGCCCACTAATTGGTCGGCAAAAGCCTATTTGGCCAAGGCAGCGCTTCAACAAGGAGAAAGCCTTCAGCTTGCCAAGACCAAACTGGAAGATATTATGTTAAGTGGACGGTTCGGTCTATGGGAAGATTATGCAGATGTATTCAAGATAGAGAACAACAACGGAAAAGAGGTTCTGTTTGCAATAAGTTTTTTAGAAGGAACGGATTTGTTCACGACCCTTTGGGAAGGCGGGCATTTGGTATTTAGGACCCTTCCCGGAGGTGTTTACGATGGAAGACCCAATGGAGGAGGGCTTGAAATACCCACTATGGCCCTCTACGAATCTTTCGATGATGAGGACAGGAGAAAAGAAGTCACTTTTATGTCCGAAGATGTGGTCAACGGAGAATTGGTGGAGTTTAGTTCCCCACACATTGTAAAGTACTGGGATAGAGTAGCAGAACCCTTGGTAAATAATACGGCCAATGACCTGCAACTTATTCGGTATGCAGATATTCTCTTAATGTATGCCGAGGTATTGAACGAGCAGAATAGTGGCAGCACTCCCGATGCCTTGGATGCTATTAACCAAGTAAGAAGAAGAGCTAGGTTTGCGGACGGGGTAGAAAGGGATGTACTTCCCGATCTATCGGCAATGGGATATGATGCATTTAAGGAAGCTATATTGGAAGAACGAAAAAAGGAGCTGACATGGGAGGGTCACCGATGGTTCGATTTGGTTCGATTTGGCAAGTTGGAAGAAAAGGTCTCCGAAGCAAAGCCCGAAGTTCCTGTAGCGGCACGACATTACTTATTGCCTATTCCACAAAGGGAAAGGGATATTAACCAAAATTTGTCACAGAACCCAGGTTACTAAAATGAACAAAAAGTTTTATCAAGGATTAAAAGCAATATTTGTAATTTTCCTTGCCCTGACAACTTCAAGGTTGGATGCATCGGAAAACATCGCAGATGAAGCCAGACTAATAGCTTCTTCAGAATTACAAGGGAGTGAAGTTGCCAATTTAGTCGATGGTGTCATTAGGATGCACGGTATTGGCGAATGGGCCATTAAAGGTGAGCGAAGGGCATGGGGAGCTAATCTGTTGCCATGGCTTCAAATGGAGTGGGAAAGGGCTCGAAGCATAAATGCCATAGTTATTTATGATCGGCCCGGACTAGACGAACATACAGCAGGCGGCGTCCTAAAATTTAGTGATGGGTCTATTATCCGTGTAAACACCATCCCGAACAATGGAGATGCTAAAAGAATTGAGTTTCCTGTTAAAACTGTTGAATGGGTGCGTTTTGAGGTAAACGATGGAGAAGGACTTAACCTAGGACTTTCCGAAATAGAGGTGTTCGCATCACCAACAGACAGCGAAAACCCTTTGTTTTGGGTAAACCCGTTTATAGAATCCGCCAAGGGACGTTATTTTTTCTTCACGCCCGGGGCACACCCAATGGGAATGGTAGCTGCAGCTCCTGTAACTCGAAATAAGAATCAATATGGGGGAGGATACAACTATAACTCTACAGAGGTGTTGGGGTTCGAACAGATTCATGGTTGGTGTCTTTCCGGGATACAGATTATGCCAACATTGGGAAATATAGACCCCACTTTGGGTGATCAAGGTTGGAAGTCCAGTTTTAGTCATGATGATGAAATAGCCATGCCCGGATATCAACGCCTATATCTTAAAGAGCACCATGTGTGGACAGAGCTTACCAGTACCAAACGTACTACCCTGTATCGATTTAAATACACAAAAGCGGACAAGGCCAGTATCTTGACCAATTTAGGAGGGTATTTAGGGAACTCTACCATGATCAATGCAGATGTTCGCAAGGTCAGTCAAAATGAGTTGGAAGGTTCTTTTGAGTCAGCAGGTAGATTTTGGGGCGGTCCGGAAAAGGTAAAAGTGTTTTTTGTGATTCAATTTGATAAATCCTTTAAGTCCTTGAATGGTTGGAAGGACAACGAGAACCTAAACAATATCAACTCTGTAAAAGGCTCCAATGCCATGACCCGAAGGGATTCCGTCGTTTTTGCAGGGATTACCCAGAGCTATTGGGATGCTCCCACTACGGGAATTGCTGCCAATTATGATGTTGAGGCAGGAGAAGAAGTTCAAATGAAAATTGCCATATCGTACACCTCCGTGGAAAATGCCCGTAAAAATCTTCAAACCGAAGCTCCACATTGGGATTTTGACAGTTATAAAGAAGACTCGTTCAAAATTTGGGAAGAACAGCTGGGAAGAATTGCGGTGAAGGGCGGAACAGAGCAACAACGCGTAAAGTTCTATACCGACTTATGGCATATCCTATTGGGCAGAAGAATCCTAAATGATGTTAGTGGTGATTATCCAGATTATACCCAGGGAGAACGCCAAGGAAACTTTACCAAGGCCGATTTAAATGTTAGAACACTGCCAAAGGATAAGGATGGCAAGGCAAAGTTCAACATGTATAATTTTGATGCCCTATGGCTTACCCAATGGAACCTGAACATTGTTTGGGGATTGGCTTGGCCCGAGATTTTAGATGATTTTTCGGCCTCCTTGGTCCAATATGCAGATAATGGTGGGTTGCTACCTAGAGGCGCCATTGCAGGTGGATACTCGTATATAATGACAGGAAACCCGGCAACAAATATGCTGGTGAGTACCTACATGAAAGATCTGATGACCAAAACAAGTCCAAAACACGCGTTTCAGGTCATGAAAAACAATCACATGCCCGGAGGCATGATGAGCGACTCTGCGGAAGCCCTTGAGTTTTACATTGAAAATGGGTATTGCCCAGGTAATGCTGGCAAAACATTGGAGTGGGCTTTTCAAGATTGGTCACTGTCCCAGATGGCAAAAAAAATGGGCAGGACAAAGGAACAAGCTTATTTCTCCAAGAGAGCGGAAGGATGGACCAAATTATTCCACGCCGACTCAAAATTACTATTGCCCAAGGATAAGTCGGGTAATTGGGTACACACAGATTTATTATCTGGTCAAGGTTGGGTAGAGTCCAACGCATGGCAGGGAACCTGGTCGGTCTCCCATGGCATATCAAAATTGTCGCAGCTTATGGGAGGGAACGAAGCCCTTGCCGATAAGCTCAATTTTGCCTTTGAGCAGGCCGCTCCCGAAGATTTTGTATTTGGTTATTCCGATGGCTACGTTAGTTATGCCAATCAACCAGGTTGTTCCAATGCGCATGTTTTTAACCATGTTCAAAAACCGTGGCTCACACAATATTGGGTGAGAAGGGTAAATGAGCAGGCTTACGGAGCAACAACTGTAGATCAAGGATACGGAGGCCATGATGAGGACCAAGGTCAGATGAGTGGCGTTAGTGCCTTGATGTCCATGGGGCTTTTTAGCTTAACAGGGAACAATTCGATCACACCGACCTACGAAATTACGAGTCCCATCTTTGATGAGATAACCATAAAACTTAATCCAACGTACTACGAAGGAGAGGAGTTTACCATCAAAACTTTGGACAACAGCAAGGAGAATACCTATATCCAAGGGGCGACATTGAACAATAGGCCGCTCCAAAAGTATTGGTTCACGCACAAAGTATTTCAAAAAGGAGGAGAGCTCATTCTACAGCTAGGGCCCGAACCAAATACCAATTGGGGCATTGAATAGTAAAAATGACGAATAGCTTCCTTAGGGAAGAAGGCAGCAATGAAAAAAAGGAAGGTAACATTTGGAATTTGGTCTTTTCCGCTATTGATATTAATGGTCTCCTGTCAGAAGACTGTAGATCAAGGGGAATACCTTTTTGAGCCAATTGCTGCCGAAGCTTCCGGAATCCATTTTTCCAATGATCTTCCTTTGGATGATGATTTGAATATCCTTAACTATATCTACTATTTCAATGGCGGTGGTGTTGCAGTGGGAGATATAGATAACGATGGATGGGATGATCTATTTTTTACCGGAAACCAAGTTTCCAATCAACTGTTCCTTAATCAAGGTGGGTTAAAGTTTAAAAATATTACTAAGGAATCCGGTCTGGCGTCTGAAGGATGGTCTTCTGGTGTGAGCATGGTGGATATTAATACAGATGGTTGGTTGGACATATATGTGTGCAGATCCGGGCATTTAGATCCTGACCAACGTAAGAACCTGCTTTATATTAACCAAAAGGATGGAACCTTTGTTGAAATGGCCCATGAATATGGTTTAGCAGACCCCGCTTATTCTACACAAGCAGCCTTTTTCGATTATGATCTGGACGGTGATCTGGATATGTATTTACTCAACCATATGCACCAAATGACAGGAATGAACAATCCTGTACCAAGAAAACTGAACGGTGAATCTGAAAGTACCGACAAACTATACAGAAACGATGGTGTGGGGTCATTAGGGCATCCAACGTTTACAGAGGTCTCCCAAGAAGCAGGTATTACGATTGAGGGATTTGGCCTTGGTGTTGGGATAAGCGATCTAAATCAAGATGGGTACCCCGATATCTATGTGTCCAACGATTTTATTTCCAATGATATCCTCTATATCAATCAAGGTGATGGAACATTTATAGATCGGGCCAAGGCATATCTCAACCATCAGAGCCATAATGGCATGGGCAACGATATTGCGGATATCAACAACGATGGCCTTACCGATATTTTGGTATTGGATATGTTGCCGTCGGATAATCGCCGCAGAAAGCTAATGCTGAACAAACCCAATTATAACTTATTTGAATTCAGTAAAAGTTTGGGATATCAACCCCAATATATGAGAAACACCTTCCAGTTGAACAATGGCAAGCATGCCCCGTTCAGTGAGGTTGGCCAACTTATGGGAATAAGTAGCACCGACTGGAGTTGGGGAGGGCTAATGGCAGATTATAATGGTGACGGTCTAAAGGATATGTTCATTACCACGGGCTACTTGAAAGATATGACCGATCTGGATTTTATTGTATATCGGAGGAAACAGTTCAAATTTAGGACCCGAGAGGAAGCGGACAGTATATATTTGGCCAGTATAAACAAATTACCAGAGGTTCCACTCCAAAACTACTTCTATAAGAACAACGGAGGCCTGAATTTTGAAGATACATCATTAAAATGGGCACCAGGGTCGCTAGGATTCTCAAATGGTGCGGTGTACGCAGACTTGGACAATGATGGAGATTTGGATATTGCGACCAATAATATTAATGGAAAAGCCATTATACTTAAAAACAACTCACACCAACAAGGGGATGGTAAACGAGCTGGTTTAAAACTAAATTTTGAAGGTCCACAAGCCAATCCAAATGGGATAGGGGCGAAAGTATGGGTTTATGCAGATGGTAGTGTTCAATTTTTGGAAAACTACACCACACGCGGGTTTCAATCCAGTGTGGCGCCTTCACTGTACTTTGCTTTTCAAGAGCATAAGAAAAAGGACAGTCTAGTGGTAGTTTGGCCAGATGGAAAGAGAAAATCTTATGGCAATTCAGTCATGGACTCCATTGCAACACTTCGATATACGGATGCTACCGAAACAGTCTTGCCAAAAAGGGATATAGAAGAGGGGCGAATTTTTGCAAAGGTGGATGGGTTACTCCAGTTTGAACACCAAGAAATTCCATTTTCAGATTTTGATATAGAACCACTTATTCCACAGAAATTCTCTACTAGTGGGCCCTCACTTGCAGTTGCCGATGCAAATGGGGATGGTTTGGATGATATTTTCATCGGAGGCTCGCATGGCTTTTCCGGTCAACTTCATACACAAACCATAGCTGGGAAATTTATCTCCAATACCATGGAAATAGATGCTGAACACGAAGATGTTGGCAGTTTGTGGTTTGATGCGGACAATGATGGTGATAATGATCTCTACGTGGTCAGTGGCGGGTCGGAGTTTTCATTGATGAAACCGGGGTATTATCAGGATAGAATGTATTTAAATGATGGTCAAGGAAATTTATCCCTGTCCGTTGACGCTTTGCCCAATATGAATACAAGCGGAAGCTGTGTAGTTGTTTCGGACTATGATCAGGATGGGGATCTAGATCTTTTTGTTGGGGGAATGGTAGTTCCCGGAAGTTACGGGGTGTCTCCCAAAAGCTATGTATTGGAAAATAATGAAGGCAAATTCTCCGATGTAACTTTGATGAAGTTGGGTGAACAACAATTGGGCATGGTCTCCTCGGCACTTTGGACCGATGTGAACAATGATGGCTGGACCGATCTTATGGTTGTTGGAAAGTGGATGCCGATAACTATTTATCTAAATAAAAAAGGAAGCTTCGAAAAGATAGAATTGCCCATTTCAACAGGTTGGTGGAATAGCATCAATGGTGGGGATTTTGATAATGATGGGGATACGGATTATATCATTGGAAACCATGGGACAAACAGTGTTTATAGTGCAACAGAAGAATATCCGATGGAGCTATATGTAGGCGATTTTGATAGGGATGGAAAGATAGACCCACTTATTTCTCAATATAGCTTGAGTCCTGAAGGTGGTTTTAAAAGTTACCCATTGGCATCCAGGGATTTATTGGCGGAACAAATGGTTTCCATTAAAAGTACATATAAAAACTATCGTTCCTATGCCGATGTACAAATCAAGGACCTTCTTTTGAACAGTATGGAGGAAAACCCTATTAAGAAGGAAGTAAGACAGTTAAAAAGCTTATATGTTGAAAACCTAGGAGAGGGCAAATTCAAATTAAAGGAATTACCAATGAAAGCTCAATGGGCCCCGGTTATGGGTACCAATATCACTGATTTAGATCAAGATGGCAATCTCGATGCGGTCCTCATTGGAAATTTCTACGATTACGAAGTGGGTTATGGGCAGAACGATGCTTTTCTAGGGCTTGTTTTAAAAGGGGATGGCAAAGGGAACTTTGTACCTATGGACCATAAGGCCACTGGGTTTTTAATACACGGGAATGCCCGGGCCTTGGTCAAAGTTATGGGGCAAGACAAAGAATTTTTGGTGTCCTCACTCAACAGAGATAGTATTCAGGTTCATAAAACCCAGGGAGTGTTGGGCAATATAATAGAAATTCCAACTAATGCGAAATCTGGGATAATCACTTTAGAAAACGGAATAAAAAGAAAAATAGAATTCTATTACGGTGCGGGCTATTTATCACAATCCACCAAAAAGATTGTTTTGCCCAAGAATGCCCAGATAAAATTTAAAACTAACAAAGAATAGAGGCTCCATGCAGGATAAAAATACATACTATCTTGGTATAGATATAGGAGGCAGTCATTTTGCCATGGGTGTTGTTAATGCCAATTCGATGTCTTTACTAACAGAAACAGTGAATCGCTTTCCAGTGGATAGTGGATTAACCGCTCTTCCTGTATTGAGGCAATTAATTTCATCCATAAGGCAGACCTTTGAAAATTTCCAAAAACCGATTAATGGAATTGGTGTATCCGTGCCCGGTCCGTTCAATTACGAACAAGGTGTTTCACATATAAGAGGGCTAAATAAGTTCGATTCCCTTTATGGGGTAAATCTTAAACTGTTTTTGTGGGCACATCTGCAGGACACCTTGGAGACTATTGAACAGATAGCCTTTCTTAACGATGCTGATAGTTTTGTACTCGGAGAGACTTATTTCAATAATCTTCAAACGGGCAAAGTTTTAGGGGTAACTTTAGGTACAGGAATCGGTTCAGGATTTGTGGTCGATGGAGAAGTAGTCACAATTGACGAGAATATCCCAGACGAGGGTAACATTTATAACCTTCCCTTTAAAGAGAAAAGAGTAGAAGATTGGATTTCTACCCAATGGTTTCTGGATACTTACTTTAAAGTATTTGGCACGTCCGTGGACAATGTAAAACATATAGCCGATCAAGCGGAAACCTCTATAAAAGCAAAGGATATATTTGAACGGTACGGACGGTATTTAGGAGAAGTCATAAACTCTCTTTCGGACTCGTTTAAGCCTGAAGCCATTATTATCGGAGGCAGTATCTCAAAAAGTTATCACTTGTTCAACAACGCATTCGAAGCGTGTTTTACGATTCCCCCAAGTATTCGAATTACAAAAGGCACGGCCAACGCGGCCATATTAGGTGCCGTTATACATTTAACCATTAAACAGAATAAATTGAACACAAAAAGAAAAACGGAGCAGTATGTGATGCCAATGCGGGCAGATGAGTCTAAAAAAGGTGAAGGTTATACGGTTTACCCCTCTTTTGAGATTGCAACAGGGACCGTTTCCATGGGTGTTGAAAACCTTGTTGATGAACTTCCCAAAGAAGGATGTATTCTCATAGATGGTTATATGGGAGCCTACTGGGAGGAGTTTATGGGGCAACTTACCGCTGCCCTTCAAAAAAGGAATGTGGAACATGTCACTTATGATATGGCCTCGGCATATAAGGATGTCGAGAGCATTGAAAAAATGGTAGAACCCTTTTTGGGCGGGGACGACCCAGTTTTTGGAAAACTTTACCCAGGGAATCTTGAAGATTTTTTTGATGCAGATAAAGTAAAATCAATGCAATGTTTGGAAGGAGCGTTAAATATTTTTTATGGACCAGGAGCAGCCTTAAGTGGGCAAAATGGAACTATAGTTTATATAGATATACCAAAGAACGAAGTACAGTTCCGTTCCAGAGCTGGGCAAGTTGCCAATTTGGGTGATGTATTGGTAGAGGATAAAAAACAACAGTACAAGCGAATGTACTTTATAGATTGGCAGGTACTCAATAAACACAAACAACAACTTTTAAAGGATATTGATTTTATTATTGATGGGCAGTTTGGAAATAACATCACCTGGTGTACCGGTGATACCTTAAGGGAAGGTCTCCAAGAAATGACCTCGCATGCTTTTAGACCAAGACCGTGGTTTTCTCCGGGTATTTGGGGTGGCGATTGGATGAAAGAAAGGTTTGGGGAATTGGCCCAAGATGTTCCAAATTATGCATGGTCTTTTGAATTGATCGCCCCAGAAAATGGAATTGTGATATCTAAAAATGGGGTAAGACTGGAAGTTTCATTTGACTTTTTAATGTTCCAGGACAATCAAGGTATTTTAGGTGAGGCAGCAAGTGTATTTGGTACAGAGTTTCCGATTAGGTTTGATTACCTGGATACTGTAAATGGACAGAACCTATCCGTACAGTGTCATCCAACTGTAGCGTATATGCGAGAAAATTTTGGACATAATTTTACCCAAGATGAAACATACTATATTCTCGATGCCGAACCAGGGGCAAAAGTCTATTTGGGATTTAATGAAGGAGTTAAAAAAGAAGAATTCCAAAATGCCTTGGAACAGAGTCATAGCAAAGCAAAACCTATGAACGTTGAGGATTACGTCCAAACTTTTAACGCAAACAAGCACGATCTTTTCCTAATACCAAATGGTACGGTGCACTGTTCGGGTATAGGCAATATGGTATTGGAAATTAGCAGCACCCCTTACATATTTACTTTTAAAATGTACGACTGGATGCGAATGGATTTAGACGGGAAACCAAGACCTTTGAACATAGCCCGTGGTGTACAAAACCTAAATATGGAATGCCAAGGTGATAGAGTGGAAGCGGAGTATATCTCCAAGCCAGAAGTGTTGCAATCGGGCAATGACTGGAAAATGATTAAACTGCCAACACATCCCAAGCACTTTTATGAAATCAATAGATATGAACTTGATAGTGAAATGACCGTATCGACCAATGGGCAGTGTCATATCCTTAATTTAGTGGAGGGTACCAAGATTAGCGTTACGACAAATGGAAGGAGTATGGATGTACACTATGCGGAGACATTTGTGGTGCCGGCCGCCATAGGTAGTTATACCATCAAAAATTTAGGTGCGGGAACTGCCAAAGTGGTTGAATCCAACGTTAAGCCAGAAATTAGTAAAACGGGTCTATAAACAAGAACAAAGCATGGAAGCACATAAAAACTATTACCTCTTTAAGATTACGGCCATTGGAGCTTTAGGTGGTTTGCTGTTCGGGTACGATACCGCGGTGATCTCTGGCGCAATCGGTTTTATGGAAAGCAAGTTTTCCCTGACCCCAGCATTAAAAGGATGGGCTGTGTCCAGTGCCATTGTAGGCTGTGTTATTGGAGCTTTGACAGCTGGATATGTAGCGGATAGGATGGGGCGTAAAAAAGCCTTGATCATAACAGCGTTGCTATTTGCCTTATCGGCCATCGGGTGTTTGTTGGCACCAAATTTCACGCTTTTGATCGTCGCAAGAATCATTGGAGGAGTAGGAGTAGGTGCGGCTTCCATGCTTTCACCATTGTATATTTCAGAGATTTCTCCAGCAGAAAAAAGAGGCTCTTTGGTCTCTTTGTACCAACTGGGTATTGTGTTGGGAATAATTATAGTGTACTTCTGTAACTATTTAGTGGCACAATCAGGAGGTGAAGCTTGGAACATTGAATATGGATGGCGGTATATGTTGGGTTCTGAGGCCGTACCTGCACTACTGTTTTTGGTGGCCTTGTTTTTTGTTCCCGAAAGCCCAAGGTGGCTTTCCAAGAACGGCGACAATGTTAAAGCACTTCAAATACTGGAAAAATTGAATACCCGGGAGAAGGCACTAAAAACCCATCAAGAAATTCAAATGGCTTTAAAACAGGAAAAAGGCAAATTGTCAGAATTGTTCGAAAAAGGGTTTAGAACCGCGATCATTATAGGTGTTGTACTTGCGCTTTTTTCACAGATTACAGGAATAAATGCCATAATGTACTATGCGCCGGAAATATTAAAATCTGCAGGTTTTAGGGTGGATTCTGCTTTAATGCAGACCGTTTTGATTGGCGTGATAAACTCTATATTCACCTTTGTTGCCATTAAATATATAGACAAGGTTGGGCGAAAAAAGTTGTTGCTATGGGGAATAATGGGCATGATTATATGTCTTTTGGTTATAGGTTCGTTATATCATTTCAATGCGCTTCAAGGACCATGGCTGCTCATTTTTATATTGGGATTTGTAGCCTGCTTTGCATCATCATTAGGACCGATTCCTTGGGTAATCATTTCAGAAATTTTTCCTACAAAGGTACGTGGTGTTGCCATGTCCATATGCGTTATGGTACTATGGGTGGGGGTTATGCTCATATCACAGTTTACTCCGGTACTGTTAAGTGACCTTGGGCCATCATACACCTTCTGGCTTTTTATGGCCAACGCCATTTTCCTATGGATATTCACTTTAAAAATGATTCCGGAGACCAATGGACAAACTTTGGAAGAAATTGAAATGGGCTGGAAAAAATAAAGCACTATGATAAAAACACATTTAAAATTATTGTGGGCAACTTTTATGTTTATACCCTTGCTCGTATGTGGACAGGTTGAATTGCCACCGGTATTTTCATCTAATATGGTATTGCCCCGTAATGTGGATATTCCCATTACAGGAAAGGCCAAACCAAAAACCAATATAACGGTAACTATTGGTGAACAATCTCATAAGGTCAAATCTAATAGTAAAGGTAGGTGGGAAATACTTTTAGATCCTATGCCCCACGGAGGTCCTTTTATTCTTGAGATTAAAGAAGAGCAGGGAGATAAACTGGTCTTGGATAATTTATTGGTGGGAGATCTGTGGCTTTGTGCGGGGCAATCCAATATGCAATATACACCCAACATGCTAAATTATAAGGAAACTCCGGATGATGATTACATCGCTCCAAATCTAAGGTTATGCTCAGTGTGGGTAGGTCAAGATTATCTTCCAAGGGAGAAGGTGTCCAATGCGGTTTGGCAGGAAGTTAACAAGGAAACAGCAAGAAATTTCAGTGCTGTTGGGTATTTTTTTGGAAAAGACTTGGTCAAGGATAAGAACATTCCTATAGGGTTGATCAGCAGTAACCTCGGGGCAACCACTATAGAAACTTGGATGGGAATGGATGTACTTAAAACTTTTCCACAGTTCGATGAGGTCACCGAAAAAATATCCAAAATCAATAAAAGCTATGAAACTATAGAAAAGGAGTTTAATAAAACCCGAAAAAAATGGGATAGCAAATATTATTTAAAAGGACCTGGATTGGATGAAAAATGGTACGAACAAGGTTATGACTATTCGGATTGGGAGCAATGCACCCTGCCTGCATTTTTTAGTGAATTTGGATATGCCTCTCACGATGGTAGTATGTGGTTCAAGCGTACTTTTGATTTGGATACCGACCAATTAAAGAATGATTTTAATATTGTTCTCAACCAAATTGATGATTATGATAGGGTATGGGTAAATGGTGTCCAAATTGGTGAATCTTTTGGAAAAAGTAATTTTAGAAACTATACTGCACCCAAGGAAATTCTTCTGGAAGAAGGTAACCTACTTACGGTACGGGTCTTTGATATTGGTGGCAAAGGAGGGATTTATACCAATGCTTTTTGGGGAAATCCCGTTCTGAACGGTACTTGGAAATATAAAAAAGGGATAAGTATAGATAGTAGTAATTTCCCTAAGCCGGAAGTAGGCAACGGAAGCCCTTTTTCGCATCCTATGCTCCTGTACAATGCCAGTATAGCTCCCTTGCATAAGTTGCCGATCACCGGGGTAATTTGGTACCAAGGCGAAGCCAATGAAGCTAGAGCTGTGGAATATGCCGACTTGTTGCCTGCAATGATCAAAGATTGGCGAGAAAAATGGAACCAGCCCGAAATGCCATTTCTGGTGGTACAATTGGCCAACTATAAGCAAGAGGATAAAATACCTGCAAACAGTAACTGGGCCGAGTTACGCGAATCCCAAATGAAAGCTTCAATTTTGAAAAATGTGGATATTGTTACCACCATCGATATTGGAGATGCCAATGATATTCATCCCTACAATAAAAAAGAAGTAGCAAAAAGGTTGGCATTATTGGCCAAGCATTACAATTACGGTGAAGAACTTAAAAAAGGCCCAGTTTATAAGTCCCATAGCCTAACTAAATCATCTATTTTAATTCAGTTTGATACCTATGGAAGTAAATTGACTAGCAAGGATAAGTTTGGATATTTAAGAGGCTTTGCCATAGCTGGCGAGAATGGTGAGTTTAAATGGGCCAAAGCCGAATTGGTCGATACCAATACGGTAAAGGTGTACCATGAGAATGGCAATGATCCAAAGTATGTAAGATATGCTTGGTCGGACAATCCCGGGCCATTAGATCTAATAAATACAGAAGGACTGCCCGCCTTTCCTTTTCGAACAGACAATTTTGAGTTGAGCACTTCCAAGAATACATATCAATACGATCCGCATGCATTTTAAATATAAAATAGGAAGCTTTCTAATAGCACTATTGTTGACCATCAATAACATTTGTTCACAAGAGGAGTCGGCAGAGAATACCAGTTCATATGAGTTTCAGGCATCGCCTGCCCCTGAGTGGACGGCATTAATGGTACGAACCAAAGGTTGGTTTGGTGCCGATGGAATATTTACCATACCGTTGGACGGAATAGAAAATCAAGGAGATACAGATAAGGAGACCCTCTTTATTTTTAGTGACACTTACATTGGAGAAGTAATAAACAATGTGCCAAAACCTGGTAATGTAATGGTGAACAATACCACCGCATGGATGAAGGGATTGGAACCAAAGAAATCGGCCATCGATTTTGAGTATAATTTGGATAGTGATGGAAAACCAACATCGTATTTTGTTCCGAAAAATAAAAATGCTCGAGACAATGAATATTTTTGGTTGGGGGATGGGTTTATAAATCACCAAAAAAACAACGCACTTTATGTATTTGCCTATCATGTGCATAAAACTGGACCAAATGTTTTTGATTTTGAGCAGACCAATGTAGCATTGTTAAAAGTTGAAGACCCTACTAAAGAAGGAATCTCAACATCGACTCAAATTACGACCGATTTAGGGTTTGTGCACCCAACAGAAGGACGTGTGTATTTTGGTAGCGGACTTTTTGTGAACACTAAAGAAGCCAATGCACCAAACCCAGATGGATATGTTTACATCTACGGTATCATGGAAAGGAAAAAATCCTTGATAGCCGCACGGGTACGACCAGAAATTATTGAGAATATTAATGAATGGCGATTCTGGAACGGTAAAACATGGGTTGTGCAAAAGGAGGAAGTTGTGGAAATAACCAATGCAATTTCCAATGAGCTTAGTGTAACACCAACAGAGGACGGTAATTTCTTGCTCACTTTTACGGTTCTGGGCCTGTCCGATAAGGTAGGTATCCGTGTGGGGACCAGTCCTGTAGGTCCATTTGGTCAAATCCATGAAGTGTACACCTGTCCTGAATATAAGGAAAAAGGACTTTTCCCTTACAATGCAAAAGCGCATTATCATTTATCAAAACCGGGAGAACTGTTGATCAGTTATAACACAATAACCCTAAATTTTTGGGAAGATATTCAAAAGGATGCGAGTATATATCATCCTCGATTTATAAAAGTAAAATATAAGTAACGGGCAACGGACCTAAAAAAAGTATATGAAAAACTGGATAAATAAGTATTTAATTACCGCAGGAGCATTATCAATTGTCTTGGCCGGCACAAGCTGTAAAGATGAGACAAAGAAGAAACCGGCCGAAGAAAATAATGGGAATACGGAGGCTATCGGTGCCAATGTTTCATCAGAATGGAGCCAACTCTTTATTAAAAATGAAGGATGGTTCGGTGGAGACGGAATTTTTGGGATTCCTATGGATGGTAAAGAATTTGTAACGGCAACAGATAGTACAATCACACTTTTCACTTTCGGGGATACTATGATCGGGCATCATGATGGTAAAACTTTAGTGCCGGAAGATTTTCAAATGATAAATAACTCCGTTGGGATTTTGCAAGGTAAGACACCAAATAAAAGTCAAATTTCTTTCCATTGGAA
This sequence comes from Allomuricauda sp. F6463D, assembly GCF_023015965.1. Taxonomy (GTDB): domain Bacteria; phylum Bacteroidota; class Bacteroidia; order Flavobacteriales; family Flavobacteriaceae; genus Flagellimonas. The sequence goes on from NZ_JALKAN010000004.1 coordinate 148,706, forward strand.
AGAAGGTGAAGATCCAAAGGACAAAGCCCTTTTTAATCCAAATACGCCCAACTCCGAAACAGATGATTATTATTGGTTAGGGGATGGGTTTGTAAATACCGAAGGAGATGATAACCTGTATATTTTTGCCTATCCTGTTCGGGAAAAAGATACTACAGGTATAGGAGGCTTTAATTTTCAACAAGTAGGGGTAAACCTATTACAAATTCCGAAGGGTAGTAAACCACCGTATTTAGATCATGCCCAACTGGAGACCCCATTTTTTGATTCGGAGACCCAGACTTCATTTGGAAGCGCCATTTATGTGAACACTAGGTCTGCAGGAGCTCCTGATTCAGATGGCTATGTTTATACCTATGCCGTGTCAAACCAAGAAGGTACCAAAGGCCTGTTGGTGGCCAGGGTACAGCCAAAAAACTATGTAAAGTTTGATCAGTGGAGGTTCTGGAACGGGCAAGATTGGGTTCCAGAAATGGGAGACGCCACCATAATAGCTAGGGATGTATCCAATGAAATGAGTGTATCCCCTACATCGGATGGCAGAATTGTATTGACCTACCAACGGTTTACCATGGGGCCAGAAGTTGCCATACAAATTGGAGAGTCTCTCGTTGGGCCGTTCGGTGAACCCGAAATAGTTTATAGGACAACGGAAAACAAATCTAATGAAACCTATTTTACCTATAATGCCAAAGCTTATCCCCATCTATCTAAACCGGGAACACTTTTAGCTAGTTACAATGTGAATTCTTTCGATTTTTGGACGGACATTTTAAAAGACCCCAATCTATACCGACCAAGGTTTCTGGAAATTCCATTGGAACGGTAAGCTATCGTTTAATATCTATACTGTAAGTAAATTGATCGGCCCTGTAATAACCTATATTGTATTCTATAGGTCTGTTTCCAGGGTCGTAAACTACCCGTTTTCTTTGAAGAATGGCAGAGTTCACTGGAACCCCCAATTTTACCGCAAGGAATTTATTGGCCAGAATAGCACTTATCTGCTCTCTGGATAGAACAGGTATGGTATGGTATTCATGCTCAAGGATATCGTAGAGGTGACGTTCAAAATCCTCATTGCCGGTAATACCAATTCTTGGATGAAAATAACTTATAAAATACACAAAAGGACCATTGTCCAAACCCCGTAGTCGCTCCAGTTTAAAAAGCTCATGTCCCTCCTTTACCTCTAACTGCTCTGAAATATCCGTGTCCGCTTTTATTTGGGATACCTTGATTTCATAATTTCTGAAGTCAATACCTTGGGCGTGCATTTCTTGGCTAAAACTGACCCAATTGGAAAGTTTGGTCTCGACCTGTTTTTTGGCCACTTTGGTACCTACCCCTTTTTTCCTTATCAATAATTTTTCTTGGACCAATCTATTAGTGGCTTGCCGAATTGTATTTCTTGAAATTCCAAGTCGTTTGGACAGGTCAACTTCTTTAGGTAGGAATTTACCATTTTGGTATTCCGGGTCATTGATCATATCCCTTAATATCTTCTCAACTTGAAGATGTAAGGGTACAGGACTATCATGATCGATACTAAGGGACTTAAGAGTTTGTATGTTCTTTTGTTCAGACATTATACAAACTTATAAAATTTGAACGTAACAATAGAAAATCATTATAAGGTAAACTTTGGCCAGTGTTTTGATTTTGATTATCCGCAAGGGAATCGAGTGCAATATTTTATATACTCTTGGATTATATCCTCATTTCTCTTTAAGTAGGACCATTTTCCGTGTCTTGTTGAAATTAATAATCCACATTTTTCCATGTTATTTATATACGTCGAGATAGTAGACTGGGATAGACCTGCTTTTTCTTGAATATAGGTAACACAAACGCCATCATTAAAATGCTTCAATGTTTCATGTGGAGGAAAGTTCGTTTCAGGTTTTTTCAATCACTCCATGATCTGCACTCTGGTTTGATTCGATAAGCATTTACCTATTTCTGTAGCCGTTCTTAAATTCATAATACAAACACATCTATAGTTTGCGATATGTGAAAATGTTTTTCATGCATTTTAACGGAATCTCTGTATGGAGCTTGTTGCCAACGGATTTGGCTATGGTTTCGTTACGGAATGGTACGCGAGTATCATTCAGCCGTAATGAACTATAGCCGTCTTTGTTGGGTGTAGTTTTTTTATTCGATTATTCTATTTTTTAAATCCATTCTCTCGTGTAGAATTCTGATTATTTCAATTCTATCATTTGACATTTGCTGATAAAATATTATATGCTTTCCAGATTTTAGTCCTAGTAAGTTTTTGTTTATTCCGTAATATTCTGTTCCAATATCGGGATTATCTCCAATTCCATTACAAGCCATTTTAACTGTTGCATAATATTTATCAGCTTGCTTTTCAGACCATTTTTCGAAAGTGTAATCCCAAATACTATTTAAGTCATCAATAGCTTTTTGTCTCAGTATAACGTTAGCCATTCTTTCTTTTTTCAGCTTTTAGTCTTTTCAGATTTTCATCAAAATCAAAATCCTCAACTATTGGACTGTTCAATCCTTCTTGTATTGCATTTCGCAATGCAATTGCTTTACTTTCTTCATTTTCCAACATTCTGAGTCCAGCTCTGATAACTTCACTAACGTTTTTGTATCTCCCAGCAGAAACTTGAGATTGTACAAACTGGTCAAAATAATTCCCGAGTGATATTGATGTATTTTTCATTTTTTTAATTTTTTATTAAAATTACCTAAAATTGGTAAAAACTCCAAATTATCGATTTTGCTCAAATTACACCCAACGCCCTGCTAAACGCAGTGACGTTCGGGATTTTAAATTAGGTGAATTTTTTACAAATAATTTGAAAGACATTAAGAACGTTTCCAAACTGCTTTTAGGTATTGTTGGTACGGGTTTTTACTGTTTTCAATAGTGGGGCCGAAGGGCTTCCTGTCCCGACCGTTTTGGCAATTTGGTTTAGCAGGGCGTTGGGACGGATGTCCAAGGGACGGGAATTGCGCAGCAAGTAGCAACTTGGTTAAGGACGAGTCAAAATGTTTGCCACGGTTTTGTGTATGATTTCGTTGCGTGTTTAAGCGCTAAAGTTAGCAAATAAATCACAGATAGAAAGTCCGCGAGGACTTTCGTAAGTAGTCTAAAACCAGGCAATTAATTTTATACAGCTTAAGTTTGATTCTCTTTAAATTGATAGTATAAATCAGAAAGAACAAAAGAGAGAATTAAGGTTAGTATATACGGTGAAGCTTTGGACTTCGAAAACAATGATAATCCCCTCTCTTTTACTGCTCCGATCACGTTCAGTTTTGTGAGACCTTAGATTTCGTTTTCAAGTTGTTGTGGCCAAGGTAGTCTGCTCTTTCATAAAATTCGTTTGATTCTATTGTAGTCTTAATATTATCTATAAACTTCTTGGTATTCACTTCTTCCATATTGTGGGCAACGGATAGTATATGAAAAGTAGGTGATTTCGAAACACAAAAATTTGCGGTTAAGCACAAAGTTTGATACGAGCCGAAAGCCTTGAACTTACTGCGATTTCACCTATTTTAAATACATTGTTATCGCTTTTTATTCTTTTTTCGTACACTTAATTAAATAAAAAGGGTAGTCCTCAATGACTTCGGTAATTTCAAATAATCCAAATCGACCAAATTCTTTCTCTATTGTTTCTTTATCGTAGAAGAAAATTTTAACACCACCAAACATTTCATAACGGTCTGTACTTATCTGTGTTCCTTGTCCGAAAGTTTGAGCATCTTTTGTGATAGCTGTAAAAACCATATGTCCGTTTTCTGATAATTGGTTAAAACAGTCTTGGATAAGTTTTTTTCTTTCTTCTTGGTCTAATAAGTAAATTAATCCATAACAAAATATTCCATCAAATAATTTGTTGTCAAAAGGCATTTCAGTTACTGAACCGTGATGAATTATTACATCATTACCAAAATGTTCGTGTGCTAAATCAATAGCGGTTTGTGAGATTTCAATTCCCGTTACAGAAATTCCATTATCTCTGAAAATTTTAGCATTCCGACCATAGCCAATTCCTGGAATTAGAATGTTCTGTATATTCTTTTCAACAAAGAAGTCATTTGTCAAAATAGTAGATTTTGCAGGTGATGATCCCCACATTTCTTTTTTGTCTTTAAATGCTTCTTCCCAAAATTCAGCCATTATACACAGATTTTATCTTCTAAAATATGGCATTTAAGTCCTAATCTATTTAGTGAAGTGATTATTTCGTCAGAATTAAAGTTGTCTCCTTCAATTCTCAAAATAGTATGTCCACAAGGAAAACTCAATGCTGTTTCATTCTCATTCAAGTCGGTGTTTATTTTTAAATCTGAGTAGTTGCTGAGAATTGATTTTACAGCTTTGTCCGCTTGATTTTGATTTTCAATGTTTGTAATAAATACTTCTGTCATTGTTGTTTGTTTTAAATTTTTAGTGTCGTTTTTTAATTGCCCATAACGATTAGTATAAGAAACGTAGGGCAGTGGATAAGCAATTTTTTTCGGTTTATTACTTAGTTAAAAATAAGTGTTTTGCATTTTTTTAAAAGCCAAATTTCATTTTTAGTGGACTTTGTAAATAAACACAATAGCTTTGGTCAAGCACAAAAGCCCTATGCTTTTTTTATACATTGTCAGCGGTTCGTTGTTTTCCTCTTTATTATTACCAAGCAATTTCCTCTGTTTCAGGATTTGTTTCTTCACTAAAGAATTTTCCTGTTGAACCGTTTTGGTCAATTGTTGCATATTTGACAACTCTTCTAGCTGCTGTTTCCACTTCTCCTCCATTTCCGAAAGTGAAATCTGTAGCAGTTAATCCCGGACAAACGGCATTTATTTTAAAATTTGTATCACGTAATTCGTGAGCTAAATGAATCGTGTACATATTTAAAGCGGCTTTAGAAGCTGCATAAACGGCATATTTAGCATAGTTGCAAGCGGGCCAGTTTGGGTCACTTTGAAAGGCTAGAGAACCGACACTTGTACTTAAATTTACTATTCTTGGTTCTTCGGACTTTTTAAGTAACTTGATAAATGCGTTGGTAACTCTTGATGTTCCTATAACATTTACATCAAATGCAGCTTGAAACTCTTCTGGTTTGGCTTCTAAGGCGGTGTATGGTTCATTTCCTCCATTAACACCAGCATTGTTTATTAAAACATCCAAAATATCGGTTTTTCTACCAATTTCTTCACGAGCTGTTTTGACTGAATTGTCATCTGTTACATCTATTTGAATATCTTCAACATTGGTTAAATCTTCCGCTTTCAGCTTATCAACAGCCGAAGCACCATTTTGGTTGCTTCTACTCCCGATATAAACGTAATACCCTTTTTGTAATAATAATTTAGCTGTAGCAAAACCAATACCTTTGTTGGCTCCTGTAATTAATACTTTCTTCATTTTGTTTCTTTTTTAATGATGAAGCAAAATTCTGTCGATTTAAAAAGATTTGATTTACCAAATGATAAAAAGTATTTTTAGCTTATATTTTTTCGAATTCGGCTTAACGATTGTTGTGTTACTCCTAAATAAGATGAAATATATGATAGAGGTATACGATTAACTAATGAAGGATAGTTTTCTATAAATTTCAAATAACGTGTCGTAGCATCTTGGGAAATTACAGGATTTTTTCTGGATTTTTGATACATACAAATTTGAACCATCTTACTCTTTATAGCATCCCACTCCACAATAATTTGTGAAAGTTCTTCCCAATTTTGTCTTGAAAAAACAATAAGCGTACAGTCGGTACAAGCTTGTATATAATCTGATGAAACGGTATTCGCCTCAAAATTCACGTAATCGCACATGATACTGTTTTCTTGAATAAAACAACGTGTTATTTCTTCTCCTTTGTTGTTATAATAACAACCTCTAAAAATACCTTCTACTACGAATGCAACTTGTCTCGGTATTTTTCCTGCTTCGGAAAAGTATTCACCTTTATCGAGCGTTGCTATTTCAACTTTTCTCTTTATTAGGTCAATTTGTCGTTGATTTAGTTGACCAAATTCAAGTAGATAGTTTATTAATTCGTCCATATTACTAAAAATTGCCATTTCATTTTTCTTGGAATTTGTCAAGTAGTAGAAAATATTGATTTGCTTTAATCGTGCTGAAGGATTACTGAGCATTCATAAAATATCGTATTTTGGATATAATCTCATCACCATTTTCTTCAAGAGCAAAATGCCCAGTATCATAAATATTATAATCTATTTTTTTTACATCTTTCTTAAATGCTTCTGCACCGCTTTCTGGAAAGTACTCATCATTTTTTCCCCAAACAACTAATAATGGCGGCTGGTTATCTCTTAAATACTGTTGCCATTTAGGGTATAATTTTAAATTATTTTGATAGTCGTACCATAAATCTAAATTTACTTTGTGTGCATTAGGACGTGACATTCTTATATAATCTAAATGCCACGTATCGGGATTAATGTTTTCAGGATTTCTAGTACCGTGAGTATATTGCCATTTTAAACCTTCTAGTGTAAATGCCGGTAACAAAGCTTTTTCGGTACTATCATTTCGGTTTTTCCAAAATTCTTTAATTCCTGCCCAAGCTTCCCCAATACCTTCTTCATAAGCGTTCCCGTTTTGAGTAATAATTGCGGTTACCTTTTCTGGATTTGCAGTTGCAATTCTGAAACCGATAGGAGCTCCATAATCCTGCATCATTATGGCATAAGAGTCTAAGCTTTTTAATTCAATAAATGATTGCATTGTGTGAGCCAAATTATCAAAGGTATATTCATATGTTTCAGGAGAAGGAAAATCACTATTACCAAATCCTGGATAATCTGGAGCTATTAAGTGAAATTCATCACCAAGTTGATTAAGCACTTTTCTGTATTGATGTGATGATGATGGGTAACCGTGTAACAATAAAATTGTTGGTTTACTTAGGTCTCCAACTTCTCTATAAGCAATTGACACGCCATCAACTATTGTTTTTCTGAATTTAATTTGATTCATTTTAGTTTCAGATTTTATGTTCTTTTTTTGTTCGAATGTATTATTTGTACAGCCAATACATAATGCTATACACATTATGAGAATCCATTTGGTTTTTTTCATATCAATTGATATTATAGTTTCAAAACAGTGGTAAACAACCGAACGTTCGTTAAAATACTAGGGTAAATTTTTTTAATTTTTTGTATAGATTGTTTCAATGTTTTTTAAGGTATTCATAAAAATATTGGGGTTATTAAAGCCTTTCGAAACGATAAGACTACCTTGAATATCAATAAGTACTTGAATTGCTTTTTCTTTTGCTACTGCTTGGGTTAAATCAAATGCGATACCAACACTTGTAAAAGTATCCACCCAATGTGACATAGATTCGTGTATGAGTTGATTAATTATCTCTAATCTTGATTGTGTAGAAAAGGCCTGTAATAAACACGAACTATTACCATTATTATAAAGTTGTTGAATGGACAACAATCCGTTTTTAAGTCTTTCTTCAGCAGGTAAAGATTGATTAGTTAATGTGTTAAAAATATTTTTCTCTACCCAATTATTAATATTTAACAATACAGCTTGTGCCATTTCTTGTTTACCTTTGGGAAACCTATGATATAAGCTTGCTTTTTTTAACCCAGTAACTTCTGCTAATTCAGCCAAACTTGTTCCTTCATATCCTTTGCTTTTAAATAATTTTGCAAAGCGATTAAGCATTTCTTCTTCTTCTATTTTTTGTGGTCTCATATTGCAAATGTATAAATTGAAAAGTATTTTACCAAACGTTCGGTTATTAACTTATGCGAATTGTTGTACCGTAAATAATTACCCTTGATTAGTTATGATATACTGTATATATAAGTTGTTGATTGTAGCAAGTGAGGAGCGAGCGCATGAATAGAACCTGATGGAAGTAAGTAGTTGTATTCGTTGGTATTCAAATTATTATGTAAAAAAGGTTGTTTTTTCCAAATTCGGGTATTTCGTTATCGTCTAAATGTGGGAGCATTATTGTTTGTATAATTAAATGCTAGCTGTCAGGATGTGAAGTGGATATTTGTAGTTTTCCAGAGGTTTTCAACTAGGCATTTAGCTTTTCATATGCACTTCTGCGACCTTGATGTTTATCAATATCCTCCTTATTACACTTTTTTCATTTTCATTCTCACACTGTTCAAGCGCTTTATTGTACTGCTCTAGTTTGTTGTTTATGTAATCTAAATGGCGTCGTATTTTCTTTTGCTTGAACTCCGTTGTGTACTCTCTTATTGGTTTTGATATGTATTCAAAGTTAATTCAAACAGTCAACATGCTCCTATCTCATACTCCAGTCAAATGTAGTAAGTCCAATAGCTAATTCTATTCCAGAAGTTGACCCTGTTGTCAGAGCTACTCTTTTCGTGATTTCGTTATATTTTTGATTGTTATCCAATGCGTGTTCCATTTTCAATCTTTCTTTCAGGTTCGATTAAGGTAACTTCCTTGTTTCCGCCGACTCCTCCCAAAACTAAACATTCACTCATTATATTTGCAATTTGTTTAGGGGGAAAGTTAAGTACTGCAATTATTTGTTTTCCTATTAATTTTTCAGTATCATAAAGTTTGGTTATCTGTGCAGAAGTTTTTTTAGTACCAAATTCACCAAAATCTATAACCATTTTGTAAGCTGGGTTTCTTACTTCTTTAAATTGCTCGGCAGAAATAATGGTTCCTACTCTCATTTCAACGTTCATAAACTCATTCCAAGTTAATTCCTTTTCTTTTATTTGTTCCATTTATTTTGATGTCTTAATTTATCTATTCAGTTTTTAAATTGTGCCTAACGGTTTCGTGTATGAGCAGTAGCGGATTTTAACCCACTAAACTGTCAAATAGCACCGACCTTTGAATTAAAGTTTTACGTTTCAAAAATAGCACTGAACCCGCTATTGCTTATACACAACTTAAGTTTGATTCTCATTAAATTGATGTAATAATCAGAAAGAACAAAAGAGAGAATTAAGGTTAGTATATACGGTGAAGCTATGGACTTCGACTACATTGATAATCCTCTCTCTTTTACTACTCCAAGCACGTTCAGTTCTGTGAGACCTTAGATCTCGTTTTCAAGTTGTTGTGAGCGGAAGTAGCCAGTTCTTTCATAAATCATTACTTATGAATAAATATAAAGAAACTTTTGGAGTCGACATCAGTAANATGTAATAATCAGAAAGAACAAAAGAGAGAATTAAGGTTAGTATATACGGTGAAGCTTCGGACTTCGACAACATTGATAATCCTCTCTCTTTTACTACTCCAAGCACGTTCAGTTCTGTGAGACCTTAGATCTCGTTTTCAAGTTGTTGTGAGCGGAAGTAGCCAGTTCTTTCATAAATCATTACTTATGAATAAATATAAAGAAACTTTTGGAGTCGACATCAGTAAGGATGTCTTTGATGTACATGGTAATGACACAGGTCACGACCAGTATAAGAACGACGAAACGGGGTTCGGGAAATTCCTTAAGGAATTACCTAAAGGTTCATTGGTCGTTATGGAAGCCACCGGTTATTACCATTACAGGCTTGCGCAGTTTCTTTACAAAAATGGAGTGCTCGTTTCCGTGGTAAACCCATTGTCGATAAAGCGGTTTATCCAGATGAAATTGGCCAAGGTGAAAACGGACAAGAGCGATGCCAGGGCCATCTGTGACTATGCCCTGGTCAATGAGGTCCCTCTTTACGGTGCCCTGACCGATAACCAAAGTGAGTGTTTACAGTTGTTCCGGTTATTGGATGCCTATCTGAAACAGCGCACCGCGACCAAGAACAAGATACATGGGGAGGATGTTCTGGGCGTCCCATCAAAGTTCGTATATCGCTCCTTGGTGCGCAACAAGAAACAGTTGGACAAAGAAGTTGTGGCCATCGAATCAAAAATTCTATCATTGGTTAAAGGGGATCAACAGGAACAATTGACCTTGTTGACATCGATACCAGGGATAGGGCAAAAGACAGCGTTGTTCTTAATTGTGGTTACAGATGGTTTCCGTAAGTTCGAAACGGCATCACAGCTTTGTAGTTACGTTGGTATAACCCCAACGATACGGGAATCGGGAAGCAGTGTCAGGGGCCGGGCCCGGATCAGTAAGGTGGGAAACAGGAAACTGCGTAACCTATTGTTCCTGTGTTCGTTCAATGCCTGTAAGCACAACAGGGCCTGCAAGGAGATCTATGAGCGGATAACGGCAAAGGGCAAGAGCAAGAAGCTGGCATTGATCGCAGTGGCCAACAAACTACTCAAACAGTCCTTTGCCATTGCGAAATCAGGCAGGCCGTACGATGAATCGTATGTTTCGGTGTTGCCAAGGTAGTTTTTGATAAAAACAGCATAGAAATGGCCCGGGGAATTTGATTTATGGATCTATGGGCCTGGAACAATAGTGTTTCGGATTAAAGAAGAATTTACTTGTTTTTTACCTCAGTTCTTTGTTGGCAATAGTTATTTTTTCCACAAGCGTTTTCGGATGTGCCTTTTTTAATTCCGTAACATATTTGTAAAGTTTTTTATATCGCGGTTTATCTACGCTATTTAAATATGAAATCCAGCCGTTTACTTCATTTAGTAAGACTGTGTTTTTTTGTTCTTTAGGTTTTGTAAGGTGGTATATTTTTGACCTCACAAGTCTATATTTTGTTTTTCCAATTCCAAATCTATTGTTCGAGATGACTAATCCCGTTATTCTTTTTGCTCGACTTGCTCCAGCCATTCGTGTTTTTTTAGGATTTATTAGAAAACCCTCATCTTCTATAATGTTTTTTACTACTGGTAAAATTTGAATGGTATTTGCAGGGTGAAGTCCAGAAAAAGATAAATCATCTGCGTATCGTGTATAAGTAATTCCTCTTTTTCCAACATAACCTTGAATACGTTTGTCTAGTTTCCAAGTTATTAGATTAGCCAATTTCGGCGAACAAGGACTTCCTTGTGGTAAAGAACTATCACAAGTACAAATATTCGTAAGCATTGTCGATATTAGCTTATTATATCCTATTGACTTAAATACATTATAAACCTGAATGTCAGTTACAGTTCCAAAAAAATCTGATAAATCAATTGTAAGCATACAATTAGCATTTATATGAGGTCTTGCGTTGTCTGCTGTTGAACTTCCTTTTTCAAATCCTTTGCAAGAATCAGAAACCTTTAGTTTGTTTAGAATATTTACTAATATCCAAGCCTGTAATCCTTTAAGGTTTTTACTTGGCTGACAAATTGTTCTTGTACCTCCAGATTTTTTCTTTATTGGAAATTTTTTATAATGAAAGTCCGACCTTTCTGATAATTGATAAAGTGTGTATTTTGAAAGGTGTGTAATTTGAGAGAAATCATCGATTGTTTGGATTATTGGTAGTCCAAGCATATTCAATCGTATGTTTTCGTTTTTTGCCATTTCTTTGTTAGAATGAAGGAAAGAAAGTTCTTTATACTTCTCAATAGTTGAGTGAAATTTAAGGATATCTGAGGTGTCGAAGATATCCTTAAAATTTGCGATGATAGTATCTAAGTTTAAAACTCGAGCGTCGGAACAACACTCACTCGCTTTTTTTATTACATAACGTAACAAAAAGCGTCTAAAAAGAACTTTCTTAAATCTTCATTTTTCTATTTCTTAATTTAAAATTTAATATTTCTAAGCGTAGTTTATCTAACGCTTCTGTTTCATCTTGTACCTTTATTCTACTACTTATTTTTCTTAGTTTTTCAAATTGTTCTAGACCTAAATCCGTTAATTTATAACCATCAATTGTAAACTCTACAGCTTTCTTTTTTGTAAGAGTTGTCAATGCTGTTCTGGTAGCTTCAAAGGAATTAGAAATATCATCTATCGCTTCTCCGACAATTTTACCCAATGTTAAATCATTTATTGGCTCAAGTAAATATATTGTTGGTAATAAAAAACTGTCCAATTGAAGCAGATTGACTGATTTTGTCTTTACTGCACTATTTTTTCTAGTGAAATTAATCGCGTATTTAATTTCATCCATTTCGTTTGATAAATCATTTGGGTCTATAAAAAGCACTCCACTTTTATTAGCTTTTTTAATTAACTTTATTGGACCTTGATTTATAAAACTTTTATTTTTCTTATACTTTTCATCTATTATGCATACAATCTTTGCTCTCAATTTTTCATTGTTTGCAAATGCACCAAGTTCTGCAAAAGAACCGGGACTTTCAGGAATCATTAATATTACGTCAACACTATCAGCAAGTAAATTCTCTAATGACAATAAATCTTTGCTTTTTGAACTATATAAAAGTTCATCAAAAATATCTTCTGGATATATTATTTCATACCAATAGGAATTCCAGAAATTTTTAAACTCATTTGCTATCTTATATCTCAATTTGTCTTTCAATGAGATGTCAGCTCCACATAAGAACATATTGATTTTTAAAGTATTCAGCGGTTTGTAAAAGTCATCGCGAATTCTTTTCGCTAGCTTTTTACAATCTTCATCTGATATTTTTCTTTGTGTGCTCAATGTTTCTTTATAATTATTGTCAACGGTCTTGTATAAGCGCAGTAGCGGTTTTCACGCATTAACTTTTTGGCTTATAACAGACCTTAAAATTATACTTTTCTTTGGTTTTATCACTTTACCCGCTATTGCGCTTATACGTTGTTGGCATTTCGTTATTTTTTCACTCCGAGTGTTTCTATTATTTCCAAAGGTTGGTCAATCCTTTTTAGTTTCTTCTCTAAATCTCTATTTTTCGTATTTCTTAATTCGCTTATCTTTTCAGATAACTCAATACCCAAAGTTAACAAATCGACTTTCTGTTGCAAATCGTCTGTCTTTCTCAATTCAGCCTTGACATAATTTGTTGCAATGACATAGGCATTATACAAATGTTTCTTTTTGGTCTTATAAACTGTTTCGTCAAAAAGCATTGACCCAGCTTTATCTTCCACTACATATAATTTCTCAATGTTTTTGATTTGTAGCTCGAACTCTTTCGATTGCTCATTGACCTTTTTGGTCAAAGCAAGTCTTTCTTCTTCAATTCTTTTTATTCGTTCGGTCTCTTTTTGTTCTGCCAATCGTTTTTCTTCAAGTAGTTTTCTTTTCTCTTCTTCTTTTTTGGCTTTTGCTATTTCCTTTTGGTGAGCTATTTCTTGTTCTTCTGGTGTTTGCATTCGCTTACCCAATTCGTATAACTCTTTTGATTTTATTGTGCCGTCTTCGTTATATTCAATCCAAGCGCCATCTTTTTCGTCATTTACTAAAAATCCTTTTACTTCTAAATAGCCAGATTTGCTCCAACCTAAATATTCGCCGTCAATTTGTTCGTTTTCATTTAATGTATATTCAGCAAATTTGTTCCCATTTTCGTAGTACTCAAAGCTTTTCCCAATCTTCAATATTTTTTTCTTTTGACCATTTGGAAAGTAAAATATATTGCTGACGAGAATGTCATTTTTATAAGTCTGTCTGAATTCTAAATACCGTTTACCGTTTTCGCTAAAATTATATCTCAACCTTTCGCCATTCAATTGGCCATTTTTGTAATTAGCTATATCGGATATTTTACCTAAACTCTGAACTCCGCCATAAGTGACAGAAGCCTCGTTTGCTCCAACATAAGTTGTTGATTTACCATTCAGTTTGTTGTTTGTATAGTTTCTATGTTCCAATAAGTTTCCGTATTCATCGTAAAGTTTATAATAACCGTTTATTGTCGGCGTATTTGGCTTAACTTGATAAACTTCTTTTAATTTGGTTTTGGCATAAGGGTCATAATAGGTTTTTACCAATGTTTGAGAGAAGATAAAATTTGAGACGAATAAAAGTAATAAGGTTAATTTTTTCATTTTATTGATTTGCAAGGTTTGTGAAATACGTTATCGAAAGCTTTTTCCATTTGTTCTCGGATTAATTTTGAGCTATTCTTCATTTTGTGAACTATTACAATCCATTTCCAATCTTTGTAAGGTTCTTGATTTATATTTATTCCATTGATTTTGTCTTCAATTTTTAAGCAAACTTTGTAATTCGGTTCGTTGTTTTTTCTTGTCGAGTTATAATATTCATTTGAAAGATGACTTAAAAGTCGTTTTTTAATAAAGTATGAATGTCCTCTATAAATAGCTTTCAAGTTTTCATATTCAAATTGACACGGGTTTTCCTCAAATGTTTTGTTAGTTAGAATGATATAAAAACCAGTTCCGTAATAAATCTTTTTGAGGTCATTTTCTGTTTCGACCTTTATAATTTGAATGTCACTATTAGGTTTAGAATAGTCATAATTTTTAAAGTAGTCTTTTAAATCCTCTGCAATTGATTTGGATGTGTCCTCCATCAAAACAGCAATTATTTTTATACGTCTTAAGTTTGATTCTCATTAAATTGATGTAATAATCAGAAAGAACAAAAGAGAGAATTAAGGTTAGTTTATACGGTGAAGCTTCGGACTTCGACAACATTGATAATCCCCTCTCTTTTACTACTCCAAGCACGTTCAGTTCTGTGAGACCTTAGATCTCGTTTTCAAGTTGTTGTGGCCAAGGTAGTCTGCTCTTTCATAAAATCATTTCTTATGAATAAATATAAAGAAACTTTCGGAGTCGATATCAGTAAGGATGTCTTTGATGTACATGGTAGTGAATATGGTCATTCCCGATTTAAAAACGATTCTTCCGGTTTTAGGTTGTTTATAAAATCATTACCTCAAGACAGTCTTGTGGTCATGGAGGCGACCGGCTATTACCACTATCGACTTGCACAGTTTCTTTACAAAAACGGGTTGGCCATATCGGTAGTGAACCCTTTGTCGGTCAAGCGTTTTATACAGATGAAACTTGCCAAGGTAAAGACGGACAAGAGTGATGCCAAAGCTATTTGCAATTATGCATTGTCCAATAAGGTTCCCCTGTACAATGCCCTGACCGATGTACAGGCAGAGTGCCTTCAGCTCTTTAGGTTAATGGATAGTTATCTGAAGAAGCGTACAGCTACAAAGAACAAGATTCACGGAGAGGAAGTTCTGGGTATTCCATCCAAGTATGTTTACAGGTCTTTAAAACGTGACCTCAAACATTTGAACAAAGAGGTGAAAGGAATCGAAGACCGTTTGTTGGGACTTGTAAAACAGGATCAAC
>NZ_JALKAN010000005.1:2500-124099 GCF_023015965.1 Allomuricauda sp. F6463D
TCACTATCGGTCTCCCAGGAGTATTTAGCCTTGGCGGATGGTCCCGCCGGATTCACACAGGGTTTCACGTGCCCCGCGCTACTCAGGATACCACTATCTTTAACGCTCCTTGCCTGTACCGGGCTATCACCGTCTACGGCCCCTCTTTCCAAAGGGTTCCAGTTCGTCGCGCAAAGAATATTGTGGTCCTACAACCCCGTCATTGCCGAAACAACAACGGTTTGGGCCAGTCCGATTTCGCTCGCCGCTACTCTCGGAATCACTCTTGTTTTCTCTTCCTCCGCCTACTTAGATGTTTCAGTTCAGCGGGTTCGCTTGCCTTGCGGCATGACAGGCCTTCAACCTGCCGGGTTGCCCCATTCGGACACCCACGGATCAATGCTCATGTGCAGCTCCCCGTGGTTTTTCGCAGCTTATCACGTCCTTCATCGCCTCTGAGAGCCTAGGCATCCCCCATACGCCCTTCTTTTGCTTGTCGCACCTGTACCTAAGTACAAATGCCCTCTCGTAATCCTTAATATTCTATTCTACTTCGTGTTTCTTCTTTGACTTCGCAATTACGGTAAAACCGTATCGCTCCGTCCCAATATGTCAATGAACTTTCTGGCAGATACCGCCCATGGTAATAAAATTACCCTGAACGAATCTTTGCCGTGGTGGAGAATATCGGAGTCGAACCGATGACCTCCTGCGTGCAAGGCAGGCGCTCTAGCCAGCTGAGCTAATCCCCCATTTTCAGTTGTCAGGTATCAGTTAACAGTTATCAGTTAATTGATGACCTATATGTCAACCTGGGTATCCCAACTTCTAAAATTTCCTATTCAATACTCAATGAACTTCTTTCGTAGTCTCAGGCAGACTCGAACTGCCGACCTCTACATTATCAGTGTAGCGCTCTAACCAGCTGAGCTATGAGACTGTCTTGGCCTTTTTTTGCCTGTATATCAAAAAACATATTATAAACGACAGCGTAAAGATAAAACCACCTCGTGCGGGACAAGGATATTCCGGACATCTCTTTCTCTAGAAAGGAGGTGTTCCAGCCGCACCTTCCGGTACGGCTACCTTGTTACGACTTAGCCCTAGTTACCGATTTTGCCCTAGGCCGCTCCTTACGGTGACGGACTTCAGGCACTCCCAGCTTCCATGGCTTGACGGGCGGTGTGTACAAGGCCCGGGAACGTATTCACCGGATCATGGCTGATATCCGATTACTAGCGATTCCAGCTTCACGGGGTCGAGTTGCAGACCCCGATCCGAACTGTGACCGGTTTTGTAGATCCGCGCCCCCTTGCGGGGTGGCTTCCCTCTGTACCGGCCATTGTAGCACGTGTGTAGCCCAGGACGTAAGGGCCGTGATGATTTGACGTCGTCCCCACCTTCCTCACGGTTTGCACCGGCAGTCCCGTTAGAGTCCCCATCTTTACATGCTGGCAACTAACGGTAGGGGTTGCGCTCGTTATAGGACTTAACCTGACACCTCACGGCACGAGCTGACGACAACCATGCAGCACCTTGCAGGCAGTCCGAAGAAAGGGGTGTCTCCACCCCATGCAGCCTGCATTTAAGCCCTGGTAAGGTTCCTCGCGTATCATCGAATTAAACCACATGCTCCACCGCTTGTGCGGGCCCCCGTCAATTCCTTTGAGTTTCATTCTTGCGAACGTACTCCCCAGGTGGGATACTTATCACTTTCGCTTGGCCACGGAGACCGAAGTCCCCACAGCTAGTATCCATCGTTTACGGCGTGGACTACCGGGGTATCTAATCCCGTTCGCTACCCACGCTTTCGTCCATCAGCGTCAGTACATGGTTGGTCACCTGCCTTCGCGATCGGTGTTCTATGTGATATCTATGCATTTCACCGCTACACCACATGTTCCGGCAACCCCACCATGACTCAAGACCTGCAGTATCAAAGGCAATTTTATGGTTGAGCCACAAACTTTCACCCCTGACTTACAGGCCCGCCTACGGACCCTTTAAACCCAATGATTCCGGATAACGCTCGGACCCTCCGTATTACCGCGGCTGCTGGCACGGAGTTAGCCGGTCCTTATTCTTACGGTACCGTCAGACACCTACACGTAGGTGCGTTTCTTCCCGTATAAAAGCAGTTTACAACCCATAGGGCCGTCATCCTGCACGCGGCATGGCTGGATCAGGCTCTCGCCCATTGTCCAATATTCCTCACTGCTGCCTCCCGTAGGAGTCTGGTCCGTGTCTCAGTACCAGTGTGGGGGATCCCCCTCTCAGGGCCCCTAACCATCGCTGCCTTGGTGAGCCGTTACCTCACCAACTAACTAATGGTACGCATGGCCATCCCTGTCCGATAAATCTTTAATCAATATATCATGCGATATATCGATACCATGGGGCATTAATCCAAGTTTCCCTGGGCTATTCCCCTGACAGGGGCAGGTTCCATACGCGTTCCGCACCCGTGCGCCGGTCGTCGGCGAAAAAGCAAGCTTCTTCCCGTTACCCCTCGACTTGCATGTGTTAAGCCTGCCGCTAGCGTTCATCCTGAGCCAGGATCAAACTCTTCATTGTATTTCCTTGAATGTCTGTCCGACACCCGGAAACCCGAGTCCCTGCATCAAAATGGTTATTCTCTTAATTCTACGCTGTCGTTACAATATGTATATGAACTTCTTTTTTTTNTTTTTTTTAACTCCGAAAAACCAAGATATCAATCCCGATCCTCCCTCGTTTACGCCCTGCCTTATCAGCTAAGCGGGTGCAAATATACGCACCTTATTTTCTTCCCACAAAATGTTTTTCAATATTTTTTTTAAAAAAATGCAAATAATTGATTTTCAACCTCTTAATATACATAAAAAACTAAACACTAGCAAAAAATACATTCAATTAAATGCTAACATAAGGATAAGTCTCTGATTGATTACAACTTACATTTGAATCACCTTCCTATTGTCAGCATCAAATCAAGGTAGTATCTTTGCGCACCATCCAAATATTAAAGGAGCGTAGATGATTGATATTACATTGCCAGATGGCGCAGTAAAGAAAGTTCCAGAAGGAACTACACCCATGGAAGTTGCCAAAAGTATCAGTGAAGGTTTGGCCCGAAACGTTATTTCGGCTAAATTCAATGGTACCACGGTTGAAACCGTAACTCCTCTAAAGGAGAGTGGCACCCTTACTTTATATACATGGAAAGATGATGAGGGCAAGAAAACTTTTTGGCACTCCACATCCCACGTTGTAGCCCAGGCATTGGAAGAACTCTATCCCGGTATTAAACTCACCATTGGTCCTGCCATAGAAAATGGATTCTATTATGATGTTGATTTTGGTGACCAAACAATTTCTGAAAAGGATTTTCCAAAGATTGAAAAAAAGGCTTTGGAAATTGCCCGGGGTAAACATGATTATAAAATGAGGAGTGTATCCAAGGCTGAAGCACTATCATATTATAAGGAACAAGGTAATGAGTATAAAGTAGAGCTAATCGAAAACCTTGATGATGGTATCATCACTTTTTGCGACCACAGCACCTTTACAGATTTATGTCGCGGTGGGCATATTCCAAATACAGGAATTATAAAAGCAATCAAATTGTTAAGTGTTGCTGGTGCATATTGGAGAGGTGATGAAAACAACACACAGTTGACTAGGGTATATGGTATATCCTTTCCAAAACAAAAGGAACTTACAGAGTACCTACATCTTTTGGAAGAGGCTAAGAAAAGAGACCACCGAAAATTAGGCAAGGAACTGGAACTCTTCACTTTTTCACAAAAGGTGGGTCAGGGACTTCCATTATGGTTACCCAATGGCGCCGCTCTTCGTGAGCGCTTGGAACAGTTTTTAAAGAAAGCTCAAAAGAAAGCTGGCTACGAAATGGTAGTTACACCACATATTGGTCAAAAGGAACTATACGTTACCTCTGGTCATTACGCTAAATACGGCGAGGACAGCTTCCAACCTATACACACCCCCAAGGAGGACGAGGAGTTTTTGTTAAAACCTATGAACTGTCCCCACCATTGTGAAATTTATAATAGCAAGCCATTCAGCTATAAAGATTTACCAAAGCGATATGCTGAGTTTGGCACTGTATATAGGTACGAACAAAGTGGGGAACTGCATGGATTGACAAGAGTAAGGGGCTTTACTCAAGATGATGCCCATATTTTCTGCACCACAGAACAATTAAATGATGAGTTTAAAAATGTTATCGACCTTACCTTATTTGTATTAAATTCTTTAGGGTTTGAAGATTTCACCGCACAGGTATCCGTAAGAGACCTAGAAAACCCAGAAAAATATATTGGTGATACTAAAGACTGGGAAAAAGCGGAACAAGCCATTATAAATGCTGCAGAAGAAAAAGGTTTAAACTATGTGGTAGAAAGTGGTGAAGCAGCTTTCTATGGACCAAAGTTGGATTTTATGATTAAAGATGCCCTTGGAAGAAACTGGCAATTGGGCACAATTCAAGTTGATTATAATCTTCCAAAACGTTTTGATCTAACTTACAAAGGAAGTGACAACGAACTCCACAGACCTGTAATGATTCACCGAGCTCCTTTTGGAAGTATGGAGCGCTTTGTTGCGCTGCTGCTCGAACATACAGGCGGAAATTTCCCCTTATGGTTGATTCCAACCCAAGCTATCGTACTGCCGGTCAGCGAGAAACACGAAAAATATGCAGAAAAAGTTTTGAATTCATTAGAAAATCACGAAATTCGCGCGCTCATTGATAACCGGAACGAGACGGTAGGGAAAAAAATCCGTGAAGCAGAACTCAAAAAAATCCCTTTCATGATTATTGTTGGGGAACAAGAAGAAGAGTCTGAGAGCATTTCCGTAAGGAGACATGGAGGTGAAGATTTGGGTAGTTTGAGCGTAGATACATTTTCGGACTTGGTAACTACTGAAATAAATAGTACCTTAAAGTCGTTCTAAAAAATTTAAGTTTAATTAAAAAGTTTACGTCATAGCAATAAGAAGAAGATTTAGACCCCAACCAAGGAGGGAAAACAAAAACCCTCACAACATCAATGAAAAAATTAAAGCCCAAGAAGTTAGGCTTGTTGGCGACAATGTCGAAGTAGGTGTTTATCCTATTTCCAAGGCTATGGAATTAGCCAACGAACAAGAGTTGGATTTGGTGGAAATTTCACCAAAGGCAGATCCGCCGGTCTGTAAGATTATAGATTATAAAAAGTTTCTATACGAACAAAAGAAACGCGACAAGGCCATGAAGGCCAAAGCGAGCAAAGTTGTCGTAAAAGAAATCAGGTTTGGTCCACAGACGGATGACCATGATTACGAATTCAAGAAAAGACATGCAGAGAAGTTCTTGAAAGATGGTGCAAAACTAAAAGCTTATGTGTTCTTTAAAGGACGATCCATCGTTTATAAAGACCAAGGCGAAATATTACTGCTCCGACTTGCCCAAGAACTCGAAGAGCTTGGAAAAGTTGAGCAAATGCCCAAATTAGAGGGTAAGCGTATGACCATGTTCATTGCGCCAAAGACAAACAAAAAATAAAAATCGGACGTAGTTCGGTGTAATAAGCGGAGTTAAATACTAGGAAAATGCCTAAGATGAAAACAAAATCCAGTGCCAAGAAGCGATTTAAGCTTACAGGAACTGGTAAAATTAAAAGAAAGCACGCCTTTAAGAGTCACATTTTGACAAAAAAATCTAAAAAGCGTAAGCTAAAGTTGACCCATTCCACTTTGGTTCACAAAGCGGATGAGGACAACATCAAAGAACAATTGCGTTTAAAATAATTGTTCCAACAGGTACATTAATTATTAACCATGGAGTCGGGCCCAAAAAAGTTCTCAATATTTGAGACGCCTGCTACAAAAAAATGACACATTATGCCAAGATCAGTAAATTCAGTTGCTTCAAGAGCTAGAAGAAAAAAAGTGATGAAGCAAGCCAAAGGTTACTTTGGAAGACGTAAAAACGTTTGGACAGTAGCCAAAAATGCGGTAGAAAAAGCAATGCTTTATGCTTACCGTGACAGAAGAAACAAAAAACGAACGTTCCGTTCCTTATGGATTACCCGTATCAACGCTGGTGCCAGAATGCACGGAATGTCTTACTCTCAATTTATGGGCAAAGTAAAAGCCAACGGAATTGAACTTAATAGAAAAGTTCTTGCCGATTTGGCCATGAACCACCCAGATGCTTTTAAAGCAATTGTTGAGAAAGTAAAATAAAAAAGTTAATATAAACTTACCCCGCTTATTCAAATCCCGCCTTGTGCGGGATTTTTTATTTTAGGTCCTTATTGAATTGACCAAATGGACTGGACTATAATCATTTTGACTGTTTCTCTATTGTCCGTAAGCAGTAATTACTATTTTTCTACCCGAAGCACGATTCCTGTGTTCACATAAATAAATACCCTGCCAAATACCCATATTCAATCTACCGTCTGTTATGGGAACTAGCACCGAAGCCCCCATCAACGAAGCTTTGATATGGGCAGGCATATCATCTGGCCCTTCATAATTGTGCACATAATACGGTGCATTCTCGGGAACCATTTTATTCATATGGCTTTCAAAATCCGTTCTCACCGTTGGGTCTGCATTCTCATTGATGGTCAAACTGGCTGAAGTATGCTTAATAAAAACTTGCAGGAATCCAGCACCGATCTTTTGTAATTCCGGAACAGCATCCAACACGGTATCCGTAATCAAGTGAAAGCCTCTTGAATATGAAGGCAATTGTATTTCTTTCTGATAAAAATTCATGAACAATAAAAATATCTCAAAACGAAATTAATATAAAGTTTACCAAAACGAAGGGGTCGGTTCCTGAATAACAAATAACTTTGTCTTATAATTATTTTATATGGATCTATCACAGATAAAAATGGTTGTTTCCGATATGGACGGAACATTACTGAATTCCAGCCATGAAGTTAGCACTCGGTTTTTTGAAATTTTCCAAGAACTCAAAAAGAAGAATATCATATTTGTTGCCGCCAGCGGAAGACAATACCACAGCATGGTTGATAAGTTGGAATCCATCAAAAATGAAATTATCGTGATTGCCGAGAATGGAGCTTTGATCAAGAAACAAGAGAAAACCTTACTTACTACACCAATCCACAACGCTGAGATCAACCGCATTCTAGACGCTCTATACCCTCTGAAAAATGTACACCCTGTCCTTTGTTGCCAGGACAACGCATTTGTAGGTGGCAATTCCGATGAGTTTATCGCTATGCTCCGAGAATACTATTCCGAATTTGAAATTGTAGACGACCAAAGAAAAGTTGATGCTGAAGTTTTAAAGGTCGCCGTTTACCATTTTGAAAATTCAGAAAAACACATATACCCAAATGTAAAACATCTGGAAGAAGACTTAAAGGTAAAGGTATCCGGTGCCAATTGGGTCGATATCTCCAATTTGAATGCACATAAAGGCTATGCACTACAAAAGGTAATGGATCACTATAAAATTGCCCCTCATGAGATTATGGTCTTTGGTGATTACAACAATGACTTGGAAATGTTGGAACTCTCCGATTACAGTTTTGCCATGGCCAATGCCCACCCCAATATATTGAAGACCGCCAAATACACCACCCACAGCAATAATGACTTTGGTGTGGAACGAATCCTGGAAAAGCTCATCTAGTCAACACTTTATCACTAACGATTTTTATTTGCTATCTTTATAACTAACAGGTACTTACAAAAGCACCACACTTCCCCCTATTCGTATATCTAAAAATCAACCTTCTGAAACGTTTAGGATATCCATTCGCAATACTATGTCTCCTTATTGGGTGTGAAACAGAGAAAAAAGCATCAAAAATCAATTATGATAGATCAAAAACCATAATCAATAAAAGTATTGAATCATGGGGCAACGCCTGGGAAACCGAAAATGTGGAACAAGCCATTAAATACTATTCCAACGAAACCGATTGGACCAATGCCTTTGAAGACCGAGCTAAAAACAAAAAAGAATTGAAAGAACTTTGAGATTTTATATTCGACCTGGATTTTGTCATGGTCGGGGAAAATGATTTCAGTGACAATGAAATTACTTACTTGAACGACTCCATTGCTATGGTGAAATCTCAGAATATAAGAAAAAACCAAGAATGGCCAGATGGAAGTAAAATGGATGATAGATATGTAAATCATTTACGAGTGTATAAAAATAAAGATGGTGAATGGCTAATTATCAACCATATGATAAGTCAGGCTTGGCCAAAAAGAAGACCTATCATTACTTCGGTAACCGAAAACTGAACCATGTATAAGCTTTTCAAATCATTTCTATACTTTTCCAATTTTCAAGAAAGTTCACATTGAGATAATTTGTATCTTAATAGGCAAACAACAATAGCAACACTATGGCACCTTTAAAAAAAGATAACATTAAACAAGAGGTTTATGACCTTTACGACAAGTACGCACATAACCAGTTAGACAGGAGAGAGTTTATGGAAAAACTTTCCGTTTATGCCGTTGGTGGTATAACAATTGCCTCATTGTTGAGTTTTATTATGCCGAATTACAAGGATACGCTCACCGTATCTCCGAACGACCCAACACTGGATTCCAAATTCATCACCTACAATTCCCCAGAGGGAGGTGGGGAGATCAAAGGTTTACTGTCCAAACCTAAGGAAAGCCAAGGCAAAATGGGCGGCGTAGTTGTGGTTCATGAAAATCGAGGCTTAAATCCATATATTGAAGATGTTGGGAGAAGAGCAGCTAAGGCAGGTTTTATCTCCTTGGCGCCGGATGCCCTTACACCACTTGGCGGTTACCCAGGCAATGACGATGAGGGCAGAACACTTCAACGTAAAAGAGACCGCAATGAAATGCTTGAAGATTTTATCGCTGCATACGAGTACCTCAAAAATAATGAAGATTGTAATGGAAAAGTAGGTGTTGTCGGGTTTTGTTTTGGTGGATGGATTTCCAATATGATGGCGGTAAAAGTTCCAGATTTGGCAGCTGCCGTACCTTTTTATGGAAGCCAACCTGCCGATGAAGAAGTCGCTCAAATCAAGGCACCTCTAATGATTCACTATGCGGGATTGGATGAAAGAGTGAATGCTGGCTGGCCTGATTACGAAGCCAAGCTAAAAGAGTTGGACAAAGCGTATGAGACCCATTTTTATCCAGATGTAAACCATGGGTTCCATAACAATACCACCCCTCGTTTTGATGAAGCTTCGGCCGATTTGGCTTGGGATAGGACCATCGAGTTCTTTAAAAAACACTTAGGCTAGGTTTTCTGTTTCTTTTTTTTGGCAGCAGGAAATAATACATTGTTCAAGATCAATCGATATCCTGGCGAGGTTGGATGCAACTCCAATTCTGTTTTTGGATCACCTACCCGGTGCTGGTAATCTTCCGGATCGTGGCCACCATAAAAGGTAAAAAAGCCTTTTCCTTTTATGCCATGGATGTATCTAGCTTCTCCATTGATTTTGTTTTCACCCAGGACCATCACTGTTGGTTTTACTTGACTTCGGGTAAAAGCCGTGGTCTGTCCCATAAAACCTTTCACCAAACTGGTATGGTTCTGGGTAAGCATGGTGGGTACAGGATCCCATTTGGCTGAAAATTCCATTAAAGAGAAATAATCCGATTCCTTAGGAACATTGGCTCGCTTGTTCGTCATATCTATTGAAGAGAACTCGTATCGGATGGGGTTACGCTCCAAAGTGAAATTGGTAAAAGCAAAAGTTTTACTGTAATCCAATTTGGCCTGGTAATTTGCATCGGAGGGGTCACCATCGAACATGGGCTCACAAATATCCACTTCTTCAGCAGCCAATGCAATATCAAAACTATCCGTGGCGGAACACATGGCAAACATAAAACCTCCACCGATTACATAGTTCCGAATTTTTAATGCCACTCCTAATTTTTCATCGGACACTTTAGAATACCCCAAGCTCTGCGCAAGGGATTCTGCTTCTGCTTTGGATTTAATATACCAGGGAGCAGCTCTGTAATGTCCATAAAAGCGTCCATATTGACCTGTAAAGTCCTCGTGGTGCAAATGCAACCAATCGTAGAGTGCTAATTTATCGCCAAGTACTTCTTCATCATAAATGGTGGTATATGGTATTTCTGCATAGGTTAATACCATAGTAACAGCATCGTCCCATGGTTGGTTTTCCTTTGGTGAATACACCGCTATTTTTGGTGCCTTTTCAAGAATTACAGCATCTTGGTTTTGCGACGGACTACTGATATCATCCAAAATCTCTGCCGCTTGTCCATCGGAAAGCACCTCAAAAGAAACCCCTCTGATTTGGCACTCCTTTCGAATGGCATCGCCATCGGGCAATATAAAGGAGCCTCCGCGATAATTGAGCAACCATTGCACTTTTTGCTGCTTGGCAAGCACCCAATAGGTGATTCCGTATGCTTTTAAATGATTTTTTTGCCCTTCGGAATCCATTGGAATAAGGATTACAGAGGCAAAAGATTGAAAAGTAACTAATAAGAAGAAGGCAAAAATAAGATTTCTAGCATTCGCTCGAGCTGAAATCAATTGCGATATTTTAGAAAGGTACGTCATTATCATCTGGGCCATCGTCACTGTTCATTGCACTACCAAATGCATCATTCGCACTAGGAAGGTTTGGTGTTGCAAAGGGATTTTCTTCGTCCGCATTCATCTTCGATTGGAATTCGAATGGGGAATCAAAGTCATCCAAGTTATCAAATTTACCTAGAGCACCAACAAATTTTAACCTAATATTTTCTAAACCTCCATTACGGTGTTTCGCTACAATAAACTCTGCCTGTCCTTGTGTGGGGGTACGTTCTTCATCGTCCCACTCATCAATTTTATAATATTCCGGTCTATAGATAAACGAAACAATATCCGCATCCTGTTCAATAGCACCTGATTCCCTCAAATCAGAAAGAATAGGTCGTTTGCTGCCTCCACGGGTTTCAACGGCCCTAGATAATTGGGATAGCGCAATTACCGGAACACTCAATTCCTTGGCCAACGCTTTTAGGTTACGCGAAATAGTCGAAATTTCTTGCTCACGGTTACCGCCTTTTTGGCTACCACCAGCGGTCATCAATTGTAAATAATCTATTACAATAAGCCTAATATCATGTTGCGAGGCCAATCGTCTTGCTTTGGCCCTTAAATCAAAAATAGATAGCGATGGGGTATCATCTATAAATAAAGGTGCTTTTTCCAGTGTCTTCACCTTTACATTTAGTTGCTCCCACTCATGCTTTTCAAGTTTTCCTGTTCTCAACTTTTCAGAAGACAATCCTGTTTCTGAAGAAATCAAACGAGTAATCAACTGTACAGAAGACATTTCCAAAGAGAAGAACGCTACGGGAATATTCGAGTTTACTGCAATATTTCGGGCCATGGAAAGCGTCAATGCAGTTTTACCCATACCTGGTCTTGCTGCCACGATTATCAAATCACTGGGCTGCCAACCTGAGGTAAGTTTGTCCAACTTATCAAATCCGGAGGGGATACCACTGAGTCCTTCCTTATTGGATATTTCCTCTATTCTTTTTTTGGCCTGAATCACCAAATTCTGTGCTGTTTCAGCAGAACGCTTTAAATTACCTTGAGTAACCTCATACAATTTTGCTTCGGCATTGTCCAATAGATCAAAAACGTCGGTTGCATCGCTGTAAGCATCCTCAATTATATCGTTGGATATTTTGATTAGACTTCTTTGGATATATTTTTGAAGTATTATTCTTGCGTGAAACTCAATATGTGCTGAAGAAGCTACTTTTTGAGTAAGTTTTATCAAATAAAAATCACCGCCCACCGCTTCCAGCTTACCATCCTTTTTTAATTGGGAAGAAACCGTTAATAAATCTACTGGTTCGGAAGATTCAAACAATTTAAAAATGGCCTCGTAAATGTATTTATGAGCGTCTTTATAGAAAACATCAGGGTGCAGAATATCGATTACTTCGTCGACTCCCTTTTTATCAATCATCATAGCCCCCAGCACAACCTCCTCTAAATCAACTGCTTGAGGTGGTATTTTTCCTTTCTCAAGATTGATCAGTGTAGATTTTTCCACACGACGTCCTACAATGGGGCTGGGTTTTTCCATGAATACGAAAGTAGCTAATTAACTTATGGTTGACTTTAGTTTAGACTGATACGATTTCCACAGGTACTCAACAATTGGATTGTTGATAACTTAAAATACCTGTTAACAACATAAAAAAAAACTTGGATATAACCTAATGAAAAGGGTGAACCCCTGAAAAACAAGTTTTATTCACTGTAGACTCCCATATCCGCATATTTTTCCATACGGGTTTTCACTAATTCTTTTGGTGATAACTTTTTAAGTTCTTCAAAATGGGAAGAAATTTTGTTTGCAACGGTTTCAAATGTTTTCGTCCTATTGGAATGTGCACCGCCCAGTGGTTCTTTTACAATTTCATCCACCAGCTTTTGCTTCTTCATATCAGTTGCGGTCAATTTTAATGCTTCTGCAGCTTGTTCTTTATATTCCCAACTTCTCCAAAGAATGGATGAACATGATTCGGGTGAAATAACGGAGTACCAAGTGTTTTCCAACATTAACACTTTATCCCCTACTCCAATGCCCAATGCACCTCCTGAAGCTCCTTCTCCGATAATGATAACGATGATTGGAACTTTGAGACGTGTCATTTCCAAAATATTTCTGGCAATTGCCTCGCCTTGTCCTCTTTCTTCCGCCTCAATACCAGGATAAGCACCCGGAGTGTCCACAAAACAAACTACCGGTATTTTAAATTTTTCCGCAGATTTCATCAACCGAAGCGCTTTTCGATATCCTTCTGGATTGGCCATACCAAAATTTCGGTACTGACGTGTTTTAGTATTGTATCCCTTTTGTTGACCGACAAACATGTAACTCTGGTCACCAATTTTTCCTAGTCCGCCGACCATGGCCTTATCATCACTTACATTTCTATCGCCATGAAGCTCCAAAAAGGTGTCTCCACAAATAGCATTAATGTAATCCATGGTATATGGTCGGTTGGGGTGTCTCGACAATTGTACTTTTTGCCAAGCCGTAAGGTTTTTATAGATATCCTTTCGGGTCTGCGCTAGTTTTTTTTCGATTTGGGAGCACGTTTCTGTAACGTCCACTTCACTTTCTTCCCCAATCACCATACATTTTTGAAGTTGGTCTTCAAGTTCTTTGATAGGGAGTTCAAATTCTAGATATTCCATGGGAAGTCTTTTATTTTCACGAAAAACAATGGGGACAAATATATAACTTTATGGGATACCCTCATGAATTACACAAGTCTTTTAACGCCAGTAACATAATCTATTATTAGTGGTTTATCGCTTAGCTTTCATGAGCATATAAACGGCAAAAACACCAAAAATGAGGTTTGGAATTACCACGGCAAGCAAGGGTGAAAAGCCAGATTGTTCTGCCAGTGTACCAAAAACTTTATCAAAGAATATGTATAC
Source organism: Allomuricauda sp. F6463D (assembly GCF_023015965.1). GTDB lineage: Bacteria > Bacteroidota > Bacteroidia > Flavobacteriales > Flavobacteriaceae > Flagellimonas. The sequence continues at coordinate 15,960 of NZ_JALKAN010000005.1, forward strand.
AAAAGCCACCCCAATACCAAAGGCCAGGTTTAATCCCATACCTCCCCTTCGCTTAACGGAGGAGACGGCTACCGCTATTACTGTAAGGATAAAAGCAGCAATGGGAAGTGCCCAACGTTTGTACTTTACCAAAACATAGGCATTTATATTGGAAGCACCTTTCCTACGTTGATCATCAATAAAATCGTTAAGCTCGAAAAGGTTCTTGGTCTCCGCCACATAAGAAACCGGTGTAAGATCATCTATTTTAAATGAAAAAACGGTATCCAAGCGACGCTTTGAGTTGATAAACTCTGTTTCGTTGCGTATTTCCCGTTTTTCGTAATTCGTCAATCTGTAAATACTATCGTCTTCAATCCATCTGATATTGCTAGCGGAAATTTTATAGTCCAACTTACCAATGGTATCGAAATGCTCATAGGTAAAATTATAACCGATTTGGCGGTTTGGATCAAAACTGCTCACATATATATAATCATTTTCGTTCAATTGATTGAAGATATTTTCCGTTACCCTATCTCTTTTACCTTTTTTAAAATACTTGTACTCAAACTCATTAAAGCCAATACTGGCATGGGGCACAATGAACATTCCCATCATAAAAATAAGTATGGCCACCAAGGTTGCACCTACAAAATAAGGTCTTAAAAAACGCCAAAACGACACTCCTGAACTCAAAATAGCTACAATCTCGGTGTTACTGGCTAGTTTAGAAGTAAAGAATATTATAGATAGAAAAAGAAAAATTGGCAGCAATAGGTTACCAATTACCAAGGTGAAATTGCCATAAAACACAATGACCTCGGCCAAGGGGGCTTCATTATCTATGATTTTACCTATTTTCTCCGCCAAATTGGCCATGATACCAATAGGGACAAATAGCAACAACATACCCAAAAAAGTAATCAGGTAGCGTTTTAGAATATATCTATCAAGTATGGTGAACATTATAGTCTTTTATCCATTTGATTGACCATTTTGGTTTTCCATTCCAAAAAATCTCCAGCTAAAATACGTTCTCTTGCGGTACGTACCAACCACAAATAAAAGCCTAAGTTATGAATTGTGGCAATTTGCTTACCCAAATATTCATTGGCGGCGAATAAATGTCGAAGATAGGCCTTGGAATATTCAGTATCCACATAGGTTATATCCATTTCATCAATCGGGGAAAAATCGTTTTCCCATTTTTTATTTTTGATGTTGATGGTTCCGTGTGCAGTAAACAGCATACCATTTCTGGCATTCCGGGTAGGCATCACACAATCAAACATATCCACGCCCAATGCTATATTCTCCAAAATATTGATTGGTGTTCCAACTCCCATCAGGTATCTTGGTTTATCTTCTGGAAGAATATCACAGACCAACTCAGCCATTTCATACATTTCTTCAGCCGGCTCACCCACTGAAAGTCCACCAATGGCGTTTCCTTCAGCTTCGACAGAGGCAATGTATTCTGCGGATTGTTTCCTTAAATCTTTGTAAGTAGAACCTTGGACAATAGGAAAAAAAGTTTGTGAATAACCATATTTGAACGGAAGTTTCTCCAAGTGATTAATACATCTATCCAACCACCTGTGCGTCATATGCATGGAGCGTTTGGCATATTGATAATCACATGGGTATGGAGTGCACTCATCAAAAGCCATAATGATGTCCGCACCTATGGTACGTTGTATTTCCATTACATTTTCAGGTGTAAAAAAATGTTTGGACCCATCAATATGGGATTTGAAATTCACTCCTTCTTCCTTAATCTTTCTATTATTCGATAATGAATAGACTTGGTAGCCGCCGCTGTCCGTCAAAATAGGTCGGTCCCACCCCATAAACTTATGTAGACCTCCAGCTTCTTCCAAAATTTCCGTTTTCGGCCTCAAATAAAGATGGTAGGTATTTCCCAAAATTATATCGGGATTAATCTCATCTTTTAATTCTCGTTGGTGCACTCCCTTTACCGTGGCCACCGTTCCCACTGGCATAAATATTGGGGTCTGGATAGTACCGTGATCGGTAGTAAGCTCCCCTGCCCTAGCCTTAGTTTTACTATCCTTCTGTAATAAGGTATAATCCAATTGATTGTTTTAGAACCGCAAATATAACCAACTCAATTTCGTTGATCCTTAACAAAAAAATAAAGTTATCAAGCATAAGCCCTTAGATAAGTGCAGGTTTTACACTTGTTTTCCACGAATAATGCCATTACATTTGAGGTCTAAATTAAACACACAATGCCGAACACGCAAGAAATACAAGACCTGGTAGTTCAGGTAAGAAGGGACATTTTACGAATGGTCCATAAAGTAAATTCGGGACACCCGGGAGGCTCTTTGGGCTGTACTGAATTTTTGGTAGCACTCTATAACGAGATAATGGATTTAAAAGACGGCTTTGATATGGATGGAGTCGGAGAAGACCTCTTCTTCTTATCGAATGGCCATATTTCTCCACTATTTTATAGTGTTTTGGCCCGTAGAGGCTACTTTCCTATCGATGAGCTAAATACTTTTAGGCTAATTGATTCCAGACTACAAGGACACCCTACCACACATGAGGGATTGCCAGGTATTCGCGTGGCATCTGGCTCTTTGGGCCAGGGAATGTCCGTTGCAATTGGTGCGGCTTTGGCAAAAAAATTGAACGGTGACGACCATTTGGTTTTCAGTCTTCATGGAGACGGGGAATTGCAAGAAGGCCAGAACTGGGAGGCCATTATGTATGCGGCAGGTAATAAAGTAGACAATCTTATCGCTACGGTTGACCGAAATGGACAGCAAATAGATGGTAGTACCGAAGATGTACTTCCATTAGGAGATATCGGAGAAAAATTCAAAGTATTTGGATGGGATGTTCTGGAAATTGAGAATGGAAATGACCTGGAACAAGTAATCGCTGGTTTGCAAGAAGCTAAAGGAAGAACTGGTAAAGGAAAGCCTGTTTGTATTGTTATGACAACCGAAATGGGCAACGGTGTAGATTTTATGATGCACACCCATGCTTGGCATGGCAAAGCTCCAAGTGATGAACAATTAGCCATCGCATTGGAACAAAACCCAGAAACTTTAGGCGACTACTAACATAGAATAAAGACACAATGACTAAATATACAGATCAAGGAAAACAAGATACCCGAAGCGGATATGGCGCGGGAATGACAGAACTGGGAAGAACCAATCCGAATGTAGTGGCCCTTTGTGCTGACCTCATCGGTTCACTTAAAATTGATACGTTTATCAAGGAAAATCCTGAACGTTTCTTTCAAGTGGGAATCGCAGAAGCCAATATGATGGGAATAGCTGCCGGTCTAACCATTGGAGGAAAGATTCCTTTTGCTTCTACCTTTGCCAATTTTGCAACAGGTAGGGTTTACGATCAAATCCGTCAATCCATTGCATATTCCGATAAAAATGTTAAAATATGTGCTTCGCACGCTGGATTGACTTTAGGCGAGGATGGTGCTACGCATCAAATTTTGGAGGACATAGGATTGATGAAAATGTTACCTGGAATGACGGTAATAAATCCATGTGATTTTAACCAGACCAAAGCTGCTACCATTGCAATCGCAGAACACCATGGCCCAGTCTACTTACGTTTTGGAAGGCCCAAAGTAGCCAATTTCACACCTGTTGACCAAAAATTTGAAATTGGAAAGGCACTTATGCTCAACGAAGGTACCGATGTGACCATTTTGGCCACAGGGCATTTGGTATGGCAATCGCTACTTGCCGCTGAAAGTTTGGAAAACCAAGGCATATCTGCAGAAGTAATTAATATCCACACCATAAAACCTTTGGATGACAAGGCAATTTTGGATTCTGTAAAGAAAACAGGTTGTGTTGTAACTGCTGAAGAACACAATTATTTGGGCGGACTAGGCGAAAGTGTAGCACGTGTTTTGGCAACCCATAATCCTACACCCCAAGAGTTTGTGGCCACACAAGATACTTTTGGCGAAAGTGGAACACCAGAACAACTTATGGAGAAGTATGGTTTGAACAATAAAGCCATCGAAGCGGCCGTTTTAAAAGTGTTGAAGCGAAAATAGTTTCAATAGAATATCCCTATGGATATTTTTCAACCTTTTAAAACAACACTTATGAAAAAAACGTTTTTAGTCGCAGTACTCACCTTAATAGGGACGGCTGCAATGGCCCAAAGTGGTTCAGGATTTGGTGTCAAAGCCGGTCTGTCGTACAACAAGAATGGTGATTTAATCAGTTCTGTTGGGGATGGAGGTTCGGATATCGTAGAAGGGGCCGAAGGTAAAACCGGTTATCATTTTGGATTTTGGGGCAAATTGGACTTTCCTAAGATTTACTTAAGACCGGAGTTGGTCTATTCCAAAACAAAAAGTTCGTATGATGTGGATGGTGATTCACAAGACTACGATGTTTCCAAATTGGATTTGCCCGTGCTTTTAGGTTATAAGTTAATCGGCCCATTACACATTTTTGCGGGACCTGCTTTTCAATATACCTTAAACAATGATTTAGGTGACATTGAAGTAGAAGATGTTGAAAATGACTTTACCGTTGGCTTAAACGCCGGTGTAGGGGTCAATCTTGGCAAATTGGGCTTGGATGTAAGATATGAGCGGGGCTTCTCTGAAAATGAAGCAGAAATTATAGGAGAAAGCGTTACGGATATATCCGGTAGAGTTGATTCGAGACCATCTCAAATCATCTTTGCCCTCTCTCTTAAATTGTAACTCATATCATAATTAGGTATAAAAAAATCCCCGTTGCGTGCAACGGGGATTTTTATTTTATAGCATTCTAGCAACTAGTTTGTGTCTGGGTCTAAATAATCCGGAATACCATCTCCATCAGAATCTGGATATGGAAATATGATATTACCATCGTCATCAGTTATCTCATTCCTAGTGGAAACTCCATCGCCATCGTCGTCTGGATCTAAATAATTTGGTAATAGATTAAAGGTTTCTTCATCTGCATTTGTATTATCATCTCGAAGATATCTATTCCCGTTTAAATCCTCTTGGATAGAAGGAATCCCATCATTATCGCTATCCGTATCTTCAACAAACAATCCCAATTCAACTTTAAAAAGCAAAGGAGCATAGGTACCTGCCGTACCCACAGACCCATTAAAGGCAGCCAAACCTGACGGCATTACAATGATGCCCAAACCACTATTAGTAATTTGATAGGTTCCATCGGAATTATCAACTACTTGGTCTGAAGTTCCCGCCTTCAAATTAGAAACACCATCTCCATAGCCCCTATATGTCGAGGGTAGCTCTTGCCAAACAAAATCTTGACTTTCATCAAACAATGTACCGTCCAATGTAGATCCTTGATACCTTACCAAAGTAGAGTCTGCGTAAGTAGGGCTTTCCCCTCCCCCTTCTCGTACCTGAATAAAATAATAGGTATGTGGTATATCTTCTTCATCTTCGCTCAAACCTAAATGATCAGAAGATACGTTGAGTGTAAACGCCTCGGCATCTTCCATCAACGATTTTTTATCTGCATTCGCACCAGCGATGGTATCAATGGTGATTTTATAATCAAAACCTTCAGGCGGTGCATCAAAATCTTCGTAATTATAAAAATGGGTGTTTAAAAATTCCCTGATTGTTTCATCATCTTCGGGTTCCACATCACTTAACAAACTTGGTGGTATAACAACAACGTCATCATCGTCATCTTTCTTACAGGAGGTGAATGTTACCGCAAAACATATAAAAACTAAAATTCCGAATCTCATCAAGTGTGATATTTAGGGGCGCAAGATACAATTTTCCGTTATTTTTGTTCTGTCCATTAACAAAGATTTGCAAAGACCATGCGGATAGACAAGTACCTTTGGTGTGTTAGATACTTTAAAACTAGGAGCATTGCATCCAATGCTGTGAAAAAAGGACACGTTAAAGTGAACGGAAGTGCTGTAAAACCATCCCGCGATGTATATCCGATGGATAAAATAATAGTCCGAAAAAACCAGATTGATTATCAACTCACTGTCTTGGACATTCCAGAAAGTAGGGTTGGTGCCAAATTGGTGGATATCTATCGCAAGGATACCACTCCTAAAGAAGCATTTGAACACAACGAACTGTTGCAATACGCCAAAAAACATTATCGTAAAAAGGGTTTGGGCAGACCTACAAAAAAAGACCGTAGGGATTTGGATGATTTTATTGACGAATCGGAATAAACTGTTTTTATATCTTTGAACCAAGCATTAAGCACTATGATAAACCGTATCCTTACCCACGACCAGATTCAACATATTGCAAAGCGGATTGCCTATCAAATCTACGAAACAAATGTGGATGAAAAGGAAATCGTAGTTGCTGGAATCAAAGGAAGTGGTGAAAGTTTTGCCAAAAAAATCATTACAGTCCTCAGAAATATCACAGATGCAAGGATTATTTTGTGCGTAGTGGACATGAACAAAAAGAACCCTTTGGAAAGTGGGGTGAAAACTTCTCTTCCATCTGAAGAATACACCAATAAGTCCATCGTATTGGTAGACGACGTGCTAAATTCTGGTACCACATTGATTTATGGTACATACCACTTTCTTAAAACTCCCATAAAGCGATTAAAAACTGCCGTATTGGTAAATAGAAACCATAAAAAATACCCCATTAAGGCAGATTTTAAGGGAATTTCGCTCTCTACTTCCTTAAACGAACATATTAAGGTTGACTTTGAGCCAAAAAACAATGCTGTATATTTAGAGTAACTTCTTTACTTCTCCCACTACCGTTTCTACTCCCAAACTATTACAATCCAGAACATGTTTAGCCTTAAGGTAAAAAGGGCTACGTTCAAAAAGGTGCTTTCCAACAAATTCTGGAAGCTCTGTATCTGGAATATTTTTTACTAAGGGCCGATTTTCCTTTTCTTTGGAAATTCTATCAACCAAATTTGGAATACTTAAGTTTAAATAGATAGAATGATCAGATTCCTGTAAAATAGTAGTCATATTGTTTCCGTAGCAAGGGGTGCCACCACCAGTTGAAAGCACAAGGTGTTCTTCATTTTCCAAAACTTGTAATAGCATTTCATGTTCTAACTGTCTAAAATATATTTCTCCTTTTTCAGAAAAAATACTTTTTATGGATTTTTGTTGATGCTCCTCAATATATTCATCCAAATCAATAAACGTCGCATCTAATTGCCTGGCCAACAACCTCCCAACAGTCGACTTACCGCTTGCCATATACCCCACTAAAACAATTTTCATATTGAAGAATTTTATGTGATTTCAAAAAAACACAAATTTATCATTAATTCAACTTGGAAAATAGATTATTGATGTTATATTTGCACCCGCTTAGCCAAACTGCTAAGCACAACTTGAAGACCTGATAGCTCAGTTGGTAGAGCATCTCCCTTTTAAGGAGAGGGTCCTGGGTTCGAGCCCCAGTCAGGTCACTTTTTAAAAAATAAGTTTATTTCTAAATCCCGTAATCCAATTGGTTTACGGGATTTTTTTTAATACAATACAGCTTAAAAAAATATAAATAGTTAGCCAACTTAATACATCTTCTAGTTAGTGCTAAAGCAATTACCTTCTCAATAAAACAACAACCAAAAAATGTAATTGGGACTAAGATTAGTTTACAGATTCGAATAACAATCAAAAAAGTATTTGAATAATATCCAAGTATAATCCTTTTCCAACTAAGTCGGTACAGTGATTTTCTTCAGCATAGTAATACTGAATTAGCGAGATAAAAGATATAGTAATTGAATATCACGTACAGTAGGTTAAATAGGAAAAAATACCTGAATATTCTGTTTTCCCTCAATCAAATCCAATATGGTCGTGTTCTCCAGCCCTTTGATAAACTCGGTTTTGATGGCAACTATTAATTATTCATGCAAGGATTGTCCATACCATAATCTTTTAGGCCTAATACACATGACTCCACCCATTTTTCACCATCGATTACCTTAACAATATCCATCAGTATATGTTGATTGCCCCCTTGTATTTAAATAGAAACCACCTTTTTGGTTTCTAGTGGAAGATAGGACACCGTGCCGGAATAGATTTTGTAACAGCCTGGCTAGATATGTCGCAGACACCTAGATTGTTTTAAACATATTGCTAACCAAAATCTTATGATTCTCGTTAGAGATCAAATCCAGAAAAAGTACTCCCTTAATCGCATATTTGGAAGAATTGAACAACAGAGGTAAATCGTATTAAAAAGAATTAAAAGACCCTTTTATCTTTTTTATGATTAAAATCATATTTTTAATATCCAATGCTATATACATTTGATAAGAAATTTTAAACATTCACCACATGAAAACAATACTAAAAGGAATAGCCCTACTCTTTGCGCTAACCATGATAAGCTGTGGAGGTAAAAAAGAAGAAAAAAAGGAGGATGGGTTTAGCGTACAACGCAAAAAAGCCCCTACAGAACAAACTGTAGAGACTCCAGAGACTAATGAAGTGAAACCTTCTGAACGTGTTGATATGAGCACAAAGGGAGTTGGCCCCATTAAGGCTGTTGAACTGGCTCCTGAAATTGATCAGGCCATGGCTGCAAACGGTAAGGAGGTATATGATCAAATGTGCCTAGCCTGTCACAGAATTGGGAAAAAATTCATTGGCCCACCACCCAATGGCATATTGGAACGAAGAACTCCTGAATGGGTCATGAACATGATTTTGAACCCTCAGGAAATGGTTCAACAAGATCCCTTGGCCAAAGAACTACTACAAGAGTTCAACGGATCTCCCATGGCCAACCAAGGGTTGACCGAAGATCAGGCTCGTGCAATTCTCGAATACTTTAGAACGCTAGAATAAATACTATGAGCTCAATCATTAAATCATGTATGATGGGGTTATTCCTGCTGTCCGCACTTAGTGGCTGTAAGGATAGGGTTGAAAACGAAACTACGGCATCCGATTCAAATGCGTCAGAGGTTATCTCGGAAAGCAATAAGGGTCAAGCCTTTATAGAGGATGATGCATCTACTCCCAATGTATTGCAAATAGCCCTAGGTTCAGCAGAACATAGCACCTTGGTTAAAGCCATACAAGCCGCTGAATTGGAGAATGCACTGGTAAATGCAGGACCATTAATGGTATTTGCACCAACCAATGAAGCATTTGATGCATTGCCCGATGGTACCGTGGAAGACCTATTAAAACCTGAGAACAAAGATGCCTTGGCAAACATTCTCAAGTATCATGTAACTCCTGGGAATTATACCAAAGATTTTTTGAAAAAGTTCAAAAAACTGGGACAGGCCAATAATCAGAATGTTCCTGTAGAAGTCAAAGGTGATGATGTATTTATCGGGGGTGCCAAAATAATTGCCAGCATACCCGGAGGAAATGGGATTGTCCATGTAGTGGACAAAGTAATTCTTCCGCCATCAGAATAAATAATCAAAATCAGAGTAAAAAATTAAATAGAAAGACAAATGAAAAAGTACAATTTTCTTATAACCGCACTTATGGCCTCAGTGTTACTGATGACCAGTTGCGGTAATCAAAATGGTAATGGGGGTACCAATAGTGCACTTGCCTCCAACAATGCAGAGAAGGTCTATGTAGCTCCAGGAGAACAAGATGAATTTTACGCCTTTATGTCCGGTGGTTACAGCGGTAACTTGACCGTTTACGGACTTCCCTCAGGAAGAATGTTCAAAGAGATTCCTGTATTCTCTCAATTTCCAACTTCTGGGTATGGATATTCAGAAGAGACAAAACCAATGTTGGAAACTTCCTTTGGTTTCGTTCCTTGGGACGATTCTCACCACCCTGATATTTCCCAAACCAATGGAGAGTTGGACGGTAGATGGATTTTCATCAACGGGAACAACACACCGAGGATTGCCCGTATCAGTCTGAGTACTTTTGAGACCGAAGAAATTATAGAAGTGCCCAATAGTGCGGGTAATCACAGTTCTTCGTTCATTACCGAGAACACCGAATATGTAGTGGCCGGCACGCGTTTTTCAGTGCCCGTACCACAACGAGATATGCCAATCAACGAGTATAAAAGTAACTTCAAGGGGGCGCTTTCGTTTATTAGCGTAGACCCTGAACATGGTCATTTAGACCTAAAGTTCCAGTTGATGATGCCAGGGTTCAATTATGACCTATCTCACCCAGGAAGGGGCAAATCCCATGGATGGTTCTTCTTTACTACCTATAATACAGAAGAGGCCAATTCCCTTCTAGAAGTGAATGCCTCCCAAAACGACAAGGATTTTATTGCAGCTGTTAACTGGAAAAAAATAGAAGAGTATGTAAACAACGGCGGTGGAACGAAGATGCCCGCCAACTATGCACATAACGTATATGACGAATCAACCCATATGGCTACTTCAACCATGAAGAAGGAAGTATTGACAGTGGATCCGTTAAAAGTACCTGGTGCAGTTTATTTCTTGCCTACACCAAAATCTCCTCACGGTTGTGATGTTGACCCAACAGGTCAGTATATTATCGGTAACGGTAAATTGTCTGCTGATTTAACGGTACATTCCTTTGATAAGATGATCGCTGCCATTGAAGGTGAAAAATTTGATGGTGAGGCTTATGGTATTCCTATTCTAAAATTTGAAGATGTACTGGCCGGACAGGTGAAAAGTGGTGGTTTAGGCCCCCTACATACCGAGTTTGATGGCGCAGGCAATGCATACACCACCTTTTTTATCTCCTCTGAAGTGGTAAAATGGAAATTAGGTACTTGGGAGGTAATCGACAGAAAACCTACCTATTATTCCGTAGGACACTTGATGATTCCCGGAGGTAATTCCAGAAAACCCTTTGGAAAATACGTAGTAGCCATGAACAAGATTACCAAAGATCGTTATCTGCCCACTGGCCCAGAAATGGAGCATTCAGCGCAGTTGTATGACATCTCTGGGGACAAAATGGAGTTGATCTATGACTTCCCTACACATGGAGAGCCACATTACGCTGCAGGAATACCTGCAGAGCTATTAGCACCTAAATCTAAAAAGATTTACCGATTGGATGAAAACAAACACCCGTATGCCGTAACATCCCCTACCGGTTCCAAAGTAGTCCGTGATGGTAATGAGGTACATATATACATGTCCACAATCCGAAGTCATTTTACGCCGGATAATATTGAGGGAGTCAAAGTGGGCGACAAAGTATATTTCCATGTTACCAACCAAGAACAAGATTTTGATGTACCCCACGGCTTCGCAATCCTAGGTCAGAATACATCCGAACTTTTAGTGATGCCCGGTCAAACAAAGTCATCGGTTTGGGAACCTAAACAGGTTGGGGTATGGCCGTTCTATTGTACCGATTTCTGTTCTGCACTGCACCAAGAAATGCAAGGATATGTCAGGGTTTCCCCTGCCGATTCCGATATAGAATTAAAATGGTCACTAGGTGAATAATCCGAAGTGATATACCATTAAACAAAGCGGGCCGCGTCCTTGACCTGCCCGCTTTTCTTACAAATTGACAAAAATCAATCTTCCAAAAAACCGTACTCAGTTTGTAACTTTTAAATCTTGAAAAATGAAAAAGGCTAGTATATTAATGATTGTTGGCCCGCTCTTCTTATTGGGATTGTACATTTTCCCACTTTGGAACATTATGTTAGGTGCCCCCCAATACCCCGATCCATTGGGGATGAACATCCATATCAGCGGCTTGCAAGGAGTCAATGAATTTGACATCCAAAACATCGATGGCCTAAACCATTATATTGGCATGCACACGCTCCCAAAGCCCGAGGATATGTGGGAATTCAGTACTTTTCCTATAGTTATCGGCATTATGGTGGCCTTGGGTGTATTAGTCGGTATTCTAGGGTACTTGAAAAAAGTAAGTTACAAGTGGTTTATTGGTTGGTTCCTATTGATGTCTATCCTTGGCATATTGGGCATGTACGATTTCAATCAATGGTTGGTTGATTACGGCACCAATCTTGACCCCAACGCAATCATGAAGTTGACCAATCCCGATGGTACACCCATGACCTATAAACCCCCATTATTGGGGCATGTAAAGATGCTCAACTTTGATGTTACCTCTATGCCGGCCACCGGAGGATGGCTTATGTTCGCAGGTATGATGTTTACATTGACCGCGGGATTTTTGGGGTGGAAAAACAGTAAAAAACCAGTAAAAAATTGAAAATGAAATCATCCATTATATTATTGCTTGCAGTCTTTGGCTTTATCGCTGGTTGTACCGTAAGTCCAAAACCTATTGATTATGGAAGCGTTGGCTGTCATTATTGCAGTATGACCATTGTGGACAAACAACATGCCGCGCAATTGGTGACCAAAAAAGGCAAGGTCTTTAATTTTGATGCCATTGAATGTATGATGAACCAATTAAAGGAGGAAGATGAATCCGCCATGGCTCTTTTCTTGGTCAATGATTTTGGACAACCCGGGACCTTGGTAGATGCCACAGCTGCCACCTATTTGATCAGTGAGAACATTCCCAGTCCCATGGGTGAATATCTAAGTGCCTTTAAAAATGAAGAAGCTGCTAAGGAAACTATGGCCAATCAAGGTGGCGAACTTTTTACATGGGCGGAAATTAAAAACCGATTTAAACTTTGAACATGAGTACAATCGCAGATTTGGAATTAATAAAATGCACCGGACTTTTAACAGACAATTATGTGGGACACTTGGCCTACATTGCCAACAATGAACCACATGTAGTACCATCGACCTATTTTTTTGACAAGGATGAAAAGAGTATTTTATGTTTTGCATCCAACGGACATAGGATAAACGCTCTCAGAAAATGCAATACAGTTTCTTTTCAAGTGGATAGTATCAAATCGTTTCGTAATTGGCAATCGGTACAAGTACATGGTACTTTTCAAGAGCTTACTGGAGATTGCGCCAAATTATGTTTAAAACGTTTTGCGGAAGGCGTACAGCGAACCATAGACCATAAAAATGATGAACGCCCCCATTTTTTAAGTCACTTTTCCGGAAAATTGCAAGAAGTGGAAATGCCCGTGGTATACCGTATTGCAGTATCCAAAATAACAGGAAAGTCAGTAGAGGATTATACATAAACAAAATAGAAACTAGGCTCTTGGTATGGCATATCAGCGGGGCCACCATTGTTTTGTTCTTGTTTATGTTGGTGGAATTTAGTGCACGAAGGTTATAGTATGAAACTAGATATACAACATATAAAACGTATTTTAGGATTTGCTTTTTTGATGGGCTTTCAAATGGGTTTGGCAAATACCTGGACCGTTTGTAGTAACTGCGAAAACAGTTCCATCAAGGAAACAATTTTACGTGCTGCTCCCCACGACACCCTATTGATTGAAAAAGGTACGTACAAAGAGTTTGAGATTTTGGTGGACAAACCCTTGGTCATCAAAGGGATTGGTTATCCCATTGTTGATGGCGAAAAAAAGGGAGAAATCTTTAGGATTACATCGGATGATGTTACACTGGATGGGCTGTTCGTCATCAATGTAGGGGTTAGTTACACCAAGGACAATGCAGCCATTCGGGTGGTGCAAAGCAAAAATTTCCTCATTCAGAATATGGTATTGGAGCAATTGTTCTTCGGTATTTATTTGGAAAAATCATCCCATGGCAAAGTCTACCACAATAGGATCATCGGAGACGCCGTGGATGAATATAATTCAGGCAATGGTATCCAATTATGGTATTCTTCGGATATCGAAGTAACAAAAAATCATGTACAGGGAACTAGAGACGGTATTTATTTGGAGTTTTCCGATAAAATTACCATTACCGATAATGTGAGCAGGGACAATCTTAGGTACGGACTACATTTCATGTTCTCCGATAATGATATCTACACCAACAATCTCTTTGAGAACAATGGTGCAGGAGTGGCGGTCATGTTCTCCAAGTTCATTACGATGAAAAACAATACGTTTCGAAAAAACTGGGGTACCGCTGCTTATGGGATGTTGCTAAAAGAAATCAATGATGCCGAAATCATAGGGAACACTTTTGAAGAAAATACCATTGGCATCAACATCGAAGGGTCTAACCGAATCGAATATGCGAATAATGATTTTATAGGCAACGGTTGGGCCATCCGCGTTATTGGCGCATGCTATACCAATAGTTTCAAGGGCAATAATTTCTTGTACAATTCCTTCGACATTTCATATAACAGTAAATTGAATGATAATGTGTTTGAAGGGAATTTTTGGAGCAGCTATACGGGTTATGATTTGGACAAGGATGGTATCGGCGATGTTCCCTATCGTCCTGTAAAGTTGTTTTCCTATGTTGTGAACCGCACCCCGGAAACCATCATCCTGTTACGGAGCCTGTTCATGGATATCATTGATTTCTCCGAACGGGTCTCACCTGTGTTTACACCCGATAATTTAAAAGATGCCCAACCTTTAATGAAAATAAGATCATGATCATTGAAATAGACAATCTCCATAAAAAATTCGGAAAGAATGAAGTACTGAAAGGTGTGGACCTAACCATTGATGAAGGTCGCATTTATGCAATACTTGGCCCCAACGGTTCGGGGAAGACCACCTTGATCAAGAGTATCCTAGGTATGGTGATTCCCGATAAAGGGAATATATCGGTGCTGGACAAACCCATTAAAAAAGAGTGGAAATATCGAAAAAAAATTGACTATCTACCCCAGATTGCCAACTTTCCCCCGAACATAAAGGTCAAGGAATTGATCCATATGATCAAAGACCTGAGGAACAGCGCAAGTGCCGAGAAAGAACTAATCCAGCTATTTGGTTTGGAACCCTTTTTAAGTAAAAAACTGTCTACCTTGTCAGGGGGTACCAAACAAAAAGTGAACATTGTCCTGACCTTTATGTTTGATAGTCCTTTAATTATCCTCGATGAACCAACAACAGGCTTGGACCCCAGAGCTTTGATTCGTTTAAAAGAATTAATACAAAAAGAAAAAGCCCTTGGCAAAACCATTTTGATTACCACCCACATCATGCAATTTGTGGAAGAGATGGCCGATGAAATACTCTACCTACTGGAAGGGGAAATTTATTTTAAAGGGAGCATCAAGAAATTACTGGAACAGACCAGACAAACCAATTTTGAACATGCCATTGCGGCCATAACGACTTCGGACAGCCATGCTTAAAATATTGAAATACAGTTTTTACGACCTTATTCGAAGCCGTTGGAGCTACGTTTATTTTCTGTTTTATCTTGCCCTTGGGTTTGTTTTGTTGTTTTTGAACAATGATGTCTCCAAGGCTGTGATCACCTTAATGAACGTGATCATCATCCTTATTCCTTTGATCGGAACCATTTTTGGGGTAATGTACTTTTACAATTCCCGTGAGTTTACAGAGCTTTTATTGGCGCAGCCCATCAAAAGGAGTTCCATTTTTCTAGGACAGTACTTCGGTGTTGCAGGCTCCCTTACCCTTAGTTTGGTGCTTGGCCTCGGCATTCCGTTTTTGTTGTACGGCCTCTTGCGGAGCAATGCAATTTTTAATTTCTCCCTTTTACTGGTCACGGGAGCATTCCTCACCTTTATATTTGTAGGCCTATCCTTTGTTATTGCCATATCCAATGAAAATAAAATCAAGGGTTTTGGCTATGCTGTATTGTTATGGCTTTTCTTGGCTGTTGTTTACGATGGCCTTTTTCTGATGTCCCTTATTATTTTTGAGGAATACCCACTGGACACATTTTCTCTGGTGGCCACTATGCTCAATCCAATTGATCTTTCACGTATATTGATACTCCTCAAATTGGATATTTCCGCGCTTTTGGGATATACTGGTGCTATTTTTAGAAAGTTTTTTGGCACTGATCTGGGCTTCTTGGTATCCATGGCCATATTATTGCTTTGGACGTTGTTGCCCATACTAAGTTTGGGGTACAAAGCAAAAAGAAAGGATTTTTAATGTGAGCCACGGGATGATGACAGCAAACAATACCACATGAAAGATAACCTTTATCATAAACATGTACGGATTGCCGTAATCTATTTTGGTATAGCCGCTTTGTTGGGAGTACTGCTGCGCTCCTACTCTATTTTCTCTTTCGAATTCAACTATAAATATATAGTGCACGCCCATTCACACATTGCATTATTGGGCTGGGTGTACGTGGCCCTGACCACGCTACTCCATTATTGCTTTATAAAAAAACCAGCCAGTAAAAGCTATAAAAAGATATTTTGGGCAACCCAGATTACCTTGATAGGTATGTTGCTTACCTTTCCATTTCAGGGATATGCGCTGTTTTCCATAATTTTTTCCACTCTTTTCCTAATCGTTTCCTATATCTATGCCCATCATTTCTGGAAAAACATTGACCCAAAGTACAAACACCTTAAAAGTGTGCTTTGCGCCAAAACAGCGCTGATCTATATGGTAATTTCCAGTATAGGGCCTTGGGCCTTGGGAGCCATCATGAGTACCTTGGGTGCCCAATCCATTTGGTATCGATTGTCGATTTATTTTTACCTGCACTTTCAATACAACGGTTGGATGATACTTGCCTTGGTTGGATTGTTTATTTACGGCATGGAACAACGTGGATGGGAACTTTCCCAAAGAAGCTTTGCTCCTTTTTTTTGGTCACTGAATACTGGAATTGTGCTTACCTTTTTCCTATCCACGTTATGGACAGAACCAACACGGTGGCTATATATACTGGGAGGTTTTGGAGCCATATTACAGCTTTATGCTTTTATACTCCTATGGATGATGGTCAAAAACAAGGACACAGCATTGTTTACTACTAAAATCCAGCAGTTTGTCTTTAGATTGGTCATCATTCTGGGAGCGATTAAAATTATGTTACAACTACTTACCGCCCTCCCCTATTTTGCTCGCATGGCGACCACCTATCTTGACCTGACCATTGGTTATCTACATCTGACTTTTTTGGGAGTCATTAGTTTAGGGTTGTTCCTATTAATGGATTATTCTCAGTTATTTCGTATATCAAAAACAACGCTAGCATGGTATCTTTTTGGATTTCTATTTACAGAGGTCCTCATTTTTTATAAAGGTTTAGCGGCTTTTCTGCAATGGGATATTTTTAACCATTACTCATCGATTTTAACCATTTGTTCCCTTTTGATTCTATTTGGTTTATTAGGTATGATTAAACAAAACCTATCTAAATCTTGAGCCTTTTTACAACATTGGATATAGTCTAAGTTCATAAATGGTTATTTTTGGTCTCTCCTATTTTTTTCTTTGAAATAAAAATAATAAAAGACAATTTTGTCCGATTTAAATTTTACCTTATCTTTGTCATAATTTAAGTTCCCAATGATGTTTTCAAAAGCTTGTGAATACGGTATTAGGGCAGCGGTTTATATTGCGCTGCAATCTTTAGAAGGTAGACGCGTAAGTGTTACTGAAATTGCAGAGGAAATAGATTCTCCCGTAGCTTTCACTGCAAAAATACTGCAGCAGCTTAACCGAAATAAGATTGTACATTCAGTAAAAGGTCCTACTGGCGGATTCGAGATTGAAAGAGAAGATATGGATTCCGTAAAATTGAATATGATAGTTAAAGCCATAGACGGAGACCAAATTTACAAGGGGTGTGGTCTAGGGCTCAAAGAATGTAATGCGTTGCAACCTTGTCCCCTGCACGACAAATTTGTTGATATCAGAACCAACCTTAAAAAAATGTTGCAGAATACCAGTTTATATGAACTTGCCATGGGCTTGGAAGTGGGCTTAACCTATTTGAAACGGTAAAAAAATTTAAATTAATAAAGGACAATTTTATCCGATTTATAAAAAATAAAAATTAATTATTATGAACAACACCCTAGAAAAAACAATAGGGCAAATGGTAGCCGAAGATTACCGTACCGCCCAAGTCTTTAAGGAGCACAAAATAGATTTTTGTTGTAAAGGTAACAGAACCATCTCCGAGGTTGTAGCAAAAAAAGGTTTGGATCTTCAACCCTTGTTGCAAGAACTTGATGCGGTGAAAGAAAGTAATCAAGGAGACCTCCCTGATTTTAAAACCTGGCCCCTAGATCTACTGATAGACTATATCGAAAAAAAACATCATCGCTATGTTGAGCAACAAATCCCTATTTTAAACCAATACTTGGTCAAACTTTGTAAGGTACATGGGGAACGCCATCCCGAACTGCTTAAAATTTTCGAACATTTCAACACCTCTGCCGGTGAATTGGCCATGCATATGAAAAAGGAGGAACTGGTCCTATTTCCATGGATCCGTAAAATGGTAAGCACCCCAGAAAATAAAAATTTGGAACCGCCCCATTTTGGAGCTGTAAAAAACCCAATCCAGATGATGATGCAGGAACATGACAATGAAGGGGAGCGGTTTAGAAAAATTGCTGAGCTGAGCAGTGACTACACTCCGCCAGCAGATGCATGCAATACCTATAAGGTAACATTCTCACTATTACAAGAATTTGAGGAAGACCTGCACAGACATATCCATTTAGAGAACAACATATTGTTCCCGAAAGCGGAAATACTGGAGAATAGATTGTTTAACAACTAATTTTTATGGGACATACTCCTATTAAACGTCATAATGCCCTTCAAGGAGTAAGCCGTGAACATCATCAGGGCCTACTCCTCTGTTGGAAAATAAGGACAGGGCTATCAAAAAACATTCAACCGGAACGTATAAAAACATATGTTGACTGGTTTTACAAGACATATTTTATTCCGCATTTTAAACTGGAAGAAACATACATTTTCCCAATACTAGGCCCGAATCATCCCTGGATAAAAAAAGCACTTACCGATCACCGAAGATTAACCCGGTTGTTCACCGATCCGAAGGGTGACATGAAAGTATTGGGCCAAATCGAAGAAGAACTAGAACAACACATACGGTTCGAGGAACGAAAGCTATTCAATCACGTTCAACAAGTGGCCAATGAGGTACAGATGGACATAATAGAAAAACAGCACAATAATGAAAAATTCAACGACAATACCGATGACCCATTCTGGATCTAAATACAAAACCAGTAGACTTAAAAAAGTGTACAAACAGACGTTCAACGAGTTCAAAAAAAGACAAATTGGGTATTCGACCATTGCAATTATTGGACAAAGTTGCCTAGGTTCGGCAGCCGCCATGGTTATATTAATGGGAGAAATAGATATAGCTATTAAAATGATACTCCTCTTTTTTGTCACCATCCTCTGTATGGCTTTTAATGCATCTGTATTGGCCCAACTTAAATCAATAACCATATTCAATCTTTTGATTTTAAGTATTGTCTTCAGTACCTTGGTCATTGTGATTCACCTAGTATAATTTTATAGAAGAGTACGCTGATCCAAGGACAAAACAGAAATGAAGAAAAAAAAGGAAATAGAAAATCTCGAAGATATTCAGCAAATGGTAGACATGTTTTACGGCAAAGTTCGTAACGATGATTTACTGGCGGATATTTTCAACGGGGTCATCAAAGATAATTGGCCAATCCATTTGGAAAAAATGTATCGGTTTTGGCAAACCATTCTATTAGAGGAACATACATACAGCGGTAGTCCTTTCGCCCCTCATGTAAAACTACCCATCCAAAAAAAACACTTTGATCGATGGAAAAAATTGTTTTTTGAGACCGTTGATGAGCATTTTTCAGGTGATAAAGCAAAAGAAGCTAAGTTACGGGCAACCAAAATGGCAGAAATGTTTCAATTGAAGATTGAATATTTTCAAAACAAAAGCTAATATGAAAGTTACGCTTTCAGAGATTTTCATCCACAATGGTAATCAACAAAAATTTAGCAAGGAAGCTCTATTGAACTTAGATATTAAGACAGAATTTGTAAAACGTTTGGCACATCATTTAGGATTGGGACATAGAGAGGACGAAGTGTCGGAAAGTAATCTATGTTATGCCTTTGAAACCAATATAAACCCTGATTATAAGGTTGTACTATCCAAGCTTGATATCATCAACTATCTAAAAAAGACCTTAAAACCTATTGAATATGACTTGGAATCCGACACCATTGAATTCCCAAAATCGTTGAATCCTTAAAACGCTTCAAACTTCCATTTTATATAGCATATCAATTAAAATGGTTCTATCCGTTGAGATAAGCCTTATCTAAATGATAACCTATGCTATCAGGCCCTTACAAAAGCATCGTAACTGCTTACTTTTTAGTCCTATGTCCTTTCTTCATTCTCCTTTTTATATGACTTAGATCATTTGATTTGTACCGAACACCCACGACCTTAGTACTCCACTATAAAGAAATAGTCATGAAAAAAATTACAACATTGATCGCTGCTTTCATATGCATGGGCATAAGTGCCCAACTTCCTGACAATTTGGATTATGTAAGCCCGTTCCATGAAGGATTTGCAGCAATACAGAAAGAAAACAAATGGGCTTTTGTAGATGAAACCGGAAACATCGCCATTGATTTTAGGGATGATTTTTATTGGAACAAAAATGCCAAAGCGTCCTTCAATGACATTAGGAACACGGCGTACCCTCAATTTTCCGATGGTAGATGCGTCGTTCAAACCATGGTGGATGACATACCTGTATTCGGTTTTATTGATACCACTGGAAAATTGGTGATCAAACATCAATTTTTAAATGTTGCCCCGTTCCAAAATGGTTTGACCACTGGTATTATTTATGAAAAAGTACTCCGGGGCAAAAATGAATTCAACCTCGATATTTATGAGTTCAAATTCCATGAGGTTTTGATGGATACAGATGGTAACATTATTGAATTCTTAAACCGTAGGTATAACATTCAAATGACAAAAAGGAGGTATGAAATTCCAGAGATAAGGTCCAAAATTTTGAACAACCATCTTATTGCGGTGAAAAAAGACAACCATTGGGAAATTATCAAAACGGATCTTTGAGTAAGGTGGAAAATTGACAAACAGCATTAAATAAAGAAAGGGATTACCCAAAATTTTAAGAATTGGGTAATCCCGTTCAATCAAACCAGATCTTCTTTCAAATACCGTCCTCTATTTACCGATCCTACCTGCCGACAAAAACTGGACCTCACGCTATTTGACCACCAAAAAGGAACTAAGGAAAGGGGGCGCAATTTTTCATACCTATACACTCCCAATGGATCATTTAAAATTGATACATTTTATTGAGGTCCATTACATACTGATCTAACTCATATTTCAAATCAGTTTTTAATCGGTAATTTGATGACTGTAAGATCTTGGCACCCATGAACAAATTGTTATTTCTTAATGTCTTTCTTTTCACTCTTTTTTCATGCAGCGATAATAAAGAGAAAACCTACCCTACCAAAATGCCCTTAACGGAGTCTGTATATGCTTCGGCCACGGTACAACCGGACAGTCTGTACCAAGCATATTCCATAGTAATGGGCATATTGGACAAAACATGGCTAGAAGAAGGCGATACGGTAAAAAAAGGTGACCCGATCCTTCAAATTACAAACACTTCGCCAGAACTGAACGTGGAAAATGCAAAATTGGCACTACAACTGGCTAAAGAAAATTACAATGGCAGGGCTGCCGTTCTCGCCAGCATTCAGGATGAAATACAAGCCTCGGAACTACGATTGACCAATGATTCCATTAACTATTTCCGACAAAAAAATCTTTGGGATCAACATATAGGCTCAGAAGCAGAATACGATAATAGAAAATTAGCCTTTGAGCTGTCACAAAACAACTTGAATCTGCTCAAAAGAAAATATAGGCAAACAAAAAATGAGTTGGAAACACAGTTAAAGCAAGCAGAGAACAACTATAAAACCTCAATGACCACTTCCGGTGATTTTACAATTACAAGTAAAATAAATGGAACGGTCTACGCCCTTTACAAAAATCCGGGAGAAATTGTAACTACCCAACAACCTGTAGCGGCAGTGGGTAAAACCCGTGCATTTGTAATTGAGTTGTTGGTGGACGAAGTGGATATTGTAAAGTTAAAAAAGGGACAACAAGTGTTCCTGACGCTTGATTCCTACGGTAGCAATGTATTTGAGGCCACTTTGAACAAGATTTACCCAAGAAAAGATGAAAGATCACAAACCTTTAAGGTTGAAGCACTGTTCAAAAAACCTCCGAACACACTATATCCCGGGCTTTCCGGTGAAGGCAATATCGTAATTTCACAGAAAGAAGAAACACTTACTATTCCAAAAGATTATCTTTTTGATGCGTCAAAAGTAATTACCGAAGATGGTGAAATAGAAGTTTCCGTTGGACTTCAAAATTTGGACAGGGTTGAAATTTTAGATGGTTTGGATGAAGGTACGGCAATATATAAACCTGAACAATGACCAATTGGAACGTTATATTGGGTATAGCCAAAACACATCTTGTTACCAAGATGAAGTCCACTGCTACGGCAACACTCGGGGTTACTTTTGGGATTGGTGCTTACATTACCATGGTAAGTTTTATGACAGGGCTAAATACAATGCTGGATGATTTGGTGTTGAACCAAACGCCCCACATCCATTTGTACAACGAAATCCGACCATCGGAAACCCAGCCCATTTCCCGTTATCAGGATTTTGAAAATGCCCTGAATTTTGTGCATTCCATCAAACCAAAGCAAAATCAGGAAAAAATCCATAACGCCCTTCCCATTCTAAATTACCTAAAAAAACATCCCAATGTAAAGGGCGCCACTCCTCAGTTGAGGGCTCAGATTTTTTATCTTTCTGGCTCCATAGAACTGGGAGGCAACCTTGTAGGGGTAGATATCTTGGAGGAAGCACGACTCTCCAATATGGAAGATAATATTGTCCAAGGATCGGCAAGAGCGTTAAAAAGCAGTAATAATGGGATTTTATTAGGGTCCGGATTGGCAAAAAAAATGTCCCTGGATATTGGTGATAGGGTCCAGGTAAGTACCGTGTCGGGCGATATTTTCCCTTTAAAAATAGTAGGGGTCTATCAAAGTGGTATCGCAGAAATCGACAATGTACAGAGCTTTGCCAATCTAAACACCGTTCAGCGGATACTTGGGGAATCAGCAAATTACGTTACCGACATCAATATTAAGTTGCTGGATATTTTGAAATCCGAACCCATGGCACGTAGCCTTGAGAAACAATTTAACATAAAGGCCGTCGATATTAATGAAGCCAATGCCCAGTTCGAGACCGGAACAAGTGTCAGAAATTTAATCACCTATGCGGTTTCCATTACCCTGCTCATCGTTGCCGGTTTTGGGATTTACAACATATTGAACATGCTCATTTATGAAAAAATGAAAGACATCGCCATTTTAAAGGCCACTGGGTTTTCCGGAAAGGATGTGCAATATATTTTTATGGCACAAGCCATGATCATAGGATTGGCAGGTGGTATTTTGGGATTGGTAATCGGTTTTGGGCTTTCGCATCTTATAGACAACACACCTTTTGAAACGGATGCGCTCCCCACAATCAATACTTATCCGGTAAACTACAATATAAACTCTTATTTAATTGGGATTTCCTTTGCTTTATTATCAACATTCATTGCCGGATATCTGCCATCCAACAAAGCAAAAAAAATTGATCCTGTTAAAATCATTAGAGGAACCTAGCATAATTATGAACTTTGTATTAGAAGCCAAAAAAATTAACAAGCATTTCCACAAACCCAAGGATTTCCATGTCCTAAAAGATATTTCCTTTGGGGTAAGGTCAGGGGAGTTTGTTTCCATTATGGGCAAATCAGGTTCGGGCAAGTCCACCTTATTATATATTCTCTCCACAATGGATACGGATTATACCGGAGACCTATACCTTAATGATCAATTGATATCGGGCAAACCACAAAAAGAACTATCACGGATAAGAAATAAAAACATTGGGTTTGTATTTCAATTTCATTATCTCCTGTCCGAATTCAGTGTATTGGAAAATGTAATGCTTCCCGCCAAAAAACTCGCCGAAAAATCGCTGGTCGAAATAGAGCGTAATGCCCACCAAAAATTGGAAATGTTACACATTGGTCATTTAGCCCATCAGAAAGCCTCACGTATTTCGGGTGGTGAAAAACAACGGGTGGCCATCGCGCGGGCGTTGATCAACGACCCTGCTATTTTAATGGGCGATGAGCCCACAGGAAATCTAGATAGTCATAACTCAGAGAACGTGTTCAATATCTTTAAAAATTTAAAGAAAGAACAGGGGTTATCTCTTTTGGTGGTTACCCATGATGAAGATTTTGCCAAAAGAACAGACAGAATCATAGAAATGGAAGACGGTATGATCATCCATCAATAAACCAACAACCATCATTTAATCCTTCCTTTGCTTCTATACAATTAAGCATCCAACTGATTGTAGCTATTGCTTTAAAAATATGATCCGTATTCAATCAATCAAAATTTGTTTAAAGGATGGTGGATTGCAAAAAGGTATTATCTATTTGACAACATTCCGGCAGGTTGGTCATGTACCCAAGATATTAGTGTGTAAACAACTTCATGATTATCACATTGAGCACAACCATTATCGCAATTTCCGTATTAGCGTGAACAAAAAAAAGCAAGTAAGAGCAATGATTGCATCTCGAGGCAACTTGAATTAACTTGATCAATATCATAAAAACTACGTAACAATAGCTTTATTTTTAATTATTGACTAAAACTATGATGTTATGCTAAATTCTGAGAAAACAGGAAATGAATTCTACCAAAACCTTGGAAAATTATTCTATGCTGTGGCCATGGCAGATAATAATGTTAGACCAAAAGAAGTGAAACGATTGCGAAAATATGTGCGGCAATTTTGGTTGGATGTTGACGACTTTGAAGATGAATTTCATACGGATTCCGCCTATCAGATCGAAATTGTATTTGATTGGTTGGATGGAGAGGAAAAAAATGGTGACGAATACTTCAATGAGTTCAAGGATTTTTATAAAGAACATCCTGAGAAATTTTCGAATCAACTCAAAAAATTGATTATTGAGACTGCCGATTCAATTGCCAATTCGTTCGCGGGAAAAAATAGATCGGAGATGTTAACTATCTTTAAACTTAAGCAACTTTTTAACCATTAATATGGCATTGGAAAATTTTATTGACCATACCAACCTAAAACCTACCGCCACTATTGCGGATATAAAAAAATTATGCGAAGAAGCTAAAAGCTACGGTTTTTATGCAGTTTGTGTAAACGGTTGCCAAGTGCCGATCGCTAAGGAGGCATTAAAAAACACCTCTGTAAAAGTGGCTGCCGTAATTGGCTTTCCACTGGGAGCTATGTCCACTAAAGCTAAAGTATTTGAAGCGATGGACTGTATTGAAAATGGTGCTGATGAAATTGATATGGTAATCAATATAGGATGGTTAAAATCAGAATTGTACGATACCGTTCGCGAGGAGATTACAGCTATAAAAAAGGCCATTGGGGATAAAATACTCAAGGTAATCATTGAAACCTGTTACCTCACCGAAGAAGAAAAAGCAAAAGCATGTATTTTGGCAATTGAAGGCCAAGCAGATTTTGTAAAGACCTCAACTGGGTTTGGAACTGGAGGAGCTACTTTTGAAGATGTAAAGCTCATGAAACGAATTGTGGGGGAGAATTCAAAAATAAAAGCCTCCGGGGGAATCAAAGACAAAGAGACCGCCCTAAAATACCTTGAGCTAGGCGTAACAAGGATAGGCACATCTTCCGGTCCTAATATAACAATTTAACTAAATCCATAAGAACATCTATAGAGTCAAAAATGGAAGAAACTGCTTAAACGGTACTGATGTGGAAAGGTTCTTAATAACGAAATGTACCTCAAAATATTTTTTGAACACTTTCCAGCCACAACCGGACATAAAGTTTTAGTTATACCTGTATTTGAGAAAAAAATCACGCTCCCCTTTTCATCGCTGTAGACATAAAAACAGCAGTGTTTACTATGACCTAAATCATTTCAATTAACTGTATTGCACCCTAGTTTTGAAATAGTGAATTGTTATCATATTTACCTGTGAAAACTATTCATCTCCAAAAATGAAAATGCAATGTCTACCAGTCAAAAAGATAATAGCAGTAATACCGATGAGAAAAAATCATCCACTCCAAAACCACCGTTTGGAGGAAAAAATATTGGGTGGGTGTATTGGGTTGTAATCCTATTGTTCCTGCTTCCATTTTTCACCAACAATCTAGGAGGTCCACAAGAAATTAGTTGGTCAAAACTAGAGAATACCCTTTTGGCAAAAAATGCCGTTGACAAGATTGTTGTAATCAACAAAGAGGTTGCCCAGATTTATATTAATGAGGAAGCTTTGACCGATATAGATATAAATAATGAACCTAACGGAATTATATCATCAAATAAAAATCCTAGATATTATATAACCATTGGTTCTGTAGAAAGTTTTGAAAACAAACTACAGCAAGCACAAGAGCAAGCGGGAATTTCAGAAAAAATAGATGTTAGGTATGAAAACAAAACGAGTTGGACCACTATTTTGTCATGGTTGCTACCTTTACTTTTCTTCGTTTTTATTTGGATGTTCCTACTCAGGAGCATGGGTGGTGGCAAAGGTGGAAACCCAATGTTCAATTTTGGAAAATCAACGGCCAAGCTCACCGACAAGGGAACCAAAAGTAAAATAACCTTTAAGGACATTGCGGGTTTAAAAGAAGCCAAATCGGAGGTTGTGGAGGTTGTGGACTTTCTTAAAAATCCAAAAGATTATACCAGATTGGGTGCGAAAATACCCAAAGGGGTACTTTTAGTGGGACCCCCGGGTACTGGGAAAACCCTGATGGCAAAAGCTGTTGCTGGTGAAGCGCAAGTACCTTTTTATTCCATGTCCGGTTCCGAATTTGTGGAAATGTTCGTTGGTGTTGGTGCATCACGTGTTCGGGACCTTTTTAAAAAGGCAAAAGCTAAAGCACCAAGCATCATTTTTATTGATGAGATTGATGCTGTTGGGCGTTCCCGTGGTAAGGTCAATGCATTTCAGGCCAATGATGAACGCGAAAGCACTTTGAACCAATTGCTCACGGAACTGGATGGGTTTGGAGATAATACCGGGGTAATCGTTCTTGCTGCCACCAACCGGCCAGACGTGTTGGACAAAGCATTATTACGCCCAGGAAGGTTCGACCGTCATATTTACTTGGAACTTCCAAACCAATCAGAACGTATCGAAATTTTTCAGGTTCATCTTCGTCCATTAAAACTTTCAAAAAATATAAATATTGAAATTTTAGCAAAGCTGAGCCCTGGTTTTTCGGGTGCAGATATCGCCAATATTTGTAATGAAGCCGCACTAATTGCCGCTAGGAAGAAAAAAGATGAGGTGGAACAAGAGGATTTTATGGCCGCCAGGGACAGGATCATTGTTGGCATGGAGCGTAAAAGCAAGATCATTTCACCAAAAGAAAAAGAAATTGTGGCGTACCATGAAGCTGGACATGCCGTAGTAAGTTGGTATTTAAAACATGTGGATTCTTTGGTAAAGGTTTCCATAATTCCACGGGGCAAGTCCTTGGGAGCAGCATGGTATTTACCTAAAGAGCGACAAATAGTTACCAAATCACAATTCATAGACCAGATTTGCGCATCGCTTGGTGGCCGAGCAGCTGAGGAGGTTGTATTCGATGAAATATCATCGGGCGCCTTGGATGATCTAGAAAAAGTAACCAAACAAGCCTATACCATGGTCTCCTATTATGGTTTGGATGAAGAAATTGGGCCTATCAGCTATTACGATTCTTCAGGAAACAACGATAGATTAGTAGGTAAACCATATAGCGAAGAAATGGCCAAACAAATCGACCATGAAGTACGTGACTTAATCATATCGTCCTATGAACGAACCAAAAAATTATTGGTGCAACATAGAGGTGAATTGGAAAAATTGGCACAATTACTCTTAAAACAAGAGGTGGCGGACAAAGATGACCTCGAAGAAATCTTAGGTAAAAGAGGTGAAAATTTATTAAAAGACGGAAAAGAAAGACTTATCAATCCTAGTTCATTTACCAGCTAAGTCAAATTAAATTATAATAAAACCAAGAGTAAGCACTGTTGATAGTCAAATAACATGATCAATCATAAAATAAAGTGATACTATCGACAATATGTATGTGAAGATAGTATTAAGTCATAAAAATAGATTACTATTTTTTGCATTAGTCAGTTAGGGAAGCAGGCAACTCAAATACCTCTAAAGAAAAATAGGGCATAGCTGCAAGCAGATGATCAAAAATATCGGCCATAACATATTCGTAATTTTCCCAACGCTTATCCGAACTGAACGCATAAATTTCCAAAGGTATACCTTGTGGTGTCGGTTGTAATTGCCTCACCATTAAGGTCATATTTTTGTTGATTGCTGAATGACTTTCCAAATAGTTTTTTACATATTTTCGGAACAATCCGAAATTGGTCATGTTTCTTCCATTCACCAATAGCTCCTTATTGATATTGTTTGATTCGTTGTAA
This sequence comes from Allomuricauda sp. F6463D, assembly GCF_023015965.1. Taxonomy (GTDB): domain Bacteria; phylum Bacteroidota; class Bacteroidia; order Flavobacteriales; family Flavobacteriaceae; genus Flagellimonas. The sequence goes on from NZ_JALKAN010000005.1 coordinate 44,339, forward strand.
GAGTTTATTTGCTCGTCCCTATTAGTGATATATGATTCCACCAGTTGAATTTTTTTCAATGTTTCCAGATCTTCGACCGTTAAAAACCGAATACTTTTTTGCCTTATGATCAAAGACCTTTTAATCCTTCTGCCCCCCGATACCTGCATACCCCGCCAGTTTATAAACGAATCGGAAATTAAAGCATAGGTGGGTATGGTTGTAATGGTCATATCAAAATTCTGAACTTTCACAGTAGCCAAGCTTATCTCAATAACATCGCCATCCGCACCATATTTTTCGAAAGTAATCCAATCCCCGATACGGACCATATCATTTATTGTGACTTGGATACTGGCTACAAAACCAAGAATTGAATCCTTAAATATGAGAAGGATAACGGCGGAAGCAGCACCTAGTGCCGTAAAAAATTTCCAAACGGTAGTATCTGTAATGACGGCGAAAATGGTTAATATACCCACCGCCCAAGCAAAAATCATAAATACTTGGAAATAACTATCTATAGGCTTGTCTTTGAACCTAGTACGTGTCTTAAGGTATCCATTGATACTACTAAATAACTTACGAAAAATCATCAGAATCAATAGAACGAACAAAATTTTGATGATCTTCATTGCAATACCCTCCGCATAATCAAAATCTGCAAAGGCCACTGGGACAAACTCGAGCAAGATGGTCAACGGAACCACATGGGCCACATAACGAGGCACTTGATTGGCCACCAAAAAATTATCAAAATTATTTTTGGACTTTCGAGCCAATCTTACGGACAATGCCCGAAGTACTTTCCAAAGGAGAAGGTCCAATATAAATACAATGATAAGCACACCTATCAGTAGAAGAAACAAATTGAGATAGGAGGCCAATTCCTCACCCATTCCAGTTTTTAAAAGGTAATTGTACAGTAAACGACCGTAATCTTTATCCATAGTTTGAAATTCAGGTAAATCCGTTACAAAACTACGGGATTTGATGCAGCTTTTAAAAGTCAATGAATCTGTCTTTTTATTGAAAATTCCATTAAACCGATCACTCGTCCCGAAGGATCTATTTGATATGTGTTCTTTAACTGGACTTACTACATTTGACTGGACTATGAAATAGGAGCATATTGACTGTTTGAATTAACTTTGAAACATACCTTCTTAAAGGAAATAAACACCAAGTAGCCCATTTTTGGAAAGTCCAAATTAATTGTTTTTTAAGAGCTTCAAAATCGTGTTAAATATATCTGTATTTTCATAAACGCCATTGAAGTTTTCTGCCTGCGGCCCATATGCAAATAGTGGCACCATGATCCCAGTGTGGTCAACGGATAAAAAGTCGCCTTGCACAGTACCTTCTTCCAAATTTCCACCAACAATTCCAAAACCTGAGGTTTCGTGATCAGCAGTAATTATGACCAAGGTGTTTTTATGGGCATCAGCGAATTTCAAAACTTCTGCTATGGTTTGGTCAAAATCCAACATTTCTTGTACAATTGTACTCGTACTGTTGGAGTGTCCCCCGTTATCGATTTGTGCACCTTCCACCATAAGAAAAAATGGATTGGTTTTTGAATCTAAAACATTTAGGGCCCTTGCCACACTTTCTGGAAGTGCATTCCCCCTACCGTTGGCAACGGCAGGTGCTTTTCCTTCACCTAAATAGACTGCCGTCGGGGAGGTAAAATCTTCAAAAGATTCTAGTGTCTGGGTTTTAAACACCCCTTCTATTGCACTCTTATCATTTTCTCCTCCTGCGATGAAAAAATCAAGCTTGCTTTTTTTCAGGTCATTGATCAATCCCGATGTATCATCTCGTTCTACTCTATGGGCATAAAACGAAGATGGAGTGGCACCATAAATTGCATCTGTAGAAACAATGGCCGTATTAAATCCTTTTTCACTAACCACTTCGATTAAATTCTTCAAAGGTTTTCCATCTGGCCCTACACCTATGGCTCTGTTATCTGCCTTATGCCCTGTGGCCATTGCTGTTGCCCCAGCTGCTGAATCTGTGATCAAATCATCATAAGAGGCTGTTTTTACCAATCCGATATTTTTTAATCCGGTTACGGTAAGCTTACCCCTATTGGCAATCATGGCCGAAGTAATTTGTGCCAACCCATTGCCGTCACCAATCATTAAAACAATGTTCTTCGGTTTGGCGCTTTCATCATAGTCGTATTTTGGGTGGTACACTTCAACAGGTGTATCTAGAACAAATGTGTTCTTCTTCAAATCATACAAATATATTTTTGCCTCCACTGGCTTATCGGTGTTAATGTAATCTACACCTAATTTGGCCAAACGGGACCAGGCAGTTTTAGTATCAGGAGTGGCCCAGAACCTAAAAGGTTTATGTACTGATCTTGCCTTTTCTATCGCATATTTTACTTTTTCAAGATCAGGAGCGATCATTCTTCCGTAACCATTCCACTTCGAGAAATTTTTATAACTCACACTCACCAAAGCAACCTTTTCCAAATTGATATGCTCCAATTCCTCTAAATTTTGATGGTCGAACCAAATGAATTCAGGATAGTTTTTATACTCATCAGGTTTTGGTCGATTGCCCGAAACCACAAATTTGACTTTCCCTCCATTGATGAGGCTTGGATATTCTTTTAATTCTTCTTCCAGTTTTTCCAATGTGGCATAAGCTTCGGACTTAAGGTCTATAAGCAATTGAAGTTCCTTTAGTTTGCCTGACATCTCTAGACCTTTAAGCTTGTCCAAGTATAATTTGCTCAAGGTGTGCCCCTCAACGATTTCCTCTTCTGCATGGGTAACGTACAAGGAATCATTTTTTAAGAACACATCCGCTTCTATGGATGAGGCCCCGTTACTGTATGCAAACCAAAAGGGTAGTTCTTGTGCATAATCGTTGTGGGAATGGACGTCATAACTTTTCTGACAATAAAGGAACGTACTTGACCCCATACACAACCCTATAAAAAATTTAAGAACCACTCTCATTGTTTGTTGGATAGCTATTTAAAATAGTGTTATGAACTTCCGATAATCAGATACATTGCAAATAGCAACAAAAATTCTCAACACACCAATGAAGAGCTATTATGTTTATGTAAATTTTGAGCAAAGTCTTTTCCGTGAAGCCCTGTAGAAACAACAATGATAAAAAGCCATTAAAGTCCTTTCATTTTGGTCAAAAAAATTATATTTGCACACTTAAAATTCCAAAGGCCCACGTGGTGGAATTGGTAGACACGCTACCTTGAGGGGGTAGTGTTCGAAAGGACGTGCTGGTTCGACTCCAGTCGTGGGCACAGAAAAAAACCGCAATTATTGCGGTTTTTTTGTTTATAAACGCTATCCACAAAATACTCAATACCTTTCTTAAAGGACTGAAACCCTTGAACAACGTTCTAAAATTTATGATAAAAAACTAGGATAGCATCTTTTTAATTGTAAATTTGTTTAACGTTTAAATTAAAAAGATGAACAATGTAAAAACTTCCTTCAGTATTCGGGATATGGAAAATCTGTCTGGAATTAAGGCCCATACCATTCGAATTTGGGAAAAAAGATACAATTTGTTCAGTCCAGAAAGAACAGATACCAACATCCGCACGTACAATCTCGAAAGCCTTCAAAAACTATTGAACGTTACCCTACTGTATAAAAACGGATATAAAATTTCCAAAATTGCCAAGCTGGGAGATGAGAAAATACCATCATTGGTAAACGAAATTGTTACATCAAAAAGTGAAAAAAGCGGTGCTATCAATTCATTTAAATTGGCAATGCTCAATTTTGACCAATCCTTGTTTCTAAATACCTATAATGAATTGATGGTTGAAAAGTCGTTCACCCAAATTTTTAACGACATTTTCATCCCGTTGCTGAACGAACTTGGAATGTTATGGCAAACTAATACTATTAGTCCTGCGCACGAACATTTTATATCTAATTTAATCAAGCAAAAAATATATATCCATACGGAGCAAATTCAATTTAATGCTCCCACTAAAAAAGATGAAATTTACGTGCTCTTTTTACCTGAGAACGAGATTCACGAGTTGGGACTGTTGTACATCAACTATCAATTGGCGCTGCATGGACACAAAACTATTTATTTAGGTCAGACCATGCCTATTGAAAGTCTAGGGGACCTGCTCAAATATTACAGTAATATTAGGTTTGTTTCCTACTTTACCGTTTCGCCCACCAAAGCTGATTTAGATGATTATTTTGAAAAATTCGAAGTTTTATTAAAAAGGTCCACAAGTTGTAAACTTTGGGTTCTTGGACATCAGATTCAAGAAATATCGGAAGATAAACCCGGTGGCCCGATTAAAATATTTAAGACCATTGATCAACTGATAGAAACACTTTAATGTTAACATGAAAAAAGTAATTGTCATTGGTTCCGGTTTCTCCTCCCTCTCCGCCTCTTGCTATTTGGCAAAAGCGGGATATGAGGTGGAAATATTCGAAAAAAATGACACTGTCGGTGGTAGGGCAAGGCAATTTTTAAAGGATGGTTTTACATTTGACATAGGTCCAAGCTGGTATTGGATGCCGGATATATTTGAAAAGTTTTTTAGGGACTTTAATAAACAGGTTTCCGATTATTACCAGTTGGACAAATTAAACCCTGCATATAAAATTTTCTTCGAAGACGATGTTATCACCATTGGGGATTGTATGGAAAATATTTGTGCAGAGTTTGAACGTATTGAGGCCGGGAGCAGCAAACATTTAAAGGAGTTTATAGGCCAGGCGCAAGAAAACTATGATATCGCCATTAATAAAGTGGTCCTTCGTCCAGGCTTGTCCCCATTGGAATTGGTTACTAAGGAAACCGTTTTAAAGGTTGACCAATTTTTCAAGACCATAAGCCAACAAGTGCGTAAACGGTTCAAAAACCAAAAATTGGTGTCCACTTTGGAGTTTCCCGTACTTTTCTTGGGAGCCAAGCCAAGCAAGACCCCATCCTTTTACAATTTTATGAATTTTGCAGATTTTGGTTTGGGCACATGGCACCCTAAGGGTGGCATGTACGAAATAATCAAGGCGATGAAGAGCTTGGCCGAAGAATTGGGTGTAATCATTCATACCAATAGTCCCGCAAGCCACATTTTAGTCTCTGATGGGAACATTTTGGGTATACGCAGCATGGATAAAAACCACATTGCCGACTATGTGGTAAGTGGCGCGGATTACCATCATTCCGAAACCCTTTTGGATAAAAAGTACAGGCAATATTCGGAATCGTATTGGGAAAATAAAACCTATGCTCCTTCTTCCCTGCTTTTTTATATTGGTTTTGATAAAAAGTTACAATGTGTAGAACATCATAATTTATTCTTTGACACGGATTTTGAAAAGCATGCGGAAGAAATTTATGATAATCCACAATGGCCCAGTAACCCATTGTTCTATGCCAATTTTCCATCTGTAACAGATGCTTCAATGGCACCAAGCGGAAAAGAAACAGGATTTTTCCTGGTGCCCATCGCCCCTGGGTTGGAAGATACACCCCAACTCCGGGACCAATATTTTGATATTGTGATGGATAGATTTGAGCATTTAACCCATCAATCTGTAAAAAAATATGTACTTTTTAGGGAAAGTTTCTGTGTAAACGACTTTGTTGACCAGTACAATTCCTATAAAGGCAATGCTTATGGTTTGGCAAACACCTTGCGTCAAACTGCTTTTTTAAGACCCAACCTCAAAAGTAGCAAGGTAAAAAACTTATTCTTTACCGGTCAGTTGACCGTTCCCGGACCAGGGGTGCCACCATCCTTGATCTCAGGCAAACTGGTGGCGGATTTAATCATTAAAGAAGTAAAAAGATGAAAACTATTTTTGACGAGGTTTCTTATGATTGCAGTAAGATTGTAACCCAGTCCTACAGCACATCATTTTCATTGGCAACCAAAATGTTGGCTCCTTCAATCCGTCCAGATATTTACAACATCTATGGTTTTGTGCGTTTTGCCGATGAAATCGTGGACAGCTTTCACGATTACGACAAAAGAAAACTGTTCGATGCCTTTGAAAAGGATATGGAACAGGCTCTAGCCGATAAAATTAGTCTCAATCCTATTTTAAATGCTTTTCAATACACCTATCACAAATATGAAATCCCTCATCATTTGGTGGAGTCCTTTATGAAGAGTATGCGAATGGACCTAACCAAAAAAAGTTACGAGACCTTTGAGGAGTATCGTGAGTACATTTATGGTTCGGCAGATGTTGTTGGTTTGATGTGTCTGTGTGTTTTTGTAAAAGGAGACAAGGAGAAATATGATGCATTGAAAGAGTCGGCCATGGCCTTGGGTTCCGCTTTTCAGAAAGTAAATTTTCTACGAGATTTGAAAGCTGATTATGAAGGTCTGAACCGGTCATATTTTCCAAACACAGATTTGATGCAGCTCGATGAAGTATCCAAAAAATGTATCGTTGATGAAATAAAAGCAGATTTTGCACTAGGATATTCCGGCATAATCCAATTACCTGAACAGGCAAAGTTCGGTGTTTACACAGCTTACCGATATTATAAAAAATTGCTTCAAAAATTACAGAGTACGCCCCCTTTGGAAATTAAAAATACACGGATTCGTGTACCCAACTATCAAAAATTAGGGCTTCTGGCACAATCATACGTTAATTATAAATTACAACTTGTACAATGAAGGTAGTGCTTTGGATATTCATATTTTTGGCCACTTTTTGTTTTATGGAATTTATGGCGTGGTTTACCCATAAATATGTGATGCACGGTTTCCTTTGGAGCCTCCATAAAGATCACCACAAAAAGGACCACAACTCTTGGTTCGAGCGGAACGATGCCTTTTTTATTTTCTACGCTGTAATCAGCATGACCCTTTTTTATCTAGGCAGTTACACCTCATTTTGGTACGGATGGCCGTTGGGTTTTGGCATACTCGCCTACGGAATTGCCTACTTTATGGTCCATGATATATTTATCCACCAACGTTTCAAAATATTTAGAAATGCCAACAATTGGTATGCACGTGGCGTACGCCGTGCCCATAAAATACATCATAAACATTTAGGTAAAGAAGAAGGGGAATGTTTCGGAATGCTGGTTGTACCCTTTAAGTATTTTAAGAAAAAATAATTATTCAGAAATAAGATCGTCCAACAAGGCCCTTGTGTTATCTGAATTCCAGTTGGCCGCCCCTGTCTTGTCCACTACAATGTTACCTTGCTTGTCCAGTATATATGTAACAGGAATGCTATTGCTGTCCAATTCCGGTGGTGCATTAGAGACCTGAAAATAGACGGGCAGTGTATATCCTTTTTTAGTTAGGAACGCCTCAACTTTTTGTCTTTCATCATTAGCAACGAAGGCAAATGTAACCTTATCCTTATAATCATCGTACAGTTCCACAAAGCCCGGTAATTCCGCAACGCACGGTGGGCACCAAGTTGCCCAAACATTAATCAGTATTACCTCTCCTTTGTTGGATTCTAGATTGGTCCGTTCACCGTTCAACCCAACAAGGCTCCAATCATAGTTCTTTAAATTGGCTCGGTCGTCCTCGTCCACAGTTCCCGGACTTATAACAGTTGCCACCACTTTATTCACCCAAACACGAACATGGAAACCTACTGGGGTGAATAGAATAATCAATATGGCCAAAATCCATATTCCATTGCTGATTTGTTCCTTGGTAATTCTCATTCCGCAATCAATTGATCCATTAGTTCATATACATTTCTTGTACTCCAATCGGATATTCCTTCTTCATATATCACAATATTCCCCGACCTATCAATCAAGTAGGAGGCGGGTACTTTACTGGTGTCAATGGGCATTTTTTCACCTATAATCAAATACGTTATAGGAAATGTAAATTCATGTTCTTCCATAAACACCTCAACAGGTTCACGTTCTTCATTTGTAATGATATAAAAATCCACTTCACCTTTGTATTTGTCGTATAATTCCTGAATACTTGCAAGCTCCGCTTCTGATGGCAATCGCCACGAAGCCCATAGATTGATAAAGATTATGTTTCCCTTAGATTTTTTAAAATTGAAAAAATCCCATTGTTCATCCTTTAATTTCCAATCGTAATCGGTAATCTTTTCTTGTTCCGATGTTTTTATCACATCTGGGGAAACTGCAATAATCCGATTCAACCATATTTTTCCATATTGACCTATAGGAGTAACAAAAAATGAAATGACAAAAAGAATCAATACTACATTGAGAATGGTCTTTTTATTAATCTTCATTGAACTTTATTTATCAGAAAAAAAAACTCCTGATATCTTTTACAACGTCAGGAGTTTTTACATTTTATAGTTAGATACGATTAAGCATTCTGCTTTTTGATCAAGTTCAGGGCAGAACCCTCATTAAACCATTTGATTTGCGCATCGTTGTATGAGTGGTTTGCAATGATGGTATCCTTGTTACCATCGGCATGTACCACTTCGATTGTCAAAGGTTTATCCGGTGCAAACTCGGAGGCATCCACGATGTTGAACGTGTCATCCTCTTGAATTAGGTCGTAATCATTCTCATTGGCAAAGGTTAACGCCAACATTCCTTGCTTTTTCAGGTTTGTTTCGTGAATCCTAGCAAAGGATTTTACAAGAACAGCTGCAACACCAAGGTGCCTTGGTTGCATTGCGGCATGTTCTCTTGATGACCCCTCTCCGTAATTGTGATCTCCCACAACAACCGTCATAATACCATTTTTCTTGTATTCACGTTGTGTATCCGGAACTCCGCCATACTCACCTGTCAACTGGTTTTTAACAAAGTTTGTCTTTTGATTGTATGCATTTACCGCACCAATCAATGTGTTATTGGCAATATTGTCCAAATGCCCTCTAAATCGTAACCATGGTCCTGCCATGGAAATATGATCCGTAGTACATTTCCCAAATGCCTTGATCAAAAGTTTCATCCCTTGCAGGTCTTCTGCTGTAATGGGCACAAACGGCTCTAACAATTGCAAACGCTCAGATTCTGGAGAAACTTTAACCTCTACTCCACTTCCATCTTCAAGTGGGTCTTCGTAGCCATTATCTTTAACTTCAAATCCTTTTGGAGGCAATTCCCATCCTGTTGGCTCATCCAACATTACTTCCTCTCCATCTTCATTTATAAGTTTATCGGTAAGTGGGTTAAAATCCAAACGACCAGCAATTGCTATTGCAGCAGTCATTTCTGGTGAAGCAACAAATGCGTGCGTGTTTGGATTACCATCTGCACGTTTTGCAAAGTTACGGTTGAAGGAATGTACAATACTGTTTTTCGGAGCATTCTTTGGGTCTTTGTAACGTGCCCATTGACCAATACATGGCCCGCATGCGTTGGTAAATATCTTGGCATCCAATTTTTCAAAAATTTCCAGAATACCGTCTCGTTCCGTCGTATACCTAACTTGCTCCGAACCTGGATTGATACCAAATTCTGCTTTTGTTTTTAGCTTTTTATCCAAAGCTTGTTGGGCTATCGAAGAGGCTCGTGATAAGTCTTCATAAGAAGAGTTGGTACAAGATCCTATCAATCCCCATTCCACAGCCAATGGCCATCCATTTTTCTCCGCTTTATCCTTCATTGTCCCTACTTCCGTCGCCAAATCAGGCGTGAAAGGACCGTTCAGAAGAGGTTTCAATTCAGATAAATTAATTTCGATTACCTGATCAAAATATTGTTCTGGGCTGGCATAGACCTCTGGGTCTGCAGTTAAGTGTTGTTTTACTTTATTTGCTTCATCGGCAACGTCTTCCCTGTCCGTGGCCCTTAGATAACGCTCCATGGATTCATCGTAACCAAATGTTGATGTGGTAGCCCCAATTTCGGCTCCCATATTACAGATGGTTCCTTTACCCGTACAGGACATGGAAGTAGCGCCTGGGCCAAAATATTCAACAATAGCTCCTGTTCCCCCTTTTACGGTAAGAATTTCGGCCACTTTTAAAATTACATCTTTGGGTGCGGTCCAACCGGATAATGTACCCGTTAATTTTACACCTATGAGCTTAGGGAATTTAAGCTCCCAAGCCATTCCGGCCATTACATCCACTGCATCTGCACCACCAACTCCAATGGCTACCATTCCCAAACCACCGGCATTCACCGTATGGGAATCGGTTCCTATCATCATTCCACCAGGAAATGCGTAATTCTCCAATACTACTTGGTGAATAATACCAGCTCCTGGTTTCCAAAACCCAATTCCGTATTTATTTGATACAGAACCCAAGAAGTTAAATACCTCACTACTGGTTTCATTGGCATGCTTTAAATCTACCTCGGCACCGTCTTTGGCTTGAATCAGGTGATCACAGTGCACTGTGGTTGGCACCGCTACTTTATCCTTACCAGCTTGCATAAATTGAAGCAAAGCCATTTGTGCTGTTGCATCTTGACAAGCAATTCTGTCAGGAGCGAAATCAACGTAATCCTTGCCTCTAGTATAGGCTGTTTCCGGACTACCGTCCCAAAGGTGGGAATATAAAATCTTTTCAGAAAGTGTTAGAGGCTTACCTACTAGTTTCCGAGCTTTTTCTACACGTTCTCCCATGGAAGCGTAGACGCCTTTAATCATGTCTATATCAAATGCCATTCTACAATTGAGTTTTTTAGATTTTCGTAATTTGGTAAATTTACTAAATCGTGAAGTATTTTGGAATTAGAATCGTACTAAATAAGTGTTGCTTTTCTTATTTTTTATAATAATTCCGTGATAATTTTTTCTTCGGTGATACCTTCAGCTTCCGCTTTGTAGTTTTTTAGTATTCTGTGACGAAGAATTCCCAACGCGATTGCTTTAACATCTTCGATGTCCGGAGAATATTTTTTGTGAATGACTGCATGGGCCTTAGCCGCTAAAACAAGGTTTTGGGACGCCCTTGGACCCGCACCCCAATCAATATAATTTTTAACGTAGTCGGAAGCACCTTCTTGATCCGGCCGGGTTTTATTGACCAACCTTACGGCATAATCAACAACATTGTCCGGCACAGGTATTCGTCTGATCAAATGTTGTACTTCTATTATCTCCTCTGCATTGAAAAGTGTATCTATCTGAACATCATTATCTGTGGTGGTTGATTTTACCACTTGAATTTCTTCTTCGATTGAAGGGTACTTAAGTTCTATGGCGAACATAAAACGATCTAACTGTGCCTCTGGCAATGGATATGTTCCTTCTTGTTCTATTGGGTTTTGTGTGGCCAAAACAAAATATGGTCGCTTTAGTTGATGTTGCTTCCCTGCAATGGTAACTGCTCTTTCCTGCATGGCTTCGAGCAAAGCCGCTTGTGTTTTGGGTGGTGTTCTATTGATTTCATCTGCTAAGATGATGTTCCCAAAAACAGGTCCCTTTATAAATTTGAAGTTACGGTTTTGGTCCAACACTTCGCTTCCCAAAATATCGCTGGGCATTAAATCCGGGGTAAATTGTATTCTTTTAAAATCCAAGCCCAAGGTTTGTGCAATGGTATTTACCATCAACGTCTTTGCTAAACCGGGGACACCGATCAATAAGGAATGCCCTCCAGTGTATATGGATAGTAGTATTTGTTCAATTACCTCTTCTTGGCCTACGATGACCTTGGCAATTTCATTTTTTAAGTCTTGGTGTTTTTTTACCAGTTTTTCAACTGCAACTACATCCGACATACATTATTCCTTTACCCAATTGTTAGCAAAATCACAACCTCTACTTTCAACATCCACATGGATATAGGCATCATCAATATGCTCATCCATCCATTCTTTTATAGCATTAAACTGCTTTTCTCTTAATGCCAATTCTTGGATTTTCATGTAATCTTTTGCAAAATCGGCCACATGTTCATCATATCGATTGGAAATCTTCATGATCTTGAATTTGGGTGGCCCACCTCTTTGATCATCTTCTCTAATAGGTTTTGAAATTTCACCATCCTTTAAATCCCTTACTTGGTTATAAAGGGTTGGATCCATCTTAGTAAGTTCAAAACGGGAATCGAAATTGATTGGGTTACGCAACAATCCACCATCAAACTTAGTTTCTTTTTCATCGGAAAAGTTAAGCGCCGCGTCGGCAAAGGTGTATTTCCCATCCATAATTTGTTGGCGGATAGTATCCAACTCCTTTACAGCTTTGTCAATCGCACTTTGAGGAATATCGGGAATCATTAGAATGTGTCGAAGGTCCAATTCCTGACCTCTTATTTTTTCTATATATATAATATGGTAACCGAAGCTGGTTTCGAAAGGTTCGGAGATTTCTCCTTCCCGCAGACTGAAAGCCACATCCTTGAACTCTTTAACAAAGGGAGTCTCTTTGGTCATACTGTAGAATCCTCCTTTGGATTTTGACCCAGGATCCTGAGAATACAATATTGCTTTTACATTAAAGCTGGCATCGTTTTCCAATACGTCCTGACGAATTTCCTTTAGTTGATTGATGACCTTTTGTTTTTCCTCTTCTGGGGCTTCAGGTTGTTTTGCAATCTGGGCAATTTCCAACTCTGCACCAAAAACTGGTCTTTCATCTTCCGGAATTTTATAAAAAAACTGTCGTACTTCTTCTGGAGTCACTTCAATTTCTTCAACAATCTTACTTTGCATTTTTTCAGAGAGCATGCGCAGTTTGTTAATTTCAAAAAGTTCTTCACGGAAGCTTTCCATATCAGCCTTTTTGTAGTAACTCAACATTTTTTCAACACTGCCTATTTGTTGGGTAAGCTGTTGTATTTGCCTGTCGCTTTGAGCATTTACCATATCGTCGGACACCAATAAACTATCCTGTACCGCTTGGTGTGCATATAGTCTATCCTCCATAAGTTTTCCCAAAAGACTACAACGCGTTATATCTTCTGTTGATGCACCTTGGTTTTTAAGGTCGATCAAGGTTTTGTCTATGTCAGACTCCAAGATCACATAATCCCCAACTACAGCGGCAATACCATCCAATTTCACTCTTTTGGCATTACTTGTTGAGTCTATTCCGCCCAATGCCTGATCTGTTTCCTGCGCTTGAACCATTCCTACCATAACAAATAATGCTATGGCAAGTCCTTTAATTCTGTTTTTCATAAACCTCAAATTCATTCTTCTTAATCGCTTCATCAATAATTTCAGTTTCCAGCCTCTTTACGTAATTCAAACGTCTCCTGTTCAATATCAATTGCTTTATATCTGGCTCTACATAATCAAAAGGAGCTGTTTCATTGACTTCCAGCACATTGGTCACCAAGCCCAAATATACTTCTAAGGAATCTTGTAACTCAAAAAATTGTGATTTTTTTAAGTGGGTTTCTTCATTTGCTCTGGTCAACGGAGGGATTTCCTCTATAACTCGTGCCGTACTTACCCAAATGGAGTCATTAAAATGTATTTTTTGGAACTGCACTGCTATCGAATCCAAATATTGTTTATCGGATTCGTCCCAATTTCTTATTCTATCCTCTACACCGTCCCTATCCAAAAATTGATTGGACATCCCTACAAACCTAAGTTGTACCAATTTTTCATTCAGTTTGAAATTTTCTTTTTCACGTTCGTAAAATTCTTCAAGCTGATTTTTAGTAACAGAGGTATCCCTGGATTGATTTACTAATGCCTCAATGTAAGCCCGGGTATATAAATCTGCACGGTAATCCGAAACCAAACGATCAAACTCTGCCAACTTTTCTTCGGGCAAGTTTATTTTAGATTTGGACAACAACAACTGCTTGGATGCCCAATTATTAATATAATTGGTCACAAAAACCGTACTGTCTTCCTCGGTCATGTCCTCCCTTATAAAGGTTGCGACATCTTCTTTATACAAATACGTATCACCTACCCGTGCAAGTGGTTCCTTTTTTTCATCCTGTTCAAACATTCCTTCACAAGAAGAAAATAGGATGGCCGCCAATGTATAAAATAGAAAAAGTGTATTTTTTTGGAGCTTAAGCATCACGCAAAAATAACAATTACAAAATGCCCGACAAGAAGGTTCTAATTTCATTAACAGATTTTTTCGTTAGAACCAGATGGCAATAAATTGCTACATTAGTGCAAAACCAAACCAGAGATGAAATACACTACCGAAATAGTTGTGGATGTTCCTCGCGAAGAATTCATCAAAATAATGGATGATCCCGAAAACATGAAGCATTGGCAGGATGGGCTTATTGGCTACGAACAACTGTCCAAAAATCCAAATCAAGATGGCGCCCAGATGAGCCTTAGTTACAAAATGGGCAAAGGTGAAATGAAGTTGGTGGAAACTATTATGAAAAGGAATTTGCCACATGAATTATTTATGACCTACGACGCTAAAGGCGTACACAACATTCAAAGGAATTATTTTAAAGAAGAAGAAGGAGACAAGACACGTTGGGTATCCGAATCAGAATTTCAATTCTCCGGATTTGGGATGAAGCTTATGGGTTTTTTTATGCCCGGAGCTTTTAAAAAACAATCATTAAAATATATGCAAGATTTTAAGACCTTTGCCGAAACGGGAAAATCCGTAACCGACTCATAAAACCATGGAAAAACTTTTGGATAGAAAAATTAAGATTATTTGGGACTTTAGAGGACCAAGTGCTGCACATATTGCCGAACACTACTTAAAACACCTTAAGGAATTTGTTGAAGTGGAAGAATTAAAATACGACCTTTCGGGGGTAGAGCATTTTAGCCCTAGCCATAGCACCGCATTTTTAGTCGTTGCCGAATTTGAACTCAAAGAGGTCAAAAATATTCTTAAACCACACAGGGGCGAGGTTTATACCGAAGACGTTTAAACAATCTACTCAGTATACAAATGGGATATTGCCTTAGGAAAAATTTCCTGCGGGCAACACCCCATTTTCCGGACTAGAGTCCTTAAAAATCATGAAACCTCAACCAACCATTTCTGATTGTATCTTCAAATTTTCGTTCGCCAATAGCACTTGATCAAAATCAATACCCTCAATGGGTTTTAAGCTTTGGCTAGCGGCATTCTATTTTTCTGACTAATTTCCAAGACAAACCTAACAAGCTTGCTGGTATGGCTTCATCAAAACCTTATTTCACTCCACTCTTTCAAATAAAAAGCACCACTCAATCAAAACACGAATCAAGGTAACACTGCATTTCAGTTTATTTTGATTTTAATCGGTTATCATTAGGGTTAATTTAAAAAGTAGCTATACTCATCCTTGCAACCAAAATTTAGACAACAACACTATTAGTCACCACTTTAAAAGTACTTATAACCAGCACCATAAACCATGATGAATATCAAATTCTAGATTTATGTAATCCGAAGAAATCTACATTGATAGTCGACTTAAAAATATTTTTTACGTTTTGGACAATTAGGAATCAATCAAGATGAACACGGAATTTTAGAAATTTCACTATCTCGGTACAGTCATTTTTCCATATTGGTTTTTATTTCAAAATACTTTCGTCATCTGCTTTTTTTTAGTGAAGTTAACCGTACCGAACCATACTTAAAAAGGCTTGTGAACCAGATTGAAGAGGATTTAGATTATCTTAAAAAACAGTTCCCCAACGGAACGGTTTCCTTATACGAAAAGGGACATATTATTTGCAACATTCATAGCAAGGTGAACACATTTAGATGGTTGCTCAAAGGCTCTTTTGATTACTACACCACCTCGGTAGATCCCGACGAAGAAGTGCCTGTGTGTCAAATTTCCAAACCCTTGAGCACCTTGGGACTTAATGGATTGAACGAGCGTAAAAGGTATACCTACAAAATTACGGTTGCATCGGAACAGGCCACTTTTTATGAAGTTCCTATAGACCAAATGATCGACCATCTTGAAAACGAAAAGGACAACTTGACCATATGCAAAGTGGGGCGATCGCTTTACCATCAGTTGAGACAAGCACTTTTACGACAGACTGATTTATTACAGGCTGCCCGCCATCGACCTTTACAAAAAGACCGTGAATTTTTTATAGGACCCAATACAGAACAAGCCGAAGTGGTCTCATTGATGCGCCGTTCTCCTTTCTTGGATTATTTTGACGATCAACAGCTATCCCAAATAGCTACCATTGCAGAGCGGCGCGAATACGAACCCGACGAAGTGCTCTACATACAGGACAGGCTTACCAATGGCCTTTTTATCCTTATCAACGGTGAGGTAGCCATTAAACGATTGGAAGGTAATATTGAAATTCGTCAACGCTCCATCAACAATCCAGGGTTTATTTTTGGTTGGTCCTGTTCAATGGGTGAAAAAGACATTTGCTCTGCGGTCACTACACAAAAAACCTCCATATATTTTATCCA
The DNA here is from genome assembly GCF_023015965.1 of Allomuricauda sp. F6463D. Classification (GTDB taxonomy): domain Bacteria; phylum Bacteroidota; class Bacteroidia; order Flavobacteriales; family Flavobacteriaceae; genus Flagellimonas. The sequence continues at coordinate 60,579 of NZ_JALKAN010000005.1, forward strand.
TCAAAAAGACCTGTTGCAACTTTTGGACAAATGTTCGGTATTTGAACAAAACTTTTTCATGCGCCTGTTATGGCTGATGAGCAATCAAATCAATGCAGCCTTCGCTCGATACTTGGGCCTACTGGGAAAACATAATTTACAGGCGGTTCACCAACTGATCGAGAACAATAAATCAAGATTGGCACTATCCTCTCCCTTTCATCAGGTCCAACATTTATTATCAAATACCAACACAAAACAATTAGGGTATGATGCCCTATCCAGGTTAATCGGAAGTGGCTCGCATTTAGAGCGCCATATCGCTTCCTTAAGCTTGGAACTTCTGCAAGAGGATATGCAAGAGCTGAAATTTATAAAAGGGCTTCAGGACATCTACGAGACCGTTGCAGAACAAAAAAACAAATCGGAATCCGATGTCAGAAAGGCATGTGCATCGGCCACAAAGAAAGCTTTTGAAAACGTGCAACATCATATTGAAGGTATGGATAAACTGCCAGAGAAAGGTGGCTGTATCTTTATTTACAATCACCTCTCCAACCACCCTTTTTATACCCTAAACAACAAGTTTCAGATAACGTTGGATTCACATTATATCAGTGCGGGCATTTTGGACAATAAGTACAGTGACCCCGGTATACGAACGGTAAGAATTGGTCGCGGGCAGGAATATGGCCATCAAAACTATTATAATAGCCTGGGACATATAAATGTGTACACCAAGGAATCTGAGGAGGTGGATAAAACAAGTAAAAAAGTAACACGCAGTATTTTTTATAGAACCGCTGCCGACTACTTGCAAAAGGGGCATAATTTGGTAATCAGCCCAGAGGGCACTTCTTATTCCACAGAAGAATCCCCAGGTCCATTTAAAATGGGCGTTTTTAAACTGGCCCATTCCTTAGCCCCTGAACCCTATATAGTCCCCATAGTATTGGTCAATTTTGACCGACGTATTTCGGAAGGTTTTTTTTATTGCAAAATCCATACACCTTTTAAATTGAGTGAAAAAATGTCCGAGTATGGAACCAAAGATTTGTACGATTTTGTAAAACAGTATCAAAAAACATATGCAAGATATGTTGAAGAAGCTAGGCAAAGGGCCGAGGAGCTTTATATGAAGCCTGCCACAACAGTACTGGAAGAGCCTCCAGAAATTTGGCGCAACGAGATCAACCGCCTTAAGAGGAGAATCATAAAATTGGAAGACCAGAACGATCTCATTATTTTCTACGGTAGTTCATCGGTTCGATTGTGGGTAGGGATGAAAAAAGACCTAAGCCCGTTCAACGTGCTCAATTTAGGGTTCGGGGGATCAACCTACGCATGGTGCATCCATTATTTTGACGAAATCTTTAAAGAGGCCAAACCCGCTAAAATTGTGCTCTATGCAGGAGAAAATGATTTGGCTCAAGGAAAATCTCCCCAAGAGGTTTTGAACGATTGTAATAGATTGGTACAGCTGATCTTTAAGAAATACCCTAAGGTGGAATTGGCCTTCATAAGCTTAAAACCCAGTTTGGAGCGTGAAGAAATGATACCTCAAATCATTGAGACCAACCTTCTAATGTCCAAATATGTGATTGGCGAACTCAACGCACAATTCATCAACGTTTTTGGCCAAATGATCACTGCGGACAACCGCCCAAAACCAGAACTATACATGTCCGATGGGCTTCACTTGAACAAAAAAGGATATGTAATATGGAGCGACGTCATAAAAACAGCCTTACTATCGGCGGAAAACCCCTTGGAAAAGGAAAATATTAATTTATTAGAGGAATCTTAAGCAGGTTCTCCAAACAAATCGTAATCCGAAGCATCTGTGATTTTAATAGTCACAAAATCCCCAATTTTCACATAGTGTTTTGTCGCATCAATAAGGACTTCGTTGTCTACATCGGGTGAATCAAATTCGGTTCGGCCCACAAAGTGGTTTCCTTCCTTTCTATCGATGATACAACGGAAAGTTTGTCCAATTTTAGTTTGATTGAGCTCCCAAGAAATCTGTGATTGGATTTCCATAATAGCGTTCGCCCTTTCCTGTTTCACCTCTTCAGGGACATCGTCCTCCAAATTATAGGCATGCGTATTCTCCTCATGACTGTAGGTAAAGCAACCCAGACGTTCAAAACGCATTTCCTTGACCCATTGCTTCAAAGTTTCAAAATCCGCTTCCGTTTCCCCAGGGTATCCTACGATCAATGTAGTTCTTATGGCCATTTCGGGGACTGCCTCTCTAAAATCCTTCAACAACTTTGTGGTCTTGGCCTGGGTAGTACCGCGACGCATACTTTTTAGAATGGAATCTGAAATATGCTGTAACGGGATATCAATATAATTACAGATTTTGGGTTCGTTGCGCATTACTTCCAACACATCCATTGGAAAACCTGTTGGGAATGCATAGTGCAAACGGATCCACTCGATCCCTTCAACCTTGGCCAATGCTTTTAGCAATTCCGCCAAGTTTCGTTTTTTATAAAGATCGAGCCCGTAATAGGTAAGGTCTTGGGCTATTAAAATAAGCTCTTTTACCCCGTTGGCTGCCAGTTTTTCAGCTTCGGCAACTAGCTCTTCTATAGGCGTGCTCTTATGTTTACCACGCATCAAAGGGATGGCGCAAAACGAACATGGTCTATCACAACCTTCTGCAATTTTTAGGTAAGCATAGTTCTTAGGCGTGGTCGTCAACCGTTCCCCAATCAATTCATGTTTATAATCCGCACCAAGCGCTTTTAATAAATTGGGAAGGTCGCTTGTACCAAAATAGGCATCCACATTGGGAATTTCCTTCTCCAAATCCGGTTTGTACCGTTCACTCAAACATCCTGTCACAAAAACCTTGTCCACATCACCAGCTTCCTTGCGCTGCACATAATCCAAAATGGTATTAACACTTTCCTCCTTTGCATTGGCAATAAATCCACAGGTATTGATCACAACAACATTGCCTTCCTCTTCATGCGCCACCTCTTTATTGTTGGCACGCAGTTGCCCCATCAATACTTCCGAGTCATAAACATTTTTGCTACAACCCAAGGTTACCACATTTATTTTATTCTTTTTAAGCGATTTTGTGCGCATAGTTCCGTTTAATGGAGTGCAAAAATACAATAACACAAGGCATTACATCGAATTGACCGCATATTTTTAGTGCTTCTTCGTTAAACCAATAGTCCCTATGAAAGTCAAAAGTCTAAATTTTAGCTTTATGAAGCATACTTCAATATCATTTCTAGTAGCCTCATTAATTATAATTGGTTGTAGTTCAGATGAAGTGATTACAGACCCTACTCCAGAACCAGAAGAAAGTCAATTGTATTTTCCTCCTTCAGGTTCGGCGGAATGGGAAACAGTGTCGCCTTCCGATTTATCTTGGAATGCCGATGCGGAACAAGAGCTTAAAGATTTATTGGAAGAGAAATCCACAAAAGCGTTCATCATTTTAAAAGATGGAAAAATAGTTGTGGAATGGTATTTTGATGAACACGACCAAAACACCAGTTGGTATTGGGCTTCTGCTGGCAAAACATTAACCGCTTTTACGGTTGGATTGGCCCAAGAAGAAGGGTTGCTGGATACCGAAGATAAATCATCCGATTATTTAGGAGAGGGATGGACCGGTTTAACTACTGAAAAGGAAAACTTGATCACCCTTTGGCACCAATTGACAATGACCAGCGGATTAGATGATGAAGATTTAGATTGTGTTACTCCAGATTGCCTTACCTATGTGGCAGATGCCGGTACACGATGGGCATACCACAATGGTCCGTATACGCTGTTACAAAGTGTTGTGGCCAATGCCGCGGAAATGGAATGGAAAGACTACTTCAATTCAAATTTGAGGGATAAAATAGGAATGGACGGTTTTTGGTTTTCCACAAGCGGCACCAATAATGTATATTTCAGCACAGCACGAAGCATGGCGAGGTTTGGTCTTTTGAACTTGAACAACGGCGTTTGGGACGGCGAAACTATATTAAGTGATACGGAGTACTTATCCGACATGAAGAACACTTCGCAAAACCTGAACAAATCCTATGGATATTTATGGTGGTTGAACGGTAAGGACAGTTATCGTATGCCCAGTCTTCAAATTGAGTTTGATGGTATGATGATTCCGAATGCCCCAAGCGATTTATATGCAGGTTTGGGCAAAAACGATCAGAAACTCTACATTATACCCAGCCAAAACCTAGTAGTGCTACGAATGGGGGTAGATGCCGGAGAAAGTTCTCTTGGACTCTCGTCCTTTGACAATCAGCTTTGGGAAAAATTAAGTACCTATATTGATTAATCCTTATATGCTTCCGGAATTTTTCGGGCCTTTGTCAAATCTTCAAAGGCTTTTCCAATGCGCAGCAAGTGTGCTTCGGAAAATGGTTTTCCTATAAACGTCAAATTTTCTGGTTCACCGTCAGGTTTATATCCCATTGGCACCGTCAAAGCAGGAAACTCTGCTACGGCCGCATAGCCAGCGTGATAATTATTGATGCTCAACAAGGCATCCAGCTGCTTTTCCTCCATTATTTTGAAGAAGGCCCTTCCCGATGTTTTTAACCCTTGTTTTATTTTTTCAAATTGTTCCGCTGTGGTAGAATCGGACAAAATACCATCAAAACGGGCTTGCCCATATGGTATTCTCATCAAAGAATCCTGTTTGTTGAATGTAACCACATCTTCCACAGATTCCACTTTTACACCATCCCTATTTTTAACCTGAGATTCCAAATATGCAGATAAATCCTTTTTCATATCCAAATTCAACAAAGTGGTAAATCCTTCTAAAGTAATGTTCTCGGGTTCAAACACAACTATCTGTATCCCTGCTTCTCGCAACATTTCAACATTGGCTGCATATATGGAATCTCTCTCCATCAAATTGGCCATCACTCCCAAACGGGTTTCCTTGAAGGGTTCAGGATTCAACCATGCTGATAAAATGCCTGGTTCGGGGTTTACCGATTTGTGATCCATCCCATCTTTACCCAACATGGCATCCAACAAAATAGCGTTGTCCGCAACACTTTTGGTCATGGGGCCGGGCGTGTCCAAAGTACTGGAAATAGGGACAACTCCTGTTCTACTCAACAAACCGATGGTCGGTTTTAGTCCTACCACGGAACTTTGGCTAGAAGGTGAAAGTATGGAGCCCGAAGTTTCGGTTCCTACGGCACCTACAGCATAATTCGCAGCTGTAGATGTACCACTACCTGCACTGGAACCACCGGTATCAAATACTTTTCTGCCATAAGGGTTCAATGTTTGACCGCCTACGGCACTTTGACCATTGGGACAAACCCCACAGATAAAATTGGCCCATTCGCTAAGGTTCACCTTTCCCAAGATCAACGCTCCTTTCGACTTTAAACGCTCCACGATAAAAGCATCATTGGTCTGGTTTTCTTTGAGGGCAATGGCTCCGGCCGTGGTCCTCATATCAGCAGTTCCGATATTGTCCTTCAATAAAATGGGCATACCATAAATAGGGTGATGTACCTCCTTGTTTTCATCTCGTTGACGCGCTTCTTCAAGCACATTGGGATTTAATGCAATTACAGTGTTGAGCGTGGTATTGTTGGGCAATTCGTATTTATAGATTCTATGTAGATAGAACAGCACTAATTCTTCATAAGTAAACGTTCCTGCATCAATCTGGTTTTGAATGCTTGGTATATCCTGTTCCAAAACCAAAGGTTTCATCGTTTCATAACGTTCTTTGGAAAATTTTGATACCTCACCGTACAATGGAAGAAAGACCTCATTTTTATCCAAAACTTTACTTTGGATGAATTTGTAACGCATTCTTCGGTTCTCGTGTTCTGCATTGGCAGCTACTTCGGCAGAATCATTATATGGTGTCCAAAGTACGATCTCTTTCTTGGTGTCCGTATTTTTCTGTTTACATGAAATGAATCCAATCAACAAAAAAACAATCGAGAGGTACCGATACATAATCTATAATTTAAAAAAGGAATCTACGAACTCAAACTTATTGAACACCTGAAGATCTTCGATACCCTCACCTACTCCAATATATTTGACAGGAATCTGAAATTGGTCCGAAATACCAATGACGACCCCTCCTTTGGCTGTTCCGTCCAATTTGGTCACTGCCAAGCTTGTAACTTCGGTTGCCTTGGTAAATTGTTTGGCCTGTTCAAATGCGTTTTGTCCAGTAGAGCCATCCAAAACTAAAAGTACTTCGTGCGGGGCATCGGGAACTACTTTCTGCATCACCCGTTTTACCTTGGAAAGTTCGTTCATTAAATTGACCTTGTTATGCAGACGACCCGCGGTATCCACCAAAACCACATCGGCTCCTTCGGAGACGGCAGAACTTAAGGTATCAAAAGCAACGGAAGCTGGATCGCTCCCCATTTTTTGCTTTACAATGGGAACATCCACACGCTTTGCCCAAACTTCCAATTGATCTATTGCCGCGGCACGGAAGGTATCAGCGGCACCCAAGACCACTTTCATCCCATTGTTCTTAAATTTATGGGCCAATTTTCCAATGGTGGTGGTTTTACCAACACCATTTACACCAACTACCATGATTACATAGGGTTTTTTGTCTTTTGGAATGGCAATCTCACTATCTTCTCCTGTTTGGGTTTCGGAAAGTAATCCGGCTATTTCTTCACGTAAAATGGTGTTAAGTTCATCCGTACCCATATATTTATCGCGCGAAACACGCGCCTCAATACGATCTATAATTTTAAGGGTAGTGTTAACGCCAACATCGGAGGTGACCAAAATTTCTTCCAGACTATCCAATACCTCATCATCCACTTTGGACTTGCCTGCTACGGCTTTACCTAACTTACTAAAGAAACTGGTCTTGGATTTTTCCAGTCCTTTATCCAAAGTATCTTTTTTATCCTTTGAAAATATATTTTTAAATAAGCTCATCCTGTGTTCTTTGATAATGGTCAAAGATAGGAAAGTAAGGGCAGTTATTTTATCCTAATTACACCTATCAAACAAGTATCCCCTAAATCTGGATTTAATTAGCAAAAAAAAACGCAAACCTCAATTAATCAGAATTTTACCCATTCAATATACCGCTACACAACAATTATTAGAGTTCTATGATCCACTTGGTTATTTTTACCTTGGATTAGCTGTCTTAAAATTTTATGAAGAATTCTATCAAAAAGATATCAATATTACTCCTGACGTTGTTTTCGATGGCAATTACTGCACAGGACACCTATTCCGATACATTTAGCGCTATTTCCTATACGAATAACGATGGTACCGAAAATTGGTCCACGAACTGGTTGGAGTACAATGATAACAATAGCGCTTCCAACGGATACATTCGAGTATCGGGAGACCAACTTTTTTTCTATTATATCTGGAGTGAAAATATTAGAAGGTCGGCAGATTTAAGTGGATATACCTCAGCCACACTTTCGTTTGATTGGCAAACATCCAGTCTTGAATCAGGTGAAACCTTGGCAATACAGATTTCGTCAGATGGGTCTACCTTTACGACTTTGGATACTTTTACAGGAAGTCAAAGCGGTGTTTTTAACCAAGACATATCAAGTCACATTTCGAACAACACGACAATACGATTTATAAAAAGTGGAAATAATTGGAACCAAGGCAACGACCGTGCCTATATCGATAATATTCTGATAACTGCCACAGCGCTAACAGATACCGACGGAGACGGGATTAGCGATATTGTGGACCTCGATGACGACAATGATGGCATTACAGACGAAGAAGAGTATTGCTCTTCGATCAATGCCACCTTCCTGACATCATCGAATGTTGGGGAAAGATCGGTTGTGGTCAACCATACAGATACAGGATATTTGAGAATTGATTTTTCATCCATGGACAATTCATTTCAATTGGACATTAATGGTACTACGGTCCATCCTTCCGTTTTGGAGTTTGAAAATGGGGCATTGGATGCTGGTGACGAATATTTTGTCTTTCAATCAGATGGTAGTTTTATAAATTCTCCCTGGGTGGCCAATTCAAATGGCATACCCAGATTAAGGTTGATAGTAAACGAAAATGGGGAAATTAACTTATATGGAACACGAAATTCTTCTTCCTCGACTTTGGAGCTCATGGAAGCCCAAGGAGGCACAGCATTCAACACTATTAGCTGGACACCCGGTAACAACAACACTTTTACCGTTACCAATCAAGCAGGTCCAGGTCCAGAAGGATTTACAGGTGAGTTATTCGCCAGTTCAATATGTGATACCGATGGTGATGGAATCCCAAACCATCTTGATTTAGATTCCGACAATGATGGAATTTATGACATTGTTGAGTCCGGTGTCTTGAACGAAAGTGGTGTTTCGGACAGCAATAATGATGGTAGAATTGACGGGGCTACTTCGGGCTCAGGCTCTAATGGGCTTTTTAATGCTATTGAGGATATTGATACGCAGTATGCGATTCTCTCTTATTCCATTTTGGATTCGGACTCGAACGGAAGCTATGACGCCTATGTTCTGGACGCTGACGGTGACGGGTGCAATGATGTCCATGAAGCAGGATTTACCGATGACAACGATGATGGTTATTTGGGGGCAAACCCCGTTACCGTCAATGCTGAGGGCCTGGTGACCAGCGGCTCGGATGGCTATACAACCCCAGCCGATAACGATTCCGATACAACATACGATTACAGAGAAGCAGGTTCAGCACCTATCATTAGCTCACAGCCTGTTAATACATCAACTTGTCCTGGATGCACAACAACCATATCCACTACGGTGAGTGCTGATCAATTACAATGGCAGTATTTTGATGGTGGGAATTGGCAAGACCTCTCTGATACTGGGGTATACTCGGGAACCGCAACAAACATTTTGACGATTACCAATCCAACTGAAAATGAAAACAACACGCAATACAGGTTATTAACTAGTAATGCTTCGTTTATTTGTGGCGATACGACCAGTAATACAGCTACATTGACCTTTCGAGTAAATACGATAATAACTAACCGGAAAATCACATACAGAGTAAATAAGAATTGAAACAATATGCCACAAAAAAAAGCCGCTATATAGCGGCTTTTTTTTATATATAAAGAGTTTTCTTTACTGTTTGTTCAACCAGTCACTAACCATTTCTGGGGGCATTACCGACTCTACGAAAGTATATGCTCCAGTTTTAGGTGACTTAACCATTTTGATGGCCTTTGTCAATCTTTTTGAGGATGACTGAAGTGATGCTACTGTTTTCTTTGCCATGGCTTATATTTTTCTGCCTTGTAAAAAAGCTATTATTTAATTTCTTTATGAACTGTCATACGCTTAAGGATAGGATTATACTTTTTGATTTCCATCCTATCTGGCGTGTTCTTCTTGTTCTTGGTGGTAATATACCTAGAAGTACCGGGCTTACCGGATTCCTTATGTTCAGTACATTCTAAAATTACCTGAACCCTATTTCCTTTCTTTGCCATTGTATTGTACTTAAAATGCTTTTACAATTTACTTTTTGGAATTGATTTCCTTCAAGACAGCAGAGATTCCTTTTTTATTGATGATTTTCAACCCACGGGTAGAAACGGTCAAAGTTACCCAACGATCTTCTTCGGGAATATAAAATCTCTTCTTGGAGATATTCGCATCGAACCTCCTTTTAGTCTTATTGATGGAAAAGGAAACATTGTTTCCAAACATCACCTTTTTTCCTGTTACTTCACAAACTTTAGACATCTCCCTAACTATTTGAGTGATTTTATTGAGGCTGCAAATTTATACCATTTTAATGGGACGTACAAAATTCTTTTTCAGAAATTTAATATTTCTTTGTACAATAGCTCAAAAGCCTTATTAACAGACTTTTTCACCACCTTTTCACGGTGGCTTCCCATCATAAACTTTTGGGCAAAGGTTCTATTTGGTGTACTAATGCCAATATATACGGTTCCAACCTTGGCATCGGAATCACCTTTTGTTGGGCCTGCATTACCCGTAGTGGCGATTGCAAAATCGGTTCCTAGCTTATTTTTTACATTTTCGGCCATCGCTATGGCGACTTCCTCACTTACCACGGAGTACTTATCTATCAGCTCTTGGGGAACGTCTAGCAAGCTCACCTTTGTCTCTGTAGCGTAACAAACCACACTTCCTTTAAAATAATCTGAGGCTCCGGGTATCGCGGTGATCTTTTCTGCAATACTTCCTCCTGTAAAACTTTCTGCTGTGGATAAGGTCATTTTTTTGTTGGTCAACCATGTACCGACTTGCTTCTCTACATCTCCATCCTCCTCTTCTTCCCCATAAATAATATCTCCGATTAAGAGATATATATTCCTGATCTGTTCTTCAATACCGGCAACCAACACCTCCTTATCGTCTCCTTTTGCGGAAAATCTTAACCTTACCCTGCCAAGGTTGGGCAAATAAGCAAATTTTATGAAGGAAGGCAGATTATTTTCCCAATCTTCAAGCTTCTCTGCAATAGCGCTCTCACCTAACCCATAAGTCATAATGGTTTTATGTACAATATAGGGTCGATTATATTCTTTAACGATTTTGGGCAACACGGACTTGGTAATGAGGTTTTTCATCTCGAAAGGCACTCCCGGAAGGGAGACAAATACAGTACCTTCATTTTTTATCCACAATCCTGGAGCAGTCCCAAAGTTATTGTGCAACACCACAGCCCTTGATGGCACCATGGCCTGCTCTCTGTTCAAATCTGAAATGGGTGTGGATATATACTCTTTAAAAATTTCTTCAATATGATTTAAAACGGCATCGTCTCGAACCAATTCATCTCCCATAAATTCGCAAAGAGCCTGTTTCGTCACATCATCTTTAGTAGGCCCCAGACCGCCTGTTACAATTACAATGGTTGAACGTTCACCAGCTTCCTTAAGAGCCTGTAAAATATGCTCCCTATCATCTTGGATTGATGTAATCTGATATACAGAGACCCCAATCTTGTTCAGTTCTTTGGAAATAAATGCTGAATTGGAATCCACGATTTGACCAATGAGAATCTCATCCCCAATGGTAATTATTTCAGCTTGCATCTATAAATTAAAGTCGTTTTTCAATTCTGACACCACTTGAAGCACATCTTTTTTGAGCAGAGGAAATTTTTCCTCGATCTCATCCATACTTCCTGTAGTCTTACCCAAGGCCTCTATTTCAAATGCCTTGGCCCTGGCCTGCTCCATCCCCAAAATATCCACATTGGGCTTAATTTTGTGAGCCAATTTATATATGTTTTCATAATCCTTTGAATCAATGGCGTTTTCCAAACTTTCCAAATCTTCTGGGACTTCTTCTAAAAACACGGAAATAACAGAGGTAATGAAATCCTCATCGCCTTCCGCCATTTCATTTATCTTATCGAGGTTGTATATCATTTATCTTACATTAATATCAAACATTTGTTCTCCTTCCAATGTACCGACAAGGTAGTCATTTGGACTTACTTTACCAACACCGGCCGGGGTACCTGTAAATATTACATCTCCTTTTTTAAGCATAAAATATGTGGATACGTGGGCTATGATTTCATCTATCTTCCATAACATCAAAGAGGTATTTCCTTCTTGAACCTTTTCTCCATTTTTTAACAGCGAAAAGTTTAACTTGTCCACATCTGTATATTCGGCCTTTGACAACCATTTCCCAACTACCGCTGCACCATCGAACCCTTTGGCCTTCTCCCAAGGCAGCCCTTTTGATTTTAACTTGGATTGTAGGTCTCTGGCTGTAAAATCGATTCCCAATCCTATTTCATCATAATACTTATGTGCAAATTCTTTAGAAATGTGCTTTCCTACTTTTTTGATTTTCACTAGCACCTCTACTTCGTAATGTACGTCTTCCGAAAATTCGGGTATGTAAAAATCCTGTTCTTTGGGTAAAATGGCAGAATCGGGTTTTATAAAAACCACAGGTTCATCGGGACGCTCGTTGCTCAGTTCATTGATATGATCTACATAATTTCGTCCTATACAAATCAGTTTCATAATTTGTTTATGGGGTTAAGGCTATTTTGGCCTAAAGTTTATTGTTGAGTTTGCTCAACTTTATCTGGGTAAGTACTTTTTTAGTGTACAGTGGAAAATCGGCGTTTAGAATCCATCCAAAATATCCCGGTTCTTTTTCCATCACTTCATCCACGGTCTTCCCTTTATGCTTTCCGAAGGAAAAAATAGGGTTTTCATTTTCATCCACACCAATAAAACCGGCAAAATCAAGGTTCTGCCTTCTAGTGGTGAATGCTGATAATTTTTTTACATCGTTCTCCAGTTCCGGGTACCTGTCCAATTGAGCCAATAAAACCTCATACGTGGCCAAGGTATCGGCCTCAGCACTGTGAGCGTCATCCAAATTCTTGTCACAATAGAATTTGTAAGCAGCTTCCAAAGTCCGCTTTTCCATTTTATGAAAAATAGTCTGCACATCTACGGAGACCATACTTTTCATATCAAAATCTACATCGGCACGCAGCATTTCCTCTGCCAAGAGCGGAATATCGAATCTATCGGAATTAAAACCCGCCAAATCACTGTCGCGAATCATGGCGTAAATATCTTTGGACAATTGTTTAAAAGTGGGTTCGTTGGCCACTTTCTCATCAGAAATTCCATGTATGGCCTCAGATTCTGCCGGAATTGGCATCTCTGGATTCACCAACCATGTCCTGCTCTCTTTGTTGCCGTTTGGAAAAACTTTTAGGATAGAGATTTCAACAATCCTATCCTTGGCCACATTGGTTCCTGTGGTCTCAAGGTCGAAAAAACAAATAGGTTTGGTCAATTGTAATTGCATGTGGGACTTTTTAAATAAAATTCACTTGGGCTCTAAATTAAGAATAGTGATATGAACTAGAACTGTTTTCCGTTATATTTCCCGATTTATGTCCCAAGCCTCCAAATAATCGGCTACAGCTTTTACAAACATTCCGCCCAACGCACCATTTACAACACGGTGATCATAACTGTGCGATAGATACATTTTACTTCGGATGCCTATATACTCTCCTTGATCTGTTTCTATTACAGAAGGAATTTTTCTAATGGCTCCCAAGGCAAGAATCCCGACTTGTGGCTGATTGATTATTGGAGTTCCGAAAACACTTCCAAAGGAACCCACATTGGTAACCGTATACGTACCATCTTTTACCTCATCAGGTTTTAACTGATTGTTCCTTGCCCTACCAGCAAGATCATTAACCGTTTTTGCCATGCCCACCAAGTTCAATTGGTCCGCGTTTTTGATCACGGGAACAATTAGGTTGCCATCGGGTAGTGCTGCTGCCATACCCAAGTTGATATTTTTCTTTTTGATGACCTTGTCCCCATCCAACGATATATTCATCATGGGATATTTTTTCAGGGCCATGGCCACGGCTTCCATAAATATTGGTGTAAAGGTCAGTTTTTCCCCTTCGCGTTCTTGGAAGGCATTCTTTACCTTATTTCTCCAGTTTACCACATTGGTCACATCCACTTCCACGAAGCTTTGTACATGGGCAGATGTAGAAATGCTCTCAACCATATGGTGGGCGATTAGTTTACCCATTCGAGTTAATGGAATCATTTCATCCCCAGCCTTAATTTGAGCTTTGGGTTCTTTTGGTTCCTCCAACGCTTGTTTGGGTGGTTCCGGTGTTTCCGTTTTTTCTATTACGGTTTCTGGCTGTGGCTTAGATTCTACTTTGGCTTGGTTTCCATTGGAACGGCTTTCCAAATAACCCATAATATCATTTTTGGTAACCCTTCCTTCTTTTCCGGTTCCCACAATCGCCTCCAACTCGTCCATGGACACATTTTCTTCCTTGGCTATATTTTTAACCAAAGGTGAATAGAATTTTTCTGTACTTGAAAAATCTTGTGTTGAAGCGGAAACGGATTCTTTAACTTCTACCATTTGGGTTTCCAATTCCTGAGCCGATACTTCCGCAGGTTCCTCGGTCGTTTTTTCCGCCGAATCACCATCCGATGCATTATCAACCTCGCCTTCTACTTGGATAACCGCAACCACTTCACCGACTTTTATGACATCATCCATTTCGAACCGCTTTTCCAACAAAACGCCATCTACTTCACTGGGGACTTCGGAATCCACTTTATCTGTTGCAATTTCAAATACAGCTTCGTCCATCTCAATGGTATCACCTACTTCCTTTAACCAATTGGTCAAAGTAGCTTCAGCGACACTTTCTCCCATTTGCGGTAATTTCAATTCAAATTTTGACATATTCGTATTTATCAAAGTGATTTTGATTTATATTTTACAAAAATACTAAAGAAATCAACTTATTTTTGATTTATATATATTAATTCGCTTTAATAGAGTTTTCAAAAGGGACTCTATTAATTATACTTCTCCCCAAAGTTACCTCATCGGCATATTCCAATTCATCACCTACCGAAATACCTCTGGCAATTGTGGACGTTGTAACATCCAACCCTTCCAATTGTTTATAAATATAAAAATTGGTGGTATCTCCCTCCATTGTGGAGCTTAAGGCCAAAATCAACTCCGTCACCGCTCCATCCTTCACTTTATTTACCAATGTGACGATATTAAGGTCTTGTGGCCCCACGCCTTCCATAGGCGATATCTTACCCCCTAGCACATGGTACAATCCATTGTACTGCGATGTGTTTTCAATAGCCATTACATCCCTAATATCCTCTACCACACAAACCATGGTATTGTCCCTTTTAGGATTGGCACAAATTTCACAAACTTTGGTATCGGAAATGTTATGACAGTTCTTACAAAAATTGATCTCACCCTTCAATTTAAGTAAAGAATGTGCCAACAACTCTGTTCTTTCTTCTGGTTGCTTTAGCAGGTGCAGAACTAATCGTAATGCCGTTCTTTTCCCAATTCCTGGCAATTGCGACATTTGGTAAACTGCATCTTCCAATAGTTTCGATGAAAACTCCATAGCTCCAATTCTCTTGCAAAATTACAATTTTACTGTTACCAATTTACTTTCGTACTTTGCAAATCAAATTACATTTATGTCCGCCACACAAATACTGTTGCTAATTGGCGCCTATTTTTTGGTGCTTATCCTAATTTCTTACTTCACTGGCAAAAATGATTCTAATGCCGATTTCTTTAAGGCGGGCAAACAATCGCCATGGTATGTTGTTGCGTTTGGCATGGTTGGGGCTTCGCTCTCGGGGGTAACTTTTATTTCGGTTCCAGGATGGGTAGGTGATAGCCAATTAACCTATATGCAAGTGGTTTTAGGGTACCTATTTGGATATTTTGTGGTGGCTTTTGTATTACTCCCTTTATATTACAAACTTAATCTTACCTCTATTTATGAATATCTGCACGATCGTTTTGGAAAAGTAAGCCACCGTACCGGAGCTTTCTTCTTTTTCATCTCTCGAGTTTTGGGTGCCGCTTTTAGATTGTACTTAGTGGCCATTGTGTTACAGCAATTTGTATTTGATGACCTTGGTGTGCGATTTGAGTTTACAGTTATCATCTCTATTCTACTCATCTGGATTTACACCAACAAAGGAGGTATAAAAACCATTGTTTGGACCGATACGCTGCAGACACTTTTTATGATTTTGGCCGTAATCCTTTCCATTGTAATGATCAATCAGGAATTGGGATGGAGTTTCGGGGAGTTCATGGCTTCGGACGAATTAAAGAACTATAATAAATTCCTGGTGACAGATAGTTTTTTGGACAGAGGTTATTTTATTAAATCCTTTGTAGGTGGTATGTTTGTTACCATTTGTATGACCGGTTTGGATCAAGACATGATGCAGAAAAACCTTACCTGCAAATCGTTGAAAGATGCACAAAAGAATATGGTCTCCTTTAGTTTTGTACTTGTCGGTGTCACATTTTTGTTCATGCTATTGGGCGCACTACTCTTCATATATTCTAAAAGGGAAGGTATTGAAATTCCATTGATGGACGGCACTCCAAAGACCGACCTCCTATTTCCTGAAATTGCTTTGAACGGCGGTTTGGGACTGGCATTGTCCATTACCTTTATGTTGGGATTAATAGCTGCTGCATATAGTAGCGCAGACAGCGCATTGACTTCTTTGACTACATCGTTCTGTGTAGATTTCTTAAATGTTGAGGAAAAGGGGGACCTTGAACAGAAGAAGGTTCGCAAACGCACCCATATTGCAATGAGTGTGATGCTGATTTTGGTGATAATTGCTTTTAAATATATACTTAGCAGCAATGTAATTGATAGTTTACTAACCGTTGCAGGTTACACTTACGGTCCTTTATTGGGACTTTTTGCATTCGGCATTTTTACCAAGCATAAAATTAAAGATGGTTATGTTTGGATTGTTACCCTGGCATCTGTTATCACTATCATCCTCATAGCCAACATCCCAACTTCTTATTTAGGTGGTTACCAAGTTGGTTATGAATTGTTGCCCTTGAACGGGTTGCTGACCTTCATCGGTTTATGGTTAATACGAAAAAAAGAATCTGATCCAGAAATTAATACTGTCCCGTAGAAAGCAAAACCAAGGTACAAGCCACATCTACTTCAATACCGGCAAGATCAAGGATTTTATAGAACTCAGGATTCTCTGTCCCGGGATTAAAAATGACTCGTCTAGGCTTTAAATCAACGATTTGTTGATAATATTCCTTTTGATGATTTGGGTTTAGGTATAAAGTTACAGTATCAATATTTTGAAAATTACTTAAGTTATCCTTAATTTGTACATCTGATACAGTTCCCCCACGTATCCCAAATGCGGTTGTTTCAATATTATTGGCAACCAACTTACGAATTGCTTTGTTACTGTATCTTCCTGGGTTTGTAGAAGCTCCGACGACAAGTGTTTTTTTCATTTGTTAAACTTTGTGTTAAACTTTGTATAGACTGTAATTTATCATATAAAAACTCGTCTATTTTTTATAACTTATTATCATTGATAAGACTGTATTTTTATAGTTAATGGTTAGTGTTTAGTATAGCTTATCAATGTTTAACCCCGGTTTTTACCGGGGTTTCTTCTTTTAAATACTTTTTTATCGTCCCTTTTAAAAACAGAATACCTACAAAAATCGAAAATACCCTGTTCTTTTCTGTTAAAGAATGTTAAATTAAATTTCTAGTGTAACATTCAAGGCAACCGGGCGTCTTAGAAGTATCATCATTCAATCAATCTAATCATCAATCAAAAAACGAACTACTCATGAAAAAGATGAGCTTTTTATTTGCACTATTCCTGTGCACCGTATCCCCATTTATATCTTCTGCCAACGAACCCGAAAATGCATTAGGCTCCATTAATGGAATCGTGGTCGACAATCTAACAAGTCAACCCATTCCTTATGCCGCCGTGGTTATAAAGTCCGAGAACGGCACAAATACCATTACCGGAAGTATCACAACCGATAACGGACAGTTTGAAATTAAAGAGCTTCCCGACGGTGCTTTTACTTTTGAAGTACAGTTCATCGGATACAAAACGCATTCCCAAAAACTGGTGATTGCCAAAGGCAAACGAAATTTAAACATTGGAACCATTTCTCTTATAGAAGAAACCAAAGAACTGGAAGGTGTAGAACTGGTAGCCGAACGCACGACCATAGAACAGCGTGTGGACAGAAAGGTGATTAATGTAGGGAAAGACCTTACCACCGCTGGTGCTTCGGCGTCGGAAATTATGAACAACATCCCCTCGGTTAATGTAGATTCCCAAACTGGTGACATTACACTGCGTGGAAATTCCAATGTTAGGGTAATGGTGGACGGTAAGCTTTCCAACGTACCAGTAGCGCAGTTGTTAAAACAAATTCCATCCACAGCCATAAAATCCATAGAGCTGATCACCAACCCATCTGCCAAATACAATCCAGAGGGAATGAGTGGCATTATCAACATTGTATTGCACAAAAACGCCAATATTGGCTTCAATGGAAATGTGAACATGGGGCTCACTAAGGGTATCGAGGCCAAATTCAATAGCTCCATAGATTTGAACTACCGAAATGGAAAATTCAACTTTTATGGAAACTACGGAAACAACATTGGGAAATGGGTCAATGATGGGAACATTCTAAGGATAGATGAAAATTCACGTCAAAATTTTGATTTCGTGAACAACAATAAATCCCATCTATATAAATTGGGTGTAGATTTTTATCTAAATGATAAAAACACCATATCCTTTTTTACCAATCAGAATATTTATGACGGAAAAGGAACTGGTCAAACCCAAGTCATTTACTTGAACGATATGTCCAGAAATGTGACCCAACGCTTCTTTGATGACTCCAATAACCAAAGTGAGCAGTACAACTTTGATTATAAACTGGATTTTAACAAGGAGGGACATAACATAGAACTGGAGATAGACCATAATCAATTTGAAAGTGAGCAAGACGCCGATTTTAGTTCTACCGGTGCATCTACTTATCCTAATTATATGGACTTTGTGGATACCGAACGAACACAGACCACTGCTAATTTGGATTATGTGAACCCATTGGACAGCATCTCCAAATTGGAGGTTGGACTACAATCCAGAAATTTTGAGACTCAGGTGGATTATTCCTCCACTGGACAATCATTTAATTCCAATGGCGAATTGACTCCTACTCCATCCACCAAATTTGTGTACGACATGGATATTTATTCTGCCTACGCAACTTTTGGACAATCATATGAAAAATGGTCCTATCAAATGGGCGTGCGTATCGAGGATGTACAAGTAAAAGCGGACACTAATGCTGTGCGCGCCTTTACCGATAAGTATACCGAAATATACCCATCTGCATTTGTAACATATAAACCAAATGAAAAAGACCAACTACAAATTAGCTATAGTAGACGTGTAGACAGACCAGGCCTGCAACAGGTAAACCCAATCAGGGAATTTGCCACCCCATTGTTGTCTGCCTTTGGAAATCCAAATTTAGTCCCCCAGTTCACCAATTCTTACGAAATCAATTACACAAAGCGAATTGAAAATGGGAGTATTACCGGAGGTGTGTTTTACAGAAGTATTTCAGACGAGATAAACAGAGCGGTGTATATAGATCGATTAGACTTGAACAAAACCATACTCACCTTTGATAATTTTGACAATACCTCTGCATACGGCATTGAACTGTCCACCAACTACAAACCCATAAAATGGTGGAGCATCAACGGTAGTTTCGACCTGTTCTCCCAAACCCAAACAGGACTTACCGAATCATTGAACAGTACCGACCCAGACCCAAGTGAAGAGGATATCGTTGAAGAAATGGTAAAAATTGATAACACGGCATGGAACCTTAGAATGAACAACAGCTTTACCATAAATAAAAAACTCACCTTACAAGCTTTTGGATTTTATCGGGGCAAAAACAAAAGCATACAGTTTGATGCGAAACCTATGTACTTTGTAAACTTAGGTGCACGTTACAGCTTTGCTGAAGGTAAAGGAACTTTAAGTGTCAACTATAACGATATTTTCAATACCATGCGTTTTGCGTTCGAGGGAGATTATCCTTACGCTCAAGAAGGGGAGTTCAATTGGGAAAGCAATAATGTTTACGTAGGGTTATCATATCGTTTTGGAAGTGGTAAAAACCGAGCAAAACAACGTAAAAATAGGGATAGCAATACCAAACAGGGCGGTGGCGGCATCCTATAAGAAATATTGATGCTCTGTATTCGAGTGTTGGTTGGTTATCTTGTGAGGGCATCAATCAAAAAACCCCGGGCACAAAGGCTCGGGGTTTTATTTTATTTGTACTAATTGAAACTTACCATCTTATAACCACACTGCCCCAAGTAAAGCCACTTCCAAAGGCAGCAAGCACCACCACATCACCTTCTTTGATTTTTCCAGATTCCCATGCTTCCGTCAAAGCAATTGGAATAGATGCGGCCGTAGTGTTCCCATACTTCATGATATTATTAAAAACTTGGTCGTCCTTTAATCCAAATTTCTTTTGGATAAATTGGGAAATCCTCAAGTTGGCCTGATGGGGTATCAGCATATCAATATCTGTAGGAGCTAAATTATTTTTACCCAACCCTTCCATGATTACCTCACTAAAGCGGACTACTGCATTTTTAAACACAAACTGCCCATTCATGTGGGGGTAGTATGATGTATCTTCGGGATCGGCATCTTCAATAATATCGGTTACCCAACGTTTACCCATACCCGGGGCAACCAAAGAGAGTTCTTCGGCATGTTGCCCTTCTGAATGTAAATGTGTTGATAAGATTCCTTTTGATGTATCCTCTTCACGGGTAAGAACAGCAGCACCTGCTCCATCCCCAAAAATTACGGAAACGCCTCTACCTCTTGTGGTCATATCCAAACCATGTGAATGTAGTTCAGAGCCAATAACGAGCACATTTTTGTACATGCCGCTTTTAATGTACTGGTCGGCAACGGAGATACCGTAAACAAATCCGGAACATTGATTTCTTACATCAAGTGCGCCGACGGTTTTTAGACCCAAATCGCGCTGAACCAGCACTCCCGGTCCTGGGAAATAATAATCTGGGCTCAGCGTTGCAAAAACAATAAAATCTATATCATCTTTATCAATACCCGCACGTTCAATTGCCTTTTCAGCTGCCTTTACGCCCATCGTTGTAGTCGTATCGGTACCTTGTACAACATGGCGCCTTTCTTTTATCCCTGTGCGCTCTTGTATCCATTCGTCATTCGTGTCCATCACTTTAGACAAATCGTCGTTAGTGACCACATTCTCAGGGACATAAAATCCCAATCCTGATATTCTTGAGTTATACATTACAAAGTTCTTAAATAATGAATCATTAAAAAATCCTTAACTAAAAAACGGAAAAGTAAAAAAATATATCCCAGGAACTGAATATTTATCAATAAAATTAGTCCATGTATCTTTTAAATTGGTTCACTTCCACTTTAGCTTTAAGGTCGTGCAAGAGATTATAAAGTCCAAAAAACGTACGGTTTATGTACAAAAAATGTTTTGACCCACGGTTTCCGTTCATTTTCCGGATTTGCTCATCCTTGGAATACCTTTCACTAAGGTTGGCGATGTTGGACCAAAAATCTTTATCCCCAAAATCGAATGTTTCTTTATGGAACGGAGAAGTAAAAATGGTGAGCATTTCTTTGAATAGAGCTTTAAAAAATTGTAGCTCCTCTTCCGAATCCGTATGCGTTAGGATTTCCAATTCATACAGCTTTTCCATAAACACCTTATCGTTATTGATGTTCTCTTCTTTCGCCAATTCAAAATAAGGTACATAAAACTCTTCTGGTATTTCTTTGATGCATCCAAAATCTATGGCAATCAACTCTCCTCTGGGACTAACCAAAAAGTTGCCTGGATGCGGGTCGGCATGTACTTTTCGTAATTTATGGATTTGAAACATGTAAAAATCCCAAAGTGCCTGTCCCAAATTATGCGCCAATTTTTCATCAAAATCGGTTTGGGTGAACTCCCCTAAATGGGTTCCTTCCATCCAGTCCATCGTTAAAATACGCTGACTGGAGAGTTCCCGGTAATATCTTGGGAATTTTATGTTCGGTATTATGGAGCATTCCGTTGTAATTTCATGACTTTGCTCCAACTCCAAAATATAGTTGGTCTCCTCAACCAACTTATGTTCTATTTCCTTGAAATATTTATCGGAATCCTTCCCTTTTAAATTGAACATTTTGACTGCAACAGGCTTTACCAAGGCCAAATCACTACTAATACTTTCTGCTACCCCTGGATATTGAATCTTGACTGCCAGTTTTTTACCATTCTTTTCGGCTCTGTGTACTTGTCCAATACTGGCAGCGTTCACTGCCTCTTTTTCAAATTCATCAAAAACATCCTCTGGATACTCCCCTAAATATTTATTGAAGGTTTTACGTACCAATGGTGCCGATAGAGGGGGAACTGAGAATTGGGACAGGGAAAATTTTTCCACATAGGCCCGGGGCAAAAGGTTTTTTTCCATACTGAGCATTTGTGCCACTTTGAGGGCACTTCCCTTCAAACTTTTGAGTCCATCGTAAATATCTTCGGCATTATTTTGGTCCAGAGTGTCTTTTGAGGTCTCGGAATCAACCAGTTTTTTTCCATAGTACTTCACGTAGTTGCCGCCAATTTTGACCCCTGTCTTCACAAGCTTTCCTGCTCTTTCAATTTTCCCTGTGGGAATGGTATCCAAACTTTTCATCGGCCTTATACAAATTTTTCCTTGTAGAGGAATTTTCCAAAGTCCACGATTTTCTCCAATGGTGCACTTTCAAATATTTGAAAAATAGTAGTTACGGATTTCTCTATGGCAATGTCTGTTTTTTCAAAACCGGGAGAGCCATCTTCCATCCAAAATTTTAAAATGAACATAAACTGTAACCATGCGCCTTCGGAGAACAAAGGAGCATTATATTTAAAGATTTTTAAGTTCTTCTGATCATTACGCTCTTCAATGAGCGTGGAAGCAAAATCCTTAATTCTTTTTCGGAGACCTTTAAGCTGCATAAGTCCTTCCAAGGAGTATTTATGTTCTTTCATTATAAACAATACATAACTCCGGTTCAATGTAAGGTTCTCAAAAAACGTGAAGAAAAAGGTAAGCATCTTTTCCTCATTGGTCATTGAGGCATATTGCTTGTTCTTTTCCATCAGCGCATAACTATTGTCAAAGAATTTGTTCCAAATGGTTTGCTGCAATGCTTCCAACGAACCAAAGAAACCATAAAATTCTTCTTCCTTTATCTTCTGTTCTTTACAGAACTTGAATACCGAGCTCGGCCCTTTTTCTTTTTCCAATACAGACCTCATGTACAGGCTTATAATTTTATCCTCGGTGATTTTGGGTTTTGCAGTTTTTGCCATTGTATTTCTTTTAAGTTTTGTTAAAACATGAGTATGGTATCGGACTTGAACTTTTAAAGAAAATGCACTTTCAAGCGAAAGTGCATTTTCACAACCTAACCAATAAATAAACAAATTTGTTATAGTAAAACTGTTTCATAGCAAATTTCCCATAACACTGTAAATATAATATTTTGTTTAATGTTTTTTATATTTTAATAAACAAAGTTTTGTTAAATCTTTTTTCAACTCATAATGCCAACTAAATGTCAGTTTGTCATATTTAACAATGTGGTATTTTTTTTGACTGAATAGACTAAAAGAAAAAAATTAAACGATGGCAACAGGTAAAATCAATGTTTCAGTAGAGAACATTTTTCCCTTGATCAAAAAATTTCTGTACAGTGACCACGAAATTTTCCTAAGGGAACTTATTTCCAACGCTACGGATGCAACCTTAAAGTTAAAACACCTCACTTCAATCGGAGAGGCCAAGGTAGAGTACGGCAACCCAATGATCGAGGTAAAAGTGGATAAGGAGAACAAACGCATCCATATTGTGGACCAAGGAATTGGTATGACAGAGGAAGAAGTGAAAAAGTACATTAACGAAGTAGCTTTTTCCGGAGCGGAGGAATTTTTGGACAAATACAAGGATGCAGGTAAAGATTCTGGTATCATCGGACATTTTGGCCTTGGTTTCTATTCTGCGTTTATGGTGGCGGAAAAAGTAGAGATCATCACAAAAAGTCATAAAGATGAGCCTGCAGTGCATTGGAGCTGTGACGGTTCTCCCGAATTCACCATTGAACCAAGCGACAAAACCGAAAGAGGTACGGAAATCGTACTACACATTGCAGAAGATTCCACGGAGTTTTTGGAAGATGCCAGGATTCGTGAACTATTGGTCAAATACAATAAGTTCATGCCCATTCCAATCAAATTTGGAACAAAAACAGAAACGCTTCCAAAACCAGAGGATGCTAAAGAAGATGATCCCGCACCAACCAAGGAGGTGGATGACATTATCAACAATCCAAACCCTGCTTGGACCAAACAACCTGCCGATTTAAAGGAAGAGGATTATAAGAGCTTTTACCGGGAACTATATCCAATGCAATTTGAGGAACCATTGTTCCACATCCATTTGAACGTGGATTATCCGTTCAATCTAACGGGTATTCTGTATTTCCCTAAGCTTACCAATGACCTGAGCATTCAAAAAGATAAAATTCAATTATATCAAAACCAAGTATTCGTAACGGATAATGTGGAAGGTATTGTTCCTGAGTTTTTGACCATGCTCAAAGGGGTCATTGATTCACCGGACATTCCTTTGAACGTATCCAGGTCTTATCTGCAGGCTGATGGCGCCGTGAAGAAAATCTCTTCCTACATCACCAGAAAAGTGGCAGACAAATTAAGCTCTCTCTTCAAAAATAATCGTGAGGATTTTGAGCAGAAATGGAACGACATTAAAGTAGTGATCGAATACGGAATGCTATCCGAGGACAAGTTCTTTGAAAAAGCAGATAAATTCGCTCTTTATCCAACAATTGATGGTGATTTTTACACTTTTGAAGAGTTAGAAGCCAAAATCAAGGACAACCAGACTGACAAAGATGACAAATTGGTAGTGTTGTATGCTTCCGACAAAGAAGCACAACACAGTTATATCGAAGCAGTAAAGAGCAAAGGATATGAAGTGCTTTTATTGGATTCTCCTATCGTACCACATTTGATGCAGAAACTGGAGACATCCAAAGAAAATCTGTCTTTTGTACGCGTAGATGCCGATCATGTGGACAACCTCATCAAAAAAGAGGATACAACAATTTCTAAACTGTCCGAAGAGGAAAAAGAGAAAGTAAAGACCGAAATTGAAGAAGTGACCAAGGATAAAGGGTACACCATTCAAATGGAGGCCATGGAAAGTAGTGCTTCACCATTTATTATTACCGAGCCGGAATTTATGAGAAGAATGAAAGAGATGCAACAAACCGGAGGTGGTGGTATGTTTGGTATGGGCAATATGCCAGATATGTACAATCTTATTGTTAACACCAACCACGAGTTGGTAAGCGAAATCTTGAACACCAAGACTGCTAAAAAACGTCAACGGTTGATTAACCAATCCTTGGATTTGGCACGCTTATCAAAAGGATTGTTGAAAGGCGAAGAGCTTACAAACTTTATTGCCCGAAGCTATGATATGATCAAATAACTTTAGTTTTATCATAATCAACAAGGCAAACCGCTCATCATGAGCGGTTTTTCTTTTTATAACTATCTTGGTTGGATAAATCTATAATGCTGTAAGCAACAATGACCACAACAGCCCTGCCTTTAAAAAAATTTAAGATTCCCATGAACAGCAAGATTGGGAGTTAAAATTGAGGATCTCTGGTTTTACCATTTTTGGACTTCTAGCGGCTTGGAAACTGTTTTGGTATTTTAAAAATTAAAGATATGGCCCCATGGCATCTGTACTTAATGACTGGAATGTATGTGCTGGCAGGAGCAATGCATTTTATAAAACCAAAAATGTACATGCGCATTATGCCTCGGTACCTTCCTTCCCATAAATTTTTGGTGCATTTAAGCGGTTTTACGGAAATCTTATTGGGAATAGGCCTTTGTTTTGAGCAAACCCAAAAACTAAGTACTTTCGGAATTATCTTGATGTTGGTAGCATTTTTGCCCGTACATTTTTACATGCTTTCAAGTAAAAAAGCATCTGCCGGCATTCCCAAATGGATATTGATTCTTCGAATACCCCTTCAATTCTTTTTGATGTATTGGGCTTATTACTATGTTTACCTTTAAAAGAGCGTTTTACCCAAAAGTCAAAACCCATTTGGAAAAATATAATACATAACTTTTTTTCACCTCTTACAGATATTGGCAGTGCTAACTTTTTCGCATCCACAATGGTATATTGTTCAGTTATCGATGGAGATGTATTCTTTTTATCTTTCTGAAATTGGGCTATTGGTAGGTTATAACATGACCAAGAAACTGGAAAAGGACGATTAAGTTGTCCTTTTTAATATTTAGACAATGAACCACTTCCACAAGCGATGGTTTTTTATAACTTGCTATCATGAAAGTTATCTCTACCAACCTCGGGGCACCCACTAAAATTATTTGGAACGGCAAGAAAACATCGACAGGCATTTATAAATTTCCTGTGGAATCACCGCTTTTATTGGATATAGAGGACGTTCAAGGTGATACAGTCGTAGATAGAAAACATCATGGAGGCATTTATAAAGCTTGTTATTTGTTTGCTGCTGACCACTATCCCTATTGGAAAGAAAAATACCCCCACCTGAAATGGGATTGGGGCATGTTTGGTGAAAATTTGACCATGGAGGGATTGGATGAATCACAAATTAAAATTGGCAGCATTTATAAACTGGGTACTGCAATGGTCCAAATAACGCAACCACGGGAACCTTGTTACAAATTAGGCATTAGGTTTGGCGACCAAGGGATATTAAAACAGTATATCGACCATGGTTTTCCCGGCACCTACGTACGTGTTGTGGAGCGGGGAACAGTTACCGTTGGAGATTCCATGGAACTTGTGGAGGAATCCAAAAGCCCTTTGACCGTACAACAATTCTATAATTTTATTTTCTCACCAAAAAAGGACCAAGAATTGGCACAACAGGTAATCCACAATCCTGCGATTCCATTGAGCAAAAGGGAAAAATTTAAAAAATGGGCATAAAAAAAGGGAGCCTCTCGGCTCCCAATGCACATAAAAATTAACTAAACAAACTATCTTACCTCCATAGTTTTTGTGTAGGTACCAAATTTGTCCACTACAACTATGGTATATTTATCTGTAAATGCTCTTTCGAAGTTGAACGCCTTCTCAACTACGATATCACCATCGATAGCTTCGTCAAAAACAAGTCTGTTTTCGCTATCATATACTTTTAAAAGCACCTTTCCTTTAGAAACGTTCAAAAGGTTCATCATAATTTTTTTACCTTTTGTTACGAATACTGGATCAAGGTTAACTTTTACCAAATTCTTTTCAACTTCATACTTGGCCATTACTTTTTTACCCAAGTCGATTGTTTCTGTATTTGCCATCCCGATCGCACTGATCAAAAGAGCTGCTACTACTGCTAGGTTTTTCATTACTTTCATAACACTTCGTTTTTTTAAGATTACAGTACAAATGTAGATTGTAATAGTACATTGGAACACCACTCTTTTTTCCAGTTTATATGCTATATTAACATAGTAAATGTTTTAACATAGGGTTAATGATAAAATAGCATAACTTTGGGGTAACATTATAGATATTTGATATATAATTACATTTTTACACCTTGTCGCAGATAAGATAAAATCACTATAAATGATTCAAAAACCGGCATTTGAAGCAATTGCCCCAAGTTTTGGCCATTCTTTTACCTTTCAGAAGTTCAATGAGAGTAATGAGAACAAAAACAATGGTTGGCATTACCACCCGGAATTGGAGTTGGTTTATGTAAACGGGGGATCAGGAAAAAGACAAATCGGGAGCCACGTATCCTATTATAGGAACGGTGACCTTATTTTGATAGGGTCCAATTTGCCGCATTGCGGTTTTACTGATAAACTTACCGGTAATAAAAGTGAGACCTTGGTGCAAATGAAAGTAGACTTTTTGGGTAGCGATTTTTTCAACATTCCAGAAATGAAGAATATCCAGAAATTGTTCGAGGTTGCCAAAGGTGGAATTGCCTTTTCCGGTAAAACCAAATTAAAGGTTGGAGAAAAAATGGAAATTTTGGAATACCAAACAGATTTTCAACGATTATTGTCCATTCTTAATATATTGAACATTTTGGCTACCTCTAAAGAAATAAATGTTTTGAATGCGGAAGGCTTCGCCATAGAAACGGAGGTAAAGGACAACGATCGAATCAATATTGTCTTTAACCATGTAAAAGCACATTTTAAAGAAGATATTAGCTTAGAGCAGATTGCCGATTTAGTAAGTATGACGGTACCTTCCTTTTGTAGATACTTTAAAAAAATCACCAATAAAACATTTACACAATTTGTGAATGAGTACCGTTTGGTACATGCTTCCAAACTATTGGCGGAGCAACCCATGAGCATAACCCAAGTATGTTACGATAGTGGTTTTAATAATTTTTCGCACTTTAATAAATCCTTTAAAGCGTTCACGGGGCAAAACCCATCAGAATATCGAAACCAATTAAAAACTGTATTGCAGTCATAAACTTATTACCCGAATACATCGTTCAATATCTTGGCCAGCCGCAGTCCTCCTTTTTGGAGTTGTTGGAATAAAAGCTCGTTATGGTCATAAGAATAACGGTACCCAAGTTTTTCACCGACTTCTACAGATTCGTACAAATCTTCACATATATCGTGAGATTCATCAACCCAATCATAAATGGTTCCGGCTTGTATCTCTTTTCGCTTTTCCCTGCTTACATTTTTCAATTCCGAAGCAAGTTCTGTATAAGTCATTCCGTAGGATTCTATCAAATTTTTGTCCCACACCCTATGTAAATTACTGCCTTCACCAAACCATTGAACTTGTATATCATTCCCCCCTTTATCGTCTGCCCTACTCGTATGCATGGGTTGGTGCAGGTCTCCAACGAAATGAACCAGCATTTTTAAGTAAAAAATTCGATCAGTCCTTGCATTGTTCTCATCCTCTATTTGAGCGATACATTCCTCAATAGCTGTCATAATATCACCATGCTCACTTTTATTGGAATCCTTATACCTCATTCCGAGCGGATAGTTCACATAGTGCCAAGCGGAATACTTTGAATAGGCCCGATCAGCCTTTATGTCATCTGCAAATGTGGAAACAAAGGCTAGGCTATGGCCATCCAATAAATCATGTATTGCTCTTTTGGCTTTACCTGTTAAATATTCTTGTGCAATTTCACCTGTAACACGGTGCCCTGTTTTCCCCCAAAAGGCATTGCTAAAAACAACTACAGGAAATAATAGAAACAACAATAAGGATTTTTTCATTTTTTAACGTCTCTTATTAAGTATAGGTATTCACAAAGCTAATTTTCGGAATGTTTTATAAATGAACAATCTGTTTAACAGTTTTGGGTTATTTTTAACTATACCTTACATTTGAACTACCAACTAAACTAAAAAACTAATGGCCAAGCTTTATGTTGCACTTCTTGCAATAATGCTTCCTTTTACCTTCTATTCACAGACCGGCAAAAAGGAAATCAAAGTAAAATACACAGATGCTCAATTTAAAATCGACGGTATTTTGGATGAACCTGTTTGGGGAACCTCTGATATCAGCGATAGTTTCTATCAATTTTTTCCTGCCGACACAATTCCCGCAATCAAACAAACTGAATTTAAAATGTTGTATAACAGCACAACATTATATGTTGGGATAAAACTACATGCTGCGGGCGATGATTATGTAATTCCATCCTTACAAAGGGATTATGGTGCAGGTGGCAACGACAATATAAGTATTCTTTTTGATACCTTCAACGATGGTACAAATGCATTTTTGTTTGGGATGAATCCGTTCGGAGTACGTAGAGAAGCCTTAATTTCTGGTGGAGGGCAAAACACTAATGGTTTTACAACATCATGGGATGTAAAATGGCAAGGTGAAACAAAATTGTACGATGGCTACTATGTCTGTGAAATTGCCATTCCACTCACATCTTTTAAATTTAAACAAGGAGAGACAAAGTGGAGGTTCAATGCGTATAGATTTGATATGCAGTCAAATGAGCAAAGTACATGGGTTAGGATACCACAGAACCAAACGATATACAATTTGGCATTTATGGGAGATATGGTTTTTGAAAAACCACTTGGCAAATCAAGAACTCCTGTGGCCCTCATACCTTATGTTAATGGAATTGCAGCCAAAGATTACGAAAACAATGACAGCTTCGAAAATCTAAACATTGGAGGCGACGCCAAAGTTTCTATCGGAAATGGAATGAACCTTGATATCACCGTAAACCCGGACTTTTCCAATGTAGAAGTTGATGATGTAATAACCAACGTTACCCGTTTTGAAGTATCGCTCCCCGAAAAGCGCCAATTTTTTATAGATAATAGTGATCTATTTGGAACATTTGGCACCGAAGAAGATTATAACCCCTTCTTTTCCAGAAGAATCGGTCTTGCACAAAATGCTGAAGGACAAACGATAGAAAATGGAATCATTGGAGGTATAAGGCTCAGTGGAAAATTAAACGAGGATTGGAGATTGGGATTTTTGAACCTTCAAACAGAAAAAGACGAGGCCAACGAAATAGCGAGCAACAACAATACAGTGTTCGCCATTCAGAAAAAGATGTTTTCCCGTTCGAATCTTAGTTTCATTTTTGTAAACAGACAAACTTTTGATGATTACGATTTCTTGGAGGAGGAAGACCGTTATAATCGTGTTATGGGTCTGGATTACAACTTAGCTAGTGCAGACAATACGTGGACTGGTAAATTCTTTTACCACAAATCCTTTACACATGGCGTGGAAGACCGGGATGATGCTGGAGGAATGAGTATTAAATATAATTCAAGATTCTTCAACCTAGGTCTTAACGGAAACTTTGTGAGCAACAACTTCCGTTCCGATCTCGGATTTGTTCCAAGAACGGACATGTTGTTCGTAAACCCTACGGCCGAACTTATTTTTTATCCTTCAAAAGGAAAGCTGAACTCTCATGGGTTTGTCGCTTATCCAGAATTTGTATGGAGACCTACTTTGGACTATAAGAATACTGATTACTTCATTTATACAGGGTGGCAAGGGCAATTTAAATCCCAAGAAGAGATTTCCATTAGGTTGTTTAACCGATATACTTACCTATCCGATTCTTTTGACCCAACAAGAACGGAAGGCGGTTTTGAATTACCCGGAGAAACCGGCTATTATTATACTAGTGGGGAATTGGAGTTTGCAAGTGACCGAAGAAAAGTTTTTTCATATTCCTTAGAACCCGGTTATGGTGAATTTTTCAATGGGACACGATTTGTCTTTGAAGGTGAAATGAACTTGCGTATTCAACCTAAAATGAACATTGCACTAGGGTTTAATTACAACTCCATTAAATTACCTGAACCATACGAAAGTGAGGATATTTGGTTGGTAACCCCTAAGATTGACCTGACTTTTAGTAAATCCGTATTTTGGTCAACGTTGATTCAATACAGTAATCAATTGGATAATCTAGGGTTTAACTCAAGGCTACAATGGCGTTTTGCACCGCTCTCCGACCTCTTTTTGGTATACAACGATAATTACTTTGTAAACTCATTTATGCCCCGGAACCGTTCCATTAATTTAAAACTCACGTACTGGCTCAATATCTAACAAAAGTTAAAAATCGAGTATATTTGGAAGCATTGATCAAGTAGTGGTTTCGTGCCAATTTTAAATTGTAAGAACCCGCCAAAAAATGTCCAAACAAAAAATTGTAGTACTAACAGGAGCAGGTATGAGTGCCGAAAGTGGACTAAAAACTTTTCGGGACGAAAATGGGTTGTGGGAAGGCCATGATGTAATGCAAGTTGCCTCACCACAAGGGTTTTCCAAAAATCCAGAATTGGTTTTGGAATTTTATAACCAAAGAAGACGTCAATTACTGGAGGTCTCCCCGAATCAAGGACATTTGGCCCTTGCACAATTGGAACGAACTTTTGATGTGAGCATTATCACACAAAATGTAGACAACCTTCATGAACAGGCGGGTAGTTCGCACGTTGTGCACCTGCATGGCGAGCTCCTCAAAGTACGGAGCACCGTGAACGAAAATCACATATTGGACTGGAAGAAAGATTTGGTATTGGGAGATACCGACGAAAACGGAAATCAACTACGCCCACACATTGTTTGGTTCGGCGAAATGGTTCCTATGCTGGAAACCGCTACACAAATTACTCAAAAAGCTGACAAATTGATTATTGTGGGAACCTCAATGCAGGTGTATCCCGCTGCAAGTTTAATACATTACGCACCCAAACAAACCCCCATTTATTTTATAGACCCAAGACCCAACATCCGTGCGTCGGATTTTGAGAATCTGACCATTATTCCTAAAACGGCAGCCGAAGGAATTCCCTCGTTAGTGGCACAACTATCTAATAATTAGCTCTGGTTTGTTCGGCCCAAGCCACCAATACACTAACTTCATCCTCTGTTAGTTTTGCATCCGAGTGTGTCCAAGTATATTCGTTCAAGGGCATGTTACCTTCTTTCACTTCTTCGATGAGCTCTTCAAGTTTATGGTCTTTCTTTTTAGTGTCATAACTAGTCCAACTCGAAAAATCCAAATGTTTTTTTCCGTCTTCAATATGATCTGCCAACCAATAAGAGACCGGTGCAATATTATTGTACCAAGGATATTCGGTATTTGCACTATGGCAGTCGTAACAAGCAGTTTTCAATATTTTCTTTACTTCTTGGGATGGTTTGGCCTCGTTTTCAAAGGCTGTCACATAATCCCCTTCCGATATATTTTTTTCAGGACGTAAAAATTGCATCCCCACAAGCACAATCAACAGGGCAATTGCGATTTTTTTTACTATTTTCATCACATACAGGATTTTAGTAAATATATTGATTTTTTGTGACCAAAGAAGAACTACATATTTCCCTAAATTCCGGGAGGATATCCAAATCACAAATCGATGTTTTGGTTTCGCAGTTGGAGAAAGAACCCCAGTTGGCTCGAATACTTTTTGATGAAGTTTTGTTGGAGAATAAAACCGGAACGTTTAATGCCAGCTGGACCTTTGACCATTTAATGCGAAAGAAACTCGTCTATTTGCTACCCTTTTTTGAAACCTTCGTAAATGGGTTGTCCAAATTGGAATCCGAATCTTGTATCCGCCCCATTGCCCATGTTTGTGAAATGGTCTGCGAAGCTTATTTCAAAAAAAAGGACCCGGTTTTTATCCAAAATATTACGGATGACCAGCTTGAAAAAATATTGACCTCCTGTTTTGATTGGCTTATTGGCCCAATGAACATGGCTCCAAAAGTGTTTGCCATGACAAGCTTATATTATTTAGGATTAAAGTTTGGCTGGGTACACCCCGAACTCAAATTAGTTCTAGAAGATAGCTACGCATCTGGAAGCACAGGTTACAAAAACAGGGCAAAAAAAACTCTTGATAAGTTGGCCAAAATAGGCATCTAAACTGTAGAGTTTAAGTATCTTTGAGGCTTTCAAAATTTTCTCGACCATGTCCTTGACACCACTAAATGCCATTTCGCCAATAGACGGCAGATATAGAAACAAAACCGAGGCCCTAAAAGGCTATTTTTCGGAAGAAGCCTTGATTAAATATCGGGTTCAGGTAGAAATTGAATACTTTATCGCACTTTGCGAAATTCCTTTGCCACAATTGGCGGATTTCAACACCACTTTGTTTCCCCAACTACAGAAAATTTATAAAGAATTCTCTGCAGATGATGCACAAGTGATAAAAGACATTGAAAAGACCACCAACCACGATGTTAAGGCCGTGGAATACTTCATCAAACAAAAGTTTGATGCTTTAAACCTTCAAAAATACAAGGAGTTTATCCACTTTGGACTAACCTCGCAGGATATCAACAACACCGCGATTCCACTTTCCATCAAAGAAGCAATGAACGACGTGTACGTGCCTTCTTATCTGGAAGTTTTTGAAAAATTGAAGGAGTTGGCCAAAGAATGGGAAAATATACCCATGTTGGCAAGAACACACGGACAGCCTGCCTCCCCCACCCGTTTGGGCAAGGAAATAGATGTTTTTGTGGAACGTTTCAAAGAACAGTTCAATTTATTGAACGATATTCCTAGTGCGTCAAAATTTGGGGGTGCCACAGGAAATTACAATGCCCATAAAGTAGCATACCCAAATAATGATTGGAGGGCGTTCGGAAAACAATTTGTACAGGAAAAATTAGGGCTTCACCATTCTTTCCCTACTACACAAATCGAGCATTACGACCATATGGCCGCTTTATTTGATTGCTTAAAGCGAATCAACACCATTTTAATTGATTTGGACAGGGATTTCTGGACCTATATTTCCATGGATTACTTTAAACAGAAAATCAAAAAAGGAGAAGTTGGTTCATCGGCAATGCCACATAAGGTAAATCCCATCGATTTTGAAAACTCGGAAGGAAACCTTGGTCTTGCCAATGCTATTTTTGAGCATTTATCCGCCAAATTGCCTATTTCCCGATTACAACGAGACTTAACCGATAGTACAGTATTGCGTAATGTTGGGGTGCCTTTTGCCCACACCATAGTTGGTTTCCAGTCTACATTAAAGGGATTGAACAAATTGGTGCTCAACCAAGCTAAGTTCGAAAAAGATTTAGAGGATAACTGGGCCGTGGTGGCAGAGGCCATTCAAACAATTTTGCGACGCGAAGGATATCCAAATCCTTATGAAGCACTGAAAGGTTTGACACGTACCAATGAGAAAATCAACCAAAAATCCATTGCTGATTTTATTGAAACCTTGGAGGTGTCAGATGCCATTAAAGCTGAGCTAAAACAAATAACCCCAGCGAATTACACCGGGGTTTGATTATCTGTAGTCAATCGGGGAGGTAACCAATAACCTTTAAAACCCTAATGACTGCACTCGATATTATTGTATGACTTCTTATGCTTCTTTATGGATTTCCACTTGGTGTGGATAAGGAATTTCAATTCCAGCTTCATCCAAGGCAATTTTACAGTTTTCATGGATTGCAAAATACACATCCCAATAGTCCTCAGGTTTGCAAAAAGGCCTAACTGCAAAATTTACCGAACTATCCGCCAGTTCCATCACATTAACGGATGGAGCAGGGTCTTTTAAGACTTTTGAATTGGAAGTCAGTACATTCAACAACACATCTTTGGTTTTTTTAATGTCTTCATCGTATCCCACACCTATAACGGTATCTACCCGTATTTTTCCCTCAGCGGTATAATTAACTATGTTTCCGTTAGCCATGGCTCCGTTGGGAACAATCGCAAGCTTATTTTGCGGGGTAACCATTTTTGTTGTGAAAATTTCAATTTCTTTCACGACGCCTAGAATACCTTGAGCCTCGATAAGGTCTCCGATACGATAAGGCTTAAAGATCATGATCAATACACCCCCAGCAAAATTGGACAGCGAACCTTGTAATGCTAATCCCACCGCTAGACCTGCTGCTGCAATCACCGCAGCAAAGGTGGTAACATCCACACCCAGTCGTGAAATAACTATAATAATCAAGAACACCTTTAATGTCCAAGACAGTAAATTCAATAGAAATTTTTGGAGTGATTCATCATATTTACCATTTGACATTACCTTTCTGCTTCCCCCAATAATTTTATTGATGACCCAAATACCCACAATGTAGATTATAAGTGCCGTAATCAATTTTGGACCAAATTCTTTGGCGAGTTCAATACCGTAATCAAACCATTCTTCTGCTTTTTCCATATTATTATAGTTTAGTTAGTGTTCTTGTTTTGAGATACTAAGATACTAAACTAGGTCACCTGATATCCGCTAAAAATAAAAAAGAGCGACAAATGTCGCTCTTTACTAAAAATTTATAACGTTAATCTTAGCCCTTCAAAAAATCTCCAATTTCTCCAAGCCCCTCCCCTTTATAATCAGATTTCTGAAGAGCTTGCATTAATTGCATAATATGTGCTGGATTCATATCCTTTCCCAGTACACGTACCACGGCAAAGCCCTTTTCTTTGCTATCTCCATAAATGATTACCTCTTCAATGGCATCCTCATCTCCCAAGTACTTTATTACACCCTTTCCATATTGTGAATTTATTTTCATAAGTTCCACAAAATGGTCGCCTTTTAAAATCTCTCGTATCTTTTTCTTTTCAATCTCGTATTCAGCCACATTATCGGTATTCTTTTTAAAAGCCAGAAGATTGAATTTTCGCAGTGATTCTACAGCCTCTTTTTGTGTTGGGCTTAGATCTACCCCATCCATTTTAAGAATACTGGCTGGAACGTCTATGGACAAAAAGTTTGGATTTTCAGAATTGTCCACATAATACTCTTGCAAGCTCTGCTGCGAAGCACAGGAAGCCAGAATAATTGCTCCAGAAAGCAAAATAGTTTTAATAAAATGTTTCATCTTTTTCGTTTTTTGATTGATTGTATCAACTGATTATCAGTTGACAATAATAAGTTGGAGTTTTATGCTTTTTGTTACAATTCCCAACCCGATTATTGTCAACCGATATCGTATTTAGTTTTTCTTACTTGCTTCGTTTAGTTCTTCGGGCAAGTTCATTTTCTTGGTCAAAGAACTGATTTTGTTCAAATCAATATCACCGGTTAGAGATAAGATTACCGTCTCGAACCTTCTACCATCAGCCTCTACATTCTTCATTCCTGTAACGAACATTAACAGTTCGCTCACATGGTCGGAATCCTTGCCTTCTTTAATATAGAATTTAACGTTGGCATCCTTATCCTTCACTCTCATCAATTCTTCCATTTTGGAAGATTTTAGATAGCTGTCCACAGAAGTCTTCATATCATCTCCGATTTTTGTGTTTTCAGTGGTAAAGACTTTCAAACTCTTCAAGCTACTGGCAATATCCATAAAATCTTGTGCTTCGGGATCATCTACCTCTACATCTATCTTTGCCAATAAGTTGAACATGCTTTTGTTCACCACTACGGATGTTACATCGTCCAAATCCTCGAACTTATCAAAAAGGGACTGTGAAAATCCTGCCAATGGCAATAATGCGGTCAATACGATTAAAATATACTTTTTCATCTTTTACGTTTTTAATTGTTGTTGTAAATTTTTTGTTTTGCTGTTTCGAACTCATTCAGATAAGCTACCTTTTCTGTTCCTCTTCCAAAATTTTCCGCTAAGAGCTCAAATGCCTTTTTGGTTTCCTCGTAGGCATACTCCACCTTTTCTTGTTCCAAACGCTTTGTTTCTTGGTATTGATTACCAAAATAAATGCCAAAGGCCAAAACTACTGCCGCTGCAACGGATAACCACTTGTAATAATTTACTCTAGGTTTTAATGGTACCTGCTTGGTGTACTTTTCTTCCTTGGCGATGGAAAAGTAGTTGAACATGGGCTTGTACTGTTCCAAGTGGGGTGCTACCTCATCTTGTGAAAAATATGCCCTAAGTGCTTTTTCTTCGTCCACTGTCGTAGTGGCCTCGAAGTACTTTTCCAATATTTTTTCTATGTTATCCAATTCCATAGTTATGTTTTTTTATCAATTCTTCCCTTACTGTTTTTCTAGCCCTTGACAATGCCACGCGCACTGCCGTTGGTTTCATTTCCATGAGTTCACATATCTCGTCAAACTCATATTGCTCTACATCACGTAGTTGCAAGATCATTTTTTGTTGTTCTGGCAAATCTTCCATGATTCGCTCCATCCAGTTTACACTATCCTCGGCTTCCACCTGTTTCTGCAAAGAAGTGTTTTCATCCCTATAGTTGCTGTGAACCAATTTAAGATTTCCAGCTTGTTTGGATTTTAAACGGTCCAAACAAAAGTTTTTTGTCATGGTCATAGCAAAAGCCTCTACATTTTTATACTTCTCCATGGACTCATTTTTCGACCACAACCTCAACAAAATTTCTTGAGTGGCATCTTCAGCCTCTTCCCTAGAAACCAACAGGCGCTTTGCCAACCTGTAAAGTTTGTCCTGAAAAGGTAAGACTACATTTAAGAATTCCGTTTGTTTCATTTTGGTTGACTCAGTTGATCATCTACTTTTTAATCTGTCTATACTATCACGACGACACATATCGAATATTGTTACAAAGAATTTGCAAATTCCCTATATAAACTTACTTTGCATGATAAACTTACTTAATTGCCCCATGAACTTTTACTCAAACTAATATACTCCTTTGATAAAATTGGAATAAAATTTGAGTGAATTCATAAAAATTAACTTATGAAAAAGTATTTCGTTCTCTTTTTAGGATTATCTCTGGCGCTTTTTTCGTGTAGTGATGACGACAACAATATTCAAAATAACAATACCCTTGAGCCTGATCCAGGTTCGGAAGAAAATGTAGCCGCGCAAAACTTTATGTGGCAGGCCATGAACCTATGGTATTTTTGGCAAGGTGATGTAGACGATTTGGCAGATGACAGGTTTTCTTCTGATGCCGAATACACGGAATATCTTGAATCATTCGACAATCCTGAAAGCTTCTTTGAAGATACACTTTTGTTTAGCGAAGACCGTTTTAGTTTTTCCAACGAAGATTATGACGTCCTTGTAAACAGTCTTTCCGGAATATCGCAAAGCAATGGTCTGGAATTTGGGTTGGGACTGATCGGCGATACAGAAAATGTTTTTGGTTTTGTACAATACATATGGCCAGACTCGGATGCATCAACCAAGGATATTCAAAGAGGTGATTTTTTTACCAGGGTTGATGGTGTTCAACTTACTGTTAGCAATTACGTAAGTTTACTATATGGTGACAATAGTAACTACACATTGGGAATGGCGACCGTTGAGGACAACGCTATTTCCGATATTGACAAAGAGGTTGAGCTTACTAAAATAGAGAATCAGGTTGAGAACCCGATTTTGGTAGCTGAAACATTGGATGTAAACGGTACCAAGGTCGCCTATTTAATGTACAACCGTTTTTTAAGCAGTTTTAATGAGGACCTGAACGCTGCCTTTGCCCAATTTGTAGCAGATGGAGCTACCGAATTGGTTTTGGATATGCGATACAACCCAGGAGGCTCCGTAAACACTTCTCGCCTTTTAGCCAGTATGATCTATGGCACAAACACTAGCGATATTTATATTAAACAGCGCTGGAACGCCAAGATACAGGCACAATTGACCGAGGAATACCTCACCGATTATTTTGCAAGTTCCACAGGGACCAGCCCTATCAACACTTTAAATTTAAATCGGGTTTTTGTATTGGCTACCGACGATTCAGCATCCGCCAGTGAATTAGTAATGAACGGACTTGACCCATACATTGATGTCATCCATATTGGTCTGACCACCAGGGGCAAAAACGAATTCTCTATCACCTTAGTGGATGATTCAATCAATAATTATATATATAATAGTGATCGAGAAGACAATATAAACTCCCAAAATAGTTGGGGGTTGCAACCCTTGGTAGGTAGAAATGAAAACGCAAATGGGTTTTATGATTACACCAGTGGTTTAACGCCGGATATTGAACTTGAGGAAGATTTGTCCAATCTTGGGGTTTTGGGAGATGTAAACGAACCACTGTTGGCACGTGCACTTCAAGAAATTTCGGGAGGTTCTGCCAAAATTGACTTTACCGTGGAAATGCCTGCAAAATCATTCTCTTCTTCAAGGTTGCAAACGCCTTTGAAGGACCATATGTATTTGGACAAACCACTTCCAACCGATTTGGAGTTGAAATAAAAAAGGAAAGCTGTCTAAAAAATCAGTGTTTCGTCAACCTGAACTCGTTTCAGGTTCTCATATCGATTATAAATCAATTTAATGAGATTCCGAAACGAGTTCGGAATGACTACGACCTTTTTTAGACAGCTTTTTCCTTTTAAAGGTTTAGACTAAGTCCAACGCTAAAGTTTCTTCCTCGGGTAGTGTATCCGATAATTTCTATAAAATCCTCATTCAATAAATTGTCCGCATTCAAAAACACGTTCAGTTTGTTCGGAATCAATTCATGGTTGACCGAAAAATTCAGCAACGAAAAGGGCTCTAGAGCAATATCTGAATACGTAACAAAATCAGTATCCAAACGATCTCCGGTATAAGCATAACTTAACGAAGCATTGGTACTTTCACAAAACTGATACCAAAGTGAAACATTGGCCTTGTGCTTAGGAATACGGATTGCATTATCACCTTTTCTTTCAGTAAAGGTGTAATTGGCGTTCACACTAAAGTTATTCCAAGGCACCCAAGTCGCTTCCACCTCTACCCCATTGGCATCAATTTCATCTGCAATGTTTATACTTGTAAAACTCATGTCATACCCAATGGCATTTGTTTCATTTCTATCAAAATAAACAGTACTGAACCTCAACTTATCATTCAGTTTAAACTCCACCCCGCCTTCTATGGTCGTATTTTCCTCTGGCTCTAAATCAGGATTTCCGCCATAAGCACCGAACAATTGGGTTAAATTAGGCGTGATATAAGACGTAGCATAAGATCCCATCAATTTTAAATATCCATCTCCTGTGTTAAAAACATAGGACGGGTTCACATTGTACACAAAATGGTTACCATATTCAGAATGGTTGTTTAATCTAGCACCAGCATTCAGGTTCAACCCAAAGTCTGACACATACACTATGTTGGCATAAGGATCAACAATGGTAAAATCAACATCCTCAGTAAAAACCGCTTCATCCTTAATATAATTTACTCCCAAAACGGTATGCCACTTTTCAGCAATCACATATTTATTATAAATGTCCAAAACCACATTATCACCTTCAAAGGTGCTTTCACCATAGGTATCATTAGCAATCGACTCATAGTCAGTATACGCAGCATTTATATAAATAGAACCCACGCCATACTCAAATGTAGATGATATACCCACTCTTTGCTGTTCGTTTTGTCCCAAATTCGAAGCATCGGTCAAAGAAGCATCGTATTCATTTTTAAACTTTGTCTGGTTACCATATATTTTGATGCCAAAAGCATCTGAAAACTGATACCCTAACTTCAAATTGGTGCTGTAGTGCGAAAAAACATCCTCTTCGTTCTTAGGAGTTACCGCTGCGGACAATCCACTTTTACGGCGATTTGAAAAATCCACGCCATAATTGAACTTTCCAAGCGTACCATTTACAGAGGCCGAATTTTGAATACTACCAAGGTCGTAACTTTGGTCATCTGCAGTTTGATTCGTACCAACACTAGTCTCAAAATTTCCTGCTATCTTCTTTGCTGAACTCTTTTTGGTAGTGATGTTGATCACGGCCGTCGCAGCGTTTGTACCATAAAGTGTACTGGCAGCTCCCTTAATGATCTCGATGGACTCAATGGTTGCGGGAGAAAGCAACCGAAGGTCATAATCCGCAGAAAATGTCGATGGGTCCGAAACACGTACCCCATCAATGATTACCAATACTTGGCGACCACGACCACCACGGGAATAGACCCCGAGAACAGAACCATCTCTACCTCGACTCCCGGCGATTTCGATACCGCTTTTGGTGTTAATAATTTCAGCAACCGTCCTGCCCTGATTGCGTTGCATCTCCTCAGCAGTAATCTTGATCACCGTTTTTCCTGAGTTTTCTCTTTTCAGTTCAAATTTTGAATCGCTGACAACAACTTCGTCCAGTTGCTGCACACTATGTGAATCTTGCGGTACATTTTGTGCAAAAATTCCCTTTCCAGCCAAAATAGCGGTAATCAACCATAAATGTTTTTTTTTCATTTCGTTTAATCGAATAAACGGGAGAATAGTATGTGTTGCATACGTAAACTTTTATCCCGAAAGTTTAACATTGTTTGTTTGAATTTGGCAGGTCTCCTGGCTCGTTCAATGTTACTGACCCTTCCCATCCAAAAAATGAACAGTGGTTTTGTAGAAAGTAACATCCTCAATATTGAGGTGCCAAAACAAGTTTGGTATAAACATACAGTTGCGGGAACAGCTCCGGTATTGCACCGGATTCCCTTTTAATCCCACGGAAACTCCGTGCGAACCAAAATTCGAGGCCAAAGCTAATCAATCTGTTTAATCTTTTTTTGTAAAAATTAAATAATCTTACTTTTGATCCATGGCAAAAACACAACAATCAATTTTAGTACTCGCTGTCCTTTGTATTTTTATGATAGGGTGCAAACAAGATAAAAAAGCGCGCTCTGAACGAACCCAACAACCAACATCCACAATAAAACATGCCACAGGATTTACAGTAAAAAAAGAGACTAATTTCACTGTGATAGAGGTAACTGCCGCTTGGCCGGGGGCAGATAACTTTAAATATGCCCTGATTCCAAAGGAAAAACTGCCTTCCATTACATTTCTTCAAGGGGAATATGACGCCATCATTGGAACGCCAATAGAAAAAGTAGTACTCACCTCCACTACCCATATCGAGCCACTCAAACAACTTGGGGAGCTCAATTCGATTGTTGGTTTTCCAAATACAGATTATATCTCGACCCCAGAAGCAAGAAGGCTTGTGGAAAACGGACAAATTAAAGATTTGGGGATGAACGAACAGCTCAATACGGAAATGGTGCTCGAACTCAACCCAGAACTCATCATCGGATTTAGCATAAATGAGGAAAACAAGGCGTACGACATTATTAAACGAGCAGGAATACCAGTGATCTATAATGGTGATTGGGTAGAAAGTAGCCCATTGGGCAAAGCCGAATGGATTAAATTCTTTGCGCCGTTTTTTAAAAAAGAAAAACGGAGCGATAGTATTTTTAAAGCTATTGAATCTTCTTATACACAAGCTAAAGAGCTGGCAAAAAGAGCAAACTCAATACCAACAGTCATTACTGGAGGGCTTTACAAAGATGTTTGGTACGCAGCAGGTGGCTATAGTTGGATGTCACAATTTTTAAAGGATGCCAATGCCGATTACCTATGGGCCAACACTACGCAAACGGGAAGCATAGGACTGAGTTTGGAATCTGTTTTGGAAAAAGCGCAAGATGCGGAATTTTGGTTCAACCCTTCCTCGCAAACGTCCTATGATGAATTGGGCAGTGTAAACACCCACCATCAACAATTTTCGGCTTTCAAGAATAAAAAAATATACTCCAACGCCATTGAAAAAGGTGAAACAGGGGGGCTTATCTTTTATGAAACGGCCCCATACAGACCAGATGTGGTTTTGAAAGATCTCGTTAAAATATTACATCCGGAACTGTTACCGGACCATCAACTGCAATTCATAAAACCATTGAACTAAATGGAAAACCCAAGATCATATCGGTTTTCTTTTGTGCTTTTGGCATTAGCCTTGCTTTTGTCGTGTCTATTAAATATTAGCTCAGGTTCAGTTTCCATTCCCTTTGCAGATGTTATTTCCTCTCTACTAGGGAAAAATGCCCAATTGGCCACATGGGATTATATTATCTGGGATTATCGAATGCCCAAGGCATTTACCTCTATTTTGGTGGGTGGAGGACTTTCTTTGAGCGGACTTTTAATGCAGACATTGTTCCGAAACCCATTGGCCGGGCCATTTGTACTGGGAATCAGTTCGGGTGCCAGTTTGGGCGCCGCATTATTGTTGATGGGAACTTCCATGCTGGCCGGGTTCACATCCTTTTCCTTTATAGGTGACGTTTCCCTTGCGATTGCTGCCAGTATCGGTAGTTTCTTGGTGCTAGCTGTGGTAATGATCGTAGCCCAGCGTGTAAAGGACACCATGGCATTGTTGATCATTGGATTGATGTTTGGGAGCATAACCTCCGCCATTGTAAGTATTTTGGCCTATTTTTCCAGTGCCGAGAGCCTC
Organism: Allomuricauda sp. F6463D; assembly: GCF_023015965.1. Lineage (GTDB taxonomy): Bacteria > Bacteroidota > Bacteroidia > Flavobacteriales > Flavobacteriaceae > Flagellimonas. The sequence goes on from NZ_JALKAN010000005.1 coordinate 103,862, forward strand.
CAACGTTTTATTTTTTGGTCTTTTGGAAGTGTGGGCAACCTCTCCACTGATCAGTTGTTACTGTTAGCGGCAATAGTGGTCATCGGAATTTTGCTCAGTATTGTTTCCATTAAATCATTGAATGCCTTTTTGTTGGGAGAAAACTATGCGCGAAGCCTAGGGGTATCCTTAAAAAAGTCGAGGCTGACCATTATTATTGCGACCGGATTATTGGCCGGGGGAATTACCGCATTTGCAGGACCCATTGCTTTTGTTGGATTGGCCGTTCCACACCTTACCCGGCAAATATTTGATACAATGGAACACAAAATATTGATTCCTGCCGTAATGTTGTACGGCGGCATTTTAATGCTCCTTTGCGATACCTTGGCACAATTACCCAACTCTGCCAGTGTATTACCGATCAACGCCATCACATCCTTGGTCGGGGCACCCGTGGTGATATGGCTTTTGGTACGTAAACGAAAAATGATGTTCTAATGGCAGATGGCAACAGAAACATATTGTCCGTACAAGATTTGAATATTGGATACGATTCGAAAGCGGTAGCAAAGCATATCAGTTTTGAATTGGAAGCAGGAAGCTTATGCGGTGTTGTTGGTATCAATGGTATTGGAAAATCAACATTGTTGCGGACTTTGGGTGGATTTCAACCCAAATTATCTGGGAAAGTTGTACTCCATCAACAAATTCTGGAAAATCATACATCATCCAGTTTATCCAAAAAGCTCAGTGTCGTTTTAACAGAGCAACCAGCGTCCAAGAATCTGACCGTTCAAGAATTGATTGCCTTGGGAAGACAACCCTACACCAATTGGTTGGGCTCTTTATCTTCAAACGATAAAGAAAAAATCCAAGAAAGTCTGGATGCCTTTTTGTTGGAAGAACTGCGGCATAGAAAATGTCACGAACTTAGCGATGGACAGTTACAACGTGTACTTGTGGCACGCGCCATGGCACAGGACACCCCGTTGATCCTTTTGGATGAACCCACAACCCATTTGGATCTGTATCACAAAGTGCAAATCCTAAAAATGCTTCAGGAGTTGGCGCACAACAAACAAAAAACCATTCTCTTCACTACGCACGAAATTGATTTGGCCATTCAGTTATGTGACCGCATATTGATTTTGGATGGAAAAAACAATCCTTTTGGCAACCCTTGTGAGCTTATAGAACAAAAACATTTTGACCATCTTTTTCCTTCGGAAATGGTACAGTTTGATGCAAAAACTGGCACGTACAAAGTGAATAAGTAAGTTTAATTTCCATTTCGGCATCAATCGGAATCCGTTATCTTTATCCTTCATAAACTTTTACATGAGCACTGAACTTATCTATGTAATTATCGGTATCATCACTTTGGTCATTGGCCTTTTTGCCGGAATGTACATCCAAAAACTAAAAACCAAATCCACAGAAAGTGTTTGGGGCGAGCGGGAACAGCAATTAAACACTACTATCAAATCACTGAACGATAAATTGTTGCTCAGCGATGAGGAGCAGAAACAGCTTCAGCAGGAAAAAGAACAGCAAAGCAACCAATTGGTTAGGTACCAGTCGGATTTAGAGCATCTACAGCTCAAAAACAAAGAGCAAAAAGAAGAGGTGGAAAAGTTACAAGAGAAATTCACTAAAGAATTTGAAAACTTGGCCAACAAGATTTTGGACGAAAAAAGTGAAAAATTCACCAAAAGCAACAAAGAGAATATTGAAAATATTTTGACCCCACTCAATAAAAAAATCAAAGAGTTTGAGGAAAAAGTTGAAAAATCCCAAAAGGAGAATATCAGTATCCACTCTGCGCTAAAAGAACAATTACTCACTTTGCAGACCCAAAACCTAAAAATCACCCAAGAAGCAGAAAACCTGACCAAGGCGTTAAAAGGAGACAGCAAAATGCAGGGGAATTGGGGGGAATTGGTATTGGAACGGGTGCTGGAAAAATCTGGATTGGAAAAAGACAGGGAATACAGTGTACAACAAAGTTTTAAACGTGAAGATGGCACAAGAGTATTGCCCGATGTGATCATTCATCTTCCCGATGGAAAAAAAATGGTGGTGGATTCCAAGGTTTCCCTAACGGATTACGAACGATTCACCAATGCTGAGGAGGACGACAAGCCCAAGTTTTTGAAAGACCACATCAATTCATTACGAAGACATGTGGAACAACTCTCTTCCAAAAAATACGAGGACCTTTATGAAATGGAGAGTCCTGATTTTGTGCTGATGTTCGTGCCCATTGAACCTGCGTTTGCCGTTGCCATAAACGAAGATGTGTCGCTGTACAACAAAGCGTTCGAACAAAATATCGTTATCGTGACCCCATCTACCCTACTGGCCACACTAAGGACAATAGATTCTATGTGGAGTAACGAGAAACAACAACGTAATGCTATTGAGATTGCCCGCCAGGCCGGTGCCCTATACGATAAGTTTGAAGGCTTTGTGACCGATCTTACCAAAGTGGGAAAAAAAATGGATGAAGCCAAAAACGAGTATCGTGGCGCAATGAACAAATTAGTAGAAGGACGCGGAAACATTGTCACTTCCATTGAAAAATTGAAAAAAATGGGAGCCAAAGCAAAAAAATCATTGCCAGAACCTATCCTAAAACGTGCCCAAGAGGACGAATTTGAGGAACTAAACTAAAAAACTATCCATGAAAAAATTCCTTGCCATATTTATAACTGCGGTCATTTTCGGAATTGTCGGTTATTATACATTCATCTATTACGTACCTTACAGCCAAGGGTATCGCTCAGGAGAACTCATCAAATTCAGTAGAAAGGGTGTAGTAGTAAAAACTTGGGAAGGACAGATAAGTCAAGGCCTATCGGGGACCAACGTATTTTCTTTTTCTGTAGAGGACAAGGATAAAGAGATTATCGAAAAGATGAAGGAATACCAAGGACAGTACATCAAAATATCGTACAAAGAGCGCTATGGCACTTTTTTCTGGTTGGGCGACACCAAACATTTTATCACTGAGGTCAAATCCGAAAAATCACCGATTTTTAGAAATTAAATAACATACCCCTAGCCCCTCTATATAGAGGGGAAATAGCCTCCCTCCTAGGAAGGAGGGATTGAGGGAGGTGTATTTTCGCTTGCCTCAAACATAAAGATATACTCTTCAATCGCACGCAAAACGTTATCCATATCCCTTAAAACTTGTGTGTCCGAAAATCGAAGTACATGGATACCAAGTTCGTTTAACCTATTTGTCTTGACGGCATCCTTTTCCCAAATTTCTTCAAGTTGATGCGAATATCCATCCACTTCGATAGCCAATCTTAGTTTGTTACAGAAAAACTCCACAATATATTCATCAATAGGTTTTTGTCTGTGAAAATCGTATCCGTGTATCTGGTCAAGTTTTAACTTTTGCCACAAACAAACCTCTGACTTTGTTGCATTCCTCCTAAGTTCCCTTGCAAGTTCCTTTAGCTTTGGATTATATTTGATAATCATTTTGCAAGTTTGTTATTTCCTTTTAAAAAATGGTTCTATAAAACTCCAACAAAATATGAAGAAATTCAAATCATCCCGAGAAAGTAGAGTTTCCATTACCCAGCTCATGCTACCCTCCCATTCCAATTTTGGAGGCAAGGTACACGGCGGACATATTCTCAACCTTATGGATCAAATAGCCTTTGCCTGCTCCTCCAAACATTCACAGAGTTATTGTGTGACTGCTTCGGTGAACCGGGTGGACTTTTTAAATCCGATTGAAGTGGGAGAGCTCGCCACCTTAAAAGCATCCATTAACTATACTGGAAAAACCTCCATGGTGGTCGGAGTAAGGGTCGAATCTGAAAATGTGACTACCGGAGTAGTAAAACATTGCAACTCTTCCTATTTTACCATGGTTGCCAAAGGAGAAGGTGGTAAAAACAAAACAATACCTGGCCTTATTTTAAAGACCAAGCAGGATATCCGCCGTTTTGCGCGTAGCAAAGAACGAAAACAATCTGCGTTCAAGCGTGATAGCAAATATGAATCCAACAACTTTAAGGTAAACGAATACTTGGAGTTTTTGAAAGGTGAAAATGTTAAGATGGATTTTGATTAAGCCTTGAAGCTGCTTCCTCATCCAAAAACCATACTAAATTTCCCGATGATGGATTTACCAAAGACGCCGGATATTTCTTGTACCCATTTGTTTGCTCAATAACAGCTTCCACTTTTTCCGCCTTGGATGCTCCCGTGACCAAAAAAGCTACTTCCTTGGCTGTATTAATGACTTTTCCGTTTATGGAAACTCTTTTCTGTCCCGATTCAGGGTGCGTAGCTACTACACAATGGTCCTCGGAATTCCATAGTTCAATCTCATGGGGGAAAATGGATGCCGTATGCCCATCATTCCCCATACCTAAAATCACAAGGTCAAATTGCGGAACACCCTCTACGCTATCTGTATCGATTTCCAATAGATTGGCGTAGCGCATAGCTTCACCATTAGGGTCTTTTTCCCCCATTATCCTATTGATGTTATTTTTTGGAACCTCTATTTTGGAAAAAAGGTGTTCAACCGTCATTTTATAATTGCTTTCATCATCGTTGGGAGGAACACATCGTTCGTCCCCCCAATAAAAATGTACTTTGTTCCAATCTACTTTATCTGAAAATTTTTCAGCCAATACATCAAAAACTATTTTTGGCGTGCTCCCTCCGGACAACGCCACGTAAAAGCTATTCCTACCTTTCAGTTTATCCACAAAATAGCTGGAAAATTTTTCGGCAACTTCTTGTTTGTCCTTATATATTTTTAATTCCATCATAAATTAGTTTTGGTTCTCGACTTTTCCTTCGACCGGGTTCAGGATGACATCTCGAACAGAGAATTGTTCAATGCCAATTGCTTATTGATAATAGTTTTTAGCAAATCACGCAATAACCAGGATCGTCTGCTAAATTTTCACTTGGATTGCGCCAATAGCCGTCATCTTCAATTAGGTTATCTGCATTTTCGGGTCCCCAAGCTCCCGCTCCATAACCATACATGCGAACATCCTCTCCATTTTTCCAGTAGTTAAGAATGGGATCAACAAATTCCCAAGCTGCTTCCACCTCATCAGCACGGGCATACAAGGTTGCATCTCCCTGCATGGCATCCAACAACAAACGTTCATATGCTTCCATAACATAGGTTTCGGCCAAACTGGAGTAGTAAAAATCCAAATTGGCACGTTCCACCTTGAACCCTTGACCCGGTACTTTGACCCCAAATTTGATTAATATTCCCTCATCGGGCTGGATACGGATAATTAATTTATTGTCCATTTCCTGCATTTCGGAACCTTTAAAAATTTGATGATGGGGTTTTTTAAAATGAATAACGATCTCCGTTACCTTGGTGGGCATCCGCTTTGCCGTCCTCACATAAAAAGGCACGCCATGCCAGCGCCAATTATCCACATAGAATTTTATCGCAGCGTAGGTTTCAGTTGTTGAATTTGGGTCCACCCCATCCTCTTCCCTATATCCCTTTATTTTTTCGCCCTCAATTTTGGACGAAACGTATTGCGCACGAATGGTATTTTCAAAAAGTTCCTTTTCATCACGCATTATCCGTAATGATTTTAAGGCCTTTACTTTTTCGTTTCGAATCTCCTCTGCCTCCGCACCAATCGGTGGTTCCATCACAACCAAAGAAACAATTTGCAAGAGATGGTTCTGGAACATATCACGTAGCGCTCCGGATGTATCATAATATCCCCCACGTTTTTCTACACCCACACTTTCTGCATTGGTAATCTCCACATGTTGAATATAATTACGGTTCCAAAGCGGTTCAAAAATGCTGTTCGAAAACCGGGTCACCAACAGGTTCTGAACGGTTTCCTTGCCCAAATAATGATCAATCCTGTAAATCTGGTGCTCCTTAAAATATTGATGAAGTCCCGTGTTCAATTCTTTGGCAGTTTCCAAACTGTATCCAAATGGTTTTTCCACCACCAAACGCTTCCATCCATTGTTTTGGGTGTTCATTCCTGCATCGGACAGATTATGCGCAATTGTTTCATATAATGTTGGTGGGGTGGACAAATAGTAAATAATATTTCCCGACGTATTATTTTTCTCTTTTAAGGCTTCCACCCGCTTGCGCAAGTGCTTATAATCCGTATCATAACTGTCCCCTATATCTTCATAGTGAAGTTTGTCCGCAAAGTTTTTTAATTTATTTCCTTCGAGATTGTTGGTTTTTTCCTTTAAATATTCACTTTCATAAACCACACGATCCCGAAACGCATCATCGGAAAGGTCGCTTCTACTAACTCCAAGAACAACAAAATTTTCTGGCAACTGATCGGCCAAAAATAGGTTGAATAATGAAGGTATTAGCTTTCTAGATGTCAAATCACCGGATGCCCCGAAAATTACAAGCATCTGATTATCCGTCTTTTTCATAGTAATATAAGTTTCTGGCAAGTTGTACCCTAAATGATCAAGCCTTTGTTCGATATGGTATCATTATCTTTGAGCATCACGAAGATAAGGTTTATTTTAGGTTCATATTTCAAGCAACAAAACCTTAAAGTTGAATTGATATCAAAAGGAAGAATAAAACTTTGTAATGGCAGATACGTATGATTTTGGCCTTGTGGGCCTTGGAGTAATGGGGCGTAATTTTATCCTAAATGTAGCCGATAATGGTTTTACCGCATTTGGAAATGATTTGGATGAAGAGAAAGTACATGCATTGATCAATGAAGGAGGGAATCCCGCAAAAGTGAACGCCACTACCGACGTGAAAACTTTTGTACAATCATTGACCTCCCCAAGAAAAATTATGTTATTGGTACCTGCAGGGAAAATTGTGGACAGTGTAATCGAAGGATTACTGCCCCATTTGGACCAAGGCGATATCATAATCGATGGAGGAAACTCCTTTTACACGGATACCGACCGCCGTGAAGCCTATTTAAAAGAAAAAGGAATCAATTTTTTTGGAGCAGGAGTGTCCGGAGGTGCCGAAGGAGCACGCAAAGGCCCGAGTATCATGCCCGGAGGTTCCAAAGCAGCATATCAGCACGTAAAACCAATTTTTGAGGCGGTTTCCGCAAAATATAAAGGAGAGCCATGTGTTGCTTATTTGGGTCCAAAATCTGCTGGAAACTATGTGAAAATGGTACACAACGGCATTGAATACGGTTTGATGCAGTTAACCTCTGAGATTTACGACCTACTCAAAAAAGCGGGCGGACTTACCAATGAAGAGCTTCATAAAACCTATACGCAATGGAATGCTGGTCGTTTACAATCCTTTTTGGTAGAAATCACCTCGGAAATCTTTGCCCAAAAAGATGATCTCACGGACAACGACCTTGTGGATATGATTCTGGATAAGGCAAAGCAAAAAGGGACTGGAAAATGGACCTCCCAAAATGCCATGGATTTAGGAATTCCAGTACCTACTATTGATATTGCGGTGAGCATGCGGGAAATATCCGCTTTAAAATCCGAACGTATCAAAGCCGACGAATTGTATGATCGTCCTACCCCAAAAACAGTGGACAAGGACGATTTTACCGTAAAAGCGGAACAAGCACTATATTTTGCCTTTATCATCACATATGCTCAAGGCATGCACCAGTTGGCCGATGCCTCCAAAGAATATGGCTACGAACTGGAACTGGGTGAAATCGCCAAAATATGGCGTGCAGGCTGTATTATCCGTGCCGCGATGTTGGCCGATATTACCGAGGCCTACCAAGCTGATGAAAATTTACAGAACTTGTTGCTATCCCCTTCTTTTGTGGAAAAAGTACAGGACACAGTGGATGCTGCACGGGAATTGGTAAGTTACGGAGCAGCTAACGGCATTCCATTGCCCGGACTTTCCAATGCACTTACGTATTTTGATGCCTATACAAGTAGCCGTTTGCCGTTGAACCTGATTCAAGCGCAACGTGATTACTTTGGTTCGCACACCTACGAGCGATTGGACCGTGATGGTATTTTCCATACGGAGTGGGAGAAGTAAAATTTCAAATTAGAATGTAGTGAAACAATATATACTCCTTATAACCCTATCCCTTGGCCTTTTGACCATTTCAGCCCAAAAAGCCCCCTACGTCATTTACAACGCCAAAGGCAAAAAGGTTTCGTACAAAAAAATGCTGAAGACTTTAGAGAAAAAGGATATGGTATTGTTCGGAGAGCTGCACAACAACCCCATTGCGCATTGGTTGCAGTACGAGCTTACAGCCGACCTCCATACCAAACGTTCATTAATTCTAGGGGCAGAAATGATCGAGGCAGACAACCAAAACGAACTCAATGACTACTTATCGGGAAAAATCGATTATAAAGCTCTGGATTCCACTGCTCGGTTATGGAACAATCACAAGACCGATTATGCTCCATTGGTGGATTTTGCAAAAGACAACAAGCTTGATTTTGTAGCCACCAACGTTCCTAGACGCTATGCGAGTATGGTATACAAAGGAGGATTTAAAACTCTAGACTCACTCCCAGCTAAAGAAAAAGAATGGATAGCACCATTGCCCATTACTTACGATTCCGAATTGCCGGGTTATCAAAACATACTAAAAATGATGGGAGACCACGGCAGTCCCACTTTGGTGATGGCTCAGGCCATAAAAGATGCGACCATGGCACATTTTATACTTCAAAATTATAAGGAAAACTCATTGTTCATACATTTCAACGGAGCCTATCATTCTAATAACTACGAAGGAATTTTGTGGTATTTGCAATTCGAACGACCCGATTTGGAATATGGTACTATAACTACCGTAATGCAAGAGAACGTTCATACATTGGAGGATGAAAATATTGGACTTGCAGATTTTATCATCAGTGTGGACGAAAATATGACGACCACGTATTAACACATACAGCTTTTCATTTATTTAAAAAGGTTGCGACTCCTAAGTAGGAAATAAATTACTTATTTTTAGGACACAAATTCGTAACCCTATGAAAAAAATACTCAGTACACTTTTACTTTTTATTGCCATTAGCCCTTTGGGTTTTGGCCAAGTGCAATCCAATCTGGAACTATTGGATATCTTTAACATGGAATTTGTTTCCGATCCGCAAATTTCCCCAGACGGGTCCAAAATCATCTATGTTCGAAATTTTAAAGATGTGATGACGGACCGCAATCTATCCAACCTTTGGATCGTGAATTTTGACGGCTCCAACAACCGGCCATTAACAACCGGCAACCAAAATGATTTTTCACCCAAATGGTCTCATGATGGAAAAAAAATAGTTTTCAAATCCAATATGGCCGATAACAAAACGAAGCTCTATTTGATGTGGTTGGATACCAAGGAAACCATGGCATTGACCAATACACCTCAATCACCTAGATCCGTTTCCTGGTCCTATGATGATAATTTTTTGGCCTTTAATATGTTTGTACCAGAAACTAATAAGTCCATTATAAAAATGCCAGGGAAACCTGAAGGCGCCAAATGGAACAATCCTCCAAAATATATTGATAAAATAAAATATCGTGGTGACGGAGCTGGATACTATAAAGGAGGTAATACGCAACTGTTTACTCTACCGGTAAGTGGAGGAACGCCCAAGCAACTTACATTTTCTGAGTTTGACCACGGTAGTCCTATTTGGTCCAAAGATGGCAGAAAACTCTTTTTCAGTGCCAACTTCCACAAAGACGAAAAAATGGAGCCTGCCGATAGTGAGGTTTATACCATTAATGTCAATGATGGTGAAATTACCCCATTAACTGATCGTTATGGCCCTGATGGTAGTCCCCTTTTGTCTCCTGATGGTTCCAAAATTGCATATTTAGGTTATGATGACAATCTTAAAGGTTATCAAATCACTAATTTGTATGTAATGAATACCGACGGTTCTGGTTCACAATTAATAACAGGGGGTTTTGACAGAGATGTTGAAGACATGGCCTGGAACAGTAAAGGAAATGGATTTTATTTTATTTATACGGACCAAGGCATGGGAAAATTGGCTTCGATGAGTATGTCCGGCAAAGTGAACGACATTACGGACGGATTGGGTGGTCTTTCTTTAGGTAGACCCTACAATGCTGCTAGTTTTTCGGTCTCTTCCAATAACAAATTTGCATACACGTTGGGAGACACAAGCCATCCTTCGGATTTAGGAGCGGCAGATACTAAAAACACCAAACGCTTAACAGCTTTAAATGATGACCTTTTCTCCTTTAAAAAATTAGGAAATGTAGAGGAAATGTGGTGGGAGTCCTCCTATGACCAACGAAAAATACAAGGATGGATAGTAACACCTCCAGATTTTGACCCGTCCAAAAAGTATCCGATGATTCTCGAGATTCACGGTGGGCCGTTTACCAGTTACGGAGCTGTTTATTCTGCCGAGATTCAGGCATACGCAGCAGAAGGTTATGTAGTGCTCTACACCAACCCGAGAGGAAGCACCAGTTATGGTGAGGAATTCGGAAACTTGATACACCATGATTATCCCAACCATGATTACGAGGATTTAATGTCCGGTGTGGATGCTCTTTTAGAAAAAGGCTACGTGGACGAAGATAATCTATTTGTTACCGGTGGCTCCGGCGGTGGAGTGCTTACCGCTTGGATCGTTGGTAAAACGGACAGATTCAAAGCTGCCGTAGTGGCCAAACCCGTAATCAACTGGACCAGTTTTGTACTTTACGCCGATAATGCACAATTTTTCTCCAAATATTGGTTCGGCAAAAAGCCATGGGAAGATCCAGAAAACTATTTTAGACGCTCCCCCCTTAGTTATGTGGGCAATATAACCACCCCTACTATGCTTTTGACAGGAGAAGAAGATTACCGAACCCCCATTGCAGAATCGGAACAGTTCTACGCTGCCCTAAAATTGGAAAATGTGGAAACTGCCATGGTTCGTATTCCCGGGGCAGGACATGGCATCGCCAACAAACCCAGCAATTTAATTGCCAAAATCGCAAGTGTTTTGGCTTGGTTTGATAAGTATAAATGATAATAATTAATAATCGACATGCATATCATGAACGGTCCATGATATGCATGTAACGATTGCTAAAGAAGTGAACTACATGCCTCCATCCTCCTAAACGTTTTACCTATATTTGGACTTTTAGTTTATAACAAAATATGGACCAACTACCTTTAACCAACGATACCGTAATTTTTGGGTTGCTATGCCTTTGCTTAGGTTTTGTTTTTTATACCTCATCCATAAAAACTGGATTTTGGGCGAAATTCTATCGCTTGGTCCCCACACTATTAATGTGCTATTTATTACCGGCCATTTTGGCCAGTGTAGGTATTATTGACGAATCATCGTCCAACACTTATTTTGTAGCTAGTAGATATCTTTTGCCTGCAGCTCTAATTTTAATGACTCTAAGTATAGATCTTAAAGCAATCTTAAACTTGGGTTCCAAAGCTTTAATCATGTTTCTGACAGGAACAGTGGGCATCGTTATTGGTGGTCCTATCGCTATATTGATTGTTTCAATTTTCTCCCCAGAAACCGTAGGCGGTGTTGGCCCAGATGCGGTTTGGAGAGGTCTTGCCACAATCGCTGGAAGTTGGATAGGTGGTGGTGCGAACCAAGCTGCCATGCTCGAGGTTTTTCAGTACAACCAAGAAAGCTATGGAGGTATGGTACTTATCGATATTGTGGTTGCCAATTTATGGATGGCCATAATTCTATTGGGCGTGGGTAAAACCAAAAAAATAGATCGTTGGCTCAAAGCAGACACTTCGTCCATAGAGGAGCTCAAGGAAAAAGTATCTACCTACACGGAAAAAATCACAAGGGTGACCACCTTGAACGATTATATCATGCTATCATTTTTTGCCTTTGCAGGAGTAGGCATTGCACACTTTATTGGTCATCATTTTTCGATTTTTTTACAGAACAATTTTGAAATAGTCCGTAACCCTGAAAAAATATTATCCTCCTTAAGTTCAGAATTTCTTTGGATGGTGGTTTTTGCCACAATGATTGGAATTGGGCTTTCTTTTACCAAGGCTAAAAATTATGAAGGTGCGGGTGCAAGTAAAATAGGCGGTCTTTTCATCTATATTTTAGTGGCTACCATTGGCATGAAAATGGATCTGGGCAAAGTGATGGAAAATCCAGGCCTTATCGCAATTGGATTGGTATGGATCAGTATACATGCCGGTTTGCTAATTCTGATGGCCAAAATTATAAAAGCACCTTTCTTTTTCTTGGCGGTAGGAAGTCAGGCCAATGTAGGTGGTGCGGCCTCTGCACCGATTGTCGCAGCTGAATTCCATCCTTCATTGACCTCTGTGGGTATTTTGTTAGCGGTTTTCGGGTATGTTGTAGGTACCGCCGGGGCATATTTATGTGCTTTGTTGATGGAAGTCGCATCAAATGTTTAATTATTTTCAGAAGATTATGCATATTTGCCCAGCAAAAATTTTATGATGAAGCGGATTTTATTTGTATTGCTAGTTGGATTTACTGTATTCTCCTGTGAAAAGAGTACCGAAAACACCATGATCGTTAATGGAAACATTAAAGGATTGAAAAAAGGAACCCTCTATTTGCAACAATTTAAAGATTCTACACTTTCCGTGTTGGATTCATTGGAGATAAAAGGAGATGGTGCATTTAGTTTTTCTACCGAGGTGAATGAGCCAGAAATATTTTATCTCTACTTAAAAAAAGAGGACAACAATGATATAAACGACAGAATCACCTTTTTTGGGGAATCGGGCAATATAGTTATCAATACTGCTTGGAACACTTTTGATTCGAATGTTGAAATTTCAGGATCAAAATCCCACAAAAAACTTTTGGAGTTTTATGATATGGTTTCCAAGTTCAACATAAGGGAACTGTCGTTGGCACAACAAGCTTCCTTGCCCCAATTACAAGAAGATTCTATTGCACTGGACTCTTTGCAGCGTTTACTTAACCAAAACACTATAAGTCGTTATAGATATGCTCTTAACTTCGGACTCAATAATGGTAGTTCCTACGCAACCCCTTATATTATGTTAACAGAGGCCAGTGAAGCAAATCCAAAATATTTGGATTCCATTTATAAAGGATTGGCTCCCGAAGTAGCTGCATCTAAATACGGAAAAGAATTTAAAGCATTTTTGGAAAAATCCAATTAAGCTTCAAGATTATTGAGCTGCTCAACCAATTTGGTGGCTTTCTCCTCTAATTCGGTACGGATGGTCCTGAAATGGGATTTAGCATTGTCTACCTTTTTTTGGTTGATTTTGTCCATGAGACTGTCGTAGACCTCAATTGCTTCATCAATAATTACCGTCCCTTCTTCAGATTCTTTGTTTCCAGAACCGGCTTCCCAAATGTAAACAGCTTCAATAATATCACCCAAGATAAAATTGACGTCTTTTTTTAAATCACGAATACTCGGCATAACACGGTTGTTTTGTTTAAAGATACCATTAAATGGTAACTTCTAAAAGTTTAACTTGTTGGGTGTCAACAGTAACAAAAGTACTTGATGCAGAAATAAGAACTGTTTCCCCTTTGTTTATGGGCGCACTCCCCCAATCATTATTAATTGTGGCCGATCCAGCTACGCACATATAAATGCTAAAAGAATCTCTATCCGATAAATCTTGTTTCATGGACTCGGACAGTTCCATAATATTTGTTTTAAAGTATGGACAGTCCACCATTGGGTTGACCATATCTTTTTGTTTTGGGTAATCTATTTTAAAATCGTCCTTCTTTTCGTAATCAATGGCATCTACTGCTAAACTGGTATGCAGCTCTCGCAGATTACCATCTTTATCCCTACGATCAAAGTCGAATACCCGATATGTAATATCCGACGTCTGTTGAATTTCTGCCAAAAGTATTCCTGCACCAATGGCATGAATTTTACCTGTATTTATGAAATATGTATCGCCTTCTCCTACCTCTTCATAATTCATCAAATCCGTCAAAGTTCCCTCTTCAATGCTTTTTACATACTCTTGCTTTTCCACATCTTTATTAAAACCAACGATTAGTTTGGCTCCTGGATCTGCATCCATAATGTACCACATTTCTGTTTTTCCGAAGGAATTGTGTCGTTCTTTGGCCAAATCATCATTGGGGTGCAATTGTATTGAAAGGTCTTGTTTAGCATCTATAAATTTGATGAGAATAGGAAATTCTTTCCCAAAACGTTCCACTACACTTTTGCCCAAAAATGCTTCTGATTGACCATCTATTAAATCTTGAAGGGAAGTACCCTCTAAGTTTCCATTGGATACTTGGGATATATCTCCCTTAACTCCGGAGAGTTCCCAGCTTTCACCGGTTATATCGCTTTCAATTGGTTTATTTAAAACATCTTTTAGTTTGGTACCGCCCCACAGTCTTTCCTTAAGAATGGGTTTAAATTTTAAAGGGTAAAATTTCATGTTATCCAGTATAGGTTACAAAATTTCTAGGAGTTTCATAAAGCACTACCTCCAACTCCTTATTATTATCTATGTGGGGTCTTAGTCTATTCCATATCACAACGGCTATGTTTTCGGCCGTGGGATTCAACTTTTTAAATTCTGGAACATCAAGGTTCAAGTTTTTATGATCCAGTGCTTCTTCAACATATTCCTTGATCAACTCCTTCAGGATTTTAAGATCCATAACAAAGCCTGTTTCTGGATCAATCTCACCAGTGACGCTAACAATAAGATCATAGTTATGGCCGTGATATTTTGGATTGTTACATTTTCCAAAAACCTCATTGTTTTTTTTGTCGTCCCAGTCTGGTCTAAATAATCTATGGGCCGCATTGAAACTTGCTTTCCTACTAGCCTTTACTTTCATTGTACTGGGGTATTTTCTGTGATATAGTTAAAGAAACGTTCAAAAATAATTTTGAACCATGCGGTGTAATTTTCAGGATTCTCCGAAATATCCGTTTTTATATCCATGGGATGCATCCATTTCCAGTCGGCCACTTCTTCAGGATTGATATTGGGTTTATTTTCAAAATGCCCTACCATTACATGATCGAATTCGTGTTCCGTAAGTCCATTGTCAAAAGGGGCTTTATATATAAAACTGAAAAGTTCCTTAAGTTCGGTGGTAAATCCCATTTCTTCCATGAGTCTCCTTTTACCTGCATCTATGTTACTTTCCCCTTCCCTTTGATGACTACAACAGGTATTGGTCCATAACAATGGTGAATGGTATTTATCCTTTGCTCTTTGTTGAAGCATGGTTTCTCCCTTGGCATTCATCACAAAAACAGAGAATGCTCTATGGAGCAACGCTTTTTCATGGGCTTCCATCTTGGGCATTAGTCCAATGGGCTCGTCCGTTTCATTTACTAGAATCACATTTTCCTCTATCATGTGGTAAAAATATGACCTTTGCAACAAATTACAGGATGTAGATGTTTAATTTCTTCCTAAAAGAAACGAGGAGATTTCAAATTTCCAATATTTCTGATGAAATCATATCTCAGAATTATTTCAAATGAACCATCGTTAAATGTTGCCGCTCCCAGCTCCGTTATTTCACGATCGTACGCTAGGCCTAACATAAGTTGGTCGGATAACATAAAACCAAACATACCACTAAAGGCAGCGTCCCATCGGTAAGCAACTCCACCTATAAATTTTTCGTTGAACATAAAGTTGGCAGAAAGATCAAGTTGTAAAGGGGCTCCTTGGACGGCTTTGGTCAACAGGGTAGGTTTAAATTTTAAAAATGGATTTAGGTCCCAAACATAACCTGTTATAAGGTAAAGGTTTATTTGTTCTTTTGCCGTGGATACGGAAGATGAATCAAAATGGGTGGTCTCTAAAATTCGAGGAGCCGAAATACCCGCATAGAACCTATCTGTATGGTAGTATACACCTGCCCCGATATTTGGGGAAAATTTATTTTGAATGTCCTGTTGTGATTGTAATTGTGGGTCTATCTCAAATTCATCAAGTTCAGAATAACGTATATCCAACATATGAGCACTGGCCTTAAGTCCAAAACTCAATCTACCCTCCCAACCAGTCTGGATGGTGTAGGAAAAATCTACGTCAAAGTACGTTTCAGAGGTTGGACCTATTTTGTCGTTTACAATGGACAATCCTAGACCTACACCACGATATCCCACTGGTGTATGCACGTTTAGCGTTTGTGTCTCCGGTGCACCGTCAAGCCCCAACCATTGGTTACGATAAAGGGCAGCTATACTCAAATGTCCTCTTGAGCCTGCATACGCAGGATTAACGCTGACCGTATTGTACATATATTGGGTGTACTGTGCATCCTGTTGCGCCTGCATGCTGCCATACCCAAGAAAAGCTAGGGTAAACAACCATAGAATTTTTCCTTTAAAAATCTTTTTATTCACAGTGACCAATTTATCTGTTAATATATATGTAGCCTGTCAGCTGTTTCATGTTTCCTCCTTCATCCCCATAATCTATCACATAGAAATAGGTCCCAACGGGCAACTTATTGTCCTGATCTACGGTAACTCTACCTTGGGAAGTTCCATCAAATATATTTCCACTGGTATCATAGGCCCTGGTTTGGAATACCAACACACCCCATCTATTATAAATTCTAACCGTATTGTCAGGGAAGTTTATAAGTCCCCTAATCTCTAGAGTATCGTGTATACCGTCACCATTTGGTGTAATTACATTGATTACATCAACAACCTCTTCTTCCACGGTGGACTCGCCTAGGTCGGGGTCTAGATAATTAGGTATACCATTGTCATTGGAATCATCATTAGCGTAATTTCCATCTCCATTGAGATCCTCATCTATGGTTTCTATACCATCATCGTCATCGTCAGAATCCCTAAAGTCAGGTATGCCATCACCATCGGTATCGGGCAAGTCGGAACTAGGATTGTTTATTTCGTCATTAACATCTATATCTATAACTGTTTCCCCTTCGTAACCATCATCCAGACCATCGTTATCTTTGTCAGATCCGATAAATTCAACATCTGCAATTCCATCTTGGTTGTAATCGTGTCCCTCTATGGCATCGGGGACATTATCATTATCACTATCATCATCCACATAATCGGGAATACCATCACTATCAGAATCAATAGGAATCAATCCTACGTTTCCGTCGTTTTCATAGGCATCGTCCAAACCGTTACCATTGGCATCGACCATACTTGGTGCAATGTAACCCAATGCTAGTTGTGCCTCTACATTATCTGGTATTCCATCATTATCACTATCAATGTCCAAATAATCGGGAATACCATCTCCGTCGGTATCCGTTGGATTTGTTGATGGATCATTATCTCCATCAATATTCAAATCTTCAAAACTATCTACAATGCCGTCATTATCACTATCTAAATCACCTCCGAACGTATTGACTATTATCGTAATCGTGGCCGTATCACAATTTCCATTGGTATCACAGACGGTATACTGAAAAGAATCCGTTCCATAAAAATCTGCATTTGGCACATAGGTAATATCATCGTCGGACGGATTGTTTACCGTTCCATTATCGTTTAAAACAATTGTTCCGTTGGACGGGTTCGTAGTGGATATAGAGCCTGTTGTAGGTATATCATTATCATTGGCCCTCCATGAAACTATAACATCCGTATCAATATCTGTGGACACTGAATCATCATTGGTATCAACAATTGGAAGAATATCAACAACTACTGAGGCAGTACTACAATCTCCAAATGCGTTACAAATGGTATAATCAAAACTATCACTACCATTAAAATCTGGGGATGGTGAATAAGTTAAAATATCGTCGCTCGGATCATTTGGAGTTCCGTTATCATCAATAGTGACCTCTCCTTGAGATGGGTCAGTAGCTATTAAAGTACCCTCTGTAGGTAAATCTGAATCATTATCGAAAATTGGTACTATTACAGATTCATCTTCATTTACAACAATCAAATCATCCATCAAGTTAGCGGCTTGGCTCATACAAACTACAGTAAATCGTGGCAGATCAGTACTATTGCCCAATTTAGTTATAGTAGCTACGTATCGCATCACAGTTTGGGTACTTGTTACCGTTGGTCTGGTTTGGTCTCCGCTCAATGCAGGACTCCAGCTAACCGTGGCTCCAGAAGGAATACTGGCCGAAATATCCAAAATCACCTCGTTGTTTGGTGCTTCGCAATCGGTAAGAATAAAATAACCCGTTGCATTGAAACCACAAAGCGTACCATCGTAAGTAGCAAAGTATACACCAGGTTGGGTAGCTTCATAAAATGAATTGGTTCCCAAAACCGTTGCGGTATCCGATGCTTCATACCATTGGTAGTTGTTCTCATCTCCAGTATTTGGTGCTTGTAGTAAAAACTGTGCACTTACAAAGTTTATTCCTAGAAAGAAAATAAACAGTCCAATGACTAAAGACTTATATGAGGGGTTTGATTTCAAATTTATTTGTCTTTATTCATTATTATTTTACCACAAACACTACATTGATCAATGCATTATAATCGGCTGGTTGACCAATAATATCATAAGTCAATTCACCATTGGCATCAATACTCATGTTGCTAAAAACAGTTGGATCTGCATAAGTAACATAATAATATAAGTCCGTAGCGCTATACGTTGGAATTGCTGCCGGAGCTCCTGTGCTTGAAACTGTTGGACTGCCATATTGCGCAACATATTGGGCATATAAATCTACAGTACGACCTGTACCATTAGTCGAGGCATCAATAGCTATGGAAGGTGGATAAAATATTCTCGCAGCTTTGGAAACTATTGGTGACATTGCTTGAATAGCCCCCTCGACAGTAGTTTCTGAACTACTATCACCATCAACATCAACTGATGTGTCGAGCCCAACGTCTGAGGCAGATTGATCTATATTTAAATCTGCCAAGGCAACCTGAAGAGTGCCATCACTATCTTCCAATTCAAGATTGGAACCGTTTACCTCAAAACGAGTGTTTATCTCGTTGGCAGGGTCCGAATCCGCATCGTCAGTGTCAAGGGCCGCAAGTTCCGCGTCCGTGGCAAAGGTTCCGTCAAGATCCACTCCAGTGGCTCCGGTAACCGCATTGGTCAGTTCCAAGGTGGTACCGCTCAAGGCAATATCGGACAGTTCGTTCTCAGGGTCTGAATCAGCATCGTCCGTGTCAAGGGCCGCAAGTTCAGCGTCCGTGGCAAAGGTTCCGTCAAGATTTTGGCTCAACGTACCGCCTGCATCCGTGACCTCGATGGAGGTACCATTTAGCGATATACCCGTGTTGTATTCGTTCGTGGGGTCTGAATCTGCATCGTCAGTGTCAAGGGCGGCAAGTTCAGCGTCCGTGGCAAAGGTTCCGTCAAGATTTTGGCTCAACGTACCGCCTGCATCCGTGATCTCGATGGAGGTACCATTTAGCGATATACCCGTGTTGTATTCGTTCGTGGGGTCTGAATCTGCATCGTCCGTGTCAAGGGCCGCTAGCTCCGCGTCCGTGGCAAAGGTTCCGTCAAGATTTTGGCTCAACGTACCGCCTGCATCCGTGACCTCGATGGAGGTACCGTTCAGCGATATCCCCGTGTTGTATTCGTTCGTGGGGTCTGAATCGGCGTCGTCCGTGTCAAGGGCAGCTAGTTCCGCGTCCGTGGCAAAGGTTCCGTCCAAATCAACCCCGGTGGCTCCGGTAACCGCATTGGTCAGTTCCAAGGTGGTACCGCTCAAAGCGATATCGGATAGTTCGTTCTCAGGGTCTGAATCTGCATCGTCAGTGTCAAGGGCCGCTAGTTCAGCGTCCGTGGCAAAGGTTCCGTCCAGATCAACCCCGGTGGCTCCGGTAACCGCATTGGTCAGTTCCAAGGTGGTACCGCTCAAAGCGATATCGGATAGTTCGTTCTCAGGGTCGGCATCAGCATCGTCAGTGTCAAGGGCCGCTAGCTCCGCGTCCGTGGCAAAGGTTCCGTCCAGGTCAACCCCGGTGGCTCCTGTAACCGCATTGGTCAGTTCCAAGGTGGTACCGCTCAAAGCGATATCGGATAGTTCGTTCTCAGGGTCTGAATCTGCATCGTCAGTGTCAAAAGCATCAACATATGCTTTTGTTACGGCATCGCTTGCGGCCGTTGGGGCTCCAAGTCCGGTCAGAACCAATCCGTTGGCATCGTTGCCATCGGTAAGCACTTCCTCGATGTTCTGTATCTCGTTCGTGGCGTCGGTGTCACCATCAGCAGCAATATGGTCTGCTATATCCGTTGCATTAGTTCCAATGTTGGTAGTGTTCGTTGCTATGTCACCCGTATTCGTGGTGATATCCGAAGCGTTGTCGGCTATGTCCGAAGCGTT
>NZ_JALKAN010000006.1 GCF_023015965.1 Allomuricauda sp. F6463D
AGATCTAAGGTCTCACAGAACTGAACGTGCTTGGAGTAGTAAAAGAGAGAGGATTATCAATGTTGTCGAAGTCCGAAGCTTCACCGTATATACTAACCTTAATTCTCTCTTTTGTTCTTTCTGATTATTACATCAATTTAATGAGAATCAAACTTAAGTTGTGTATAAAACATAGCTGGCAAGTGCTAAATCGAAAGTTTGTTTGCATTTGCCAGCTCCGCCAAACCTGCGATTTGGCAATAATGAAAAGAAAAATGTAATTGCCAAATCGCAGATTTGGCTAAGTAATAAACCGAAACTTACCGTATTTTTATACGCTACGTTTCATACACTAACCGTTGTGCTTCATGCCAAAAAACCAATCAACAGTAAACTATGAGACTACTAACTATAAAAATTAAAAACTTCAGAAGCTATCAAGAGCAAATTGAAATTTCTGTAGGAAACCTGACTACGTTAGTTGGTAAAAATGATATAGGAAAATCTACAATATTAGAAGCTCTTGATGTTTTCTTTAATAAAGGAAAAGGTGCAATAAAAATGGATAAAGATGATGTAAATAAATCTTGTTTATCCAATGGAGATAAAATCACTGAAATATCTTTAACTTTTGACCAGTTTCCTGATTCAATTGTTATTGATAGCACAAATGAAACCTCTTTAGAAAGTGAATATCTTTTGAATGAAAACGGTCATTTAGAAATTATAAAGAGATATAGCAACGGTGGTAGTGAGAAAGTATTTATAAGAGCTAATCATCCAACAAATGAATATTGCTCTGACCTCCTTCTAAAAACACAAAAAGCTCTTCAAAAAATTATTGCTGATAGTGAAATTGAATGCGAAAACCGAACTATAAATGCTGTTATGAGAGCAGCAGTATGGTCTCATCATTCAGAAAACCTTGACCTAACGGAAATTGAAATTGATGTTACTAAAGGAGAAACGAAATCAATTTGGGATAAATTGGAAAATTACTTACCTCTTTATACGCTCTTCCAGTCCGACCGAAAAAATAGCGATGGGGACAATGAGGTTCAAGACCCTTTGAATGAAGCTGTAAGACAAATAATGAACGATGGTCAAATCCAGGAAACATTGGCAGGTGTGGCAGAACTTGTTGAAGGAAAATTACAAGAAGTTGCGGGTTTAACATTAGAAAAACTACGCGAAATGAATCCTGAAATTGCAGATAGTTTAAATCCTGTTATCCCTTCATCAGACAGTTTGAAATGGAATGACGTTTTTAAGAAGGTTTCTATTACTGGTGACGAAGACATTCCTATTAACAAAAGAGGAAGTGGTGTGAAAAGACTTATTCTTTTAAACTTCTTTAGAGCAGAAGCTGAACGGAGACGAAGGGAAAGAAATGTTCCGAGCGTAATTTATGCAATTGAAGAACCAGAAACATCGCAACACACAGCGCATCAAAAGCTATTAATTCAAGCATTGATTGAGTTATCAGACGCAGATAATACTCAAATCTTATTGACAACACACAGCCCCGTGATTGTCAAAAAAATGACTTTTGACCATTTAAGGTTAATACAGGCTGGAGATGGAGGAAAGGCAGTAAACTCCGTTTCACAAGGTCAACTTCCTTATCCTTCACTGAATGAAGTGAATTTTACTGCATTCGAGGAAATTACAGAAGAATATCATAATGAATTATATGGCTTTTTGGAAAGTGAGGGTCTAATAAATGATTTTAAAACAGGTAAAGAAACTATAGAATATATTCGCCTCAGGCGAGATGGCTCAACACTCACTGAACATAAAGTATTGACTGAATATATTCGACATCAGATACACCATCCTGAAAACACTCATAATATGAGATTTGACGAGAATCAGTTGAGTGAATCAATTAGACTTATGAGAACCTTTATTGACAATCAAAATTAAAAACACGAAAGCACAACAATCTGTATAGTGCATAGCACCCTGCGGGATGCTACGACACCATACAGTAAACGTTGTAGGTAATTTGAAATGAAAATAAAGAATTTACACATATCATCATTCAGAGGAATTCCAAATGAACAGTCTTTCAATTTCACTGACAAAAACAACAAGCCTATTTCTACTTTAATTTTTGGAGATAATGGTTCAGGAAAATCTTCTATAATTGATGCAATTGAATTTAACTTACAAGGTAAAATAGAAAGAAGTGATTCATTAAAAAATGAATTTAGAGCGTTTGCAATTTCATTAAATAAACCTGTGCTGAATGGCTCTAAAACAATTTGTACTTTAGAAAACAATTCAACAAACGAAAGAAACATAGTTGTAACATTTGATGAAGAAAAGGAAAAATATAAATTTGAGAAAAGTTATCAGAAACTTCATCCAAATTTTCAAATTGCACCTATTGCATTAAGAAGAAATGATATAATTAGTTATTCTAACACACCTGTACAAAGCAAACAAGTATTATTCTGGAAATTTATTTATAATAGTTCATCAACTGATAATGAAAATACGTTTGATAATGTGTTAATTCAAAATTTAGATAAAGAAAGGATTCAATTAAAAACTAAACGTAGAAATGAAATTGAGAATTTAGCAAAATCTTTAAAAATAGATATTGAAAAAATCCCATCAGCTAATACAAATGAATTTAATCATTTTGTTAAACATAAAGTTAGAAAAGGTTTAACAAATAGTCAATACCGTTCTTTGAAAAAAACAGGTAATCTGAAAGGAATTAATGAAAAAGCAGTTAGAATTAGTGAATATTTATCTAAAATTTCAATTGACATAAGAAATGTTGAGACACAAATAAAAAACATAAAAAGAATTAATTCGCCTTCAAAGGATTCTAAAAAAAGTGAAGTAAAAAAATTTTTATCTGAAGCATCACAACATCTGACAAAAGCATTTAAAAATATTAGTACAGTTAATTTTATAAAGGATATTAAAGTTTTAATTGGTGAATTAACAGAAGTGTCTTTTGAAATTAAAGTTACTCTGAAGAATAATAAAACAGTTACCCCAAATTCTATTTTTAGTGAAGCAAATCTTGACCTTCTAATTTTACTTCTCTACACTTCAATCATTAAAGAGTCTAATAAGTATGGTCAAAGTAAGCTTCTTATTCTTGATGATGTTCTACAGAGTGTAGACTCAACAATTAGGTTAAATTTTTTAGATTATCTAGTTAAAGAATTTAGAGATTGGCAGTTAATTATTTCTGCTCATGACAGATTATGGCTAAATCAAATAAGAAGTGTTTTCAGAAGAAACTCACATACGTTTAAAGAAATTGAGATTTATCGTTGGGATTTTGTGTCTGGTCCACAAATTTTAGAAATCGACAACGACGAAGAAAACAATGTACTTCAAGAAGCTTTGAAAACAAAAAACACACAAATCATCGCTTCACAAGCTGGTCTATTTTTAGAAACAATTTGTAATAAATTGAGTATGAATTTGAATACTAGTATTCAGAGAAAATTTGAAGATAAATATACAATCGGAGACTTATGGCCAGGTATAAAAAAGCATTTCAAAAAAACTGAACTAAATATTACAACAGAAGAAATTGATAAATTGCTTCATATTAGAAATTTATTAGGCGCACATTACAATGAATGGTCTATATCATTGAGTAATTATGAGGTCAATTCATTTGCGGAAAATATACTTTCATTCTATCGTAAAGTTTTTTGTGAAAAATGTCAAAGCTGGTTAAATCGAAATAAAAATTGTAATTGTAAAAACTTAATAATAAAATAAAAAACTACCTACAACAAAGAACTGAGGTAAAAAACAAGTAAATTCTTCTTTAATCCGAAACACTATTGTTCCAGGCCCATAGGTCCATAAATCAAATTCCCCGGGCCATTTCTATGCTGTTTTTATCAAAAACTACCTTGGCAACACCGAAACATACGATTCATCGTACGGCCTGCCTGATTTCGCAATGGCAAAGGACTGTTTGAGTAGTTTGTTGGCCACT
>NZ_JALKAN010000007.1 GCF_023015965.1 Allomuricauda sp. F6463D
GAAGAGCCTTGATTTTAGCAATGCCGTTTCCCATAAAATTACCGTAAAGGTGAGCGACGGAGAGGAAGATGCCTCCGCCACAATCACCATAAACGTGGGCGATATAAACGAGGTCCCCGTGTTTGGAGAAGAGAGCTACGTCTTTGAAGCATCGGAGGACATATCCGATACCGATTCAATCGGCACGGTAACTGCCACCGATGGGGATGGGGATACATTGGAGTACACCCTTACCACCAACGATAACGACCTGTTCGAGGTAAGTGCCGAAGGGGAACTGAGCCTCGCCGATGGAAAGGAGCTGGACTTTGAGACCGCAGAAGAACATGTGCTGACCGTAACAGTGACCGATGGCACCGAAGCCGTGGATGCAACGATAACGATCACAGTGGTAAATGTCATTGAAAGTATGCTCGAGGACCCGGCATCCTTTATCACCACATGGGAGGTGCCCGAGAACAATTTTATATTGGAGATAGGCACCAATGCCGATTTTGATTACAATTTCACCATTGACTGGGGGGACGGTACCATTGAACAGTTGGCCGATCTACAAGACCCGACACATGTTTACGAAACAGCCGGCACCTATACGGTGGCCATACAGGGAGATTTTTCGTCAATTAAAATGCAGGACGATGCTTCCAAAATTGCTTTTAAGAGCATTGATCAATGGGGAACTATCGTATGGGAAAGTTTCACACATGCATTTTTAGAATGTGTAAATATGGAATACCATGCCACGGATATGCCGGACCTCTCCCAAGTGTCGGAATTATATGGGATGTTTTTTGAGGCCGATTCCTTTAATGGAGATATCAGTGGCTGGGACGTGAGTAATGTTACCGTTATTTCTGGAATGTTCTATGGTGCCAATTCTTTTAATGGAGATATCAGCAGTTGGGACGTGGGTAATGTTACCAATATGGACTATTTATTCTATAGTGCCACTTCTTTTAATGGAGATATCAGCAGTTGGGATGTGAGCAATGTTACTAATATGTCAGATATGTTCAATAGTGCCACTTCTTTTAATGGAGATATCAGCAGTTGGGACGTGGGTAATGTTACCAATATGGTAGGGATGTTCAATAACGCCACTTCCTTTGATCAAAATCTTGGAGCATGGAATATAAACAGTGTCACCTCAATGAAGGACATGTTTGATGGTTCCGGACTGTCCCCACAAAATTTCACTGCCACATTGGTGGGATGGGAAGCTGCGGACAACACTCCAGATAATATTACTTTAGGGGCGGATAATATTCAACTTTGTAGTCCTGAAGTTCTATCTGCTTATGCTAGTTTGATCAATAACCACAATTGGGATATTGATTTTGATGGTATAGTTATCTGCAATTAAAAGACAAGCGTTTTATTCCAAATAACTGTAGAGCCTTCCGTGCAAACGGGGGGCTTTTTTTGTATTGATGCAATTAGCAATTAGCAATAAACAATTAACAATTAACAATAAGCAATTTCCATTAATCATTAATCAACGAGCAGTAGGCAGTACTCAGTTGGCAGTAATCAGTAGTTTAACTTCGTACATCTGACTTCGTACTTCCAACTTCCGACCATCAACCATCAACCATTAGCCATCAACCATTAACCAGTAAGCAGTAAGCAGTAGTCAGTAAGCAGTAATCAATTATCAATAGGCAATAAACAAAAAACAAAGAACAATTTCAACTAACCATCAACCATTAACCATTAACCATTAACCAGTAGTCTAACATCTCACATCTCACATCTAGCATCTAAATATCCCCCGTCAATTAAAAAATGGTATCCATCAACTTAAACAGCGCAGGGATAAGATCGTCCACATAATTTTTTTTGAAATGTCCCATCTTGCCAAGATACTAGTATATAAAAAGATTTAAATCATGAGAAAATTACCGAACAAATTAGGAACAATAGTAATGGC
>NZ_JALKAN010000008.1 GCF_023015965.1 Allomuricauda sp. F6463D
GCTTGGAGTAGTAAAAGAGAGAGGATTATCAATGTTGTCGAAGTCCGAAGCTTCACCGTATATACTAACCTTAATTCTCTCTTTTGTTCTTTCTGATTATTACATCAATTTAATGAGAATCAAACTTAAGTTGTGTATAAGTAATAGCGGTTTAAGTAATAAAACGAAAGTATAAACATAAAACTAAGGTTAGTGTAAAACTGAAAGGTTTGTGAGTAGAAACCCGCTACTACTCATACACGAGACCGTTGCCACCCATTTAAAAAAAATCGAGAGTTGATAAAAAAACTAACTTTTATAATTCTAATTTCTATTGGATTCAGTGGATTGTCTCAAAATAAAATTGAGTTAATGACTTCTGATTGCTCACAAGAAAATGGTTTTACAATGTTTCAATTGGATAGAGCAAAGCCAAAGATTTTGACAAGACAAACATTTGAAAAGGAGAACGGATATTGGGGCGGACATAAAAAAATAATTCAAAACCAATCGGATAGTTTGAAAATTGAATACACGAATATTTTCGGACAGCAAATTGACACAACATTTACAAAAGCAAAAGACCTAATCGAAGTAAAAATTTGTGTAGATAAATTCAAAGATTACCAAAAAGAATCGCTTATAGAAAAATCCATTGAGGTGGGAGAAAATTGGATTTTAAATTCAGTTTGGGGACACGGAACTTACGAATACGACAAACTGATTTTAAAGCCAAAAAAGGGAGTTTTTAAATACGAATATTACAAAAACGGAAAACGGAAAAAATGGGGAAAAATAAAAATAACGAACTTTATAGTTGATAGAATATCATTATTCGAACGTAAATTGAATTTAATGAAAAATGCTGATGACGGTTGTAATTTTTCAGTCAGCTATAAATTAACAAACGGAAAAGAAATTATAGAAATACAAGATAATAGCTGTTCTGGATTTTCTAGTGAAGAACTAAGAAAAGCATTAAATATTACGGAATAAAAAACGGGTGGAAACAAAGAACAGAGATAAAAAACAAACAAATTCTTCCTAAATCCGAGACAATATTATTCTTTGCTCATAGATTCAAAAATCGATTTCTTTGAGCTTTTTTTATTGGATTTGTCCTCTATTTATCTAGGTAGTATTGAAACGTATGTTTCATCATATGGCCTACCTGATTTGGCTATAGCAAAACTCTGTTTTAGCAATTTGTTGGCCACGGCTATCAATGCCAGTTTTTTGCTCTTTCCTTTGTTCACGATCCGCTCATATACCTCTCTGCATGCCTTGTTATGCTTACAAGCATTGAAAGAACATAGAAACAACAAGTTTCGAAGTTTTCTATTACCGACCTTACTTATTCTCGCACGACCCCTTACACTGCTCCCCGACTCACGTATCGTTGGGGTTATACCAACATAACTACAAAGCTGTGATGCCTTCTCGAACTTGGAGAAGCCATCTGTAATTACAACCAAGAACAAGGCGGTCTTGATCCCTATCCCAGGTATACTGGTCAACAAGGTCAGTTGCCGATGTTGATCCTGTTTTACAAGTCCCAACAAACGGTCTTCGATTCCTTTCACCTCTTTGTTCAAATGTTTGAGGTCACGTTTTAAAGACCTGTAAACATACTTGGATGGAATACCCAGAACTTCCTCTCCGTGAATCTTGTT
>NZ_JALKAN010000009.1 GCF_023015965.1 Allomuricauda sp. F6463D
TATCGACTCCGAAAGTTTCTTTATATTTATTCATAAGAAATGATTTTATGAAAGAGCAGACTACCTTGGCCACAACAACTTGAAAACGAGATCTAAGGTCTCACAGAACTGAACGTGCTTGGAGTAGTAAAAGAGAGGGGGTTATCAATGTTGTCGAAGTCCAAAGCTTCACCGTATAAACTAACCTTAATTCTCTCTTTTGTTCTTTCTGATTTATACTATCAATTTAAAGAGAATCAAACTTAAGATGTATAAAAATAATAGCGGTTTTAGTGCTAAATCTAAAGTAGGTAAATATTAAAAAGGTCAGTGTTTAACCGAAAAGTTAGTGTTTTTTAATCCGCTACTATTCTTATACTAGACCGTTGGCAACAATATGAAAATCAACGCAGATTCCTACATAACAAACACTCTTGTTTACCGATTGAGTAATTACTCATACGGAATCGGAATTTTATTGACTTTAATACTACTGACTTTTTATTGGACAGATGAAAACAATCCCGAAAATGGAACTATATTCTTGATATTCGGAATTCTAATATTTTTATCACTCATAGTTGGACGAATCGCTCGAATTGTCTCGGGTGGATATTTTTGGCATCATATCAAAAATGACTTTAAGATAAATCAAGACTCTATCGAATTAGAAAATGAACGATATGAATTCGATAAAATAAAATTGCTCAAGTTTAACATAACGGATTATGAAAAACGAAAACCCTTCTTATATCAACATATTCTAAAAGACACACGGAATATGATAAAATTTGTGACTACCGAAAATATTATTCAAGTACATTTCAAACCCGAAAATAAATCTGAAAATGAATATTTGACTGAATTAAAAAAAATGCGGAATGCTAAAAATACTGTTGCCAACAATGTATAACCGCAATTACGGCGGATTCGACTACGTCCGAATCCACTCGGAATTGCTAAGGTCAGTGCTAAACCGAAAATTAACGCATACTAACCCGTAACTGACGGTTATACGAGACCGTTAGCTACAATTAGATGAAAAACATTTTAATAATATTATTTATAACATTCAATTCAATTGCATTTGGACAATCAATTGAGCTAGAAAATATTGAATTATTTAAAACAGAAATTACAAAATCTGACACAACCGAAATTAACATTTTTGGAAAAAAAAATTTAGGAAACGTTTATAATTTAAAATCTAAAGTTAATGTACAAGTATCTTGTTCTGTTACTTCAGGAGAATGGGAAGACAAAGTAAATGAATACAAAATTTCAATTGTGGAAGATTCTAACTGTGAATTATTAGATTCAATTTATGACAAAATTTCTAAATATTGGATTAAACAAGAAAAATGGTCTAATAAGTACAATGCAAATGGAGATTTTTCTACATTACCTGTTCGTGACGGATTCTATAAAATAAATAAGAAATTAATAATACCAATGGTTAAATCTGAACACGAAAGAGAAGGTTCTGCTTTTCAAGTCTTTTGGTATAAAAATCATTTATATAAAGTTGAATTAATAAAATCAGGTGGATATGGAGGGTTATCTTCTTTTATTGAACAGAACCTTGAAATAAAAGAGGGAAAACGAATCTACAAACTGAGTAATTTAGTTAGATATTTAGACGAAACGAAAAAACTGATTAATAAAAAGAAAAACTGTAGCTAACAAAGAACTGAGGTAAAAAACAAGTAAATTCTTCTTTAATCCGAAACACTATTGTTCCAGGCCCATAGATCCATAAATCAAATTCCCCGGGCCATTTCTATGCTGTTTTTATCAAAAACTACCTTGGCAACACCGAAA